>NZ_LMWH01000151.1 GCF_001507435.1 Streptomyces sp. NRRL F-5122
GGCTGCCGCACCCGGACCACCCTCCCACTGCCTCACCTTGCCGCATGGACCGCCTACATAGCCTGCCGATCACTGCGCCCGACCCACCGCGCCCCCCGCGGGCGGAAACCCTGCGGTGTGCTGCGCGTGTCCTGGACAGGCAGCCAGAACGCGCCCCGTTCCTGCCTGCTCACGGTCGTCGTCGACTTCTGCCCTTCCGGCGAGCACCGTGTCCTGGCACAAGTCCCCTACCGCGAAGCTGCCGAGCGGTTCGGCACTTGGCTGGCCGAGACCGCCCCTGCCGTGGCCGCCGCGGCCGGCCCCGACCGCCTGGACGGCCTCCCCACCCGGCCCCGGCCAGTCATCGCAGACACCAACAGTGACGGCCAAGCGCTG
>NZ_LMWH01000152.1 GCF_001507435.1 Streptomyces sp. NRRL F-5122
CGAGTACACCCAGAACGGTGTCAAGATCACCCTCGCCGACGGCAAGGAGTTCGAGGCGGAGGTCCTCCTCGTCGCCGTCGGCCGCGGCCCGGTCTCCCAGGGTCTCGGCTACGAGGAGGTCGGGGTCGCCATGGAGCGCGGTCACGTCCTCGTCGACGAGTACATGCGGACGAACGTCCCCACCATCTCCGCCGTCGGCGACCTGGTCCCGACCCTCCAGCTCGCGCACGTCGGCTTCGCCGAGGGCATCCTGGTGGCAGAGCGTCTGGCCGGTCTGAAGGTCGTTCCGATCGACTACGACGGTGTGCCGCGGGTCACCTACTGCCACCCGGAGGTCGCCTCCGTCGGCATCACCGAGGCCAAGGCCAAGGAG
>NZ_LMWH01000153.1 GCF_001507435.1 Streptomyces sp. NRRL F-5122
CTCCTTGGCCTTGGCCTCGGTGATGCCGACGGAGGCGACCTCCGGGTGGCAGTAGGTGACCCGCGGCACACCGTCGTAGTCGATCGGAACGACCTTCAGGCCCGCCAGACGCTCTGCCACCAGAACGCCCTCGGCGAAGCCGACGTGCGCGAGCTGGAGGGTCGGGACCAGGTCACCGATGGCCGAGATGGTCGGGATGTTCGTCCGCATGTACCCGTCGACGAGGACGTGACCGCGCTCCATGGCGACCCCGACCTCCTCGTAGCCGAGACCATGGGAGACCGGGCCGCGGCCGACGGCGACGAGGAGGACCTCCGCCTCGAACTCCTTGCCGTCGGCGAGGGTGATCTTGACACCGTTCTGGGTGTACTCG
>NZ_LMWH01000154.1 GCF_001507435.1 Streptomyces sp. NRRL F-5122
ATCGCGGCCCACCAGACGGCGTGAGGATGGTCGGGGGTGTCGACGTCGATGATCCAGCGCCGGCCCCCCACCCCGCCGGCCGGCCCGCTGCCCGGTCCGCTGCCCGGTCCGGTGCCCGGTGCGGTGGCCGGTCCGGGACTGTGGTAGCCGACGCGTCCGGAACGGCCGCGCAGGCCTGCCTGGCCCATCAGGCGTTCCACGGTCTGGTGGCTGACGCTGATGCCGTAGCGGTGACCGAGTTCCTGCCGGATACGGCGATATCCGAAGACGGCCCCCGAGGAGCGGTGGATGTCGCGGATGATCCGGCTCAGCCAGGCCTGCCGCAGCGAGCGTGCCGAAGGAGTGCGTTCCCGCCAGGCGTAATAGCCG
>NZ_LMWH01000155.1 GCF_001507435.1 Streptomyces sp. NRRL F-5122
CAACGACCAACCACCCATCACCCCGGACCACAATCCGAGTTCACTGGGGTCGGCGCCGAAGGACGACCAACCGGCCGCACCCTCAGACACCCAACAGCGCGCCCGACCCAAACCCGTCCGAAGATCATGCGTTCCACGCTCTCTCACGAGCAGTACTAGCAGCCCCCGACCCGAGGTCCAGACCGAATAGTCAACGTTCCACCCATGAGCTGACCACCGTCGATCATTCGCCGACGTAGTGGCTCTGGCTGCCTTGCGGCAGCTAGATGCTCCTTAGAAAGGAGGTGATCCAGCCGCACCTTCCGGTACGGCTACCTTGTTACGACTTCGTCCCAATCGCCAGTCCCACCTTCGACAGCTCCCTCC
>NZ_LMWH01000156.1 GCF_001507435.1 Streptomyces sp. NRRL F-5122
TCCTTGCGCATACGGCCGGTGGAGGGTGAGGAGCTGGGGCTGTACGCCCGGACCATGGCGGAGGGCTTCGGCGTTCCCCATGAGGTGTTCGCGATGTTCGCCGAGCCCGCCCTGGCCAAGACGGAGAACTTCACCTTCTACCTGGCGGAGGCGGACGGCGTTGTGGTGGGTACAGGGATGTCCGCGGTCACCGACAACCTCGTGGGCGTCTTCAACATCAGCGTGCTCCCGCAGTATCGGCGGCAAGGCCACGGGCAGGCCATCACGGCGGAGATCATCCGCGCAGGACAGGAAGCAGGGGCCACGACCGCCTACCTCTACTCCAGCCCCATGGGCGAGCCCGTATACGCATCCCTGGGCTTCC
>NZ_LMWH01000157.1 GCF_001507435.1 Streptomyces sp. NRRL F-5122
AAGGAACGGCCGCCACGCTCACCACGCTCGCCGTCCCGACGGTCGAAACCACGGTCCCGGTCGCGGTTGAAGCCTCCGCGGTCGTCCCGGCGGTCACGGTCGAAGGGGCGACGGTCACGGTCGTTGTCCCGGCGGAAACCACCGCGGTCGTCACGACGCTCGAACGAACGCCGGTCGTTGTCCCGGCGGTCACGGTCGAAGGGGCGACGGTCACGGTCGTTGTCCCGGCGGAAACCGCCACGGTCGTCACGACGCTCGAACGAACGGCCGCCACGCTCACCACGCTCGCCGTCCCGACGGTCGAAACCACGGTCCCGGTCGCGGTTGAAGCCTCCGCGGTCGTCCCGGCGGTCACGGCCC
>NZ_LMWH01000158.1 GCF_001507435.1 Streptomyces sp. NRRL F-5122
GGAGGGAGCTGTCGAAGGTGGGACTGGCGATTGGGACGAAGTCGTAACAAGGTAGCCGTACCGGAAGGTGCGGCTGGATCACCTCCTTTCTAAGGAGCACTTCTTGCCAACTCCGGTTGGTCAGAGGCCAGTACATCGGCGAACGTCCGGTGCTGGTTGCTCATGGGTGGAACGTTGACTATTCGGCACTCTTGGTCTGCTTCTCTTCTTAGTACTGCTTCGGCGTGGAACGGTTGTAGGAGAGGCGAGGGTGTCGGGCACGCTGTTGGGTGTCTGAGGGTGCGGCCGGTTGGTCGTCCTTCGGCGCCGACCCCAGTGAACTCGGATTGTGGTCCGGGGTGATGGGTGGTTGGTCGTTG
>NZ_LMWH01000159.1 GCF_001507435.1 Streptomyces sp. NRRL F-5122
CGGCTATTACGCCTGGCGGGAACGCACTCCTTCGGCACGCTCGCTGCGGCAGGCCTGGCTGAGCCGGATCATCCGCGACATCCACCGCTCCTCGGGGGCTGTCTTCGGATACCGCCGTATCCGGCAGGAACTCGGTCACCGCTACGGCATCAACGTCAGCCACCAGACCGTGGAACGCCTGATGGGCCAGGCAGGCCTGCGAGGCCGTTCCGGACGCGTCGGCTACCACAGTCCCGGACCGGCCACCGCACCGGGCACCGGACCGGGCAGCGGGCCGGCCGGCGGGGTGGGGGGCCGGCGCTGGATCATCGACGTCGACACCCCCGACCATCCTCACGCCGTCTGGTGGGCCGCGAT
>NZ_LMWH01000160.1 GCF_001507435.1 Streptomyces sp. NRRL F-5122
GTCCAGGGCGACCCCGACGACACCGAGAAAAAACCCACCGGCCGCATCCGCGACACCCGGAAGCTGCTGCCCACGGCGGCCGTCATCATGAGCCACTTCCTCAACACGACCGGCTTCATCACGACCCTGCTGTTCCCGGAGAAGCAGTTCCGCCCGGATCTGCTCGATCTTGTCGCGGTACTCGGCGGCGTCCCTGCTGCCCGGCTCGTTGGCGATGAACCGGATCTTGCGGCTGGCGCTGTCGCGGACGAACCGCTCCGCCATGGTGTCCAGGCTCACGCTGGTCACCCGTAGCTCGAAGGCACGGGCCAGCCGGGACAGCAACGACACCAGGATGA
>NZ_LMWH01000161.1 GCF_001507435.1 Streptomyces sp. NRRL F-5122
AAGGAACGGACGCTTCCTTCGTACTCACCCTTCCGGGCTTTCCTCCGGGCGCTTCCCTTCGGTGTTTCCGACTCTATCAGACCATTTCACGATCCGATTCCCGGTCGGCGGGATTCGCCTTGGGCTCCGGCTTTTCGCCTTGCGCCTTTCGACATTCACTACGTTAGCCGATTCCCGCTGCAACTCATAATCGAGTTCGCGAGTTCGAATTCGGGCATGCGGGCATACCGAAATCGCCCTTTGCAGGGAATCACATGAGTAGTGGGGTGGCCGCTTCCGGCTGCTGGCTGACGCCGTACCCGGTTCAAGCGGCTCGGGCTACATTACGCGTCCCCCAGGGACGCGTCAACTTCGCCGGCGCCGAGGTGTGTGGGCCCGATAGGGGCTCACCGTCGGGTCGTTGGCGATCCAGAAGCGCCACGGGTGGACGGCACCGTCGCCGGCGACACCGGTGCGCGGACCGCTGCGTACCTGGTCCGAGGGCACCGCAGTGCCGGTGAGGGCCCGCAACGGTGTCTCTCCCCCGGTGCACGCGTCCGTGCCGTCCAGGCTCCGGTCCACGCCCAGGGCGGTCGCCAGACGTGCCGGGCCTTTGGCCAGTTCCTTGTCGTTGCGGGCCGAGAGTCGACGGGTGCGGGCGAGCTCCGCTCCGTCGGTGATCTCACCGGCCCGCAGCAGGACACCGCTCGCCCGGCCCGGCGGACCGCACACCAGGTTCATGCAGAACCACATGCCGTAGGTGAAGTAGACGTACACGTGTCCGGGCGGACCGAACATCACTTCGTTGCGGGCGGTGCGCCCCCGATATGCGTGGGAGCCCGGGTCGTTCGGGCCGTCGTAGGCCTCCACCTCCGTCAGGCGCAGTTCGATCGGTCCGTCAGGCGTGCTGCGGACGATGAGGCGCCCCAGGAGGTCGGGGGCGACCTCCAGCACAGGCCGGTCGAAGAACTCTCTGGGGAGGGGCGTACGGTCTGGGGTCGCGATCACGCCGTACGAGGGTAGTCCAGACGTGTGCGTGTCACGGGCTGGCCAAGAGTCCTCCCCCTTAGAAGGGTGAGGTCACGGAACCGGTTCCGGGCCGGATCGCGTATCTAGAGATCAAGGATCCCCGGACGGGAGGACGCGCGGCCCCTCGGGGACCACGCGACCGGGACGGGGCGACGGAGACAGGCGTTGCCTGGGAGGGATGATTCATGGGGTTCAAGCGGCTGCTCGCGAGCATGGGAGCCGGCGGGGCTTCGGTCGAGACGGTGCTCACGGAGACCAATGTCGTACCGGGCGGCGTCGTCCAGGGCGAGGTGCGGATCCAGGGCGGGTCCGTGAATCAGGCGATCGAGGGCCTGAACGTCGGTCTGCAGGCCCGGGTCGAGGTCGAGGGGCACGACGACACGGAGTACAAGCAGGACATCGAGTTCACCAAGGTGCGGCTCGGCGGCGCCTTCGAGCTCCAGGCAGGGGCCGTGCACGCAGTGCCGTTCGGGCTCGAGATCCCGTGGGAGACGCCGATCACCATGATCGACGGTCAGGCACTGCGTGGCATGCACATCGGTGTGACGACCGAGCTGGAGATCGCTCGGGCCCTGGACTCCGGTGACCTGGACCCGATCAACGTGCATCCGCTGCCGGCGCAGAAGGCCATCCTGGACGCCTTCATCCAGCTGGGCTTCCGCTTCAAGAACGCCGACATGGAGCGCGGTCACATCCGCGGTACGCGTCAGCGCCTGCCGTTCTACCAGGAGATCGAGTTCTTTCCGCCGTCGCAGTACCGCGGTCTCAACCAGGTGGAGCTGAGCTTCGTCGCCGACGAGCACGCGATGGACGTCATCATGGAGATGGACAAGAAGCCGGGCCTTTTCAGTGAGGGCAGCGACTCCTTCCGCTCCTTCCAGGTCGGCCTGCACGATTTCCACGCCACGGACTGGACCGCCTACCTGCACCAGTGGCTGGCCGAGGTCGGAAGCAAGCGCAGTTGGTTCTAGGCTCTGCACTGGAATCGGTTGATCCACTGACTTGGAGGTGCCGAGGTGACCGAGGCCAAGAGGCGGCCGCTGCCGCATGACTTCCATCCGCCCGTGCCGGCGTTCACGGTGACGAGCGAGGACGTCGAGCCGGGTGCGACGCTCAACGACGCTCAGGTCCAGGCGGCCGGGAACACCTCGCCGCAACTGCGCTGGGAGGGCTTCCCGCCGGAGACCAAGAGCTTCGCCGTGACCTGCTACGACCCCGATGCCCCCACGGGGAGCGGGTTCTGGCACTGGGTCCTGTTCGACATCCCCGTCTCGGTGACCGAGCTGCCCACGGCTGCCGGCAGCGGGAAGTTCGAGGGACTGCCCGAGGGTGCCGTCCACGCACGCAACGACTACGGGACGAAGGACTTCGGCGGTGCCGCGCCGCCGCCCGGGGACGGCCCGCACCGGTATGTGTTCACGGTGTACGCCGTCGACCAGGAGAAGCTCGGTCCGGATTCGGACGCCTCTCCCGCCGTGGTCGGCTTCAACCTGCGATTCCACACGCTGGCGCGCGCCCACCTCATCGGTGAGTACGAGAATCCGGCTGCCGGCTGACGCGCGAATCGAACCCTGACGTTCATTGAACGTTTGCCCGCCTCCGGTCATGGAAGTGATCGGAGGCGGGCATTTTTTATTGCGTTGTCCATCTCGGCGCGCCCGTACAGAGTTGATCCAAGCCCGCCAGGGGGTGGGCGGATGCACACGGGAGGTGGGCTGGATGCGTGACACGCTGGTTCTGAACGCGAGCTTCGAGCCGCTGTCGACGGTGACGCTGAATCGAGCCGTCGTTCTGGTGCTGCAGGACAAGGCCGTCGTCGAGCAGGCCCACCCCGAACTCCGCATGCGCGGGGCCGACGTGGACATACCTGCCCCCCGCGTCATCAGGCTCTGCAGATACGTAAGGGTGCCGTTCCGAAGACAAGCTCCGTGGTCGAGGCGGGGTGTTCTGGTGCGGGACCGGCACCGGTGCGCGTACTGCGGCCGGAGGGCGACGACCGTGGACCATGTGGTGCCGCGGTCGCAGGGTGGTGCGGACAGCTGGCTCAACACCGTGGCCTCGTGCGCCGAGGACAACCACCGCAAGGCGAACCGTACGCCGGAGGAGGCCGGGATGCCCCTGCTGCGGCAGCCCTTCGAGCCGACACCGGCGGACGCCATGCTGCTGGCGCTGGGGCAGGACGACTTCAAGGCGCTGCCGGAGTGGCTGGCGCAGCCGGCTCCGGCTGCCTAGGTGGTGTCCGCCGGCCCTTCGCAGGCCGTCCGGCACATGGGTGAGCAGAGATGAGAGGGGCCCGCCTCCAAGGAGGCGGGCCCCTCTGCGTGCCCTGTGGGCACCGCGTCAGTCGATCGACGGCTTCTCGCGGCGGTCCGAGCCGTTGTTGCCGGTGGAGCCCGAGCCACCGGTTCCACCCGAACCGCCGACCATCGGGCCGAAGTTGCCGATGGCGCCGGACAGCCCCTTCAACGCGTCGCCGATCTCGCTCGGAACGATCCAGAGCTTGTTGGCGTCGCCCTCCGCGATCTTCGGGAGCATCTGGAGGTACTGGTACGAGAGCAGCTTCTGGTCGGGGTCGCCGGCGTGGATGGACTCGAAGACCGTACGGATCGCCTGGGCCTCACCCTCGGCCCGCAGCGCCGCGGCCTTGGCCTCACCCTCGGCGCGCAGGATCTGGGACTGCTTCTCGCCCTCGGCGGTGAGGATGGCGGCCTGTCGCGTACCTTCGGCGGTGAGGATCGCCGCGCGCTTGTCACGGTCGGCGCGCATCTGCTTCTCCATCGAGTCCTGGATGGAGGTCGGGGGCTCGATGGCCTTCAGCTCGACACGGTTGACGCGGATGCCCCACTTGCCCGTGGCCTCGTCCAGGACGCCGCGCAGGGCCGCGTTGATCTCCTCGCGGGAGGTCAGCGTGCGCTCCAGGTCCATGCCACCGATGATGTTGCGGAGCGTCGTGACGGTGAGCTGCTCGATGGCCTGGATGTAGCTGGCGACCTCGTAGGTGGCGGCGCGGGCGTCGGTCACCTGGTAGTAGATGACGGTGTCGATGTTCACGACCAGGTTGTCCTGGGTGATCACCGGCTGCGGGGGGAACGGCACGACCTGCTCGCGCAGGTCGATGCGGTTGCGGATGGAGTCGATGAACGGGACCACGATGTTCAGGCCGGCGTTCAGCGTCCGGGTGTAGCGGCCGAAGCGTTCGACGATGGCCGCGCTCGCCTGTGGGATGACCTGGATCGTCTTGATCAGGGCGATGAAGACCAACACCACCAGAATGATCAGGACGATGATGATCGGTTCCATCGTGATTCCCCGTACCCCTTCTTCGCCTCGACGCCCCGTCTTCTCCGCCTCGGCGCCCTGTGGAAGATCTTATGGTTGTTGAAGATCTTGCCGGTCGAGTCTGACAGACCCTCGCCCGACTCGTGTGCCGTTCCGTTCAGTTGAGTCCCCCGAGGTCACAACACGATGGCCGTGGCGCCCTCGATGTCCACGACGTCCACTTCCTGACCTACTTCATAGGCGAGTTCGGAGTTGAGGGCGCGCGCGGACCAGACCTCGCCGGCGAGCTTGATCCTGCCGCCGGAACCGTCGACCCGTTCCAGCACGACCGCCTGCTTGCCCTTCAACGCCTCTACTCCGGTGGCGAGTTGGGGGCGCTGCGAGCGATGCCTCGCGGCGATGGGCCGGACGACGGCGATGAGTGCGACCGAGACGACGGCGAAGACCGCGACCTGCATCACGGCGTGGCCGCCGAGACCAGCGACCACGGCGGCCGCGACGGCTCCCACCGCGAGCATTCCGAGCTCCGGCATCGCGGTGATCACGAGCCCGATACCGAGTCCCGCCGCGCCGATCAGCCACCACACCCAGGCGTCGATGTTCACATGGTCATGGTAGGCCGGGGGCCCGGTCGCGCACAGGGCGCAGAAGGGGTGGGACCAGGCTCCTCGCGGGGTTTCGGAGCGTCAGGAAAGGGGCAGCCCCTGGGCCGTCCAGCGTTCGCCGACCTGCTCGACGACGAGCGGGAGGCCGAAGCACAGGGAGAGGTTGCGCGAGGTCAGCTCGAGCTCCAGCGGGCCGGCGGCGAGCACCTTGCCCTGACGGATCATCAGAACGTGGGTGAAGCCGGGGGCGATCTCCTCCACGTGGTGCGTGACCATGATCATGGAGGGCGCGATCGGGTCACGGGCCAGGCGGCCGAGACGGCGTACGAGGTCCTCGCGGCCGCCGAGGTCGAGCCCGGCGGCGGGCTCGTCGAGGAGCAGCAGCTCGGGGTCGGTCATCAGGGCCCGGGCGATGAGGGTGCGCTTGCGCTCGCCCTCGGACAGCGTGCCGAACTTCCGGTCGTGGTACTCGCTCATGCCGAGGCGGTCGAGGAACGCGCGGGCACGCTGCTCGTCGACCTCGTCGTACTCCTCCTGCCAGCCAGCCGTCATGCCGTAGGCGGCGGTGAGCACGGTCTGCAGAACGGTCTGGCGCTTGGGGAGCTTCTCCGTCATGGCGACGCCGGCGACACCGATGCGCGGGCGGAGCTCGAAGACGTCGGTGCCGGGCCTGCCCAGGGTCTCGCCGAGGATGGTGGCGGTGCCCTTGCTGGGGTAGAGGTAGCTCGAGGCGACGTTCAGGAGGGTCGTCTTGCCGGCGCCGTTCGGGCCGAGAATGACCCAGCGCTCACCCTCCTTGACCGACCAGGAGACCTGGTCCACCAGAGCGCGGCCCTCGCGGACCACGGATACGTCCTCCAGCTCCAGAACATCGCTCATGAGCGCGTTGTCTCCCCTTGCATTTCGGCCAGTGTCGGCTCTCGCGTACGCCTGTGGGCGTGGACCGCCACGCCAGTGGGCGCAGCCCCCCAAGAAATCTACGCCACCTGCCGCCCGGACCATTCCATAGGTCGGGTCCTTAGGGTGGGGGCATGCTCTCGGAACCACGCTCAGGACGACTGGCCGCTTGGGGAAATGCCCTTTTGGCCGGACTTGTGTCACCGGACGACGCCGCCGCGGCCATCGTCGAGGACGATGCCTCGCACCGGGTCGAGGGACTGCCGGGTGAGCCGGGCCCCGTCGGCCTCACGTTCGCACTGGGGCGTCTGCGGGCGCTCGGGACGTCCGGACTTCGCGTCGCGCTGCCCGCGCCGGGGCACCCGCTGGGCCTGAGCGGCCCGCCGGAGTTCAACGCCCGCGCGCTGGAGGCCGAGGAGGCGGTGCTGTGCCACGGCGCCGCGTTCGGCCTGGTGCCGGAGATCCACCGGGCAGGGCCGGACGGTGACGTCCATGTCGAGGTTCTCTGGCACTGCCTGCCTGTGCGGGAGGCACCGCCCGCCGATGTGCCGTCGCTCGGCGAGGCCGAGCGGGAGCTCGCGGAGGCGCTGCGGGAGGCGACCGAGGTGCTGTCTCGGCTGGACGTGGCCGGATCGGGGCCGGTGGCGGAGGCGGCGATCGACGCGTACCGGGCACGGGCCGAGCGCGGCGGGCAGGTCCTCGCACCGGGGTATCCGCCGCGTGCGGTGCGGGTGCTGGAGCTCGCCCGGCGGGTGGGGCTGCTGATCTCGGTGGCGTACGAGAACGGGCACGGGGGCGCGGTGACCGCCTCCGAAATGGCGGCGAGGACCGAGGCTCTCCGTCCGGTGGAGCGAACGGCCCGGCGGGCGCAGGTGGCCGCGTACAACGCCGTCGTGGAGCAGCGCGAGATGCGGTGAGCGGGGGTCCCGGCGTTTCCCGGCCCCCCGAGGCGGCCCGCCGTCCGAGCCGTCCACATCACTGCGTCACACATACGAGCGGCCTCCCGGGCAGTCCCGGGAGGCCGGTGCCGAGGGGACCCCTCAGAGATGTCAGTGGTTGATGCCCAGGTTGCCGAAGGCCGGGTTCAGAAGGCCGATCACGTTCACGCTGTTGCCGACCGCGTTCACGGGGATGTGGATCGGGGCCTGGATGACGTTGCCCGAGACGACACCCGGGGAGCTCTTGGCCTTGCCGTGGGCGTGCGCCCCGTCGGTGGCGGAGGCCAGACCGGCACTGGCGGCGACCAGACCACCAGCCACCATCGTGACGGCAACGGTCTTCTTCAGGTTCTTCACTGTCTGAGCCCTCTCCTTACGGTCACTGCGGCAGGCGCCGCAGCACGCCTTGGAGAACGGTGGAGATCCACCGAGGTTGCGCCGTCCGAGGGACGTACACCCGACGGTATGAAGATCTGGTCAGCCGTTTACACCATGGCGCACCGCCCAGAGCGCTGCCTGGGTGCGGTCCGCGAGGTCGAGCTTCATCAGGATGTTCGAGACGTGGGTCTTCACCGTCTTCTCCGAGAGCACCAGCGCACGGGCGATCTCCCGGTTCGAGCGGCCGTCCGCGATCAGCCCCAGCACCTCCCGCTCGCGTTCGGTCAGCGAACCTGTCCTTCCCTGGCCCGAATGGCTCTCCTCCTGGGACAGCAGAGCACCCGCGACCTCCGGTTGCAGGAGGATGTGGCCCGCGTGCACCGAGCGGATGGCTCCGGCGAGCGCGTCGGGGTCCACGTCCTTGTAGACGTATCCGGCGGCGCCCGCGCGCAGGGCGGGTACGACCGTGCGCTGCTCGGTGAAGCTGGTGACGATGAGCACACGCGCGGGGTTGTCGAGCTCGCGGAGCCTGCGCAGCGCGTCGATGCCGTCGACGCCCGGCATCTTGACGTCCATCAGGACGACGTCGGGCTTCAGCTCCTGTGCGCGGGCCACGCCCTCGGCGCCGTCGGACGCCTCTCCGACGACCTCGATGTCGTCCTGCACCTCGAGGAAGGTGCGCAGCCCCCGGCGGACCACCTGGTGGTCGTCGACGAGCAGCACCTTGATTGCGTCAGCCACCAGGGACCTCCATCTCGATCGTGGTGCCCTTCCCGGGCGCCGATTCCACGGTCAGCCTTCCTCCCACGCCGCCCGCCCGGTCCCGCATGGAGACCAGTCCGAGGTGGCGTCCCGCGCGTCGGACCGCGGTGGGCTCGAACCCGTCGCCGTCGTCCGTGACCCTCAGCACGGCGCCGGGACCGCACTTCTCCAGCGTCACGTCGACCCGCCGGGCACCGGAGTGCCGCAGGGCGTTGTGCAGCGCCTCCTGGGCGACGCGCAGCAGCGCCTCCTCCTGGGCGGCCGGCAGGGCCCGGACACCGCGGCCGGTGAAGGTCACGCGCGCGGTGTGGGCGCGGTCGAGTACCTGTATCTGGGTGCGCAGGGTGGCGACCAGGCCGTCCTCGTCCAGGGCGGCGGGGCGCAGTTCGACGACCGCGGCGCGCAGTTCGTCGGCGGCCTCCGCGGCGAGCACGGCCACCTGCTGGAGCTCGCCCTTGGCGCGGCCGGGGTCGCGGTCGATCAGGGCGGCCGCCGCCTGGGCGGTGAGCCGCAGCGAGAAGAGCTTCTGGCTGACCGCGTCGTGCAGCTCGTGGGCCAGCCGGGAGCGCTCCTCGGCGATGGTCAGCTCCCTGCTGCGCTCATACAGACGTGCGTTGGTCAGGGCGATCGCCGCGTGCTGGGCGAGGATCGATAGCAGTTCCTCGTCGTCCTCGGTGAATCCGCAGCCGCCCTCCGGCTTCGGGCACCTCTTGTTGGCGAGGAAGAGCGCGCCGATGACCTCGTCGCCGTCACGGATGGGCAGGCCGAGGAAGTCGGACATCTCGGGGTGGGCGCTGGGCCACCCCTCGAAGCGGGGGTCACGGCGGACGTCGGCGAGCCGCTCGGGCTTCGCCTCGTGCAGCATCGCCGCGAGGATGCCGTGCTGGCGCGGGAGCGGGCCGATGGCCTTCCACTGCTCGTCGGTGACGCCGTCCACCACGAACTGGGCGAAGCCCCCGTGATCGTCCGGGACGCCGAGCGCCGCGTACTCCGCGTCGAGCAGCTCACGGGCCGAGGCGACGATCGTCTTCAGGACGTCGCGCACCTCGAGGTGCCTGCTCATGGCCAACAGCGCGGAGCTCACCGCGTACAGGCCCGACCGGGGTCCATGGCTCATGACCTCACCGTACCCGTGGGGTGTGACCGTGCGTATCCGACCTGTGCGGGCCCCGGCTGGTCCGATGGGCCTAGGGCGAAGGGCCCCCGGTCGTTGCGGCCCGCGTCCGAGGCGGCCGGGGAGGTGCCGTTCCTACGTTGAGTCCACCGCCGATCACCGGCGGTCGGGCACAGAGGGGACGGTAGTCATGCCGGTTGCGATCATCACGGGGGCTTCGAAAGGGCTCGGCAGGGAGCTCGGCACGGCATTGGCGGAGCGCGGCTGGGACCTGGTGCTGAACGCGAGGACCGAGTCGGTGCTCGCCCAGACGGCCAAGGACCTGGCGTCGTACGGGACGCGGGTGGAGGCCCTGCCCGGGGATGTGACGGACGCCGCGCACCGGGCCGCTCTGGTGGCGGCGGCCCGCGCGCTGGGCGGCGTCGATCTGCTGGTGAGCAACGCGAGCGCGCTGGGCGCGGAGCCGCTGGTGCGGCTGGAGGATCTGGCCCCGGACGGGCTGCGGCGGGCGCTGGAGGTGAACGTGGTCGCCGCGCTGGGCCTCGTCCAGGAGGCGCTGCCGCTGCTGCGGGCGTCGAGCACCGGCACGGTGATCGCGATCAGCTCCGACGCGGCGGCCGAGGCGTACGAGACATGGGGCGGTTACGGGGCGTCGAAGGCGGCACTGGACCATCTGGCGGCGGTCCTCGCCGTGGAGGAACCGGACCTGTGGGTGTGGGCGGTGGACCCGGGGGACATGGCCACCGACCTCTATACGGCGGCCGTGCCGGACGACGACGATCCGCGTCCGGCGCCGCGGTCCGTGGTGCCCGCCTTCCTGCGGCTGCTGGACGAGCGGCCGGCGAGCGGCCGCTACGGTGCCCCCTCGCTGCTGGAGGGGCGGTGAGGGCGGTGACGGGGGTGCCCGCGGCCGAACGCGTCCGCGCCTTCGGGAAGGTCCCCGAGGAGTTGTCCGCGCGGGTACCGGCCGAGCAGCGCGGGCCGGGACTGGACCGGGACTGCGTGCGGCTGCTGGTCTCGCACGGTACGGAGGTGACGCATCACGGGTTCACGGAGCTGCCGCTGCTGCTGCGGGCCGGGGACCTGCTCGTCGTCAACACCTCCCCCACGCTGGCGGCCGCGGTGGACGGGCGGGTCGGGGACGCGCCGGTGGTGGTGCACTTCTCCACGCGCGGGGACGACGGGCGGTGGGCCGTGGAACTGCGGGACCCGGACGAGCGGGGCACCACACGCGCCCGGGCCGGCGGGCCCGCGGGAACCGAGGTGCGGCTGCCGGGCGGCGTGCGGCTCGTGCTCCGGGAGCCGTTGTCCGGCCGGAGCGAGAGGCTGTGGTGGGCCACCCCGTCCGGGGGCGACCCGGTGGAGGTGCTGGGCCGCCACGGGCGCCCCATCCGGTACTCGTACACCGAGCGGGACCAGCCGCTGTCCGCGTACCAGACGGTGTTCGCCCTCCCGTCGGCCGAGGGCACGGGCAGCGCGGAGATGCCGAGTGCGGCGCGGCCCTTCACCTCGCGGACGGTGGCGGAGCTGGTGAGCCGGGGGGTGCAGTTCGCACCGATCACGCTGCACACGGGGGTGGCGTCGGCGGAGGCGCACGAGCCGCCGTACCCGGAGCGCTTCGCGGTGCCGGAGGCGTCGGCGCGGTTGATCAACGCCGTGCACGCGGATCGGGGAGGGCGCGAGGGGTCCGCCCCGGAAGGCGGGTGCGGGCGGGTGATAGCGATCGGGACCACGGCCGTACGGGCCGTGGAGTCGGCCGTCGACAGCGACGGTGCCGTACGGGCGCGGGAGGGCTGGACCGATCTGGTGGTGACGCCCGAGCGCGGGGTGCGGGTGGTCGACGGTCTGCTGACCGGGCTTCACGAGCCGGAGGCGTCCCATCTGCTGATGCTCGAGGCCGTGGCCGGACGGGCGGCCGTCGACCGTGCCTACGCGGCGGCGCTCGCCGGGCGGTACCTGTGGCACGAGTTCGGTGACAGCCACCTCATGCTGCCCCCGAATTCGCATCACGCTACGAATTGCTAGAGCAACTACCGGTGAAGAAGGGCCGCGCTCCATGTGAGGACGCACATAGGGCCCACGTCACATACGAAGGGACATAGGACACCAACGGGTCCCTTTTGAACGGGGAAGACGGGGCGATCTGTACCGTTTTGCCCTTCCTGTGCGCACTATCCGGGATAGTACGTCACACCTTTGCCTAGGCATTTTGCGGCCGCTAAGAATTGCTTCCGTCGCTCGGCGCTGCGGGCCCTTACCCGCGGCGCTTGTGCTGGAAACATCCGATTCCACCGGCACCAGAGCGACCTCCGCGCAACTCGAAGAGGTCACTCACACATGCCCCAGATCACCAACATTCGTAGTCGTGCCCGATCGCTGACCAAGACGCAGAAGCTGTCCGCCGCCTGCTGCGCCGGCCTGGGTGTCGCCACCCTCGCGATCACCGCCACGCCCAGCGAGGCGCAGACCACGACTCACGAGGCTGCGGCCGTCGCCTCGGCTCCGGTGAACATCGGTAACCAGCCGGTCAAGAACATCAAGGTCAACGTCACCGACCAGAAGGCCGCCTCCATGCTGAAGGCGGAGGCCATAGCGGCGAAGAAGCAGGCCGCCGACCAGGCCGCCAAGAAGCTGAGCGCCGAGAAGGCGACGCAGCAGCGCGGCGCCGAGCAGGCCGCGAGCCGCTCCGCCGAGCGCGCGCCGGTCCGGCAGTCGGCCCCGAGGTCGTACAACAACAACCTCGACGGCTGGATCCGCCAGTCGCTCGACATCATGGCCCAGAAGGGCATCCCCGGCTCGTACAACGGTCTGTACCGCAACATCATGCGGGAGTCCTCGGGCAACCCGGCGGCCATCAACAACTGGGACATCAACGCCCGCAACGGCATCCCCTCCAAGGGGCTGCTCCAGGTGATCGACCCGACCTTCCGCACCTACCACGTGTCCGGCACGTCGTGGAACATCTACGACCCGGTCGCGAACATCACCGCGGCCTGCAACTACGCGGCGCACCGCTACGGCTCGATGGACAACGTCAACAGCGCGTACTGAGGCCTGCGCGGACCTCTTCCCGCTGAGCAGAAGAAAGGGCGGCACCCCCTGACGGGTGCCGCCCTTCCGCGTGCTCCGGGAGCGTGTGCTCCACAAGCGACTACTTCCGCATGACCTCGGGCTCGTGCCGGCGCAGGAAGCGGGCCACGAGGATGCCGCAGATCACACCGATGGCGATCAGGGCGACCATGTCCATGCTCCAGGCCCCTGCCGTGTGGTTCCACAGCGGGTCCGTGTTCGTCGGGTCGTCCGTGTTCGGGGCGATGTTGTTGAAGTCCAGCGTCGCTCCCGCGGCGCCCACCGCCCAGCGGGACGGCATCAGATACGAGACCTGGTTCACACCGACCGCGCCGTTCAGGGTGAACAGACAGCCCGTGAAGACCACCTGGATGATGGCGAACATCACCAGCAGCGGCATCGTCTTCTCCGCGGTCTTCACCAGCGCGGAGATGACGAGGCCGAACATCATCGACGTGAAGCCCAGTGCCATGACCGGCAGGCACAGCTCGAACAGCGTGGAGCCGCCGAGGACGACGCCTTCCTCGGGGATCTCGCGGCTGGAGAAGCCGATCAGGCCGACCATGAGGCCCTGCAGCACGGTGACCGCGCCGAGGACGAACACCTTCGACATCAGATACGCGGAGCGGGACAGGCCGGTGGCGCGTTCCCGCTCGTAGATGACCCGTTCCTTGATCAGCTCGCGGACGGAGTTGGCGGCGCCCGCGAAGCACGCGCCGACCGCGAGGATCAGCAGGACCGTGGTGGCCGTGCCGTTCGGGACGGGCACGCCGGTCTTCGGGCTGACCGGGTTGACCAGCAGGCCCTTGTCGCTGTCGATGAGCAGGCTGACCGCGCCGAGCACCGCCGGCAGGATCACCGTGAGCGCCAGGAAGCCCTTGTCCGAGGCGATGACCGAGACGTACCGCCGCACGAGGGTGCCGAGCTGGGAGAACCAGCCCTGCGGCTTGGGCGGCTTGATCGCCTGCGGCGGCGGCATGTGCACCGACTGCGGGGCGACTGCGTCGATGTCCGCGGCGTACATCTGGTAGTGCTGCGAGCCCTTCCAGCGGCCCGCCCAGTCGTAGTCGCGGTAGTTCTCGAAGGCGGAGAACACATCGGCCCACGTCTCGTAGCCGAAGAAGTTCAGCGCCTCCTCCGGCGGTCCGAAGTAGGCGACCGCGCCGCCCGGCGCCATCACCAGGAGCTTGTCGCACAGCGCCAGCTCGGCCACCGAGTGCGTGACGACGAGCACGGTGCGGCCGTCGTCGGCCAGCCCGCGCAGCAGCTGCATCACGTCACGGTCCATGCCCGGGTCGAGGCCCGAGGTCGGCTCGTCCAGGAAGATCAGCGACGGTTTGGTGAGCAGTTCGAGGGCCACCGAGACGCGCTTGCGCTGCCCACCGGAGAGGGAGGTGACCTTCTTCTCCTTGTGGACGTCGAGCTTCAGCTCGCGCAGCACCTCGTCGATGCGCGCCTCACGCTCGGCGCCGGTGGTGTCGGCGGGGAAGCGCAGCTTGGCCGCGTACTTGAGCGCCTTCTTGACCGACAGCTCCTTGTGCAGGATGTCGTCCTGCGGGACCAGCCCGATGCGCTGGCGGAGCTCGGCGAACTGCTTGTACAGGTTCCGGTTGTCGTAGAGGACGTCGCCCTGGTTGGCGGGCCGGTAACCGGTGAGCGCCTTCAGCAGCGTCGACTTGCCGGAGCCGGACGGGCCGATGACCGCGATCAGCGACTTCTCCGGCACACCGAAGGAGACGTCCTTCAGGATCTGCTTGCCGCCGTCGACGGTGACGGTCAGGTGACGGGCGGAGAAGGAGACCTCACCGGTGTCGACGAACTCCTCGAGCCGGTCGCCGACCAGACGGAACGTCGAGTGGCCGACGCCGACGATGTCGTTCGGGCCGAGCAGCGCCGAACTGCCCTTGCCGATCGGCATGCCGTTGACGAACGTGCCGTTGTGCGAGCCCAGGTCGCGGATCTCGAAACGGCCGTCGGGCATGGCGTGGAACTCGGCGTGATGACGCGAGACCTGGAGGTCGGAGACGACCAGTTCGTTCTCCAGCGCACGGCCGATGCGCATCACACGGCCCAGGGCGAGCTGGTGGAACGTGGTCGGGCTGCGGTCGCCGTAGACCGGTGGCGCCCCCGCGCCACCACCGGGGCCCTGCTGCTGCGGAATCTGCGCGGCGGCCTGCTGCGGCGAATGCTGTGCCCAGCCGGCGCCCCCGCCCTGGGCCGCATGCGGCTGCTGCTGGGGCTGGGCCTGCGGGGTGGTGACGGCGGCCGCCGCACCGGACAGGTTCAGCCGCGGTCCGTCGGTCGCGTTGCCCAGATACAACGACGAGCCCGGACCGATCTCCTGCTGGTGCACCCGCCGGCCCTGCACGAACGTGCCGTTGGTGCTGCCGTGGTCCTCGATGACCCAACTGCGCCCGTCCCAGCCGATCGTGGCGTGGCGCCAGGAAACCCTGGCGTCCTCGAGCACGATGTCCCCCTGCGGATCGCGTCCGAGGGTGTATCGCCTGGACGCGTCGAGCGTCCAGGTGCGTCCGTTCAATTCGAGTACGAGTTCAGGCACTCCATGCCCCACTGAGTTGTCCCCCGAGTTGCCCCCATCACAGGGAGTCTAGGGATGTCGAACATCGTGGGGAACTATTTCAGGCTCAGCCCTCCGACCGAAAGTCGGACCTTGCGACGAGCTGCCCACACCCTTGGGGACGTGTCCCGTTGACGGCGGTCGGACCGACCCGGAGAGTGGTAATCCCCCTCGAGGGGGCATCCGCGGGGACGCCGCGGCGCGGACCGGGGGGCCTGCATGAGCATCGACACCGCGGAGAACGGCCGGCGGGTGCCGTGGACGGACGTACTGCTGTCCGCGATCGCCTCCGTGAGCTGGGCGCTGATCGGCATGGCGGGAACCGCGGCACTCGGTCTGCATCTGCTGCAGGCCGATACGGCGGGTTCGCTCGGCCCGATGACCGCGGCCGTGGTCGCACTGGGCGCGAACGGGTCGGTCAAGCCGTCCGGGGACGTGTCCGCGTTCGGCCTCAAGGGGGCCGAGACGACCACCGCCATGGACATCACGCCCCTGGGTGTGGGGCTGGTGGGCGCACTGCTGCTGTGCTGGTTCTTCCTGCGCTCCCTGCGCACGGCCGGAGTTGTGGTCTCACCGGCCGAACTCCTCGCCCGGGCGGGCACGGTGGTCGTGCTCTTCGTGGCGATGCTGGGCGGTCTCGCCTGGGCCGGCCACGACGTCATCACCATCGACGGGGACGCGCTCGGACTGAACCGACTGCCCGGCACGGGCGGTGGCAAAGGCGTCGACATCCCCGGGCTCGGCGACATCGGGGGCCTGCTGCCGAGCCGGATCGGCGACCTCGTCGAGGCGAAGGCCGCGGTCGGCTTCACCGTCGACACGGTGCCCACATTGCTCGGGGGTGCGGCATGGGCCGCAGGCGTCCTCGTGATCGCCCTGCTCGCCTCCCGGCGCACTCCGCTCCCCCGCGGCTGGGAGGGGGTGCACCGTATGGTGCGTCCGGCCGTGTCCGCGCTGGTGACCGTGGTGCTCGTGGCGGTGGTCGCCGGCCTCGCGGCGGCGGCGTACGCGGCGATCGGCGACGACCATCCGGGGCGGATCGCGGGAGCCGCACTGCTCGGCGCGCCCAACGGGGTGTGGCTGGGCGTCCCGGTCGGCCTGTTCGTACCGTGGGACGGCAGGGCCACGGGCGAGCTGGCGAAGCTGCTGCCCGACCCGCTGGACCGGCTGCTGACCGTGCGCACGGACCAGCCGGTCACCCTGGGTCGCCTGGCCGAACTGGACGGCAAGGTATGGCTGCTCGCCCTCGCCGCGGCGCTCATGATGCTCTTCGCGGGCGTGCTGACCGCAGTGCGTACGCCGCTCGTACGAGCCGGTGATGCCGCGGTCGTACGGGGCCGGGCTCCGTCCGTCGCAGGCGGCCACGGTCCGCTCGGCCTCGCAGCACGCTGCGCACTTCGGCTCGGCGTCGTGACGGCCCTGGCACTGCCGCTGCTGGCGTGGCTGACGGATGTGTCGGTGGACGCCTCGCTGTCCGTGTTCGGATTCGACGCGTTCGGCGCCGGCATCGAGTTGCACGGGCATCTCGGCGTGGCCCTGCTGCTGGGTGCGGTCTGGGGCGCCGCAGCCGGAGCGGCGGGAGCGCTGCTCGCGTACGCGGCGGGGGCCGCGGGCAGCCGGGCGGCGCCCCTGGCGCGGGCCGCCGCGGGACGAGCGGCGACCGCGCCCTCGCCGACGGTGCCGCACGGCGCGGGCCCCTACGTACCCGGCAGGCCGCATCGCCCGCCCAACCCCGACACCAATCCCTATCTGCGGCTGCCCGAGGAACTGCGTGAGCCGCAGGACGCGCGGCCCCCTTCGGGCGGGCCGTCGTCCGCGACCGGGGACGTGTACGGCGCCCCCACGGTGGCCCGGCCGATCGAACCGCCACCCAGGCTCCCGCCGCCTCGTCCCCGGCGGACACGTTCGTCCTCGGACGACGGTCCGCCCCCGCCGCCTCCACCGCACCCGCCCAGGGGACCGAAAGGACGCGGCTGACCCGACCGGCGGCACGCCCGTGCCCGGCCGCCGTGTCGCCCCTGCGGACCTCCGCGCGCCTGTCTCCGCCGCTCAAGGCGTACGTCATCCGCCGGCCATGCACTGTTCCCCGTCCGCTGGTCGGACCGGAAACGCGGAAGGCACTGGGTGACGGATACGGTGGGAAGCACCATGAGCGCTTCGCAGACCTCCGATGCCCCCACGCTCCTTGTCAAGATCTTCGGCAAGGACCGGCCGGGCCTGACCGCAGGCTTGTTCGACACTCTGGCCGCCTACAGCGTCGACGTCGTCGACATCGAGCAGGTGGTCACCCGGGGCCGGATGGTGCTGTGCGCACTCGTGACCGTGCCCCCGTCCGGGCTCGAGGGTGATCTGCGGGCGACCGTCCACAGCTGGGCGGAGTCCGTGAAGATGCAGGCGGAGATCATCTCCGGCATCGGCGACAACCGTCCGCGGGGCCTCGGACGCTCCCTGGTCACTGTGCTCGGCCACCCGCTCACCGCGGAGTCGACGGCGGCCATCGCCGCCCGGATCGCCGCGACCGGCGGCAACATCGACCGTATCTTCCGGCTCGCCAAGTACCCCGTGACGGCCGTCGAGTTCGCCGTGTCCGGCGTGGAGACCGAGCCGCTGCGCACCGCGCTCGTGACCGACGCCGCGGCGCTCGGCGTCGACATCGCGGTCGTTGCGGCGGGTCTGCACCGTCGCGCGCAACGTCTGGTCGTCATGGACGTGGACTCGACGCTCATCCAGGACGAGGTCATCGAGCTGTTCGCGGCGCACGCCGGCTGTGAGGCGGAGGTCGCCGAGGTGACGGCGGCCGCCATGCGCGGCGAACTGGACTTCGAGCAGTCGCTGCACGCGCGCGTGGCTCTGCTCAAGGGGCTGGACGCGTCGGTGGTCGACAAGGTCCGCGCCGAGATCCGGCTCACTCCGGGCGCGCGCACCCTGATCCGTACGCTGAAGCGGCTCGGCTTCCAGGTGGGGGTCGTCTCGGGCGGGTTCACCCAGGTCACGGACGATCTGAAGGAGCGGCTCGGGCTCGACTTCGCGCAGGCCAACACGCTGGAGATCGTCGACGGGAGGCTGACGGGCAAGGTCGTCGGCGACATCGTGGACCGGGCGGGCAAGGCACGGTTGCTGCGCCGGTTCGCCGCCGAAGCGGGTGTACCGCTGGCGCAGACCGTGGCGATCGGTGACGGGGCCAACGACCTCGACATGCTGAACGCGGCCGGTCTGGGCGTCGCCTTCAACGCCAAGCCCGTCGTGCGGCAGGCCGCGCACACCGCGGTGAACTTCCCCTTCCTGGACACCGTCCTCTATCTGCTGGGCGTCACCCGCGAAGAGGTGGAGGCGGCGGACACGCAGGACGACCCTCACTGACCGCGCGCCTCACCGGCATGTGCCTCTACGTCGGCGGTGGCCCCGGAACCTGCGTGGAGGCCGGGGCCACCGCCGACGTTCCGTAGAGGTCAGTCGCTCGGCGACCAGAAGTCGATCAGCGTGGCCGTGCCCGGCTCGAGCGACTTCCACTCGGCGTCGAAACCGAGCACCGCGAAGGCGGCGGCCGGGAATCCGCGTCGGTCCATGTGCTCGCGGGCCTCCTTGTGGGCCGTCCCGGCGAGGACCTCGGCGAGACCCTGGATACCCGGGTTGTGGCCGATCAGGATCACGTTCCGGACGTCGTCGGACGTCTCGTCGAGCAAGGCGATCAGCTCGCCGGGCGAGGCCTCGTAGACCCGGTCCTCATAGACGGTTTTCGGCCGGTGCGGAAGCTCCTGGACCGCGAGCTTCCAGGTCTCGCGCGTGCGGATCGCGGTGGAGCAGAGGGCCAGATCGAAGGGGATGCCGGTGTCGGCCAGCTTGCGTCCGGCGACGGGCGCGTCCTTGCGGCCCCGGTCAGCGAGCGGGCGCTCGTGGTCGGGCACCTGCGGCCAGTCGGCCTTCGCATGCCGGAGGAGGACAATCCTGCGGGGTTCTGCGGAGCTCATGGGTCCCAGCTTCGCATGAAACAGGCCAGGGAGCGCAGGGAGTTGACGGCGCCGGCCGCGCGCCCGCGTCCGGGTGGCCGATTCGGTCGCCCGGCCGCGCTCACCTGGCAGGACGACACCGGCGACGGCGGGCGGTCGGTGCCGCCGGTGCCCCTCGGTGGGGCTCCGTCACGACACGTGGTGCGTCACGCTGTGCTGGACGCGCTCGACGAGGTGCCCGAGGGCGGGGTCGCCGCCGCCGCTAGCGTCGGACGGGTTGAGGATGAGCGCCAGCAGGACGATGAAGGCCAGCGTGGGCAGTGCGAGGGCCCACCAGGGCAGCCTGATGTCGACGCCGCCCGTGGTCGCCGGGCCGGGCCGGAAGTGCGTAGGGGCCGACATGCCTGCCTCCGTGGGTCTTCGGGTCCCGTGGTCCGCCCCTCGCGGCCACACCTCGAAGGTAGGGACTCATCGGCCCTCAACCCATCCGGTGATCCACCCACTTGCCCCTGACACTGGCCCCCTAGGGGATGGTGGGGCCAGCCCCACCCCCGGCCCGGGAGCACGCACCCGGCCCGGTGCCCCCTACACGGCTGAGCGGTGTGAACACCGTGGCACAGCGGGGTGCACGGACACCGGGCACCCGTCCGTCACGGTCGGCCGGCACCTTGGGTGGTACGACTCGGGGCCCCTCGGCGCCGCCGGCGGGCCGGCGCCCGGTCGACGTCCTCGGTCAGGGCGATGCGATCGTCGCGATGACGGCGATGATCACGAAGATGGCGAAGAACGTGCCGAAGACGAGCAGCATCTTCTTCTGGCCGTTCTTGGGGTTCGGGTCGAGCACGGGCATGCGGTCAGTCTCGCACTTCCGGGCCGCCGGGGTTCCGGCGGGGTCGGCGCCGGCCGCGGTTTCACCGTCCCGGCGCCCCCGCCATCTCGTCCTCCACCGTGCCGTTGCGGCCCGCCAGGACCCCCACCACGATCTGCGGCACCATCAGCCCCGCCATGAGTGCGAGCGGCAGGCCCCAGCCGCCGCTGCTCTGGTAGAGAACTCCGACCAGCAGCGGTCCGGGGATCGACAGCAGATACCCGGTGCTCTGCGCGAAGGCCGACAGCTTGGCCACCCCCGCGCTCGTGCGGGCGCGCATGCCCACCATGGTCAGCGCCAGCGGGAAGGCGCAGTTGGAGACGCCCAGCAGCACCGCCCACGCCCAGGCGCCGCCCGCCGGGGCCCAGTACAGGCCCGCGTATCCGGCGAGACCGCACACGCCGAGGGCGATCACGATCGGGCCCTGGTGCGGTAGCCGCGACGCCAGCCGCGGGATGACGAAGGCGAGCGGGACACCCATCACCATCGTGACGGCGAGGAGCACACCGGCCGTGCCCGCGGCCACCCCGGCGTCGCGGAAGATCTGTGCCATCCAGCCCATCGTGATGTAGGCGGCCGTCGCCTGGAGACCGAAGAAGACGGCCAGCGCCCATGCGGTTCGGCTGCGGACGATCCGCAGTCCGTCGTCGGGCTCGCCCCGGCCGGACGCGGCGGCGGGAGCGGCATCGTCCGCGGGAGCGGTGCCCGCGGGCCGCACGAAGGGGATCCACGGCAGGACCGCGACGGCCGAGAGCGCCGCCCAGACCGCGAGCCCGATGCGCCAGCTGCCGCCCAGCGCGTCCGTCAGGGGCACGGTGACCGCCGCGGCGGAGGCGGTGCCGAGGGCGAGCGCCATGGAGTACAGGCCGGTCATGGAGCCCACCCGGTCGGGGAACCAGCGCTTGACGATCACAGGCATCAGAACGTTGCTGACCGCGATGCCCATCAGCGCGAGCGCACTGCCGACCAGGAAGCCGGCCGTGCCGCCGAGGTAGGGGCGCAGAAGCAGCCCCGCGGTGATCGCGGCCATTCCGGCGCAGACCACGGCACCCGGTCCGAAGCGGCGGGCCAGCCGCGGCGCCATGATCCCGAAGACACCGAAGCAGAGCGGGGGCACCGAGGTGAGCAGTCCCGCCACGCCGCCGCTCATGCCGAGGCCGTCGCGCACCTCCTCCAGGAGGGCGCCGAGGCTGGTGATGGCGGGCCGCAGGTTGAGCGCGGTGAGCACGATGCCGACGACCAGGATGCGCAGTGTCCACGCCCGCGGGGCGGACGTCCCGCTCCCGCTCGCCGTCTTCGTGGTTCCCGTCGCCGTTCGGGCCGGGCCGCGCGTCGGTGCGGGCGTCGTCGTTCCGGTCTGCTCACTAGCCATGGGAGACATCATAGAATGATGGGATGATTGGCTGTCCACTCCCGCTGCGTTACGCTCCGGATCCTCCGGCCTCGCCACCAGGCCCGCACGAAGGACCGTCATGCCGCTGAGCCACCCCCGCCGATCCGCGCTGGCCGAGCAGGTCATCGCCGCGCTGCGGAACCAGATCACCTCGGGGGAATGGCCGGTGGGCTCCCGCATCCCCACCGAGCCCGAACTGGTCGAGCAGCTCGGGGTGGCCCGCAACACGGTGCGCGAGGCGGTCCGCGCACTGGCGCACAACGGTCTGCTGGACATCCGCCAGGGGTCGGGCACCTATGTGGTGGCGACCAGCGAACTCGCCGGCGTGATGCACCGGCGGTTCGCCGACGCCGACCGGGGCCACATCGCCGAACTCCGCTCCACCCTGGAGTCGGGAGCCGCAAAACTGGCCGCCGAGCGGCGGACCGAACGCGACCTCAAGCAACTCGACGCCCTCCTCGTACGCCGCCAGGAGGCCTGGGAGTCCGGGGACACCGAGGCGTTCGTGACCGCCGACGCCACCTTCCACATGGCGGTGGTGGCCGCGTCCCACAACGACGTGATGACGGCGATGTACGCGGATCTCGTCGAGGTGCTGCGGGACTGGCTGCGCGACGACGTCGGCGAGGAGCTGACGCCGGAGACCTACATGGACCACACACGGCTGGTGGACGCCGTCCGGACGGGCGACGCGGCCACGGCTGCGTCGGAGGCCGCGAGCTATCCGTTCGTGTGCCGTCCGGGGCGCCCGGGGCCCGCTTCCCGCTGACCGCCGCTCACCGGGCGTGCCCGACCCACGCCGAGCGCACGTTCTGCCAGCAGCGTCCGCTCAGCCGTACCGTCATCGCGGGCCCGGCCTCCACCGGGGCGGTGTCGGTGTCGATGTCCCACCAGCGGTCGCACTCGATGTGCAGACTGACGTGGTCGGTGTCGGGAAAGGGGTTGTGGCAGTAGGCCACGACGTCGGAGCCGATGACGCCGACGCGGCACTCGGCACCGAACGGCTGCGGGTCGGCGCTCTTCCCCGTGGTCACGTCCGTGTGCGGACCGGCCTGCACCACACCGGCCGGTGGCAGGGAGTCGTACGGCAGAACCGTCAGCAGCGCGAGGGCGAGGAAGGCCGGAGCGGAGCGGCGGGACAGACGCACAAGGGGACCTCCTGGGCCGTTCGCCTGCGGGGCGGTGCGTACTCCCAGCGTGCGTGCTGCACGGCCCGTGGGCCCGTGTCAGTTGCTCCGAACGGGCGACGCCCCGCTCCCCGCGCTTGCGGGGAGCGGGGCGTCGGCCCGGTACGCCGGGAGGCCCGTCGCGGTACGCGAGCGCTCGCGCGCTCGGCCGTCCGGCCTCGGAAAGGCTCAGGCGCCGATGGCGTGCAGACCGCCGTCCACGTGGATGATCTCGCCGGTGGTCTTCGGGAACCAGTCGCTGAGCAGGGCGACGATGCCCCGGCCGGCCGGCTCCGGGTCCTTGAGGTCCCACTCCAGCGGGGAGCGGTTGTCCCACACGGAGGCCAGCTCGCCGAAGCCCGGGATGGACTTGGCAGCCATGGAGCCGAGCGGGCCCGCGGAGATCAGGTTGCAGCGGATGTTCTGCTTGCCCAGGTCACGCGCGATGTAGCGGCTGGTGGCCTCCAGGGCGGCCTTGGCCGGGCCCATCCAGTCGTACTGCGGCCACGCGTACTGCGCGTCGAAGGTGAGGCCGACGACCGAGCCGCCGTTCTGCATCAGCGGCAGGCAGGCCATGGTCAGCGACTTCAGGGAGTACGCCGAGACGTGCATGGCGGTGGCCACGGACTCGAACGGCGTGTTCAGGAAGTTGCCGCCGAGGGCGTCCTGCGGGGCGAAGCCGATGGAGTGCACGACGCCGTCGAGACCGCCCAGCTCCTCGCCGACGATGTCGGCCAGGCGGCCGAGGTGCTCGTCGTTGGTCACGTCCAGCTCGATGACCTTGGTGGGCTTCGGGAGCTTCTTGGCGATGCGCTCGGTCAGCGTCGGCCGCGGGAACGCGGTCAGGATGATCTCGGCGCCCTGCTCCTGGGCCAGCTTCGCGGCGTGGAAGGCGATGGAGGACTCCATCAGCACACCGGAGATCAGGACGCGCTTGCCCTCGAGAATTCCGCTCATGGTGATCAGTGACCCATTCCCAGTCCGCCGTCAACGGGGATGACGGCTCCAGTGATGTACGAGGCGTCGTCGGAGGCGAGGAACCGCACCGTCGCGGCGATCTCCTCCGGCTTCGCGTACCGGCCGAGCGGCACCTGCGACACGATGTTCTGGCGCTGCTCGTCGGTGAGCACCTTGGTCATGTCCGTGTCGACGAAGCCGGGAGCGACGACGTTGAAGGTGATGTTGCGCGAGCCCAGTTCACGGGCGAGGGAACGGGCGAATCCGACCAGGCCGGCCTTTGAGGCGGCGTAGTTCGCCTGCCCGGCGGAGCCCAGCAGCCCCACGACCGACGAGACGAGCACCACGCGGCCCTTCTTGGCCCGCAGCATGGCGCGGTTGGCGCGCTTGACGACACGGAAGGTGCCGGTGAGGTTGGTGTCGAGGACCGAGGTGAAGTCCTCCTCCGACATCCGCATCAGAAGCTGGTCCTTGGTGACACCGGCGTTGGCGACCAGGACCTCGACCGGGCCGTGCTCGGCCTCGATCTCCTTGTAGGCCTGCTCCACCTGCTCGGTGTCGGTGATGTCGCACTTGACCGCCAGGAAGCCGGCCGGCGGCTCCCCCGAGCGGTATGTGATCGCGACCTTGTCGCCGGCGTCGGCGAACGCGCGGGCGATGGCGAGGCCGATGCCCCGGTTGCCTCCAGTGACGAGAACCGAGCGGCTCAACGGATCACCCTTTCGATAGCGGTCTGTAACCCCTGAAAGACATGCGCCTTCGTCGAAAACCTATCTGGCCGGGCCGCCGTGCGGAGAAGCGGGCACCGACAGTGACATACGGGAGTCGCTGTCGGATCCCTACAGAAGCGGGGCCGCCGGGCCGCCCGGGACCCGTCGCCGACCGCAAAGGTCCGGCCGCGCGGCGGAAAAGTGTGGTCCGGGCGCCCGCTCGCGCGACATGATCGGACCGACAGGCCACGACAGCAGGGAGACCTCGGTGCCTCATTCCATCGACGAAGCCTTCACGGCACTGCCGCTGCGGGCCCTGGCCGACGCCGCGCTGGCACGTGCGCGCTCGCTCGGGGCCGAGCACGCGGACTTCCGGTTCGAGCGGGTGCGCAGCGCCGCCTGGCGGTTGCGGGACGGCAGGCCCTCCGGGTCGTCGGACACCACCGACCTGGGCTACGCGGTACGGGTCGTGCACGGCGGGACCTGGGGCTTCGCCTCGGGTGTGGATCTGACGCCGGACGCGGCGGCCAAGGTCGCCTCCCAGGCGGTGGCGATGGCGAAGCTGTCGGCCCAGGTGATCAGGGCGGCGGGGTCCGGCTCGGGGGCACCGCCCACGCCTTCCGGGCAGTGGGGGAGGGTGGAGCTGGCGGCGGAGCCCGTGCACGCCGAGAAGACATGGGTCTCGTCGTACGACATCGACCCCTTCACCGTGCCCGACGAGGAGAAGACCGGGCTGCTGGCGGAGTTCAGCGCACGCCTGCTGGCGGCCGACGGCGTCAACCACGTCGACGCCTCGCTGCTCACCGTCCATGAGAACAAGTTCTATGCCGACACCGCCGGGACCGTGACCACACAGCAGCGCGTACGGCTGCATCCGCAGCTCACCGCGGTCTCGGTCGACGAGTCGACCGGCGAGTTCGACTCCATGCGCACCCTCGCGCCGCCGGTCGGCCGCGGCTGGGAGTACCTGACGGGCACCGGCTGGGACTGGGACTCGGAACTGGAGCGGATCCCCGCGCTGCTCGCCGAGAAGATGCGTGCGCCGAGCGTCGAGGCGGGTGTGTACGACCTGGTGGTCGACCCGTCCAACCTGTGGCTGACCATTCACGAGTCCATCGGGCACGCCACCGAGCTGGACCGGGCGCTCGGCTACGAGGCCGCCTACGCGGGCACCTCCTTCGCCACGTTCGACAAGCTGGGCAAGCTCAAGTACGGCTCCGAGCTGATGAACGTCACCGGTGACCGCACCGCCGAGCACGGCCTCGCGACGATCGGATACGACGACGAGGGCGTCGAGGGACAGTCCTGGGACCTGGTCAAGGACGGGACGCTGGTGGGGTACCAGCTGGACCGCCGCATCGCGAGGCTGACCGGGTTCGAGCGGTCCAACGGCTGCGCGTACGCCGACTCGCCCGGGCACGTGCCGGTACAGCGCATGGCCAACGTCTCGCTTCAGCCGGATCCGGGCGGGCTGTCCACCGAGGATCTGATCGGTGGCGTGGACCGCGGCATCTACGTCGTCGGGGACCGCTCCTGGTCCATCGACATGCAGCGCTACAACTTCCAGTTCACCGGTCAGCGGTTCTTCAAGATCGAGAACGGTCGCATCACGGGTCAGCTGCGCGACGTCGCCTACCAGGCGACGACCACCGACTTCTGGGGTTCCATGACGGCCGTCGGCGGTCCGCAGACCTATGTCCTCGGCGGTGCCTTCAACTGCGGCAAGGCCCAGCCCGGCCAGGTCGCGGCCGTCTCGCACGGCTGCCCGTCGGCCCTCTTCAAGGGCGTCAACATTCTGAACACCACGCAGGAGGCCGGACGATGACCGCCCGTACCGACAAGCCGCACGAGATCGTCGAGCGCACCCTCGAACTGTCCCGCGCGGACGGGTGCGTCGTCATCGCCGACGAGCACTCCACCGCCAATCTGCGCTGGGCGGGCAACGCGCTCACCACGAACGGGGTGACCCGCGGACGCACCCTCACCGTCATCGCGACCGTCGACGGCAAGGAGGGCACCGCGTCCGGTGTCGTCTCCCGTTCCGCCGTCACCGCGGGCGAGCTGGAGTCCCTGGTACGGGCCGCGGAGGCCGCCGCACACGGCGCCGGACCGGCGGAGGACGCGAATCCGCTGGTGACGGGGGTGCCCGAGTCCCCGGACTTCACGGACGCCCCCGCCGAGACCTCGTCCGCCGTCTTCACCGACTTCGCCCCGGCGCTGGGCGAGTCGTTCGCACGCGCGCGTGCCGGCGGCCGTGAGCTGTACGGCTTCGCCAACCACGAGCTCGTCTCCACCTACCTCGCCACGTCTGCCGGACTGCGCCTGCGCCACGACCAGCCCAACGGCACCCTGGAGCTCAACGCCAAGTCCCCGGACCGTACGCGCTCGGCCTGGGCCGGCCGCTCGACCCGCGACTTCAAGGACGTCGACCCGGCGGCGATGGACGCGGAGCTGGCCCGGCGGCTGGGGTGGGCGGAGCGCAGGATCGAGCTGCCCGCGGGCCGGTACGAGACGCTGCTGCCCCCGACCGCCGTCGCCGACCTGCTGATCTACCAGATGTGGTCCGCGGCGGCCCGGGACGCGGCCGAGGGCCGCACGGTGTTCAGCCGGACCGGTGGCGGCACACGCGTCGGCGAGAGGCTCTCCGAGCTGCCGCTGACGCTGCGCAGCGATCCCCATGAGCCCGGCCTGGAGACGGCGCCCTTCGTCGTCGCGCACGCCTCCGGCGACGACGCATCGGTGTTCGACAACGGACTGCCGCTCGAGGCCACCGAGTGGATCCGCGGCGGCGAGCTGAAGCACCTGACGGCCACGCGGCACAGCGCGGGCCTGACCGGCCTTCCGGTCACACCGTCGATCGGGAACCTGATCCTCGACGGGGGCTCCGACCGGTCCCTGGAGGAGATGGTCGCGAACACCGAGCGCGGGCTGCTGCTGACCTGCCTGTGGTACATCCGCGAGGTGGACCCGGCGACGCTGCTGCTCACCGGCCTGACCCGGGACGGCGTCTACCTCGTGGAGAACGGCGAGGTCGCGGGCGAGGTCAACAACTTCCGCTTCAACGAGTCCCCGGTCGACCTGCTGGGCCGGGCGACGGAGGCGGGGCGCACGGAGAAGACCCTGCCGCGCGAATGGAGCGACTGGTTCACCCGCGCCGCGATGCCCCCGGTGCGGGTGCCCGATTTCAACATGAGTTCAGTCAGTCAGGGCGTATAACCTCGTATTCGGCTGTCACCAGACCGCCGAGGATCATCCAAGGAGACACGAGAACCGTGACGGACATCGTCGACGAACTGAAGTGGCGCGGGCTGATCGCCCTCTCCACGGACGAGGACGCATTGCGCAAGGCGTTCGCGGACGGTCCCGTCACGTTCTATTGCGGCTTCGACCCGACCGCGCCCAGCCTGCACCTCGGCAACCTCGTGCAGATCCTGACGATGCGCCGCATCCAGCAGGCCGGCAACCGCCCGCTGGGCCTGGTCGGGGGTGCGACGGGCCTGATCGGCGACCCCAAGCCGACCGCGGAGCGCACGCTGAACGACCCCGAGGTGGTGGCCGGCTGGGTGGCGCGGCTGCGCGGCCAGATCGAGAAGTTCCTCGACTTCGAGGGGCCGAACGCCGCGACCATGGTGAACAACCTCGACTGGACGCAGGGGCTGTCGGCCATCGACTTCCTGCGGGACATCGGCAAGCACTTCCGGGTCAACAAGATGATCACGAAGGAGGCCGTCGCCCGGCGGCTGCACTCGGACGCGGGCATCAGCTACACGGAGTTCAGCTACCAGATCCTGCAGGGCATGGACTTCCTGGAGCTGTACCGCCGGTACGGCTGCACGCTGCAGACCGGCGGCAGCGACCAGTGGGGCAACCTCACCGCGGGTGCTGACCTGATCCACAAGGTCGAGCCGCACGTCGCGGTGCACGCCCTGGCCACCCCGCTGATCACCAAGGCGGACGGCACCAAGTTCGGCAAGACGGAGTCCGGCACGGTCTGGCTCGACCCGGAGCTGACCACGCCGTACGCCTTCTACCAGTTCTGGCTGAACGCCGACGACCGGGACATCTCGAAGTTCCTGCGCATCTTCAGCTTCAGGTCCCACGCCGAGATCGAGGAACTGGAGCAGCAGACCCTGGAGCGGCCCCAGGCCCGTGCCGCGCAGCGTGCGCTGGCCGAGGAGCTGACCACGCTGGTGCACGGTGCCGATCAGACGGACGCCGTCATCGCGGCGTCCAAGGCCCTCTTCGGGCAGGGCGAGCTGGCCGAGCTCGACGAGAGCACGCTGGCCGCGGCCCTGTCCGAGCTGCCGTACGTCCGGGTCGCCGAGCTCGGGCCGGTCGTGGACCTGTTCGCCGAGGTCGGCCTGGTGGCCAGCAAGTCGGCCGCGCGGCGCACGGTGAAGGAGGGCGGCGCCTACGTGAACAACGTCAAGGTGGCCGCCGAGGACGCCGTCCCCGCCGGGGAGGACCTGCTCCACGGCCGCTGGCTGGTGCTGCGGCGCGGCAAGAAGAACCTCGCCGCGGTGGAGGTCACGAGCGCCTGATCCGCGCCCGTACGCCACGGGGGGAGGGGGCGGTCCCGTCGGGACCGCCCCCTCCCCCGGTGGCGTCAGGCCCGCTCCCTGTGCCGGCTCCCCTTCATCGTGGTGTACGCCATCTCGCCCAGGAACACGAGGACGATCGCCGCTGCGAGCTGGAGGCCGTGGCGGCCCCAGTCGATGCCGCGGGTCTCCGCGATGCCGATGGACCGGGCGATCGCGTTGCCGATGATGCCGCCGATCAGGCCCATGAGGGTGGTCAGCCACAGCGGGCTGTGCTGTTTGCCCGGCAGGATGAGCTTGGCCAGCAGGCCCAGCACGAATCCGACGATGATCGCCCACAACCAGCCCATGGCTGCCTCCTCGTACGGCTCGACGTGAGCATTACGCCCAGTGTCGGACCGTGCGCCGTACGGCGCATGTCGGATACCCCCGTCCGCGGGACTGCGCGGTGCCGTCAGCGGGACAGCAGGCGCCCCGGTCTCGAATGCGACGCAGCCGCGGCGTAACGTTGTCGGTGTCCGGACCCGGCCGCTGGCCCGGGGCGGACCAGGTTCGGGCCGGGGAGAGCCCGGGGCAGGCGGGTGGTGGAACATGCGGAAGCTGAACAACGGCGGTCACGCCCCGGTATTCCGGATCACCGGTGCCCGGCAGGGTCTTGCGGACGACGTGCGCGCCCGGCAGCGCCGCTACATCATCTCGATGAGCGTGCGCACGGTGTCGGTGATCCTCGCGGCCACGCTGTGGAACGTCTCCAGGCCGGTCGCCGTCGTCGCGCTGATCCTGGGGGCCGTCCTCCCCTATGTCGCCGTCGTCATCGCCAACGCCGGACGGGAGAACGCACCGTCGCTCCCGTCGACTTTCGTCAGTGCGCCCATGCGTCCGATGATCGCCCCCTCGCAGAACGAGGAATCCTCGCAACCGGAGGATTCCGGTCGTGGGCACGACGCCGCAGACCCTCTCCAGGATGGCGTCGAGGCCGACTTCACAGCGGGTGTCCGAAGCGAGCCGCACGAGCGGGCCTGAGCCGCCGGAGGGCCCTTCCCGGGCGGAATCGCACCCCCTGCCAAGCTCAGGAAAAGCTCAGATCAATCATGTAGTTCCAGTGCCGGGCGGCGGGTCACCCGTGACATACTCCCTATGCGCTCCGCATCCCCCGTCGGAGCGACGGACCGACGCCGGGCAGCTCCCCCCGTGGCTGCTCGGCGTCGCCTTTTCCCGGCGCGCTAGGGTCATGGGTGTGATGGGACCTGACCCCGATTCGCCCATGTGTTCCGCCAAGGGCTGCCGTGCGGACGCCGTATGGGTGCTCGCCTGGAACAACCCGAAGCTGCACACGCCCGAGCGCCGCAAGACATGGCTCGCGTGCGACGAGCACCGCGAGCACCTGTCGCAATTCCTCGGCGTACGGGGATTCCTGAAGGACGTTGTGCGACTCGAGGACTGGGAGTCCCACAACACCGACTCGCACGCGGGCTGAATCAGCCGCCGATCGCCGACATCGGCCGCTCGGGCTGCAGGAACGACGGGTCGTCCAGCCCGGAACCGGCCTTCTTGCCCCACATCGCGAGCCGCCAGACACGGGCGATCTCCTCGTCGGGGGCCCCGGAGCGCAGGGCCTCCCGCAGGTCGGTCTCCTCGGTGGCGAACAGGCATGTCCGTATCTGGCCGTCGGCCGTCAGCCGGGTACGGTCGCAGGCCGCGCAGAACGGGCGCGTGACCGAGGCGATCACACCGACACGGTGCGGGCCGCCGTCCACGATCCAGCGCTCGGCCGGGGCGGAACCGCGCTCCCGGTCGCCCTCGGGGGTCAGTTCGAAGCGGGTGCGGAGCGAGGCCAGGATGTCGGCCGCGGTGACCATGCCCTCGCGCTTCCATCCGTGCTGGGCGTCCAGCGGCATCTGCTCGATGAAGCGCAGTTCATAGCCGTGTTCGACCGCCCAGGCCAGCAGGTCCGGGGCCTCGTCGTGGTTCAGCCCGGGCATCAGGACGGTGTTGACCTTGACCGGGGTCAGGCCCGCGTCATGGGCGGCCCGCAGCCCCTCGATGACGTCCTTGTGCCGGTCCCGGCGTGTGAGGGCCTTGAAGACATCGGGGCGCAGGGTGTCCAGGGAGACGTTCACCCGGTCCAGGCCCGCCGCCTTCAGTGCCGCGGCCGTGCGCTTGAGGCCGATGCCGTTCGTGGTGAGGGACATCCGGGGGCGGGAGGCCAGCCCGGCGATCCTCTCCACGATGCCGACCAGCCCGGGGCGCAGCAGCGGCTCGCCACCCGTGAAGCGGACCTCCTCGATACCGAGGGAGGTGACCGCGATGTCGATCAGGCGCACGATCTCGTCGTCACTGAGCAGGTCGGGCTTGGCCAGCCACTGCAGGCCCTCCTCGGGCATGCAGTACGTGCACCTCAGATTGCACCGGTCGGTCAGCGAGACCCGCAGATCGGTGGCAACCCGGCCGTAGGTGTCGATGAGCACGTGAGCCCCCTCCCTCGTCGCGGATCACACACTTCTCGTTACATGCGAGCCTACGTGACCCCGCCGACATCAGCAGCGACCGGATTCACCGGACATGACGCGGCCGCGTCGTAGATCCCTACGACGCGGCCGCGTCACGGTGCGGTCAGTGCGCTCCGGTGCCGGTCAGGGAGCGGACCTCCAACTCCGCGTACTTGCCCGCGTCCGGCTCCTCCTTCGACAGATACGTGCCGAGAATGCCCAGCAGGAAGCCGACCGGGATCGAGATGATGCCCGGGTTCTCCAGCGGGAACCAATGGAAGTCGACGTCCGGGAACATCGACGTCTCCTTGCCGGACACCACCGGCGAGAACAGCACCAGGCCGACGGCGGTGACCAGGCCGCCGTAGATCGACCACAGGGCGCCGCTGGTGGTGAAGCGCTTCCAGAACAGGCTGTAGAGGATGGTCGGGAGGTTGGCGGAGGCGGCGACGGCGAAGGCCAGGGCGACCAGTCCCGCCACGTTCAGATCGCGGGCGAGGGCACCGAGGACGATGGACACGGCGCCGATGCCGACCGTCGCCCAGCGCGCCGCGTTCAACTCCTGCTTCTCGTCGGCCTTCCCCTTCTTGATGACGTTGGCGTAGATGTCGTGCGCGAACGACGAGGACGAGGCCAGGGTCAGTCCCGCGACGACTGCGAGGATCGTGGCGAAGGCGACCGCGGAGATGCTGGCCAGCAGGATCGCGCCCCAACTGGAGTCGACGCCGCCCAGATGCAGGGCGAGCAGGGGCGCGGCCGTGTTGCCCGCCTTGTTGGAGGCGATGATCTCGTCCGGCTTGATCAGGGCCGCGGCCCCGAAGCCGAGGGCGAGCGTCATCAGGTAGAAGGCGCCGATGAGGCCGATCGCCCAGTTCACCGACTTCCGGGCGGCCTTGGCGGTGGGCACCGTGTAGAAGCGGATCAGGATGTGCGGCAGGCCGGCGGTGCCGAGGACCAGGGCGATGCCCAGGGAGATGAAGTCGAGCTTGGTCGTGCCGGTGGCACCGTATTTGAGACCGGGCTCCAGGAAGGCCGCGCCCTTGCCGCTGTTGCTGGCGGCCTTGCCGAGCAGGTCCGAGAGGTTGAAGTTGAACTTCAGCAGCACCAGGAAGGTCAGCAGCAGCGCGCCCGCGATCAGCAGGACCGCCTTGACCATCTGCACCCAGGTGGTGCCCTTCATGCCGCCGATGGTGACGTACACGATCATCAGGACGCCGACGAGTGCGACGATGCCGACCTTGCCGCCGTCGCTGGTGATGCCGAGCAGCAGCGAGACCAGGACGCCCGCACCCGCCATCTGGGCCAGCAGATAGAAGATCGACACGACGATCGTGGAGGTGCCGGCCGCGGTGCGGACCGGACGCTGCCGCATGCGGTAGGCCAGTACGTCGCCCATGGTGTAGCGGCCGGAGTTGCGCAGCGGCTCGGCGACCAGGAGCAGGGCCACCAGCCAGGCGACCAGGAACCCGATGGAGTACAGGAAGCCGTCGTAGCCGGCGAGGGCGATCGCGCCCGCGATACCGAGGAAGGACGCGGCGGACATGTAGTCGCCGGAGACGGCCAGGCCGTTCTGGAAGGCGGTGAACTGGCGGCCGCCCGCGTAGAAGTCGACGGCGTTCTTGGTCTGGCGGCCCGCCCACACGGTGATGACGAGGGTCGCGGCGACGAACACCGCGAACAGGGTGATGATCAGCGGCCGGTGCTCGCTCGCCTCACCGGCGGCCATGACGAGTGTGGGGCTCATGCGTCGTGCTCCATCCGGGACTTGATGGCCGCGGCCTTGGGGTCGAGCTTGGCGGCGGCGTGCCGCGAGTACCACCACGCGATCAGGAACGTGGTGAGGAACTGGGCGAGGCCGAGCACCAGGGCGACGTTGATGTTGCCGAAGAGCTTGGTGCCCATGAATCCGCCCGCGTAGTTGGACAGCAGGACGTAGACCAGGTACCAGGCGATGAACGCCACGGTCAGCGGGAAGGCGAACGAGCGGTGGGAGCGGCGCAGTTCGCCGAACTCGGCGCCTTCCTGGACCGCCCTGAACTCCTCGGTGGACGGCAGTTCGTGTCCGGCCCTCGAGGGGGGAGGTGCGTCTGTGGCCACGGAGTCTCCTCGCGTTACGGGTGCGATCACAGTGATGTGGATCACATAGCCGAGTGCGACCGTAGCGCTCCGTCTCGTGATCCGGCAGGGGGCGCCGATCGTCCTGGAGCTCCCTGCACAGGCTCACGGCGCCGGGGGTGGGCCGGTTCAACTTCTCTTTACTTCTTTCGTACCTCGTTCCCGGAAGTCATTGCTGACGAGCCGCGACGGCGGATAGCTTCGCCACTGCACCACCCGTCATGTACCTGCCGGACACCACCCGTGTCCCGGCATGTTCACGTTCCGGATGATGTGGAGATCCCATGGCTCATCTGCGTTCCAGACGCCGGCTCGCACTCGCCGTACCGGTCGTGCTGTCGCTCACCGCCTCACTGGGCTTCCTGCCGGGTGCCGCGTCGGCCGCCCCGCGCACCACCACCGTGCGGGCCGCCGCCGGCCCCGAACTCGCCTACGTCGTCAACACCAGGACGGACCGTCACACGATCTCCGCGGTACAGCGGGCCATCACCGCGGCCGGCGGCACGGTCGTGGTGACGTACGACAGGATCGGCGTGATCGTCGTCCACTCCTCGAACCCCGAGTTCGCACAGACCCTGCGCGCGGTCCGCGGGGTGCAGTCCGCGGGTGCGACCCGGACCGCGCCGCTGACCCCGGCGGGAACGACGGAAGAGGGCGCCGCGCAGTATCTGACGAAGGCCCAGGCGGCGAAGGCCCGGAGTACCTCGGCTGCCGCGGGCGAGGGCGAGCCCCTCGAGGCCGACCAGTGGGACCTGCGGGCGATCGGCGCCGACAGGGCCGCGAAGATCGACCCGGGCAGCCGGAGCGTCACGGTCGCCGTCATCGACACGGGCGTCGACGACACCCACCCCGATCTCGCCCCGAACTTCTCCGCGGCGCAGTCCGCGAACTGCGTCGGCGGCAAGGCGGACACCTCGTACGGCGCCTGGCGCCCCGCGAACCCGGACCACTACCACGGCACCCATGTCGCCGGAGAGATCGCCGCGGCCCGCAACGGGATCGGCGTCGCCGGCGTCGCCCCGGGCGTCAAGGTCTCCGCCATCAAGGTCGCCGACCCGGTCAGCGAGCTCTTCTACCCCGAGAGCGTCGTCTGTGCGTTCGTGTTCGCCGCCGACCACGGCGTGGAGGTCACGAACAACAGCTACTACGTGGACCCGTGGCTGTACAACTGCATGGACGACCCCGACCAGCGGGCCATCGTCGACGCGGTCGACCGGGCCCAGCGGTACGCCCAGCGCAAGGGGACCCTCAACGTCGCGTCGGCGGGCAACTCCAACGACGACCTCGACTCCCACGCCCTCGTCGACGCCTCCAGTCCCGACGACTCGACCGCGGTCACCCGCACCGTCGACCCGCACGAGTGCTTCGACGTACCGACGCAGTTGCCGGGCGTCGTGACGGTCGGCGCGACCGGCGTCACCAAGGCCAAGTCGTACTACTCCAGCTATGGCGACGGCGTGATCGACGTCGTGGCGCCGGGCGGCGACAAGTTCCAGATCCCGGACACGCCCTCGAAGAACGGCCGCGTCCTGTCCACGATGCCGAACGGCCAGTACGGCTTCCTGCAGGGCACATCCATGGCGTCCCCGCACGTCGCCGGCGTGGCGGCGCTGCTGAAGTCCGCGCACCCCTGGGCCGGCCCCGCCGTCCTCACGGCGCTGCTGAAGGCGCAGGCGGACAACCCCGGCTGCCCCACGGCTCCCTACGACGGTGACGGCGACGGGGTCGCGGACGCTACCTGTGTGGGCGGCAAGCGTGTGAACGGCTTCTACGGCTTCGGCATCGTCAACGCGCTGCGAGCGGTCAAGTAGCCGTTCTGAACCGCCTGTTGACGCACGGCCCGGATCGAACCGCTCATACCGCGAACGGAATTGGAGACATCATGACCGCACCTCTGAAGCGCTCCCGCCGTCTGGTCGCCCTTCCCCTCGGGATGGCTACGGCGACCGCCCTTGCCTTCCTGCCCAACGTCACCGCGTCCGCTGCGGAGACGGCCCCCAGAGCCACGGCGGCCGAGACCGTCCCGCTCAGCTATGTCGTCAACGTCCGCCCCGGGCACGGCGTCTCGTCGCATGTGAAGCGGGCCGTCGCCGAGGCGGGCGGCACGATCGTGGTCGCGTACGACAAGATCGGCGTGATCGTGGTCCACTCCTCGAACCCCGACTTCGCCAGGACCCTGCGCAGGGTGCCCGGAGTGCAGTCGGCGGGTGCCACCCGCAACGCGCCCCTTCCCGCGCAGTCGACCACCGATGTCGGAACGCCCAAGGTGCTCACCTCCGAGGAGGTGGCGGGCGCCCGGGCGGCCGGCGGACAGGACCCGCTGGAGCCGTTGCAGTGGGACCTGCCCGCCATCAAGGCGGACAAGGCGCACGAGAAGACGCTCGGCAGCCGCGACGTCACCGTGGCCGTCATCGACACGGGGGTGGACGACACCCACCCGGACATAGCACCCAACTTCGACCGCGGCGCCTCGGTCAACTGCGTGTCCGGCAAGCCCGACACGGCCGACGGAGCCTGGCGGCCGAGCGCGGCGGAGAGCCCGCACGGCACACATGTCGCCGGTGAGATCGCGGGCGCCAAGAACGGCGTCGGCATCACCGGTGTCGCGCCCGGCGTGAAGGTCGCCGGCATCAAGGTCGCCACGACGGCGGGCTACTTCTACACCGAGGCCGTGGTCTGCGGTTTCGTCTGGGCGGCCGAGCACCACGTCGACGTCACCAACAACAGCTACTACACCGACCCCTGGTACTTCAACTGCACCGGCGACCCGGACCAGAGGGCGCTCGTCGACGCCATCACCCGCGCCTCGCAGTACGCGGAGCGCAAGGGCACCGTCAATGTCGCCGCCGCGGGCAACGAGAGCTACGACCTGGACGCGGACTCGATCACCGACCCGGTCTCCCCGAACGACGGAACGCCCAGCGACCGGGTGGTCGACCCGCACGAGTGCTTCGACATCCCGACCCAGCTGCCGGGCGTGGTCACCGTCTCCGCGACCGGGGCGAAGGGCATCAAGTCCTCGTTCTCCAACTACGGCCTCGGCGTCATTGACGTGGCCGCTCCAGGCGGCGACTCCACGGCCTACCAGACCCCCGCCCCGCCGGCCACCAGTGGTCTGATCCTCGGCCCGCTGCCGGGTGGCAAGTGGGGCTACATGGCGGGTACGTCGATGGCGACCCCGCACGTCGTGGGGGTGGCAGCCCTCATCAAGTCGACACACCCGCACGCACCCGCCGCCCTCGTCAAGGCGCTGCTGTACGCCGAGGCCGACGCCACGCCGTGCACGGACCCGTACGACATCGACTCGGACGGCAAGATCGACGCCGTGTGCAAGGGGTCGAAGAACCACAACGGGTTCTACGGGTGGGGCACCGTCAACGCGCTGAAGGCCGTGACCCGGTAGCCGTTCCGGTGTGAGGCCGCACAGGGAGGGGCTCCGCCGGGCCCCTCCCCCATGTTGATCCGGTACACGCTGCATAGTGCCCCCATGACGGACATGGACGTGGCATGGGCGGCGCTGGGCGGCGACCCCGCACTGGTGCCGAAGGTCTCGGCCGTCGTGCGGGACGGGGCGCTGCCCTCGCGCCTGCCCGTGCGGGAGGTGGCACGGGCCTGTGTCGGGGCGTGTGCGCTGGCCGCGGCCGAGTGGGGGGCACGGCGGGCCGGACTGTCCTCCGTGCCCGAGGTCCGGGTGGACGACGGCGCGGTCGCCACCGCCTTCCGCAGCGAACGGCACCTTCGGGTGGACGGCCGCGAACCGGTCTCCTTCGCACCGCTCTCCCGTTTCTGGCGCACCGCGGACGGCTGGGTGCGCACCCACGCGAACTATCCCCACCACCGAAAGAGGCTGCTCGCCGCCCTCGGCCTGACGGCCGGGGCCTCCGCGGACAGCGTGGCCGCCGCGCTCGGCGAGCGGTCGGCCGTGGAGGTGGAGGAGAGCGTGTACGCGGCCGGAGGGCTCGCCGTCGCGCTGCGCACGCCCGAGGAGTGGGCCGCCCACCGGCAGGGACGCGCCCTCGCCGCACACCCGCTGGTGGAGCGCGAACGGCTCGGCACGGCGCCCGGCCGTCCGCTTCTGCCACTCGCCGGTGAACCCCTGCGGGCCGCGGCGGGCATCCGCGTCCTGGACCTCACCCGGGTCATCGCAGGCCCCGTCGCCACCCGCACCCTGGCGCTGCTGGGCGCCGACGTGCTGCGGATCGACAGCCCGCGTCTGCCCGAACTCCCCGACCAGCACGCCGACATGGACTTCGGAAAGCGGTCCGCCACGCTCGACCTGACGGCGGCCGCGGACCGGCGGACCCTCGAGGATCTGCTGGCGACAGCGGACGTGGTGGTCACGGGCTATCGGCCCGGCGCGCTGGACCGCTGGGGGCTGGCCGCCGAGGAACTGGCCGGGCGGCGGCCCGGTCTTGTGGTGGCGCAGTTGTCCGCGTGGGGCGCCTACGGGCCATGGGGTGAGCGGCGGGGCTTCGACAGCCTGGTCCAGGTCGCCACCGGGATCGCGGCGGCCGAGGGGGAGGCCGAACGACCCGGGGCGTTGCCCGCCCAGGCCCTGGACCACGGCACGGGGTATCTGCTGGCCGCGGCGGTGCTGAGGTCCCTCACCGAGCAGACGGAGCAGGGCGGCAGCCGCGTCGTGCGGCTGGCGCTGGCCCGGACGGCGGCCTGGCTGACGGGCGGGACCGCACGGGAGGCCGGGCACGCGCACGCTCCGTACGAGGGCCCGGACCCCTGGCTGACCGAGACCACCGGCGCACTCGGCCGGCTGCGGTACGCCCTGCCGCCGATCCGGTTCGCGGGCGGACCCGTGGACTGGGCGCGACCGCCGGGGCGGTGGGGCGGTGATCCGGCACGTTGGGCGCCGGTTGCCGGCAGGGGCTGAGCCGCTCGCCGGGTGCGCTCGGCCCGTGGCGTGATGCTGCACCGGGGGCGGAATGCCGCTCCCTCAGTTGTTTTCGGGTGGTTGCCCGTTCTGTCATGACTGGCGAGGATCGTGAGGTGAGTTCGAGCGGATCCACGGCCGGGACGGACGGCGACGCGGCGGACGCTGCCCGCATACCCTTGGCGGTCGCCCCGCCCCGCGGCCCCTCGGCCCGCCGGGCCGTCGCCCTGCTCGCCCTTGTGACGGCCGCCGCCCTGATCCCTTCGCTCGGCGCCCCGGCCACGCTGCACGGCACGGGTGAGGCGGCCGCGCCGGGGGCCGGGGGCATCGGCCTGATGCGTGCCGCGCTGTTCGCGGCGCTGTGCATACCCGCCGGCGAGTTCTTCGTGGCCCGGCTCGTCCGCAGGGTGCCGGGCGCCCCGGTCACGGACCTTCCGCGCAGCCTGGGGCCCCATGCGGCGGGCGCGGGCCTCGTCGCCGCGCTGGTGCTCGCCGCGGTCGTGGCCACCGGCAATCTGGTCCCTCACCGGCTCTCCGAGATCGACCCGGGCGGGCTGTACCGAACCCGTGACGGCCTGCTGGCCCTCCTGGAGGTCAACGCGTTCCTCGCGGCCGGAGTGTGTGCTCTCTCCCGCCGTCCCGCCTGCCGGATGTGGCCACCGGCCACGGTGGCCGTCGCGGAGGCGCTGCGCGCCCACCCCGCGACGGAGCACTCCCCCGCGCTCGGCTCGGCTCTGACGCTCGTGCACCTCGTCTGCGCCTCGCTGTGGGCGGGCGGGCTGCTGCACGTCCTGCGCACAGTGCGGCACTGGCGCGCGGCCCCCCGGGCGGGCGGAGCGCTGCTGGGACTGTATGCGCGCGGGGCGGCCGTGCTGCTGGCCCTGATCACCGCCACGGGGCTGTGGAGCTCGCTGCGCCGCATGCCCGCGCACACGGTCCTGGACCAGCTGACCACGACGGCCTACGGCCGCACCCTGCTCGCCAAGGTGCTGCTCGTGGCCGTCGTCGCCCTGCTCGCACTGATCGCGCGAACACGGCTGCGGCGCGCCGCCGACCCGCTCGCCGCCTGTGCCCCCGCCCGCGCCGAGGTGGCGCTGCTGGGGCTGGTCGTCGCCGTGTCGGGGCTGCTGACGGCGCTGCCGTTGCCGATCCGCTGGTCCTGATCAGTCCTGGGTGACGAGCACCTTGAGGGCCGTGCGCTCGTCCATCGCCCGGTATCCGTCGGGCACGCCCTCGAGGCCGACCGTGCGGTCGAAGACCGGCGAGGGGTCGATGGTGCCGTCGAGGATGTCGGGCAGCAGCTCCGGGATGTACGTGCGCACCGGGGCCACGCCGCCGTGCAGGGCGATGTTCCGGTCGAACATGACGCCGAGGTCGAGTCCGGTGCTGCTGCCGTGCGGGACACCGACAAAACCGATGGCGCCGCCGTCCCGGGTGACGTTCACTGCGGTGCGCATGGACTGCTCGGTGCCGACGGCCTCGACGACGGCGTGCGCGCCCTGGCCGCGGGTGAGTTCGCGGACGGCCTCGACGGCCGCGTCCCCGCGCTCCGCGACGACGTCCGTGGCCCCGAAGAGCCGGGCGATGTCCGTACGGGCCTCATGGCGCCCCAGGGCGATGATCCGCTCGGCGCCGAGCCGCTTGGCGGCCAGGACGGCGCACAGTCCGACGGCCCCGTCACCGACCACGGCCACGGTGGCGCCGGGGCGGACTCCCGCGCCGAGGGCGGCGTGGTGACCGGTGCCCAGCACGTCGGAGAGCGTCAGCAGCGCGGACAGCAGACGGCCGTCGGAGAGTGCCTCCTTCGGCAGCCGGACCAGGGTGGCGTCGGCGAAGGGCACGCGCACCGCCTCGCCCTGCCCGCCGTCGGAGCCGACCGAGCCCCAGAAGCCGCCGTGCTCGCAGGAGGTGGTGAGCCCCTCGCGGCAGTAGTCGCAGACGCCGTCCGACCACACGAAGGGCGCGACGACCAGGTCGCCGCGCCGGACGCCGGTCACCTCGGAGCCGGTCTCCTCGACCGTGCCGAGGAACTCGTGCCCGATGCGCTGCCCGGGCTTCCGGGACGACTCACCGCGGTACGCCCACAGGTCGCTGCCGCAGATACAGGCCTTCACCACCCGCACGACCGCGTCGGTGGGCACCTGGACGACGGGGTCGGGCACGTCCTCCACCCGCATGTCGAAGGGGGCGTGGATGGTGGTGGCGCGCATGTGAGGGTCCTTCTCCTGCGAACGGTCGTACGAGTGCTCAGGGGGTGGTCGAGCACACCTCACCGTACGTCGCCGCCGGCGCGTCACTCGTCGAGGGGCCCCGGCCGACGCCGTCTGCGCAGCTCCGGCGCCCGCCGCGGGCTCTCAGGCGGCGGGCTCCTCGGCGGGCCGCGCCGCCGCGAGCGGCGCCGCGGCCACCGGCTGCCAGCCCGGCCCGCGGAACATCCGTCCGGCGCGCTCGCCCCAGCTGCCCGCCGCCCTGACGTCCCTGGCGATGGCCGCGTACTCGTGGGTGGCGACCTTCAGCGGGTTGTGGGTGCCGATGTTCTTCGTCAGCCCGTACACGGGCCGCTCGGTCTCGGCGACGAACGAGCCGAACATCCGGTCCCAGAGGATCAGGATGCCGCCGAAGTTGCGGTCCAGGTAGCCGCCCTGGGATGCGTGGTGCACCCGGTGGTGCGACGGCGTGTTGAACACGAACTCGAACCACCGGGGCATCCTGTCGATCCGCTCGGTGTGGATCCAGAACTGGTAGACCAGGTTCACGGAGGAGCAGAACGCCAGCGCGGCCGGATGCACTCCGGCCGCGATCAGGGGCAGGTAGAAGGGCCAGGAGGTGACGGACGTCCAGGGCTGGCGCAGCGCGGTGCTGAGGTTGAACTTCCGGCTCGAGTGGTGGACGACGTGACAGGCCCACAGGATCCGGATGACGTGGTGCCCGCGATGGGACCAGTAGTAGAAGAAGTCCTGCGCGAGGAGCATGAGGAGGACGGTCCACCACAGCAGGGGGACGCGCAGCGGCGTGAGTGCGTAGACCGCCGCGTAGACCGCGACGATCGGTATCTTCCACAGGAAGTCGAAGAAGAGACTGCCCAGTCCCATGCCGATGCTGGTCGCCGCGTCCTTGGCGTCATAGCCCGCCGCGTCCTCGTCGGGATGGATGCGTACGCTCACCATCTCGATCGCGGTGAGCAGCACGAAGGCGGGTATCGACCACATCACGACATCGGGCAGGTTCGGCATGGGTGCACCGTAGAACCGCGCGCCGCCTACGGCCAGGGGTTGTTACCGACAAGTATCGGCGAATCCGCGCGGCCGTCCGCCGGTGCCGCCGCCCACGGGCCGGGCACAGGCGGATCGCGGGAACCGGTCCCCTCCTGTCGGGAGCGTCATGCCCTCGGCCCGGTGCCCCTCACACCCCCGCCGCCCCCAGCAGCGTCCCGGCGGCATAGGTGACCCCCATGGCCAGCGCCCCGCCCACCACGTTCCGCAGTACGGCCCGCCTCGGCGCGGCCGCGCCGAGGCGGGCACTGGTCCAGCCGGTGACGACCAGGGCCGCGAGGACGGAGAGCACCGTCACCCAGAGCCGCAGCGAGGCGGGAGGAAGCACGATCGCCAGCAGCGGCAGCAGTGCGCCCACCGTGAACGCCAGGAAGCTCGCCGACGCCGCGTGCCAGGGGTTGGTGAGCGCGTCGGGGTCGATGCCGAGCTCCACCCGGGCGTGGGCGCGCAGCGCGTCCCGCGCCGTCAGCTGGACCGCCGCCTCGCGGGCCACCTCCCGGGACAGGCCCCGGTCCTCCAGCAGCCCCGTCAGCTCCTCCAACTCGGCCTCCGGCTGCTCACGCAGCTCCCGCCTCTCCATGGCCAGCGCCGCCTTCTCCGAGTCGCGTTGGGTCGACACCGACACGTACTCGCCGGCCGCCATCGACATCGACCCGGCCAGCAGACCGGCCAGACCGGCCGTCAGAAGGGTCGAGCGGGCCGTCGTCGCGCCGGCCACGCCGACCACGAGCCCCGCCGTGGAGACGATGCCGTCGTTCGCGCCGAGGACCGCGGCCCGCAGCCAGTTCAGGCGGGAGCCGAGGGCGCCCGCGTGGGCCTCGTCATGCGTGGGTTCCGTCACACCGGGAGGATGGCACCTGCGGCACGGCCCGAGCCGCACCGACCCTCCCCGCCGGAACTCCCCGCTCGCCGCACCCGCCTGAGACCGTGGCAGGCTCGGGGGCCCGCGGGAGCGCCGGGCCGTCCCCGGCAGGGTCCGTGAACAGGGCATACCGGAACCCGTGTTCGTGCGCGCCCGGGGGGGCGAACGTGCGCGAGACGCACACGGCGGGGCACGGACGACGTCGCACGCCCCGGCGAACTCACCTGGGGGCACGCCGCGTTGTGCACGCCCCCGAGCGAGGGCGCCGCGCTCACGACTGCCGGACCCGGGCGCGCTCGGGACTGTCGGTCACGCCCCGTATCCTCAGTGACCATGCTCGAAGACCGTACGACCACAGCGTTCCCGGCCCCTTGGCCGGCCGCGTATCCCGAGGGGTACGCGGTCGTGGACGTGGAGACCACCGGCCTGGCCCGGCACGACCGGATCATCTCGGCCGCCATCTACCGGGTGGACGCACGCGGTGAGGTCGAGGACCACTGGTACACCCTGGTCAACCCGGAGCGCGACCCGGGCCCCGTGTGGATCCACGGCCTTGACAGCGAAGCACTCGAAGGGGCGCCGCTCTTCGGGGACATCGCGGACGAGTTCACCGACCGGCTCGCCGGCCGGGTCCTCGTCGCGCACAACGCGGTCTTCGACTGGTCGATGATCGCCCGCGAGTACGCGCGCGCCGAGCGCGAGGCGCCGGTCCGTCAGCGGCTGTGCACCATCGCGCTCTCCAAGGAGCTGGGCCTGCCGCTGGCCAACCACAAGCTGGAGACGCTGGCAGCGCACTTCGGTGTCGTCCAGCAGCGCGCCCACCACGCGCTGGACGACGCGCGCGTGCTGGCCGAGGCGTTCCGGCCCAGCCTGCACGCCGCCGCGCGGGGCGGCGTTCGGCTGCCACTGCTGGAGTGCCGCCCGCTCACCGAGTGGTCCGCCTCCCCGACGATCGGCAGGCAGTCCTCGGTGGGCTACCGGCCCGGCACATGGCGCCCCTCCCGCAGGCGCCCGGCCTGCCCCTATCCCAATCCGGGGCGCTACGAGGACGGCGAACGCCTCAAGCAGGGCATGCGGGTGGCGTTCTCCGGCGACACCTCGGTCGAGCGGGACCTGCTGGAGGACCGGGCCGTCGAGGCGGGCCTGCACGTGGCCACGAGCCTGTCCCGGCTCACCAGTCTGCTGGTCACCAACGACCCCGACTCGGGCACCTCGAAGACGGTCAAGGCCCGCCAGTACGGGACGCCGGTGGTGGACGAGGCCGCCTTCGGACAGCTGCTGCGGGACGTGGAACCCGCGGCCCCGTAGACGGCGGGGAGAGCGGGGTCCCCGGCGCCGGAGCGGCGCTGACGGACGTACGGGTGATTGCCGGGCGACTCGCCTCGCACCCGCTCGCCCGCACGGCGGCGACGGCACACGCTGTGGCGCATGGCGAGATGTGAAGTTTGCGGCAACGACTACGGAATGACCTTCGAGGTGCACGCACAGGGCGCGGTGCACGTCTTCGACTGCTTCTCCTGCGCCATCCACCGTATGGCGCCCATCTGCGAACACTGCCGTGTCCAGATCATCGGCCAGGGAGTCGAGGTCGACGGTCACTGGTACTGCGGAGCCCACTGCTCCCGCGCCGAGGGGAGGGTGGGGATCGTCGACAACGTGTGAGCCGGTACCCGCCTGAATGCACCCCGCGACCGAGTTGTACGGTCGTGGGGTGTACCGCTTCCTGTTGACCCGCCAGTGGGTGATCCTCACCCTCGTGGCCCTCCTGCTCATCCCGACGATGATCAGGCTGGGTGTCTGGCAGCTGCACCGCCATGACCACAGGCAAGCGCTGAACAAGGTGATCGACGACTCGCTGGCGGCGCAGCCCGTGTCCGCGGAGTCCCTCACCTCGGTCGGCGGCTCGGTCCGGCACGAGGACCTCTACCGCCGGGTGACCGCGAAGGGCCGCTTCGACACGGCGCACGAACTGGTGGTGCGCCGTCGCACGAGCACGGACGACCAGGTCGGCTACCACGTCCTGACGCCGTTCGTGCTGGACAACGGCAGGACTCTGCTCGTCAACCGGGGCTGGATCCCCTCCCCCGGCTCGCAGACCGCCTTCCCGAAGATCCCCGCGCCCGCCGAGGGCGAGATCACCGTCACCGGCCGGCTGATGCAGGACGAGACGACGGCCGCGAGCGGCATCAAGAACGTCAAGGGGCTGCCGGACCGCCAGATCATGCTGATCAACAGCGGGCAGATCGCCACGCTCCTGCGCGGCGAGGGCGACGGCTCCGCCAAGGACGTGCTCGGCGGCTACATCGAACTGACCTCCCCCGCCCCCAAGGGCGGCAGCCCGGAGCTGATCCCGTCGCCCAAGGAGGACAGCAGCTGGATCGGCCTCGGCGACATCAACCTGCCGTACGCGGTCCAGTGGTGGCTGTTCGCGGCGGCGGTCCCGATCGGCTGGGCGATCCTGGTCCGCCGTGAGGCCGGGGAGCGGGCGAAGCGCACCGAGGAGCGGCACGAGGAACCGGCACCGGCCGCGGTGGGCTGACCTCGACCCGGCGCGCCACCGGCCGCCGACCCGGAGGAACACGGTCCGGGCGACGGGAGGATGTGCGAGACGCACAAAACAGGGAAGACGGACAACCTGCGGGGCGGGCGCGGACGTCGGGGCTGGGCGACGCGCCCGTCCCGCGGCCCCCGTGCCGGACTGCGGGACCGCCCCCGGTCCTCCGGCCGGCACGGCCCGTCGGGTACCGCACTCGCCCTCCCGGGTGACGAGACGGCAGGATAGGGGCCATGGATCTTGGACTGAAGGACCGTGTGTACGTCGTCACCGGCGCCACTCGCGGGCTGGGCAACGCTGCCGCGCGGGAACTCGTCGCCGACGGGGCGAAGGTGGTCGTCACCGGCCGCGACGAGAAGCGGACCGCCGATGCCGCCGCCGAACTGGGTGCCAACGCCGTGGGCGTGGCCGTCGACAACTCCGACCCCGGGGCGCCTGCCCGGCTGATCGCCACGGCACGTGAGCACTTCGGCGGTTTCGACGGCGTCCTGATCAGCGTCGGCGGCCCGCCGCCGGGCCGGCTCGCCGACAACACGGACGAGCAGTGGACGGCCGCCTTCCAGTCCGTCTTCCTCGGTGCGGTACGGCTGGCCCGCGCCGCCGCCGCGGAACTGCCCGAGGGCGGTGTCATCGGCTTCGTCCTGTCCGGCTCCGTGTACGAGCCCATCCAGGGCCTGACCATCTCCAACGGTCTGCGGCCCGGACTCGCGGGCTTCGCCAAGTCCCTCGCGAACGAGCTGGGCCCGCGCGGCATTCGCACCGTCGGGCTCCTCCCGGCCCGAATCGACACGGACCGGGTGCGCGAGCTGGACGCCCTGGCCGCCGATCCGGACGCGGCCCGGACGGCCAACGAGGCCTCCATCCCGCTGCGCCGCTACGGCACCCCGGAGGAGTTCGGCCGCACGGCCGCGTTCCTGCTCTCACCGGCGGCGTCGTATCTGACCGGGATCATGGTTCCGGTGGACGGCGGGGCCCTGCACGGGTTCTGAGCCCTGTGCACGGTCCCTGGGCCCGTCCGCTCACGGCATCAGCTCACGCGCCCCGCACGGTACTTGGCTCCACGCAGCCGTACCTCGGTGGGCAGTGCGGCAAGTCCTGCCGACTCGCGGGCATGGGCCAGGGACCCGGTGGTGAGCCGGTGCAGCGCGTCCGCGGGATCCACGTACGGTTCGAGCAGGAGCCGTACCCGTGCCTGAGGCGCGCTGCGTCGCCCGGTCAGCAGCACCCGTGCCTCCTGGACGCCGTCCAGCCGCCCCGCGTCCTCGGCGAGGACGCCCTCCATCGCCCGCCCGCGCAACAGGGCGCCCGCACCGTCCCCGGTGTCGACGAGGACCTCGCTGAGCCGGCGTCGTCTGAGCACTGCCGACAGCCACCACACGGCGAGCAGCACAAGGACGGTGAGGGCGCCGATGACGGTCGGCCACCACCAGCCCTCCTGACGCCACCGGGTCCGTTCGGCATCGCTGAGCAGGACGTCGTGCGGCCCCTGGTGGACCCACCACGACGGCGGAGCCGTCCCGAGGCCGACGGCGAGGACGGAACCGCCGAGGACGACGAGGCCGAGTCCGGCCAGCCCGATCAGTACACGGTTGACGATCCGCAGCACCGCGCCTCACCCCTTCCGTCCGGTCCGCCGCACATGCACCGACAGACCGGGCCGGCGGTCGAGCCCGAGGCCCCGCACGGCGTCGGCGAGGGCGGCGTCCAGGTCGGCCCGCACCTCGTCGAGCTCCCGGAAGTGCGAGACCGCCCGCACGTCCGCCCTCCCGCGTCCCACACGGACGCGCACCGACTGCACACCGGGCACCTCCATGGCACGGTCGCGCAGCACCGTCGCGGCGGCGGCGCGGTGCAGCCCGGCCTGCACGTCGGCGTGGGGCGGACGCATCGTCAGCACGCCGCGCAGACCGGGCGTCACGGCGAGTGCCAGCAGCCACAGGCCGAGGACCACGGCCACGGCGGCGCAGGCCAGCACCCAGATGTCGTCGAGGGGCCGTCCGGCGAGCTCCCGTACGAGGACCTTGCGCGCGTGCAGGGCGGACCTGTCGGCCCTCACTGCCGTGATGTCGTACAGCAGCAGGACCGCGCCGGTCAGTACGACCAGCGCCACGACGCCCGCCGGGAAACGGCGCGAGGACCAGAAGCGGCCGCCGCTTCCATGCGCACCGTCCACGGGCTCGTACGCCGCGGCGGACGCGGACTGGCCCAGCCCGCCGTCCGCGGCCTTCTCGATGACCGGGAGTCCCTGCGTACTCTCGCGGCCCTGTGCCTCGCTCATTGCGTCCTCCCCTGTGCCGGGCCCGGATGCAGCCGCTCCACCTGGACGGCGACCTCGTGCACCTCCATCCCCGCCAAGGCGCCTACCCGCTCGACGACCCGGCGACGCACCGCACCGCACCGGCCGCCGATGTCGCAGGGGTAGCCCAGTTCGAGGCTGATGCCGACGCGCGCCGTACCGATCGGGCTCGCCCCTCCCCCGGCGGTGTCGGTGGCGTGGTGCAGTACGACGACCGTCGCGTGCGGCGGTGCGGCCTCCGGCGGCAGCGTGCCGAGCGCCTCCTGCGCCGCCTGTGCGGCGATCTTCGCGACGACCAGGTCGCCGATCACGGTGGCGCCGCGCTCGGCCGGAGCCACCGCTCTTGCCGCCCTCCGGCTCCCGCCGCTCCGCTCACCCTCCACGGTCCGGTCGCTCACGCGTCACCGCTCCCGGTCATCGCGGGTGCGGAAGAAGTCGTCGACGTCCAGATCCCCTTCCAGGAAGCGGCCGACGACAAAGCCGACGGCACCGAGGGCCGCCACGAGCAGGAACGCGCCGAAGCCTCCGAAGTACCCGGCGAAGCCCAGCGCCATCCCGGCGATCATGCCGATCACGGCCAACCCCATGCTGCGCTCCTCAGCTCACGGCGACCCGGCTACTGGAGCCGCGCCTTCAGCTCGTCGTCCCGTTCGTCGGGCAGCTTCACATCGCCGACCGCGATGTTGACCTCGACGACCTCCAGCCCGGTCATCCGCTCGACCGCCACGATGACGTTCTCGCGCACGGCGCGCGCCACATCCGCGATGGACACCCCGTACTCGACGACGATCTCCAGGTCGAGCGCGGTCTGCACCTCGCCGACCTCGGCCTTCACTCCCCGGGTCGCCTTCGAGCCGCCGGGGACCCGGTCGCGGACGGCACCGAAGGTGCGGCTCAGGCCGCCGCCCAGGTCGTGCACGCCGGGCATGTCGCGCGCCGCGAGTGCGGCGATCTTCTCGACCACGCCATCGGCGATGGTCGTCCTTCCCCGCGTGGCGGGATCGCCGCCGCCCCACCGGGCGGGCTTGCGGGTCTGTATCGGCTCCGCACCCTCGGAGGCCGCCGCCGACCTGTTACGCTCGGTCATCTCGGTCATCGCCGCATGTGCCCTTTCGGTCGCCCTCCCCTCACCCACCGTAAGGGCGCGGACACGGCTGCGCCCGTGGACGGGACGGGTTGGATCAATGCGGCGGACGCACGGACGTGACGACGGGGAGCCCCGGCGCGGCCGCCGTGCGACGGGCCCGGATCACGCTCATGGCTCCGGCGGCGTACGAATGCACGCTGCCGCCGGGCCGTTGCGGACCGTTATGGAGTGCGCGGTCGTGGCACCCCACCGCGCGGGACGCCGAACCGGTCACCCGGCAGCCGCCCGCCTCCGCCCAATTGCGGAGCCACGGCTGGAACCCGATCCGCTCCTCGCAGACGACGAGTCGGGCGTGGTCCGGTCCGCGCAAGGAGCGGGCACCCAGGGGTGTGCCGGGCACGCCAGGAGCAGCGGGGCGGCACGTCCCTGCCCCGCCGCGCTGTCCGGGTGCGGCCGTCCGTCGGTCGCCGTCCCCGTGACGGCCGCCGAGCGCCGATCCGGGTCCCGACGGCCCGGACGTCCGCTACTCGCCCACTCCGGCCAAGTCCCGGATCCGGCGGGCCTGGGCGGCCCGCTCCGCGGCACGCTGCTCGTCGTACGTCCGCCCCGACGCCCCGACCAGCAGTGCCTTGGTCTCGATCACGGCGTCCCGGGGGGCGGCCAGCAACGCGGACGCCAGGTCCCGCACCGTGTCGTCGAGTTGCTCGCGCGGCACGGAGATGTTCGCGAGCCCGGTGCTCACGGCCTCCTCGGCCGCCACGAACCGGCCCGTCGCACAGATCTCCAGTGCGCGGGCACAGCCGACGAGGCCCACCAGCGGATGCGTGCCGGCCAGGTCCGGTACCAGGCCGAGGCTCGTCTCACGCATGGCGAACTGCACGTCGTCCGCGACGACGCGCAGATCACAGGCGAGGGCGAGCTGGAACCCGGCTCCGATCGCATGCCCTTGGACGGCGGCGATGGACACGATGTCGTTGCGCCGCCACCAGGTGAACGCCTCCTGGAATCCGGCGATGGCGGCATCCAGCTTCGCATCGCTGCCACGCGCGAGGTCGGTGAAGGACGGTTCGCCTTCGATGCCCTCGGGCGTGAACATCTGTCGGTCGAGCCCCGCCGAGAACGACTTGCCCTCGGCACGCAGCACGACCACACGGACCGAACCGGGCAGCGCGCTCCCGGCCTCCGCCAACGCCCGCCACAGAGCGGGGCTCTGGGCGTTGAGCTTGGCCGGGTTGGTCAGCGTCACCGTGGCGATCGTCTCGTCTACGGTGAGCCGTACGCCGTCCTTGTCGAGTACCGGGTCGAGCGAAGCCATGGGGCGCCTCCGATAGGTGCGGTCAGAAAAGGACACCGTGCGACGGCATCCGTAAGTGACTGCACAGTAACCACCCAGCCGGTCAACCGACCGACCGGGTGGCCACATCGAATCCGAGGGGCCGCCCGGCGTCAGGCCGACGTGGCCTTCTTGCCCCGCGTCGCCCCGCCACGCCCTCGAAGCGTGACGCCCGACTCGCTGAGCATCCGGTGGACGAAGCCATACGAGCGGCCGGTCTCCTCGGCCAGCGCCCGGATGCTCGCACCGGAGTCGTACTTCTTCTTCAGGTCTGCCGCGAGCTTGTCGCGCGCGGCGCCGGTCACCCGGCTGCCCTTCTTCAGAGTCTCGGCCACCCGTGCCTCCTCATGGGAAGTGCGCTCTGGTCTCCTCATGATCACCCCTCGGAGGCGCGATGGCCACCCATTCGGCAAGGTCCGTGCGACACGGTTCTGACGACGGGAGCACATCCCCACGAGTGGAATTCCGGATTCCGCCCTGCGCCGCCCGTACGGCCGAACGGGTTCTTCCGGGAAGGGCCAGGTCAGCGACGCACAACGGCCGAGCCCTTGAGGCGAAAGGGCTCGGCCGGGAAATCGGTGTATGACACACCCCGGTACGAGGAGATCTCACACAGATGATGGATCACGGATCGGCCGAATGATCCATACGCAGTGGATCAGTCATTCGATCAACCGGCGCTGACGGCTCAGCGCGCGGGAGTGCTCAGGCGAGGGTGACGAGGTCCGCGTAGTCCGCGCCCCACAGGTCCTCGACGCCGTCGGGCAGCAGGATGATCCGCTCCGGCTGGAGCGCCTCGACCGCGCCCTCGTCGTGCGTGACCAGGACGACCGCACCGGTGTAGGTGCGCAGCGCGCCGAGGATCTCCTCGCGGCTGGCCGGGTCGAGGTTGTTGGTCGGCTCGTCCAGCAGCAGCACGTTCGCGGACGACACCACGAGGGTGGCGAGGGCGAGACGGGTCTTCTCACCGCCGGACAGCACACCGGCCGGCTTGTCCGCGTCGTCCCCGGAGAACAGGAACGAGCCGAGCACCTTGCGGACCTCGACCAGGTCCATGTCGGGCGCCGCGGAGCGCATGTTCTCCAGGACCGTGCGGTCCGGGTCGAGGGTCTCGTGCTCCTGCGCGTAGTAGCCGAGCTTGAGGCCGTGACCGGGGACGACGGAGCCGGTGTCGGGCTGCTCGGCGCCCGCCAGCAGCCGCAGCAGGGTGGTCTTGCCGGCGCCGTTGAGGCCGAGGATGACGACCCTCGAGCCCTTGTCGATGGCCAGGTCGACGTCGGTGAAGATCTCCAGGGAGCCGTACGACTTCGACAGGCCCTCGGCCGTCAGTGGGGTCTTGCCGCAGGGCGCGGGCTGCGGGAAGCGAAGCTTGGCGACCTTGTCGGACTGGCGCACCGCGTCCAGGCCGGAGAGCAGCTTCTCGGCACGGCGGGCCATGTTCTGCGCCGCGACCGTCTTGGTGGCCTTGGCGCGCATCTTGTCGGCCTGGGCGTTGAGCGCGGCGGCCTTCTTCTCGGCGTTGGCGCGCTCCCGCTTGCGGCGCTTCTCGTCGGCCTCGCGCTGCTGCTGGTAAAGCCGCCAGCTCATGTTGTAGATGTCGATCGCGGATCGGTTCGCGTCCAGGTAGAACACCTTGTTGACGACCGTGTCGACCAGGTCGACGTCGTGCGAGATGACGATGAAGCCGCCGCGGTAGGACTTGAGGTAGTCGCGCAGCCAGACGATCGAGTCGGCGTCGAGGTGGTTGGTCGGCTCGTCGAGCAGCAGGGTGTCCGCGTCGGAGAAGAGGATGCGGGCCAGCTCGATACGGCGGCGCTGACCGCCGGAGAGCGTGTGCAGGGGCTGGCCCAGCACCCGGTCGGGCAGGTTGAGCGCGGCGGCGATGGTGGCGGCCTCGGCCTCGGCGGCGTATCCGCCCTTGGTGAGGAACTCCGTCTCCTGGCGCTCGTACTGCTTCATCGCCTTGTCACGGGTGGAGCCCTTGCCGGTGGCGATGCGCTGTTCGTTCTCGCGCATCTTGCGGATCAGGACGTCCAGGCCGCGCGCGGACAGGACGCGGTCGCGGGCGAGCACGTCCAGATCGCCGGTGCGCGGGTCCTGCGGGAGGTAGCCGACCTCGCCGGAGCGGGTGACGGTGCCCGCGGCGGGCATGCCCTCGCCGGCAAGGACCTTCGTGAGGGTCGTCTTGCCGGCGCCGTTGCGGCCGACCAGACCGATGCGGTCGCCCTTGGCGACGCGGAAACTGGCGTTCTCGATGAGGATGCGGGCACCGGCGCGCAGCTCGATACCGGAGGCGGAGATCACGGACAGACTCCAGGGCGGAGGAAGGGCGGGATGGACGGCTGAGGGCGTTCCCGCCGTCTAATGCGCGAGGAGAATGGCCATGGAGCCAGTCTAACGGGGTCGTGCAAGCGCTTTTTCGATGTGCGGACGTTCGGCACTGTGATGCTCGTTGCCCTCACCGGTCGCCCGGCCGTGCGGTCCGGCGCAGCGCAGTGGTGGCAACGGTTCGCCGCCCGGCTGTCCCTCGTTCGTGGAACGCCCGGGCGCGGCGGCCCGGGTCGGTACGAGGATGTCTCTCGCGGACGGCGCACGACGTGTCCGGGGCCGCGCCCCATGACCCCGTGGTGCCTCGTTCCGTCCGCTCGGTGCCGGGACCGTTGTCCGTGGCGGGTGCGAGACTGCACGGCGGGCCGAGGTTCCGGCCGGGACACCGGAGGGAGTGATCGGAATGGCGGGCATGGACGGCAGGCGTCCGAGCATCTACCCGACGCTGCTGTACGCGGACGCCAAGGCGGCGATCAGGCAGCTGACGGAGGCGTTCGGCTTCACGGAGCTGTCGGTGTACGAGGGGGAGGACGGCTCGGTGCTGCACGCCGAGCTCGTCCAGGGCAACGGCGCGGTGATGCTCGGCTCCAAGGGCCGGGGAGGACTCTTCGACGAGGCGATGAAGGGCGCGGGCCCCTGCGGGGTGTACATAGTCGTGGACGATGTCGACGCACACCACCAGCGGGCCGTGGAGCACGGTGCGGACATCCTGATGCCGCCGACGGACCAGGACTACGGCTCTCGGGACTACATGGCCCGGGACGCCGAGGGCAACATCTGGAGCTTCGGCACGTACGCCCCCGAGACAGCGGGCTGACCGGCGGTCAGCTGCCTCCCGTGTGGACCTGGAACGCGGCGCGGCGCACGGCCTTGGCCAGCGCCGGGTCCGGGTGGGCGGCGGCGAGCGCGACCAGCACCTGCACCGTGCGGGGATGCCCGACCGCGCGCACCTCGTCGAGGAGCGCCGGGATGGTGGGCTGCACGGCGGACTCCAAATGGCGCACGAGCAGCGGGGCTTCGCCGTGGTCGGCGACGGCCGCGGCGGTGTCGACCCACAGCCAGGTGGCCTCTTCGCGGGTGAGCACCTCGTGGGCGTCGTCCGGATCGGTGCCGTCGTGCTCGGCGAGCCAGAGCAGCGCATAGGGGCGCAGCGGGGTCTCGTCCGCCGCGGCCCGCACCTCGGCCTCGGCGGCGGCGCCGACCACGCGCAGCGCCTCGAAGGCCAGGCCGCGCAGGAGGGCGTCCTCACCGCCGGCGGCCGCGAGCAGTTCGGTGACGGCGCTGCCCACGGTGCGGGCCGCTAGCCAGGCGCGGTACTCCGCGCGCGCCGCGTTCGGGCGGAGCTGGGCGCAGCCGCGGAGCATGTCCTCGGCGTTCTGCTCGATGTTCCCGGCGGGGCTCTGCGCGGCGACACAGATCTGCTCGAGCTTGACCCAGACCGCCCAGCTGCCGATCGGGGTGAGGGTGGCCTGCCCGTCGGCGCAGGTGAGGGCGCCGACATAGGCGAGCGCGTCCAGGGCCCAGTCGAGCAGGGGGGCGAGGTCGGCGTCCTCCGCGACGGCGTGGACGGGGGCCTCCACCGGGGCCGCCTGCGGTCCGTAGGGGACCTCGCAGCGCTCGGTACGCAGTTCGGTGACCCGTTGTCCGAGGAGGTCGAGAAGCTGCTCGACGGGGACGGGTCCCGCGGACAGCTGCAGGAAGGAGAGCACCTGCGGCATGGCCGAGACGACCTCGGCGACGGCCGCGTGCTCCCGGTCCGCGGGCTCGGGACAGGCGAGCGACCATGCGTCGAAGAGGGCGACCCAGCCGCGCAGCACGGCGGAGTCGTCGCGGTTCCAGGCACGCAGCCGCCAGCCGGGGCGGGCGCTGTCGCCGTGCACCTCGACGAGACCCGCCAGCCGCGCGGTGTCCCAGTCGGCACGGGCCTGAGCGACGGTCAGACCGAGGTCGGCGGCCGCCTGTTCGGCGGTTGCGTCCGCAAGCGTGCCCCTGCCCTGTGCGGTCGCGCCGTCGCGGCCCGGACGGAGCGCGGTGTCGGCCCAGCGGGCCACGCGGGCCGCGCCGGCCAGTCGGGCGCGGGCCATCCTCGCCAGTTCCGCGGGCGGAGGTGTGCCCTCGGGCGGCCTGGGCGCGGGGCGGCGCGAGTGGTGCTGGGTCACCGCCCGGGGAGCGGCGGCGAGCGGCCGCGGGCGGACGAGTCGGAGCCTGGAGTCGCGCGGGGTACGGGACGTCACGGGTGCAGTCTTCCGGTTGACGGTCCGAAAACCCAAACGGAATGTCACGGCGGGCGACAGGCCCGGCCGACGAATGGGTCCCGGAAAGGGCGTGCGCATACGGAAAGGGCTTGTCAAAGGCGCTAACCGGAAGGGTCCGGGCGGGCGGGGCGCGGGGCCGTCCCGACGGTGCCGAGCCGGCCGCCCCGGATGCCGTCCCGCTACATGAGCGGGGTGAGGAAGCGCCGCATCGCCTCTTCGTAGGTCCTCGGGTCCACGTTCCACATCGCACCGTGCGGGGCGTTCCGCACGGTGTGCAGGGTGACCAGGTCACGGCGGCGCTCTGCGAGGCGCCGTGAGGGACCCCAGGGGGCGACCGTGTCGTCGGGGCCGTGGAAGATCAGGGTCGGCACCCGCAGCAGGCCCGCTTCCGCGGCGTCCCGGACACCGTCGCCGTACAGACCGGTGCGGCCCTGGGCGGCGCGTACCGCCAGCGGCAGCAGGGCGCCGGGGGTGCGGCGGGCCGCGGCGAGGGCGCGCAGCGTGGCCTCCCAGCTGAGCACCGGCGAGTCGAGGACGAGCCCGGAGATCCGCTCGCGCAGCGGCGAGTGCGTGGCGGCGCGCAGCGCCATGGTGGCGCCGGTGGACCAGCCGTGCAGGACGACGCGCTCGGCCCCGTGGCGCACGGCGTAGCGGATGGCGGCGTCCACGTCCCGCCACTCGGTCTCGCCGAGGTGGTTCAGTCCGTCCGGGGGCCGGGGCGCACCGCGGTCGCCGCGGTAGGTGATGTCGAGGACCGGGAAGCGGAGCCGCCGGAGGAATCCCAGGACGTTCATGGGGTGTTCCCGGGTGGCACCGAGCCCGTGCACGGTGATCACCCACGTGTCCCGGATGCCCGAGAGGAACCAGGCCGGCATGGCTCCGAGTTCCCCGGGGACGTCGACGTCGGCGTGATCGAGACCGAGGGCGGTCCTCGGATCGCCGATGTGCAGGGTCGGGGTGAGCCAGGCCTTGTCGCCGGGTTCGAGCGTGCCGTGGGTGACCCGTTCCAGGCGGCGGACGACGCTGTCGGGCGAATGGGGCGCCGTCTCGAGCACGGGGCCCACGACCGCGTGCGAGTCGTGTCCGGAGAGGCCGTAGGTACCGGGGCGCCGGGAGGCCAGATCGCGGGTGAGCACGATCCGGCCGGCCGCCAGGGAGTGCACGGTGAGGCGGGGTTCGGTGGGCAGCGGGCGGCCCGGGGGCGCCTTGAGCGCGGCATCGCTGGCGAAGCGGCCCGCGACGACGCCTGCCGCGCCCGCTGCTATGGCTACGGTGACGGCTGCGGCCGCCGCTTTGACAGTGCGCACCCGTCCAGTCTCCCGGTGGAGCCCACGCCCGGCCAGTGGACCGGCTCCGCCCGTGTGGGCGAGGGGGCGCACGGCGGTCCGCACCCGCACTGCGAGCCGGGCCGGCTACGCGCGGCCCTGTCCGTACCCCCGCAACCGCTCCGCCACCTCGGACACCTGCTCGGGGGTGAGCAGCGCGGGCGACAGGCCCGGCACCGACGACGCCGTCAGCCACAGGCGGCACATCCACTCCAACTGGGCCGTACGGTCATAGGCCTGGGTCAGCGAGGACCCATGGGCGACCGTCCCGTGGTTCTGCAGCAGGCACGCGGTGCGGTCGGTCAGGGCGCGCAGCATGTTCTCGGCCAACTCCGCGGTGCCGTACGTGGCGTACGGGGCGACCCGGACAGCGCCGCCGAGCGCCGCGGCCATGTAGTGGACCAGGGGCAGTTCCGGTACCAGCGTGGAGACGGCCGTGGCGTGCACGGCATGCGTGTGGACGACGGCCCGCGCCGTGGTCGTGCGATAGACCGCCAGGTGCATCGGCAGCTCGCTGGTCGGCCGCAGTGTGCCGAGCACCTGCCGCCCGTCGGGATCGACCCCGACCGCGTCACCCGGCTCCAGCCGCTCGTACGGCACACCCGTGGGCGTCACCAGCACGAGGTCGCCGACCCGTACGGAGACATTGCCGGACGTGCCGACGACCAGGCCGTCGGCCACGGTCCGGCGTGCGGTGGCGACGAGTTCGTCCCACGCGCGCGCGACCTCGCCCGCCGCCTCGGGTGCGCCCCGCCCCCGTCCGTCCTGTCCGGCCTCTTCCGCGTCCCGTGCGCCGCCTCGCTGTTCAGCCATGCCGCGATCCTGCCAGGCGGGTGACCGGCCGACCGGTGACCGGCGCAGGCAGGGCGCAGGACACACCCCCGCCGCGGTCGATATATGGACATACCGCCCCCGCCCGCAAACAACCGGCTTGCATTCGACCGACTCCCGCCTCTCTCTTCGTGACCCTGGTTGATATGCCTGATTCATTGATATTTGAGAAGAAAAGTGGCGTACGCCCATAAGCCGCACCGCCGTCATACCCGCACTGCAGGCCGTGTGTTGAGCGTGACGTCGCTCACTCCCGAGAGGGGCGACCGCCGGGTGACCAAAGTCTCTCCGGCGGACCATGAGCCGGCCGCCGGGGTCCGCGACGGACCGGCGAGGACCCCGAGAGGGCATACGGAGCCCAGAATTCCGCCTTCGTTCGAAGACCTGACCGCCACCGGCCCGCCGCACACGGCGTCACATCAGGCCGTTTGATACACCCTCAAGACCTCCTCAGTTCACCTTCCGTTCATCCAGGTTTCCTACGTTCAACGCGCCACTGACCTCCCACAGAAGCCTGGGTAAATGGAACACATCACGCTCCTCCTCGGAATCGTGATCGTCACCGCTCTCGTGTTCGATTTCACGAACGGTTTCCACGACACAGCCAACGCGATGGCGACAACCATCTCGACCGGCGCCCTTAAGCCCAAGGCGGCGGTGGCGATGTCCGCCACGCTGAACCTCGTCGGCGCCTTCCTCTCCGTCGAGGTCGCCAAGACCATCTCCGGCGGCATCATCAACGAGCAGGGCATACGCGTCGAAGTGATCTTCGCGGCGCTGGTGGGGGCCATCCTGTGGAACCTGCTCACCTGGCTCCTCGGTCTGCCCTCCAGTTCCTCCCACGCCCTGTTCGGCGGTCTGATCGGCGCCGCCGTCTCCTCCGCCGGATGGTCCGCGGTGAACGGCTCGACGGTCGTCACCAAGGTCCTGCTCCCCGCCGTCGCCGCGCCGATCGTGGCGGGCCTGGCGGCCATGCTCGCGACGCGTCTGTCCTACGTCATCGGCAGCCGCACCGACGACAGGGCCACCGCGAAGGGCTACCGGGCCGGCTCCATCGCCTCGGCCGGACTGGTGTCCCTCGCCCACGGCACCAACGACGCCCAGAAGACGATGGGCATCATCACCCTGGCGCTGGTCACCGGTGGCGCCATCGCCCCCGGCTCCAACCCTCCCACCTGGGTCGTCGTCTCGGCCGGCCTGGCCATCGCCCTCGGCACCTATCTCGGCGGCTGGCGCATCATCCGCACCCTCGGCAAGGGGCTGACCGACCTCGCGCCGCAGCAGGGCTTCGCCGCCCAGACCAGCGCGGCGGCCGCGATCCTCGCGTCCTCGCACATCGGCTTCTCGCTCTCCACCACCCAGGTCTGCTCGGGCGCCGTCATGGGCGCCGGTCTCGGCCGCAAGGGCGGCGTGGTCCGCTGGTCCACCGCGACCCGGATGTTCGTCGCCTGGGGCCTCACGCTCCCGGCGGCCGGCCTCGTCGGTGCGGGCGCCGAATTCCTCACCAAGCAGGGCACTTGGGGCACGATCATCACCGGGGTGCTGCTTGTGTCGGGCGCCGGCGTCATCTGGACGCTGTCCCGGCGCCGGCCGGTCACGGTCGACAACGTCAACGACGTCGAGAGCGAGTCCGCGGGCGTCGTCACGACGGCGATCGCCGCGGTGATCCCCCCGCCGGCGGGCCCGGTCGTGACGGCCCCCGCCCCGGACCGGAACTCCGGCCCCACCGCCGAACCGACCAGCCACGCCACGGTTTAAGGAAGCGCGTTCATGAACATCGACTGGGCAGCCCTCGGCTCCGTCTTCGGCGTCAGCCTCGTGGTCACCGTGGCCCTGGTGGGCCTGTTCACCCTGGGCGTCGTGAGCCTGACGAAGAAGGAATCGGCCCGGGGCGGTACGGCCGCCCTGGCGGTCACCGGCGCGTACGCCTGTTTCGCGGCCTGCGCGGCGGCGGTCGGATACGGGATCTTTCTGATCGTCTCCTGACCCCTCCCACCTCATCCACCCGTTCGGGCCCGCACGGGTCGGACCCTCGCAGTGAACTTCACCGCGGGGGTCCGATTTTTTGTTGGGCATATGGCGGTTTGCTACGTTCTACACCGCATCGCGACCACGTCGAAAAGACAGGTGGCAGACAGCGAGCGGTCTGGCCGCCCTCCTCCAACTCACCTAGTCTATTGGGTGAGTTGCTGCTCGACGTCGGCCGCCCGACCTGACGAAGACGACGTGTGGCAGGGAGCGACATGGCCAGGGACATCGATCCGAGCCTGAACCGACGCAGGCTCCGCATCGAGTTGCGCAAGGCGCGCGAGGACGCCGGCCTCACACAGCGGGAGGCCGCCGACGCGCTGGAGTGGTCCCTGTCGAAGCTGATCCGGCTGGAGGCCGGGACGGTGAGCCTGAGTGTCACCGATCTGCGGGCCTTGCTCCAGCTCTACACCGTCACCGATCCCGCGCTGGTGGCCGAACTCGAGGAGGCCGCGCGCGGCTCCAAGGGGCCGTCCTGGTGGGCGGCGTACAGCGACATGGTGCGGCCGCAGTTCGCCCAGTACCTGGGGTACGAGAGCGCCGCGACCTCGATCCGCTTCTACCACCCGTCGGTCGTCTACTCGCTGCTGCAGATCGAGGACTACACCATGGCCCAGCTCGCACCGCGCGAGGCGGGCGAGCGCACCCGGCGCTCGGCGGAGCTGCGCGCCACCCGGCAGGAACGGATCTTCGACGGCGAGCACGGACCGGACGTGAGCATCGTCCTGGACGAGGCGGTCCTGCGGCGGGTGGTCGGTGGCCCGGGGGTGATGCGCCGGCAGCTGGAGCACCTCAAGACGATGTCCCGGCACCCCAGAGTCACCCTGCGCGTACTGCCGTTCAGGGCCGGCGCGCACTACAGCATGGGCGGCTCGTTCACGCTGCTCGGCTTCACGGACGGCGACGACCTGCTCTATCTGGAGGGCGCCACCGGCAGCGTGGCCAACCGCGACGACCTCGCTCTCACGGCCCGCTACCAGGAGTGCTTCGAGGACATCAGCAACAAGGCGTACGACGGCGACCGGCTCGTCGAGCTGATCGACGCGGTCAAGGAGAGTCTCGACAACGGCTGACACCCGGGACGGACGGCCCGGGCAGACAACGGGGAGGAAGACCGATGGCGGTCCTCGGGTTCCTTGAGTGGTGCAGGCAGTTGCGCGCGCTCCGCTTCGCGGCGGCGGGCGATCCGCCGCAGACCCCGCCGGAGCCCGCCCCCGCGGAGGACGCGGACACCCCGACCGCTGCGGCCGACTCCCGCGACCGGGACGAGGGTGCGGGGCCGGCGACCCGTCTGCTGCTGGGCACCGCGTTCGGCAGCGTCCTGCTGTTCGCCGTCGCCCTGTCGGCCCGGGTGGCGGCCGGCCTCGGTCAGGGGGTTCGGTCCCCCCTGACCATGTCCGTGCTGGGGGTGCTGGGGGCAGCGGTCGTCACCGCACTCGCGGCGGGCGTCGGCCGGGCCCTGCGCCGCCGCTCGGCGGCGGCACGCCTCCCCGGGATCAGCGGGATTCCGAACCCCGTGGACGAACCGTCGCCACGGCCCGGTCGAGAGCACGGAGACGCTCCGGGACCGGGGTGAGGCCCCACCACAGGCCCGCGCAGGACGCCGCGGCGATCGTCACCACCAGCCAGACGAGAGCCCGCGCCAAGGCCCCCGGGACGAGCAGTGAGGCGAGCGCACCGACGCCCACCGCGAACACTCCCGTGGTGAGGGAGAAGAGCGCCAGCGGGGCCGCCGCCGACAGCACGTTCCGTGGAGTGTGGGGGCCTCCCGCACGCGCCGATGCTTCCGTGGCCCTGTCCCCCATGTGGGTCCCTCCCGTCCTTCGGACGGACTGTCAGAAACCGTCCACCGCCGGGTCCTCGAGTCCAGCCAGCAAACCACACCAGGCGGTACGGCGAAAGACGAGCACCGGGCCGGTGCGCCGTTTCGAGTCACGCACCAGAATGCGCGCCCCCTCCACGGCGACCTCGACACAGTCGTTGTTGTCGTCACCCGAGTAACTGCTCTTGCGCCAGAACCGCGCAGCCCTGCCGATCACACCGGCCCTCCGTCCCACCCCGTCAGCGAAACCGGCCCGGCTTCCCCGGCGCAACGCCCCGGAGCGCCGAGCCACCACCGCTGCCGCAGGCAACAGAGGTCCGGCCGCGCCGGGTTCGTCTCCCCGCGACGAATCACCCGTTGCCGCTCGTCGGCGCTCTCCGCGTTCTTCGTGCCGTGTCCGCTTGTTCTGCCGTTCCCTAGTCTTCCCAGGTTCCCCGCCCGGAAAGAGCACAGAAGGCGCCGATTCGGGTGGCTGACGATATTTCAGCGGTGTGGGCCTCCGCACACCGCAGCTTCGCAGGTCAAGAGCAAGTTGACGGGTGTTCCGGGGCCGTGGTGGACTGCCGGGGCCAATACGGCGGCAGGAGAGGAAGCCGGTGCGAATCCGGCGCGGTCCCGCCACTGTCACCGGGGAGGAGACCCCGGGAGCCAGGAACTCTCGCCGCCGATCTCGTCGAACCAGGGCGTGGACACCCTGAGTGAGGACATATCGCCATGCGCGGCTGCCGTTCGAGGTTCAGCAATCGGATCCTGCCCTACCCCGCGGTCGGCTGAGCCGGTGGGTGCCGATCGCCACTTCGCGTACGGCGCCGCCGCCGGCCTCCTCGGTGACCACCTCTTCGGCGATCCGCGCCGCGGGCATCCGGTCGCCGTGTTCGGGCGGGCCGCCGGCGCCGTGGAACGGGTGCTGTGGCGGGACCACCGCGGGTGGGGCGCGCTGCACACCGCCCTGTGCGTCGGGGGCGCCGTCTCGCTCGCGGCCCTCGCCGCCGCGGCCGTACGCCGGTCTGCCGCCGCCTCCGTCGCCCTGACCGCCGCCACCACCTGGACGGTCGTCGGGGGGACCTCGCTCGCTCGCGAGGCCCGTGCCGTCGGGCGCGCCCTGGAAGCGGGTGACGTCGAGGCCGCCCGTGCCAGGCTGCCCCATCTGTGCGGGCGGGATCCGCAGGCGCTGGACGCCGACGGGATCGCCCGGGCCGTGGTCGAGTCCGTCGCCGAGAACACCTCGGACGCCGTGGTGGGCGCGCTGGTGTGGGGCGCGGTGGGCAACGTGCCCGGGCTCGTAGGCTTCCGGGCCGTCAACACGCTCGACGCCATGGTCGGCCACAGGTCGCCCCGCCATCTGCGCTACGGATGGGCCTCGGCCCGCCTCGACGATCTCGCGGGATGGCCGGGCGCACGCCTGACCGCCGCCCTCGCGGCGGTGTCGGGTCCGGATCCGCGGGGGGCCGTGCGCGCCTGGCGCGCGGACGCCACCCGGCACCCGAGCCCCAACGCCGGTCCCGTGGAGGCCTCGTTCGCGGGAGCCCTCGGGGTGCGGCTGGGCGGGACGCTGTCCTACGGGGGACGGGTCGAGCACCGGCCGGTGCTGAACGGTGCGGGACGCCCGGTCCGCACCGACGACGTCGAGCGGGCCGTACGGCTCTCCCGTCGTGTCTCCGTGCTCGCGCTCGGCGTCACCGTCGCCGGGCGGCTGCTCGGCCGAAGGCTTCTCGCGAAGGGACGTACGTCATGAACGGCGGACTGCTCGTCGCCGGTACCACCTCCGACGCCGGCAAGAGCGTGGTGACCGCCGGGATCTGCCGCTGGCTCGTACGCCAGGGCGTGAAGGTCGCGCCCTTCAAGGCGCAGAACATGTCGCTCAACTCCTTCGTCACCCGGGAAGGTGCCGAGATCGGGCGGGCACAGGCCATGCAGGCCCAGGCGTGCCGCATCGAACCGACCGCGCTGATGAACCCCGTCCTGCTCAAGCCGGGGGGCGAGCAGAGCAGTCAGGTCGTGCTGCTGGGCAAACCGGTCGGCGAACTGAGCGCGCGCGGGTACCACGGAGGGCGGCAACAGCGGCTCCTCGGCACCGTCCTCGACTGTCTCGCCGAGTTGCGGGGCACATATGACGCGGTGATCTGTGAGGGGGCCGGCAGTCCCGCCGAGATCAATCTGCGGCGGACCGACATCGTCAACATGGGGATCGCGCGGGGCGCGCGCCTGCCCGTGCTCGTCGTGGGCGACATCGATCGCGGCGGAGTGTTCGCCTCGTTCTTCGGCACGGTCGCCCTGCTCTCGCGTGAGGACCAGGAACTCGTCGCCGGCTTCCTGGTGAACAAGTTCCGCGGTGACGTCTCCCTGCTGGAGCCGGGGCTGGACATGCTGCACGGCCTCACCGGGCGCCGGACGTACGGGGTCCTGCCCTTCCGGCACGGACTCGGGATCGACGAGGAGGACGGGCTGCGGGTGTCCCTGCGGGGCGCCGTACGCGAGTCGGAGGTCTCGGCCCCCGTCGGGGCGGACGTGCTGCGCGTCGCCGTCTGCGCCGTCCCCCTCATGTCCAACTTCACCGATGTGGACGCCCTCGCCGCCGAACCCGGTGTCGTGGTCCGGTTCGTGGACCGGCCGGAGGAGCTGGCCGACGCGGATCTGGTGGTGGTCCCGGGCACGCGCGGCACCGTGCGGGCCCTCGACTGGCTGCGCGCACGCGGTCTCGCGGACGCGCTCGTCCGGAGGGCGGCCGAGGGACGCCCGACGCTCGGCATCTGCGGCGGCTTCCAGATTCTCGGCGAGCACATCGAGGACGAGGTGGAGAGCCGCCGGGGCCGCGTCGACGGACTCGGGGTCCTGCCCGTCAGGGTGCGGTTCGCCCGGGGGAAGACCCTGACGAGGCCCGTCGGACGGGCCCTCGGCGAGCCGGTGCAGGGCTATGAGATCCACCACGGGGTCGCCGAGGTGACCGGCGGAGAGCCCTTCCTGGACGGCTGCCGGGTCGGGGCGGTGTGGGGCACCCACTGGCACGGCTCCCTCGAGTCGGACGGTTTCCGACGGGCGTTCCTGCGCGAGGTGGCGGCCGCCGCGGGCCGCCGATTCGTGCCGGCCCCCGGCACGTCGTTCGCCGCGCTGCGCGAGGAGCAGCTCGACCGGCTCGGCGATCTGATCGAACAGCACGCGGACACGGACGCGCTCTGGCGGCTCATCGAGTCGGGCGCGCCGCAAGGACTGCCTTTCATTCCACCGGGAGCGCCCGCATGAGCACAGTGTTGTTGTTGTCGACCGCCGACACCGATCTCCTGGCGGCGCGTGCCTCCGGTGCGCCCTACCGGATCGGCAACCCGACCCGCGTGGACGTCGCGGAGGAGCTCGGATCGCTGATCGCGGGCGCGGACATCGCCGTCGTGCGGCTGCTGGGCGGAAAGCGCGCCTGGGAGGACGGGCTCGCCGCCCTCAAGGCCGCCGGCGTCCCGACCGTGCTGCTCGGCGGGGAGGCGGTGCCGGACGCGGAGTTGATGGCCGAATCGTCGGTGCCCGCGGGTGTCGTGGCGGAGGCCCTGCGCTACCTCGTCGAGGGCGGACCCGCCAACCTCACCGAGCTGGCGCGCTTCCTGTCCGACACCGTGCTGCTGACCGGCGAGGGGTTCGCGGAGCCGCAGAAGATGCCCGGGTACGGCCTCCACGGGGAACGGGAGTTCGTCGAGGGCCGCCCCACCGTGGGCGTGCTCTTCTACCGGGCCCATGAACTCAGCGGCAACACCGCCTTCGTGGACACCCTGTGCGACGCGATCGAGGAACGGGGCGCCAACGCCCTTCCGGTGTACTGCGGTTCCCTGCGCGGCGCCGACCCCGCGCTGTACGCGATGCTCTCGAAGGCCGACACGCTCGTCGCCACCGTCCTCGCCGCGGGCGGCACGCACGCCTCGCACGCGTCGGCGGGTGGGGAGGAGGAGTCGTGGGACATCGGCGCGCTCGCCGACCTGGACGTCCCGGTGCTGCAGGGTCTCTGCCTCACCTCGTCGCGGTCCGCGTGGGACGCGTCCGACGCGGCCCTGACCCCCATGGACGCGGCGATGCAGGTGGCCATCCCGGAGTTCGACGGCCGTCTCGTCACGGTCCCCTTCTCCTTCAAGGAGCAGGGCCCGGACGACGTCCCGGTGTACGTGGCCGACCCGGAGCGGTCCGCGCGCGTCGCCGGGATCGCCGTGCGCCATGCCCTGCTGAGGCACAAGCCGAACGCGGAGAAGCGGCTCGCGCTCGTCTTCACCGCCTACCCGACGAAGCACTCGAGGGTCGGCAACGCGGTCGGTCTAGACACCCCCGCTTCGGCCGTACGGGTCCTGGACGCGCTCCGGGACGCGGGATACGGGCTGACCGAGTACCCCGGGGGCGGCGACGAGCTCATCCACCGGCTCATCGAGGCCGGCGGCCACGACGTCGAGTGGCTGACCGAGGAGCAGTTGGCGTCCGCACCCGCGCGGGTGCCGCTCGCCGACTACCGGGCGTGGTTCGACGCGCTGGACCCGGAGCTCAGGGACGCGATGCTTAAGGCCTGGGGGGAGCCGCCGGGCGGTCTGTACGTCGACGGGGACGACGTCGTGCTCGCCTCGCTCCGCTTCGGCAACGTCGTCGTGATGATCCAGCCGCCGCGCGGCTTCGGCGAGAACCCCATCGCGATCTACCACGACCCCGACATGCCGCCCTCGCACCACTACATGGCGGCCTACCGCTGGCTGGAGAACACCTTCAGGGCCGACGCGATCGTGCACATGGGCAAGCACGGCACAATGGAGTGGCTGCCGGGCAAGGGGCTCGGACTGAGCCGGGGCTGCGCACCCGACGCCGTCCTCGGCGACCTCCCGCTGATCTACCCCTTCATCGTCAACGACCCCGGCGAGGGCACCCAGGCCAAACGGCGCGGGCACGCCACGGTCGTCGACCACCTCGTACCGCCGATGGCGCGCGCCGACACCTACGGCGACCTGGCGAAGCTGGAGCAGCTGCTCGACGAGTACGCGCTGGTCTCCGACCTGGACCCGGCCAAGGCACCTGCGGTGCGTGCGCAGATCTGGACCCTCGTCAAGGCCGCCGAGCTGCACCACGACCTGCACGTGGACGACCAGCCGGACGAGGACGCCTTCGACGCGTTCGTCATGCACATCGACGGCTATCTGTGCGAGATCAAGGACGTCCAGATCAGGGACGGTCTGCACATCCTGGGCGGTGGTCCGGTCGGCGAGCCGCGCGTGAACCTCGTACTCGCCGTCCTGCGCTCCGCGCAGGTGTGGGGCGGGCAGGCGAACGCGATCCCGGGGCTGAGGGCGTCGCTGGCCGAGCACTTCGGCCTGGTGGAGAAGGAGCTGCTCGCCGAACCGGGCGCGCCGTTGAAGGTGCCCGCGGAACTGACGGATCTGGTGGAGGGCCCCGCACGGAGCGCCGCCGACGCCGTCGACCTGCTGGAGCAGCTGTGCCGGCGGATGGCGGAGGGCATGGAGGAGCGTGCCTGGGCCGCGGCCGCCGTCCCCGCCCTGGTACGGGACGTCCTGGGTACCGAACTGCCCGCCGCCGTGGCCGTCCTGGAGTTCGCCTGCACGCAGGTCGTACCCCGGCTCGCCCGGACCACCGACGAGATCGGCCACATCCTCAAGGCGCTCGACGGCGGTTACGTCCCGGCGGGTCCCTCCGGTTCCCCGACCCGCGGGCTCGTCAACGTCCTGCCGACGGGCCGCAACTTCTACTCCGTCGACCCCAAGGCCATTCCCTCGCGGCTGAGTTGGGAGGTCGGGCAGTCGCTCGCCGACTCGCTGGTCGCACGGTATCTGAGTGACACCGGCGAGTACCCGAAGTCCGTCGGCCTGACCGTCTGGGGCACGTCCGCCATGCGCACCCAGGGCGACGACATCGCCGAGATCCTCGCGCTGCTGGGCTGCCGCCCGGTCTGGGACGACGCCTCCCGGCGCGTGACCGGCTTCGCGATCGTGCCCCTGGCCGAACTCGGCCGCCCGCGCATCGACGTCACGGTCCGCATCTCGGGCTTCTTCCGGGACGCGTTCCCGCATGTCGTCGGGCTCATCGACGACGCCGTGCGCGCCGTCGCCGAGCTGGACGAGCCGGCCCAGCAGAACTTCGTCCGCGCGCACGCCGACGAGGACACCGCCGAACACGGCGACCGGCGGCGCGCGACGGCCCGCATCTTCGGCTCCAAGCCGGGTGCGTACGGCGCCGGGCTGCTGCCGCTGATCGACGCCCGCAACTGGCGCAGCGACGCGGACCTCGCGGAGGTGTACGCGGTGTGGGGCGGCTACGCGTACGGGCGCGGGCTCGACGGGCGGGCGGCACGCGGGGACATGGAGACCGCCTTCCGGCGGATCGCCGTCGCCGCCAAGAACGTCGACACCCGCGAGCACGACCTCGTCGACGCCGACGACTACTTCCAGTACCACGGTGGAATGGTCGCCATGGTCCGGCACCTGACCGGCGACTCCCCCGAGGCGTACGTCGGCGACTCGGCCGTGCCCGACCAGGTCAAGACCCGCACGCTGGGCGAGGAGACCCACCGGGTCTTCCGCGCGCGTGTCGTCAACCCGCGCTGGATGGCGGCCATGCGGCGTCACGGCTACAAGGGCGCCTTCGAGATGGCGGCGACCGTGGACTACCTCTTCGGCTACGACGCCACGGCCGGTGTGGTCGACGACTGGATGTACGAGAAGCTCAGCGCCGAGTACGTCTTCGACGCCGAGAACCGGGACTTCATGAAGAAGTCCAACCCCTGGGCGCTGCGCGGCATCACCGAGCGGCTGCTGGAGGCCGCCGAGCGCGGCCTGTGGGCGGAGCCGGACGCGGACACGCTGGAGCGGCTGCGCGCCACCTATCTGGAGCTCGAAGGCGACTTGGAGGGCGACGAGAAGTGAGTACCCCCTTTCCGTTCACGGCGGTCGTCGGCCAGGACGACCTGCGCCTGGCGCTGCTGCTGAACGCCGTGTCCCCGGCGGTCGGCGGTGTGCTGGTGCGCGGCGAGAAGGGCACCGCCAAGTCCACGGCCGTACGCGCTCTCTCGGCGCTGCTTCCGGCGGTGGACGTGGTCCCCGGCTGCCGTTTCTCCTGCGCCCCCGCGGCGCCGGACCCGGGCTGCCCGGACGGTCCCCACGAGCCGGGGGCCGGCGCACGGCGGCCCGCCCGCATGGTGGAGCTTCCGGTCGGCGCCTCCGAGGACCGGCTCGTCGGCGCCCTCGACATCGAACGGGCGCTCGCCGAGGGCGTGAAGGCCTTCGAGCCGGGCCTGCTCGCCGAGGCGCACCGCGGGATCCTGTACGTCGACGAGGTCAACCTCCTCCACGACCACCTCGTCGATCTGCTGCTGGACGCGGCCGCGATGGGCGCCTCGTACGTCGAGCGCGAGGGTGTCTCCGTACGCCACGCGGCCCGCTTCCTGCTCGTCGGCACCATGAACCCCGAGGAGGGCGAGCTGCGGCCGCAGCTGCTCGACCGGTTCGGGCTGACCGTCGAGGTGTCCGCCTCGCGGGAGCCCGATCAGCGGGTGGAGGTCGTCCGGCGGCGGCTCGCCCACGACGACGACCCCGAGGCGTTCGCGACGCGCTGGGCCGAGGAGGAGGCGGCCGTGAGGACCCGGATCGTGGCCGCGCGCGAACTGCTGCCCTCCGTGCGGCTCGGGGACGGGGCGCTCCGGCAGATCGCCGCGACCTGCGCCGCGTTCGAGGTGGACGGCATGCGGGCCGATATCGTGATGGCCCGTACGGCCACCGCGCTGGCGGCCTGGGCCGGGCGCACCGACGTGCTCGCCGAGGACGTGCGGCAGGCCGCGCTGCTCGCCCTGCCGCACCGGCGGCGGCGCAACCCCTTCGACGCTCCGGGACTCGACGAGGACAAGCTCGACGAGACGCTGGAGGAGTTCGGCGGCCCGGACGACGACCCGGATCCGGATCCGGATCCCGGCGGGCCCGGCGGCGGTGGCGGTGACGGGCAGCCGTCTCCGGACGACGCCCCGCAGGGCGGTGACACGGCCGCACGGCCCGAGGCCGGGGAGAGCGGGCAGTCGGCGGCCTCCGGTGCCGGGGAGCAGAAGGCCGTTCGGGCCGCCCAGCCGTTCCGCACGAAGGTGCTGACGGTGCCCGGACTCGGCGACGGCGCGGCGGGGCGACGGTCCCGGGCGCGCACCGAGCACGGGCGGACCACCGGGGCCCGCCGGCCCCGGGGCGCGCTCACCAAGCTGCATCTGGCGGCGACCGTGCAGGCGGCGGCGCCGCACCAGCGGGCGCGCGGCCGGTCGGGCCGCGGACTGGTGGTGCGGCGGGACGATCTGCGGCAGGCGACGCGGGAGGGCCGCGAGGGCAACCTCGTCCTGTTCGTGGTCGATGCCTCCGGTTCGATGGCGGCGCGGCAGCGGATGGCCGCCGTCAAGGGCGCCGTGCTGTCGCTGCTGCTCGACGCCTATCAGCGCCGGGACAAGGTGGGGCTCGTGACCTTCCGGGGTTCGGCGGCCGAGGTCGCGCTGCCGCCGACGTCGTCGGTGGACGCCGCGGCGGCCCGGCTCGAGTCGCTGCCGACGGGCGGCAGGACGCCGCTGGCCGCCGGGCTGCTCAAGGCCCATGACGTGCTGCGGGTCGAACGGCTGCGGGATCCCGCGCGACGGGCCCTGGTCGTGGTGGTGACCGACGGGCGGGCCACGGGAGGTGCCGAACCGGTGGTGCTCGCGGGCCGGGCCGCGGGGCTGCTGGCCGCCGAGGGAGTCGCGTCCGTGGTCGTGGACTGCGAGTCGGGGCCCGTGCGGCTGGGACTCGCCGGGCGGCTCGCCGAGGAACTGGGCGCTGCGGCGGTGACGCTTGACGAGTTGCGCGCAGACAGCATCACCGGCCTCGTACGGAACGTGCAGGGGACGCAGAGGACCGCGAGGAGGGCCGCCTGATGCCGCAGGGACAGCCGAGCGTCGTGCCGGACGACGGACTGACGACCCGTCAGCGCCGCAACCGGCCCCTCGTCGTCGTGCACACGGGCGTGGGCAAGGGCAAGTCGACCGCCGCCTTCGGGCTCGCGCTGCGCGCCTGGAACCAGGGCTGGCCGATCGGGGTGTTCCAGTTCGTCAAGTCGGCCAAGTGGAAGGTCGGCGAGGAGAACGCGCTGCGGGTGCTCGGGGCCTCGGGCCAGGGCGGGACCGTCGACTGGCACAAGATGGGCGAGGGCTGGTCGTGGGTCCAGCGCGACCTCCAGGGCGACAACACGACGAACGAGGAGAAGGCCCGGGAGGGCTGGGAGCAGGTCAAGCGGGACCTGGCCGCCGAGACGTACCGGCTGTACGTGCTCGACGAGTTCGCCTACCCCCTGCACTGGGGCTGGGTCGACACCGACGAGGTCGTGGACGTCCTGCGCAACCGGCCGGGGACCCAGCATGTCGTGATCACCGGGCGGAACGCGCCCGCGAAGCTCGTCGATCTCGCCGACCTCGTGACCGACATGTCCAAGGTCAAGCACCCGATGGACGCGGGGCAGAAGGGCCAGAAGGGCATCGAGTGGTGACGTCCTCCCCGTCGTCCGTCCCCCGGCTGGTCATCGCCGCGCCCTCCTCGGGCAGCGGCAAGACCACCGTGGCCACGGGGTTGATGGCGGCCTTCGCCGGGCGGGGACTCACCGTGTCCCCGCACAAGGTGGGGCCGGACTACATCGACCCGGGGTACCACGCGCTCGCCACCGGGCGCCCGGGGCGGAACCTCGACGCCTATCTGTGCGGGCCGGAGCTGATCGCACCGCTGTTCCTGCACGGGACGCGCGGCTGCGACCTCGCCGTCGTCGAGGGCGTCATGGGGATGTTCGACGGGGCCGCGGGCGAGGGCGAACTGGCGTCCACCGCGCACGTGGCGAAGCTGCTGCGGGCCCCCGTGGTGCTCGTGGTCGACGCCTCGTCGCAGTCGAGGTCGGTGGCCGCGCTGGTGCACGGTTTCGCCTCCTGGGATCCGCAGGTACGCCTCGGGGGCGTCATCCTGAACAAGGTCGCCTCGGACCGGCACGAGGAGTTGCTGCGCGAGGCGCTGGACTCGGCCGGGACGCCGGTGCTGGGCGTGCTGCGCCGGGTGGCACAGATGGACACGCCGTCGCGCCACCTCGGGCTGGTACCGGTCGCCGAGCGGCGGACGGAGGCGGTGGAGGCCGTCGCCGCCATGGCCGCACAGGTGCACGCGGGGTGCGATCTCGAAGCGTTGCTGGGGCTGGCGCGGAGCGCGGCGGCGCTGCCCGGCCCGGCCTGGGAGCCACCCGTCACCGGCGCCCGCGAACGCCCGGTGGTCGCCGTGGCCGGCGGCCCGGCCTTCACCTTCTCCTACGCGGAGCACACCGAACTGCTCACCGCCGCCGGGGCCGAGGTCGTCACCTTCGACCCCCTGCGCCAGGAACGGCTCCCCGACGGAACGGGAGGACTGGTGATCGGGGGCGGGTTCCCGGAGGTGTACGCGCCGGAGCTGTCCGCCAACGAACCCCTCCGCGAAGCCGTCGCCGCTCTCGCACGGGACGGCGCGCCGGTCGCGGCCGAGTGCGCCGGACTGCTGTACCTGTGCCGCGAACTGGACGGACGGCCGATGTGCGGGGTGCTCCAGGCGGACGCCCGGATGAGCGAGCGGCTCACCCTCGGCTACCGGGACGCCGTGGCCCTCGGCGACAGCGTCCTCGCGGCGGCCGGGACCCGGATGCGCGGGCACGAGTTCCACCGCACCGTCGTGGAGCCCGGCGCGGGGACGGCTCCCGCCTGGGGGGTACGTGCTCCGCGGCGGCGCGTCGAAGGTTTCGTTCAACAGGGTGTGCACGCGAGTTACCTGCACACGCACTGGGCCGCCGAGCCCGGTGCGGCCCGTCGGTTCGTGGAGAGGTGCCGGACGTCATGAGCAGCAGGCTGATCGGAGTCGGGGTGGGCCCCGGCGACCCCGAACTGGTGACCGTCAAGGGCGTCAACGCGCTGCGCGCCGCCGACGTCGTCGTCGTACCGGTGATGGACACCCTGGAGCGCGGGCGCGCGGAGGCGACCGTGCTGCACTACGTGCCCGAGGAGAAGGTCGTCCGGGTGGTGTTCGCGCTGAACGAGCGCAGCGACCACGCACGGCGCGAGGCGGCCTGGGACGCCGCCGGGGAGCGTGTCGCCGGGCTGCTGGAGCGGCACGGTGCCGTCGCCTTCGCCACCATCGGCGATCCCAACGTGTACTCGACGTTCACCTACCTGGCGCAGACCGTCCAGGACCTCGTGCCCGGGACGGTCGTCGAGACGGTGCCCGGCATCACCGCCATGCAGGACCTCGCCGCCCGGTCGGGCGCTGTCCTGACCGAGGGCACCGAACCGCTCACGCTGGTTCCCGTGACCGCGGGCTCCGCCGTGCTCAAGGACGCGCTCGGCGGGCCCGGGACGGTCGTCGCCTACAAGTTCGGCCGGCAGGCGCAGGAGGTCGCCCGGGCGCTGCGGGAGACCGGGCGCCTGGACGACGCGGTGTGGGGATCCGCACTCGGCCTGCCCGGGGAGTCCATCCGGCCGGCCGCCGACCTCGAGGACGGTCCGCTCCCTTATCTGTCCACCCTCATCGCTCCCGCCCGGCGCGACGGCACCCGCGGCGGCAAGCTGTGACCAGCGGCAGGTCAGCCCGCGAGGCCCACCACCAGCCAGATGAAGCCGGCACCCGCGACCGTGCACAGCAGGGTCGAACGGGCGGGGTGGACGTGGTGCGCCTCGGGGAGGATCTCGGCGGCGGCCAGGTAGAGCAGCGCTCCGCCGAACAGGCCGAGATAGCCGCCGAGCAGCGGCTCCGGGATCGTGAAGGCCAGGGTCGAGGCCGCTCCCACGACCGGCGCGACCGCGTCCGCAAGCAGCATCGTGACCGCCTTGCGGCGGGCGTTCCCGTACAGGCTCGTGATCGTGTACGTGTTGAAGCCGTCCGCGAAGTCGTGCGCGACGACGGCCAGGGCGACCGCGGCACCCATGCCGCCGCCCACCTGGAACGCGGCACCGATCGCGACGCCGTCCATGGCGCTGTGCCCGACCATCGCGGCGGCCGCCGTCAGACCCACCTCGGGCGCACGGTGGTTGTGCTCGTCCGCCCCGTGCGCGGCACGACGGGCGGCCAGCAGCCGCTCCACCAGGTGGGCCAGCAGGAAACCGGCCACGAACAGCAGCAGCGCGGCCGGTACGCCGAACACCTCGCCGCCCGCCGCGTGCAGTGCCTCCGGCAGCAGGTCCAGACCCACCACCCCGAGCATCAGTCCACCGGCCAGGCCGAGGACCAGATGACGGCGGTCGGTCACGCGCAGTGCCGTCCAGCCGCCCGCCAGCGTCATCAGGAACGCGCCGAGCGCGACGAAGACCGCCATTTGACCTTGCTATCCAATCGATCCCGGTGTGCACAGGACCGGCGGCCCTGCGCGCACCGGTGTTTCGCACTGCTCGAACTTTCGTAGGAGAGGAAACATTCCCATGGCCGATGCCACCACCGGCAAGGTGACCTTCGTCGGGGCCGGCCCGGGCGCCGCCGACCTGCTCACGTTCCGCGCCGCGCGCGCCATCGCCGAGGCCGACGTGGTGATCTGGGCCGCCAGCCTGGTGCAGGCGGAGGTCCTGGAACACGCGCGTGAGGGCGCCGAGATCCTGGACTCGGCGACCATGTCCCTGGAGGACGTCGTCGCCGTCTACCGGCGCGCCCTCGAGGAGGGCCTGCGTGTCGCCCGTATCCACTCCGGCGACCCGGCCCTGTGGGGCGGGACACAGGAGCAGCTGGACCGGTGTGCCGAACTCGGCATCGGGACGGAGGTCGTTCCGGGTGTCTCCTCCTTCTCCGCGGTCGCCGCGCTCGCCCGGCGGGAGCTGACGATCCCCGAGGTGGCGCAGTCCGTCGTCCTCACCCGGCTCGGCGGCGGCAAGACGCCGATGCCGCCCGGTGAGGAGGTGCGCGAGTTCGCCCGGCACGGCACCACCATGGCGATCTTCCTGTCGGCGGCCCGCAGCGGGCAGCTCGTCCGTGAGCTGCTGGAGGGCGGCTATCCGACCGCCACCCCCGTCATCGTGGCCCATCAGGCGACCTGGCCCGAGGAGCTCGTCGTGCAGTGCACCGTCGGGACGCTGGAGGAGACGGTCAAGGAGCACAAGCTGTGGAAGCACACGCTGTTCCTGGTCGGGCCGGCGCTCGCCGCACACGGCACGCGCTCGCACCTCTACCACCCCGGACACTTCCACGGCTACCGCAAGGCCGACCCCGAGGCCCGCAAGGCCCTGCGTGCACGGGGCGCGAGCACATGATCACGGTGGTCGGTACGGGCACGGGAGCACCCCTCGACGACGACGTGACGGCCGGTGCCGACCTCGTGGTGGGCGCACGGCGGCATCTTCAGGCCGCACGGCTGCCGCAAGAGGCGGAGCGCGTCGTGCTGGGGGCGCTGTCCCCCGCGCTCGACACGGTCGAACGGTACGTCGACAAGGGGCGCCGGGTCGTGGTCCTCGCCTCCGGGGACCCCGGCTTCTTCGGGATCGTCCGGGCGCTGGCCGAACGGTTCGGTCCCGGGCTGCTCGACGTACGGCCGGGTGTGTCCTCCGTGGCGACCGCCTTCGCCCGGCTCGGACTGCCGTGGGACGACGCGGTGGTGGTCAGCGCGCACGGGCGTGAGCCGCGCACGGCGGTGAACGTGTGCCGGGCGCACCCCAAGGTCGCCGTCCTCACCGGCCCCGGTGCCGGTCCCGCCGAGCTCGGCGCGGCGCTCGCCGAGGGCTGCGCGGAGCGTGTGCTGGTGGTGGCGAGCGCGCTCGGCGACCCGGCGCGCGAGCGTGTGGAACGGGTGACGCCGCACGAGGCGGCGGCACGCGACTGGGGCACGGCGGTGAGCGTGGTGCTGTCTGTCGACCCCTCGCGGGTGCCGGGTCCTGCGCGCACGGTCGCCGGGCCGCGGTCCGGCCCGCTCGAGTGGGCCCTGGACGAGGACGCGTTCGAGCACCGGGACTCGATGATCACCAAGTTCGAGGTGCGTGCCCTGGCGCTGGCCCGGCTGGCGCCGCGCCTGGGCGACCTGGTCTGGGACGTCGGTGCCGGGTCCGGGTCGGTCGCCGTCGAGTGCGCCCGGCTGGGCGCCGCCGTCACCGCCGTGGAGCGGGCCGCCGACGGGGTGGAGCGGATCCGGGCCAACGCGGCGGCGCACCGTGTGGACGTCCATGTGGTGCACGGGACGGCACCGGCCGCGCTCGACGGTCTCGCGGACCCCGACGCGGTGTTCGTCGGCGGCGGCGGACGCGAGCTGCCCGCGATCGTGACCGCGTGCGCCGCGCGGGCCCGGCGGACCGTGGTGATCGCCATGGCCGTCCTGGACCGCGTACCGGCGGCGCGCGAGGCGCTCGTCGCGGCCGGGTTCTCCTGCGACGGAGTGCTGCTGCAGTCGTCGCGGCTCGCCCCGCTGCCGGGGGACGTGAGCCGGCTCGCGGCCACCAACCCTGTTTTCCTGCTGTGGGGCACACGTCCCGCGGCGCACAGCGAAGGAGTTGCTCAGTGATCGGCCTCATTTCCGCCACCGCGGCGGGGGCGGTGGCACGGGACCGGCTCGCCGCGGCGTGGCCGGATCGCACGAGGGTGTACGAGGGGCCCGTCGGGGAGGCCGTACGGGCCGCCTTCGCGGAGTGCGAGCAGCTCGTCTGCTTCCTGGCGACAGGGGCCGTCGTGCGGCTGCTCGCCCCCCTGCTCGGGGACAAGGCCTTCGACCCGGGGGTGGTGTGCGTCGACGAGGGCGGGCGGTTCGCGGTGTCCCTCGTCGGCGGGCACGCGGGCGGCGCCAATGAACTCGCCCGTGAGGTGGGCGAGTCGCTGGGGGCGGTCCCGGTGGTGACGACGGCGACGGACTCCGTGGGGCTGCCGGGCCTCGACACGCTGGGGTTCCCGGTGGAGGGCGATGTCGCCGGGGTCTCGCGGGCGCTGCTGGACGGCGAACCGGTCGCCCTGGAGACGGAGGTGAGCTGGCCGCTGCCCCCGCTGCGGGTCGCCGCCGAGGGCGCGTACACGATCCGCGTCACCGATGCGGCCCTCGAGCCGGCCGAGCGGGAGGCCGTGCTGCGGCCGCCGACCCTCGTGGTCGGCGTCGGCGCCTCCAAGGGCTCCCCCGTCGGGGAGATCCTCGAGCTGATCGAGGGTGCGCTGCGGGAGGCCGGGCTCAGCGCAAGATCGCTCGCCGAACTGGCCACCGTCGACGCCAAGGCGGACGAACCGGGCATCGTCGAGGCGGCACGGCGGCTCGGGGTGCCCTTGGTGACCTACTCTGCCGCAGTGCTCGCCGAGGTGGACGTGCCCAACCCCTCGGACGCACCGCTGGCCGCCATCGGCACGCCCTCGGTGGCGGAGGCGGCGGCCCTCGTGCGGGGCGGCGAACTGCTCGTGCCCAAGCGGAAGTCGGCCGCCCGTCCCGCGACGGCGACCTGTGCCGTCGTCCGCCGTCCCGGGCGCGGCCGACTGGCCGTCGTAGGCCTCGGACCGGGCGCCCGGGACCTGCTGACTCCGCGCGCGAAGCAGGAGTTGCGGCGCGCGTCGGTCGTCGTCGGCCTCGACCAGTACGTCGACCAGATCCGCGATCTGCTGCGCCCCGGCACCCGGATCCTGGAGTCGGGCCTCGGCGCCGAGGAGGAACGTGCGCGCACGGCGGTCGCCGAGGCCCGAAAGGGGCATGCCGTCGCGCTGATCGGCAGCGGCGACGCCGGTGTGTACGCGATGGCGTCGCCCGCGCTGGCCGAGGCGTCCGACGACATCGACGTGGCCGGGGTCCCGGGCGTGACGGCCGCCCTGGCGGCGGGCGCGATCCTCGGCGCCCCGCTGGGCCACGACCATGTGTCGATCAGCCTCTCCGACCTGCACACCCCCTGGGAGGTCATCGAGCGCCGGGTACGGGCGGCCGCCGAGTCCGACCTCGTCGTCACCTTCTACAACCCGCGCAGCCGGGGCCGCGACTGGCAGCTGCCGAAGGCGCTGGCGATCCTCGGCGCCCACCGGGCACCGTCGACGCCGGTCGGTGTCGTACGGAACGCGTCACGACCGGACGAGTCCAGCCGTCTGACGACACTGGCCTGCCTCGACCCGGCGACGGTCGACATGATGACGGTCGTGACCGTGGGCAACACGGCGACCCGTGAGATCGCGGGGCGCATGGTGACGCCGCGTGGCTACCGCTGGCAGGACGACAGGCAGGAGGACGCCCAGTGAACCGAGTGGTCCACCCGATCGAGCAGGAGTCCTTCCGGCGGCTGCGCGCCCGGCTCGACACCTCGCACTACCCGCCGCTGACCCGGGCCGTGGTGGAGCGCGTCATCCACTCCGCGGCCGACCTCGGCTACGCGGACGACCTCGTGACGGACGAGGGCGACCTGGTGGCGGCGCACACCGCGCTGCACGGCGGCGCGCCGGTGGTCGTGGACGTCGAGATGGTCGCGGCCGGGATCACCCGCAGGACGACGGTCTGCCGGCTCAAGGACGCGAGGTCCGGCCCCGGGCTGACGCGTTCGGCGCATGCGATCCGGCTCGCGTACGAGGACGTCGGCCCCGGAGCGCTCTGGGTGATCGGCTGCGCTCCGACCGCCCTGGAGGAGCTGCTGAAGCTGGACGCCTCGCCCGCGCTCGTGATCGGTCTGCCCGTCGGCTTCGTGGGCGCCGCCGAATCCAAGGCCGCGCTGCGCGAGAGCGGACTGCCGGCCGTGAGCAACGTGTCCGAGAAGGGCGGTTCCGCGGTCGCCGCCGCGGCGCTCAACGCCCTGCTGTACCACCCCACTTCGAAGGAGACCCTGTGACCACCCCGCCGCCCGCCCTGCTCATCGCCGGCCATGGCACCCGGGACGAGGCCGGAGCCGAGGCGTTCCGCGCCTTCGTACGGGAGCTGGAGCGCCGTCGCCCCGATCTCCCCGTCGCGGGCGGCTTCATCGAACTGTCGGCGCCGCCGCTGGGCGAGGCGGTGAGCGGGTTGGTGGAACGCGGCGTCCGCCGTTTCGCCGCGGTACCGCTGATGCTGGTGTCCGCCGGGCACGCGAAGGGGGACATCCCGGCGGCCCTGGCCCGGGAGAAGGAGCGGCACCCGGGGATCTCCTACGCCTACGGCCGCCCGCTGGGCCCCCATCCGGCACTGCTGGACGTCCTGGAGCGGCGCCTCGACGAAGCGCTCGGGGGCACGGCCCGCAGGCCCGCCGACCGGTCCGATGTGACCGTGCTGCTGGTCGGGCGCGGCTCGACGGACCCGGACGCCAACGCCGAGGTGCACAAGGCCGCGCGTCTGCTGTGGGAAGGGCGCGGTTACGCCGGGGTCGAGACGGCGTTCGTGTCGCTGGCGGCGCCGGACGTGCCGAGCGGCCTTGACCGGTGCGCGAAGCTGGGCGCGAGGCGGATCGTCGTCCTGCCCTACTTCCTCTTCACGGGCGTGCTGCCCGACCGGGTGCGCCGTCAGGCCGAGGGCTGGGCGGAGGCGCATCCGGAGACCGAGGTGCGCACGGCGGACGTCATCGGGCCCGAGCCCGAGCTGCTCGACCTGGTGCTGGAGCGGTACGAGGAGGCCGTCAAGGGTGATCTGCGGATGAACTGCGACTCCTGCGTGTACCGGATCGCGCTGCCCGGCTTCGAGGACAAGGTGGGCCTGCCGCAGCAGCCGCACTTCCACCCGGACGACGACGGCCACCACGGGCACGGCCACCACCACGGCGGACACGCACACTCCCATGCGCACTGAACACGACGGTGGGCAGCACGACCTGCGGCACCACGGGGACGCCGAGGTCCGTGACGGCGGCGCCGCACTGACGGACCTGGCGGTGAACGTCCGCGCGGACACGCCCCCGGCATGGCTGCGCGATGTCATCGCCGGGTCCCTGGAGGGGCTCGCGGCCTATCCCGACGGGCGGGCCGCCCGTGCGGCCGTGGCGGAACGGCACGGTCTGCCGACCGGACGCGTGCTGCTCACGGCGGGCGCCGCCGAGGCCTTCGTCCTGCTCGCACGGGCCCTGAGGGCACGTCACCCGGTGGTCGTGCACCCGCAGTTCACCGAGCCCGAGGCGGCGCTCAGGGACGCCGGGCACGTGGTGGACCGGGTGCTGCTGCGGCAGCGGGACGGCTTCCGCCTCGACCCCGCGCTGGTTCCCGAGGACGCGGACCTGGTGGTGATCGGGAACCCCACGAACCCGACCTCGGTGCTGCACCCGGCTGCCCGGATCACCGAACTCGCCCGCCCCGGACGGACCTTGGTGGTCGACGAGGCGTTCATGGACGCGGTTCCGGGGGAACGGGAGGCGCTGGCGGGCCGGACGGACGTGCCCGGGCTGGTGGTCCTGCGCAGCCTGACCAAGACCTGGGGCCTGGCGGGCCTGCGCATAGGCTACGTCCTGGCAGACCCGGGGACGATCGCCGAGCTGGAGCGGGCGCAGCCCCTGTGGCCGGTGTCCACACCCGCGCTGGTGGCCGCCGAGGCCTGTGTGGCGCCCCGGGCACTCGCGGAGGCCGCGCACGCGGCCCATCGGGTCGCCTCCGACCGGGCCCATCTGGTGGCGGGACTGCGGGAGTTCGGACCCGACGGGCTGTACGTCGCCGAGCCCGCGGACGGGCCGTTCGTCCTGGTCCGCCTGGAGCAGGCCCCGGCCGTGCGCCGCCATCTGCGCGACCTCGGCTTCGCGGTGCGACGTGGGGACACCTTCCCGGGACTGGGCAGGGAATGGCTCCGGCTCGCGGTCCGGGACAGAGTGACCGTGAACCGCTTTCTGCAGGCTCTGGACCGGGCGGTGACGCTGGCGGCGGGGTGAGCGATCACCGTCCCGCCGGCATCACCGCCCGGCCCTGCTCAGGCGGCAGGCTTCAGCCGCGGCGGCGGCGTGCCACCCCCAGCACACCCGCGCCCGCCACCAGCAGTACGACCGCTCCGCCCACGACATAGGGCGTGGCAGAACTGCCGCCGGTCTCCGCCAGGTCGGCCTTCGCGGGCGCCGCCTGCGGTTTCACGTCCCCGGCCGGTTCCGTCGCGGGCGCGGCCGTCTCCTCCGGTGCGTCGGACGCGGGGGCCTGCGACGCCGGGGCGGCGGGGGTCTCGCACGTCGCTCCTCCCAGGATCACGGTGCCCTTCACCTCCGCCACGTTCAGGTTGAGCGGGTTCACGGACACCGTGAGCACCAGCGCCGACGCCGCCGCCGTCCGGGACGTCGTCCGGGTCGGCGACACCTCCAGCCGCACCTCGCCGACTCCCGGCGCCTTCACCTTCGTCGGTCCGGCCGCCGACACCGTGACCTTCCGCCCGAGCACGGTCACCGCGCCCAGCACATTGGCCGTGGCGACAGGCCTCTTCCCCACCTCGCACACCGCCTTGGACGTGACGCCGTCGACCTCGATCAGGGAGAGCATCGGCAGCCCGGGCACATGGACCCGCGCACGGGTGAGGTTCGTGGACGCCTCCGCGCCCGACTCGGACACCGTCGCCCGCGCCGTGGCGGCGTCCGCCCGCACCACGTCGAAGGGGCGCCCGCCGGCGACTCCCTTCAGACGGGCCGACAGCGCGGTCTGCTCGGCGCTCCGCGGCGCCTGCACCTCGTTGAGGGAGACCGCGAGCGGGACGTTCACGGTCTTCTTGAGCAGGGACACGTCCAGTCCGGTCCGCAGCACGACAGCGCTCGCGCGCCCTTGGTCCTCGGTCGCGCCGGCGGACCCGGCGCCCGCCAGCGCGGCGGGACCGGCGGCCAGTGCGGTGGCCACCGCGACGGTGGCCAGTCGGCGTGCGGGCATACGGAAGGTGGTGCCGTTCATGGTGGTGGGACCCCCCAGAGGAGACAAGCTCGGGACCCGGAAAGAATTTCGTACCGGGAGTGAGCCGTCAGCAACACCGCGTGACTTCACTCCATCGTGGATCGCTCGCAAGGATCTTCGAAAACGGCGGCACGCCTGTTCCCCCGAGCCACCCCCGCATCCCCCGCACCGGGGGCGCGACCGGAGCGCGAGGAGATCCCTGGGGTCTGGCGTCCGGATCAGGTCGGCCTGCAGAGACCGCGCCGGTCGGCATGATCCCAACGACAGGCCCTAACCGACCACGCGTCCGTTCAGCACCACCCGCCGCGGCGCCGCGAGCACCCGTACGTCCGCCCGCGGATCGGCCTCGTACACCACGAGGTCCGCAGCGGCCCCCTCCTCGAGACCGGGCCGGCCGAGCCACCGCCGGGCACCCCACGCCGCCGCCGACAGGGCCTGGACCGGCGGGATCCCGGCGGTCACCAGTTCCGCCACCTCGCCCGCGACCAGCCCGTGCGGCAGGCCGCCGCCCGCGTCGGTGCGGACGTACACCGGGATGCCGGCGTCGTAGGCGGACCGCACGGTGTCGTAGCGCCGCTCGTGCAGCCGTCGCATATGCGCCGACCAGCGCGGGAAGCGGGACTCTCCGCCGTCCGCGAGCTTCGGGAAGGTCGCGATGTTCACAAGGGTGGGCACGATCGCGACACCCCGCTCGGCGAACAGCGGGATCGTCTCCTCGGTCAGGCCCGTCGCGTGCTCGATGCAGTCGATGCCCGACTCGACCAGGTCGCGCAGCGAGTCCTCGGCGAAGCAGTGCGCGGTGACGCGTGCACCCAGGCGGTGCGCCTCCGCGATCGCCGCCTGCACCGCCTCTCGCGGCCAGCAGGCGGTCAGGTCCCCGGCCTCCCGGTCGATCCAGTCGCCGACCAGCTTGACCCAGCCGTCCCCGCGCCGCGCCTCCTGGGCCACGTACGCGACCAGGTCCCCCGGTTCGATCTCCCAGGCGTAGTTGCGGACGTAGCGGCGTGTGCGCGCGATGTGCCGGCCGGCCCGGACGATCTTCGGGAGGTCGTCGCGGTCGTCGATCCAGCGGGTGTCCGACGGCGAGCCCGCGTCACGGATCAGCAGGGTGCCGGTGTCCCGGTCGGTCAGCGCCTGCTTCTCGGAGACGTCCTCGGGCACCGGGCCGTGGGCGTCGAGGCCCACATGGCAGTGGGCGTCGACGAGACCGGGCAGCGCCCAGCCCTCGACGGTACGGACGTCACGGGCGCCCTCGGGCCGGTCGTAGGAGACCCGGCCGCCGACCACCCACACCTCGTCGCGGATCTCCTCGGCCCCGACGAGCACCCGTCCCTTCACGTGCAGCACCGCGTGATCGCTCATGTACTGCACCTTAGTTCGCCCGCTACCCGGCCTTGCCCACCTGGTCGGAGGTCCCCTCCTCCACCTCGGCCATCGCCGGGTCGAGGAGCCGGGAGAGGAAGTGGCGGGTCCGCTCGTGCCGCGGGGCGCCGATGACCTGGTCCGGCGTGCCCTGCTCGACGACGACTCCGCCGTCCATGAAGACGACCCGGTCGGCGACCTCGCGCGCGAACGTCATCTCGTGGGTGACCACCATCATGGTCATGCCCTCGTCGGCGAGCATGCGCATCACGGCGAGGACGTCGCCCACCAGCTCGGGGTCGAGCGCGGAGGTCGGCTCGTCGAAGAGCATCACCTGTGGGCCCATCGCGAGCGCCCGGGCGATGGCGACGCGCTGCTGCTGGCCGCCGGACAGGGCGGAGGGGTACGCGTCCGCCTTCTCGGAAAGGCCGACGCGCGCCAGGTTCTCAGCCGCGGTCCTGGCGGCCGCCGCCTTGTCCCGCCCGAGGACCCGGCGCTGCGGCAGGGTGAGGTTCTCGGTCACCGTGAGGTGCGGGAACAGGTTGAACTGCTGGAACACCATGCCGATTCGGCGGCGGACGGCGTCGATGTCCACGTCCGGGTCGGTCACCTCGGTGCCGCCGACGAACACCTGGCCCCTGCCGGGTTCCTCCAGCAGGTTCACACAGCGCAGCAGGGTCGACTTGCCGGAGCCGGACGGACCGATGACACAGACCACCTCGCCCTCGCCGATCTCCAGGTCGATCCCGCGCAGCACCTCGTTGTCGCCGAAGGACTTGTGGAGGTCCCGGATCCGGATCTGTGCGGAACTGCTCACTTGACGGCCTCCCCGGCCTTCGACTCCAGGCGTCGCACGACGAAGCCGAGCGGGATCGTGACCAGCAGGTAGCACAGGCCGGCGACGAGGATGGGCGTGGAGTTCGCGGTCTGGCTGGCCAGGTCCCGCCCGAACTTCGACAGCTCGCGCTCCTCCAGGGTGACGCCCAGCAGCAGCACCAGCGAGGAGTCCTTGAACAGCAGTACCAGCTCGTTGGTGAGCGGCGGGAGGATGATCCGGAACGCCTGCGGGACGACGATCGAGATCATGGCCCGGGCGGGCGAGAAGCCCAGCGAACGGGCCGCCTCCATCTGCCCCTTGGGCACAGCCTGGATACCGGCGCGGAACGTCTCCGCCATGTACGCGGCGCCCACCAGACCGAGCGCGATGGCCACCTTGCCGTAGGTTCCGCCGATGATCTCCGTACCGGGGAAGGCCAGGGGCACGGCCACACCGATGAAAACGAAGATCAGCAGGGCGGGCAGGCCGCGGAAGATCTCGATGTAGATGCCGGCGACCCAGCGGTAGGGACCCACCGAGGACAGCCGCATGAGTGCGAGGACCATGCCGAGGACCAGTCCGACCACAAAGCCGGACAGGGTGTAGAGCACGGTGTTCCTGAGCGCCAGTGTGATGACGTCGGGGAACATCTGCCGGGCGATGTCCACCTGCGCGAACTGGTCCTGCAGCCGCCCCCAGTCCGCCGCGAACGCGAAGGCGATCACGGCGGCCACGAAGACGACGTACTGGACGCCGCGCGACACCCTGCGCCTCTGACGACGTGTCAGGCCCTTCCTGCGGGGCCGCGCCCCTGCGCCGGCCGGCTCGGTGACCCCGCTCATGAGGCGGAGGGCGAGGCGACCGACGCGTTGTAGGGGCCTATCCACTTCTCGTACAGCTTCTTGTACGTGCCGTCGGCCTTCGCGTCCTTGAGCGCCTTGTCTATGGCGTCGAGGAGCTTGCGGTTGCCCTTCTTCACCGTGAAGCCGTACTGCTCACCGGTGTTGAGGTTGTCGACCACCTGGAAGGCGTCGGCGTTGGCCTTGTCCTTGAGCCAGCCCTGGACGACCGGGTAGTCGATGACGACCGCCTGGACCTGGCCGGTGCGCAGGCCGTTGATCACGGCGTCGGAGGACTCGAAGGAGACCGGGTCGAAGCCCTGCTTCTTGGCATAGTCCTCGCCGGTGGTCTGCGCCTGGGCACCGAGCTTCCTGCCCTTGGCCTTCACATCGGCGAGCGAGGTGATGCCGCTCTTCTTGTCCACCAGGACGGCCTGGGTGGCGTCGAAGTACGGGTCGGAGAAGTCGACGTGCTTCTTGCGCTCGTCGGTGATCGTCATACCGGCGGCCGCGACGTCGCACTGCTCGGAGTTGAGGAACGCGCCGGTCTTGAAGTTCTCGAAGGGCGTGTCGAGGATGTCCTGCTTCACACCGAGGTCCTTGGCGACCAGGTCGATCAGCGAGACGTCGAAGCCCTGCACCTTGCCGTCGATCTCCGACTGGAAGGGCGGGTACGGCAGATGCGTGCAGGTGGTCAGCCGGCCGGCCTTGGCGAGTTCCACCCCGCCGGCGGCCGTCTTGCTGCCGCCGTCACCGCTCGAGGTGCAGCCGGCCACGAACACCAAACCGGCCGTCGCGGTGGTGGCGGCCAGGATGCGGGCCCGGCGCCCGAGGAGCGAGTTCACGGGGGACCTCTCTGTGGGGGAGCTATGAGTTCCGATTATAAGGAAAGGTTGGAGCCTCTCAAACCAATCCGATGGTCGAAAGGTCGATTCACCTGAGAATGTGCCGATAAGTGGCGCATCACACGCCCGGTTACCCTCGAATCGTCGAACCCATGAGTGAAGAGAGCGCCGCCGTGACCCACCCCTTCCTGGACCTCGCCCCACTGAGCACCGACCGCTTCGCCTCGATCGAGGACCGGGTGGCACGACTGCTGTCCACCGGGCAGGACGTCGTGATCATGCAGGGTGAGGCGCTGCTGCCTCTGGAGGGTGCGATCCGCGGCAGTGCCGGGCCCGGCACCACGGCACTGAACGTGATCACCGGACCGTACGGGCAGACGTTCGGGGACTGGCTGCGGGACTGCGGCGCCACGGTGTACGACCTCGCCGTCCCGTTCCACACCGCGGCCACGGCGGCGCAGGTCCGTGAGGCGCTCGCCGAGCACCCGGAGATCGACTTCGTCTCCCTGGTGCACGCCGAGGCCGCAACCGGCAATACGAACCCGGTGGCGGAGATCGGCGCGGTGGTACGGGAGCACGGCGCACTGTTCTATCTGGACGCGGTCGCCTCGATCGGCGCCGAGCCGGTGCTGCCGGACGCATGGGGCGTGGACCTGTGCGTGATCGGGGCCCAGAAGGCGATGGGCGGACCGGCCGGCGTCTCGGCGGTGTCCGTGAGCCGGCGCGCCTGGACCCGGATGGCGGCCAACTCGCGGGCTCCGCGCCGGTCGTACCTCTCGCTCCTGGACTGGAAGGAGCGCTGGATCGACGCCGGACGCAAGGCGCTGCTCCACGCCCCGGCGCAGTTGGAGATGCTGGCGCTGGAGGCATGTCTGGAGCGGATCGAGAGCGCGGGCCTGGACGCCGTGATCGCCCGGCACCGGTCCGCCGCCGCGGCGACGCGGGCGGGCGTGCTCGCCCTCGGCGGGGGCCTGGAGCCCTATGTGCTCGACGCCGCGGAGGCGGCGCCCGTCGCCACGACCCTGCGAACCCCCTCCGATGTGGTCGCGGCCGAACTGGTCGCCAAGGCCCTGGAGTCGGACCCCGCGCTGCCGCTCTCCGCGGGTGGGGGTGCGCTGGCGAAGGAGATGATCAGGGTCAACCACTACGGGGCCGACGCGACCCTCGAGGCCGTCCGGGAGAGCCTGACCGCCCTGGGCACCGCGCTCGGCGACTTCGGAGCCGTCGTGGACACCGCGGCCGCCCGCGGGTCGGCCGCCCGGGCGTGGGGCTGAACGAAGGCGCGCCGCGGGAGCCTCGGCGGTATGACCGGCACCTGAAATCGGCATTTCTTTCCAGGCCCCTTCCGCGTGATTATCGAATTCCCTTCAGGGCAGCTGCCCATATTCGTCTGCCCGCTTTCTTCTGGCCTAAACAACAAGATTCCGCGAACACCAACCGGCTTATTCCGGGCAGATCTCGCGAGGGTTGCAGTGATGTGACCGACTCCACATCGCGCCCCTTTTGTGCGGTATTTATCGGGCACAGTCTGACAATTTCTCCACCTTTTGATGGTCGCTCACGCCCGCGTGATAACACATGCGACATGCTTCCGTAACCCCTTTCGGCGATGCAATTTTGAATTTCCGTGGGTAAATTCCATCGACATGACCGCCGCACAAGCAGACCTGCAAGCGGAATTCCTGGAAATGCCGGAGGGGCTGCGGATCGACCGTCCGGAGGTGGCGGACGGTGCCGCGCTCTGGCGCATCGCCAAGGACTCCAGAACCCTCGACCTGAACTCCTCCTACAGCTACCTGCTGTGGTGCCGTGACTTCGCCGGCACCTCGGCGGTGGTGCGCGCCGGCTCCGACGGTCGTCCCGTCGGGTTCCTCACCGCGTACCTCAGGCCCGACCGCCCGCACACCCTCTTGGTGTGGCAGGTGGCCGTGGACTCCGCCCACCGCGGGCAGGGCCTCGCGGCGCGACTGCTCGACTCGGTCACGGCACGGGCCGCCAAGGAGCACGCCGTGACCACGGTCGAGACGACGATCACCCCCGGCAACACCGCCTCCGAGCGCCTGTTCACGGCGTACGCGCGACGCCATGGCGCGGCCGTGGAACGCGAGGTCCTCTTCGACGCCCGTCAGTTCCCCGACGGATCGCACGACCCCGAGGTCCTCTACCGCATCGGCCCCCTCGCCTTCTGACCTTCACGCACTTCTCCCCTCCCCCACGCATCGAGGAGCGTTTTCGCCGTGACCATCACCCAGCCCGACCTCAGCGTCTTCGAGACCCTGGAGTCGGAGGTGCGCAGCTACTGCCGCGGCTGGCCCACCGTCTTCGACCGCGCGCAGGGCAGCCGCCTCTACGACGAGGACGGCCACGAGTACCTCGACTTCTTCGCCGGCGCCGGTTCCCTCAACTACGGGCACAACAACCCCGTCCTGAAACGGGCGTTGATCGACTACCTGGAGCGGGACGGCATCACCCACGGCCTCGACATGTCGACCACCGCCAAGCGTTCCTTCCTGCGGACGTTCCAGGACCTCGTGCTGCGGCCGCGGGATCTGCCGTACAAGGTGATGTTCCCGGGCCCCACCGGTACCAACGCCGTCGAGTCCGCTCTCAAGCTGGCCCGCAAGGTGAAGGGCCGCGAGGCCATCGTGTCCTTCACCAACGCCTTCCACGGCATGTCCCTGGGCTCTCTCGCCGTCACCGGCAACGCCTTCAAGCGCGCCGGTGCCGGGATTCCGCTCGTCCACGGTACGCCCATGCCCTTCGACCACTACCTCGACGGGCAGGTCCCGGACTTCCTCTGGTTCGAGCGGCTCCTGGAGGACCAGGGGTCGGGACTCAACCGGCCCGCCGCCGTCATCGTGGAGACCGTGCAGGGCGAGGGCGGCATCAATGTCGCCCGCACCGAGTGGCTGCGGAGCCTCGCCGATCTGTGCGCACGCCGCGACATGCTGCTGATCGTCGACGACATCCAGATGGGCTGCGGCCGTACCGGCGCCTTCTTCTCGTTCGAGGAGGCCGGGATCGTGCCCGACATCGTCACCGTGTCCAAGTCCATCAGCGGCTACGGACTGCCCATGTCGCTGTGCCTGTTCAAGCCCGAGCTCGACATCTGGGAGCCGGGCGAGCACAACGGCACCTTCCGCGGCAACAATCCCGCGTTCGTCACGGCCACCGCCGCTCTGGAGACCTACTGGACCGACGGGTCCGCCATGGAGAAGCAGACCCGCACCCGCGGCGAGCAGATCGAGCAGGAGCTGATCTCGATCACCGAGGAGAACCTCGCCGACATCAAGGAGTACCGCGGACGCGGGCTTGTCTGGGGGCTGGAGTTCCACGACAAGGAACGTGCCGGACGTGTCGCCCGCCGCGCCTTCGAGCTCGGGCTGCTGGTGGAGACCTCCGGTCCCGAGAGCGAGGTCGTCAAACTGCTCCCCGCCCTCACCATCACCCCGGACGAGCTGGACGAGGGCCTCAGCACCCTCGCCCGGGCCGTCCGCGAGACCGTCTGAACAACCCCCAGAAGGAGGCACGCACCACCGTGATCGTCCGTTCGTTCAAGGAGATCGAAGGCACCGACCGGCACATCAAGTCGGCGTCCGGCACCTGGGAGAGCAAGCGCATCGTCCTGGCCAGGGAGAAGGTCGGCTTCTCCCTCCACGAGACGATCCTGTACGCGGGCATGGAGACGTCCATGTGGTACGCGAACCACATCGAGGCCGTCGTCTGTGTCGAGGGCGAGGCCGAACTGACCGACCAGGAGACCGGGAAGGCGTACACCATCACTCCCGGGACCATGTACCTCCTGGACGGGCACGAGCGGCACACGCTGCGGGTGAAGAAGGACTTCCGCTGCATCTGCGTCTTCAACCCCCCCGTGACCGGCCGGGAGGACCACGACGAGAACGGCGTCTACCCGCTGCTCACCGAGGAGGTGTGAAGCACATGACCACCACCGTCACCGATCTCTACCCGAGCCGGGGCGCCACCGAGGTGTCCGTCCCCCGGCAGGACCCGGTCGTCTGGGGCGCTCCCGGAACGCCGGGGCCGATCTCCGTGGATGACCTCCAGGCGTACGAGCGCGACGGCTTCCTCTCCATCGACCAGCTCATCGGTCAGGACGAAGTCGCCGTGTACCAGCAGGAGTTGGAGCGGCTCGTCAGCGACCCGCGGATCCGCGCCGACGAACGTTCGATCGTGGAGCCGAAGTCCAAGGAGATCCGGTCCGTCTTCGAGGTCCACAGGATCAGCGAGGTCTTCGCGAAGCTCGTCCGCGACGAGCGCGTCGTCGGGCGGGCGCGACAGATCCTCGGCTCGGACGTGTACGTCCATCAGTCGCGGATCAACGTCAAGCCGGGGTTCGGGGCCAGTGGCTTCTACTGGCACTCCGACTTCGAGACCTGGCACGCCGAGGACGGACTGCCGAACATGCGGACGGTGTCCGTCTCGATCGCCCTGACCGAGAACCACGACACCAACGGCGGCCTCATGATCATGCCGCGGTCGCACCGGACGTTCCTCGGCTGCGCCGGGGCCACGCCCGAGGACAACTACAAGAAGTCGCTGCAGATGCAGGACGCAGGCACGCCGTCCGACGAGGCGCTGACCACGATGGCGGGCGAGTACGGCATCCGCCTGTTCACCGGGAAGGCCGGCTCGGCGACCTGGTTCGACTGCAACTGCATGCACGGGTCGGGCGACAACATCACACCGTTCCCGCGCAGCAACGTCTTCATCGTGTTCAACAGTGTGGAGAACAAGGCGGTGGAACCGTTCGCGGCGCCGGTCCGGCGTCCGGAGTTCATCGGGGCGCGGGACTTCACCCCCGTGCGGTGACCGCACCGTGACCGCCGGGCCGGGGCCTCCTCGTGTGGGACATGAGGCCCCGGCCCGGTTCTGTTCAGCGGGACAGCGCATCCAGCAGGCGGTCGACGTCCGCGGGCGTGTTGTACAGATGGAAGGCGGCCCGCAGATGGCCCGCCCGGTCGGAGACCTCGAGCCCCGCGTCGCTCAACCCGCCCTGCCGGTGGCCGAGTCCGGGAACGGACACGATCGGCGAACCCGGCGCGGGGACCGGCTCGTGGCCGAGGTCACCGAGGCCCGCGCGGAAGCGGTCGGCGAGGGCGAGGTCGTGCGCGCGGACGGCCTCCACGCCGAGTTCCTCGAGCAGTTCGAGAGAGCGGCGGGCGCCCGCGTAGGAGAGCAGCGCGGGACTCTCGTCGAAGCGGCGTGCCGAACGGGCCAGTTCCTCGACGGGGCCGTAGCAGCTGTCCCAGGGCCGCTCGCCCGCGACCCAGCCGGCGAACAGCGGAGGGATGCCGCCGAGATCCTCCGGGACGACCAGGAACGCCACGCCCCGCGGGCAGAACAGCCACTTGAAGGCGACGGCCGCGACATAGTCGTGCGCGTCCGCGTCGAGGTCCAGCCAGCCGAGGGCCTGCGACGCGTCGATGTACGTGCGCGCCCCGTGCTCCTGCGCGGCAGCACGGATCGCGGGCAGGTCGGCCACGCGTCCGTCGGCGGACTGGGCGGCGCTCACCGCCACGAGCGCGGTGCCCGGACGCACCGAATCGGCGAGACGCTCCAGCGGCACGGCGCGCACCTTCAGGTCCCCGCGCATGTGGAAGGGGTTCACCACGGAGCTGAAGTCGGCCTCGGCGGTCAGGACTTCGGCACCCTCGGGCAGCGAGGCGGCGATCAGCCCGGTGTAGGTGGCCACCGAGGACCCGGCCGCCACCCGGCTCGCCGGAACACGGGTCAGCCGGGCGAACGAGGCCCGCGCCGCCTCCACGTCGGCGAACATGTCGGTGGGCTGCCCCGCGGCGACCGATTCCACGGCCGTGCGCAGGGCGTGCACGGCGCGGGCGGGCAGCAGCCCGACCGCGGCGGTGTTCAGATATGTGTTCTTCGGGGCGAACTCGGCACGGACGAGGCTCTCGAAGGTCTCCATGGGACCACTGTGCGGCCCCATGAAGTCACAGTCCATTGCCGATGTGTACGCGGTGTCCTCAAGCAACGCTTATACATCCGCGCCGAGCTGCCGCTTCTCAGTTCTGCGGGACCGCGCACCCGTCCGGGCCGCAGGCCTCCGCGCCGCCGTCCTCGATCAGCTTCAGGGGCGGGCGCTCGCCCCAGGCCTGGGTCAGCGCCTGGGTGAAGACCTCTGCGGGCTGCGCGCCGGAGACGCCGTACTTCCGGTCGAGCACGAAGAACGGCACACCGTTCGCGCCCAGCTCGGCCGCCTCCCGCTCGTCCGCGCGCACGGCGTCGGCGTACGCGGCCGGGTCGGCGAGGACCGTGCGGACCGCCTCGGCGTCGAGCCCGGCTTCCACGGCAAGCTCCACCAGCCGCTCGTCGCCCTCGGTGAAGAGGGAGCGCTCCTCGGCGAAGTTCGCCCGGTACAGGATCTGGATCAGCCGGTCCTGCCTGCCCTGCTCCTTGGCGAAGTGGAGCAGGCGGTGCATGTCGAAGGTGTTGCCGTGGTCGCGGCCCGAGGTGCGGTAGCCCAGACCCTCGGCGGCGGCCTGCACGCCGAGGTTCTTCTCGCCGGCCTGTGCCTGCGCCTCGCTCATCCCGTACTTCTTGGCGAGCATCGTGAGAACCGGCTGGACGTCGTCCTTGGCACGGTGCGGATCCAGCTCGAAGGAGCGGTGCACCACCTCGACCTGATCGCGGTGCGGGAAGGCCCCGAGCGCCTTCTCGAAGCGGGCCTTGCCCACGTAGCACCACGGGCAGGCGATGTCGCTCCAGATCTCCACGCGCATGTCTTCGGCTTCTCTCCAGTTCGCACGGTACGGAGACTCCCTCCGTGACCTGTGTGAACGTTCAAGCGATTCCCTTCATTCCCGTGGAACCGCGTACCGAAGGAAGAGGTGGTGATCCCCTTCGACGGGCGGGTTCTCCGGGTCCGGGACCCATCCGAGGCGGGCGTAGAAGGCCTGGGCGCGCCGGTTGTCCACGTGCACGTCGAGGACGGCACTCCGTTTGCCGTCGGCCTGCCACTGCTCGACACAGGCCGCGTGCAGCACGGAGCCGACGCCCCGGCGCCAGTGCCCGGGGTCGACGTGGAACTGGAAGAGCTTCACCGTGTCCTGCCGCGCACCGGGCGGCGTACGGAAGGACGCGACGGCGACGATGCCACCGTGTTCGACGACACACATCACCTGCCCGTCGGGCCGCTCGAGGGCACCGCGCCAGGCGGCGAGCCAGTCGGTGCCGTCCTGCGGCGGCCCGTCGGGGTAGTAGGTCGCCCGGGCGCGGGCGTGCAGATCGGCGACGGCTCGTACCTCGGCGGGCAGAGCGGTTCGGATCACCCGGTCCCCGGCCCCACGGTCTCTGATCATGCAACCAGGGACGTGGACGCGTCCGGGCCGGTTCCAGGTCCGCCGGGAGCGGCGGCGCGCTTCAGCTGCCGTCTCTCAGGTCCTGGGGCCAGTTCGGACGGAATTCGATGCCCTCGTACGTCACCACGCACCCCTCCCCCATGGGCGACTGGGTCATGAAGCCCACGAGCGCCGCCCCCGTCTCCTTCTCGTCGCCCAAGGTGAACAGGCGCACGAACGTCCAGCGCTCGCCGTCACGAGAAGCGTGGAAGGCGAAGGCCCGGCCGGTGCGGCTGACCCGGAGCCACACCGAACTCCCCTCCACTGTGAAGGAGTTCGCGTCGTCGGAGTGGCCGCGGGTGACCACCGTGCAGACGGTGGGCACGTCCGGCGAGTACTCCAGGCAGAGCTTGGCCCAGGCCCGTTCGCCGACATGGACGTAGAGCACTCCGGCGTCGAAGGACGCGTTGAAGCCGACGGTCACCCGGGCGATCAGCTGGAAGTCGCCCTCGGGCGCACCCAGGAGCCGGGGAGCGTCCGAGGCCGGCTCCAGCGCCTCGCCGGTGGGCGGAACGAATCGATCCTGCCGGGCACCTGCCCAGCCGGTGAGCACCCCGTCCTCGTACGACCAGTGACCGTCGGGCCCGTACGTACGCAGGGAGAACGGGAGTTCGGGAAGTTCAACGTCCATTGGCGAAGTCTCTCAGGCACGCTCCGGAGCGGCGCGAGGAACCCCGCCATCCACCACGAAAGCACCCGCGGGCCGCAACGCGCCGGACGCGACGCGCCGTGGCCCGCGGGACGCTCACCTCTCCAGGCGTCCGTCGAAGCGCCTCGGCAGCCCGAGCGGATTGTCGTCCCGCAGCTCCGGAGGCAGCAGCGCCTCGGGGGCGCTCTGGTAGACGACGGGCCGCAGCCACCGCTCGATGGCCGTCCCGCCGACCGACGTGGAGGTGGATGTCGTCGCCGGGTAGGGGCCGCCGTGGTGCTGCGCGGGCGCCACCGCGACACCCGTCGGCCAGCCGTTGACGAGGACGCGTCCGGCGAGCGGGGTCAGTTCCGCGAGGATCTCCGCGCCACGGCCCTCTCCCGCCGCCTCCTGCGTCGACAGGTGGACCGTTGCGGTGAGGTTGCCGGGGAGCCGGTCCAGTACCCGCTTGACCTCGTCCTCGTCCTCGTAGCGCGCCACGACCGTGAGCGGGCCGAAGCACTCCTCGAGCAGGAGGTCGTGCTCCCCCGCGTCGGTGAGCTTCTCGGCCGGCACGGTGAGGAAGCCGGCGCTGACGGTGTGCTCGCCGCACGCGCCGGCCGTGACCGGGGACTCCACATCGGGGAGCTCGGCGCGCTCGGCCACTCCGGCGAGGAAGTTGTCCCGCATGCGGTGGTCGAGCAGGACCCCCGCCTCGGTGTCGCTGACGGCGTCGGTCAGGGACTTCACCAGGCGGTCGCCGGACGCGCCCGCGGGGGCCAGGACGAATCCCGGCTTGACGCAGAACTGGCCCACGCCGAGCGTCATGGAGCCCGCGAGCCCCGCCCCGATGGCCTCGGCGCGCTCGGCCGCGGCCGCCTCGGTGACGACCACCGGGTTGAGCGAGCCGAGTTCGCCGTGGAAGGGGATCGGCACGGGGCGGGCCGCCGCCGCGTCGAAGAGCGCACGGCCACCGCGCACGGAGCCGGTGAACCCGGCGGCGGCGACCAGCGGGTGCTTGATCAGCTCGATGCCCGCCTCGAAGCCGTGCACCAGACCGACGACGCCCTTGGGAATGCCGTGCGACGCGGCGGCCCGGCGCAGCGTCGCCGCGACCAGTTCGGAGAGCGCGGGGTGGTCGGGGTGGGCCTTGACGACGACGGGGCAGCCCGCGGCGAGCGCGCTCGCGGTGTCGCCGCCGGCCACCGAGAAGGCGAAGGGGAAGTTGGAGGCGGAGTAGACCGCGACGACACCGAGCGGGATCTTGTAGCGGCGCAGGTCCGGGATCGGCGGGGTCGCGGTGTCGTCCGGGTGGTTGATCACGACGTCGAGGAAGGCTCCCTCGTCGACGATGTCCGCGAAGGCACGCAACTGGTAGCAGGTCCGGGCGAGTTCACCCGTGAGCCGGACCGGGCCGAGGGCGGTCTCGGCGTCGGCCGCCTCGACGAGCTGCTCCTTCGCGGTCTCCAGCTGGTCGGCGGCGGCACGCAGGAAGGCCGAGCGGACGGTGCGGTCGGCGAGGGCTCCGCGCACGGAGTGGGCCGCGCGGACGGCGGCGTCCACCTCCTGGGCCGTGGCCTCCACCGCAACCTGTTCGCGCTGCTTCCCGGTTCGGGGGTCGACACTCCAGACTGGTGCTGCTGCCACCGCGGATCCCTCCAGATGTCTTGCCGCAGTTCGTACCTCATCGACCAGGTATGTTCGATATGCTGAACACTGTCTCTGATGATGAATATGCTGCTCGGAGACTATTTCCCGTCGAACGAAGGGGTCAAGGGCGATGTCGGCAGGCGAGACGGGCGGTGGGGCGCAGGTCAAGTCGGCGGTGCGGACGGTCGAATTGCTCGAGTACTTCGCCGGCCGCCCCGGCATGCACTCCCTGGCCACCGTGCAGGAGGAAGTGGGATATCCCAAGTCCAGCCTGTACATGCTGCTGCGCACGCTCGTGGAGCTGGGCTGGGTCGAGACCGACGCGACGGGCACACGCTACGGCATCGGGGTGCGGGCCCTGCTCGTGGGGACGTCGTACATCGACGGCGACGAGGTGGTGGCGGCGGCTCGTCCCACCCTCGACCGGCTGTCCGACGACACCACGGAGACGATCCACCTGGCGCGCCTGGACGGCACGAACGTCGTCTACCTCGCGACCCGCCAGTCGCAGCACTACCTGCGGCCGTTCACCCGTGTCGGACGCCGGCTGCCCGCGCACTCGACGTCGCTCGGCAAGGTGCTGCTGAGCACGTACACCGACGAACAGGTCCGCAAGATGCTGCCCGAGACGCTGCCGGCGCTGACGGAGCACACCATCACCGACCGGGAGAAGCTCATACAGGAGCTGCACCAGGTCCGCGAGCAGGGCTTCGCCGTCGACCGCGAGGAGAACACGCTCGGACTGCGCTGCTTCGGGGTCGCCATCCCCTACCGCACGCCGGCCCGTGACGCGATCAGCTGCTCGGTCCCGGTCGCCCGACTCACCCCGGCACACGAGCAGATGATCAAGGACGCGCTGTTCGATGCGCGGGACCGGCTGACCCTCGCGACCCGGAGGCTGTGACGTGGAGATCGCCCTGCGCGAGGTGCACGACAGCGACCTGCCTGTCTTCTTCCGCCTCATGAACGATCCGGTGGCGCTGCGGATGGCCGCGTTCACCCCCGAGGACCCGGCCGACCGGGCCGGCTTCGACGCCCACTGGGCACGGACGCGCACCTCGCCCGGCGTCGACGTCCGCACGGTGCTGGCGGACGGTGACGTGGTGGGCAGCGCCGCGGTGTACGGCGAGGCGGGTGAGCGCGAGGTCACGTACTGGATCGACCGCGCCCACTGGGGCCGGGGCATCGCGACGGCCGCCCTGCGGATCCTGCTGGAGCAGATCCCGGAGCGCCCGCTGTACGCCCGGGCCGCCGCGGACAACGCGGGCTCGCGCCGTGTGCTCGAGAAGTGCGGCTTCGCCCAGACGGCCCGGGCGAGGGGCTTCGCGCACGCCCGGGGTGAGGAGATCGACGAGGTCGTCCTGGTCCTGAAGCCCTGAAGGCCGCACAGCCCCAAAGCCCGACCGGTCCCGTGGTGCGGTGCCGGGCGCGGGTGCCGCCCGACCGTTCATGAAGTCCCGATGAGAAGTCGGACGAAAGGGAACCATCCGGTCGATCCCGAGCGTCGTCCAGGACGGGATGAACAAGACGATCAGGCGCGCCTCCGTCTTCGCGCTGCTCCTGGTGCTCACCCTGCTGGTCAGGGCGACCTGGGTGCAGTTCTACGACGGCAAGGCGCTCGCGGACGACAAGGACAACCGGCGGAACGCGATCACCACGTACGCGGCACCGCTCGGGAACATCATCGTGGCCGGCGACTCGATCACGGGCTCGGCGCGGACGAAGGGAAGCGACCTCGCCTACCGACGCACCTACACGGACGGCAGGCTGTACGCGGCGGTGACGGGCTATGCCTCGCAGAGCTACGCGCCGACCCAGCTGGAGGGCATCTACCAGGACCTGCTCAACGGCACGGACAGCCGTCTGAAGAACATCATGGACACCGTCACCGGCGAGCGGGCTCATCCGGGCAACGTGGTCACGACGATCGATCCGGCCGTGCAGAAGGCCGCCTACCGCGCACTGGGCAGCAAGAAGGGCGCGGCCGTCGCGATCGACCCGAAGACCGGCAGGATCCTCGCGATCGTGTCCACCCCGTCGTACGACCCGTCGGCGCTTACCGACGCCGATACCGCCGGGGCGGCCTGGAAGCGGCTCAACGACGACCCGGAGAAGCCGCTGACCAACCGCGCGCTGCGCCAGCCGCTGCCGCCCGGCTCGACGTTCAAGCTGGTGGTGGCCGCGGCCGCGCTGGAGGACGGACTGTACGCGTCGGTGGACCAGAGGACGGTCAGCCCCGATCCGTACATGCTGCCCGGCTCGACCAAAGCGCTGTCGAACGAGAACCCGAACGCCCCGTGCGAGAACGCCTCGATCCGCCAGGCGCTGCGCTACTCCTGCAACAACGTCTTCGGCAAGATGGCCGTCGACCTCGGCCAGGACAAGGTCAGGGCGATGGCCGAGAAGTTCGGCTTCAACGACGACCGGCAGGACGTTCCGGTGCGCGCGTACCCGAGCGTGTACCCGTCGGACATGGACAAGGCGCAGACGGCGCTGTCGGGCATCGGCCAGTTCGACGTCACGGCGACCCCGCTGCAGATGGCCATGGTCTCGGCGGCGATCGCCCATGACGGTGAGCTGGTCTCCGCGCACATGGTCTCGCAGATCACCGACAGCGGCGGGGACGTGCTGCAGAACGACGACGACGCCGCGCCGACCGAGCGGATCGTCAGCGCGTCGACCGCACGGCAGTTGCAGTCCGCCATGCAGACGGTCGTGGAGCAGGGCACCGGCACGAACGCCCGGATCGCCGGGGCGACGGTCGGCGGAAAGACCGGAACGGCCCAGCACGGCGAGAACAACAGCCAGACGCCGTACGCCTGGTTCACGTCGTACGCGAAGTCGGACACGAACGGCAAGCAGGTCGCCGTCGCGGTGATGGTCGAGCAGTCGGACGCGGCGCGCTCGGAGGTCAGCGGCAACGGGCTGGCGGCACCCGTCGCCAAGGCCATGATGCGGGCCGCGCTGGGGAGCTAGCGCCGGCGGGGACGACCCCGGCAGGGGTCGTCCCCGGACCTCACTTCACGCCCAGGATCTGCTCCACCGGGTCGATCGCGAAGTACACCAGGAACAGAGCCGACACACCCCACAGCAGCCAGTGGACCTCCTTGGCCTTGCCGAGGACGGCCTTGATGAGGACGTACGACAGGAAGCCGGCTCCGATGCCGTCGGTGATGGAGTAGGTGAACGGCATCGCGGCGATGGTCAGGAACGCCGGGATGGCGATCTCGTACCTGTCCCAGTCGATGTGCTTGACATGGGTCATCATCAGGAAGCCGACCGCGATCAGCGCGGGTGCCGCGGCCTGGAGCGGAACGATGGTCAGCAGCGGGGTGAGGAAGAGCGCGAGCCCGAAGAGGCCGCCGGTGACGAGGTTGGCGAATCCGGTGCGCGCGCCCTCGCCGACACCGGCCGCGGACTCGATGTAGGCGGTGTTGGACGAGCCGGAGGCGACACCGCCGGCCACCGCGGCGGCACCGTCGATGAACAGGACGCGGCCGATGCCCGGTACCTTGCCGTTCTCGTCGAGCAGCCCGGCTTCCGCGCTGATGCCGACGATGGTGCCCATGGCGTCGAAGAAGTCGGACAGGATCAGGGTGAAGACCAGCAGGACGGCGGTGAGCACGCCGGCCTTCCCGAAGCCGCCGAACAGGCTGAAGTGACCGACGAGGCCGAAGTCCGGGCTCGCCACGATCGTGTCGGGGACCTTGGGGGTGGTCAGGCCCCAGCTCTTGATGTCGGCCAGGGCGTCGATGACGATCGCGACGACCGTCATGGCCACGATGCTGATCAGGATCGCGCCCTTCACCTTGCGCGCCAGCAACGCGATGGTCAGCAGCACTCCGAGACAGAACACCAGCACGGGCCAGCCCGTCAGCCGGCCCACGGCGCCCAGTTGCACCGGCACGGTGCTGTTCGCGGCGTCGGGGATGCGGCTGACGAAGCCGGCGTCGACGAAGCCGATGAAGGCGATGAACAGCCCGATACCTACGCCGATGGCCTGCTTCAGCTGCTGCGGGATGGCGTTCATGATCGCTTCCCGTAGCCCGGTGAGGACCAGAACACAGATGACGATGCCTTCCAGGACGACGAGGCCCATGGCGTCCGCCCAGCTCATCAGCGGGGCGAGCTGGAAGGCGACGACCGCGTTGAGGCCGAGCCCGGCGGCGATGGCGAGCGGCAGATTGCCGCCGACGCCCATGATGACCGTCATGACGCACGCCACCAGGGCGGTGGCGGTGACCAGTTGGCCGGTGTCCAGCTGATGGCCGAACTTGTCCTTGGCGCTGCCCAGGATGATCGGATTCAGGACGAGGATGTAGGCCATGGTGAAGAACGTGGCGAAGCCGCCGCGTATCTCACGGCCGAAGGTGGAGCCGCGTTCGGAGATCCTGAAGAACCGGTCGACGCCGTTCGCCGCGGGGGGTGCGGCACTCGACCGGTCGGCCGCCTTCTGCGTTTCGGACATGGCGGTGCTCCTTGCTGCCTGGTGGACCGGTGCCGGATGCTGGCTGGATTGTTCCCCCGGTGAACCTGTTTCAGGTTTTCTCCGTGTTACGGAATCGGATTCCGCCCCGCACAGGAGGTCCGGTGCGCGGGAGCACCGTGCGCCTCAGCCCGCGTACGGGTCGGGCACCTCGCCGCGCCGGGCCAGGAACTCGAAGTCGCAGCCGGTGTCGGCCTGGGTGATCTGGCCGTTGTAGAGCACGCCGTAGCCGCGCTCGTAGCGCGCCGGGGGCGGGGTCCATCGTGCACGGCGGCGCTCCAGCTCCTCGTCGTCGACATGGAGCCGGAGGGTGCGCGCCTCGACGTCGAGCGTGATGCTGTCGCCGGTGCGTACGAGCGCCAGTGGGCCGCCGACATACGACTCCGGCGCCACATGCAGCACGCACGCGCCGTAACTCGTGCCGCTCATCCGGGAGTCGGAGATCCGGACCATGTCCCGCACGCCCTGCTTCAGCAGATGGCCGGGGATGGGCAGCATCCCGTACTCGGGCATCCCGGGTCCGCCCTTCGGACCAGCGTTGCGCAGCACCAGCACGCTGTCCGCGGTGATGCCGAGCGCCGGGTCGTCGATGGTCCGCTGCATCGTCCTGTAGTCGTCGAAGACGACCGCGGGCCCGGTGTGCGCGAGCAGGTGCGGCTTCGCGGCGATGTGCTTGATGACGGCACCGTCCGGGCACAGGTTGCCGCGCAGCACGGCGACCCCGCCCTCCTGCGCGACCGGGTTTTCGCGGGGCCGGATGACGTCGTCGTCGTGCACCCGGGCTCCCGCGATCTGCTCGCGCAGGGTGTCGTGGCAGACCGTCGGCCGGTCCAGGTGCAGCAGGTCCGGGATCCGGGACAGGAAGCCGGGCAGGCCGCCCGCGAAGTGGAAGTCCTCCATGAGATACCGCTCGCCGCCGGGCCGGATGTTGGCGAGCACGGGCGTCGTCCGCGCGATGCGGTCGAAGTCGTCGAGGGTGAGCGGGACTCCGGCCCGGCCGGCCATGGCGATCAGATGGATGACGGCGTTGGTGGAACCGCCGAGCCCGAGGACCGTGGTCACCGCGTCCTCGAAGGCCTCGCGCGTGAGGATGTGGCTCGGCCTGCGGTCCTGGAGCACGAGTTCCACGATCCGGCGTCCGGACGCGGCTGCCATGCGCTCGTGCCCGGAGTCGACGGCCGGGATGCTCGACGCACCGGGCACGGTCACCCCGAGGGCCTCGGCGGCAGCGGTGAGCGTGGACGCCGTGCCCATGGTCATGCAGTGCCCGGGCGAGCGGGCGAGCCCGCTCTCCAGCTCCGACATCTCGCAGTCGCCGATGAGTCCGGCACGCTTGTCGTCCCAGTACTTCCACATGTCGGTGCCCGAGCCGAGGACCTCACTGCGCCAGTGGCCCGGCAGCATGGGCCCGGCGGGCACGAACACGGCCGGCAGGTCGACGGAGGCGGCACCCATGAGGAGCGCGGGCGTGGACTTGTCGCAGCCGCCCATGAGCACGGCCCCGTCGACCGGATAGGAGCGCAGCAGTTCCTCGGTCTCCAGCGAGAGGAGGTTGCGGTAGAGCATGGGGGTCGGCTTCTGGAAGGTCTCACTGAGCGTGGAGACCGGGAACTCCAGCGGGAAGCCGCCGGCCTGCCACACGCCCCGCTTGACCGCCTGGGCCCGGTCCCGTAGATGGACGTGGCAGGGGTTGATGTCCGACCAGGTGTTCAGGATCGCGATGACGGGCTTGCCCAGGTGCTCCTCGGGGAGGTAGCCGAGCTGGCGGGTGCGGGCCCGGTGGCTGAAGGAGCGCAGCCCCTCGGTGCCGTACCACTGGTGGCTGCGGAGTTCCTCGGGCTTCCTCACAGGCACCACCCGGCGACGATGCGGGCGACCTCGGCGCGTGTCTGCTCGGGAAGCGTCCTGCTCGGCGGGCGCACGCTGCGGCGGCACAGGCCGAGCGAGGCGAGGGCGTCCTTGACGACGGCGACGTTGTCGGCGGACCCGTCGGCAGAGCGCAGTTCCTCGAAGCTGCGGATCCGCTCCCACACCTTCATGGCGGCCCGGTAGTCGCCGGACCGCAGCGCCGTGATCATGTTCAGCGACATCGCCGGGGCGACGTTCACCAGCCCGGAGGTGAAGCCGGTCGCGCCCGCCGAGAAGTAGGAGGGGGCGTACGGCTCGGCGAGGCCGGCCACCCACACGAAGCGGTCCAGGCCGGCGTCCCTCGCGAAGGCGGCGAACCGGGCGGCGTCCGGGACGGCGTACTTCACACCGATGACGTTCGGGCAGTGGTCGGCCAGCTCGGAGAGCCGGGAACCGTGCAGCCGGGCGTCGCGGACATAGGGGACCACCCCGAGGCCGGGCACCGCCTCGGCGATGGCGCGGTGGTAGTCGACCCACCCGGCGGGAGAGACATAGGGATGCGCGGGCTGATGGACCATCACCATTGCGGCGCCCCGCTCGGCGGCATGGCGGGCGGTGGCGACGGCGGTGGGCACATCGTGCCCGACACCGACGAGCACGGTGGCCGACTCCCCCGCCTCCTCGAGGGTCAGTTCGGTCACCGATCGCCGTTCCTCGGGCGTGAGGGCGTAGAACTCACCGGTGTTGCCGCCGGGGGTCAGGGTCCTGACACCGCCGTCCAGCAGCCGCCGCAGCAGCGCCCGGTGGACGTCCCGGTCGACGGTGCCGTCCTCGGCGAACGGGGTCACCGGGATCGCCACCACATCGGCCAGGGCCGCCCGCTGGGTGTCGAACGCGACGCCGCTCATCGCCGGCCCTCCTCTTCCCGGGTACCGGGGAACGCCCGGTGGAGGAACGACGCGATGTGGTCGTGCAGAGCGCTCGCGGCGCCGTCCGCGTCGCCCAGCCGGGCGAGCCGCAGGATCTCCCGGTGCTCGGCGGCCTCCACCGCCCAGGAGGGATCGGCGGCCCAGGCGACGGCGGAGACCAGGGCGGCCTGGTCGCGGACCTCGTCGAGCATCCGGCCGAGCAGCGGATTGCCGCAGGGCAGATACAGGGCGCGGTGGAACTCCCGGTTGGCCAGCGAGCGTTCGGCGGTGTCCGCCGCCGCGTCGGCCCGGTCCAGCGCGTCGCGCGCGGCGTCGAGCACGGCTCGTCGCCGCACCGAGCGGCGCAGTGCCTCCGGCTCGAGGAGCAGCCGGACGTCGTAGACCTCCCGTGCCATGTCCGCATCCACCGTGCGCACCGTGACGCCCTTGTACTGGCTCATCACGACGAGCCCGGTCCCCGCGAGCGTCTTGAGCGCCTCTCGTACGGGCGTCTTCGACACCCCGTAGTGCGCGGCGAGTTCGGTCTCGACCAGGGGCCGACCGGGCGAGAGCTGTCCGGTGAGGATGCGGTGCTTGATCCCCTCCAGCACGAACTGCGTGCGGGAGGGGATCGGTGTGGGCACAGAGGTCATGCACGCCTCTCGGGTCTCGTATATCGCGTCTCATATATGACGTATGAAGTACGACGCGATGAACCTAGGCGCGTGCGGGACGTCCGTCAACGCTCAGGACCAGGGAAGTCGGGACCCGGGAACCCTCGTGCTCCGCACCGCGGTTGCCCACCGTCCGGCAGGGAATCGGCACCGCTCACGACTTCCAGTCGGGGTCCCGTCCGCTGAGGCCGATCGCCCGGTCGAGCAGTGGGGCGTCGGCCGGAACGGGCACGACCGGACCGAACAGGCCGCCACCGCGGTCCGGGTCGTCGGCCGCGGCGGCCAGGAAGCCGTACGAGGCAATGAGCGCCCCCCGGTCCGGTTCGTACTCCTGGCCGGTGGCCCTGGCCAGGTCCCAGCCGTGGATCACCAGTTCGTCGGCCGCCACGGCGCCCGCGACCCGGCCCGGCAGAGCCACTCCACCGGCGCGGGTCTCACCCTCCCAGGCCGCGGGGTCACGCCAGGCCTCGGCCATCTGGTCGAGCGCCGACGGCAGTGCCTCGCGCCAGCCCGGCCCGATGTCCGGTTCGATGGCGTCCGGACCGGTGTCCGTGGTGGCGCCGAGATCCTTGCGCCCGGCGTCCCGGAACGCGACGGCCAGCCCCAGCAGATGGCCCAACAGGGTGCGCACCGTGAAGCCGGGGCAGGGCGTGGCGTCCAGGAGTTGTTCGTCGCGCACCCCGGCGGCGAGCCGGGCGACGATGCGCGTCTGCGGTCCGAGATCGACGATCGTGTCGGTCATTCTGTCCTCCGAGTCCTCTTCACTCGAGAGGTTGACCGACGCGGACCACCGAACTCATCGCTCCCGCGCCCTCCGTTTCAGGGAGCCGTGTGTTCCCTGACGGCCGCGCGCCGCCTGCCGCGCAGCAGATCACGTACCGAGGGCCCGCCGCGCAGGCACCACAGCGCGATCACCGGGTCGCAGATCGCGCAGCCCAACGAGGAGCCGTGGTCGAAGGGGACGATGGGGTTTCCCTTGAGGTGGTGCACGACGTCCCACCCGGTGTGCAGCAGCCAGCCGACGCCGATGAACGTCCATGACTCCAGGCCCCGGTAGGCGACACAGGTGACGAGGGCGGTGAACGCGAACTCCCAGCCGCCGAGACCGCCGCCGCTGAGATAGGCGGCGCCCGCTCCGGCGAGCATGACCGCGTTGACGCGCCGCCGGTGCGGTTCGCGCAGGAGGGACATGAGGACCGCATAGAGGACGCCGATGGCTACGGGCGCGAGATACTGCACGGGACTGCCTTTCCGGGGTCGTACGGGTGACGCGGCCGGCCGGCGCGGGGACGGCTCACCACGCTAGGTCCGCGCATCCGGGCTCCCCACGGGGATTAGTGACGGCCACCGACGGATTTCCGTCCGCGGGCCGCCCGCCGACCTGTCTTTTAGGGCACCTGCCCCATCCCGTGGGCACCTCCTTAGAACCACGATGACCAGGCATGACGACGACATGGTCCGGGGCGCGCCTGCTGCGCGACCGCAACGCAAGGCTGTATCTGACCCAGGTGGTGGTCTCCGGCTTCGGCACGTCGGCGCTGTGGCTGGTGTCCGGGGTGTGGGTCAAGGACCTCACGGGCTCGAACGGTCTGGCGGCGCTCTGCATCTTCGCCCTGTGGGCTCCGACCCTGGTCGGACCGCTGCTGGGCACGGTGGCCGACCGCATCCGGCGCAAGCCGCTGCTGATCGGTGTGAACCTGCTCCTGGCCGCCCTGGTGCTCGCCCTCGTCACCGTCGACTCCCCGGATCGCCTGTGGCTGCTGTTCGCGGTCCTGCTCGTCTACGGCGCCGCGGGCGTCGTCCAGGACGCGGCGGAGTCGGCGCTCGTCACCGCCGCCGTCGACCCCTCGCTGCTGGGCGACTTCAACGGGCTGCGGATGACGGCCAACGAGGGCATGAAGCTCGTGGCCCCGCTGGCCGGAGCGGGCCTCTACGCGGTGTACGGCGGCCCGGGCGTCGCGCTCCTGGACGCGGTCACCTTCGTGCTCGCCGCGGGTCTGTGCGCGCTGCTCCGCGTCCACGAGGACCGGCCGCGGCAGGCTTCGGGCGACTGGCGCGCGCAGACCGCCGAGGGCGCCCGCCATCTGTGGGCACATCCGCGACTGCGGCCCATGGTGCTGGCCGGCGGCGGCACCATGCTGTTCACGGGTGTCTGCGGAGCGCTCGTCTACGCCATTGTCGCGGGCCTCGGGCACTCCCCGGCCTACGCGGGTGTGCTCTACGCCGTCCAGGGCGTCGGCTCGGTGACGATCGGGCTGGTGTCCGGACCCGCGTTGCGGCTGCTGGGCGCCCATCTCTTCGGGGCCTGCGGGATCGCCCTCACGGCCGTCGCCGTTGCCGCACGGGCGGTCCCCTCCGACGCGGTGGCCGTGGCGTGCAGCCTGGCGAACGGTGCGGGGCTGCCCTGTGTGCTGATCGCCGCGCTCACCGCGGTGCAGCGCGAGACGCCGGGTGCGCTGCTGGGCCGAGCGACGGCCACGGCCAACACCCTGGTCTTCGCGCCGAACGTGATCGGGCTGGCCGCCGGAGCGGCGCTGGTCGAGCTGGTGGACTACCGGCCGCTGCTGGTCGCGCTGGGCCTGGCGCTGCTGGTCACGGCCGGGCTGCTGCTTCAGAGCCGCGCGAGGGCGTCCCGCACGGCCTCCAGGTCGCCGTCGGACGCCAACCCGGCGTGATAGAGCCGCAGTTCCGTGGCGCCCAGCTCCGCCGCCTCCCGCGCGTCGCGCTCCAGCGTCCGCGGTGCGCCGCCCATGCCGGAGACGACGGTGAAGTTGGCCGCGAGAACGGATCCCTCCCCGCCCTGCTCCGCGAACGGCACGAGCAGGCCCGCGCCGCCGGTGCAGGGCACCACCACCCCGTCCGCGACGGACAGGATGTGCGCGGGGTCGCCCCCCGCGTTCGCCCCGCAGTGGTGCCACGCCGGGTCCGCGTGCAGCAGCACCTGGAAGCCTTCGGGCGCGGCCGCGCGGACCGCCGCCACCGCCGCCTCCTGGAGGGAGCGCGCCACGTCCTCACGCCACGCGCGCGTGGCGGCCGCCCCGGACTCGCCGAGGAGCTTCTCGACGCCCGCCCAGCCACCGTCCGACGGCGCGCCGCGCCACACCGGTTCCAGCGCGGCGCGTACCGCCGCGGCCAGGGCTCCGGGGTCCGCACCCTGCGCCTCGTATCCCTCACGGCAGCTCTCGCAGAAGCACAGCGACATGAGGTAGTGCCCGGCGTCCCCGAGCGCCACTCCGCCGATCTTGTCGTGCGCGTGCAGATGGGCCAGGCCGTACCAGCCGAGCGACTCCAGCTCGGTGCCGCGCGCCCCGGGCCGCACGGCCGCCTCGGCGGCGAGGTCGACGAGGTACGCGCGCGTGTCCGGCTGGGCGATGCACGGCGCCCACGGATAGCGGTCGCCGTAGGCGCTGACCACGGAGGTGCCCGGATGTTCCTCCCCGAGCCGTGAGTTGTGCGCCAGCACGACCCAGGTGTGCACCTCGAGACCCGCGCCGGCGAGCGCCTCGGATGCCGCCCCGAACGCATCACCCGGGGCCCACTCCCCGGCCGGGTACGGACGCGGGACGCGACCCTCCCAGCGCGCGTCCGGCGGGTAGAGCACGGCAGCGTGGCGGGCCGTCACGATGCGGTGGCGCGGATGCCGGGGGGTGAGCGCACGGGTGGAGTGGTACGCCGAGGCCAGCGTCGCCTGCCGTACCCCCAGGGCTGCCACGCGGTCCGCGGCCCGCGGGTCCCCGACGACGTCCCAGGGGTAGAGGAACGCCGAGGCCTTCACGCGCCCTCCCGCAGCAGTTCGTAGCCGTGATCGATCAGCCCGGCGAGTTGTTTGACGTGGTCCTCGGAGGGTTCGTGCAGCGGCGGCCGCACCTCGCCGACGTCGAGGCCGCGCAGACGCACCCCCGCCTTGACGAGCGAGACGGCGTATCCGCGGCCCTGGGCGCGCAGTTCGACGAACGGGCGGTAGAACCCGTCGAGGAGCCGGTGGGCGGTGGTGTCGTCGCCGGTGCCCAGCGCCCTGTGGAAGGCGAGGGCGATCTCCGGGACGAAGCAGAACACGGCGGAGGAGTAGAGCGAGATGCCGATGCCGCGGTAGGCGAGCTGGGTCTGCTCGGCGGTCGGCAGTCCGTTGAAGTAGAGGAAGTCGTCCGGGCCCTCGGTCCGTACGGTGCTCACGATGCGCTGCATCAGGTCCAGGTCGCCGAGCCCGTCCTTGAAGCCGATGACGCCGTCGGTGCGGGCCAGCTCGACCACCGTCCGGGGTGTGAACACGGCGTTGTCGCGCTGGTAGACGATGGTCGGCAACGAGGTCGACGCGGCCAGCTCACGGTAGTGCCGCAGCAGTCCCTCCTGCCCGGCGAGCACAAGATAGGGAGGCATGGCGAGCAGCCCGTCCGCTCCGGCCTCCTCGGCCAGCCCGGCGTAGCGCCGGGCGAGCGCGGTCCCGTAGCCCGCGCCGGCCACGACCGGCACCCGCCCCTCCGCCGCCTCGACGGCCGCACGGACGCACGCCTGGAACTCCTCGGGCGTGAGCGCGTGGAACTCGCCCGTGCCGCAGCACGCGAAGACGGCCGCGGCGCCCGCCTCGACGCCCGCGCGGACATGCGCGCGGTAGACGTCGAGGGCGACGGAGCCGTCCGGTCCGTACGCCGTCACGGGGAAGAACAGCGGCCCACTGGGGATGCTGAGGCGAGCGGCAAGAGGGGCTGGCGACACGGGCTCTCCCTTGAACAGGGGCTCATATGTGGACCGGACCTCGTACTCGGTGCACGTTTCTGATCCATGTCCATGTCTCTGAACGCGCTTACGCTACGGGGCCTCTCGCGGCAGGTCAAGCGCACAAACGGGCAACTCAGCAGCGGATTCCGCCTCCTCGCGCGACACTTGACGGGTCACGCGAACGCTTCGTAGCGTGTCTATGAGTGTGAATGCTGTACATGAATGCGGCCGCTGCCTCCAGAAGTGAACCCCCGGGGTGCCCCGGAGGCGCACGAGCCGAGGACAAGGAGACCCGAGGATGCCCGCTCCCCGCACCGTTCTGCTCACCGGCGCCGCCGGCGGACTCGGCACTCTGATGCGGGGTCTGCTGCCCCGGTACGGCTACGAGCTGCGGCTCCTCGACCTCCGGCCGATCGAGGGCGAGCCGGACGCGATCATCGCCGACCTCGCCGACCGGGAGGCCCTGCGCGAGGCGGTGCGCGGCGTCGACGCGATCGTCCACCTCGCGGGCATCTCCCTGGAGTCCACGTTCGAGAAGATCCTCAAGGCCAACATCGAGGGCACTTACCACCTGTACGAGGCAGCCCGCGAGGAAGGCGTGCGCCGGATCGTGTTCGCCTCCTCCAACCACGCCGTCGGCTTCGTCCCGCGCCCCCGGGGCGACGACCCGCTGATCCCGATCGACACCCCGCGCCGGCCCGACACCTTCTACGGACTGTCCAAGTCCTTCGGCGAGGACCTCGCCCAGCTCTACTGGGACAAGCACGGGCTGGAAACGGTCTCCGTACGCATCGGCTCCTGCTTCCCCGAGCCGACCAGCGTCCGCATGCTCTCGGTCTGGATGAGCCCCGAGGACGGCGCCCGGCTCTTCCACGCGGCCCTGACCGCCGAGCGCGTGGGGCACACGGTCGTCTACGGATCGTCCGCGAACACCCGCCTGTGGTGGGACCTGACCACCGCCCGGGCGCTCGGCTACGAGCCGAGGGACGACTCCGAGCCCTTCGCCGAGAAGCTCGTCGCCGAGCAGGGTGAGCTGGAGGAGGGCAACCCGGCCCACGAACGTCTGGGCGGCCACTTCGTCACGGACCCGCCGATCTGGCCGTACTGACCGGGCACGGCAGGAGCGGGCGGGCACCGAACGGGCCCGCCCGCTCCGCTTTTCGGGCACCGGTGCTGCCCGATCCCACCCGCCGCCCCGCTCCCGCGCAGGTCCGAGACGGGCGCACGGTGAGCCGTTCGGGCGGGATCGGGCACAGTCGGGCACGCAACAGGCCTGGTCACCGTCGCGCACCGGCTGTAGAACATCCCCCAAGGACCCCACGGGGCCCGAACGGGCACAGCACGCAGCACGGTGAAAGGCAGGTGTGGGCGATGACGGCGAAGACGGCGGAGGAACGTCAACGCGAGATCGTCAAGGCCGCCCGCCGCACGGGTTCGGTCGACGTCACCTCGCTCGCCACGGAACTGGGCGTCGCCAAGGAGACCGTGCGTCGCGATCTGCGCGCCCTGGAGGACCACGGGCTGGTCCGCCGCACCCACGGCGGCGCCTATCCCGTGGAGAGCGCCGGCTTCGAGACGACCCTCGCCTTCCGCGCCACCAGCCATGTGCCCGAGAAACGCCGTATCGCGGCCGCCGCGGCCGAGCTGCTGGGGGATGCCGAGACCGTCTTCGTGGACGAGGGCTTCACCCCCCAGCTCATCGCCGAGGCGCTGCCACGGGACCGGCCGTTGACGGTGGTGACCGCATCCCTGGCCACCGCGGGTGCGCTCGCGGAGGCCGAGAACACGACCGTCCTGCTGCTGGGCGGCCGGGTGCGCTCCGGCACCCTCGCCACCGTGGACCACTGGACGACGAAGATGCTGGCCGGGTTCGTCGTCGACCTGGCGTTCATCGGCGCCAACGGCATCTCCCGCGAGCACGGGCTGACCACACCGGACCCCGCGGTCAGCGAGGTCAAGGCCCAGGCCATCCGCGCCTCCCGGCGCACGGTCTTCGCGGGTGTGCACACCAAATTCGGGGCGGTGAGCTTCTGCCGCTTCGCGGAGGTCGGCGCCTTGGAGGCGATCGTCACGAGCACACTGCTGCCGGCCTCCGAGGCGCACCGCTACTCGTTGCTCGGCCCTCAGGTCATCCGGGTCTGAGAGGGCCCGAGGACATCTGAAAAGCACCACCCACTCCCCAAGGGACGCATTCACGCCGATCGCGCCCCTTATCTCCCCATACGTCCAGGAGCGATCCATGCGCACCCAGAGCCGACGGAGGCCGCGAGCGATGCTCGCCACGGCCGCCGCAGGGACGCTGCTCGCCCCGCTTCTCTCCGGCTGCTGGGTCGGGGCGGGCGGGTCCGGTTCCGGCGGCAACTCCATCAATGTGCTGATGGTCAACAACCCGCAGATGGTGGAACTGCAGAAACTCACCGCCGCGCACTTCACGAAGGAGACCGGCATCAAGGTGAACTTCACCGTCCTGCCGGAGAACGACGTCCGCGACAAGATCAGCCAGGACTTCGCCAACCAGGCGGGCCAGTACGACGTCGCCACCCTGAGCAACTACGAGATACCGATCTACGCCCGCAACGGCTGGCTGCACGAGATGGACTCGTACGTCTCCGCGGACCGCGCCTACGACGAGCAGGACGTCCTCAAGCCGATGCGACAGTCCCTGACGGGGGACGACGGCAAGCTCTACGGGCAGCCCTTCTACGGCGAGTCGTCGTTCCTGATGTACCGCAAGGACGTCTTCGCCGAGAAGGGGCTGACGATGCCGGCCCACCCCACCTGGCAGCAGGTGGCCGATCTCGCCGCGAAGGCGGACGGCGCGAAGCCCGGGATGCGGGGCATCTGCCTGCGCGGACTGCCCGGCTGGGGCGAACTCATGGCTCCGCTCACCACGGTGGTGAACACCTTCGGCGGCACCTGGTTCGACAAGGGCTGGAAAGCGCACCTGAACTCGCCCGAGTTCGAGAAGGCGACGAAGTTCTATGTCGACCTGGTCCGTGAGCACGGCGAATCGGGCGCCGCCCAGTCCGGCTTCGCCGAGTGCCTGAACAACATGACCCAGGGCAAGGTCGCCATGTGGTACGACGCCACCTCCGCGGCCGGCCTCCTGGAAGCGCCCGACTCACCCGTCAAGGGCACGCTCGGCTACGCCCCCGCGCCGGTAGAGAAGACGCAGAACTCCGGCTGGCTCTACACCTGGGCCTGGGGTCTGCAGAAGGCGTCACGGAACCCGGACAAGGCCTGGAAGTTCGTCTCCTGGGCGTCCGGCAAGGAGTACGAGCAGCTCGTCGGTGACACCAGCGGCTGGGCCAACGTGCCCGCAGGCAAGCGCGCCTCCACGTACGAGAACGCGGCCTACCGCAAGGAGGCGGCCTCCTTCCAGGACATGACCCGCGAGGCCATCGAGGGCGCCCGGCCCACCGACCCCGGGGTCCAGCCGCGCCCCGCGCCCGGCATCCAGTTCGTCGGCATCCCCGAGTTCACCGACCTCGGTACCAAGGTCTCCCAGGAGATCAGCGCGGCCATCGCCGGGCGTCAGTCCGTCGAGTCGGCCCTGGACAAGTCCCAGAAGCTCGCCGAGCAGATCGCCAAGGAGTACGAGGGACGATGACCGCCACCACCACGGCCTCCATGGCCGCGACACCCGCACGCACCGCCCGTCCGCCCTCCGCCCGGCTGCGCTCCTGGGCCACCAGGGCGCCGCTTCTGCCGGCCCTGATCTTCATGATCGTCGTGACCCAGCTGCCCTTCGTGGCCACGCTGGTGATCTCGTTCTTCGACTGGAACGCCCTGTACCCCAAGGCGCGCCACTTCACGGGGCTCGACAACTACCACCAGGTCCTGACCGACCCCGACCTGCGCCACTCGGTGTGGACGACGGTCCTGCTGACCGTCGCGGTGGTCCTGGTCAGCCTGATCCTCGGCCTCGGTCTCGCGCTCCTGCTGGACCGCAGGTTCCGCGGCCGGGGCATCGTCCGCACCCTGCTGATCGCCCCTTTCCTGGTGGTCCCGGTCGCCGCCGCCCTGCTGTGGAAGCACGTGCTCTACAACCCCGAATACGGCCTGCTGAACGGTCTGCTGCACTACGTGGGCGGCCCCCAGCCGGACTGGATCTCGAACACCCCACTCCTCGCGGTCGAGGCCTCGCTGGTCTGGCAGTGGACGCCGTTCATGATGCTGATCCTGCTGGCCGGCCTGCAGAGCCGCGACCATCAGCAGATCGAGGCGGCACGGGTGGACGGCGCGAGCGACTGGCAGATCTTCCGCCATCTGACACTGCCCCACCTGCGCCGCTACCTCGAACTCGGCGCCCTGCTCGGCTCGATCTACATCGTGCAGAACTTCGACGCGGTGTTCACGCTCACCTCCGGAGGCCTGGGCACCGCGAACCTGCCCTACACCGTCTACCAGAGCTTCTACCAGGCCCACGAGAACGGCCTCGCCTCGGCCGCCGGCGTCTTGGTCGTCATCGGCTCCATCGTCATCGCGACCTTCGCCCTGCGCGTGGTGTCGTCCCTGTTCCGCGAGGAGGTGTCCCGCGCATGAGCGCCGTCGCCGTACGCATTCGCCGCCGCCGCGGAGCGGGCCTCGGCCTGCTGGCCTGGCTGATCGGTCTGCTGTTCTTCCTGCCCATCGCCTGGATGGCCCTGACGTCGTTCCACTCGGAGGCCGACGCCGCGACGAACCCGCCGTCCTTCGGCGCCGCCCTGACCCTGGACGGCTACCGGGACTTCTTCGGCGTGGGCGGCGGGGCGAGCCCCTGGCCCGCACTGATCAACTCGACCGTGGCGTCGCTGGTGTCGACGCTGTGCGTCCTGCTGCTGGCCCTCCCCGCGGCCTACGCGCTCTCCGTCCGCCGGGTGAAGAAGTGGACGGACGTCCTGTTCTTCTTCCTCTCCACCAAGATGCTCCCGGTGGTGGCGGGGCTGCTGCCGATCTACCTGTTCGCGAAGAACGCCGGGATGCTGGACAACATCTGGCTCCTGGTCATCCTCTACACCTCGATGAACCTCCCCATCGCGGTGTGGATGATGCAGTCGTTCCTCGCCGAGGTCCCGGTGGCGGTGATCGAGGCGGCACAGATCGACGGTGCCCGGCTGCCGACCGTCCTGGCCCGTGTGGTGGCTCCGATTGCGCTGCCCGGCATCGCCGCAACCGCCCTGATCTGCTTCATCTTCAGCTGGAACGAACTGCTCTTCGCCCGGGTGCTCACGGGCGTGGTCGCCGAGACCGCCCCCGTCTTCCTGACCGGCTTCATCACCAGTCAGGGCCTGTTCCTGGCGAAGGTGTGCGCCGCGTCGCTCGTCATCTCCCTGCCGGTGCTCGCCGCGGGATTCGCCGCCCAGGACAAGCTGGTCCAGGGCCTGTCGTTGGGAGCCGTGAAATGAAGGCCGCCGTCATCGAGTCCGTGGGCCACGCCGTCGTCTCCGAGGTCCCCGACCCGGCACCCGGGCCCCGCGAGGTCGTCGTCGAGGTCGCGGCCTGCGGTCTGTGCGGCACGGATCTGCACATCCTCCAGGGCGAGTTCGCGCCCAAGCTGCCGATCGTGCCGGGACACGAGTTCGCGGGCGAAGTGGTCGCGGTGGGGACCCAGGTCACCGAGGTGTCCGTCGGCGACCAGGTGGCCGTGGACCCGTCGCTGTACTGCTACGAGTGCCGGTACTGCCGTACCGGCCACAACAACCTCTGCGAGCGGTGGGCGGCCATCGGCGTGACGACGGCCGGCGGGGCGGCGCAGTACGCGGTGGCCCCGGTCGCCAACTGCGTGAAGCTCCCCGAGCACATCCGCACCGAGGACGCGGCGCTGATCGAACCGCTGTCCTGCGCGGTGCGCGGCTACGACGTCCTGCAGTCCCGTCTCGGCGCGCACGTCCTCGTCTACGGCTCCGGGACCATGGGCCTGATGATGCTGGAGCTGGCCAAGCGGACGGGCGCGGCGAGCGTGGACGTGGTCGACCTGAACCCGGCACGCCTGGAGACCGCGCAGCGGCTGGGCGTCTCGGCGACCGCCGCGAGCGCGGACGAACTGGACCGTCCGCAGGGCTGGGACGTGGTGGTGGACGCCACGGGCAACGCCGCCGCGATCCAGGACGGCCTCGGGCGGGTGGCGAAGGCGGGCACCTTCCTGCAGTTCGGCGTGGCGGACTACGCGACGCGGGTCACCATCGACCCCTACCGGATCTACAACCAGGAGATCACGATCACCGGCTCGATGGCGGTGCTGCACAGCTACGAGCGGGCGGCGGAGCTGTTCGCGGGCGGTGTGCTCGATCCCGAGATCTTCATCAGCGACCGGATCCCGCTGGAGCGCTATCCGCAGGCGCTGGAGCAGTTCGCGGCGGGGGTGGGACGCAAGATCGTGGTGGTGCCGTAGCGTCGCGGGCAGGGGGGCCGGGCGCGTCATCCGTTCGGCCCCCTTGGTAAGGGAACGGTAAAGCGGTCCCGCTCGTTCACAGGTCATGACAGCTATGACCCCCGGCTCGAACATCCCGCTCGGAGCCACTCGCGTGACGGTCGACGTCGCCGCCCCGGTGCGGCTCGACGTGTCGGCCCTGCTGCTCACCTCCGATGGCAAGGTGCGCTCCGACGACGACTTCATCTTCTACAACCAGCCTTCGGGGCCGGGCGTCACCTACCGCTCGGGCGGCGGGACGAACCCCGACGCCATCATGGTCGACACCGCCTCCGTGCCCTCCGGTATCGAGAAGATCGTCGTCACCGCGAGCCCCGACGCCGCCGGTCAGACCTTCCAGGGCATCGAGCCCACGGCCACTGTTCGCAACGCCGACGACAACTCCGTCCTCGCCACCTTCACCCCGCCCCAGCTCGGCGCGGAGACGGCCCTGGTCGTCGTCGAGGTCTACGTCCGCAACGGCGCCTGGAAGGCCCGTGCCGTCGGCCAGGGCTACGCGAACGGCCTGGCGGGCATCGCCACCGACTTCGGGGTCAGCGTGGAGGAGCCGGTCGCGCCCGCCCAGCCCGTCGCCCCGGCCGCGCCGCCGATGCAGCCGCCCGCCGCCCCGCCGGCGCCCACCCTGGCCGCCCCGCCGGCTCCCCCCGCTCCCCCGGCTCCGCCCGCCCCCGTTCCCGGCGCCGGAAAGATCAACCTCGACAAGGGCCGCGTCAGCCTTCAGAAGAACCAGACCGTCTCCCTCGTCAAGGGCGGCCGCCCGCTGCTCTCGCAGGTCAAGATGGGCCTGGGCTGGGAGCCCGCCTTCCGGGGCAAGGACATCGACCTGGACGCGTCCGTCATCGCCTACGGCCCGCAGCGCAATCACATCGACAGCTGCTACTTCGGCAAGCTGACGATCCTGAACGGCTCCGTCAAGCACTCCGGCGACAACCTCACGGGTGAGGGCGGTGGCGACGACGAGGTCATCGTGGTCGACCTCGGACGCCTGCCCCAGGAGGTCACCGGCCTCGTGTTCACCGTGAACTCCTTCTCCGGGCAGAAGTTCACGGAGGTCGCCAAGGCCTACTGCCGCCTCGTGGACGCCGCCACCGACCAGGAGCTGGTCCGCTTCGACCTCACCGGCGCCGAAGCGCAGACGGGCGTCATGATGGCCAAGCTCATCCGGCAGTTCTCCGGTGAGTGGGAGATGACGGCCATGGGCGACTTCGTCAAGGCCCGCACGGTGCGGAACATGGTGAAGCCGGCGGCCCAGGCCCTCTAGTACCCGGGCAGAACACCTGCGGGCTCCCCTTCATCCGGGAGCCCGCGGGCGGCCGGGCTCCTACGGCCGCAACCCGTCGGTGAGCAGCGACAGATAGCGGCGGATGTGCTCGCCCCGGCCGTCGGCCAGTTCCGAGGCCGTCGCCACCCCGTGCGCGAGGCGCAGCACCTCGATCGGCTCGAGGTCCTCCCGCAGGGTCCCCTCCCGCTGCGCCGCCTCGACCAGGCGCCCCGCCGCCTCCTTCATGGACGTGCCGCACGCCGTGACGGCCAGCGAACTGCCGTCCGTGACGGCCGATCCCAGCAGGGCCTTCATCCCGCGTACCTGGATGGTCCCGGCGCATAGCTCGTTGAGCCACTCCACCAGCGCCTCGCCCGGCGGCAGTTCCTTCGCGAGCTCGTCGGCGCGGGCGGCGATGGCCTCGATCCGGTCGACGTAGGCCGCCTCCAGCAGCGCCTGACGCGTCGGAAAGTGCCGGTAGAGCGTGCCGGATCCGACCCCCGCCCGCTTGGCGATGTCATCGAGCGACGCGTTCTCCCCGTGCTCGGCGAATGCGACGGCCGCCGCCTTCAGCAACCGCTCATAGTTGCGACGGGCGTCCGCGCGCATGGGTCTGACCTGCGACATCCAGTTACTCCTTGCAAACCGGGGACCCTCTCCGTATCTTATCGAGCACTAAACGGAGACAGTCCCCGGTTATCTCCGCGGGCAGCTCGTCCTGCCGCGCACCGTTCCTCCGTGCCGCCCGCACCCGCCCGGGGACGCCGAAACGGGAGAACTCCATGGCCACCCCGTCCGCACCGTCCACGACCGTCGACGCGCTCTTTGCACCACCACCAGCCGCCAGGCTCGGCACCGTCCTCTTCATCGTCGTCACCGCCTACCTGATGGTCGGCGTCGACTCCACCGTCGTCAATGTCGCGCTGCCCGACATCCAGCAGGACCTCGGCTTCAGCCGCACCGGCCTGTCCTGGGTGCTCAACGCCTACACGCTCGCCTTCGGCGGACTGCTGCTGCTCGGGGGCCGCATCGGCGACATCGCGGGCCGACGGCGCACACTCACCGTCGGCGTCCTGCTCTTCGCCCTCTCCTCCCTCCTCGGCGGTCTCGCCACCGACAGCTCCTGGCTGCTCGCGGCCCGCGCGCTCCAGGGCATCGGCGCCGCCCTCATCGCCCCCAGCACCCTCGCCCTGATCACCACCAACTTCCCGGACGGCCCACGCCGCCACCACGCGCTCGGCGTCTACTCCTCGATGGCCGGTATCGGCGCCTCGCTCGGCCTGGTCCTCGGCGGCATGCTCACCTCCTGGGCGTCCTGGCGCTGGGCCCTGCTGATCAACGTGCCCATCGGCATCGCGGTCGCCGTCGCCCTGCCCCGTTTCGTGACCGAAACCCCGCGCCGTACAGGGCGGTTCGACACCGCGGGCGCGCTCACCGGTACGGCCGGGACGGCCTCCCTCGTGCACGCGCTGATCCGCGTCTCGGAACAGGGCTGGACCGACCGCTGGGCACTGTTCGACCTCGGCGCCGCGGCGGCACTGCTCACGGGGTTCGCCCTCATCGAGTCCCGGGCCGGACAGCCGATCCTGCCGCTGCGTCTGCTCACGAGCCGCAACCGGGCCGGGGGCTACGCGGGAGTGCTGCTGCTGCCCGCGGGCATGTTCGGCGCGTTCTACTTCCTCACCCTGATCTGTCAACAGGTCCTGCACTACAGCCCGTTGCGCGCGGGGTTCGCCTTCCTTCCGCTCACCCTCGTGATGTTCACGACCGTGCGCGTCGTGCCCCGGCTGCTCGCCCGGCTCGGTGTGAAGCCGGTGCTGCTCACCGGCATGGCCCTGCTCGCCGTGGCGACCGGATGGTTGTGGCGGCTGCGGCCCGGCGACGGCTACGCCACCGGCCTGCTCGGTCCGCTGCTGCTGATGGGGCTGGGCGTCGGCCTGAGTTTCATGCCCCTGAACGCGACCGTCCTCGCCGGAATCGGGCCCCGCGAGGCGGGCGCAGCCTCCGGTCTGCTCCAGACCCTGCAGTGGCTCGGCGGCACCCTCGGCCTCTCCGCGCTGGTGACGGTCTACGGCACGGCCACCCGGCACGCGGCCGGCTCCCCCGCGCAGATCCTCACCCACGGCGCGGCCCGCGCGTTCGGGGTCGGCTCCCTCATCGCGTTCGCCGCGCTGCTGGTCTCGGCGTTCGTCATCACGGGCACCCGGCCGCAAAAGGCGCGCCCGATCCCCTAGAACGCGGCGCCGCCCGCGCTCGGCGGGCGGCGCCCCCGCGGCTGTGGGCCGGCTCCGTCGGCGCGTCGGCGCCGGACCGCGCGGCGACGCGGGCCGCCGCGCTCCCCGCGGATCACCGCGCGGAGCGCGGCGAGCCCGGGCCGCTCACTCGAGCCACGGCCACCGACCGTCGCTGCCCCGCTCGAGCAGCGACACCATCCGGAACGCGCCGTCCGTCAGGCCTCCGAAGGTGTGCCTGTTGCCACGGCCCGACGGGCCGTGGCCCGCCCGGTACCCGGCGAGGTTCCAGGTGTAGACCGGCACATGAGACGGGACCTGCTCGGTCGGGTCGCCGTGATGGTTGTGGGCGTACTGCTCGTCGGTGACGATCAGCACCCGGTCGTGGCCGCCGTAGTGACGGCGGACCGCCCCGGTGGTGTCGGTACCGCCCAGGTCGCCGAAGCGGCCGAGGACCTTCAGCACCGACTCGCCCCTGCGGAAGCCCACCGTGTTGCTTCCGGTTCCGAACTCGACGAGGTCCGCGTCCGCCGCCCGCAGCGCCAGCGCCGTTCCGAAGACCGCCGCCGCGTCGGCCCGGGTGAGCTCGGAGCGGTCCGACAGGCGCGAGTAGAACATCGAGCCCGAGCGGTCCACGAGCACCAGTGTGCGGCCCGGCAGCGCGGGCACGTTGGCCAGCGAGTGACCGAGCGCCTGCTCCAGTGGGTACGACCAGCGCAGCGACGGCGCGTGCCGGTGGGCGGCGAGGTACCGGAACGGGAACTGCCGCGATCGCGCCACCTCGACCGGGTCGCTGATCCGCGCGGCGACCTGTGCGGCCACCTCGTCGGACACCCCGGCCTCGTCGAAGTTCCGCAGGTTCCGCATGAGTGCCATGGTGCCCATGGACGGAATCACGGCCTCCCAGGCGGCCTTGTCCATCGGACCCTGCAGCCAGCCCGCCAGCGCCTCCCAGGTCATCCCCGCCGCCGCGAGCCGCTCGGCGCCGCCGGGAGCCGTGACGACGGCGCGCCGCTGCTCCACGGGGATCGCCATCAGCTCGCGGTGCGCCGTGAGCACGGCGTTCGAGGCGGGCGGCAGCGCGGTGTCCGGGTTGTGCCGGCGATCGAGCGCGTACCGGAACAGTTCGCCCTGCCACGGCTTGTCGGGATGGGGCGCAGCGTGCACCAGGTTGAGGACGTCACCGAAGCGGTAGCCCTTGGAGACTGTGTCGTACTTCAGCAGCGCCTTGCCGTGGTAGAGGCGCCGTACGGCGTCGGCGAGGCCGCGCTTGACCGGCTTGGGCACGTTCCGGCCGTACGCCGAGGTCCAGTACGCGAGCAACTCACCGGGCTCGTCCGGCCGCTGCAGTACGGAAGAGACGACCTGACGGTTGGCGGGGCCGTCGGTCGCGCCCGCGTCGAGCCGTGCCTTCACATACTCGGCGGCGCCCACGACCGAGGCTGTCCGCAGGTTCCCCTCGCCGCGCAGCCAGCCGAGCAGGCCGGCCGTCCAGGACGGGTCGGTGACGGCGAGCCGGCGCACCAGGGCGGCGAACCGGTCGTCGCGGTCGGCGCCGGTCTCGTAGAAGGTCCGCTGTGCGACGAGGTTCGAGACGGCGAGCAGGAACAGCTCCGAGCGCGGGTCCCGCTCGTGGCCGCGGCCGCCCTCGTAGGTGCGCAGCACGCGCCCCGTCGAGGTGACCCGCGATGTCGGCTGCGGCTTGGCGGCCCTGGTGTTGAATCGCGCCATGCTGAATTCCCCCGAATTCGTTTCCGTTCCGGAGGGAGGCACGGCAAAGGAAGGGTGCCCGAGTTCAGGGGTCGGCGACGGAGTTCGGTCACATGCTCTGTCAGTTGAGCTGCACCGGCGCGAAGCCGATGACGGGATTCGAACCCGCAACCTTCTGACCCCATGAAGCAACCGTTGCCTGCGCACCGGACACCCGTCCTGTGCTGCGCCTCCCGAGATCAAGTCGGCGGCGGCGTGGATTCTTTTTGCAGAAGAAGTAGCCGCGGCCCGCGCACCGGGAGGTGCATGAAGTTGTGGTGTCCAGAGATCGAGGCCGGCGGAACCGACAAGGTGCTCTGCCCGCTGAGCTACACCGGCGCGTGGTACCGGTGGCGGGACTCGAACCCGCGGCCGCCCCATTATGAGTGGAAGTAGGTCCTGCCTTCGCACCTGGACGTGCATCACTCTAGGAGGCGGGCCGCGGGCCGGGCCAACGAATTAAGTCCCGCAGGAGCCGGTCTGGTTGCGGGAGTTCAGCCGCGCTTCTGGCGCTTCCAGGGACCGGTGACGGCCACCATGATGCCGGGGTCCTGGATATTGGCGAACAGGGTCTTTCCGTCGGGCGAGAACGTGACGCCGGTGAACTCGCTGTACTCCGGCTCCTCCTCGGTGCCGATGTTCAGGTCGTTGCGGGCGATCGGGTAGGTGCGGCCGCTGTCGGTGGCACCGAACAGATGCTGGACACCCTCGCCGTCCCCGGCGATGACAAGACCGCCGTACGGGGAGACGGTGATGTTGTCGGGACCGTCGAAGGCGCCGTCCTTGGCCGGGTCGGGGTTCACGCCGAGCAGGACCTTCAGCGTGAGGGTCCGGCGTCGGGGGTCGTAGAACCAGACCTGGCCGTCATGCTGGACGGGGCTTTCCTCACGGGCGTACGAGGAGACGATGTACGCACCGCCGTCGCTCCACCACATGCCCTCCAGCTTGCGGGCCCGGGTGACCGCGCCGGCGCCGAACTGGCTGCGGATCGAGACCGTCTTGGCGTCGCGGTCGGGGACGTCGACCCAGTCGACGCCGTACACCGTGCCGATCCTCGTGGCGCGGGAGAGGTCGTCGACGTACCGGCCGCCGGAGTCGAAGCACTTGAACGCCTGGAGCCGGCCGGCCTCGTCCGCAAGGGTGCGCAGCCTGCCCCGTCCGTGGTGGAAGCCCTCCGGCGGGGTCCAGCGGTACAGCAGCCCGTTGGGCCCGGAGGCGTCCTCGGTCAGGTAGAGGTGGCCGCGCTTGGGGTCGACGACGACGGCCTCGTGGGCGTAGCGGCCCAGCGCCTTGATGGGCCGGGGGTGCCGGTTGGCACGACGGTCCTCGGGGTCCACCTCGAAGACGTACCCGTGGTCCTTGGTCATGCCGCTCTGACCGGCCTTGTCCTCGGTCTCCTCACACGTGAGCCACGTGCCCCACGGGGTGCTGCCGCCCGCGCAGTTGGTGGACGTGCCCGCGATGCCCACCCACTCCGCGACGTGGTCGTGGCGGACCTCGACGACGGTGCAGCCACCGGACGCGGCCGGGTCGTAGACAAGACCCTCGGTGAGGGGCACCGGGTACTTCCAGTCGGCGCGGGGACCCTTGAGCTCGTGGTTGTTGACGAGGAGGGTGGTGCCGCGCGGACCGTCGAAGGTGGCGGTGCCGTCGTGGTTGGAGGGGGTGAACTCGCCCGACTCCAGCGTGGTCTTCCCGCTGTGGGTGATGACGCGGTACCGGAACCCGGCGGGCAGGGCCAGCACGCCCTTGGGGTCGGGGATCAGCGGTCCGTAGCCGACACCGCCGTGCCGGTCCGCCTCCTGACCGTCGGCGGTCTCGGTCTCGGTGTCGGTGGATGCAAGGGCGCCCGGGGCGGTGGCGAGGGCTCCGACGCTGCCGGCCAGTGCGACACCGGCGCCGGTGAGCGCGGATCGTCGGGCGAAGTCCCTGCGGGTGAGCGACATGCTGTCTCCTGTGGAAGGGGAGTGAGTCGGTCGGGGGGTGGGGCTCGCGGACCTCGTTGCGCGCACACGCTCCCGCTTCCGCCTGAACAGCGGCTGAACACTGGTCGACGTCGGCTGACGAACTTCTATGAATCCACCAAACGGGCCCCTTGAAGCCACCTCACCCGCACCAAGGACAGGCAACGGCGCAGGGCCCCGGCCCGCCGCGCACCCGCACCGCACGGCGCGCTGCGGCAGCCCGCCCCCGGCATCCGGGTACGGGACGGCGCGGAAGGGCCGGTGGCCCGTGCCCGGCGGGGCACGGGGGGCGGAAGCAGACGGCGAGCGCGGTCCCTGACCGCTCAGCCACCCTGCTGCGAGCGCGCCTTGAACGCCGCCTTCCGGGCCTCCTTGGCCACCTTCTTGTCCGGGTGCAGGCGCCCCATCGCCTCCAGCACCTCCGCGGTGGCGGGATGGTCCACCCGCCACGCGGTCGCGAAGAATCCGCTGTGCTGCGCCGCAAGGCCCTCCACCAGCGCCCGCAGCTCCGCCGAGTTGCCCTCGGCCGCCAGCTGAGCGGCAAGGGTGTCGATGGTGAGCCAGAAGACCATGGACTGCGGCGGTGCGGGCACGTCGGCCGCTCCGTGCTCGGTCAGCCAGACCCGTGCAAGTCCGCCCAGCTCCGCGTCGTCCAGCACCTCGCGCAGCGCCGTCTCCGCCTCCGCCCCGACCAGGGACAGCGCCTGCTGGCAGCGCAGCCGGCGAAGCGGGGCCCCGGCGTCGAGGCCGCGGGCGGCGGCCAGCAACTCCCTCGCCGCGGCGAGCGGTTCACGGCGGGCCAGCCACTGCTCGGTCTCGGCCTGGGCCGCCGCCGCCGGAAACGCGGACGTGCCGTCGAGCAGCGTGTCGGCGCCCTTGTCCGCCAACTCACCCACCGCCGGGGCGGACATCCCGGCCTCCTCCAGGCGCGTGCGCATTCCGTACAGTCCGAGCGGAGTCAGCCGCACCATCCCGTAGCGGCTCACGTCCGTCTCGTCCACGGGAGCCGCGGGCTCCTCGTCGGGGTCCGCCATGAGCGCCTCGTCGACCGGCTGGAACTCGACGAGTCCGATCGGTGCGAGGATCCGGAACTGGTCGTCGAGCCGCATCATGGCGTCGGACACGTGTTCCAGCACGTCGTTCGTGGGTTCCGTCATGTCGTCGGGGACGATCATCGACGCGGCGAGCGCGGGCAGCGGCACCTGGCCGCCACCGGGCACCTCCTCGCCGACGGTCAGCAGATAGAGGTTGGCCAGCACGCCGTCGAGGAACTCGGCCTCCGCATCCGGGTCCCAGTCGAGGGAGGAGAAGTCGATCTCGCCGCCCTCCCCCATGGCGTCGACGAGGTCGTCGAGATCGGGGACGCTCGCGTCGGCCAGTACGGCCTCGAGCGCGTCGAGCCAGACGCCGAGCACGTCGCCGGGGCTGCCCGAGGTGAGCAGCGCGAGGCCCGCCCCCGTGGTGACCGTCCCCTCGTCCTCGTCGGCGATCTCGACGAGACCGCTGTCCACGGCGACCCGCCAGGCCTCGCTCGCGAGTGCGGCGGCGTCCTCGCCGGTCAGCCCGAGCACCTCGGCCGCGCCGGGCAACTGGTCCTCGGCGAGCTCGCCCCCGGCACCGACGCGTGTCCCGGGACCGGCCCAGCGGGCGAGCCGCGCGGCTCGGGAGAGCAGCGGTGTGGCGAGCGCGTCCCGCGCGAGCTCCGCTTCGGAGTGCAGCCGAACCGGCGGCAAGAGGGAGCTGTCTGACATCGGCTGGGTCTCCTTGGGCCTACGTGGTGTCCGGGGCGGCGCCTCGGACACAGGCTCAGCCTAGACGGATTTCCACCCATGCCGCCCGGTTCATCTCCCGGTCAGCAGTCATACATGGCCGAAACCTTGACAACTGCCCCACGCACACAGGAGATTGACGCGCGTAGAAGTCGGCGGACAGTTGTTCACCGAGGGTCACCGGCACCGTCGAGGGGCCGGAGGACCGGCGCTTCTACGCGCGTCGCGCCGCCCGCCGGCCGCGGCCCCGTACTCCACCTTCGTCCCGGCACCCACGTATGTCCCCGGAGGGATTCCGTTGCCGAGCAAGTCTTCCTCGCGCCTCGCCGCGCTCACCGTCGCCGCCGTCTGCACCACCGTCTCCGGCGTGGTGCTCACCACGCCCGCACACGCGGACACCGTGCGCATCCACGACATCCAGGGCACCACCCGGACGTCGCCGCTCGCGGGCCGGACCGTCACGGACGTGGCCGGAATCGTCACCGGTGTGCGCACCTACGGCTCGTCCAGGGGGTTCTGGATCCAGGACCCCACCCCTGACAACGACCCGGCCACGAGCGAGGGCGTATTCGTCTTCACCAGCTCCACCCCGAAGGTCGCCGTCGGTGACTCGGTGACCGTGACGGGCACCGTCTCGGAGTACGTCCCCGGCGGCGCCTCCACCGGCAACCAGTCGGTGACCGAGATCACCAAGCCGACGGTGACGGTGCTCTCCGGCGGCAACGCGGTCCCGGCCCCGGTCGTCGTCGACGCGAGGTCGGTGCCGGACCGGTACAACCCGGCAGGCGACAAGGCCGCGAACGGCTCGATCAACGGCCTCGCCCTGCGGCCGCAGAAGTACGCCCTGGACTACTACGAGTCCCTGGAGGGCATGAACGTCCAGGTCTCCGACACCCGCGTCGTCACCGCCACCGATCCCTACACCGAGCTGTGGGTCACGGTGAAGCCGCACGAGAACGCCGACCGCCGCGGCGGCACGGTCTACGGCTCCTACGACTCCCAGAACACGGGCCGGCTGCAGATCCAGTCGCTCGGCCCGGCCGCCGACTTCCCGACGGCCGATGTCGGTGACACGCTCACCGGCCCGACCGCGGGGCCGATGGACTTCAACCAGTTCGGCGGCTACACCCTGGTGGCGAACCGGATCGGCACCCTGAAGAGCGGTGGCCTGCAGCGGGAGACCACGCGCAGGCAGTCGCGCGACGAGCTGGCACTGGCGACGTACAACGTGGAGAACCTGGACCCGGCCGACACCACCTTCGCGGCCCACGCCTCCGCGATCGTCAACAACCTCCGGTCGCCCGACATCGTCTCCCTGGAGGAGATCCAGGACGACAACGGCGCCACGGACGACGGCACGGTCGGCGCGAGCCTGACGGTGAACAAGCTGATCGACGCGATCGTCGCGGCGGGCGGCCCGAGGTACGAGTGGCGCTCGATCGACCCGGTCAACGACCAGGACGGCGGCGAGCCCGGCGGCAACATCCGCCAGGTCTTCCTCTTCAACCCCGGCCGGGTCTCCTTCACCGACCGCCCGGGCGGCGACTCCACGACCGCCGTCGGCGTCACCAAGGTGCACGGCAAGGCGCAGTTGACCGCCTCCCCCGGCCGGATCGATCCGGCCGGCGAGGCCTGGACGAACAGCCGCAAGCCGCTGGCCGGCGAGTTCGTCTTCCGCGGGCGGACCGTCTTCGTGATCGCCAACCACCTCACCTCCAAGGGCGGCGACCAGCCGCTGACCGCGCAGTACCAGCCGCCGTCGCGCAGCTCCGAGACTCAGCGCCACCTGCAGGCGACCGAGGTGAACACCTTCGTCAAGGACATCCTCGCCAAGCAGGGCAACGCCGACGTCGTCACGCTCGGCGACATGAACGACTTCGAGTTCTCCGACACCACGAAGATCCTCGAGGGTCAGGGCGACCTGTGGTCGGCGATCAAGTCGCTGCCCAGGAGCGAGCGCTACACGTACGACTACCAGGGCAACAGCCAGGTCCTCGACCAGATCCTGGTCAGTCCGTCGATCCGCCGTGGCTGCGACTTCGACTACGACAGCGTGCACATCAACTCGGAGTTCCACGACCAGATCAGCGACCACGACCCGCAGGTGCTGCGGTTCCGGCCGTAGTTCCGGCCCGCGGCCCGAGACGGCGACGAGCCCGGCCCCCGACGGGGGCCGGGCTCCTCCGATGCTCCGGGGTCAGGCGAACACCTCGTCCAGCCAGCGCTGCCAGGCGGCCGCGTCGGCCTTCGCGTCGGCGCCGGGCGCGAAGTCGTGGACGCTGATGCCGACCGGGGCGCCCCAGTGATTGCGGCCGAAGACGCGGATGAGCGCGTCGTCGGAGCGCAGTCCGAGGAAGTACGGGTTGTGGTAGTCGACCACCGCCGGGAAGAGCCCCTTGTCCGGGCCCCGCACCTCGACCGTGGTGCCCGCGGGGACGTCCTCCGCGAGGCCCAGTCCGCGCACCGCGGTGCTGAGCGCGTCGGCCGCCTTGGACGCCTCGGGACCGTCCAGGGTCGTGAAGGCGACCGGACGCGGCGCGAAGTGGGTCAGGTACTCGCGCATGGTGTGCAGGTAGAAGTCCGTGTGCTTGTCGGCGCCGTCGTACTGGTTGTCCCAGTCCTCGACGAAGATGCCGCTGTGCACGTACCGCACCCAGGCGTGCCGCTCGCCCTCGCGCGGCTCGATCGTGTAGTCCAGCTGATTGAGCGTCTGCTCGGCGATGCCCTCCACGTTCGCGACACGGTTGGTGTACCGGTGCGGCGGATCCCAGGTGACGACCGTGGATCCGAAGGGTCCCGTGCCGCCCTCCCGCGGCTCGGGCGCGTCCATCGGCCACAGCCAGCCTCCGGTGCCGGTGGTGAAGGCGTCCCACACCTGCTCGGGTGTGGCGTCGACCTCGAACTCGCGGGCGATCTCGAATTCTTTGGACATGGTGGGCTCCTGCGCGTGAATGGGGCGTGTCAGTCGGTGAGTTCGGCCGGGGGAGGCTGGGGCGGCCGGGACTCGCCGTCCTCGGGTTCGACGGCCGGGTCCTCGTCCGCCCGAGGATCGGGGGCCTGCGGTGCGACCGTGGGGTGAACGGCCACGACGATCCGGTGGTCACGGCCGCCCTCGGCGTCCGGGGCGTCGTACTTGCGGATGAGGGCGCCGACTCCGGCCGTCAGCTCCTGGATGAACGCGGCACGGTCGGCGGGGGAGGCGAAGCGCACCTCGCCGTCCAGCGCGTAGGTCGCGAGGCGCTTGTGGGCTCGGGCCGCGCCGGTGATCAGCGTGCCCACGTCCCGCACCAGGCGGGCGCCGAGGGCCAGCAGCCAGCGGGCGGAGAGCTGGTCGCGGAACCGGTCCGGGTCGGGCTGCACGGAAGCGAGGGCGAGCGGGCTGATCACGTACGACGCCGCGGTGGCCCGCATCAGCCGCTCGGTGACGTTGCCCTTGCGGCGCTCGCCGGCCAGCTCGACCAGGCCGTGCCGCTCCAGTGCCTTCAGGTGGTAGTTCACCTTCTGCCGGGGCAGCCCGACCTTGCCGGCCAGCATGGCGGCCGACGCGGGGCCCGCCGCCAGCTCGGCGAGCAGCCGGGACCTGATCGGATCCAGCGACACGGCCGCCGCTTCCGGGTCCTCGATCACGGTGACGTCCAACATGGCTTCAGCTTCCCACCGAAAACTTTTTTTGCCCAGACTGGGCGAGTTTTCGGTCAAGGGTGTCGCGGTACATCGAGCGTCGGGGTCCGGACCGTACGGTCCGTCGAAGGTCACATGGGGCCGGGCGCACAGCCGTCCCCGTCGACCGGGCGGAGTCCGCGGGAGGGGTGGAGTGCGCAACGGCACGGAGGCGCGGGGTACGGCGGCAGGACACGGCGGCGGGCGGGGCCGGAACCGGCACGTCGTACGGCCGCGACCCGGCCTCGCTCACGGTTCACCGCGCGTTCAGGGCGCGCGGCCGCCGCCGACGTGCGCTACGACCCGAGGTCCTGCCCCGTCGACCCGCGTTCCTCCAGTCGCGTCAACCGGGTCTGGAACCAGTCGAGTCGGGCCTGCAGAAAGGCCGCCTCAGCGGCGAGTTCGTCCACGCCGGCGCCACTGGGCGGGGGCGCGGCGCCCTGTCCGGCCCGCACCCGCAGGCCCTCCCCCGCCAGGCGTGCGAAGGCCGCGAGCGACACCGACACACGGCCGCGCGCGCAGTCCGCACAGGTCGCCTGGAGCGCGCGCCAGCCCGGCCTCCCCCAGTCCGCTTCGGCCAACGACGCGGCCGCCGCCCCGCACGATCGCACGCACGCGCCGACCGTCATGGCCCGCACCCGCTGGCGCGCGTACCTGAATCCGCGCTCGAAGCGGATGTAGGCGCCGAGGACGGCGACCTCGAGAAGAACGGCCGCCCGGTGCTCCGCGGTGCACAGCAGCCCCTCGGCCTGCGCGCGGTCGTGCACACAGTGGAAGCCGCAGTCACAGCGCCGGTGCGGCGCACGGTGCCGCAGTCCGTAGACGCACCGGGCCTCGCCGACCACGCCGTAGGGCAGCGCACCACCGAGCGACACGCCGACGAACCCCACCCGGCCGCCGTCATGGGACAGCACCGGGTGGGCGATCTTGTATCCGGTCGGCGGCTCCGCGGGACGTTCCTCGGGCAGCCGTAGCCTCATCGCGTGACCGGGACCTCTTCGGAAGCGGGCGCAGCCGACTCCTCCAGCGATTCGAGGACCTCGACATCGGACTGTTCCTCGTGGTCCTCCGGGCGTTCCTCCGCGAACCCGGTGGCGAGTGCCTTGCCCAGCTTCATGACGCCTCCCGCTGTTGGTGACCGTCCCGACCATGGTGGCCCACAGGGAGCGACTCGGCACCAGTGCCCGACCCTTCGCGCCCCTCGCCGTGCTCCGTTCGAGCCCCCTTTCGCACAGCGATGCTAAGGAATAGCGTGTAGAAGAATTAAGTGGAGCTTCACGGTTGTCCTGCCGAAACTGGTCCCATGACGACACCCGCACGCGCCTCCGCTCTCTTCGGCCGCGTCCTCTGCGCCATGGTCACGCCCTTCACCGAGACGGGCGACCTCGACCTCGACGGGGCTCAGGTGCTGGCCGAACGGCTCGTGGCCGAGGGCTGCGACGGCCTGGTGCTGTCCGGAACCACGGGCGAGTCGCCGACCACCACCGACGACGAGAAGGCCGCGCTGGTGCGGGCGGTGCGAGAGGCGGTCGGCGCGCGGGTGTCGATCGTGGCCGGCGTCGGCACATCGGACACACGGCACACCGTCGAACTGGCCCTGGCGGCCGAAAGGGCGGGCGCCGACGGGCTGCTGGTGGTCACCCCGTACTACAGCCGGCCCCCGCAGGAGGCGGTCGAGGCTCACTTCCTCGAGATCGCCGACGCCTCCGCGCTGCCGCTGGTGCTCTACGACATCCCCGGCCGCACCGGCACCCGCATCGAGCCGGCGACGATGCTCAGGCTCGCGGGGCACCCGCGGATCGTGGGGGTCAAGGACTGCTCCTACGACCTGCTCGGCGTCCAGAAGGTGCTGGCCCGTACGGAACTCGCCTACTACGCGGGCTGCGACGAACAGGTGCTCGCGCTGTACGCGGTCGGCGGCGCCGGTTGTGTGAGCACGGTCGCCAATGTGGTGCCGCGTCAGTTCCGCGCGATCCTCGACGCCTTCGACGCCGGCTCGACGGCTGAGGCCGCCCGGCTCCAGCAACGGGCCATTCCGCTGATCGAGTCGATGATGGCCGCCGGCCTTCCCGGCACGGTCACCGCGAAGGGGCTCCTCGGCCGGCTCCGTCTGCCGTCCGGCCCGGTCCGCCCGCCGCTGCGGCCCGCGGACGGTGGGACGGTGGACGGACTGCTGTCGGACTACCTGGAAGTGACCGGCCAGGAGTGATCCGGCGCAGGTCCCGGCAGGACACGAATTCCGTCGCCCCGCCGCCGGCACTGCCGTACGTTGACGGAGTGAGCCGACCGTTGCTGTATCTCGACGTCGACGGCCCCCTCAATCCGTGGGCGGCCGAGCCCGAGCGCCGCCCCGACGGGTATACGACGATCCGGGTCGCCCTCCACCCCGGGCGCGCCCTTCGGGTGTGGCTCCATCCGGGGCACGGCGAGGCGTTGCTCGGTCTCGGCTACGAACTGTGCTGGGCCAGCACGTGGATGGATGCCGCGAACCGCTGGATCGGACCGGTCATCGGCCTCCCGGAGCTCCCTTATGTCGACTTCGGCGCCGGCCTGCTCGCACTGCGTCCCGACGGGGTGCACTGGAAGACCGAGGCGATCGTCGCCCACGCGGCCGGCCGCCCGTTCGCCTGGGTGGACGACGAGCAGAGCCCGGCGGACGAGTCCTACGTCACCGGCCATCACCCGGGCCACGCCCTGCTGTACCACGTCGATCCCCGGGTCGGGCTGCGCGAGGGCGACTTCGCGATGCTGGCGCAGTTCGCGACAACGGTCTCGGAGTAGAACGCCGGGCCGGGACGCACGCGGTCGGGCCCGCGTCTCGGCTCGTCCTCCCACGGCCCAGGAGGTCATGGCACTCTCCGGGCCGCGGGAGGACGTTCGACGACGACCACCGGGGGCGGGCCGGCGAACTCCCGTGATCGGCAGCGGCCCTGCGTGCCGTTCGGCCGCCCGCCCCGGCACCACGGACCTGGGGGCCTGTGACGGCGCCCGGAACGCCGCCGGGAACCGCTCCGGGACCGGCTATGCGGCGGAGTGGCGGCGCCGAAGGAACAGCACCGTCGGAACGGTCATGGCGAGCGGCACGATTCCGGCGACCAGCCAGCCCTGGTGGAGGGCGGCGGTGAAGGCCTGCGGCGAGGCGAGGGAGACCGTGTGCGCCAGCGAGGCCGTAAGGCCCCCCGTGCCCCCGTGGGCGATGCCCGCCACGACGTCGTCGGCGCGCCCGGCCGGAACTCCCGCCGAGGCCAGCCGGTCGTGCAGGAGCCGCGGGAAGCGGGTGGTGACCAGGGTGCCGAGGATGCTGGGACCGAGGACGCTGCCGAGCTGGCGGAACATGTTGACCGACGCGGCCGCCATGCCGGCCTGCAACGGCGGCACGCTGTTGACGGCCGCCGCCGTCGAGGGTGCCACCAGCAGGGCCGAACCCACTCCGGCGACGAACAGGCCCGGCCACATCGCGCCGTACCCGCTGAACGGCCCGGCCGCCAGGAGCGCGAAGGCTCCGCCGCCCATCAGGACGAGGCCCGTGGTGAGCGTGACGGCGATGCCGAACCTGCGCACCAGGCGGGCGGCGAACGCGCTGAGGACGATGTAGGCGGCGAACATCGGGAGCAGCTTCACCCCGGTCGTCAGGGCGCTGTCGTGGGCGACCCGCTCCAGGTACAGAACGGTGAGCAGCGAGATGCCGACGAAGGCCAGCATCGTGACGGCGCCGATGCTCATCACGGTCGTGAACGACGCGTTCCTGAACAGCCGCAGCTCCAGCATGGGATCGCCGTGGCGCAGCTCGACCCGGACGAAGGCCACCAGCGAGACGGCGAACACCGCGTACGCGGCGATGATCGTGGGCTCTGCGTAGCCGGTGGCACCGCCCTCGATGATCGCGTACGTCGCCGACGCGACCGCCAGCGTGCCGAGCACCATGCCCGCCGGGTCGAACCGGCGCGTCGGATGCCTGCTCTCGCTCACCAGCAGCGGAGTGAGGACGAGGGTGATCAGACCGATGACGACGTCGGTGAGGAAAACCGCGTGCCACGACACCTGGTCCAGCAGCACGCCCGCCACCACCGGCCCGATCGCCAGCCCGAGGCCGGCGCAGCTGGCCCAGATGCTGATGGCCCCGGTCCGCTCATGGGGATCGGCGAAGGTGTGGCTCACGATCGCCAGGCTCGCGGGCAGGACGGCGGCGGCACCGACGCCCATCAGGGCCTGGGCCGCGATGAGGAGTCCGGCGCTCCCCGCCAGGAAGGCGATGAAGCTCCCCAGTGTGAAGAGCGCCACGCCCGCCCAGAACACCCGCCGCCGCCCGAGGAGGTCGCTCAGGGTGCCGGCCGACAGCACCAGGCTGACCACGGCGAGGCTGAAGGCGCTGCTCACCCAGACCAGGGTGCTGGAGGAGATGTGGAGGTCGTCCTGGAGCGGGGACAGCGCGGAGATCGTCGACGACACGTTGACGAAGGTCATCATCACGCCGAGGCAGAGGACCAGGAGGGCCCACCACCTCCGTCGGTTCGGGGCGGTGGGTGCAGAGTGCTGTTCTGCGAGGACATTACCCTGGCTAGTGGAAACCATAGCCAGAAGGTAGCACGCTGACTATACAAATGCGCAGCCAGAGGGAGCGTGATCGACATGTCGGAGTCCACGGGAGTGCCGGAGCCCGGTGTCGAGGCCGTGATCACGCGGTCCGGCCGATTCGCCGACCGCGGCGCCTGGAGTGCAGAGGGCTGGTGCCGCATGGAGCGCGCCCTGGAACTGGTCGGCACCCGTTCCGCGATGGTGCTGATGCGCGAGGTCTATTACGGCGGACGGCGCTTCGACGAACTCGCCCGGCACACCGGCCTGACCGAGGCCGTCACCTCCCAGCGCCTCAAGCGCCTCGTCGACGCCGGCCTGCTGCAGCGGCACCCCTACCGGGAACCGGGCCAGCGGACCAGGTACGAGTACGTACTCACCGATCTGGGCCGGTCGTTGTTCCCGGTGTTCGTGGCGCTGATGGAGTGGGGCGCGCAGCTCGGCGACCGAGCCGGCGTCGAACTGGTCCACGCCGACTGCGGAAGCCCGCTCAACGCCGTGGTGCAGTGCACGAAGGGCCACCCCGTGGGGCTGCAGGACGCGGTCGCACGGATCGTGTCGGACGGGGAACGCGAGGACCTCTGACGGCGCCGCGCACCCACCGTCCCGCCGCACGGCGATGACCCGGGCCCGCACGGCACGAGCCCCTGGACCGCCGGGCGCCCGCGCCGTGGCCCTTCGTCCCCGGGCCCGGGCGCCGGACGGCCACGGTGATGTGCCGAAGACGGCCGTCCGGGCGCCGTGGATCTCCCCCGGCGGGTAGGGATGCTCAGGAACGCGGCGCGTCGACCGGCTCCTTGCGGGAGGCCCGCAGCGAAGGGCAGAGCCCGGCCAGTGGACCCACGAGGACCCCGGCGACCGGCGCTCCGAAGGCGAGCCGGACTGACGGCGGAGACGACCACGCCCAGGGTGGCGCCGACGACCCGGCCGAGGACTTCCCTGCACCCGCCGGGTGGGATGCCGACTCGGTGCCGGTTCCGCGAGCCGCAGCCGGGGCAGCAGCAGACCCACCACCGCCGGATTCCGAACCGCGCGGGATGGTGCCCACGGGCCGTGGGAACCGCGGAATCGTGGGACTTCGCCAACGGCGACGGACCGGCGCACCGGGAACACGGCACGGTGAGCGCCCGATGGCCCGGCCGGCGACGGGGTCGTCACTGGCTTCACCGTGGCGCCCGCGGTTCACGGCCACCGGCTCAACGCATGACCGAACCGTGACGGCGGGTCCGCGAGCAGAGCGCCGCCGGGAGCGGCCGCCGGTTCAGATCACATGCGGGCCGGAGACGAAGCGGCCGTTCTTGTCGTAGGGCCAGGCGTTGGCGATGCATCCGCGCAGACCCTTGATCTGCTGCATCATCACGGGGGCCAGTTGTCCGGGGCCCGCACAGGTCATGTGCGTATAGCCCAGGAAGTGCCCCATCTCGTGGTTGATGATCAGCGCCCGGTAGTCGTGGATCGGGCCGTCGAACGTGGGCGAGCCCTCGACCCAGCGCTTGAGGTTGACCACGACACCGCCGGCGACCTCGCAGTTGTACTCGCCTCGGGTGTCCTGGTGGATGCCCGTCCAGCACAGGGCGTCCGCCGTTCCCGGTGTCGCGATCTTCACCGTGAGATCGTGGGCGGCTCCCTCGCCCACCAACTGGAAGGCGTAGGCCTCGTTGTGGGTCCAACCCCGTGGAGCGGCGAGAATCTCGGCGATCTCGTTCGCCGCTCGCGCCGGCGAGATGTCCAGCCCCGTCTCGACCTCCACCACATAGCGCAGCGGCTTCGGGCCGTGACCGACCTTCGCCCCGCCGGCTTGCGCGGTCACGAACCTGCCACTGCCGGTCGCGGGGACGTCGATCTCGGTGGGGGTCGGCGTCGGAGTGGGCGTGGGAGTCGGGGTGGGCGTGGCGGTCGGACGGTGTGCGGGGGCGGTGTGCCCCGTGTTCCGCGGGCGCGGCGCACCGCTCGACGCATCGCTTCGTCCGCTGTCCAGGAAGTACGTCACGGACCCGAGCAGGCCGGCAGCCACCAGCATGCCGACCAGAAATCTCCGGCCGCGGCGGCGCGGACGCCGCCTGCCCTGGGAGGACCGGTGCCGACTGCCACCACGGTGGGAGGACCGGCCCTGACGGCCACCACGCTCGAAGGCCACGGCGCTGCCGGTGGGCGGTGCGGATTCCCGCTCTCGTGCCGAATACATGGCAGCTCAAACTGGTCATTTCAGATGATCGCCATGAGCTCACATCATCACGAAACGGTAACGAGTGACCTCTCACCCCGTTATCTTCTTTGCGGTCCTGCAAGAGGGCCGCTGGCCTCCGGGCCCGGCATGGCTGTTGCCCCCTGTCGAACGGATGACCTGGGGGGTGGTGT
>NZ_LMWH01000162.1 GCF_001507435.1 Streptomyces sp. NRRL F-5122
TACGGGCCACCTACAACCGTTACGGCGGTGTGAGGCACATGATCGCCGCCCTCGATCTGGCCACCGGCAAGCTGTACTACCGCATCCGCCCGCGCAAGCTGGCGGGAGTTCCTCGGCCTGCTCAAGGCCCTGCGGGCCCGCTGGCCCGGCCAGAAGCTGTATGTGGTGCTGGACAACTTCTCCCCGCACAAGCACGCCAACGTCCTTGCCTGGGCGGCCGGCCACGAGGTCGAGCTGGTCTGCCGACCTACGGATCCTGGCTGAACTGGATCGAGGCCGAGTTCGCGGCCCTGCGCTACTTCGCACTCAACGGCACCGACCACCGCAGCCACGACGAG
>NZ_LMWH01000163.1 GCF_001507435.1 Streptomyces sp. NRRL F-5122
TGCTGCGCCGCCGGGCGGCACAGCGCCGCCGGACGGCGTGACCCGACCGTCCCGGCCCCGCACCTCCGGACGGTCCGAGCGCCCCGCCGCGGCGCTCACTCCTGCTTGGCGGCCCGCATCGCCGCGCCCACGATTCCCGCGTTGTTCTGGAGCTGGGCCGGGACGATCTCCGCCTTGATGCCCTCGATCAGGGGCAGGAACCTCTCGGACTTGCGGCTGACGCCCCCGCCGATGACGAACAGCTCGGGCGAGAACAGCATCTCCACGTGCGCGAGGTACTTCTGCACCCGGCGGGCCCAGTGCTCCCACGTGAGCTCGTGGTCCTCCTTGGCCTTCG
>NZ_LMWH01000164.1 GCF_001507435.1 Streptomyces sp. NRRL F-5122
TGCTCGGTGGCGTCTTCGGCGGACGGGCGGGCGATCGTTTCGAGGGCGGCGTTCAGGTCGGCGGCGGTCGCCTTGGCCTCAACGCACAGCGGCGCGAGGCTCACGTGGGCCACTTCCGACGCGAGGGACTGCGACTTGCCTCTGAGCGGGGCCACCCCGCGGTTCTCGCCGAGCTGCGGGACATCTACAGCGCCTCTAACCACCAGGGCCATTCACAGCGTTGCCCGGCGGTCCTACGCACGTGGCAAGCCGCGTGGAGCGAGTTCACGCCCTACCTGGCCTACCCGCCCGAGATAAGGAAGGTCGTCTATTCGACGAACCTGATC
>NZ_LMWH01000165.1 GCF_001507435.1 Streptomyces sp. NRRL F-5122
CCGTCGAAGCCGTTGAGGGCGATGACGAAGGGCAGGCCGGAGTTCTCGAAGTAGTCGACCGCGGGGAAGCAGTCGGCGAGGCGGCGGGTGTCGACCAGGACGACGGCGCCGATGGCGCCGCGGACGAGGTCGTCCCACATGAACCAGAAGCGGTCCTGGCCGGGGGTGCCGAACAGGTACAGGATCAGGTCCTGGTCCAGGGTGATGCGGCCGAAGTCCATGGCCACCGTGGTGGTGGTCTTGTCCCCGGTGTGGGTGAGGTCGTCGATGCCCGCCGAAGCAGACGTCATGACGGCCTCGGTGCGCAGCGGGTTGATCTCCGAGAC
>NZ_LMWH01000166.1 GCF_001507435.1 Streptomyces sp. NRRL F-5122
CAGCCAGGTGGACGTCCACCCCGTCCGCCACCCACAGCGGATGCACGGAGAAGTCGGTCAGATAGGTCAGGACGGGGACCGTCAGCCGTCCGTCCAGCCTCAGATTGCCCAGCACGCGGCTGGCCCCGGGGTAGGTCGAGACGACCGCGCCAGTCCCAGGGGACAGGGCGTGGAGGACCCGTTCCTCGGCGACGCGCAGCAGCGCCCGCGCCACCGGGCCGCCGCCTCCGGCGCGCTCGGTGCTGGAGTAGATCCGCTGGTAAGCCCATGGCGCACGGACGAGCATCCGGTGGTAGATCTCCTGGACAGCCTGTCCGAGCCTC
>NZ_LMWH01000167.1 GCF_001507435.1 Streptomyces sp. NRRL F-5122
CAGCCAGGTGGACGTCCACCCCGTCCGCCACCCACAGCGGATGCACGGAGAAGTCGGTCAGATAGGTCAGGACGGGGACCGTCAGCCGTCCGTCCAGCCGCAGATCGCCCAGCACGCGGCTGGCCCCGGGGTAGGTCGAGACGACCGCGCCGATATCCGGAGGCAGAGCGCGGAGGACCCGTTCCTCGGCAGAGCGGAGCAGCGTCTGCGCCACCCGACCACCCCCTCCGGCGCGCTCGGTGCTGGAGTAGATCCGCTGGTAAGCCCATGGCGCACGGACGAGCATCCGGTGGTAGATCTCCTGGACAGCCTGTCCGAGCCTC
>NZ_LMWH01000168.1 GCF_001507435.1 Streptomyces sp. NRRL F-5122
GGCGGACGCCCTCCATGTGCTTGTCCGCCGTGATGTCCGCGATCCGGCCGATCGCGTGGCGGGCCGCCTCGACGGCGACCACGAACAGCACGGGGATCACCGCGTGCATGCCCACACCCAGCGGGTCCGGCCAGGCCGCCGCGCCGTTGAACGCGATCGTCGCCGCCGTCAGCAGCCACGCCGTCTGGCGCAGGAGCGGGAAGGGGATGCGGATCCAGGTCAGCAGCAGGTCCAGGGCCAGCAGGACGCAGATGCCCGCGTCGATACCGATCGGGAAGACGTAGGCGAAGTTCCCGAAGCCCTTCTTGATGGCCAGCTCGCG
>NZ_LMWH01000169.1 GCF_001507435.1 Streptomyces sp. NRRL F-5122
TGGCCGGACCGTTCGCTCCGGGCGCACGGGAAGTTCACGAGACGACGCTGAGGCGGGGTTAAAAGGTCCCGGTCTAACCCGTGGGCGTGGTGGGGGCGGGGGGCGGGCCCTGGCCTACCAGCTAGGCCCGGATCAGGAGCGGCGGCGGGAGCCCGCAATTGACCCAGTGCAGCACCCTGGTCTCCGCGTCGATCCGGCACAGCACGCAGGTGCAAAAATGGTCGGATCACCATCGGGCGAGCGACTGGTCGACGCACCTGACGATGTCCGTCAGGTCACCCCCCCTGCGCCGAGAGGTGCGGGCCGCCGCCATGACCACCGA
>NZ_LMWH01000170.1 GCF_001507435.1 Streptomyces sp. NRRL F-5122
GTGCTCGTACCAGTCGCCGACCGTCCCGGAGCCGGGCGCGCGGCGCAGGGTGTGGGCGCGGGCGGTGAAGGAGCAGCCGGCGAGTTCACCGGCCGTGTCCGGGGTGGGGGGTGTGGCGGCTTCCTGGGTGATCGCCTGGTCCAGTGCCTGGTCGATGAGGTGGCTGGTGGGGCGCCTGCCGGTGGAGAAGGCGATGAGGCGGTGGGTGGTGGTGTCCAGGACGATCGCGGCCCACCAGACGGCGTGAGGATGGTCGGGGGTGTCGACGTCGATGATCCAGCGCCGGCCCCCCACCCCGCCGGCCGGCCCGCTGCCCGGTCCG
>NZ_LMWH01000171.1 GCF_001507435.1 Streptomyces sp. NRRL F-5122
CACGCGGCAGCGGCGGCCTCGTCGGGCAGGTAGCGGGCCTCGCGGCCGATGACGACGGCGAGTTCGACCTCGTAGTCGGTCTTCTGGGAGCGGCGGGGGGGCAGGACCTCGTCGTCGGGGCCGACCACGGGGGGCGGGGGGTTTAGGAAGACGATGGGGTCCTCGGGGGCGGCGGCCCCTCCGCCATCGACCTTGCCCCCGACCCCCCCACGTTCTTCACCAAGCCCCGCACCACCCGGACGCCCCCCCACCACGGGTACCCCACCCCCCGCCGCTCCCAGAAGACCGACTACGAGGTCGAACTCGCCGTCGTCATCGGC
>NZ_LMWH01000172.1 GCF_001507435.1 Streptomyces sp. NRRL F-5122
CTTCTTGTGGGGGCCTCCCCCCGCCCCGCCCCCACCCCTCCCTCCCCACAAACCCGAGCAGCCCAAGTCACGCCTCCGCGGCGTGCTCCTCCTCGGGCAGGAAGCCCGGCAGCCACTCCTCCAGCTCGTCCCGCAGGCGGACCGTCGCACCGAGCTGGCACAGCACGCCGATCGTGCTCAGCGTCACCCGGTGTATGAGCAGGTACGCCGGGGGCAGGTTCAGCCGTTTGCCCAGCTGATAGGCGGGGGAGCGCGGGTCGGCGATCCGGGCCGCCTGGCTGCGCATCCAGCTTCGGGTGAAGGTGAACTCGTCGACCTGGGCCGGCTCGATGATCGGGAGGAGATAGTCGAGCACCGCGTCGGGATCGAGTTCGATGGACTCCTTCACAAAGCCCTCTTCGCACAGGAGTTCATAGACCGATCGGGCGTCGCCCTCCAGGGTCATGCGCAGGGAGTCGCCGATGGGGGCGGGAAGGCCGCCCGGCAGCCGGTCGACGGTGCCGAAGTCCAGGACACCGAGCCGCCACTGCTCCTTTTGGGTGCTGTCGCCGGACCCCGGCAGCAGGCGGAAGTTGCCCGGGTGCGGATCGGCGTGCAGCAGGCCCGTGCGGGCCGGGCCCGAGAAGAGAAAGCGGGCCAGCAGCTGACCCGCGCGGTCCCGCTGCTCCTGGGTGCCGTCGGAGATCACCTCGGACAGCGGTATTCCCTCGACCCACTCCGTCACCAGGACCTGGTCGCACTGGTGGACCACGGCCGGGACCATCACGTCCGGGTCGCCCGCGAACTCTTCCGCGTGCGCCTGCTGGGCCTGGGCCTCCAGGCCGTAGTCCAGTTCCTCGGAGACCCGGTCGCGCAGCTCCGCGATCAGCGGCTTGATGTCCATGCCGGGGATCAGGGGGCCGAGGAGACGGGCGAAGCGGCTGAGCTGGCTCAGGTCGGAGAGCAGGGCGTCGCCCGCCCCCGGGTACTGCACCTTGACCGCGACCTCGCGCCCGTCGTGCCACACCGCGCGGTGCACCTGGCCGATCGAGGCCGCCGCCGCGGGCTTGTCCTCGAACTCCAGGAACAGCTCGTGCCAGTCGTCGCCGAGGCGCTCCTTCAGCACGCCGTGCACGGTGCGCGTGGGCATCGGCGGGGCCGCTTCCTGAAGTTTGGTCAGGGCGGCGCGGTAGGGTCCGGCGACCTCCTCGGGGAGCGCCGACTCGAAGACGGACAGGGCCTGCCCGAACTTCATCGCGCCGCCCTTCAGCTCGCCGAGCACCTTGAACAGCTGCTCGGCGGTGCGCTGTTGGAGTTCCCGGCCGACGAGCTCCGCGGATTCGCCCACGATCCGTTTGCCGAGTCCCCAGGTCGCCCGGCCGGCGAAGCCGAGCGGGAGCGCGGCGAGCTTGGCGGTCCGGGTGACCGCCTTCCGGGGAAGATCAGACATGCGCCCTCCAAGTCCCAGACAGCCGTGCCGCGTGTGCCTTGCGGGACAGATTTCTCGGCGGCCGTTGCTCCGCCATTGTCTCGTGCGGCTCCGCGTCCTTTGAGGTGCGTTCCCCTTTACCTCTCTCCGCCGCGCCGCACGGGCATGCGGGGTGGGGCCAGACGGGTCGCGCATGCCAGTCGAGCTTGGGCACGGAGGCTTCCCAGCGGGCACTCGCGCTGGAGGGCATGTGGCCGTCCAGGAAGGCGAGCGCATGGCAGGCGGCGATGCCTGCGACGGCGGTGGCCAGCGCGAGATCGCATGGCTGGACCTGCGGCGCGCGTCCGGAGCGCCATTGCGCGACCAGGCGCGGCCAGGTCTCGTCCCGGTCGGCGCGGCCTTGGTGGAGGCAGCCCGCGCAGCTCGTCTCGCCCGGGAGGACGAACGGGCCGACGACTCCTGTGCCCTCGACGACGCCGGCGTACAGATGAGGCGTCCCCGAGGTGATGAGCGGTTCGGCGGTGAACGGGTCGGGCGCGTGGATGTCGACGCCGTCGCGCGGGGTGATGATCACGAGGGAGTGGGCCGGGGCCTGTTCGTCGTGGCGGGAGCGCCGGGAGGGTTTCTGCCGGCGCGGTGGCCGGCCGGGGGCGGCGCCGCGTACCGCGCGGCGGGCCGCGTCCTCCCGTCGCTCGCCGACGGAGTCGGCCGGCAGTCCGCCCGGTCCCACGTCCCACGGTTCGACGTGGCCGGTGTCGCGGACGTCGACCTCGCCGACGCCCGCGGCTGCGAGCAGTGCGGCGAGGACGGCTCCGACGCGGCCCGCGCCTCGCACCTGGATCCGCAGACAGCGACGCGCGGCCAGGCGCCGGGCGGCTTCACCCGGTGTGCGGGTGGTCAGTGACAGGGAGGCCAGATCGGGACGGAGGCGGTCGAGGACTCCGGTCCTGGCACGCAGGTCCTGCGCCTGGGGGCCGCCGCCGGTGGCGTCGTCGAGCAGTCCCGCGGTGCTGAGGTTGTCGACGAGGGCGTCGACATGGCCCTCGGGCAGGCCCGCGCGCTGGGCCTCCTCGCGCAGCAGCGGCAGTCCGCGGGTGCCGTCGAGCAGGTCGAGAAAGCTGCCTGTCTGGGTGTCCATGGGGCCGAGGACCATGGCGTGCGCGGGTGCCATCCCGAACTGCACGGGTGTTCAGATCGCGCCAGCCGCGCCGCAGCGCGGGCTTCACCATCGGATGCATGGGCGGCCCCTTTGTAGTGATGTGTCAGCATTGAGTGGTGGATGTTGCGGTCTGCCGATGTGGGACAGCATGCCTGGGGAGGGCGGGGGCGTGCGGAAAGTTGTCCACAGGCGGGTGGATTGGTCGTACAAGTCAAGCGCGCAGGTCGCGGATCGGCAGGGATCCGTACCGGGGGCGGGACTTCCCCGGGGCCGAGCAGGTAACGTCGGGGCGTGTCCGCCGACCCACTGCACCGCGCCGGAACGCCACAGCGCAGCACGACCAGCCTGCCGCCGAGCGGCTCGGGGGCGAGCGCGATCGAGGTACGCAGGAGCGCGCGACGCCGCCGGACGGTGTCCGCGTACCGCGAGGGAGATCGCACCGTCGTGCTCATCCCTGCCCGTATGTCCGAGGCGGAGGAGCAGCGCTGGGTGACGGTCATGCTCGCCAAGCTGGCCGCCCAGGAGAGCAAGCGGGTGATCGGCGACACCGAGCTGGCGTCACGCGCCGAGCGGCTTTCCGAGCAGTACTTCGGCGGGCGGGCGCGACCGGCCTCGGTGCGCTGGGTCACCAACCAGAACACACGCTGGGGCTCGTGCACGCCGGCCGAGGGCAGCATCCGTCTGTCGCACCGGCTGCAGGGCATGCCCGAGTACGTCGTCGACTATGTGCTGCTGCACGAGCTCGCACATCTGCTCGTGCCGGGTCACGGGCCGCGCTTCTGGAGGCTGCTGGAGGCGTATCCGCGCACGGAGCGTGCCCGCGGTTACCTCGAGGGAGTGGTCGCCGCCGACCGGCTGCCGCACCAGCCCGCCCCCGACGAGGAGTAGTCGGCAACCCGGCGGACGCCGTTCGGAGGTGCCAGTGCCGCCCCGGTGCCGCCGGGGAAGCGGTTGTGTACCGGGTCTGTACCGGCCGCGTCCGTTCCGGGCGTTTCCGGTTAGCCTGACGCGACGCACTCACATTCGGGATGGGGGACGGTCGTTACGCATGGCCAGGGAATTCCAACGCGGCCACAAGGCCAGGATCAGTGACCTCACCGCGGGCACGGATCTGTATGTAGGTGTGCAGATCACCGGACCCGGACTGAGCTTCGACATCAGCTGCTTCGGTCTGGACGCAGACGAACGGCTCTCGGACGACCGGTACTTCGTCTTCTTCAACCAGCCGAAGACGCCGGAGGAGTCCATTCAGCTCCTCGGTGCCCAGGCGGGCGACACGGAGTCCTTCCGGGTGACGCTCGACAGGATCCCGTCGCAGATCCAGAAGTTGTCGTTCACGGCGACGATCGACGGCGCCGGGCAGATGTCGCAGGTCGCTCCCGGATACCTGCGGATCGTCGCCGGTGGCGAGGAGGTCGCCCGGTACTCCTTCAACGGCTCGGAGTTCTCAACCGAACGCGCCGTCATGCTGGGCGACTTCTATCTCAAGGACGTCTGGCGGTTCGCCGCGGTCGGCCAGGGCTTCGACGGCGGCCTCGACGCGCTGCTGAAGAACTTCGGCGGCGAGGCCCTCGAGGAGGAGACCCCCGCGCCGCCGCAGCAGCCGCAGTCCGGTGCCGCCCCGGGGTTCGCCCCGCCCGCCCAGGCCGCCGCGCCTCCTGCGTTCGCCGCCCCGTCCGCGCCCGTCCCGCCCCCCGCGCCGGCCCCGCAGCAGCCCGCACCGCAGGGCTTTGTGCCGCCGCCGGCCCCCGCTCCGGCGCCCTCCGTGCATGCCGCGCCGACCATCATCGCGCCCCTGACCACACCCCCCGGCGGGGCGGTGCCGCCGCCGGGGCCCGCACCCTACGCCCAGCCGCCGGGGCAGCCCGGCCCGCCGCCCGGTTACGGCGGTCAGCCGTCCGCGCCGCTGCCGCCCGGCTACGGCCAGCAGGCCCCGTCCGCGCCGCCCGGCTACGGTCAGCAGGCGCCGTACGGACAGGTTCCGGGACAGCACCCCGGTGTGCCGGCGGCACCCTCCGCGTACGGAGTTCCCCAGCAGGCCCCGCAGGCCGCCGGGGTGGCCGGCGCGTTGCAGGCCTTCAAGGAGACGCCGACCGGGCAGCGGTGGACCCAGCAGAACAAGAAGCTGGTCCGCGTCGACCTCGGTATCGGCGCTCAGCCCGTGCTGGCGCGGCAGGGCAGCATGGTGCTGTACCAGGGCAAGGTCGGCTTCAGCTACAAGGGCGCGGGCTTCGCCGGGCGGATCGTGGGCAACGCGACCGGCCAGGAGATGCAGCTCATGCGCTGCACGGGACACGGCCAGGTGTTCCTCGCGGAGAACGCCACCCATCTGCACCCGATCGAGCTCCAGGGTGACGCGATCTGCGTCTCCGCGGAGAACGTCCTCGCCTTCGACGAGTCCCTCCAGTACGAGGTCCGGCGTATCGAAGGGCACGGCATCCCCGGTGGAGCCCTGTTCACGATGCAGTTCCAGGGCACGGGCACGATCGTGGTGAAGACGCACGGGGCGCCCGTGGTGCTGCCCGTCACCCCGACGACGTTCGCCGACTGCAACGCCGTCGTCGCCTGGTCGGCCGCCGCCCAGGTGGTCGTCTCCAGCCAGGTGCGGATGCGCCGCAACGCCTACCCCGGCGACACCGGGGAGAGCGTCAACCTCCAGTTCCGGGCGGCGCCCGGCAGCTTCGTCGTCGTCCAGCCCTACGAGGTCTGAGGGAGCCCGTCATGAACCAGCCGCTCGCGGGCTTCGCTCCCGCACCCGTCAGCGCCCGCATGGAGAACCACGGCAGCCACATGCTGAAGGTCGCCATGCAGACCGGACACGACCTCCTCGCGCGCGTGGGGTCGGTGATCGCCTACGAAGGGTTCATCCAGTACGAGCCCAACCCGCCCGCGGTACGTCAGATCGCCCGGGACTGGATCACCGGCGAGGGCGCGCCCCTGATGAAGTGCTCCGGCGACGGACTGCTCTACCTCGCCGACTACGGGGCGAACGTCGTCGTCATCAACCTGGCCGGAGAGGCGATCTCCGTCAACGCCACCAATCTGCTCGCCTTCGACGCGAACCTGCAGTGGGGTGTCGAACGCGTCAAGGGGCTCGCCAAGTTCGCCGGGCAGGGCCTGTGGAACACCAAGATCTCCGGTCAGGGCTGGGTCGCGCTGACCTCCCGGGGCGAACCGATCGTCGTCGACTGCGGCGGCGGCGAGGACGAGACCTATGTCGACCCGGACGCCCTCGTGGCCTGGTCGCCGAACCTGAAGGTGAAGGGCAAGCGCAGCTTCAAGGCGCAGTCGCTCATCGGGCGCGGCAGCGGAGAGGCGTACCAGATGGCGTTCTCCGGGCAGGGCATCGTCGTCGTCCAGCCCAGCGAGGACAGCACCGACCGCCTCCGGTTCCGGGGCTGAGGGGGAAGTCGCACATCATGCAGAGCACGCTTTTCGGCTACAACGAGCAGCAGACCCAGGAGCGCTACAGCCTGCAGAACTCGCAGATGCTGCGCGTCCTGCTGGAGGGCCACGACGACGTCCTGGCCCGCAAGGGCACGATGGTCGCCTACCAGGGGCTCGTCGAGTTCGACGCCGAGTACCAGAGCGGCGGCCAGCACCGTGCCCGGGCGTACACGGGGGAGGGCCTGGACCTGATGCGCTGTCACGGGCAGGGCACGGTCTACCTCGCCAATCTCGCCCAGCATGTGCACATCATGGACGTCGAGCAGGACGGGCTGACCGTCGACAGCAGTTACGTCCTGGCGATGGACTCCTCGCTGCACCACGAGGTCATCGCCGTGGACAGCCAGTACGGCATCTCCGGCTCGGGCAAGTACCAGCTCAACATCACCGGCCGTGGCAAGGTCGCGCTGATGACGTCGGGCGCTCCCCTGCTGATGCAGGTCACGCCGGACAAGTACGTCAACTGCGACGCCGACGCGATCGTTGCCTGGTCGACCGGCCTGCGGGTGCAGATGCAGGCCCAGACGCACTCCTCGGGAGTGTGGCGCCGGCGCGGCAACACCGGTGAGGGCTGGGAGCTCAGCTTCATGGGCAGCGGCTTCGCGCTCGTCCAGCCCAGCGAACTGCTGCCGCCGCAGAACGCGGTGATCGGGCAGGGGCTGCGCGCCCAGTACGGCATGGGCCAGCAGGGGGCGCGCGGCCAGAACCAGGGCAACGTCTGGAGCTGACCGTCGAGGACGGGGCGAGGGCGACCGCAGGCGTGGTCGCCCCGTCCGTCCTCGGGCTCACACGCCGAGCCTCCGCCTGGTCGCCTCCATGAGCAGTACAACCGATTTGTCCGCCACGTCCGCCACCTGACCGTAGGGGAACCAGCGCAGGTCCAGCGATTCGTCGCTGATCGCCTCGAGGGCCCCGGCCGGTGCGAGCGCCGCGTACTGCACATCAAGATGCCAGGCACACGGCGTGTGATGGCGATCCAGGCGCACCGGGCCGCCGGGCAGCAGGGTCAGCCCCTCGATGCCGGACTCCTCGGTCGCCTCCCGCAGCGCCGCGGAGGCGAGGTCCGGGTCCTCCGGCTCGCAGTGACCGCCCATCTGCAGCCACATCCGCAGCTTCCCGTGGAGGGTCAGCAGCACGCGGCCGCCTTCGGGGTCGATCACCATGGCGCTCGCCGTGATGTGCCCGTCCTCGCAGGCCTTCCACATGCCGTCCGGGTGCGTCCGAAGATGCTCCAGGTAGACGCCGCGCAGATCCTCCTGGTCCTCGTACCCCTTCAGGACGAGGACCGCGTCGTCGTGGAGGCTCACTCGGCGTCGTCGCCCTTGGCCCCGCCGTCCTCGGCGTCGTCCTTCTTCGTCAGGTCGGGCTTCCCGGCAGAGCCGCCCGCGGCCTCACCGAGCATCTTGTCCAGCTCGGAGAAGTCCAGCTGCTCCCGGTGCACGAAGCCGTCGGGGTCGTCCAGGTCGGAGGCGGTCGGCAGCATGTCCGGGTGGGCCCACAGGCCGTCCCGGCCGTCGACGCCGCGCGCGTCCGTGAGCGACGCCCACAGCCGCGAGGCGTCCCGCAGCCGGCGCGGGCGCAGCTCCAGACCGATCAGCGTCGCGAACGTCTGCTCGGCCGGGCCGCCCGTGGCGCGGCGGCGGCGCAGGGTCTCGCGCAGCGCGTCCGCGGACGACAGGCGGGGCTTCGCCGCCGCGTGCACCACCGCGTCCACCCAGCCCTCGACGAGCGCGAGCGCCGTCTCCAGACGGGCCAGGGCCACTTTCTGCTCCGGGGTGTCCTCCGGCTGGAACATGCCCTGCTGGAGTGCCTGCTGCAGCTCTTCGGGGTTCTGCGGGTCGAACTGGCCGACCACGTCCTCCAGCTTCGCCGTGTCCACCTTGATGCCGCGCGCGTAGCCTTCGACCGCCCCGAACAGATGGGAGCGCAGCCACGGCACGTGCGCGAACAGGCGCTGGTGGGCGGCCTCGCGCAGGGCCAGATACAGCCGCACCTCGTCCTTGGGGATGCCCAGGTCCTTGCCGAACGCCTCGATGTTCAGCGGCAGCAGCGCGGCCTTGCCGGCCGGCCCGAGCGGCAGGCCGATGTCGGTCGAGCCGACGACCTCGCCCGCGAGCACGCCGACGGCCTGCCCGATCTGCGTACCGAACATGGCGCCGCCCATGGAGCGCATCATGCCGATCAGCGGGCCCGCCATGGCCTGCATCTCCTCCGGCAGGACGTCGCCCATGGCCGCGCCGACGCGCTCGGCGACCGGGTCGACGAGGTCCTTCCAGACGGGAAGGGTCGCCTCCACCCACTCCGCGCGGCTCCAGGCCACGGCGGAGGCGGCGCCGGAAGGCAGCGACGTCGCGTCGTCGAGCCACAGGTCGGCCAGGCGGACGGCATCCTCCACGGAGGAGCGCTCGCCGGGGCTCACACTCGCGTCCTTCGTGCCGTCCTGGGTGCCCTGGGAGACCGTCTGGCGGGCGATCTGCTTGGCCATGTCCCAGTTCACCGGGCCGCCCTCGTAGGAGAGCATCTGCCCGAGCTGCTGGAAGGCCGCGCCCAGGTCGGTGGGGTTCAGGGATCCGAACATCGCGGCGAGCGGGTTGTCGGCGCCGGCACCACCGGCTCCGGGCGACCCGAATCCGAACGGGTTGGCCGGACCCTGACCACCACCGCTCTCCTGGTCCTTCTTCTTGCCCTCGTCGCCGTTCTCCGGCTCCTCCGGCGGAAGGCCGAATCCGAATGGGGTGTCACTCACGGGATTCCTCGGCTGGTAAGGCCACCGGTTCCTTCCGGCGGCTGGCTGCCCGACAACACCACCCAGCGTAGACACCCGGGCCCGATCGGGCCTGGGTGCTTCGCCGACACCTGGCCTGCGGCAGGATGGATGCCAACTGGTTTGCACGCGTGCTTCGCGTTCGTACTGAAGACAACCGCTGGAGACGCCCGGTGAGTTCCCCAGATCCGCAGGTTCGCGCAGCGCGAAACCATTCGACCCGCACTTCGCCCGGCGACCGTCCGCATGCGGCACCGCAGCGTACCGGCGAGTCCTCCGGAGTCCGCGGCCCCGTCGTCGCCGTCACCGGCGCGGCGTCCGGCGTGGGCGCGCTGCTCACGGAGCAGCTCGCCGCCTCCGACGAGATCAAGCAGGTCGTGGCCATCGACGAGCGGCGCGGAGAGTGCGCGGCTGCCCAGTGGCACATCCTGGACGTGAGGGACCCGGCGATCGCGGAGAAGCTGCGGGGCGCCGACGTGGTGGTGCACCTGGCCCTCGACCTCGATCTGGAGACGGACACCGCGGCGCGCACGGCGTACAACGTCCGGGGGACGCAGACCGTGCTGACGGCCGCCGCTGCGGCCGGGGTGCACCGGGTGGTGCTGTGCACGTCCGCGATGGTGTACGGGGCGCTGCCGGAGAACGAGCTGCCGCTCGCCGAGGACGCCGAGCTGCGGGCGACCGCGGAGGCGACCGGCGTCGGGGACCTGCTGGAGATCGAGCGGCTCGCCCGCCGGGCGCCGCGGGCCCATCCCGGGCTCAACGTCACCGTCGTCCGGCCCGCCGTCCTGGTCGGGGGCACCGACACCGCGTTGACCAGGTATTTCGAGTCACCCCGGCTGCTGGTGGTGGCGGGATCGAGGCCCGCCTGGCAGTTCTGCCACGTCGAGGACCTGTGCAGCGCCCTCGAGTACGCCGTCCTGGAGAAGGTGGAGGGGGAACTGGCCGTCGGGTGCGACGGATGGCTGGAGCAGGAGGAGGTCGAGGAGCTCAGCGGGATCCGGCGGATGGAGCTGCCGTCCGCGGTCGCCCTGGGTGCGGCGGCCCGGCTTCACCGGATCGGCCTCACGCCCTCACCCGCGGGGGACCTGGCGTACACGATGTACCCCTGGGTGGTGAGCGGGAGCCGGCTGCACGACGCCGGGTGGCGTCCGCAGTGGACGAACGAGGAGGTCCTCGCGGAGCTGCTGGAGGAGGTGTCCGGGCGGCACACCGTGGCGGGCCGGCGGCTCGGACGCAAGGACGTGACGGCGGCGGGGGCCGCGGGTGCGACGGTCGCGCTGCTCGGCGCGGCCGCGGTGGTGCGGCGGGCACGGAAGGCGCGGCGGCGCGCCTGAGGCCCGCGGGTACGCCGGGGCGGGCTCCGGTGGTGCGACCCGGTGGGCCCTTCGCCGCCCCCTGGTGGCCGGGCCCCGCGGACGCCGGGCTCCCTCCTCCGGACGCCCGCGGGAGGCTTCGAAGGCCACGCGCGTGTGCCGGGTGAACCGAACCGACCGTTCCTCACCGTCCCCGGTGTACGGCACGATGGGGACATGGCTTCCCACAGCGATCACCCCGGTGAGCAGGCGGCGCACGACCCCATCAAGCTGCTCGCCGTCCGCGACACCCCGCTCTCCCTCGACGAGGTCTTCAATGCGGTCGGGGACGACGCGGCCGGAGGGACCGCGCTGTTCGTCGGGACCGTGCGCAACCACGACGGCGGGGCCGATGTGGACAAGCTGGCGTATTCGTCCCATCCCGGCGCCGAGGCCGAGCTGCGGCGGGTCGCCGAGAAGGTCGTCGCCGAGTTTCCCGTACGGGCGCTCGCGGCCGTGCACCGCGTGGGGGCTCTGAGCGTCGGAGACCTGGCCGTCGTCGTGGCCGTGGCCTGCCCGCACCGCGGCGAAGCATTCGACGCCTGCCGCAAGCTGATCGACGACCTCAAGCACGAGGTGCCCATTTGGAAGCACCAGACGTTCTCCGACGGCACCGAGGAGTGGGTCGGCGCCTGCTGACCCCGGCGGCCGACTCCCATGGCTCCAGTCGGACCACGGCGGTACCACCCATCGGGTCGTGGACCCCGCACCCGGATTCCGGTTGCGTAACCGTACCCCTGGCGTGAGCGTTGACATGGCAGACGATTAATCTGCTGATCAGTCAGTTGCGGTCGCTCATGGGGATGGGAGGTCGGCATGGCGGCGCTCGCCTGGTTGCTGATTCCGCTTTTGGCCGCTGTCGGTGCCGGAGTGTGGGGTACCTGGGCCAGTCGCAACGGGAAAGTGTCGGGCGACGGATCCGAACTCGCCGGATACGCACGATTCCGCGAGGCCATGGAGAAGTCCCACTCGGGCGGCTGACGGCTCCCGGGCCGCCCGGACGGACGGCCCCGACGGTGCGCTTACCGCACCGTCCCGTACTGTCGTTCCATGCCACGCCGCACCGCGACGATGCTCGCGTCGACCCTGATGCTGATCGCGCTCCTGTGCGCGGGGGTGTTCATCAGAGTGCCGTACTCGGAGATGTCCCCGGGTCCGACGGTGAACACCCTCGACGAGCACGACGGCGAGCCGGTGCTGCAGATCTCCGGGCGCAAGACCTATCCGACGACCGGGCACCTGAACATGACCACGGTCCGGGTCACCAGCGCCGACTACAACATGAACCTGGTCGAGGCCGTCTACGGATGGCTCGCGCACGACAGCAAGGTCGTTCCGCACGACACGCTCTACCCGGACGGCAAGACCGAGGAGCAGTCCACCCAGGAGAACGCCGAGGAGTTCAGCCAGTCCCAGGAGAGCGCGAAGGTCGCCGCTCTGAAGGAGCTCGACGTCCCCGTGAAGTCCTGGGTGATCGTCGCCACGGTGCTCAAGGGATCGCCCGCCGAGGGCAGGCTGCACGCAGGGGACGTGATCAAGGCCGTCGACGGGTCGGCCGTGAAGGCGCCCGACGACGTGGCCAAGCTGGTCACCAAGCACAAGCCCGGCGAGAACGTGGTCTTCACGATCGTCCCCGCGAAGGAACAGGCCGCCGCCGAGAAGGCGCACACCACGGCCACCAAGACCCAGGATGTGACGATCACCACGGCGAAGTCCCACGACAGCGGCCAGCAGCGGGCCATCGTGGGGATCTCCGCCGGGACCGATCACACGTTCCCGTTCACCATCGACATCAAGCTCGCCGACGTCGGCGGACCGAGCGCCGGTCTGATGTTCGCGCTCGGCATCTACGACAAGCTCACCCCGGGCAGCCTCACCGGCGGCAAGTTCGTGGCCGGCACCGGAACCATCGACGACGCCGGCAAGGTCGGTCCGATCGGCGGCATCGAGATGAAGACGGTCGGCGCGCGCAGCATGGGCGCCCAGTACTTCCTGACACCCAAGGACAACTGCGCGGCCGCGGCCAAGGACACCCCCGGTGGGCTCACGCTCGTCAAGGTCGACACCATCGATGACGCGCTGAACGCCCTCAAGGACATCCGCACCGGCGACACCGCCGCCCTGCCGAAGTGCTCGGCCAAGGGCTGACACCTTCCGCCGACGACGTGACGAGGGGGCGCCCCGGGGCATCGGGGCGCCCCTCGTCACGTCCGGGCAGCGCTCACTCCTCGAACGTCGCCGACAACGCATCCGCCAGACCCGGAACCAGGTCAGGACCCGTCAGCACCTCCGTCGGGGAGTCCTTCTCGCGCAGCCGCAGCGCCGACTCCCGCGTGCCGTCCCGCAGGACGGCCACCGTCATCCGCACCTCCTGGCGGTCCGGGTGCCCGGCCACCCACTTCGCCAGTTCCCTCTCGCCCAGGCCGTCGGGGACCGCGTTCTCGGCGGACGGCGGAAGCATCAGCCGCTCCACGGTGAGCGCGCAGCCGGCCACCGCGTCGGGCCAGGCGATGGTGCCGAGGAACTCGTCCAGGGGACGGTCGGCGGGGATCTCGTCCTGCTCGACCGGAGTGAGACCGGTGTTCCCGGACTCCTCCTCCAGACCGAGCTGGGCCGCGAGCAGGGGTTCCTGGGCCCGCAGCCGCGTGGTGTCGACGAGGGCGAAGAGGCGAGCGGGCTGGTCCCAGCCGAGGCCGGCGGCGTACTCGTCGATCTCGAGCACGGCCCGGGTGAGGGGGTTCGCTGCCATGGGAGTGTTGGACATGGTCACAATCCTGCCTCGTTCTCACCCGGATCCGGGAACCGAGTAAAGCGCCAGTAAGTTGCATAGGTGGGGCTCCGCCGTCGTGGAGCCCCGATCATGGTCCGCGTTCACGGGGGCCTGAGGAATCAACAGCTAACTTCGAGGTGCGCACCTTGGCTTTCCAGATGCCGGACCGCGGCGGAGGCCCCACGGGGCCGCGGATCAGAGTGGGCCGCCCGTCCCGGCGAGCCCGGACCCTGCTCATGACACTGGGGGTCCTCGCCGTCCTCGGCATGGCGTTCGTCATGTTCGCCGGCTTCTGGACGCAGTGGCTCTGGTACCGGTCGGTGAACTACTCGTCCGTGTTCACGACCACGCTGTGGACCAAGATCGGGCTCTTCTTCGTCTTCGGTCTGCTGATGGCGGCCGCGGTCGGCTTCAACATCTGGCTCGCGCACCGGCTTCGTCCGCCGCTGAGCGCCATGTCCATGGAGCAGCAGAGCCTCGACCGCTACCGCATGGGGATCGCGCCCTACAAGAAGTGGCTGCTGCTCGGGATCACCGCCCTGGTGGGTCTGATCGCGGGCGCGTCCGCCTCCAGCCAGTGGCGGACCTGGCTGATGTGGGTCAACGGCGTGCCCTTCCACCAGAAGGACCCCCAGTTCCACCTGGACGTGGCCTTCTACGCCTTCGACCTGCCCTGGTACCGCTTCCTGCTCGGATTCGGCTTCGCCGCCACCGTGCTGTCGCTGATCGCCGCCGCGCTCACGCACTACCTGTACGGCGGTCTGCGGATCACGTCACCCGGAGCGCGTGCCACGGCCGCCGCGACCGGTCATCTCTCGGTGCTGCTGGGCGTCTTCGTCGCTTTGAAGGCGGTCGCCTACTGGCTCGACCGCTACGGCCTCGCCGTGAAGTCCAGCGACTTCAAGGCGACCGGCAACTGGACGGGCCTGAGGTACGTCGACGCCAACGCCTATCTGCCGGCGAAGACCATCCTGTTCTGCATCGCGGTCATCTGCGCGCTGCTCTTCTTCGCCACCCTGTGGCGGCGCACCTGGCAGCTGCCCGTCATCGGCTTCGGCCTGATGGTGCTCTCCGCGATCCTGATCGGCGGTCTGTACCCGGCGATAGTCCAGAAGTTCCAGGTCCAGCCGAACGAGCAGGCCAAGGAAGCCCCGTACGTCGACAAGAACATCAAGGCGACGCGCGACGCCTACGGCATCGACAGCACCCAGGTCACCGAGTACGCGGGCGAGAGCGACACCAAGGACAAGAGCACGCTGCGCGACGACGTGGACACGGCGGCGAGCATCCGCCTGCTGGACCCGAACATCGTCTCCCCGACGTTCCAGCAGCTTCAGCAGATGAAGAACTACTACGCGTTCCCGACCAACCTCGACGTCGACCGTTACAACAAGGACGGCAAGGACCAGGACACGGTCATCGGTCTGCGCGAGCTGAACCTCCGGGGCATCCCGAAGCAGAACTGGATCAACGACCACTTCCGCTACACCCACGGCTTCGGCGTCGTCGCCGCCAAGGGCACCACCGCCGACTCCAACGGCCAGCCCGTCTTCACCGAGTCCGATCTGCCGTCCAGCGGCGACCTGCCCTCCTACGAGCAGCGGATCTACTACGGCGAGAAGACCTCCACGTACTCGATCGTCGGCGGTCCCCAGAAGGAGATCGACTACTCCGACGACAGCGGCGAGAAGACCACCAGTTACCGGGCCAAGAGCGGGGTCAGCCTCTCCAGCCCGATCAACCGGGCCGCCTACGCCGTCGCGTTCAGCGAGCCGCAGATCCTGTACTCGGGCGCCATCGGCGACGGCTCGCGCATCCTGTACAACCGCACGCCCAAGGAGCGCGTCGAGGCGGTCGCGCCCTGGTTGACCATCGACGGCGATGCCTACCCGGCGGTCGTCGACGGCCGCATCCAGTGGATCGTCGACGCGTACACCACGACGAACGGCTATCCGTACGCCTCCCGTACCACCCTCGGCGACACGACGGCGGACTCGCTGACCGCGGGCAACACCCAGCGCGCGGTGGTGGCCCAGCAGAACCAGGTCAACTACATCCGCAACTCGGTGAAGGCGACCGTCGACGCGTACACCGGCGAGGTCAAGCTCTACCAGTGGGACACCGAGGACCCGGTCCTGAAGACCTGGATGAAGGCGTTCCCGGGCACCGTGAAGCCGAGGGCCGACATCTCGTCGTCGCTCATGTCCCATCTGCGGTACCCGCAGGACCTGTTCAAGGTCCAGCGCGAGCTGCTGACCCGCTACCACGTCAAGGACGCCCAGACCTTCCTCAGCGGCAGCGAGGTCTGGCAGGTGCCCGACGACCCGACCAACAAGTCGGGCAACGCCGTGCCGCCGTACTACCTGAGCATGAAGATGCCCGACCAGCAGTCGCAGGCGTTCTCCCTGACGACGACCTTCACCCCCAACGGCCGGGACAACCTGAGCGCCTTCATGGCGGTCGACTCCGAGGCGGGCACGAGCGACTACGGCAAGATCAGAGTCCTCAAACTGCCGACGAGCAAGACCGTCGGCGGCCCGAAACAGGTGCAGAGCCAGTTCAACTCCAACTCGCAGCAGAACATCGCCGAGTTCGTCCGGCTCATCAGAGGCGGCGACTCCGAGATCGAGTACGGAAACCTGCTCACCGTTCCGCTCGACGGAGGCCTGCTCTACGTGGAGCCGGTCTACGTACGCGGTGGCGAACTGAAGTACCCGCTCCTGCGCAAGGTGTTGGTGACCTACGGCGGCAGCACCGCCTTCGAGGACACGCTCGACCAGGCCCTCAACAAGGTCTTCGGCCCGGAGAGTTCGACTCCCACACCGCCCGAGACCGGCACCACCAAACCACCGCCGTCCGGTAATCCGACCGTCCAACAGGCGCTGGGCGACGCCCAGAAGGCATTCGACGCGGGGCAGGAGGCCCTGAAGAAGGGTGACTGGAAGGCGTACGGCGATGCCCAGAAGGACCTCCAGGACGCGCTGAAGCGGGCCGAGGAGGCGCAGTCCAAGGCCGGCGGGACCGGCGGCGGCAAACCGCCCGCCGGTTCGAGCGCCTCGCCGAGCAGTTCGCCGAGCGGCAGTCCGAGCGCTTCCGGCGGAGGGTGAACCAGGAGCCCCTCCCGCGTCGTGATACGGTTGCCAGACAACGACGCGGGGTGGAGCAGCTCGGTAGCTCGCTGGGCTCATAACCCAGAGGTCGCAGGTTCAAATCCTGTCCCCGCTACTGAAGTCGAGGGCCCGGATCCTGATCAAGGATCCGGGCCCTCCACGTGCGCGCGACACGACGTGGAGTACGGCGTGACCTGCCGACTCTCGTGAAGTGCGACCGCTTACGGGGGGAGTTGGCCATTCTGTGTTTGACTTGTCTCTCTGTGGGCATGTCGACAAAACGCTGAAGTGACCTCACTGGCTGCGGTATACCAGGTGTACCCGGGTTGCAGGTGGTGCGACGATGGACGTTATGGGGGAGAAGGCGGCTCTGTTCGGGACGGGGCGAAATGCGCAGTCCGCCGGTCAGGACGAGACCGGCGAGGCCGCCGAGGAGGCGCGCCAACGGCTCGCCGCCGAGGCCGGCGACGTCGAGGCGATGAGCGTTCTCGGGGCAATGCTGCTGCGGCGCGGCGATCTCGACGGAGCCGAGCCCCATCTGCGTGCCGCCACCGCCGCGGGTGACCGTGCCGCCGCCAACAACCTGGGTGTTCTTCTGCACCAGCGCGGCTACGCCGACGAGGCGGCCGGCTGGTGGCGGATCGCCGCCGTCGCCGGGTCCTCCGCGGCCGCACACGCGCTCGGCCGCCACCACCGCGAGCGCGGTGACGAGCCGGCCGCCGAGTACTGGCTGCGCCAGTCCGCCGAACAGGGCCACACCCTCGGTGCCTACGCGCTCGCCGACCTCCTCGAGCACCGCGGTGACGACGGTGCCGGGCACTGGATGCGCGCCGCCGCCGAGCGCGGGCACCGCGAGGCCGCCTACCGGCTGGCGCGCGCACTGGACCGCACGGCCCTGCAGGAGCAGGAAGCCGGCGCCGACAACGGTGTCGAGCCGTCCGCACCCGAGGAGGCCGAGCAGTGGTACCGGCAGGCCGCGGCGCGCGGGCACCGGCGCGCCGCGCTGCACCTGGGCGCGATCCTGGAGAAGCGGGGCGAGCTGAAGGAGGCCGGGCGCTGGTACCTGACGAGCGCCAAGGACGGGGAGGCCAGGGCGGCCTGCGCGCTCGGCTTCCTGCTGCGGGACGCGGGCGACACCGAGAGCGCCGCCGTGTGGTGGCTGCGCGCCGCGCAGGAGGGCGACGGCAACGCGGCGAACGCCCTGGGCGCGCTGCACGCCGAGCGCGGCGAGACGCAGACGGCCGAGCGGTGGTACCGGGCGGCGCTGGACGCCGGTGACGTCAACGGCGCCTACAACCTCGGACTGCTCTGCGCCGAGCAGGGTCGTACCGCGCAGGCCGACCAGTGGTACCGGCGAGCGGCGTACGCGGGCCACCGCGAGGCCGCCAACGCGCTCGCGATCCTGCTGCTCCAGGGCGGGGACGCGGCGGGCGCCGAACCGTGGTTCTCCAAGGCCGCGGAGGCGGGCAGCGTCGACGCCGCCTTCAACCTCGGGATCCTGTTCGCGGGGCGCGGCGACGAGGAGACCGCGCTCGGATGGTACGAGCGGGCGGCGGCCGCCGGTCACACCGAGGCCGCACTCCAGGTCGGCATGGCCCGGCTGCGTGAGGGGGACGAGCAGGCGGCCGAGCGGCACCTGCGGTGCGCCGCGGGCGGCGGCAGCGCGGAGGCGGCCTACCGGCTGGCGACCGTGCTGGACGCCCGCCGGCCGCCCGCGCCCGCCCACGAGCTGGGCGAGCCGTCGCACGGCAAGACCGAGTGCGAGGAGTGGTACGAGCGGGCGGCGACGCAGGGGCACCGGCGGGCCCAGGTGCGGGTCGGGATGCTGGCGGCCGCGCGTGGCGACGTCGTGGAGGCGGCCCGCTGGTACCGGGAGGCGGCGGAGGGCGGCTCCCGCAACGGCGCGTTCAATCTGGGGCTGCTGCTGGCGCGCGAGGGAAGCGAGCCGGAGGCCGCGCTGTGGTGGACCCGGGCGGCGAACGCGGGGCACGGCCGGGCGGCTCTGCGGCTCGCCCTCGTCTACGCGCGTCAGGGCGAGCTGGCCGAGGGGCAGCGCTGGGCGGACCGCGCGGTGTCCCTCGGGCCGGACGAGGTGTCCGAGCGTGCGGCACGGTTGCGGGATGCGCTGCGCCAGGAGCTCACGGCGTGATCAGCGCCGCGCGCCCGGCGCACCCGAGTAAGTGATTTGCCTCTGTGCGCGTCCTTGACGTAATGTTCCATTCACCGACGCGGGGTGGAGCAGCTCGGTAGCTCGCTGGGCTCATAACCCAGAGGTCGCAGGTTCAAATCCTGTCCCCGCTACTGAAGATCCAGGGCCGGAACCCATCAAGGGTTCCGGCCCTGGATCGTTTGTGGACGGTCCGCGGAGCAGGTCGCCGCGTGATCCCCGGAAAGCCCCGGTACGACGAAGGGCCCCGGCACCTCGATCGGTGCCGGGGCCCTTCGAAGAGCCTTGCCTACGCCGCCGCGCAGTCCGGGCACAGGCCGCGGTACGTCACCTCGACGTTCGAGACCATGAAGCCGAAGCGCTCCGACTCGGGGAGGTCGGCGAGCGGGTTGCCGGTCGGATGGACGTCGCGGATCGAGCCGCAGCGGGCGCACACCAGGTGGTGGTGCGGCCGGTGCGCGTTCGGGTCGTACCGCTTCGCACGCTGGTCCGTGGCGACCTCGAGCACCTCGCCGAGCGTGACCAGCTCACCCAGCGTGTTGTACACGGTCGCGCGGGAGATCTCGGGCAGCCTGGCAACCGCCCGGGCGTGCACCTCGTCGGCCGTCAGATGGACGTGCTCGCCGTCGAGGACCTCGGCCACGACACGACGCTGCGCGGTCATCCGCCATCCGCGGCCACGCAGCCGTTCCAACAGGTCACTCATGACAACCAGCCTAACAGCTAGAGGCCCAGATTCCGAACAGGTGTGACTTTGGAGGGCCGCTTGACTTAGACATTGTCCATTGTAGGATCGAGAACGGCTTTGGCCAAGGGACAGAACTTGCACGGAAAGACGCAGGAGGCGTACGTGACGCAGGGACCGCTCACGACGGAGGCCGGTGCCCCGGTCGCCGACAACCAGAACAGCGAGACCGCGGGCGTAGGCGGCCCGGTTCTCGTTCAGGACCAGCTCCTCCTGGAGAAGCTCGCGCACTTCAACCGCGAGCGCATTCCGGAGCGTGTGGTGCACGCCCGGGGCGCGGGCGCCTACGGCACCTTCACCGTCACCGCCGACGTCACCCGGTACACGCGCGCCAAGTTCCTCTCCGAGGTCGGCAAGCAGACCGAGACGTTCCTGCGCTTCTCCACCGTGGCCGGCAACCTCGGTGCCGCGGACGCCGTCCGCGACCCCCGCGGCTGGGCGCTGAAGTTCTACACCGACGAGGGCAACTACGACCTCGTCGGCAACAACACCCCGGTGTTCTTCATCAAGGACGCCATCAAGTTCCCCGACTTCATCCACACCCAGAAGCGCGACCCGTACACCGGCTCGCAGGAGGCGGACAACGTCTGGGACTTCTGGGGTCTGTCGCCCGAGTCCACGCACCAGGTGACCTGGCTGTTCGGCGATCGCGGCATCCCCGCCTCGTACCGCCACATGAACGGCTACGGCTCGCACACCTACCAGTGGAACAACGAGGCCGGCGAGGTCTTCTGGGTCAAGTACCACTTCAAGACCGACCAGGGGATCAAGAACCTCACCCAGGACGAGGCCAACAGGATCGCCGGTGAGGACCCCGACTCCCACCAGCGCGACCTGCGCGAGGCCATCGAGCGCGGCGAGTACCCGAGCTGGACCGTGCAGGTCCAGATCATGCCCGCGGCCGACGCGGCGACCTACCGCTTCAACCCGTTCGACCTCACCAAGGTGTGGCCGCACGAGGACTACCCGCCGATCGAGATCGGCAAGCTGGAGCTCAACCGCAACCCGGAGAACATCTTCGCCGAGGTCGAGCAGTCGATCTTCAGCCCCGCCCACTTCGTGCCCGGCATCGGGCCGTCGCCGGACAAGATGCTCCAGGGCCGCCTCTTCGCCTACGGCGACGCCCACCGCTACCGCGTCGGCATCAACGCCGACCACCTGCCGGTGAACCGCCCGCACGCCACCGAGGCGCGCACCCACTCCCGTGACGGTCACCTGTACGACGGCCGCCACAAGGGCGCGAAGAACTACGAGCCGAACAGCTTCGGCGGCCCCTTCCAGACGGACCGTCCGCTGTGGCAGTCGTTCGACGGCTTCACGGCCGGCACCGGCGACCACGAGGCCCCGGTGCACGCCGAGGACAACGACTTCGTGCAGGCGGGCAATCTCTACCGCCTGATGTCGCAGGACGAGAAGGACCGCCTGATCGGCAACCTGGCGGGCTTCATCGCCAAGGTCTCGCGCGACGACATCGCCGAGCGCGCGATCGAGAACTTCCGTCGGGCCGACGGAGACTTCGGCAAGCGCCTGGAGGCCGCTGTCCAGGCCCTGCGCGGCTGACCCGGGTTGGATCGCTTGTCGTAGGGGGCGGGCCGGAATCCCTGTGGGGATTCCGGCCCGCTCGCGTGTGCGGGGCTACGAGGCGGCGGCGCCGACCCGCTCCCGCGTCGGTGCCCAGCAGCGGATGATGTCGCGGACGGAGACGACACCGACCGGTTCGCCGCTCTCGAGGACGACCAGATGCCGGAAGCCGCCGTGAGTCATCGCGCTCGCGGCGTCCTCGAGGGTCCAGGACGGCGTTGCGAACACGACGTCCGTCGTGGTGTGGGCGTGCACCCGCTCGGCGTCCGGGCTCTGGCCCGTGCCGACGGAGTTGAGGATGTCACGCTCGGTGATGATGCCGATGCCGCCGGCGTCCGGGTCGAGGACCACGGCAGCGCCGACGCGGCGGGCGGACATCAGGGACGCTGCCTGGCGGAGGGTGTGTGCGGGGCCGACGGTGAGGACCACCGTGCTCATGGCGTCGCGGACGAGCATGGGGCGGAGCCACCTCCTTGGAACGCGGGGGAAACACTCGGGCGCACGGTTCCGGAGCCGTCGGGTTCGGTCCGCCGGGGAACCTGTGCAAAGTTTCACAAATTCACAAGTGGGGGGACTCTCAGAGTCGCAGGCAAAGGGCGGGTCAACAAGAGGGCGCGCGACGTGAGTTCAGGGGCGCCTGCGGTGCACGGGGCACCGCAGACCATCAGTACCGGCCGCTCAGATAGTCGAGCAGATTGTCGTGGAGGATGCCGTTGGACGCCGCCGCGTTGCCGCTGTGCGGTCCGGGGCGGCCGTCCAGACCCGTGAAGGAGCCGCCCGCCTCCGTGACGACGATCGCGTTCGCCGCCATGTCCCACAGGGACAGCTCGGGCTCGGCGCAGATGTCGATCGAGCCCTCGGCGACCATCATGTACGGCCAGAAGTCCCCGTATCCGCGAGTGCGCCACACTGCGCGCGTCAGGTCCAGGAAGCCGTTCAGCCGGCCCTGCTCCTCCCACCCGGACAGCGAGGAATAGGCGAAGGAGGCGTCCGACAGCCGGGAGACCTGGGAGACGCGCAGCCGGGACGCCGAGGACAGGCTGCGGCCGGTGAACGCGCCGTACCCCTTCGCGGCCCACCAGCGGCGGCCCAGCGCGGGCGCGGAGACAAGGCCGACGACGGGCTGGAAGCCGCCCTCGCCCGCCTCCATGAGAGAGATCAACGTGGCCCACACGGGCACGCCGCGCACGTAGTTCTTGGTGCCGTCGATCGGATCGACGACCCAGCGGCGCGGGCCGGTGCCCTCGATGCCGTACTCCTCGCCGAGGACCGCGTCACGCGGCCGGGCGCGCTGGAGCTGCCCCCGGATCAGCTCCTCGGCGGCCTTGTCGGCCTCGCTCACCGGCGTCATGTCCGGCTTGGTCTCGACCTTGAGGTCGAGGGCCTTGAACCGGTCCATGGTCGCCGCGTCCGCGGCGTCCGCGAGGACATGGGCGAGCCGCAGGTCATCGAGATAGTCGGGCATGACCGAACGGTATCTGCCCAGTGCGCCGGGCGGCCACACGCCCCGAGCGGATCTTCCGGTGTGTCCGGCGTTCCGTCACGGCGGTGCGCACGGCGACCGGGTGATCAGGGAGCGCGAGGGCCGGTGCACGCCCCCCGTCGCCCACGCGAACCCTTGACAGTGCGTGAGTGCGCGTCAAACCTGTCCGTCAGAGCCGCCGCGCCGGCCCCGAGGGAGGCGAAGATGCCTGCAGCGCGGGAATCCCTGTTGGACGCCGCCTATCTGGCGCTCCGGCGCCGCTCCTGGTCGGCCGTGCGCATGGTGGACGTCGCCGCCGTGGCCGGTGTCTCCCGCCAGACGCTGTACAACGAATTCGGCAGCAAGGACGGGCTCGCCCGGGCGCTGGTGCGCCGGGAGGCCGACGGTTACCTGGCCGGTGTCGAGCGTGTGCTCGCAGCCCCGGCCGATCCCCGTGAACGGCTGCTCGCGCTCGCCGAGTGGACCGCGTCGGCCGCCCGTGGCAATCCTCTCGTGCGCGCCATGCTCACCGGCTGCTGGAGCGAGCGGCTGCCCTCGCCGACGCTGTCCGCGGTGCCGTCGACTTCCGCGGTGCCCGCACAGCGGCGGGCCGACGGTCCGCTGCCGTCGCCGTCGGACTTCGTGGCGCTGGTCCGCGACCGGGCCGTCGCGGTGATCGCCGGTCCCGGGGCGGTCAAGGGGGACGTCGGGGAGCTCACCCGGTCCTGTGAGCTGGCCGTCCGGCTCTCAATGTCGTGCGTGACCGCTCCGCCCGCGGAGGGCGGGGTGGCGGAGCTGATGCGGTTCACCTGGCCGCGGCAGGTGCGGTAGGAGCGTGCCCGAGGGGGTGCGGGGCCGGCGCTGACCGATTGCGCCCGAGCGCACAGGGGCGGTACGACGGCGTGCACGGGCGCCCGCCGAGGCGCAGCCGGCGAAGCGCCCCTCAGTGCGCCGACCCGGACAGCTGCAGGCCGATCACTCCGACGATCACCAGGGTGATCGAGACGATCTTCAGGGTCGAGACGAGGTCACCCAGAAAGATCATGCCGTAGATCGCCGTGCCTGCCGCGCCGATGCCGGTCCACACCGCGTATGCCGGGCCCACGTCCAGCTTCTTCAGGGACATGGTGAGCAGGCCGAAGCTGCCGAGCGCGAAGGCGCAGAAGGCGACGGTCGGCCAGAGCCGGGTGAAGCCGTGCGAGAGCTTGAGACAGACGGCGAAACCGGTCTCGAGAAGCCCCGCCACGATGACCAGCAGCCACGCCATTGTCCTGTCCTCCCGCATCCCCACGTCGACTGCCCCGTCCGGTCGCAGCAGGCCCGGCGCGAGGTAAGCATTTACCTGCCCGCGACGCACCCAAACACCGCGGAGGTCAGTCCCCTTCCTTCCGCTCACGCGTGGCGAGCAGTCTGCGCAGCGAGTACAGCCGCGCCGGGTCCGCGTGCCCCTCCGCCACCCAGGCGTCGAGCGCGCAGTCCGGTTCGTCGTGGCTGCACGCCCGGGGGCAGCCCTCGGTCCCCGGCTCGAGGTCCGGGAAGGCGTGGATCACGCGGGAGGGGTCGATGTGCGCGAGGCCGAAGGACCGTACGCCCGGGGTGTCGACGACCCAGCCCTCCCCGCCCCCGTCCGGCTCGGGCAGCGAGGAGTCCGCGGTCACCTCCAGCGGCAGCGCGAGGGCCGACGTCGTGGTGTGCCGACCGCGCCCGGTCACCGCGTTGACATGACCGGTCGTGCGCCGCCGATCCTCCGGCACCAGGGCGTTGACCAGCGTCGTCTTGCCCACCCCGGAATGGCCGACGAAGGCCGTGGTCTTGCCGGCCAGGTGTGCGCGCACCCGGTCCGCGGCGTCGCCGTTCTCCAGTTCCTCGCGGCTGGTGACGACATAGGGGATGTCCAGCGCCCCGTAGAGCTCCAGCAGCTTGTCGGGCGGGGCGAGGTCCGACTTCGTCATCACGAGCAGGGGTTCCAGGCCACCGTCGTACGCGGCCACCAGGCAGCGGTCGATCAGACGTGGGCGCGGCTCGGGATCGGCGAGCGCGGTGACGATGGCCAGCTGGTCGGCGTTGGCGACGACCACGCGCTCGTAGGGATCGTCGTCGTCGGCGGTCCGGCGCAGGACGGATACGCGCTCCTCGATCCGGACGACACGGGCGAGGGTGTCCTTGGTGCCGGACAGATCGCCGACGAGGGCGACGCGGTCACCCACCACCGCGGCCTTGCGGCCCAGCTCACGGGCCTTCATCGCCATGATCGCACGGCCGTCGACGAGGCAGGTGAGCCGGCCCCGGTCGACGGTGAGCACCATGCCCTCGGCCGCGTCCTCGTGCTTGGGCCGGATGTTGGTGCGTGGCCGGTTGCCCTTGCGGTTCGGACGGGTGCGGATGTCGTCCTCGTCGGTGTGCTTGCCGTAGCGCCGCATGATCTCAGGTCCGCCCGTCAGTCACCGAGCATCCCGGTCCACAGGTCGGGGAAGTCCGGCAGCGTCTTGGCCGTCGTCGCCACGTTCTCGATCCGCACCCCTTCGACGGCGAGTCCGATGATCGCGCCCGCCGTGGCCATGCGGTGGTCGTCGTAGGTGTGGAAGACCCCGCCGTGCAGGGGGCGCGGGCGAATGTGCAGACCGTCGGCGGTCTCGGTGACGTCGCCGCCGAGCTCGTTGATCTCCTTGGTGAGCGCGGCCAGCCGGTCCGTCTCGTGCAGACGCAGATGGGCCACGCCGCGCAGGGTCGACGGCGAGTCCGCGAGGGCCGCGACCGCCGCGATGCCGGGTGTCAGCTCGCCTACCTCACCGAGGTCCACGTCGATGCCGTGGACGGCACCCGATCCGGTGAACTCCAGGCCGCGCTCGGTCAGGGTGCAGGCGCCGCCCATCTCGGTGAAGATCTGGCGCAGCCGGTCCCCGGGCTGGGTCGTGCGGGCCGGCCAGTCCGGGACGACCACCTTGCCGCCGGTCACCAGCGCGGCCGCGAGGAACGGCTGGGCGTTGGACAGGTCCGGCTCGACGGTCAGGTCCCGGCCGAGCAGGGCGCCCGGCGTGACCCGCCAGACGTCGGGTTCGCCACCGGACTCCGGGGTGTCCACCTGGGCACCGACCGCGCGCAGCATGTCGACGGTCATACGGATGTGCGGCATGGAGGGCAGGGCCGAGCCGGTGTGGCGGACCTCGACGCCCTGGTTGAAGCGCGGCGCGGACAGCAGCAGGGCGCTGACGAACTGGGAGGACGAGGAGGCGTCGATCGACACCGGGCCGCCGTCCAGCGCGCCGCCGCCGTGCACGGTCAGCGGCAGCGCCCCGCGGCCGTCGTCGTCGATCCGGGCGCCGAGGATCCGCAGCGCGTCGATCACGCCGTTCAGCGGGCGCTCGTAGGAACGCGGATCCCCGTCGAAGCGGATGGGGCCGTCGGCGAGGGCGGCCACCGGGGGCAGGAAGCGCATCACGGTGCCGGCGTTGCCGACGTCGACCGTGGCCGGGCCGTGCAGCGCGGCGGGGATCACCCGCCAGGTCTCGCCCGAGCCGTCGGGGCCGACCCCTTCCTCGATGCCCACACCCATCGCGCGCAGCGCCGACGCCATCAGCAGGGTGTCGCGGGAGCGCAGGGGCCGGCGCAGCCAGCCCGGCTCGGAGGCGAGGGCTGCGAGGACCAGGGCGCGGTTGGTGACCGACTTGGACCCGGGCACATGGACCGTCGCGTCGACGGCTCCGCTCGCGTGCGGGGCGGTCCAAGGGGCGGTCTGCGCGGGATTCACGGTCATGGGCCCCACTGTAGTGGCTGGTTCAGTCCGTAGATCTTGATCAAAAGCGGCGAAATCTGAGCGAAACCGTTGTCTGATATGTCGGGCCGGATCTGCTGTGCATATATGCGCCGGCGGTCACGGCTCTGTGACCGCCGGCGCGCCGGGCCCGGTCAGAGCCGCAGCAGCCAACGGCCTCCGCCCATCAGCGAGCACAGCGACACCACATGGAAGAAGAAGAGCCACAGCCCCGCCGGGACGTGGGTGAGCCGGGAGAGCTGGTCCGCGTCGGAGTCCCCGGCCCCTCCACGTGACCGCTTCGCCTGGAGTTCGAAGGCCGGCCGCACGCCGCCGACCAGCAGGAACCACACCACCGCGTACGCGAAGGCCGCCTGCACCTGCGGACCGGCCAGCCACGACACCAGCAGGAACGTGCCTCCGGTGAGGAACACGGTCAGCACGCCGTAGGCGTTGCGGATCATCACCAGCATCACCAGGAGCAGTGCCGTGGCCAGCCACAGCAGCAGCGTGATGTGGCCGGCGGCGAGCAGCGCCGCCCCGCCCAGTCCGAGGAGCGGGGGAGCGGTGTAGCCGGCCGCCGCCGTGAGGATCATGCCGAGGCCGTACGGCTTGCCGCGGCTGACGGTGAGGCCACTGGTGTCGGAGTGGAGCCGGATTCCGGTCAGCGTCCGCCCGGTGAGCAGCGCGACCAGCCCGTGGCCGCCCTCGTGCGCGATGGTGATGGTGTTGCGCGATATCCGCCATACGCCGTGGGGGACGACCACGGTGAGCGCGGCGACGAGGGTGGCGATCACCACCCACAGATCGGGATCGGGCTGGCTTCCGAAGATCCGGTCCCAGAGGTCGGGCAGCGCACTCAGCGTTGTCGAGGCGAGGGTGTCCATGGGGGGTGGTGGCTCCTGGGCTCTCGTCGGATCTGGCAGTGTTGCACGTATGTGCGGACGGTATTCAGCGAGTCGCAGGCCCGAGGATCTCGCAGGAATCTTCGAGATCGAGAAGTGGGAGCCGGAGGAGACCCTGGCCCCCGACTTCAACGTGGCCCCGACCAAGGAGGTCTACGCGGTCCTGGACCGTCCTGTGAAGGACGCCGACGACCAGCGGCCGGTTCGCCAGCTGCGCAGGCTCAAGTGGGGTCTCGTCCCGTCCTGGGCGAAGTCGCCCGAGGGCGGCGCACGGATGATCAACGCGCGCGCCGAGACGGTGCACGAGAAGCCCTCGTACCGCCGTGCCTTCGCGACCCGACGGTGCATCCTGCCCGCCGACGGCTACTACGAATGGGTCACCGGCAAGGACGAGCGCGACCTGGAGGTGGAGGGCAGGAAGAAGAGGCCGCGCAAGCAGCCCTACTTCGTGCTGCCCGCCGACGGGTCGGTCTTCGCCATGGCCGGCCTGTACGAGTTCTGGCGGGACCGGACCCTGCCCGACGACCATCCCCAGGCCTGGTGGACGACCTGTTCGGTGATCACCACGGAGGCGGAGACGACGCCGCTGGCCGTGGCCCCGGCCGAGGGTCCCTACGCCCTGTCCGAGATCCACCCGCGCATGCCGGTGATGCTCACCCCGGACCGCTGGGACGCCTGGCTCGACCCCTCCCGCACCGACCCCGACGACCTGCGGCCCCTGCTGGATGCGCCGCCGCCCGGACTGATGCGCGCCTACCCGGTCTCCACCGCGGTCAGCAACGTGCGCAACAACGGCCCGGAGCTGATGAAGGAGCTCGCCGGTCCGGAAGAGGGCACACTCTTCTGACGTGACGGATGTGACAGAGAGCGTCGCGACCGACGCCGGTACGGCCCGCATCACCTGGTACCGGGCGACGCGGCCGCGGCTCGTGCTCGCGCTGAGCCACGGTGCCGGCGGCGGCATCGAGGCGCCCGACCTGCAGGTCCTGGCCCGGGCGCTGCCCGCACACGCCGTGAGCGTCGCCCTGGTGGAGCAGCCCTGGCGCGTCGCCGGGAAGAAGGTGGCACCGGCACCGAAGACGCTGGACGTGGGCTGGCGCGGGGTGTGGCCCGTCCTGGAGGGAACCGGGCTGCCCGTGGTCGCGGGTGGCCGCAGCGCGGGGGCCCGGGTCGCCTGCCGCACGGCGGGCGAGCTCGGCGCCGCGGCCGTGCTCGTACTGAGCTTCCCCCTGCACCCGCCCGGCAGGCCGGAGAAGTCCCGGGCCGGCGAACTGCTCGGCGCGGGCGTGCCCACCCTTGTCGTCCAGGGCGGCAACGATCCGTTCGGAAAGCCGGAGGAGTTTCCGAAGGGTGCGTACGACCTCGTCGAGGTGCCGTACGGCGATCACGGCTTCGCGGTCCCCAAGCGCGCCGGCGTCACCCGGGAAGAGGCGCTGGAGACCGTCGCCGACGCCGTGGTGAAGTGGGCCGCGTCACTCGTGTGACGCCCGGGAATGCCGGGAAGCGGACCACTGTTGTGCGGATCAGACGGCACACGAAGGTGCTGCACCGTAGGTACGAGAGGGAGTCCGCCGCATGGGTTCGACCATCTGCCCGAGCCGCCGCAGCAGCGCTGACCTGGACTGGACGGTGCTGCACTCGGCGAAGGCCACGCCTGTTCGGGCGGCGGCGGGTAAGGATGTTCGTCTATCCTCCGATTCCAGTGGGACCGGTTTCGGTCCTGCCACACTGCTGGAGGAGGTGGGTCCGGTACCTGGGACCGACGCAGGGACCGAACACGGCCAGGCGGAGCAGCCCGAGGGCCGGGGCGCGGGCGCGGAGTCGTCCGGCGAGCGCAGCGCGCGCTTCGAGCGGGACGCGCTCGAATTCCTCGATCAGATGTACTCGGCCGCGCTGCGGATGACGCGCAACCCGGCCGACGCCGAGGACCTGGTCCAGGAGACGTACGCGAAGGCGTACGCGTCCTTCCACCAGTTCCGTGAGGGAACAAACCTCAAGGCCTGGCTGTACCGGATCCTCACGAACACCTTCATCAACTCGTACCGCAAGAAGCAGCGCGAGCCCCAGCGCAGCGCGGCCGAGGAGATCGAGGACTGGCAGCTCGCCCGTGCCGAGTCGCACATGTCGACCGGTCTGCGCTCCGCGGAGTCGCAGGCGCTCGACCACCTGCCCGACTCGGACGTGAAGGAAGCGCTGCAGGCGATTCCCGAGGAATTCCGTATCGCCGTGTATCTCGCGGACGTAGAGGGCTTTGCGTACAAGGAGATCGCGGACATCATGGGGACACCCATCGGCACGGTGATGTCCCGGCTGCACCGGGGCCGCCGTCAACTGCGCGGCATGCTCGAGGACTACGCCCGAGAGCGCGGGCTCGTCCCGGCCGGCGCCGGAGAGTCGGACCAAGCGAAAGGCTCGGGCTCATGAGCTGCGGAGAGCCGCACGAGACGGACTGCAGTGAGGTCCTCGACCATCTCTACGAGTTCCTCGACAGTGAGATGCCGGACGTCGACCGCTCCAAGTTCCAGCAGCACTTCGAGGAGTGCTCGCCGTGCCTGGAGAAGTACGGGCTCGAGGAGGCCGTGAAGAAGCTGGTCAAGCGCTGCTGCGGGCACGACGACGTACCGAGCGATCTCCGGGCGAAGGTCATGGGCCGTCTCGACCTGATCCGTTCGGGGCAGACGGTGCCCGAGCACGACGCGGCCGCGACGCCACAGGAATCCTGAACGCCGGTTCGAGGATGCGCGTCAACCCTCGGTGAACCGTCACCCGAATGTGCTAATCCGCGGGTCTTCGACCCGCGGATTCCCTCAATGTGGCCCACTCGGACTGCCTCGCCTCTAGGCTCCGGAGCCTGAAAGGGGCACGACCGGGCCCGCCCGGTGCGGACGGGTGCGGGCTACGGGGGAGGTGCGTCATGGGGCCGGTTCGGCCGTGGGCACGTGTGTACGTTGGATGTGCCGTCCTCACCGCCCTGCTGTGTGCGGCTCCCGCTCTCGACCTCGCGGCACCCCCCCTGTGGGCGGTCGTCCTGCTCGCCGCGCTCTACGCCGGGAGCGAGGGGATTCCGTTGCCCCGGGTGCTCGGCCGCGCCCGGGCGGGGGAGCGCCTTGCCGGCCCCGGGGCCGGCGAGGGCAGCGGCACCTTCTTCCCCGTACTTCTGGCCGGCGCCTTTCTGCTGCCTCCCGAGGCCGCCGTGCTCGTACCGCTGCCCGGGGCACTGCTCGTCCCGGGCGCCGGACGGCCGCCGTGGCTGCGCCGCAGCTGGCGGGCGGCCCAGCTGGCCCTCGCCGTGTGGGCGGCCTCCCATGTGCATGCGGCGCTCGGCGGCCGGGAAGCGGTGGCCGGCCCCCACTTCCCGTACGCGCTCCTCACCGCCGGGGGCGCCGTACTGGCGTTCTGTCTGACGCTGACCGCGCTCGACGCCGGAATCCTGGCACTGGCCGAGGGGGTGCCGGCGCGCACCTCCTGGAGCGGACTCTTCCTGCGCTCCCTCGCACCGGTCGCCGTGCACGGGCTCGCCGGGCTGATGATGGCGGTGCTGTGGCTCAGCCCGTACGGACCGGTCGCCGCCCTGCTCGTGCTGCTGCCCATGTACGTGTCCTGCTGGGTCTTCGCCCAGTACCACCGGGAGCGGGCGGCCCACCAGGCGACGATCCGTGCGCTCGTGCAGGCGGTCGACATCAAGGACGGGTACACCCGCGGGCACAGCGAGCGGGTCGGGCAGGCCTCGATGATGATCGCGCGTGAACTCGGCATGGACGACGAGCGCGCCGAGGTGCTCCGGTTCGCCGGCATCCTGCACGACGTGGGCAAACTCGGCGTCCCCACCCGGCTGTTGCGCAAGGACGGGCCGTTGACCCCCGAGGAGCGGCGGATCATCGAGCTGCACCCCGAGTACGGCCACGAGATGGTGCGCGGGATCGGGTTCCTCGGCGAGGCGCGGTCCGCGATCCTGCACCACCACGAGCGGCTCGACGGCAGCGGCTACCCCTACGGGCTCGTGGGCACCCAGATCCCGGAGTTCGCCCGGGTCGTGGCGGTCGCCGACGCCTTCGACGCGATGACCTCGACCCGCTCCTACCGGCGTGCCCGCCCCGTCCCGGCCGCGCTGGAGGAACTCCAGCGGTGCGCGGGGGCGCAGTTCGACCCGGCGATGGTGCGGGCGCTGGTCCACGCGCTGGACCGGCACGGATGGCATCCGGCGGTGACGGCGGACGAGGAGCACGGCACCGTGCCGGCACCGGCCCCGCCCGTCGCCGGTGAACCGGCGGTGCAGCGCCGCGGCGGGGGCGGCGCGTGAGCGCGGGCCGTATCACTCTCGTCCTCGCCCGTACGGCGGCCGCGATCCTGGCCGCCGGTTCCCTCGTCCTCATCCTCTGGCGCGGCCTCGACCACCCCGCCGTCGCCCTGGCCTTCGGGATGCTCGTCACCGTGGGGGAGCTCGCCCGGTGGAGCGACGGCGGTGAGCGGGAGCCCGCTCCCCTCGGCGCGGCCGGTGCGCTCTCCTACGCGCTGCTCGGGCAGAACGCCGGGCAGCCCGACCACCACGGGGTGCAGGAGGTCGTCACCGTCGTGCTCGCGGCCACCCTGGCGGGCTGCGTCCCGCATGCCGCCCGTGGCCGCGGATCGACCGCCGACCATCTCACCCGGAGGCTGCTCACCGTCGCCTTCGCCGCCGTCTGCTTCCAACCCATCTACGAACACGGAAGGTTGCACGGCTGGGGCGGCTCCACATATGCCCTGCTCGTCGTCGCGCTGCTCGTGCTCACCACGCTGTGCGACGCCGTACTCGCCGCCGCCCTGGCGCACTCCCGGACCCGCTGGCCCTTCGGGCCGCTGCTGCGCGACGAACTGCGGGCCACGCTCGGCATCGGCTCGGCCGTCTGCGCCACCGGCGCCGTCATGTCGCTGGCGGTCGCGGTCGTGGGTCTGTGGGCGCTGCCCGTGTTCTCCCTGCCCCTGCTGCTGACCCAGCTCTCCTACCGGCGGTACGCGGCCGTGCGGACCACCTACCGGCAGACGATCACCTCGCTCGCGCGCGCCACCGAGATCGCCGGGTACACGCCCGCCGGGCACGCCCGCCGCGTCGCCGCCCTCAGCAGGGCCGTCGGCCGCGAGCTCGGGCTGTCCGGGCCGGAGCTGACCGTCCTGGAGTACGCGGCCCTCATGCACGACATCGGGCAGCTCAGCCTGGTCGATCCCGTGCCCGCCGGAGCCACCGCCTCGCTGCCCGCCGAGGAGCAGCGGCGCATCGCGCTCCTGGGCGGGGCCGTTGTCCGCCAGACCGGAGTGCACGCGGAGGTCGCGGTCGTGGTGGAACGGCAGGCGGACCCCTATCGGGAGCAACCGGTCAGCGCGAGAATCGTCCGGACGGTGAACGCCTACGAGGAGATGGCGCGGGAGGGGACCGGTCCCGGAGGACCGCTCAGCGCGCTGGAGCGACTGCGGCTCGCCTGCGCCCGCGACTACCAGCCGGAGATCGTGGAGTCACTCGCCAGGGTGTTGCAGAGGGACGGTCTGACCTTGGCCGTGACGGGGTAACCCATGGGTAATGAGCGCCCGTCCGGCGGTACGTGGTTGGATGCGAGGAGAGGGTGTTCGGGGGCACAGCTCGGCCGGTGGCCCCCGCAGACGTCAAGGAACCGGCAGGCGGGAATCGCAAGGGACTGGCAGGCGGGAATCGTGAGGATCTTCGGGAAGGGACGGCACCGGCCCTCCGCCTCCTGGCGGCAGGCCACCGACCGCGCGTTCACGCTGATCGGCGACGGCCGGTACGAGGACGCGGGAGCGTTGCTGACCCGAGCCGCCGACCTGGAGCCCTGGCTGTCGGAGTCCTGGTTCAATCTCGCCCTCCTGCACAAGTTCCGTCACGACTGGGAGCAGGCCCGCACCGCGGGGCTGCGCGCCGTGGCCCTGCTCGAGAAGGAGAGCGGGGCGCCCGACTGGTGGAACGTGGGCATCGCGGCCACCGCCCTGCAGGACTGGCCGCTGGCCCGTCGCGCCTGGCAGGCGTACGGCCTGAAGGTGCCGGGAGGTGCCGCCGTCCCCGACGAGCCCGCCGAGATGGACCTGGGCAGCGCCGCCGTGCGGCTGTCCCCGGAGGGCGAGGCCGAGGTCGTCTGGGGGCGCAGGCTGGATCCCGCGCGCATCGAGGTGCTGTCCATCCCGCTGCCGTCCTCGGGGCGCCGCTGGGGCGAGGTCGTCCTGCACGACGGCGTACCGCACGGTGAGCGCACGACGGCCGCCGGGCACACCTATCCGGTCTTCGACGAGATCGAGCTGTGGGCGCCCTCGCCGGTGCCCACCTGGGTCGTCCTGCTGGAGGCCGCGACCGAGGACGACCGGGACGCGCTGGAACAGCTCGCCGCCGACGCCGGTTTCGCCGCCGAGGACTGGTCGTCGTCCGTGCGGCTGCTGTGCCGGATGTGCTCCGAGTCACGGATGCCGGCCGACGAGGGCGACGGCGAGCATCTCGACCCGCACGACCACAGCGAGCCGGGGCACCCGGGGCCGCTCGGGCACCGTACGGACGGGCAGCTGTGGGTGCCCGAGCGCGAGTGCGGCATCGCGGCGCCCGCCTCGCTGGTGCGCGGGCTGCTCGACGGCTGGGTCGCGGACAGTCCGGACTCCCGGGACTGGCGGGACCTCGAAGAGGTCTGCTGAGGCGGACTCCGGGCCCGCGGATCACGGGGAGAGCGGCAGTGAGCGCCCCGTAGGCTTGTAGGCGCAGGATTTTTCACAGGTTGCAGGAAGGCGTACGTCGGTCATGGCGCAGCAGGACACCGATCAGCAGCACGCGGGCGTGCTCCCCGTGGACGACGAGGGCTTCGTCATCGACACAGAGGACGTGGAGGAGCGCGAGACCGCCTGGCGCGAGCGGGGCACCTCACAGCCCATCACCGTCGTCGGGAACCCGGTGCTGCACAAGGAGTGCAAGGACGTCACCGAGTTCGGCGAGGAACTCCAGCAACTGGTCGCGGACATGTTCGCCAGCCAGCGCACCGCAGAGGGAGTGGGTCTGGCCGCCAACCAGATCGGCGTCGACCTGAAGGTCTTCGTCTACGACTGCCCGGACGACGACGGAGTGCGGCACGTCGGGGTGGTCTGCAACCCGAAGCTGGTGGACCTGCCGGCGGACAGGCGCCGTCTGGACGACAGCAACGAGGGCTGCCTGTCCGTGCCGACCGCGTACGCTCCGCTCGCCCGCCCCGACTACGCGGAAGTCACCGGTCAGGACGAGAAGGGCAACCCGATCAAGGTCCGCGGCACCGGCTACTTCGCTCGCTGTTTGCAGCACGAGACGGACCATCTGTACGGGTACCTCTACATCGACCGGCTCTCCAAGCGCGAGCGCAAGGACGCCCTGCGGCAGATGGCCGAGAACGAGCCCCGCTACCCCGTGGTGGCCAACGACTGACGACTCGTGCGACGGCGCCCGGTCGGGGACCCCTCCCGACCGGGCGCCGTTCATGTGTGCGTCGCACATTCGATCCCTTGCACACCTGAACCGATCCATATTCAGTCACGAGGGGGAGATTCTCGGCACTGTGGGGTGGTGAGTGGAGCAAATCCGTTCCCAGAACGGTCAGTTGTAGTGCTCAATGGAAAGCGCGGGGATACGCAACGGCGCGCGCCCGGCACGGCGGGAGGGGCGTGCTGCCAACCGGCGGCTGAGAGGGGTTTGTTCGTGCCAGCTTTCCCACACAGCACTTCATCGACGGTGATCGTGGCCGCGGTTCCACCGGCGCTCTCCTTACCGGTGGTCGAGGCCGAGTTTCCACGTCGACTCCACCCGTATTGGCCCAGCCTGCAGGAGAAGACGCGTTCCTGGCTGCTGGAAAAGCGGCTGATGCCGGCGGACAAGGTCGAAGAGTACGCCGACGGGCTGTGCTACACCGACCTCATGGCGGGCTACTACATCGGCGCCCCCGACGAGGTCCTGCAGGCGATCGCCGACTACAGCGCGTGGTTCTTCGTCTGGGACGACCGCCACGACCGCGACATCGTCCACCGACGGCCCGCCGCCTGGCGGCGCCTGAGGCTCCAACTGCACGAGGCCCTGGACTCTCCCGGGGACCATCTGCACCACCCGGACCCGCTGGTCGCGGGGTTCGCCGACAGCATGGTGCGGCTGTACTCGTTCCTGAGCGAGAAGTGGAACGCGCGCTTCGCCCGGCACTTCCACACGGTGATCGAGGCGTACGACCGGGAGTTCCACAACCGCACCTCCGGAATCGTCCCGACGGTCGACGCGTATCTCGAACTCCGCCGGCTCACCTTCGCGCACTGGATCTGGACCGATCTGCTGGAGCCGAGCGCGCGCACGGAACTGCCGGACGCCGTACGGAAACACCTCGGATACCGGCGGGCGGCGCTGCTGAGCCAGGAATTCGCGGCCTGGTACAACGACCTGTGCTCACTCCCCAAGGAAATTGCGGGAGATGAGGTCCACAATCTCGGAATCAGTCTCATCCATCATGAGGGGTTGACGCTCGAAGAGGCCATAAAGGAAGTACGCCGGCGGGTCGAGGAATGCGTTTCGGAATTCCTTGTCGCCGAGAAGGAGGCGTTGCGATTCGCCGATTCCCTTACGGACGGTACCGTGCGCGGCCGGGAATTGAGCGTCGCTGTGAAGGCGATCGTCGCGAATATGCGGAACTGGTTCAGCACCGTGTACTGGTTCCATCACGAGTCCGGCCGGTACATGGTCGACAGCTGGGACGACCGCTCGACACCCCCGTACGTCAACAACGAAGCGGTAGGTGAGAAATGACCCTGGAATCGTCCCCCGACCTCTCGGCCGCGCCCGAGAAGGGGGCACCTTCGAGGTCGGCTGAGCCTCGCGTCCCGCCGGTCGCGGCGGGCGGTGTGCCCGGCCTCGGTCATGGGTGGAAGCTGGCCCGCGACCCGCTGGGCTTCCTGTCCGGGCTGCGGGACGACGGGGAGGTCGTTCGGCTGAAGCTCGGGCCGAAGACGGTGTACGCCATCACCAGCCCGGCCCTCACCGGCGCCCTCGCCCTCAGCACCGACTTCAAGATCGGCGGTCCGCTGTGGGAGTCGCTCGAGAGCCTGCTCGGCAAGCAGGGGGTGGCCACCACCAACGGGCCGCTGCACCAGCGTCAGCGGCGGGCGATCCAGCCCGCCTTCCGGCTCGACGCCATCCCCGCCTACGGGCCGATCATGGCGCAGGAGGCGCACGACCTCGTGGAGCGCTGGCGGTCCGGCGCGACCGTCGACGTGATGGAGGAGTCGTTCCGGGTGGCCGTCCGGGTCGCCGCCCGCTGCCTCATGCGCGGCAGCTACATGGACGAGCGGTCCGAGCGGATATGCGCGGCGCTCGCCACGCTGTTCAGCGGCATGTACCAGCGCATGGTGATACCGCTCGGACCGCTGTATCGACTGCCGATCCCGGCCAACCGCGAATTCAACCGTGCATTGGCCGATTTGCATCTCCTGGTCGACGAGATCATCGCCGCCCGCCGCGCATCCAGTCAAAAGCCGGACGATTTGCTGTCGGCTTTGCTGAAGGCGAAGGACGAGAATGGCGAGCCCATTGGGGAGCAGGAGATCCATGATCAGGTCGTCGCCATAGTCACGGCCGGCAGCGAAACGGTCGGCTCCATGGTCATGTCGCTGCTCCAGGTCCTCGCGGATCATCCGGAGCAGACGGACAAGATCCACGAAGAGGTGAAAACGGTCGTGGGTGAGCGGCCGGTCTCTTTCGGTGATGTCCGAAAGCTGCCGCACACCGCGAATGTCATCGTCGAGACAATGCGTTTGCGTCCCGCCGTATGGATATTGACGCGGCGGGCGGTGACCGACACCGTGCTCGGCGAGTATCGCATTCCGGCCGGGGCCGACGTCGTCTACAGCCCGTACGCCATACAGCGCGACCCCCGGTCGTACGCGGAGCACAACGAGTTCGACCCCGATCGCTGGCTTCCGGAACGGGCCAAGGACGTTCCCAAGTACGCGATGACCCCGTTCGGGGTGGGCAACCGGAAGTGCCCGGGCGATCACTTCTCGATGGCCGAGCTCACGCTGATCACGGCGGCCATCGCGTTCGCCTACCGCTTCGAGCAGGCACCCGGGTCCGACGACAGGCCTCGCATCGGCATCACGCTGCGCCCGCGCAGGCTGTTGCTGAAGGCCCTGCCGAGGTGACCCCGCCGACGCACGTTCAGGCGGCCTGCGGGCCCCTGAACGTGCGCCGGTAGGCGTTCGGCGTGGTGCCGAGGGCGCGGACGAACTGATGGCGCAGTGCCGCCGCGGTGCCGAAGCCGGCGCGGTCGGCGATCGTGTCCATCGTCTCGTCGGTCCCCTCCAGCAACTCCTGTGCCAGCAGCACTCGTTGGCGCAGAATCCAGCGGTACGGGGTGGTTCCGGTCTCCTGGTGGAAGCGGCGGGCGAAGGTCCGCGGTGACATATGGGCGCGAACGGCCAACTGCTCCACGGTCACCTCCTTGTCGAGGTTGCGTCCCATCCACGCCAGCACCCCGCCGACCGTGTCGCACTGCGACCGGGGCAGCGGCCTCTCGATGTACTGGGCCTGGCCGCCGTCGCGGTGCGGCGGGACCACCATGCGCCGGGCGATCTTGTTGGCGACCTCGGGACCCTGCTCCTTGCGCACGATGTGCAGACAGGCGTCGATCCCGGCGGCCGTACCGGCGGAGGTGATCACCGGGTCCTCGTCGACATAGAGGACGTCCGGTTCGATGATCGCCCGCGGAAAACGCACGGCCAACTCCCGGGCCTGCCGCCAGTGCACGCTGCACCGCCGCCCGTCCAGCAGCCCCGCGGCGCCCAGCGCGAAAACCCCCGAGCACACGCTCAGCACGCGTGCGCCCCGCTCGACCGCCCGGACGAGGGAGTCGAGCAACCGGGGCGGATAGTCGCGCGTGACGTACTCGCTGCCGGCCGGCACCGCGATCAGATCGGCCTCCTCCAGCCGGTCGAGTCCGTACGGCGTCGAGACCGTGAGACCGCCCACGTGGGTGCCGAGCGACGGGCCCTCCGCCGAGACCACGGCGAAGTCGTACACCGGGAGCCCCTCGTCGCTGCGGTCGATGCCGAACACCTCGCACACGACGCCCAGTTCGAAGGGGTGCACGCCGTCGAGCAGGACGGCGGCCACGTTCTTCAGCATGCGACCAGTGTGCCTCGTAAGTGGCAGCAATTCGAGGGTGTACGGCAGGCCTGCCACTGACGGTAAGCACCGTTCGGCGGGACAGTGTTGTACATGAACACGAACCAGACGGAAGAACTGATCGGCATGGTCGTCGTCCTCGCAGCGCTGGTCCTCCTGGTCCTCCCCTCACTGATCGGCGCCGCGCACGACCGGCGCGTCGACCGGCAGATCAGGGAGGCCCAGGAGGCCGGGGAGCGACAGGAGAGGGAGCGGACTCAGAAGTCCTCGTCGAGGTCGACGGTGCCCTCGACCGCCACCTGGTACGCAGAGGGACGCCGCTCGAAGAAGTTGGTCAGCTCCTGAATCCCCTGGAGCTCCATGAAGGAGAAGGGGTTCTCGGAGCCGTACACGGGGGCGAAGCCGAGGCGTGTGAGGCGCTGATCGGCGACACACTCCAGGTACTGCCGCATCGAGTCGGTGTTCATGCCGGGGAGGCCGTCACCGCACAGGTCGCGCGCGAACTGCAGCTCGGCCTCGACGGCCTCCCTCAGCATGTCGGTGACCTGCTGCTCGAGCTCGCCGTCGAAAAGGTCCGGCTCCTCCTTGCGGACGGTGTCCACGACGTCGAAGGCGAAGGACATGTGCATCGTCTCGTCCCGGAACACCCAGTTGGTGCCCGTGGCCAGGCCGTGCAGCAGGCCGCGGCTGCGGAACCAGTAGACGTAGGCGAAGGCGCCGTAGAAGAACAGCCCCTCGATGCACGCGGCGAAGCAGATCAGGTTGAGCAGGAAGCGCCGGCGGTCCGCCTTGGTCTCCAGCCGGTCGATCTGCTCGACCGAGTCCATCCACTTGAAGCAGAACCCGGCCTTCTCGCGGATGGAGGGGATGTTCTCCACCGCCGCGAACGCCGCAGTCCGGTCCTCCGGATCGGGCAGGTAGGTGTCCAGCAGCGTCAGATAGAACTGGACGTGCACCGCCTCCTCGAAGAGCTGCCTGCTCAGATACAGGCGTGCCTCGGGGGAGTTGATGTGCTTGTAGAGCGTCAGCACCAGGTTGTTCGCCACGATCGAGTCGCCCGTGGCGAAGAAGGCGACCAGACGGCCGATCAGGTGCTGCTCGCCCGGCGTGAGCTTGGCGAGGTCGGCGACGTCCGAGTGGAGGTCGACCTCCTCCACGGTCCAGGTGTTCTTGATGGCGTCGCGGTACCGCTCGTAGAAGTCGGGGTAGCGCATCGGGCGCAGAGTCAGCTCGAAGCCGGGATCGAGCAGGTTCTGGGATCGGGTCGGCATTACTGGCAGGCCTCGCAGGACTCGGGGTTTTCGAGGGAGCAGGCGACGGCGTCGAGGTCGGCGACCTGCTGGACGGGGATGGTCGGGCGCGCCTGGGCGGCGCGGGCGATACGGGTCGCGGGACGCGAGCGCAGGTAGTACGTCGTCTTCAGGCCCTGCTTCCACGCGTACGCGTACATCGAGGAGAGCTTGCCGATGGTCGGCGTCTCCATGAAGAGGTTCAGGGACTGGGCCTGGTCGAGGAACGGGGTCCGGGCGGCGGCCATGTCGATCAGGCCGCGCTGCGGGATCTCCCACGCCGTGCGGTACAGCCCGCGCACGTCCTCGGGGATCCAGGCGAAGTCCTGTACCGAGCCGTTGGAGTCGCGCAGGGCCTCACGGGTGCGGGCGTCCCAGACGCCCAGCTCCTTGAGGTCCCTCACCAGGTACGAGTTGACCTGAAGGAACTCGCCGGACAGCGTCTCGCGCTTGAAGAGGTTGGAGACCTGCGGCTCGATGCACTCGTACACGCCCGCGATGGAGGCGATGGTGGCGGTCGGCGCGACCGCCAGAAGCAGGGAGTTGCGCATGCCGACGGCGGCGATGCGCTCCCGCAGGGCCGCCCAGCGCTCCGGCCAGGTCGGCTCGACGCCGAAGTGGTCGGGGTGCAGCACGCCACGGGCGGTGCGGGTCTTCTCCCACGCGGGCAGCGGGCCGTTGCGCTCGGCGAGATCGGCGGAGGCCTCGTAGGCGGCGAGCATGATGCGCTCGGCGATCCGGGTGGAGAGGGTCTTGGCCTCCGGGGAGTCGAAGGGCAGGCGCAGCTGGAAGAAGACGTCCTGCAGACCCATGACACCGAGGCCGACGGGGCGCCACTTGGCGTTGGAGCGGCCGGCCTGCTCGGTCGGGTAGAAGTTGATGTCGACGACCCGGTCGAGGAAGGTGACGGCGGTGCGGACGGTGGCGTCCAGCCGCTCCCAGTCCAGATCGCCGTTCGCCCGGTCGACGAAGGCGCCGAGGTTGACGGAGCCCAGGTTGCAGACCGCCGTCTCCCCGTCGTCCGTGACCTCCAGGATCTCCGTGCAGAGGTTGGAGGAGTGGATGACGTGGCCCGGCTCGGCCGTCTGGTTGGCGGTGCGGTTGGCGGCGTCCTTGAAGGTCATCCAGCCGTTGCCGGTCTGCGCGAGGGTGCGCATCATGCGGCCGTACAGGTCCCGCGCGGGCATGGTCTTCTTCGCCAGGCCGGCGGCCTCGGCCCTGCGGTAGGCGGCGTCGAACTCCGTGCCCCACAGGTCCACCAGCTCCGGCACGTCCGACGGGGAGAACAGCGACCACTGCCCGTCGGCGTCGACCCGGCGCATGAACTCGTCCGGGACCCAGTGCGCGAGGTTGAGGTTGTGCGTGCGACGGGCGTCCTCGCCGGTGTTGTCGCGCAGCTCCAGGAACTCCTCGATGTCGGAGTGCCAGGTCTCCAGGTAGACGGCGGCTGCGCCCTTGCGACGGCCACCCTGGTTCACGGCGGCGACGGAGGCGTCGAGGGTCTTCAGGAACGGGACGATGCCGTTGGAGTGCCCGTTGGTGCCCCGGATGAGGGAGCCGCGGGAGCGGATGCGCGAGTACGACAGACCGATGCCGCCGGCGTGCTTCGACAGACGGGCGACCTGGTGGTAGCGGTCGTAGAGGGAGTCCAGCTCGTCCTTCGGCGAGTCGAGGAGGTAGCAGGACGACATCTGCGGGTGCCGCGTACCGGAGTTGAAGAGCGTGGGGGAGGAGGGCAGGTAGTCGAGGCGGCTCATGAGCCCGTAGAGCGCGGCGACCTCGTCCACCGAGCGGGTCGTGGCGTCCTCGGCGAGACCGGAGGCGACACGGAGCATGAAGTGCTGGGGGGTCTCGACGACCTTGCGGGTGATCGGGTGCCGCAGGAGGTAGCGGCTGTGCAGGGTGCGCAGGCCGAAGTAGCCGAAGCGGTCGTCGGCGCCCTGGTCGACGAGGGCGTCGAGGCGTTCGGCGTGCAGCAGCACGAACTCGGCGGTGCGGTCGGCGACGAGCCCCTCCCGGTGCCCCACCGCGATGGACTCGGTGAAGGACGTGACGCCCTGGGACGCGGCCTCGGCACGGATGCCGATCGTCAGCAGCCGGGCGGCCAGCCTGGAGTATGCGGGATCCTCGGAGATCAGGCCGGCGGCCGCCTCCGTGGCCAACTCGCGCAGCTCCGCGACGATCTCGGCGTCCTTGCGGGCGGACCGGCCGCGCAGCGCGGCGGCGGCCACCCGTCCGGGGTCGGCGTCGGGGAGGTCGGCGGTCAGCTCGGTCAGGGTCCGCAGCAGCGCGGCACCGGGACCGTCGGTCACCACCGGGGGTGTGGACGGTGTCGCTGAAGCCGGATCGGCTGGCGCGATGGTCACGTGGGGCTCTCCCTCGCTCGGCACAGGGGCCTGGAGGAGGGCAGGGGGCAGCTCACGAGCGCACGCGGCGTCGCGTCCACCGGCCCATTCCACGAGGCCCGGACGTCAGGCGCCCGGGCCGGATCGGTCGGGCGCACTGTCGGCAGGTCCTCGGACTGACGCTTGTACGCACCCGTCGGGAGGACGGACACGCACAAGTACACCGTTGCGGGACAGTTCCGGATTCGCACCGGATTCCCCTGCGGCGACAGCGAGCATGAGCATACATCTTGTGCCGGACGGGGGCGTCACCCCCAGATGTTGTGTCGCGCTCGTTTCAGAGCGTCAACTCGTAGGTGAGGAGAGTGATGTCGTCGAGGTGGGGGAAGGGATTCCAGTCCCGCATGGGCGTGCGAACGAAGCCCAGGCGTTCGTAGATGCGGTGGGCGGCGTGCATCACGTGCTGGGTGGACAGCACGATCCGGGCGCAGCCCTCCGCGGCGCGGGCACGGTCGACGCACGCGCGGACCAGGGACTCGCCGGCGCCGAGCCCGCGCGCCGCGTGGGCGACCGCGAGCATCCGTATCTCGGCCTCCCCGGGCCGGGAGATGTCGGCCATGGCGCCGCCGGCCGGCACGAAGGTGACCCCGCCCAGCACCTTCCCGTCCGCCACGGCCACCAGCACCTCGGCGGCGGCCGCCCGCTTGGCGACGTCCCTGAGCTCCCCGAGGTAGGCGTCGCTCTCGCCGAAGTCGAGGGGGCCGTCCTGGAGATAGGCATCGGCGGTGATCTCGCCGAGGAGGTCGTACTCGTCGGGGGTGGCCTGCCGGATCAGGATGTCCATGGGCCGAGTGTGCCCGACGGGTACGACGACGGGCCGCCGCAATTGCGCTGTCGGCGGCCCGTCGCGGGTCGTACGTGTCCGGAGGTGCCTCAGGGGCGGAACCGCACGGGGCCATGGCCCCGCCCCCGGGAGGTCTCCCGTGTGTCGGTCAGTGGCTCGTCCCCGCCGTCGCGGGCGGCAGCTCCGCCTCGACGCCCGCGTCGCCCGCGTCCGCCGTGTAGTCCCCCGGCACGGTCTCGTCGGTGCCCTCGGGGGCCTTGACCGCCTTCAGGACGAAGGTCAGCACCACCGTGACGACGACGTTCAGCACGAACGCCGTCATGCCGATGTAGCCGATCTCGCCGATGCCGGGGATCTCCTTGGCCGAGCCGCCGAAGTGCTTCTGGGTGGGCGAGGCGACGCCGTAGGCCGCGACCGTGCCGTAGATCATGCCGACGGCCCAGCCCGCGATCAGCGCCCAGCGGTGGAACCAGCGGGTGAACAGACCGCCGACCAGGGCCGGGAAGGTCTGCAGGATCCAGATTCCGCCGAGCAGCTGGAAGTTGATCGCCACCGTCTTGTCCATGGTGAGGACGAAGACCAGGGCGCCGACCTTCACCAGCAGCGACACGATCTTGGAGACCCGGGTCTCCTCGGCCGGCGTGGCGTCGGGCTTGATGAAGTCCTTGTAGATGTTGCGCGTGAACAGGTTCGCGGCCGCAATGGACATGATGGCCGCCGGGACCAGCGCGCCGATGGCGATCGCCGCGAAGGCCACGCCGGCGAACCAGTCGGGGAACATGTTCTCGAAGAGCTGCGGAATCGCCAGTTGCCCGTTCTGGACCTTCACGCCGGCCGCGATCGCCATGAAGCCGAGCAGCGCCAGCAGGCCCAGCATCAGCGAGTACAGCGGCAGGATCGCCGTGTTGCGCCGGATCACCTCGCGGTTGCGCGAGGAAAGCGTCGCCGTGATCGAGTGCGGGTACATGAACAGGGCGAGCGCCGAGCCCAGGGCGAGCGTCGCGTAGGTCCACTGGCCCGCCTCGGGCGGTGCGAGGGCGCCGCGCGGCTTGCCGGTCGCCGGGTTGACCTGGCTGAACGCCTGGCCCGCCTTCGCGAAGATGTCGTCGAAGCCGCCCAGCTTGATCGGGATGTAGATGATCGCCACCGCGATGACGATGTAGATCAGCGTGTCCTTCACGAACGCGATCAGCGCGGGCGCCCGCAGACCCGACGAGTACGTGTACGCCGCCAGGACGCCGAAGGCGATGAGCAGCGGCAGGTCCTTCACGAACCAGTTCGTGTTCTCGCCGCCGCCGACGCCCATCACGTCCAGCACGGCCTGTATGCCGACCAGCTGGAGCGCGATGTAGGGCATCGTCGCCAGGATGCCGGTGACCGCCACCGCCAGCGACAGGCCCTTGGACCCGAAGCGGCCGCGTACGAAGTCCGAGGTCGTCACGTATCCGTGCCGGTGTGACACCGACCACAGCCGGGGCAGGAACGTGAAGATCAGCGGGTAGACGATGATCGTGTAGGGCACCGCGAAGAAGCCCGCCGCGCCCGCCGCGTAGATCGCCGCCGGCACCGCCACGAAGGTGTACGCGGTGTACAGGTCGCCGCCGAGCAGGAACCAGGTGATCCAGGTGCCGAACGAGCGGCCGCCGAGGCCCCACTCGTCGAGGCTGTGCTCGTTCTCGGCCCTGCGCCACCGCGCCGCCAGGAAGCCCATGACGGTGACCGCCAGGAAGAAGAAGATGCAGACGCCGAGCGCGACGCCGTTCACGCCGTCCTTCATTCCGCCGCACCTCCCTTGTGGTCGGCACGGGCGCGCTGGTCACGCTGCCACAGCTTGTAGGCGATCATCGTGAGCGCCGTGGAGATCAGCACCCAGAGCATCTGGTACCAGTAGAAGAACGGGATACCGATGAAGGTGGGGTCGATCTTCGCGTAGGAGCCGACCCAGAGCATGGCCACGAAGGGTGCGACGAGGCAGAGGGCGATGACGACGCGCATGGGCGTCACCACCGGTGCTCTGCTCGTATTTGGCTGATTCGACATCGAGCGGTTCCGTCCCCTCACTGATCACCGATGTAACGCGCAGGCAATGTAGGTGACGTGTAAGGAAAGCGGAAGCCCCCGTCCGTATATCGGTTTCCAACAGCAATGGAAACTCCGCGGCGAGGGCGTGCCGATCTTCGTGAAAAGGGAGCAGCAGGTCAGGGTCGGGGCGCGCGTGCACGGGCGTCCGGGCACGCCGGAGCGCGCCCGGGGGACGGACCCGGGAGTGGCCCGGTGCGGCGACCGATCGCGGCCCGGTGCGGCTTCGAGCGGCCGAGGAGCGGATCTGTCACTCTCCGTAACGGGCCGAGGGTGGCTCATTCCTGCGGTCGCTTGAGCCTGGCCACGAACTTGTACCGGTCCCCCCGGTACACGGACCGCACCCACTCCACCGGCTTGCCCTCCCGGTCCAGCGAGTGCCGGGAGAGCATCAGCATCGGAAGGCCCACGTCCGTGCCGAGCAGGCCGGCCTCGCGAGGGGTGGCCAGCGACGTCTCGATGGTCTCCTCGGCCTCGGCGAGATGGACGTCGTACACCTCCGCGAGCGCCGTGTAGAGAGAGGTGTACTTCACCAGCGACCGCCGCAGCGCCGGGAAGCGCTTGGCGGACAGATGCGTCGTCTCGATCGCCATCGGCTCACCGCTCGCCAGTCGCAGCCGCTCGATGCGCAGCACCCGGCCGCCGGCGGAGATGTCGAGCAGTCCGGCGAGCGTGTCGTCGGCGGTGATGTACCCGATGTCCAGCAGCTGGGAGGTCGGTTCCAGACCCTGGGCGCGCATGTCCTCGGTGTACGAGGTGAGTTGGAGCGCCTGGGAGACCTTGGGCTTGGCGACGAACGTGCCCTTGCCCTGGATGCGCTCGAGCCGCCCCTCGACGACCAGTTCTTGCAGGGCCTGACGCACCGTCGTCCGTGAGGTGTCGAACTCCGCGGCCAGCGTGCGCTCCGGCGGCACCGGAGTGCCCGGCGGCAGTGTCTCCGTCATGTCGAGCAAATGCTTCTTCAGACGGTAGTACTTGGGCACGCGCGCGGTGCGGACGGTCGGACCGCCCTCGCTCTCCGCACTGCTGACGTCGGTGCTCATGCTCTGCCTTCCCGGCTCCGGATGCCGAAGCGACCGACACGCCGTCGGCCTCGGCTCACATCGTGGCACGGTGCCATGGGGGGACGTCCCGCATGCTCCGTGATCCCCGTCAAGCGGCCGGGGATCCCCTCTGTATACCTTCGGCGCTCCCGCTGGTCTAGTCCACCAGGCCTGAAGTGGTCCAGTCGGGCACGCCGGAAGTGGTCCACCCGATTTCGCAGGGTTGCTACTTATTTTCGCTGGGACCCTACTTAAAGGTTCTTGCATATGTAGGTCGCATAACGGAGGCCCTGAGCGCGGTAAACACCCTTGACACTCCTATTGGTCTGGGCCAAGCTTCCCGCACTGGTCTACACCATTGGTCCAGTTCCCGGCCCCACGGGCGGTACTCGTCGTCAGTCGCCGCGGGGACAAGGGGGGTTGGTGGCATCCCTGAGGAGGATGGCGTGAAGCGCAAGCTGATAGCGGCGATCGGAATCGCGGGCATGATGGTCTCCATCGCGGCGTGCGGGGACAGTGACAGCAAGTCCGGGGGGTCGGACAAGGGAACGGACGCCAAGCAACTCACCGTCTGGCTGACGGTCGACGCGCAGAACAACTGGCCCGCGCTGGTGAAGGCCGCCGACGACGCCGTGGCGAAGAAGCACCCCGGACTCAAGATCAAGCACGAGTACTACGGCTGGCCGGACAAGAACACGAAGCTCGACGCGGTCCTCGCCACCGACAAGGCGCCCGACGTGGTCGAGATGGGCAACACCGAGATGCTCGGCTACATGGTCAAGGGCGCCTTCGCCCCCGTCGACCCGTCCACGTTCGACAACTCCGGGCAGTGGCTGGACGGCCTCAAGGCCTCGGTGACGTACGAGGACAAGACGTACGGCGTCCCCTACTACGCCGGCGGCCGCGTCGCCAACTGGCGTAAGGACGTCGCTGCTTCCGTCGGTATCAAGACACCGCCGAAGACGTACCAGGAGCTGACCGCCGACCTGGACAAGATCCAGAAGAAGGAGGGTGCCAAGTTCAACGCCTGGTACCAGCCGACGCGTGACTGGTACGCGGCGATGTCCTTCGTCTACGACGCGGGCGGCTCGATCGCCAAGGAGGAGGGCGGCCAGTGGAAGGCCAACCTCTCCTCGCCGGAGTCCCTCAAGGGGCTGAACGACTTCAAGTCGATCCTTGACAAATACATGCACGGGGACAAGACCAAGGACGAGTCGGACCGGTACATCGTCTACGGCCAGGGCAAGTCCGCCATGATCTTCGGCGCCGCGTGGGAGGGCGCGACCTCGGCCGACCCGAAGAACGACAAGACCGGCAAGCTCAAGGACAACCTCGAGAACTTCGTGATGCCCGGCCCGTCCGGCAAGAACATCCCGGTGTTCCTCGGTGGTTCGGACCTCGCGATCCCGGTGAAGTCCAAGGCGCAGGGGCTGGCCGCCGAATGGATCAACGCGTTCACCGGTTCCGAGGGCCAGAAGGGCCTGATGGCCAAGGGCAACCTGCCCAACAACAAGACCGACCTCGCCACGCTGAAGAACGACCCGGCGACGGTGGTTCCGGCCACGGCGGCCGAGTCCAACTGGTTCGTCCCGATGGCACCGGGCTGGGGCCAGGTCGAGAAGGCGCAGATCCTGCAGACCATGCTGCAGAACATCGGCACCGGCAAGAAGTCGGTCGAAGCCGCCGCGAAGGACGCGGACGCCGCGATCGACAAGGTCATCAACACCAAGTGACCTGAGCGCAGGGCCCCGTGACCCCGGGGGATCCGGGGCGGGGCCCTGCCTCCCGTACGGCCGCGCGGGGATCCCGTGCGCCGTACGGGGTTCCGCCTTCGTACGACCGTGCGGGGCTTCGCCCTTGTACGACCTGAGGGACTCCTGAGGAGCGCGCGATGAGTGCCGCAGACACGACCACCCCCGCCAAGGTGCCGCCTCCGCGGCCGGCGCCACAACGGGCCCTCCCGGACGGGCCACGCAGAGGCCGCACGGCGAACGGGGCCCCGGTCCCATGGCTGCTGCTCGCGCCCTGCCTGCTGATCCTCGTCCTGGTCATGGGCTATCCGCTGGTCCGCCTGGTCACCCTGTCCTTCCAGAAGTTCGGGCAGTCGCAGCTCTGGGGGTTCCAGCCGGCCGAGTCGGTCGGGTTCGACAACTTCTCGACGGTGCTGGGCGACGGTGAGTTCTGGGCCGTCGTGCTGCGTACGATCGTCTTCGCCGCCGGCTGCGTGATCTTCACCATGGTCGTCGGCATGCTGATCGCGCTGCTGCTCCAGCGGGTCTCCGGCTGGCTGAAAACACTGATCAACATCGTGTTGGTGGCCAGCTGGGGCATGCCGGTCATCGTGGCCACCACCGTCTTCAAGTGGCTCTTCGACTCGGACTACGGCATCCTCAACGCGCTGCTCAGCAAGCTGCCCGGAGTGGAGCTGATCGGGCACAACTGGTTCGCGAGCGGACCCCAGGGCCTCGCCGTGATCATGCTTCTCGTGGTGTGGGGCGCGGTGCCGTTCGTCGTCATCACGCTCTCCGCCGGGCTGACCCAGGTGCCCCAGGAGCTGGAGGAAGCGGCCCGCCTGGACGGTGCGAACGGGTGGGGCGTCTTCCGGCACGTCACCCTGCCGATCCTCAAGCCGATCATCGTGATGCTCACGACCCTCTCGGTGATCTGGGACATGGGCGTCTTCCCGCAGGTCTTCGTGATGCGCAACGGCCATCCGGAGCAGGAGTTCCAGTTGCTCCAGACCTATTCCTACGACCGCGCGTTCGTCGTCAACGACTACGCGCAGGGTTCGGCGATCGCCCTGCTGACCGTGCTGTTGCTGCTCGGTGTGGTCGCCGTGTACATGCGTCAGATGCTGAAGATCGGAGAGGTCGAATGAGCGCCATCGCCACCGGGGGGCGCCGCCGCGGAACGTCCCGGCTCGGCTGGAACCTTCTCGGCCTGCTCGTCTTCGTCACCGCGGGCTTCCCCGTCTACTGGATGGTCGACACGGCCTTCAAGCCGGCCAAGGACGCCATCGATCCCGACCCGAGCCTGCTGCCGACGGGCCTCACCCTGGACAACTTCCACCGCGCGCTGGACATCGCCGACTTCTGGGGACCGGTCGGGCGCAGCCTGATCGTGTCGCTGTCGGTCGTCGCCATCGGCATCGTCGTCGGCCTGCTGGCCGCGCTCGCCATCTCCCGCTTCGCCTTCCGCGGCCGGAAGATCGTGATCGTGGGCATTCTGGCGGTCCAGATGGTCCCCGCGGTCTCCATGATCATCCCGGTCTTCCTGCTCCTCAACGACCTCGGCCAGTACGACAAGTTGACCGGCCTGATCATCACCTACCTCACCTTCATCCTCCCGTTCACGGTGTGGACGCTGCGCGGGTTCGTGGTCAACATCCCGCGCGAACTGGAGGAGGCCGCGATGGTCGACGGCTGCTCGCGCACCGGCGCGTTCCTGAGGGTCGTCTTCCCCCTGCTCGCCCCGGGGCTGGTGGCCACCTCGGTCTACGGCTTCATCCAGGCGTGGAACGAGTATCTGTACGCCCTGATGCTGATGAGCCAGGAGAACCAGACAGCGACCGTCTGGCTCGGCAACTTCACCACCAAGCACGGCACCGAGTACGCCCCGATGATGGCGGGCTCCACGATGATGGCGGTGCCGATCGTCGTTCTCTTCCTCCTCGTCCAGCGCAAGATGGCCGCGGGCCTCACCGCGGGCGCCGTGAAGGGATAACCCCGACCCGATGACGACATTCGCCAGCGGCACCGACACCCTCACGCGCGACGCGCTGACGGTCCTCCAGCCCGGCTTCACCGGCACCACCGCCCCCGAGTGGCTGCTGCGGCGCCTCGGTGAGGGCCTGGCGTCGGTGGGGCTGTTCGGCCGCAACATCGCCTCGCGGGAGCAGCTCGCCGCTCTGACCGCCCAGTTGCGCACCGAACGCGACGACGTGCTCGTCGCCGTCGACGAGGAGGGTGGCGACGTCACCCGCCTGGAGGTGAGAGCGGGATCCTCCTTCCCCGGCAACCACGCCCTGGGCGCGGTGGACGACGTGGACCTGACCCGCCGGGTGGCACACGAACTCGGGCGCCGGCTCGCCGAGTGCGGGGTCAACCTCGACTGGGCCCCGTCGGCCGACGTGAACTCCAACCCGGCGAACCCGGTCATCGGGGTGCGCTCCTTCGGCGCGGACACGGAGCTGGTGGCCAGGCACACCGCCGCCTACGTCACCGGCCTGCAGGCGGCCGGTGTGGCGGCCTGCACCAAGCACTTCCCCGGTCACGGCGACACCGCGGTCGACTCCCATCACGCGCTGCCGCGTATCGACGCGGGTCCCTCCGTGCTCCAGGAGCGCGAACTCGCGCCGTTCCGCGCGGCCATCGCCGCCGGCACGCGGGCAGTGATGAGCGCGCACATCCTGGTCCCGGCCCTGGACCCGGACCGCCCGGCCACGCTGTCCCGGCGTGTCCTGACCGAACTGCTGCGCGGCGAACTCGGCTACGACGGCCTGATCGTCACCGACGGTATGGAGATGCAGGCCATCGCCGCGACCTACGGCATCGAGCGCGGCAGCGTCCTCGCCATCGCTGCCGGGGCGGACGCCATCTGCGTCGGCGGTGGCCTCGCGGACGACGAGACGGTACGCCGTCTGCGGGACGCGCTGGTCACGGCCGTGCGCGAGGGCGAGCTGGCCGAGGAACGGCTCGCCGAGGCGGCCGAACGGGTCCGGGACCTGGCGCGGTGGACGGCGTCGGCGGCGGCCGCGGACGCCTCGGCGGGGGCGGCCGGCGACGACGGCATCGGCCTGGTCGCGGCCCGGCGCGCACTCAGGGTCACCGGCGCGGAGGCCTTCACCCCGCTCGGTGAGCCGCCCTTCGTCGCCGCCCTCACCCCGGTTGCGAACATCGCGGTGGGCACGGAGACACCGTGGGGGGTGGCGGCGGAACTGTCCCGGCTGCTCCCGGGCACGGAGACCGGCAGCTTCGCGGGGGAGGAAGCCGGGCGGGCCGCGCTGGAGGCCGCAGGGGCGCGGCGGATCGTGGCCGTGGTCCGGGACGAGCACCGGCACCCGTGGATGGCCGGTGCCCTCGACACGCTGCTCTCGCAGCGCCCCGGGACGATCGTGGTCGAGATGGGTGTTCCCCAGGCCGCGCCACGCGGCGCCCTGCACATCGCCACGTACGGCGCGGCGCGGGTGTGCGGCCGGGCGGCGGCGGAGGTCATCGCGGGGGTCTAGCCGGAACGACGCAGGCGCCGGCCGTCCCCGAGGGGCGGCCGGCGCCTGCGTGCAATCCCTGTGCGGCCCTAGATGCCCTGCCACTGGGGCTTGTTGGCGTAGGTGTGCCGGAAGTAGCCGGCGAGCTTCAGCTTGGAGGCGGCTGCCTCGTCCACGACGACCGTGGCGTGGCGGTGGAGCTGGAGCGCGGAGGCCGGGCAGATCGCCGCGACCGGGCCCTCGACCGTGGCGGCGACCGCGTCGGCCTTGCCCTCTCCGGTGGCGAGGAGCACGAGGTGCCGGGCCTCCAGGATGGTGCCGATGCCCTGGGTGATGACGTGGTGCGGCACCTGGTCGATGTCGCCGTCGAAGAAGCGTGCGTTGTCGATCCGGGTCTGCTCGGTCAGCGTCTTGATCCGCGTGCGCGACGCGAGCGAGGAGCACGGTTCGTTGAACCCGATGTGACCGTCGGTCCCGATGCCGAGCAGCTGCACGTCCACACCGCCGGCCGTGGCCAGCGCGCGGTCGTACGCCTCGCAGGCCGCCTGCACGTCCTCGGCGGTGCCGTCCGGCCCCATGAACGCGTCCATGCCGATCCCGAGCGGCTCCAGCACCTCGCGTCGCAGCACCGAGCGGTACGACTCGGGGTGCTCGGCCGGCAGTCCCACATATTCGTCGAGCTGGGCGATCCGGGCCCGCGACGTGTCCACCCCGCCGGTGGCCACCTTGGCGGCCAGCGCCTCGTAGACGGGCAGCGGGGTGGAGCCGGTCGCCACCCCGAGCAGGGCGTCGGGCTTGCGCCGGAGCAGCTGCGCCATGGCCTCGGCGATGAGCTCGCCACCCGCCTTGGCGTCCGGGACGATGACAACTTCCACGCTGGGCCTGCCGATCTTCAGAGGGCTCGCCGGGAACCGAAGGAGCAAATGTGGTATAGACCAATCTAGCAGACGCCCGCTCCGGGGAGCGGCCCGCGCCGGCGGGGTTCCCGTGCCCGTCATGTCCGGTTCGCTCCCCGGATGCGCGGGACGCGGGGCGGGGGAGTGGAATGGAGTCGGCCGGCGCCACGCCGTACCGGTGAACCACCAGAGGAGGCCCCATGACCGCTCCCGCCGTGAACCCGCGCAGCGACGATCCGCCCGGGCGGATCATGGCCCGGGAGATGGCCGAGCAGCCCGCCGTGCTGCGCCGGATCCTGGACACGGGCGCACCGCGCATCCAGGAGGTGGCACGGGAGATCGCCGCGCGCAGGCCCCGGTTCGTGTTGCTCACCGCCCGCGGCACCTCCGACAACGCCGCGCTCTACGCCAAGTACCTGCTGGAGATCCGCCTCGGCCTGCCCTGTGGTCTCACCTCGATGTCGACGACCACCGCGTACGGCGCCCGCCCCGATCTCACCGATGTCCTCGTCGTCACCGTCAGCCAGTCCGGTGGCTCCCCGGACCTGGTCGCCTCGACGAAGGCCGCCCGTGAGGCCGGCGCCCTCACGCTCGCCGTGACCAACAACCCCGGCTCACCGCTGGCCGCCGTGTCCGAGTACCACATCGACATCATGGCCGGACCGGAGAAGGCCCTCCCGGCGACCAAGACCTACACCGCCTCCCTGCTCGCCCTGTACCTCTTCGTCGAGGGGCTGCGCGGCGGTGACGGGGCCGCCTCGAAGGCCCTGCCCGACCTCGCCGAGCAACTGCTCGCGCGCCAGGACGAGGTCCGCGCCCTCGCCTCCCGTTACCGCTTCGCCGAGCGCATGGTCATCACCTCGCGCGGCTACGGCTATCCGACCGCCAAGGAAGCCGCTCTGAAGCTGATGGAGACCAGCTACATCCCCGCCCTGTCCTACTCCGGCGCCGACCTGCTGCACGGTCCGCTCGCCATGGTCGACAACGTCTCGCCGGTCATCGCCGTGGTGACGGACGGCAAGGGCGGCGCCGCACTCCGGCCGGTGCTCGACCGGCTGCGCGGCCGCGGTGCCGACCTCGTCGTCATCGGGCCCGCCGGTGCGGTCGAGCGGGCCTCGGCGGGCTTCGTCCTGCCGACCGGCGGAGTGGCCGAGGAGGTCCAGCCGATCCTGGAGATCATTCCGCTCCAGCTCCTGGCGTACGAGGTCACCATCGCGCGCGGCCAGGACCCGGACGCCCCGCGCGCCCTGGCCAAGGTGACGGAGACACACTGAGGCGACGCGAGGGGCCGGCGGACGCCGTCGCGGCCCCCGGCCTCGAGGATTCACCGGGCCGCGGTCTCCGGGGGCCGCGGCCCGGCCGTGGTGGGCGGCACGATGCCGTGCCTTGGTCCCCGTAGCGAGGGTTCTTTTCTCTAGCACCCGCTATAAAATCCGCGTTCATGGGGAACAGCCGGGAGAAGGAACTGCGGTCCGGGCCCGCTCCCGCCGCCGGTCAGGGACGCTCCGTCGGGCGGCCGCGCGGCCGCCCCCGCTCCTTCGACCGGGAAGCCGCGCTCGAGAAGGCCGTGCTCGCGTTCTGGGAGCGCGGTTACGAGGCCACCTCCGTGGCCGACCTCACGCAGGTCATGGGGATCGGCGCACCGAGTCTGTACGCCGCGTTCGGCGACAAGCGTTCGCTGTTCGAGGAGGCGGTCGGCGTCTACTGCGACCGGTACGGCTCCTTCGTGGAGCGCGCCCTCGCCGAGGAGCCGACGGTCCGCGGGGCTTTCCGGCGCATCCTCGGCGAGGCGGCCGATCTCTACACGGCCGCCGGGCACCCGCACGGCTGCCTCGTCATCCACGCCGCCACCAACTGCACGACCCGCGAGGTCGAGGAACTGCTCCGGGTGCGGCGGAACGAGGACGTCGCCGCCTTCGAGAGCCGGGTGAGGGCCGGTGTCGCCGCCGGTGAACTGGACTCCGGCGCCGATGCCCGCGCGCTCGCCCGGTACGCCCACGCGATCATCCAGGGCATGTCCCAGCAGGCGCGCGACGGCGCGAGCCGGGGGGAACTGGAAGCACTCGCCGACATGGCCATGGCGAACTGGCCCCGGGTGCGGGCCGAAGACGGCTACTCTGCCGGTGAGTCGTCGGGGGATGTCCGATAAAGAGACAACAACAAACATCCGCCAACTCATGGACACACGCCCTCCGAGACAGCACCATGGTCCTGGACGTGGTCTAGTCCACCAGGTCCAGACACGGTGAGTCCCTCGTCGCGCGGGCGAGCGGACGAGACACACAGACCTCCGTCTTCCCCGCACAGGAAGGCGGACCGAGGATCCGGGCTCTCTGCCCTGACTGCTCCGGGTCCTCGACCTTCGGCCGACCGGGACCGCACACCCCACGGCCGTTGCTGCTCCGGGCTGCGGTGCCGGGAGGGTTGAGGGTCCCTCCCAGGCGCCGCGGCCCGCGGGTGTTTCCGGGGCGTTCTCGGGCCTCTGCCCACCGACCGTCCGTTCGGCCGGTTTCGATCGCCGCCCGGCGCCCCAGGTACCCTCGCTCACGTGCCCTCCATGAACGAGCTGGTCCGCCAGCACACCGCCCTCAGCGCCTCCGACCTGGAGTGGCTGCACCTGCTGGTGTCGGAGTGGCAGCTGCTTTCCGATCTCTCCTTCGCCGATCTGGTCCTGTGGGTGCCCACCCGCGACGGCACGCGGTACGTCTCGGTCGCCCAGATGCGTCCCAACACCGGCCCCACCTCGTACCAGGACGACATGGTCGGCCATCTCGTCCCGCGCGGCCGCCGCCCCATGCTGGACGCGGCCCTGGACGAGGGCCGGATCGTGCGCGAGGGGGATCCCGAGTGGCGCGAGGAGGTCCCGGTCCGGGTCGAGTCCATCCCCGTGCGGCGCGAGGGCCGGGTCCTCGGCGTCATCGCGCGCAACACCAATCTGCTGACCGTGCGGACCCCGAGCCGCCTGGAGCTGACCTACCTCCAGAGCGCCTCCGACCTCGCCCAGATGATCGCGGCGGGCTCCTTCCCCTTCCCGGACCAGCAGGTCGACATGGACGCCTCACCCCGTGTCGGCGACGGGCTGATCCGGCTGGACGCCGACGGAATCGTCCAGTACGCATCCCCGAACGCGCTGTCGGCCTACCACCGCATGGGCCTCGCGTCGGACCTCGTCGGCCATCACCTCGGGAAGACCACCGCGGAACTCGCCCCGACCCGGGGTCCCGTGGACGAGGCGCTCGTCAAGGTGGCCAGCGGCTGGGCGCCGCGTGAGTTCGAGATCGAGGCGCACGACGGGGTGATCCAGTTCCGCGCGATCCCGCTCAAGCCCAAGGGCACGCGTATAGGTTCGCTGGTCCTGCTCCGGGACGTCACCGAACTGCGGCGCCGTGAACGCGAGTTGATGACCAAGGACGCGACCATCCGGGAGATTCACCACCGGGTGAAGAACAACCTCCAGACGGTTGCCGCCCTGCTCCGTCTCCAGGCCCGCCGCATCGAGTCCGCGCGGGGGCGCGAGGCGCTCGAGGAGGCCGTCAGGCGTGTGGGCTCCATCGCGATCGTGCATGAGACGCTGTCCCAGAACCTGGACGAGCGGGTGGAGTTCGACGAGATCGCCGACCGGGTGCTCGCGATGGTCGCCGAGATCTCGCCCGGCTCGGTGACCGGCCGGCGCAGCGGACGTTTCGGGATCCTGGACGCGGAGGTCGCGACCCCGCTCTCCATGGTGCTGACCGAGGTCTTGCAGAACGCCCTCGAACACGGCTTCCGGCAGGGCGACACCGGCACCGTCGAGGTCTCGGCGGTCCGCGGTGGCACGACGAAGGAGGCCCGTCTGCTGGTCACCGTCCAGGACGACGGGGTCGGCCTGCCCGAGGGCTTCGACCCGCACACGGCGGGCAACCTCGGCCTGCAGATCGTACGGACGCTGGTGGAAGGCGAGTTGGGCGGCACCTTCGACATGGTCCCGGCCCCGGAGCGCGGGACCCGGGTGATCCTGGACATCCCGGTCCGCTCGCAGAAGTGAGGGCGGCGCGGCTGAACCGCACCGGACAGCAATGAGCCCCGGACCACAAGTGGCCCGGGGCTAAAGCTCAGTTGTCAGCTATTTGCTGCGCATCGTGGGTACTGCGCGCTGCGGCTCGGGGGCGGGAGATACGTACTCGCTGTACGCGCCGCCAAGCCCAGGCTCGTACGGGGCGGGTGCGTCAGGCGGAGGCCTGACGGGCCCGGTTGCGGGCGGCGCGGCGCTTCATGGCGCGGCGCTCGTCCTCGCTGAGACCACCCCAGACGCCGGAGTCCTGACCGGACTCGAGCGCCCACTGCAGGCACTGCTCCATAACCGGGCAGCGACGGCAGACGGCCTTGGCTTCCTCGATCTGCAGCAGCGCAGGACCGGTGTTGCCGATGGGGAAGAAGAGCTCGGGGTCTTCCTCGCGGCAAACGGCGTTGTGACGCCAGTCCATGGCTGCTACCTCTCCGTGGTATTACGTGCAGATTGCTTGTGAATGTGAACGCTTTCACGAATCCCTCAACAAGTGAAGGGCCGACCGTCAGACTCACTGACGTGGTCCTGTGGATTGAGGAGGGGTTCGGGCTCTCTGTGGGGCCGATGAAGCGGGCCGTCCCGAGCGCCACGTAGAGACTCGCAAACCTCAGCGGCGGATACAACCCCTTCCGGAAAGTTTTTTTTGATTCCTTGGTGTCGACTCGGTCACAGCCGTACTTCCAAGGGGTGGATCCTGGCCTAAACGTTCGAGTGAAAGGACTTTAGCCCCTTCTGCTCACACAATCACACGCAGTGCACGGCGTACGCCTGTGAACGTCACGCTCGTACGCAGTCCTAGGTGGTCGCCGTCCATCTGAAGGGGCAGGGGGACCTTCGAATGCAAGGTGAAGTCACTCAGGTCGTGGAGTGAGACCACATGCTTGCCGCGGGGCCCCTGTTCGGGGGACGAAGTGAGCAACTGGGTCGCATATCGGGCAACCGACACCGTGGACACACGGCTGAGGCCGAGCACGTCGAGCCCGGTATCGAACGAGGCCTTAGGCGACGCGTACACCGGACGATTGCCGAGAAACGTCCAGGGCGCCGTGTTGCAGATTATGGACAGGACGAGATCGGTGACCGGCTCCTCCCCGTCCCGCTCCAGAGTGATCGTTCCGTGCCTGCGGTTCGGTTCGTCCAGAAACTGACGCACCATCTGGCGTAGATACAGCGCATGGGTCGAACGCTTGCCCCGCTCCCGCTGCTGCTCGACCCGGCCGACCACGCCCGCGTCGAAGCCGAGGCCGGCGTTGAAGGTGAACCAGCGGGAGGGCACCGCCTCGTCCGCAGTGCCCGGCGTGCCGGCGGCGAGGCCGAGGCCGACCGTGCGCTCACGCTTCTCGCGCAGGGCGTCGAGGATGGCGCCGGTGGCCTCCACCGCGTCGTTGGGCAGACCCAGGGCGCGGGCGAAGACATTGGTCGAGCCGCCGGGGACCACGGCGAGGAGCGGAAGCCGGTCGGGGTCGGGCCCGTGGTGCAGCAGCCCGTTCACGACCTCGTTGACCGTGCCGTCGCCGCCGAGCGCGACCACGAGCTCGATGTCCTCGCTCTCCGCGGCCAGGCGGCCGAGGTCGCGCCCGTGTCCGCGGTACTCCGTGGTGACCGCCTCGAGCTTCATCTCACTCGCCAGCGCGTGGATCAGAACGTCACGAGTGCGCGCACTTGTGGTGGTAGCTGCCGGATTGACCACGAGAAGTGCACGCATGGATTGCAGGGTACCTACTGGGCGGTACTCGGCCCAGACCGAGGTAGGGATCCGGTAAGAGGGAGGGCCGTGGCCTTGGGCACAGTCGGGGCGAAGGGGCCGGCGGCGGGCGTCCGCCCGGCCGATACCCTTCAGGGGTGAGCGCTGAGCAGAACCCCACCCGTGAGACCCCCGAAGCCGAGCCCCGGGCCGGGCGGCTGATCGCCGCGGCGGCGCTGGCGGGACTGGAGGGGCTCGCCCTGGTCGTCGCCGGGGCCTGGATTCTCGTGCTGGGCCTGACGGGCTCGCCGGACGACCGTGAGCAGGCCGTCACCGGCGGCGTCACCCTGATCGTGCTCGCGCTGCTGCCCCTGCTGGCCGCGCGCGGTCTGCTGTTGCGGCGCAGCTGGAGCCGGGGACCCGCCGTCATCACGCAGATCATGGCGCTGCCCGTGGCCTACAACCTGCTCCAGGCCGACAGCATGGCGATCCCGGGCGGCATCGCGCTCGCGGTCGTCGCTGTCGCGGCACTGGTACTCCTCGTGAACCCGGCGACGACGCGGGCGCTGGGCATCCGGGGACCCGGGAACGCGGAGAACCCGAAGTAGCCGGCCGGGCTCCGGCCGGTTCGGGCACGTGGGGCGACCGGAATCCGGTCGCCCCACGTCACTCCTCGACCAGCAACTTCTCCCGCAGCTGCGCCAGCGTCCGGGCCAGCAGACGTGAGACATGCATCTGCGAGATGCCGACCTCCTGCGCGATCTGCGACTGCGTCATGTTCCCGAAGAAGCGGAGCAGCAGGATGCGCTTCTCCCGCGGCGGAAGATCCTCGAGCAGCGGCTTCAGCGACTCCCGGTACTCGACACCCTCCAGTGCCTCGTCCTCCGCGCCGAGTGTGTCCGCGACTGCGGGGGACTCGTCGTCCGTGTCCGGGACGTCCAGAGACAGCGTCGAGTACGCGTTGGCGGACTCGAGGCCCTCCAGGACCTCCTCCTCCGAGATGGCCAGCTTCTGGGCCAGTTCGTGCACGGTGGGGGAGCGGCCGTGCTGCTGGGAGAGCTCGGCCGTGGCCGTCGTCAGGGCCAGGCGCAGTTCCTGCAGGCGCCTCGGGACCCGCACCGCCCATCCCTTGTCACGGAAGTGGCGCTTGATCTCGCCGACGACCGTCGGGGTGGCGTAGGTGGAGAACTCGACTCCGCGGTCCGGGTCGAAGCGGTCGACCGACTTGATCAGCCCGATCGTCGCGACCTGCGTGAGGTCGTCCAGGGGCTCGCCCCGGTTGCGGAAGCGGCGTGCGAGGTGCTCGACGAGCGGCAGATGCATCCGGACGAGCTGGTTGCGCAGCTCCGCGTACTCGGCGCTGCCCTCCTTCAGCTTGCGCAGCTCGACGAACATGGCCCGCGCTCCGGTGCGGTCCTGTGGGTCGTGCTGGGCGCCACCCGGCACACTCTGCTCGGCGTTTCGCTCGTGCTCGCTCATCGTCCCGCCCGTCACCCTTCCCCAGGCCGTCGGCTCCTCCCCCGGTCCCGACTCGGCTCGAGCGGAGGGGCCTTCATGAGCAGGGGAGGCCCCGCTCACTCCGGACGACGTGCTCCGCGTGGCACCGCCGCTCCCCCGTCGGCCGCCGCCCCGGACGGGGAAGGCCTCGTCCGCCGCGGCCGAACCCGCCGGGGGCGCCGCGAGCGCCGAAGCCTCGTCCTCCGGGTGCGGACGGGCCTGCTCGGGGATGCCGTCCACGCCTTCCGCCATACGCCGCGACCCGCTCGGGCCGCCGTCGTTCCCGGCGGAGAGCTCTTGTGTGCCGCGCTCTTCGTCCCGCACCGGCCCGTCCCCGTTCGTCACGCCGGCCCGGGTCCCGCGCCGCGCTGTTTGTAGAGGCTGATGGACACGGTCTTGTCCTCGGCGACCGCGGAGGAGACCTTGCCGGCCAGGGCCGACAGAACGGTCCAGGCGAAGGTGTCCCGCGAGGGGGCGTGACCGTCCGTCGTGGGAGCCGAGACGGTCACCTCGAGCGAGTCGTCGATGAGCCGGAAGACGCAGCTGAGCACCGAGCCCGGCACGGCCTGCTGCAGCAGGATCGCGCAGGCCTCGTCGACGGCGATGCGCAGGTCCTCGATCTCGTCGAGGGTGAAGTCCAAACGGGCCGCGAGACCGGCCGTGGCCGTGCGCAGCACCGACAGGTAGGCACCCGCTGCCGGAAGCCGGACTTCCACGAAGTCCTGGGTCGCGGGGTCGCCTGCGATCTGGGACACCCTCACCTCCAAGGTGGTACAAGCATTTTCGGGGGCCGAGGGTCGCCCCTCGGGGTAACGCCCTATGTGGTTCAGCGGTGACGCTATCGCGCCGGCGGCTTTCCTGTCCCCGGGACCCCGACCCCTGCTGTCACTCATAGTAAACACATGAATACGCACAGTGGCTAGAGGTCTGCGGGCCCAATTGGGATGAGCGTGCGCCGGTTTGACGTACCCAGACGTCAGACCGCCGAACCGTCCTGATCCAGAGTCACACGAGCAGGGATCCTCCGGTCAGACGAGTACATGGTCGACGAAGCACCAGCGCCACTCCTCGCCCGGCTCGAAGGTGCGCATCACGGGGTGGCCGCTCTCGTTGTGGTGCGACGTCGCATGTCGCAGGGGCGAGGAGTCGCAGCAGCCGACGTGCCCGCACTCGAGGCACAGCCGCAGCTGCACCGGGTGAGTACCGGCGGCGAGGCACTCCAGGCATGTCGCGCTCCGGGGCTCGGGCTCGGGGTGCGGCAGCGCGTTGGCGTGCGTGCACTGTTTCATGATGGCCAGGTTACGACGGGTCCGCGCGAAGCCGCGCGGAGATCCGGGCAGGCAGGGCCGGGAAACCGTGGGGACGACGAGGGCGGGCGAGGACGATGAACGTGTTGCCGTTGCTGTTGCTGGTGGCGGGGAGCGCCACCGTGGCCGGACTGGCGCGGCGCACCCCGGTGCCCGCGCCGCTGTTGCTCGTCGCGGCGGGTCTCGCGGTCTCGTACCTGCCGGGCGTGCCCGGTTACACCCTCGACCCCGAGGTCGTGCTGCCTCTGGTGCTTCCCCCGCTGCTGTACACGGCGGCCACCGACAGCTCGTACCTGGACCTGAGGGCGCAGATGCGGCCCGTGGCGCTGCTGTCCGTCGGCTACGTGCTGTTCGCGACGCTCGCGGTGGGCTGGGCGGTGTACCTGATCGTGCCGGGCATGCCGCTGACCGCCGCACTGGTGCTGGGCGCCGTGATCGCGCCGCCGGACGCGGTCGCGGCGACGGCGGTCGCGCGGCGGGTGGGGCTGCCGTCGCGGATCACCACGATCCTGCAGGGCGAGTCGCTGGTGAACGACGCCACCGCGATCACCGCGTACAAGGTGGCCCTCGCTGCCGCGGTCGGCGAGGGCGCGACCTGGGCGGACGGGACGCGGGAGTTCCTGGTGGCGGCGTTCGGCGGTGTGGCGGTCGGTCTCCTGCTGATGATGCCGATCCACTGGCTGCGCACCCACCTGAAGGAGGCGCTGCTGCAGAACACCCTCTCCCTGCTGATCCCGTTCGTCGCCTACGGCGCCGCGGAGTGGGTCCATGCGTCCGGGGTGCTCGCCGTGGTCGTCGTCGCCCTCTACCTCGGCTACCACAACTGGCAGGTCGACTTCGCGACCCGGCTCCAGGAGGAGGCGGTGTGGAAGATGGTCGCGTTCGTCCTGGAGTCGGCGGTGTTCGCGCTCATCGGACTGCAACTGCCGGTCGTCCTGAGAGGACTCGGCGCGTACGAGGGCCTGCGCGCGGCCTGGTACGCGTTGGCCGTGTTCCTGGTGGTCGTCCTGTCGCGGTTCGTGTGGGTGTACCCGGTGACCCATGTGCCGCGCGCACTGTTCAGACGTATCCGGGAGCGCGAGGAGGGCCAGACGTGGAAGGGGTCGTTCGTCATCGGCTGGGCCGGGATGCGGGGCGTGGTCTCGCTCGCCATCGCCTTCTCGATCCCCCGGACGATGCACGACGGCAGCGCCTTCCCCTTCCGCAATCTGATCCTCTTCCTGACCTTCACCACGGTGATCGGCACGCTGGTGGCGCAAGGGCTGAGCCTGCCCCCGCTGATCCGGTTGCTGCGGCTGCCGGGGCGTGACGCGCAGGCGGAGACCCTCGCGGAGGCCAATGCCCAGGCGCAGGCTTCCCGGGCGGCGGAGACCCACCTCGAGGCGCTTCTCGACGACGAGCGCAACGCCCTGCCGCCGCCGCTCGCGGACCGGCTGCGCATGGTCCTGGAACGCCGGCGCAACGCGGTCTGGGAGCGGCTCGGTTCGGTGAACCCGGTCACCGGCGAGACACACGACGACACCTATCGCCGGCTGTCCCGTCAGATGATCGGGGCGGAGCGGGAGGTCTTCGTGCGGCTCCGCAACCACCGCTACATCGACGACGAGATGCTCCGCACGCTGCTGCGACGGCTTGACCTGGAGGAGGCGGCGGCCTACCGGGAGACCACGTGAGCCGGTGCGCCGGCCACCGCGTCCAGGGGCTGTCGTTCGGATCAGGTCGGCCGGGGGAGACCGCGCCGCTCGGGTCGGCATGATCCAAACGACGGGCCCTACGGGAGGGGCCTGCCCGTGATCACGGCGGCCAGCGTCGTCCCGCGCGCGAACGCGCCCCGCTCGGTCAGGGCGGCAAGTCCGTACAGCAGCTTGGCGACATAGAGACGTTCCACCGGCAGGCCGTGGCGGGCCCCGAAGTCGTCGGCGAAGGCCTCGAGTTCACCGGGCACGCGGGCGTACCCGCCGAAATGGAAGCGGGTGTCCAGGGTCCAGGTGCCGCGGCGGGCGCCGAAGGCGCTCCTCTGCAGAGCCTCCACGTCCGTGGCCAGGAAGTCGCCCTTGAGCACCGGTATCCCCAGGGCCCGCTGGCCGGGGGCGAGACCCGCGGCCAGACCGGCCAGTGTGCCGCCGGTGCCGCAGGCGACCGCGACCACGTCGGCCCGGCCACGCAGTTCCTCGCCGAGGACCGCGCAGCCGTGGACGGCGAGGGAATTGCTGCCGCCCTCCGGCACCACGTAGGCGTCCTGCGCACCCGTCTCCCGCAGGATGTGCGCCAGGACCTCCGGCTCCGCCTTGCGCCGGTACGTCGATCTGTCGACGAAGTGCAGCCGCATGCCGTCGGCGGCGCACCGGGCGAGGGAGGGATTCAATGGACGGTCGGCCAGTTCCTGGCCGCGGACCACCCCGATGGTGCCCGTCCCCAGCAGTCGGCCCGCGGCGGCCGTCGCCCGCAGATGGTTGGAGTAGGCGCCGCCGAAGGTGAGCAGGTTCCGGCCGGTCGCCGCCCTGAGGTTCGGAGCGAGTTTGCGCCACTTGTTGCCCACGAGGTCCGGGTGGATCAGGTCGTCCCGCTTGAGCAGCAGGCGGACACCGTGCCGCGCGAAGCGCTCGTCCTCGACCTCCTGCAGGGGCGACGGCAGCGACGGGCGCAGCCCCGCCGCCTCGAGCGCTTCGGGATGCGGCACATCGGGGCTGGTCACCCGGCCATTGTCGGACACCGGAAGCAGACGGCGCCGCCCGGTGTGCGCCGGCCCGGGTCATTTCAGGCGGTCGCGGATCCGGTCCCTGAGCCATGTCATCGAAAAGCCCCTCGGATCGACCTTGCCCGGCTGCCACTCCAGATGGCCGATCACCGAGCGCTCCGACCAGCCGTGGTGGCGGCAGATCGCCGCGGCCGCCTTCTCGATCGCGTCGAGCTGCGCCGTGGGCCAGGGGTCCTTGCCGTCGCCGAGGTTCTCGCACTCGAAGCCGTAGAAGTGACGGTTGCCGTCGGTGTTCGCCTCGTTCACCCGGGGCAGCACCTTCTCGGCGACGACCGCGCGCAGCACGTCGTCGTCGCCGAGCCCGGCGTGGTTGGCGCGGCCGTGGCCCACCAGGTGCACCGCACCGTCCTTGGTGATCACACCGTGGCACAGCGGTCCCGGCAGCCCCGCCCTTCCGTCGCGGCAGACCGACACGGCCCGTTCGGCGCCCGGGATCGCGGTGTGGTGGATCACGACACCGTGGACCGGGCCCCAAGGGCCTTGGTGATTGCGGTTGTGGTGCTCCCAGTCGCCGACCTCGACGACGGTGAGGCCCGCCGCCCTGAGCCGGTCGAGGAGCGTGCCCGCGGTCATGGGTGGGGCCACGGCCGCCTCCTTCGCGCTGCGTGACGGGCGCCGGTCGCGTCCGCCTCGTGGAGCCGCTTGTACCGGCGGCGGCCCTGCTCGCGCCAGCCGTTCGCACGGTGTGCGAGCCGATCCGGTCAGCACCCGGAATGACGGGGACTGGGCCGCCCGACCAGGGAGTTCACGCCCGGTCCCGCACCGGCGCGGCCCTGCCGGGCAGCGGCTCGCCCGTGTGCCCAGGCCGATGATGATCCATTCCCGCTCTTTTGGGTAATGGCACGGACACGCTCCGTACTGAAGGCTTGTTCCCGCAGATCACAGCATGATCGGGAGGGGCATTCTCTATGTCGGTAGGCGAAGAGGTCCGCGCTGAGGGCAACAAGCCGCAGCAGAGTCTCGGCACCACGGCCGCGCGGAACCTGGCCACCACCACCAAGTCCGCACCACAGATGCAGGAGATCAGCTCACGGTGGCTGCTGCGCATGCTGCCGTGGGTGGACGTACAGGGTGGTGCGTACCGTGTGAACCGCCGTCTGGCCTACTCGGTGGGCGACGGCCGCGTGACGTTCGTGAAGACCGGCGACCAGGTCACGGTCATCCCGGCCGAGCTGGGCGAACTGCCCGCGCTGCGCGAGTACGAGGACCTGGAGGTGCTCGGCGAACTCGCCCGGCGGTGCCAGCAGCGGAGGTTCGCGCCGGGCGACGTGCTCGCCGAGTTCGGCAGCCAGGCGGACGAGGTGTTCCTCCTCGCGCACGGCAGGGTCGAGAAACTCGGTACGGGACCCTACGGGGACGACGCGGTGCTCGGGGTGCTCGCCGACGGCGCGTACTTCGGCGAGCAGGCACTGCTCGACCCTGACGCCATCTGGGAGTACACGGCTCGAGCGGTCACCGCCTGCACGGTGCTCGCGCTGCCGCGCCGGGACGTCGAGCAGATCGCCGAGCGCACCGGATCGCTCCGCGAACACCTCCGGGAGCAGCGTTCGATCCCCGAGCAGCGCACCAACAAATACGGCGAGAAGGAGATCGACCTCGCCGCGGGCCACAGCGGCGAACCGGACATCCCGCACACCTTCGTCGACTACGAGGCCGCGCCCCGCGAGTACGAACTGAGCATCGCCCAGACCGTCCTGCGTATCCACACCCGCGTGGCCGACCTCTACAACCAGCCCATGAACCAGACCGAGCACCAGTTGCGGCTCACGGTCGAGGCGCTCAAGGAGCGCCAGGAGCACGAGCTGATCAACAACCGCGACTTCGGTCTGCTCCACAACTGCGAGTACGACCAGCGGCTGCAGCCGCACGACGGCGTGCCGGGCCCCGACGACCTGGACGAGCTGCTCAGCAGGCGGCGCGGCACCAAGCTGCTCCTCGCCCACCCGCGCGCGATCTCCGCGTTCGGCAGGGAGCTCAACAAGCGCGGGCTCGTGCCCGAGACCGTCGACCTCGGGGGCAACCGCATCCCCACCTGGCGGGGGGTGCCGATCTTCCCGTGCAACAAGATCCCGGTGAGCGACGCCCGTACGACCTCGATCATCGCCATGCGTACCGGTGAGGAGGACCAAGGTGTGGTCGGCCTCAGGCAGTCGGGAATCCCCGACGAGATCGAGCCGAGCCTGTCGGTGCGTTTCATGGGCATCAACGAGCAGGCGATCATCAGCTATCTGGTGACGGGCTACTACTCGGCCGCCGTTCTCGTTCCCGACGCCCTGGGCGTCCTGGAGAACGTCGAGATCGGCCGTTGGAGGTGACGCCACCCACACCCGGCAGTCCGTGTCCCCGCCCGTCAGGGCGGGTACACCCTCGGGGTACCACCGGCCGGGCGGCAGCGGAGGCGTCACGTCCGCAGACACTACGAGGCGGTTCCATGGCTGAGGTCCGCACGGGGAGGTTCCATGGGTGAGTTCCTGACGGAACCGAAGCAGACCCCGACCCTCGGACGGCGCGGCCCGGCAGGCCCGCCGGGCCGGTCCCGCCCGGTCCCGCGCCGGGCGACACCGTCCGACGGGCACGAGGCCACGGCGATCCTGGACCGCGCACGCGACGTGGTCGACCCGGAGCTGCGCCGGGCCGTCGACTCGCTGCCCGGTGCGATGCGGCGCATCGCGCGCTACCACTTCGGCTGGGAGCACGCGGACGGCACACCTGCCAACGGCAATGCGGGCAAGGCGATACGGCCCGCGCTCGTGCTCACCGCGGTCCGCGCCCTCGGCGGTCGCGAGGCCGTGGCGGTGGGGGCCGCCGCGGCCGTCGAACTCGTCCACAACTTCACGCTGCTGCACGACGACGTGATGGACAGGGACGCCACCCGCAGACACCGCCCCACCGTCTGGACGGTGTTCGGCGACGCCGACGCCATCCTCGCCGGGGACGCACTGCAGGCGCTGGCCCTGGGGATGCTGGCCGAGGACCGGCATCCCGCGGCGGCGGCCGCGGCGGCCCGGCTCGCGGCCTGCGTGGTCGAGCTCTGCGCCGGTCAGCACGACGACACGGCCATGGAGCGCAGCGACCCCGACGAGGTCACCCTCGGCGAGGTGCTCGACATGGCCGAGGCGAAGACGGGCGCCCTGCTCGGCTGCGCCTGCGCGGTCGGCGCACTGTACGCCGGCGCGGACGACGAGGACGTCGAGGCGCTGGACGCCTTCGGCCGGGAGGCGGGGCTCGCCTTCCAGCTCATCGACGACGTGATCGGGATCTGGGGCGACCCCGGCCGCACCGGCAAGCCGGCCGGGGCGGACCTCATGGCCCGCAAGAAGTCGCTGCCCGTGGTCGCCGCGCTCGCCTCCGGCACCCCGGCGGCGGCCGACCTGGCCGAGCTGTACCGGGGGCCCTACCGGGAGGGGGAATTGGAGCGCACGGTCCTCGCCGTCGAGCAGGCGGGCGGCCGTGACTGGGCGCAACAGCAGGCGGCCGACCGGATGGGCCGGGCGATGCACGAGCTGTCCCGTGCGATTCCCGATCCCGAGGCTGCGGGCGGTCTGCTGGCGCTGGCCGAGTTCGTGACCAGGCGCAGCGCCTGACCGCCGGGCCGCAGGGCCCCGGAGCCCTGGTGCCGCGCGGATCCTGACCCCGCGCGGCACCCGTGGCTCCGGACGGGGCGGGCCCCGCACATCCCCATGTCGTGCGGGGCCCGATCCCCTTTCCCGGTGCCCTTCCCCGCCGTCGGCGTGCCCTCGGCGGCATTGCCCCCACGACGCTCGATATCCTCAACTCCCGTAAGCTCACCGTCGGTTGATGCGAGGGGCAGATAGATGGGCGTGGCGATCCGGGCGGCGGGCCAGGACGACAGGGAACTGGTCGTCCGGCTGCTGGACGAGGCGTTCCGGGACGATCCGGTCAGCAGCTGGGTCTTTCCGGACGAGGAGCACCGGCGCACGACGCACCACAGGCTGATGGCCGCGTTCACCGACATCGTGCTCGCCGAGGGGCACATCGACGTGACGGAGGACGGCACGGCGTGCGCGCTGTGGCTGTCCGTCCCGGCCGGCGACCACTCCGGTGAGGAGGACGGGGACGACGCCGTGCGGTTGCGCGAGGCGGTCGACCCGGAGAACGAGCGGGTCGAACTCATAGCGCGGCTCATGGCCGAGTCGCATCCCGCGGACCGCGGCCACGAGTACCTGTGGATGATCGGCGTGGCACCGGGAAGCCAGGGCGAGGGCCTGGGCACCGCGCTCATCCAGCACGTCCTCGACCGCTGCGACCGCGACGGGCTGCCGGCGTATCTGGAGGCGAGCAGCGTCCGCAGCACCAGGCTGTACGAACGGCTCGGGTTCGCCTTCGAGGGGCCCACCCTGGACCTTCCGGACGGCCTGCGGATGTGGCCGATGTGGCGCGATCCGCGCTGATCCGGAGCGCGGGGAGCGCATGTGCGGTGCCCGCCCTACCCTGAGGACATGGGCAGCGAGGACAGGGTCTGCCCCGCGTGCGGGCAGCACGTCGCCACGGTGGTACGGCGGCACAAGACGCTCGGCGCGTTTGTCCCCGTATGGCGCCCCGGCCCCTGCCGGAACCCGCAGTGCGCGGCGTACGTGGCGCCGACGGCCGACGCGTCGTACCGGGCGTCGCCTAGGGTCGGCGCCATGCACGAACCACTTCTGCACCTCACCGAGCGCTCCTTGTGGGAGGCCGCCCGCGCGAGCGGCAGCTATGAGATGTCGACCCGCGGCCGCACCCTCCAGGAGGAGGGCTTCATCCACTGCTCACTGCGCCACCAGGTCCCGGAGGTGGCGCACCGGCTCTACGGGGAGCACGGCGCGTCCGGCGAACTGGTCCTCCTCGTCATCGATCCGCAGCGTCTGACCGCCCCCGTGCGCTACGAGTCGATGCGACCCGGTGGTGAGGAGTTCCCGCATGTGTACGGGCCGATTCCGGTGTCCGCAGTGGTGGACGTGGAGGCCTGGGGCAACGGGGAGACGACGGAGGCCTGAGCGCGGCGGTGGACGGCGCGTGGTGCGGCCGTCGGGCGATCGGGTCGCGCAGAGGCCCGGGATGTCATGCCGGAGCGGCGCCCGCGGCGACGTCCCGCGCCGCACTCGGACGGCTACGGCGGGGACGCGTCAGCCCCTTGGCCACACAGGGCGGTATCGCCGCGAGCTGCTCGTGCGACCGCGACCGGTACGCGCTCGGCGACTCGCCCACCAGCTCCGTGAACCGCGTGCTGAACGATCCCAGCGAGGTGCATCCCACGGCGAGGCAGACCTCCGTGACGGTCAGATCGCCGCGTCGCAGCAGCGCTTTGGCGCGCTCGATGCGCCGGGTCATGAGGTAGCCGTACGGGGTCTCCCCGTAGGCCGCGCGGAAGCTGCGCTGGAAGTGCCCCGGTGACATCAGCGCGGTGCGCGCGAGCGCGGCCACGTCCAGCGGTTGCGCGTACTCACGGTCCATCCGATCGCGCGCCCGTCGTAGCCGGACCAGGTCGTCGATGTCCACGGCCTCAGCATGGCACGCGGCACTGACACCGGCCGGGCTCCGCGCGCGTCGGCACCCGGCGGCGTCAAGAGCCCGGCAAGATCCACCGGGCACGTTCTAACCTACTCGGGTGACCACCGAGCTGACCTTCCTCGCGCGGGTGTCCCATCGTGGCCGGGAGATCAGCGGGCCCCGGTTGCGCGGGCTGCTCGCACTGCTCGCCGACGAGCCGCGCGCCGGATGCAGCTCGACCCGGCTGGTCGACGGGCTGTGGCCGGACGAGCAGCCGGCGAACCCGACCAAGGCCCTGCAGGTGCTCGTCTCCCGGGCCCGTTCGCAGCTCGGCGCCGACGTCATCGCCGCCACCGCCACGGGCTACCGGCTCACCCTGGACGCCGAGGCCGTCGACACCTCCGCCGTGCTGCTCGCCGCCACCCGGGCGGCCCGCGCCGCCCGCGACGGCGACCATGGTGCCGCCCTCGCGCACGCCGAGGCGGGGCTCCTCCACTGGGACGGCCCGCCCGGCGACGACGGACCCGACGACCCGGTCTCGGCTCTGCGGGCGGCGCGTGCGACGACGTACACCGCCCTGGTCCGCACGCGGGCTCTGGCCCTCGCCCGCCTCGGCCGGCACGCCGACGCGGTCGAACCCCTCACCGCGTTCGCATCCGCTCATCCGCGCGACGAGGAGATCCTCGCCGAACTGCTGCGCAGCGAGGCGGCCGGCGCAGGACCGGCCGCCGCGCTGACCCGCTACGACAGCTACCGCCGGGCGCTGCGGGACGACCTCGGCACCGATCCCGGCCCCGCTCTGCGCTCGGTCCACCAGGAGTTGCTGCGCGACGAGGCGCCGAGCGTGCGCCGCGGCATCCCGCACGAGCCGAACCCGTTGCTCGGCCGCGCCGACGACATCGCCGCCATGTCCGGGCTGCTGCGCACCTCGCGGGTCGTCTCGATCGTCGGTGCGGGCGGTCTGGGCAAGACCCGCCTCGCGCAGGCGGTCGGGCGTGAGGCCGAGCAGAAGGCGGTGCACTTCGTGCCCCTCGCGGGCGTCACACGGGACGAGGACGTGCTCGCCGAGGTCGCCGCGGCCCTGGGCGTCGGGGAGGTCCTGCATCCGGACCTGCTCGGCGGCATCGCCGGCGCCCTCGGCGCCGGCCCCGCGCTGCTCGTGCTCGACAACTGCGAACAGGTGGTGCGCGGCGCCGCCGAACTCGTCCGCGGCCTCGTCGCCCTCACTCGTGACCTGCGTGTGCTCACCACCAGCCGCGCCCCGCTCGGCCTGAGTTCCGAAGCGGTCCACCTGCTTCCCGAGTTGAGCCTCGCGACCACGGTCGAGCTGTTCGGGCAGCGGGCGCGGGCGGCCCGGCCGGGCGTCGAGCTCCCGTCCGGCCCCGTCGAGGAGCTGTGCCGCCGCCTCGACGGGCTGCCCCTCGCCGCCGAACTGGCCGCGGCCCGTGTCCGCGTCCTGTCCGTCCCCGAGATCGTCCGCCGCCTCGACGACCGGTTCGCCCTGTTGCGCGGCGGCGCCCGGGACGCGCCCGAACGGCACCGGACGCTGCTCGCCGTCGTCGACTGGAGCTGGCACCTCCTCGACGGGACCGGGCAGCGGGCCCTGCGCGCCCTGTCCGTCTTCCCCGACGGATTCACGGCGGAGGCGGCGGAGCATCTCGTGGGCGGGGCCGAGGTGCTCGAGGACCTCGTCGACCAGTCGCTGCTCAAGGTCGTGGACACGCCGATAGGCGCTCGGTTCCGCATGCTGGAGACCGTGCGGCAGTTCAGCACCGACCGCCGCGCCGAGGCCGGCGAGGCGGAGCAGGTGACCCGGCAGTTCCTTTCCTGGGCAAGGGAGTTCGGCCTCGCGCGTCACACGTCCGTGTCCGATGCGGACTCCTTCCTCGACCTCGACCCGGTCCGCGCCGAACAGGACAACCTGCTGCACGCGCTGCGCCTCGCCCTCGCCCGGGCCGACGCGCCCACGGTGGTGGCGTGCGCCGCGGTGCTCGCCGGACTGTGGAACATAGAGCCCCGCTACACCCGCGTGGCCGCGCTCATCCAGGAGACCGGCCACCTGCTGAGCCACTTCCGGCCCGGGCCCGCGCTGGTGGAGGCCACCCGGACCGCCGCCGCGCTGTTCGCCGCCGACCTGTTCCTGCTCCAGGGCGAGAGCACCCCTGCGCTGCGCTTCGTGACCGTACTGCGCCGTCTGCCGCCCGCTCCGCCGGACACCGTCCCCCGCGCCGTCGCCGCCGTCCTCGCCGACGTGCCCGCCGTGCTCGTGCCGGACCGCGGCACGAGCTCGCACACCGCGCCGCAGGCGGCCGCGGTCGCCGAGACCGTCACCGGCTACGTACTCGAGGCGCGGGGCGACATCGAGGGTGCTCTCGCCGCCGCCGACCGGATGCTCGAAGCCGTCGGGGACGGGAGCCGGCTCGTCGTCCGGCTTCTCGCCCACTCCCGGGTCAGCGAGCTCAGCCTGAAGCTCGAGCAGGGCGAGCGGGCACGGCACCATCTGCGGGTCGCGCTCCACCTCCAGGAGCGGCTGCTCGGCCCCGGACCCGAGGAGATCGGGATCCGCTGGGGGCTCGTCATGGCGTCGCTGCTGCTCGGCGAGGTCGACGAGGCCGAGTACTGGCTGCAGTTGTCGATGTCCCCGGACACCGACGACACCTATGGCCTGGCCACCTTCCAAAGCGGTGTGCGGGCCGAGATCCTGCTCGCCCGCGGCGAGACCGAGGCGGGGCTGCGCATGTGGCGCCGGGCCGCCGAACCGTCCCCGGTGGCCCAGCGGCCGTTCCCGGACACCGAGCCGCCGGGTCTCGAGGCATGGACCCTGGAAGCCCTGGGCGTCGCGGTCGTCGCCCACGCCCAGCACGGCCGTCTCGACCGCGTGGCCCATCTCGTCGGCGAACTGCGGCCCAAACTCCGCAGACTGCTGTCCGGTCCGGCCGTCGACCGGCCCGCGTACGCCGCCCATCTCGCCATCTGCGGGGTGCTGCTCCTCGCGTTCGCCCATGTGCAGCTCGACCGCGGAGCCCCGGCGCAGGCCGCCCGGTCGATCGCTCTCGCCGAACGCTGCCGGCTGCTGCGCACCTTCCAGCCGACGATGTCCTCGGTGCGGGTGAAGCAGGCCCTGGCACACGCCGACGGGGCGGCCTACGAGGACGCCGTGTCCGCGTACGCCGCCCTCGGGCGCGAGGAGTTGAGGACCGAGGCGCTGAGACTGCTCGACGCCGTCGAGACCGCCGGGTGACCGCGCCGCCGAGCCTGCTCACCCCTTGTCGTAGGCCGACCGGGCCCGGATGTAGCCGAGGACGGTGAGCCCGAGGCACCACGCGACCGCGATCAGCGCGCTGTTGCCGATCTCCGTGCCCATCAGCAGGCCGCGCAGGGTCTCGGTGACCGGGGTGAACGGCTGGTACTCGGCGAACCAGCGCACCGCCGTCGGCATCGAGTCCGTCGGGACGATCGCGCTGCCGAGGAAGGGCAGGAAGGTGAGCGGTGTGGGTGCGTTGCTCGCCGCCTCCACGGTCCTGGCACGCAGCCCCATGTCGGCCGCCAGCCAGGTCAGGGCCAGGACGACCAGGGTCAGCAGACCGGCGGTGGCCAGCCACTCCAGGGGCGTGGCGTTCGGCCGGAACCCGGTGAGCAGGGCGGCGCCGACGACCAGGACGACGCTGAACAGGGTCTGGACGACACCTCCGAGCACGTGGCCGTTCAGTACGGCCGCGCGGGAGATCGACAGGGTGCGGAACCGGTTGACGATGCCCTCGGTCATGTCCGAGCAGACGGACACCGCGACCGAGACCGAGCCGTAGGTGGTGGCCATGAGGATGATGCCGGGCGCCACGTAGTCGACGTAGTGGCCCTCGGCACCGGGGCCGACGCCGGAGCCGAGCGCGTTGCCGAAGACGTAGACGAACAGCAGCAGCATGACGACGGGGATCGCGACGACAGGGATCGTCATGGACGGGTAGCGCAGGGCGTGCCTGAGGTTGCGGCGCAGCATGGTCGCCGAGTCGGCGACGGCGTAGGAGAGGGTGCTCACCGGAGGGCCTCCTTGCGGACGGCGGCGTCGGCCGCGGGGTTGTGCGAGCGTTCGGTCGTGAGGGCGAAGAAGACGTCGTCGAGGTCGGGGGTGTGCACGCTCAGGCTCTCCGCCTCGATCGCCTCGGCCTCAAGCCGGTCGAGCAGGGACTTCAGCTCCCGGGCGCTGCCGTCGCCGGGGATCTGGAGGGTGAGCCCTTCGTCGTCGAGGGCCGTGCCGTGCAGGGCGCGGGCGGCACGTTCGTACGCGGCCGGGTCCGCGAAGCGCAGACGCACATGGCCGCCGGGTACGAGCCGCTTGAGCTCCTCGGCGGTGCCCTCGGCGACGAGCCGGCCGCCGTCCAGGACGCCGATGCGGTCGGCGAGCTGGTCGGCCTCCTCCAGGTACTGGGTGGTCAGGAAGACGGTGACCCCGTCGGCGACCAACTCCCGCACGATCTGCCACATGGCGTGACGGCTGCGCGGGTCGAGGCCGGTGGTCGGCTCGTCCAGAAAGATGATGCGGGGATCGCCGACCAGGGTCATGGCGAGATCGAGCCGCCGCCGCATTCCGCCGGAGTAGGCCTCGGGCAGCTTTTTCGCCGCGTCGGTCAGTCCGAACTGTTCGAGGAGTCCGGCGGTGCGGCGACGCCCCTCCTGCCTGCCGAGGTGGTGCAGGTCGGCCATGAGGATCAGGTTCTCCTCGCCGGTGAGCTTCGCGTCGACGGCCGCGAACTGCCCCGTGACCCCGATCTGCGCCCGGACCGCGCGGGGGTCGCGGGCGGGGTCGTGGCCGCCGACCGTGATGTGCCCGCCGTCGGCGGCGACGAGCGTCGACAGGATCTGCACGGTGGTGGTCTTGCCGGCGCCGTTGGGGCCGAGCAGCGCGTAGACGGTGCCCTCGGCGACGGCCAGCTCGAGCCCGTCGAGGACGACGTGGTCGCCGTAGGCCTTCCGTAGTCCGGTCGCGGTGATCGCGTGTGGTGTCGTGGTCATGGAGCAGAGCGTGCGGGCGGCCGCCTTCGGCGCGGTTTCACGGCGGTTTCACCGGCCGGGAACGGCCGTTCCGTGAGGAATCCGGGGGGCCTACGCGATCCGGACCCTGGGACGATGCGGCCATGGATCCCGACCCTGCGCACATGCTCACGGCGGCCGTCGACGGGGCGCGCCGCCTGGTCCTGGAGCGCCGGCCGCAGGCCGTCGCCGCCGTGCTCGGTGGCTCGACGGCCGGCGGCCGGGCGAGCGCGACGAGCGACCTCGACATCGCCGTGCTGCTCGCGGACGGAGACGTCTCACACCGCGAGACGCTCCGCCACGAGGGGCGTCTCGCGGAGGTGTTCGCCCACACCCGTGCGGGCCTCGCGGAGATCTTCGCGGCGGACCGGGCAAGCCGTCGGGGGACGATGCAGTTCGTCTACGCGGAGTCGGTCCTGCTGCACGATCCGCACGGGCACGCCGCCGCACTGCGGGCCGAGGCGTGCGCCCAGCTGGAGGCGGGTCCCGATCCGCTGACCGCAGAGGAACGCGACGACGCGCGCTACCGGCTCACCGATCTGCTGGACGATCTGGCGGATCTCGACAACCGCCATGAGCAACTGGCCGTCGCCGAGCAGGTGCTGAGCACTGCGGCCGGACTGCTTGCGGGCCATCGCCGCGCCTGGAGCGGTGGCGGGAAGTGGCTCCCGCGCCGTCTGACGGCCGCCGATCCCGTGCTGGGCGGTGCCCTGCTCGAAGCCCGGCTCACCGTCGCCGAACACGCGGATCCGGCCCCCCTGACGGCGGCGGCGTACGAGGTCCTCGCTCTGGTGGGCGGGCCCTTGCGGGAGGGGTACCACCGGACGTGGCACGGCGGGGAGAAGCGGGGCTGAGGCGGGCCCGACGGGAACGCGAAAGGCCCGGCCGACGAATCGGCCGGGCCCCTCGAACGCACCGCGGACCTGCGAGGGTGCACCGCCCGCCGGTCTTCGGTCAGAAGGACCGGTCATCAGGCCTTCTTGGTCTCCCAGAAGATCTTGTCGATCTGGGCGATGTAGTCCAGCGCCTTCTGGCCGGTCGCCGGGTCCTTCGACGCCTTGGCGGCCGAGAGGGCCTTCAGGGTGTCGTTGACCAGCTGGTGCAGCTCCGGGTACTTCTCGAAGTGCGGGGCTTTGAAGTAGTCGCTCCACAGCACCGAAACGTGGTGCTTGGCGAGCTCGGCGCGCTGCTCCTTGATGACGGTGGCGCGAGCCTGGAAGTGCGGGTCGTCGTTGGCGGCCATCTTTTCCTGTACGGCCTTCACCGACTCCGCCTCGATGCGAGCCTGGGCCGGGTCGTAGACGCCACAGGGCAGGTCGCAGTGGGCGCTGACCTTGACCGTGGGGGCAAACAGGCGGGAGAGCATGAAGCTGTCCTTCCTCGTGATCGTCTTCTCAGGTGGGACATTACTCCGTAGGGGACGGCTTTTCGCGAGTGCCCCCGTGGGCTTACGTCAAAAGTCCGGGGTCAGACTGGGACTGGTGGAGGATCGGACCGGGGAGGTGCCGGTGATGCCGGAGCTGTCGCAGGAGATCGAGCGCACGAGGACCTTGCTGCCGTTCGGGGTGGCCGAGGTGACGGGACCGTCCATGGTGCCCACGCTGCATCACGGGGACCGGCTCCTCGTCCAGTACGGAGCACGCGTCCGGCCGGGTGACGTGATCGTCCTGCGGCATCCCTTCCAGCAGGACCTGCTGGTCGTCAAGCGCGCGGCACAGCTTCGCGAGGGCGGCTGGTGGGTGCTCGGGGACAATCCGTACGCGGGCGGGGACAGCACCGACTACGGCGCCGTTCCCGAGGAACTCGTCCTCGGGAAGGTGCGACTGCGGTACCGGCCGCTCAAGGCGGGTCAGCGCTCGCTCTTCGCGCTGGCGCGCTGGGCGCTCTCCGCGGCCCGCCCGGTGCTCTCGGACCGGTCGGCCTCCAGGCGCTTCCGGGCGCGGTAGGCGGCCACGTTCGCGCGCGTGGCACAGCGGTCCGAGCAGTATCGCCGGGAGCGGTTCGTCGAGGTGTCGAGGTACGCGTTGCGGCAGGGGGCCGCCTCGCACAGGCCCAGGCGGTCCACGCCGTACGCGGTGAGGTGGAAGGCGAGCCCCATCGCGGCGATCGCCGCATAGCCCGCGGTGGCGTTCGACGGGTGGTCCGCGAGGTGCATGTGCCACAGCGGGCGGCCGTCGTCGTCCCGGTAGTCGTGCCCGGAGATCTGCGGGCTCACCGGGAACTCCAGGAGCAGCGAGTTCAGCAGGTCCACGGCGAGTGTCTCGTCGCCGGAGTCCGCCGCCTCGAAGACCGCGCGGAGCCGGGCCCTGACCGAGCGGAACCGGGTCACGTCCGCGTCGGTGGCGCGGCGGGCCGCCGACTGGTTGACCCCGAAGAGGTCGCGAACGGCATCCACCGAGGTGAGCGAGTCCTTGCCCCGGGCCGGCTCCTCGCTGTTCACGAGACGTACGGCGTAGTCCGAGTAATAGGCCAGTTCCACTTGTAGTCCTTACGGAGGCGCTCTATGGTCGTGGGGCGGTCGGGTAACAGCTGATCGTGCTTCCAGGGTATTACGTGGCGGACGTGGTGGAGGGCGACGATGGCGGACACGGGGACGACGGCGACCGACTGGCGGGCCTGGCAGCAGAGCTGGGACCGCCAGCAGGAGTGGTACATGCCCGACCGTGAGGAACGCTTCCGGATCATGCTCGACATGGTGGAGGCGTTCGTCGGCACCGAGCCCCGTGTGCTCGACCTCGCGTGCGGCACGGGCACCATCACCGCCCGGCTGCTCGCCCGGTTCCCCGGGGCCACCAGTACCGGGGTGGACCTCGACCCCGCGCTGCTCGCCATCGCCCGCGGCACCTTCGAGGGGGACGACCGCGTCACCTTCGTCGAGGCCGACCTCAAGGACCCCGCCTGGCCTACGCTGCTGCCGCACGGTGCGTACGACGCGGTCCTCACCGCCACGGCCCTCCACTGGCTGCGCACCGGCCCCCTCGAGGCCCTCTACGGTCAGGTGGCGGAACTCGTCCGCTACGGCGGCGTCTTCATGAACGCCGACCACATGATCGACGACACCACCCCCCGTATCAACGCGGCCGAGCGGACCCAGCGGCACGCCCGCATGGACCGGGCCATGCGGGAGGGAGCCCTCGACTGGGCGGAGTGGTGGCAACTGGCCGCGAAGGACCCCGCCCTGGCCGCGCCGACCGCGCGCCGCTTCGAGATCTACGGCGCCCACGCCGACGGAGAGATGCCCTCCGCCGCCTGGCACGCGCGCGTGCTGCGGGAGAAGGGCTTCGCCGAGGCGCGCCCGGTGTGGCGCTCGCCGTCGGACACCCTGCTGCTCGCGCTGAAGTAGGTCCGGCGTGGCTCGCGCCGAGGTGGGCCGAGCGCGCAACCGGGCGGCGAGGTCGGGCGGTTCCCCGACCGCCGACTGGCCCGATCCCGTCGGTCACCGCCGCGCAACAGAGGTGGGCCCCCACGTCCGTCAAGGACGTGGGGGCCCACTCCCGTTGCTCTACAGGACCTTCGACAGGAAGGACTTGGTCCGGTCGTGCTGCGGGTTCGTCAGCACGTCGCGGGGATGGCCCGCCTCGACCACCACACCGTCGTCCATGAAGACCAGCGAGTCGCCCACCTCGCGGGCGAAGCCCATCTCGTGCGTGACGACGATCATCGTCATGCCGTCCTCGGCGAGGTCCCGCATCACGTCGAGCACCTCGCCGACGAGCTCCGGGTCGAGGGCCGAGGTCGGCTCGTCGAAGAGCATCAGCTTCGGCTCCATCGCCAGCGCGCGGGCGATGGCGACGCGCTGCTGCTGGCCGCCGGAGAGCTGGGCGGGGTAGTGCCCCTTGCGGTCCCCGAGGCCCACCCGGTCCAGCAGCCGCTCCGCGCGCTCCCGCGCCACGGCCTTGGACTCGCGCCTGACCTGGACCGGCGCTTCCATGACGTTCTCCAGCGCCGTCATGTGCGGGAACAGGTTGAAGCGCTGGAACACCATGCCGATGTTCCGCCGCTGGGCGGCGACCTCGCTCTCCTTGAGCTCGTAGAGCTTGTCGCCCCGCTGCCGGTAGCCGACCAGTTCATTGTCGACGTACAGCCGGCCCGCGCTGATCTTCTCCAGGTGGTTGATGCACCGCAGGAAAGTGGACTTGCCGGAGCCGGACGGGCCGATCAGGCAGAACACCTCACGCGGGTTCACCTCCAGGTCGATGCCCTTGAGGATGTGCGCAAGACCGAAGGACTTGTGCACCCCCTCGGCCCTGACCATCGGGTGGCCGGTCGTGCTCGGGGCGATGTCCTTGCCGAGACTGCTCATCGGGCCACCTCCGGGCGGCGGAACGAACCGAACAGGCGGAGGTTCTTCCTCAGGCGCTGCAGCGGTGTCGGCGGCAGGTTGCGCGACGAACCGCGGGCGTACCGGCGTTCGATGTAGTACTGGGCGATGCTGAAGACCGTGGTGAGGATCAGGTACCAGATCGAGGCCACGAAGAACATCTCCACGACCGCGAGCGAGGTACTGGAGATGTCCTGGGCCCGTTTGATGAGCTCGTTGAACTGGACCGCGTAGGCCAGCGACGAGGTCTTCAGCATGTTGATGAACTCGTTGCCCGTCGGCGGCACGATCACCCGCATGGCCTGCGGGAGGACCACACGCCGCAGCGTCTTGCCCTGGGTCATGCCCAGAGCGTGCGACGCCTCCGTCTGCCCCTCGTCGACCGACTGGATGCCGGCCCGCACGATCTCGGACATGTAGGCGGCCTCGTTCAGGCCGAGGCCCAGCAGGGCCGCCAGGAACGGGGTCATCACCTGGTTCATCTCGTCCTTGTAGAACCCCAGGTTGAGGATGGGGAACACGAGCGAGATGTTGTACCAGAGCAGCAGCTGGACCAGGACCGGAGTGCCGCGGAAGAACCACACGTAGAACCAGGCCACGGTGCTGGTGACCGGGTTCGACGACATCCGCATCACCGCGAGGATCACGCCCAGGACGAGACCCAGCACCATGGCGAGCACGGAGATGTACAGCGTGTGCCACACGCCGGACAGGATCGTCCCGTCGGTGAGGTAGTCCGGGATCACGCCATAGTTGATCTTGGCGTTGGAGAAGGCGATCCCGATCAGCACCAGGATGGCGATGACCGCCGCACCCGCCACCCAGCGCCCGTAGTGGCGCACCGGGATGGCCTTGATCTGCTCCGGCGGCACCGTCGGCGCCGGAGTCTTGTCGACAGTGTCAGTCACGGTGACTGCCCTTCAGTGTTGCGTGACGCTCAGGAGCCGCCGTTGATCTTTGCCTCGGTCACCGCACCGTCCGTGACGTTCCACTTCTCGAGGATCTTCTGGTACTCGCCGTCCTTGATGATCGCGGCCATGGCCGCCTGGAGCGCGTCGCGCAGCTGAGTGCTCTCCTTGCTGACGCCGATGCCGTAGGGGCCGGCCTCGATCTGCTCGCCGACGACCTCGAAGTCGTTGCCGCCGCCGGAGGTCTTCGCGTTGTACGCCGCGACGGGGAAGTCGTTCAGGTCGGCGACGGACGCACCCTGCTTGAGACGGAGCAGCGCCTCGGGGTCGGTGTCGAAGGTCTGCAGCTTGATGGCCGGCTTGCCGTCCTTCGTACACTTCGTGCTCTGCGCCTTGGCGATGCCCTCCGACGTGGTGCCCTGCTGGAGGGCCACGACCTTGCCGCAGAGGTCGTCCAGGGACTTGATGCCCTTCGGGTTGCCCTTCTGGACCAGGATCGAGGTGCCCGCGGTGAAGTAGTCGACGAAGTCGATGCCGTTGCCGACCTTCTTGCCGGTGTCCGAGTCGATTCCGTTCTGGCGGTCCTTGGTGTCGTTCATCGCGGACATCACCACGTTGAACCGCTTGGCCTGCAGGCCCACGATGAGCTGGGCGAACTTGCCGTTCTGGAACTCGAACTTCACACCCAGCTGCTTGCCGAGCGCGTCCGCGATGTCGGGGTCGATGCCGACGGCCTTGCCGCCCTCCATGTACTCGACCGGCGGATACGCGATGTCGGAGCCCACCTTGATGACGCCCGCGTCCTTGATGTCCTTCGGGAGCTTGGCGGCGAGCGGCGCCGAGGACGTGCCTGCGCTGGAGCTGCTGTCGCTCTTCTTGTCCGTCTGGTCACCGCAGCCGGCGACCAGCAGGGTGCCCGCGACCGCGAGGGCGCCGACCGCGGCTATCCGCGAGCGCGTGGCGGTCGTACGACGGGTCGAGCTTGCGGTCATGGTGGCTTCCTCCGGCGAGATGGGTTGTGCCGATGGGTCGACGAGAACACACACCTTTGGGTGTCGCGACCTCGCGTGATTGAGGCATCTTGCCATTCGGTCTCGCGTATTCAGGGGACTCGCCATGTCAAAATCGGATAACGGGTGAACCCCAGACCGTCGCGAACGGCCGATCACGGCCGGACCTCGTCCGGGAATCCCTCCTTCCGACCGGAAGATCTTCGGCGCGACCCGGGTTGAGGTTGATCGCACCTCTGCGTGTGCGATCTTGAGGAGGCGTTTTACGAACTTGTCCACATATTCCGGCATGAGTCATCTCACCGGCGTGTGACCTTGGTGGTACGGACTCGTCCGGGACACCGTGCGTCCGGTAAGAAGGTTCACTACACCCCTCATCCGGGGCTCAGGGCGCGTGTGCGGCGCGCTCGTCGCGTGTGCACCCGTACGCATCAGCTCACCTGGGTCGCACGCGGTCCCGCCCACCCCTCAATCAGGAGTGGTCACCCTCACACCATGAACATCTAAGGGGTACGACACAGTGGCAGCGGAGATCGTCAATTCGCGCAGCGACGGCAATACGGACCAGGACGGCGGGGCCGAGCCCCACGAGTCCTTCGATCCGGCATTCGCGCTGCACCGCGGGGGCAAGATGGCCGTGCGGGCCACCGTCCCGGTCCGCGACAAGGACGACCTGTCCCTCGCGTACACGCCCGGCGTGGCCCGGGTGTGCACCGCCATCGCGGAGCAGCCGGAGCTGGTCCACGACTACACATGGAAGTCGTCCGTCGTCGCCGTGGTGACCGACGGCACGGCGGTCCTCGGTCTCGGCGACATCGGCCCCGAGGCCTCCCTCCCCGTGATGGAGGGCAAGGCGATCCTGTTCAAGCAGTTCGGCGGGGTGGACGCGGTCCCGATCGCCCTCGACTGCACGGGCGTGGACGAGATCGTCGAGACCGTCGCGCGGCTGGCGCCCTCCTTCGGGGGCGTGAACCTGGAGGACATCTCGGCGCCGCGCTGCTTCGAGATCGAGCGCAAGCTCCAGGAGCGGCTGGACATCCCGGTCTTCCATGACGACCAGCACGGCACGGCCGTGGTGACGCTCGCGGCCCTGCGGAACGCGGCGAAACTGACCGGGCGCTCCGTCGGCGAGCTGCGCGCCGTCATCTCGGGCGCGGGCGCGGCCGGTGTGGCCATCGCGAAGATGCTGGTCGAGGCGGGGATCGGGGATGTGGCGGTCGCCGACCGCAAGGGCGTGGTGTCCCCGGACCGGGACGATCTGACCCCGGTCAAGCGGGAGCTCGCCGGATTCACGAACAAGGCCGGACTGACCGGTTCGCTGGAGCGGGCCCTCGAGGGCGCCGACGTCTTCATCGGCGTCTCCGGCGGCACGGTGGCTGAGGAGGCCGTGGCCTCGATGGCCGAGGGCGCCTTCGTGTTCGCGATGGCCAACCCGAACCCCGAGGTGCATCCGGACGTGGCGCACAAGTACGCGTCCGTCGTGGCGACGGGGCGGTCCGACTTCCCGAACCAGATCAACAACGTGCTGGCGTTCCCCGGCATCTTCGCCGGGGCCCTCCAGGTGCGGGCGTCCCGCATCACGGAGGGGATGAAGATCGCCGCGGCCGAGGCGCTGGCGGCGGTCGTCGGTGACGACGTGGCGGCCGACTACGTGATCCCGTCGCCCTTCGACGAGCGCGTGGCCCCGGCGGTGACGGCGGCGGTCGCGGCCGCCGCGCGGGCCGAGGGAGTCGCGCGCCGATAGCTCCACGGGGTGGGCGGGTGCACCAGGATCCGCCCACCCGCGGGCACGGTCATCCGGTCCGGCCTCTCTGCGGGCCGCTTCCGGCACCTGCCGAGCGGGACACGCGTCACAGCGAGCCCCGGTTCCGTAGGCCCATCCCGGAGCCTATCGTCAAGGTCATGTTCGCTGCCTACGCCGCCCGCATCGACCGCGACCACCCCCTCACGGGCCTCGAGTTGGGGGAGCGCCCGGCTCCCGGGCGCACGCCCGGCTGGACGACCGTGAACGTCAAGGCCGCCTCCCTCAACCACCACGACCTCTGGTCTCTTCGGGGCGTCGGTCTCTCCGAGGACAAGCTCCCGATGATCCTCGGCTGCGACGCGGCCGGTGTGGACGAGGACGGAAACGAGGTCGTCCTGCACTCCGTCATCGGCCAGACGGGCCATGGTGTCGGCCCGGACGAGCCCCGCTCGATCCTCACCGAGCGCTACCAGGGCACCTTCGCCGAGCAGGTCTCCGTCCCCACCTGGAACCTGCTGCCGAAGCCCAAGGAGCTCTCCTTCGAGGAGGCCGCCTGCCTCCCCACCGCGTGGCTGACGGCCTATCGCATGCTGTTCACCAACGCGGGGGTCCGCCCCGGCGACTCCGTCCTCGTCCAGGGCGCCGGCGGAGGAGTCGCCACCGCCGCGATCGTGCTGGGCAAGGCGGCCGGTCTGCGGATGTTCGCCACCAGCCGTGACGAGGCCAAGCGCAAGCGGGCCCTGGAACTGGGCGCCGTGGAGGCGCTGGAGTCCGGGGCGCGGCTGCCGCAGCGGGTGGACGCGGTCATCGAGACCGTCGGTGCCGCCACCTGGTCCCACTCCATCAAGTCCCTGCGTCCCGGGGGCACCGTCGTCATCTCGGGTGCCACCAGCGGTGACCGCCCCTCCCATGCGGAACTCACCCGCATCTTCTTCCTGGAGTTGAAGGTCGTCGGCTCCACCATGGGCTCCAAGGACGAACTGGAGGACCTGCTCTCCTTCTGTGCCGCCACCGGGGTGCGTCCCGTCATCGACGAGGTGCTTCCGCTGGACCGGGCCCGCGAGGGCTTCGAACGACTGGAGTCCGGCAACCAGTTCGGAAAGATCGTGCTGGCCGCGAACTGACCGACGCCCACCTTTGCCGTCCGCGGCGGGTCCGGAATCCTTCCGGGCCCGCCGTTCGTGTGTGGTCCCCGCGGCGAGGCCACATCACCCTGCATGTCAACCGGGGTTGACATGCAGGGTGATGTCAATCTAAGTTGACACCATGACCGAAGCAACGGATCTCGCCGAGCGCGCGGGTGACCGCGATCCGCGGATCGGACTGCGGGCCGTGTCCGCGCTGCGGAGGCTGCTCGAGCAGTTGGAGGCGGTGCAGGTGCGCAGCGCGCGCAATCAGGGGTGGTCGTGGCAGGAGATCGCCGCAGAACTCGGAGTCAGCAGGCAGGCCGTGCACAAGAAGTACGGGAGGCAGTGATGTTCGAGCGGTTCACCAAGGACGCTCGTGCGGTGGTGATCGGGGCGATCGAGCACGCCGAACGGGCGGGCGAGGAACGGGTCGACGAGCCGCATGTGCTGCTCGCCCTTCTCGATCGTGAGGGCAGCCGGGCCGCGTTCGCCCTGGCCGCCCTCGGACTCACCGGACAGCGTGAAGCAGTGGTACGGGACCTTGCCGAGGCGCGCCGCCGCGGCGGACTGTCCCGCGCCGACACGGACGCCCTCGCCGGGCTGGGTGTCGACGTGGCGGAGATCGTCTCCCGGATCGAGGAGGCGCACGGTGAGGGCGTGCTGGCGGCGGGTCGCCAGGGTGGCGCACGGCGGTCCGGGCGGCGCCCGTTCACCCGTGGTGCCAAGGACCTGCTGGCCATGTCCCTGCGCACCGCCCTCGCCCACGACGACCGGCACATCGGTGACGAGCACCTGCTTCTCGCCCTCACCGCTCGCCCCGGCGTCCCCGCCGAGGTCCTCGCCGACCACGGGGTGACGCATGAGTCTGTCGAGCGCGTGCTGTGGGGGAAGGGGGAGACCAAGGCCGGGTGAGCCCCTTGACGTCAGCACCCGCCCCGTGGAGGTGTCGCGTGGCGGGTGACCCGGCCGGTCGGCGCGGCCGGACGGCCGCGCCTACTGCCGTCAGCTCTTCCGCGACCGCAGCGTCGCCCCTATGTGGGCCGCCGCCGTCGACAGATGGCGGCGCGCGTCGCGGAGCTGCTCCTCCGTCACTCCGTTGTCGCGGGCCGCGTCACGGATGTCGTCGCGGAAGCGGTCCAGCAGACGGTCGAGGGCGCGGGCCGGATCGCCCGTGAAGTCCTCGTGCGCCCAGGAGGGTTCGTAGGTGCCGGGGAAGTCCTCGGGGGTCTTCGAGTACTCCGGCCGGCTCGCCGTCTTCGGCGCGTCCGATGTCCCACCCGGTCGTCCGAATCCGTACTCCTTGCCGAACTCGCCGAACTCCTTGGCCAGTTCGGTCAGCCCCTCCCGGACGCCGGTCGGCCAGTCGCCGCGCGTGAAGTGGTCCTGCACCTGCTCCTGAACCCGGCGGGCGATGCGCTGCACTTCCTCCTGTGCCTGGGCGCGCGCCCGCTCCTGTGCCTCCCTGGCCTGACGGCGGGCCTGCTGGGCGTCCTCGCGGGCCCGCCGGCTCTCGTCCTTGGCGCGCCGGGCCTGTTCCTTCCACTCCTGCTTGACGCGGCGCATCTCCTCCTTGGCGGCGCGCCATGCCTCCTTCTCGGAGGGACTGCCGTCCCCGTACGCCCCTGTGTGCTCCCCGGTGCCCCGCCGGGCTTCGGAGACCGCGGCCCGCATCTCACGGCGCAGATCGCCCGCGGCCCCCCGCACGTCGGCGCGGATCTCGGCGGCCAGCTCCGCGACCGACTCGCGGATCTCCAGCTCAAGGTCGGCCAGTTCATCGCTGCGGTCGGCCAGTTCGGCGCGGCCCGCGTCCGTGATGGCGTACACCTTTCGGCCGCCCTCGGTGGTGTGTGTGACCAGCCCCTCGGCCTCCAGCTTGGCCAGCCGCGGATAGACGGTGCCGGCGGAGGGTGCGTAGAGCCCCTGGAAACGCTCCTCCAGCAGCCTTATCACCTCGTATCCGTGGCGCGGGGCCTCGTCGAGGAGCTTCAGCAGATAGAGGCGCAGTCGTCCATGGGCGAAGACGGGAGGCATGTCAGAGCCCCTTCTGCTCGGTCGGTGCGCCGGTCGTGCCCTGGGGGGAACGATCGGACGGGGCGGCGGTGTCGCGGCCGGCGGCCGCGCCCCGTGGGCCGGGGGCGTTCCATGGCTCGTCCGTCGAGGGCGGGCGGCGGAGCAGGGCGATGGAGCCGGAGACCGTCGTCGCCTTCAGGCGGCCGCTTCCCCCGCCGAGCCGGCCCGTGATCTTCTTGGCGCCCCACTGGCCGGTCACGCGCAGGTCCTCGAAGGCGTTGGAGACCGTGCCGCTCGCGGTGTTCGCCTCGACCTCGGCGTCCGCCGGATGGGGGAGCCGGACGGCGATCTCTCCCGAGACATTGGTCAGGCGGGCGTCGGTGGGGCCGCTCGTGGGGTCGAGGTCCAGGATGATCGAGCCGCTCACGGAGTCGGCCTTGACGAGCGGGCAGGCGCCCTCGATGACGGTCAGGTCGCCGGAGACGGAGTTCAGTCGCAGCTCCCCGGTGACCCCCTGGGCCTCCACGCTTCCCGACACCGTCGAGGCGCGGACCGGTCCGGACATACCCACGAGTGTCGTGTCGCCCGTGACCCCCTTGACGTCCGTGCCGCCGTCGACTCCCGAGACCATGGCGTTGGCCCCGACCACGCCCACTTCGACGCGGGTTGACGCCGGAACGGTCAGGGAGACCACCGCACTGCGGCGCCAGCCCTTGGAGTCCAGCCACTTGAGGAAGCCCTTCCAGGGAAGGTCGTCGTACGCCACGGTGAGGACGCCGTCCTTGTGTGTCACCGTCAGCGGGGGGCCCTCGATCTCGGAGACCTCCAGGCGCGCGGAACCTTCGTCGGTGCCCACCACGTTCACCGTTCCGTTGACGATGCGCACATGGAGTGCCGTCACGGGGGCGTCGAAGGTGAGCTTCCTCGGCTCGGCGACGGACCACTCGGACATGGTGCTGACCTCCTCGGCCGTGCGGACACTGCGCACGCGGCGAACGACACGCCATATCGCGTCTTGTGTCATTCACGATATATCGCGGACCGGGAAAGTCAAGACACCCGTTCTGGGGAATCCATGGGGGAAACCGGCGAAACGGTCCGAACCGGGCGTGTGTTCGGGTGGTGCGCCCCTCCCGGGGCGGGCCTCCTCCGTGGGCGGGCCTCCTCCGAGGGAGCGCACCTCCGAGGGCGGCACACACCGGGGGGCTGGCCCTCCTCCGAAGGCGGACACTCCCATCCACCGGGACAGGTCCGGGATCCAGCGGGATCCACCCGAGCGGGAACGAGGCGAGGACGGGCGGGAAGCCGATGAGCAGGCCCGTGGCAGCGGGGCCTCGGGTCTCCGAAGCCCGCGACGGCGCGTCCGGGGGCGGTGGGTCCCGCGACCGCGAGCGGCAGCGAGCCGGAGACCCGCGTGACGTCGGCGATCGGCGAGGTCGTCGCGCAGGAAAGGCGCGTGTGACGCCCCGCCGGATCCAGGTGGACGGCGGGCTCGGAAACCGGGACCGCCGAACCCCGAACGGGCCGGCCTCGGGCCGGGTCGGCCTCTGAACGGGCCGCGGTACCGCTGTTACAGATCGGTCCCTGTCCCGCTCGGCGGACGCTACTCGTCGTCCTCGTCGTCCAGGCGTGCGAGCCAGGTCGCCAGTCGTTCCACCGGCACCTCGAAGTCGGGGTTGAGATCGACGAACGTACGAAGCTGCTCGGCGAGCCACTCGAAGGTGATCTCTTCGTCGCCGCGCCGTTTCTCGAGTTCTTCGATGCCGCGGTCGGTGAAGTACATCGGTGGTGCTCCGTCGGTTCGGTAGAGGGGTAGGAGAGGACAAGAAAATGATAGGCGGGAGTGCGGCGGCCCTGCGGGGCGAGCGGGGCTCTCGCGCGACGACCGCCGTGTCGCTAGCCTGCGCACCGGCAGGCGGGATCACGGGGGCCCGGGGGAACGGGGGATGCCATGGCGGACGAGTCGACGCGGATAGCGCGCATCGAGATGCCGGACGGAACGCCGGTGTGGGCCCGGATATCGGGGGCCGGGGAGCTCGCGGTGCCGCCCGGTGAGCTGTCGTACACGGACACGGGATTCGCCGACCGCGTGGAGGCGCAGGTCGAGAGCCTGCACTCCGTCGTGACCAGCGTGGCGCGTTCGCTGGCAGGACCCCTGCGCGCGGTGCGGCCCGACGAGGTCAGTGTCGAGTTCGGGATCGAGCTGACCGCGAAGGCGGGCAAGGTGGTCGGACTGCTGGCCGACGGCGAGGCCAAGGCGGGCATCACGGTCACCCTCACCTGGCAGGGCGGGCCGCCGGCCGCCGATCCGTCCGGTGACGCCTCCGGTCCGGGGACCGGCACGCCGGGTGACGCACTGTCCTCCCCGGCCGCCGCCCCGCGCACGGATGCGGCCGGCGGCGCCCGGGCGCACGGCGGCTCCGCAGCCGCCGGTGCGGGGGGCGGGGCATGACGGACGAGCACGCCCGGGGCGCATCGAGCGGCCTCGACGCGGCCCGTCGTGCGCTGCGTGAACTCGTCATGGCCGCGACTGTGCGCATCCATCGCGCGGGGGTCGGGTATGCCATCGAGGAGCCGGGCACGTTCCTCGGCAGCGGCTTCTTCGTCGCGCCGAACTGGGTGCTGACCTGCGCGCACGTGGCACGGGCCGGGGAGGGGGAGGAGGTGACCGTGGTCTATGAGACGGGTCCGGGACGCGGTGGCGCCGCGGTCGCCGGGACCGTCGCGGCCACGGTCCCGGAGCACGCGGAGGGCGCCCGGCGCGGCAACTGGCCCGCCCCGGACCTCGCGCTCGTCCAGCTGCGCGAGCCGGTCGACCACGACTGCGTCTATGTCTCCGAGCGGCCCGCCGCGTACTACGGCGAGGGCCGGGTGTTCTACGCGGGATGGACCGTGATGGACGGTCGACTCCAGGTCCTGGACGGCCCGCTGTCGGTGCAGGGCACCTTGGGCGGGTGGTCCTCCGGCGTGCAGATGCGGCTCGGCCAGAACGACCTTCCGCCGGGTGTCTCCGGCGGGCCGGTCATCGACCCGGTACGCGGCGAGGTCATCGGCGTCCTGAAGTCGCGGTCGGACCGCGGAAGCGGCGGCACGTCCACCGGCATCGAGCAGTTACGGGCGCTGTCCGTCCCCAGGGACGGGATACGGAGCGAGCACGGCGATCTCTACCAGGCCGTCTTCCACGCCCACGACCGCTACCACAGGGACCGGCAGCGGCACCCCGACTCCGACCACCTCACCTGGGCCGATGTGCAGAGCGAGCTCCAGGCGCGGCCCGGGCGCGCGCTCAGCCCCGACGAGCGGATCCAGTTGCTGGGCCGGCTCGCGGACCTGCCGCCCCCGAGCAGCACCCGCAGTCTGCTCGACATCCTGGAGTCCCTGCCCGACCTGCCGGGCGCGATTCCCCAGCCGGCTCCGCGCGGCTGGCGCGACGGCCTCGGCGCCCTTTACGAGGGGGCTCGCCAGGACGGCGGGCTGGAACTCGTTCTCGACTACGCGATGCAGGTCATGGCCGCGGACCGTCCCTTCGAGTCGCCCGGCACGGGGGAGGCGGAGCAGGCCCTGTGGGAGTGGGTGCGGCAGAGCTCCGAGGGGCTCGGCCTGCGATACCGCCGCAGCCTGGCGCAGCGGCGCATCGAACTCCTCCGTCCGCGGCACCCCTCCGGGCCCGCGCCGCTGCCCCAGCCCCGGCCCCGGCACGATCCGCCGGACCTCGTGCCCGGGGCCCAGGGCGGCCCGCCGAACGGGCCCGACCTGTCCTCGCACCACGACCCGTCGCGCGGAGGACTGGAGGAGGCGCACGCCTTCGGCCGTCTGCCCCGCCCGTGCGCTCTGCTCGAACTCGTCCAGCGGGGCTGGGAACCGGACCGCTGCGACTGGCGGATCTCGGTGGCCCGGCCCGACGGCGAGGTCGTACGCCTCGACGAGGCGGAGCGGGTGTCGCTGGACGCGTTGCCGGGCCCCCTGGCGCCCCCGCTCGCGGAGGCCTTCCGCCAGTGCGACCAGCCCGGTCGGCCCGCCGTGCTCCAGGTGGCGCTGCCCCGCACGCTGCTCGGACTGGCCGTGGACACCTGGCAGTTGAGGGCGGCGGACGCGCCGCTCGGCGCCGAACGACCCGTCGTGGTGCGCTGCGCCGACCGCGACCGGCTGCTCGACGACTACGGGCCGCCCGAGAAGGATCCGGCCGACGCCGAGGAGGAGCGCCGGGAGCGGGAGGCCCGCTGGCGGTGGATCCACGCGCACGACGCCCAGCCCGAACTGCTGGACTGCGACGACGGATTGCGGATACCCGTACCGGCGCTGAGCCGGCTCCGGGGCCTGCCGCACGGCGCGGTGCCGATCTTGTGCCGCTACGGCGACCAGCGTTTCGAGGACGACGGGGTGGCGCTCGCACGCATCGTGCACGGCGGCTTCGGCGTGGCGCTGTGGCGACGCTGGCGGGGCCAACGGGACGCCGTGTGCGGCGAGTTCCACCGAGGGGCGGGTGACACGGTGGCCGGCGCCGGCAGCGCGGAACGGCTTCCGGAGCTGGTGCACGAGTTGCGGGCGGGGCTCCGTGCGGGCCGTGCGGAGACGTACTGGGCCGACGGCATCGCGCTGCTCTACGACGATCCGCACCGCCCGCTGCCGGGAAGCGACGACCTGCTGGAGGCACCGTGAAGCGACCGCGCCGAAGGCCGTACCGCGCCCTTACCAGGGCTCCTGCGGATCGATACGGTGAATCAGGTTCGACGGCTGCCGTGGACGAGTGACGACGAGGACCGGATCATGACCGAATCCAGTGAGTGGCTCATCTACCGGGGCGCCGGAGAACCGCACGACGGGATCGAGAGGCTGCCCGCCCCTCCGCCGTGGCGGGACTTCACGGGCCGCGATTCGGCTTCGGAGAACGGCGGCGACGGGTCCGAGGACCGCAGGCTCGGGGCGTACCGGCACCTGGCCGAGCTGCACCGGCCCGGAGCCGAGGAACTGGAGATGATCAATGCGGCGCTGTATCTGCGCCGCCCCCTGCTCGTCACCGGCAGCCCCGGGGCGGGCAAGAGCACCCTGGCGCACTCCGTCGCCTACGAACTGGGCCTCGGCAACGTCCTGCGCTGGTCCATCGTCAGCCGCTCCACGCTCCAGGACGGCCTCTACCACTACGACGCCATCGCCCGGCTCCAGGACGTGCAGATCGCGGCGCAGGGAGGCTTCGGTTCTGCGGCGGGTTCGCCCGGGGCGGTGGAGAGTATCGGCAGCTATGTCCGTCTCGGACCGCTCGGCACCGCGCTGCTGCCCTCCGACGTGCCGCGTGTGCTGCTGATCGACGAGCTGGACAAGAGCGACATCGATCTGCCCAACGACCTGCTGAACGTGCTGGAGGAGGGGGAGTTCGCCATCCCCGAACTGGAGCGCATCGCGGACCGGTTGCCCGGCGGTGAGGCGGAGGTGCTCACCGCCGACGGCACCAAGGTGCGGGTGCGTGACGGAAGGGTCCGCTGCCGTGCGTTCCCCTTCGTGGTCCTGACCAGCAACGGGGAGCGCGACTTCCCGGCTCCGCTGATGCGCCGGTGCATCCATCTGCAGCTCGGCCGTCCCGACCACAAGAGGCTCGCGACGTTCGTACGGGCCCATCTCGGCGACGAGGCGGCCCGTGCGGGAGACGATCTGATCACCCACTTCCTGGAGCGGTCGCGCAGCGAACTCGTCGCGGCCGACCAGTTGCTGAACGCGATCTACCTCACCGACGCGGCCGCCCCGCCCAGCCGTGACCGCCTGGCCGACCTGCTCATCCAGCGACTCGACCGGCCGAGGTGACGCCGATGCCCGACGCGACGGCGCGCCACGGTCCCGTCCGCCCCGGCGAAGGCCCCGGCGCCGGGGACCCCGTCCCGCCCGCCCGCGATCCGATCGCCGAACTCGTGGCCGGACTGAGGGAGGCGGGTCTCGATCCCGACGGCGAGCAACTGTGCGACGTCCTGTGGCTGGCGCGCTGGACGCGCCCGGCGGGGTCCGATGAGGCGGTGTCCCCGCTGCCCGACCGCTCCGGCCCGCAGGAGGCCGGGCGCAGCGAGCCGCAGCCGGGCGCGGCACCGGTCGCGGACGCGCCCGCCGCGGACCCGGCACCTCCCGGGCCGTTGCCGCACGAGCCGGAGGGCGACCGGCGTGTCGCGCTGTACACGGTTCCCCAGCACGGCGGGGAGCGCTTACGGGGGCGGGGGCGGGCCACGGCGCTGCCCGTGGGCGTTCCCGTGGCGCCCGTGTTTCCCGCCCCGCTCGAACTCCAGCGCGCATTACGCCCGTTGCAGGGCTACCGCAGTGCCGCTCCGCCCCGGCGGTCCGTGCTCGACGAGACGGCCACGGCGGAACGGAGCGCCCGGGCCGGCGGTCTGGTGCTCCCGGTCTTCCGTGCGGTGACCCGGGCCGACGCACGACTCCAGCTGGTGATGGACGCCTCGTCGTCGATGCGGGTGTGGGACCGGATGTTCGCCGAACTGGAGCAGGTCTTCAGCCGGCTGGGGGCCTTCTGGGACATCCAGGTCAGCCATCTGCACGAGGGTCCGGACGGCGAGCCCGCGGTGAGCCGCAGTCCCGATCCGCACGCCGCGCCGCTGCACTCGGCCGACCGGCTGAGCGATCCGACGGGCCGCCGCATCACGCTGCTGGTCAGCGACTGCGCGGGTCCGCTGTGGCGCAGCGGCCACGCCCACCGGCTGCTGCACCAGCTGTCCCGGCAGGCCCCGGTCGCGGTGCTCCAGCCGCTGCCGCAACGCATGTGGAACCGCACCCGGCTGCCCGTCACCTACGGCGAGTTGACCCGCGGCGAGACACTGGGCGGCGCCACCGCGCTGCGCGTGCGCACCCCCGGGGGCCTGTCGCCCGAGGCCCGGCGGGGCGCCCTCCCGGTGCCGGTGCTGCCGCCCGAGCCGGTGGCACTCGGCGCCTGGGCGAGGCTGCTGTCCGGGGCTGGCGCGGGTCCGGTCGCCGGGGCCGTGGGCTGGGTGCGTGCCGATCAGCCGGCGGCACCCGCGGCGCGCCCCGGCCGCCGTCCCTCCGCTCTGGAACTGGTCAGCCGCTTCCGCTCCACCGCCTCCCCGGCCGCGGGCCGGCTCGCCGTCTACCTCGCCGCGGCACCGCTGTGCCTGCCGGTGATGCAGCTGGTGCAGCGGACCATGCTGCCCGACTCCGGGCCGTCCGAACTGGCCGAGGTCCTGCTCAGCGGGCTGCTCTCACGTGCCAAGGAGGACTACGGCGGCGACGGTGTGCAGTGGTACGAGTTCGCGCCCGGAGTGCAGGAGTCGCTGCTGTCGCCGCTCGGCCGGGACGAGGCAATGCTGGTGCTCAAGCACTGCTCCGAGTACATCGAACAGCGCTTCGGCAAGGGCGGCCCCAACTTCCCGGCCCTCGCCCTCGCGCAACTGGGCGACGGCGGCACGGGCCGCCCCTACGCGGCCGACACCGCCTACCCGGAGGAGAACGGGGACAACGGCGGCGCGACCCTCGTGCCCCAGCCCTTCGCCGAGGTGGCCGCCCGTGTCCTCGAGCGCTTCATGCCGCTGCCGAACGATCTGGCCCTCTACGGCAGGCGGGGCGGCCCGGGCCGGGCCGCGGAGCGTCCGACGCACTCGGCCGTCGTCCGCGCCCGGGCACTGGTCGGGCAGTTCGACCGGGAGGGCATGGTGCAGGACCTCATCGACGCCGTGCAGCTGCTGAGAGGGGCCACGGAGCACGAGCCGAGCATCGGCACCGACCCCGAACTGTGGGCCGAGTACGCGCACTGCACGCTGCGGCTGTGGGAAGTGCTGGGCGGGGCCGAACTGCTGCGCGAGGCGGAGACGGCCGCGGAGCGAGCGGTGAGTCATCCCCGTGCCCTGCGTGAACGGGCCGTGCTCGCCCGGGTGCTGCGGGCCGCCGCCACCGACCGCCGGCGCCGCGGGGACCCGCACGGCGCACTCGAACTCCTGCGCCGCGCGGACCGGGAGTACGCCGTGGCCTGCGCGGCGCCCGAGCTGGACGAGAAGCAGGCCCTCAGGCTCACCCTGGAGCGCGTCGGGGGACTGGAGTCGCAGTGGCGGCTCGGTGGCGACAGCGCACTGCTGCAGGGTGCGGTGGGCATGCTCGAGGCGTTCGCGGACGCATGGCCCGACCGCCGCCGACGGCCGCCCGAACTGCCGCTCGCCCACGGCCGGATCCTGCTGCACCTGTCGGGTGCAACCGCCGATCCCGAGCAGGGCCGCCTCTACGCCGAACAGGGCGCGCAGTCGCTGCGCAGCGCACTGGAGAACGTCCCCGAGGCCGACGGCGGGCCCGCGCGGAGCCCGCGTGACCGGGTCCGCGTCCTGCTCGACCTGGTGGACGCACTGCTCAGGTCCGGTGGCGACCTGGACGACGCCCAGGCCCGCGTCGACGAGGCGCTGGGCCTCACCCGGGAGCAGGGCCTGCGCGCCTCCCTCCTGGTGCGCGGCGGACGCATCAGGGACGCCCGCTACGCCGAGACCGGAGACCCGCGCGAACTCCTCCGGGCCGCGGACCACTTCGCGCAGGCGGCCCAGCGCATGCCGCGGGACGCGCCCACGCACGCCGACGTGCTCGCCGAGTGGGGCGAGGTCCTGCTGCGCCGAGCGGCGCTGGAGACCGGTTCCCGGTCCCTGGAGCCGTTGTCCCGGGCGATCCGGGTGCTGCGGGACTGCCGCGCGGAGACCCCGGCGGGCAGTCCGCACCTCGGGCACCGCCTGCTGCTCCTGGGCCGGGCGCTGATGCTCCGCTACCGGGCACGAGGCGATCGGGTCGATCTGCGGGAGGCCGAGCACCTCTTCGGGCTCGCGGCGGCGGAGGCGGACGATCCGCTGCTGGCCGCCCGCTGCTGGCTGGAGGCGGGGCAGGTGCAGTTCGAGGCGTACCAGAGCCTCGGGCGTCCCTCGCGTCTGGACGAGGCCGTCGACGCGTTCCGGGCTGCCTCGGACGCGGCCAGGGCGGCGGAGGAGGACGCGGAAACGGACCGCCGGCGTCATGAGGCCGTCGAACTGGGGGCGCAGGCGCGCCACTGGCGGGGTATGTCCTACGAGGCGGCCGCTCGTCCGCGCGCGGCCCGTGAGGCGTACCGGGCCGCGCGGGCGGAGTGGTCGAGGCTGCCGGAGGACCACGTGGGTTCGGGCGAACCGACGGCACGGCAGACCGCCCAGCGTTTGGCGGAGTTGGAGTGAGCGGGGCGAGCGGAGAGGGACGGACCATGGAGGCAAGGGACGAGGCGGCAGCCGAGGTGCCGGAGGCGGGAGAGCCGACGGCGCAGACGCCGGAGCCGCTGCCGGATCTGCTGGAGCTGGACCTGGACGAGCTGAGGACGCTTCGCCATCCGGTGCTGACCGAGGTGCTGGACGAACTGCGGGAGCGGGCGGCGCAGCCCAGCGAGATGCTGTGGGGGTTCAACAGCGCGTTCTAAGGGGCGGAGACGTGGCGGCCATCAGAAGCGTTTGTCGAATACGGCCATGACCCACCAGTTTCAGTCGAATTCCATCGCAAGGCGTTTGTCCCAACCCGTGTACAGGCATGTGCTCCCACACGGGTAGGGGGTCGTGCCATGGAAGTGCCCCCGGAGTGAGAGCCGTACGGCATGGGGGTGCTGGTGTGTCGCCGGATGCCGGAACTTTTCGGGCACGTGTGCCCTTCCGGCAGTTCATCGTGAAGGTCAACGGCCGCTGCAATCTCGCCTGCCGCTACTGCTACCTGTACGAGGGACCCGACCGCACCTGGCGCGACCGCCCGGCCGCCGCGGCTCCCGAGGTCCTGGACCGCACCGCGCACCGCATCGCCGAGCACGCCTGCGCCCACGGTCTGACGGCGGTCTCACTGGTCCTGCACGGCGGTGAACCGCTGCTCGCGGGTGCCGAGACCCTGGTCCGCTTCACCGACCTCGTACGAAGCCGCGTCCCGGCCGGCTGCACCGTCCACCCCGTCGTGCAGACCAACGCCACCCTCCTGACGGAGCGACGGGCGGCCGCACTGGCCCGGAGCGGCATCCGCATCGGTATCAGCCTCGACGGGGGCCTCGCGGCCCACAACGCTTCGCGCGTCGACCACTCGGGGCACCCCTCGTGGCCCGCCGCCTCGCGCGGAGCGCGTCTGGTCGCGGACCGGTTCCCGCAGGCGTACGCCGGCATCCTCACGGTGGTGGACCCGGCACTGGACCCGCTGGAGACGTACGAGTCCCTGCTCACCCTGCACCCGCCGGCCCTGGACCTGCTGCTGCCGCACGGCAACTGGTCCACCCCGCCGCCGCATCTGGACGGCTCGGGCGCGCCCTACGGGGACTGGCTGTGCACCGTCTTCGACCGCTGGTGGGGCGCCGGGCGGCGGGAGATGCGGGTGCGGCTCTTCGAGGAGTGCCTGGCACTGCTGCTGGGGATGCCGGCCGCCACGGAGTCGCTCGGCCTCGCACCGTTCGACGCGGTGGTGGTGGAGACGGACGGCTCCATCGAGCAGGTGGACTCGCTGAAGTCGGCGTACGAGGGTGCAGCGCGAACCGGTCTGGACGTCTTCCGCCACGATTTCGAGAAGGCCCTGTGCCATCCCGGCGTGGCGGCCCGGCAGGCGGGCGCGGCCGCACTCGCGGCGCAGTGCCGGGCCTGCCCCCTGCTCACCGTCTGCGGCGGCGGCCACTACGCCCACCGCTACCGAGCCGGCAACGGCTTCGTCAACCCGTCCGTGTACTGCGCCGACCTGCAGCGATTCATTCGCCATGTGGCCGGGCGGCTCCTCGACACGGCAGCGGCACCCCGGGCTCCCGTCCCCGCCGTCCCATGCGAAGGGAGCACCCCGTGATCCTTCCGGAGGTCTCCGACCAGGCCCTTGCGGAACTAGGCCGTACCGAGGGCGGCCCCGACACGCTCGCACACCTGGTACGCGACCAGGACACCCGGCGACTGCTGGTGCTGCGTGCGGTGCTCGACGCCGTGGACGGCGCCGACGAGGCGGTCTGCCCGGCCGCTATGCGGGCGCGGGTGCGTGAGGACTGGGCGCTGCTGGTGGAGTCGGACCGGGTGGGTCCGGCGGGAGGGCGGACGGCCGCCGCAAGCGGGGCGGAACACACGCAGGGCCCGGCGACCCGTCCGCACGACCCGGTCGGCCCCCGCCGCTCTCCGGCCCGGGACCGGCTTCTGTATCCGCTCCTGGGCCCCTGGGCCAAACGCTGCCTGAGCGGCCTGAACGCGGAGAACGGAGCCTCGGCTCAGGAGCGTGCCCGGGAACTGGCGCAGGACCTTGCCCACTTCAGCGCCGTCGCCGCCGTGGCCGCGGCGCGCGCCGGTCTCTCCTTCACCGCCCGGCTGACGGCCCAGGACGGGGTCCTCACACTGCCTTCGCTCGGGGAGCTGCACACGGTGGCCAGCGGCGAGGCGGTCGTGGACGTCGTCTGCGGACACGGTCGCCTGACCATGCGTCAGCCCGACGCCACGGACATCGTGGTGTATCCCGAGAGGGGGGTCGGCGCATGGTCGGGGTCACCCGCGTGGACCCCCGCGTATGCGTTGCCGGGGCTGGTGGAGGGCGCCGAGCCCATGCCCATGGACGATCTCGACCCGTACCGCACCGTACGGGACGGCCCGCGCCACGAGACGATGAGCGGTCCGGTGACGCTGGACGAGGCCGAGCGCAAGCGATGGGTGCAGGCCTGGGCGGGGACGGCCGAGGCCTTGCGGCCGGCAGGAGAGGGCCGCCTCGCCGAGGCGGTCGCCCTGCTGCGGTGCCTGGTCCCGCTGGCCGTCCCGCCCGGCGGTGCCCCCGGCAACCGGAGCAGCGGCAGTTGCAGCGCCACCAGGCGAGAGGCGTTCGGTGCCCTCCTCAGCAGCACCCCGCACACGCCGGCGTTGTTCGCGGCCACGCTGGTGCACGAGTTGAACCACGCGAAGCTGGCGGCCTTGAGCGACATGGCGACACTCCATCGGGCCGGTCCGCAGGAGAGGTACTTCGCCCCTTGGCGGCCGGACCCCCGGCCGTTCGACGGCCTGTTGCAGGGCGCCTATTCGCATCTCGCCCTCGCCGACTTCCATCAGCGCGTCGCACTGGCCGCCACGAACGCGGCCGACGGCGAAGCGGCGTGGACTCTGCACGCTCGCTATCACGCGCAGGTCGGAGCGGCTCTGCCGGCACTCGTGGCGACGTCCGAGCTCACCTCCGTGGGACGGCGGTTCGTCGACGGGATGGTCGCGACGTACGAACGGATGACCGATCAGCCGGCGCCGCACCGCCTCGTCGCCCGGGCGGAGGCGTACATCCGCGCCGCACGCGACCTCTGGGTGCAGCGGCACGGTCCCGGGCTTTCCTCGACTGAATGAGTGAAGGTCCGACCGTCCGAGGGTCTCTTGCGCGAAGATCAGCGCGACACACTACGAACCGAAGCGATCGTTGTCGGTTGCAGCCAGCGGCCTATCGGAGTACGGCGCCTAGGTTCTAGGATTTTTCGGGATGACGCGCAGGGAGGCCGCTGCATGTCTGGAGCTCGTACGGTCACGATCAGCTTCGCCGGGTTCAACCGGGCCTGGGCGGCCTGGATCGGTGACCGACTCGAGCGTCGCGGTCTCCGGGTCGTCTACCTGCGCTGGGACTCCCCGGCCGAGGTCCCCCTCGAGGACTGCCTGCGCGACCTGAAGCTCGCCGAGGGCCGCATCCTCATGGTCGTCAGCGAGTGGTACTTCCAGCTGGGCCCACGCACCTACGAAGAGTGGAACGCGGCCCTCCGTAACGTCGTGGCCCCTGATCCCTCCCGCTTCGCGGCTGTCTCGGTCACCACGAGTCCGGTGCCCACGGCCACCGCAGTTCTCTCCGCCGCCGACCTGACCAACACAGGTGCAGACGAGGCTGAGCGCCGCCTGCTGGAGCGTCTGGACCTGCCTGTCGATCCGCTGCCCGAATCCGCGAACAGCACCCGGCGCGGGCCGCGCTTCCCCGCGGCCATGCCCGAGGTGTGGGGCGGTGTCCCTCGTCGCAACACGCGCTTCACCGGCCGGGAGTCGCTGCTCAACGACGCCTACCACCTCCTGCAGAGCGCCGACGCCGGCGCGGGCGTGGTGGCCCTGCACGGCATGTCGGGCGTGGGGAAGACACAGCTCGCCGCCGAGTACGTGTACCGGTTCGGCTCCGAGTACGACGTGGTGTGGTGGGTCAACGCGGAGAAGAGGGTCAGCTACCGCCGCTATCTCGCCGAGCTGGCCCCGAAGTTGGGCCTTGCCACGGGCCAGGAGTACGGCGAGCGTCTGCGGGCCGTCCGCGACTCGTTGCGGCGAGGCGATCCGTACGCCCGCTGGTTGCTGGTCCTGGACGGAGCGGACGAACCGGACCAGATCTGGGACCTCGTGCCGACCGGCCCGGGACATGTGCTGATCACCTCACGGAACCCGGAGTGGACCGAGCACAACAGCAAGCTGCTGGAAGTGCCCGTGTACGAGCGCTACGAGTCCGTGGCGTTCATCCGCCGCCGCGCGCCGCGGCTCAGTGATGCCGAGGCCGACCAGCTCGCCGAGGCACTGGAGGACCTTCCGCTGCTGCTGGACCAGACGGCCGGCTGGCTCAACGACTCGGATCTGTCGGTCGACGACTACATCGCCCTTCTGGAGGGCGGCATCGACCAGGACGTGGTCAAGGTGTCCGCCGACTTCCCGCTCGCCTTCCAGACGGCGTGGTCGATACTGCTGAACAAACTGAGGGAGACGGTCCCGGAGTCCGTGGACCTGCTCCGCCTGTGCACGTTCTTCGCGCCCGGCTTCATCCCCGTACGTCTCCTCAAGGAGATGCCGCACGACGAACTGCCCGAGCAGGTCGCCGGGTTGCTCAACGACCCGCTCCTGTGGAACAAGGCGATCAACCAACTGCGCCAGTACTCTGTGGTCCGCCTGGAGTCCCACGACACGACCTCCGACGACGCGGCGGCCTCCGGCGAGTCGTTGTATCTGCACCGCATGGTGCACCAGATCGTCGGCAAGGACATGCCAGCAGAGGACCACAAGGAGTTCATCGAGGTGGTACGCCAGGCACTGGCTTCAGCGGATCCCCGCAGGCCGACGGACCCGGATCTGTGGCCCGTGTACGCGGAGATCGTCCCGCATCTGAAGTACGCGGACGTGCTCAACAGCACCGATCCCAACATTCAGCGTCTGGTGTTCAACTGCCTTCGCTACATGTTCTTCTCGGGCGAGTACGCGGCGGGCATCAAACTCGGGGAGCGGGCCCTGGAGACCTGGCGGTCCCTGCTGGGAGAGACGCACCCGCGGATCTGGGAACTGACCTACCACTACGCCAACCTGCTGCGCAGCGTCGGTGAATACGGGCGTACGGAGGCGATCGAGCGCGCCGCTGTCGAGCATTTGAGGGAGGAACGAGGGCCGCAGGACCTGGAACACCTCCGGGCGGCCGGAGGCCTGGCCGCCGACCTGCGTGGCCTGGGTCGCTACGACGAGGCACTCGAACTGTCCCAATCGCTGCTGGCCGCCTATCGCGAGCTCCTGGGCGAGCAGGACTCCCGCACCCTCAACGCTCAGAACAACGTCGCTGCGACGCTCGTCCTGCTCGGCCGCTTCGAAGAGGCCCTGGAGGTGGACCGCCGGACGATGGAGGCGCGGCGGGCGCTGCTGAGGGCCCGGCATCCGTGGACTCTCTATTCGGAGACGTCCTACGCCCTCGACCTGCGTCTTCTGGGTCGCTATGCGGACGCCGAGTCGGTCCAGACAAAAAACGTGCGTGAGCTGGTCCTGGTGCTGGGCGCGAACAACCCCTACACGTTGAAGGGCCGGCACAACCTCGCCTTCTGCCACTACCGCAGCGGGGACCACGAGTCGGCGGGGAGGCTCTTCGCCGATGTGCTGGAGCGGTCGGAGCGGGTGCTGGGCGAGACGAACCCGGACACGCTCCGCTACGCCACGAGTCAGAGCTGCTTCATCCGCGAACACGGCGACATCGACCAGGCCCGCGAACTCAGCGAGACCACGGTCGCCCGCTACGAGGTGATGCTCGCCGAGGGCCATCCTTTTGTCGCGGGAGCCCGTGTCAACCACGCTCTCATCCTGCGCAGTGTGGGCGAGCGGGACCATGCCTACGCCCTGGGCGAGCAGGCGTTGACGGACATGACCGCGGCCGTGGGGGAGCGCCACCCCTGGACCCTTGGTTGCGCCATCAACGCCTCGGCCCTGCGCAGTCTTGTCGGGGACCCGGAGTCGGCCGCCGAACTGAGCAAGTCGACCGCCGCCCTGGCCACCGAGGTGCTCGGCCGGACACACCCGCTGACACTGTCCGCCCGCATCGCCCAGGCCGCCGATCTCCGTTCGCTGCGGGACCGTCAGCAGGCCGAGAAACTGGAGCAGGAGGCGTTGTCGGACTTTGTGGCGACGCTCGGTCCGCAGCACGTCCACACGGTCTCGGCCCGTAGGCGCAACCGCCCGTTCTGGGATTTCGAACCCCAGACAGTGTGACCGGTCGGAGCCTTCCCCGGCGCGCATCCCGCGTGCGGGGGAAGAGCCCGGTCCTCTCGGCCCGCAGAGACTTCGAGCCCCGGACAACCTGAACCCCGCGACCGGTCCGGTATGACGAAGGGCCCGGTCCCGGGGAGTGATCCCGGGGCCGGGCCCTGTCGTCAGTCCGAGGCGTGCTCAGTGGCTCACGCCTCGAAGACCTCGCGTACCAGCTGCTCCTGCTCGGCCTGGTGGCGCTTGGCCGAGCCCACGGCGGGGGACGAGCTGTGCGGGCGCGAGATGCGGCGCAGGCGCTCGCCGGCGGGGATGTCCGCGCCGACCGCCAGGTCGAGGTGGTCGATGAGGTTCAGGGCGATGAACGGCCAGGCGCCCTGGTTCGCCGGCTCCTCCTGGACCCACAGGTACTTCTCGGTGTTCGGGTACTTCTTGATCTCGGCCTGGAGCTCGGCACCCGGCAGGGGGTACAGGCGCTCGAGGCGGATGATCGCCGTGTCCGTCACACCGCGCTTCTGACGCTCCGCCTCGAGGTCGTAGTAGACCTTGCCCGAGGTGAAAACGACCTTGCGGACCGCGGCCGGGTCGACCGAGCTGTCGCCGATGACCGGGCGGAAGTGGCCCGACGTGAACTCCTCCGCCTTCGACGCGGCGGCCTTGAGGCGCAGCATCGACTTCGGGGTGAAGACCACCAGCGGCTTGTGGTGCGGGTTGTGCACCTGCCACCGCAGGAGGTGGAAGTAGTTCGAGGGCAGGGTCGGCATCGCGACCGTCATGTTGTTCTGAGCGCAGAGCTGCAGGAACCGCTCCGGGCGGGCCGAGGAGTGGTCCGGGCCCTGGCCCTCGTAGCCGTGGGGGAGCAGGAGCGTGACGCCCGACGTCTGGCCCCACTTCTGCTCCGCGGCCGAGATGTACTCGTCGACGACGCTCTGGGCGCCGTTGACGAAGTCGCCGAACTGCGCCTCCCACATCACGAGCGCGTTCGGGCGGGCGAGCGAGTAGCCGTACTCGAAGCCCATGACCGCGTACTCGGACAGGAGGGAGTCGTAGACGTTGTAGCGCGCCTGGTCCTCCGACAGGTACTGCAGCGGGGTGTAGTCCTCGCCCGTCGCGCGGTCGATCAGTACCGCGTGGCGCTGGCCGAAGGTGCCGCGGCGGGAGTCCTGGCCGGAGAGGCGGACCGGCGTGCCCTCGAGGAGCAGCGAGCCGATGGCCAGGGTCTCGCCCATGCCCCAGTCGATCGTGCCGTCCTCGACCATGGCCGCCCGGCGCTGCAGCTGCGGCAGCAGACGAGGGTGGACGGTGAAGTGATCGGGGATGTTGACCTGGGACTCGGCGATGCGCTTGACGACCTCGGCGGACACGGCCGTGTCGACCTGCACCGGGAAGCCGTCCTGCGGCTCCTGCGACGGGGCCGCGGCCGGCTGCGAGGTGGCCTCGCGGACCTCGGTGAAGACCTTCTCGAGCTGCCCCTGGTAGTCCTGCAGCGCCTGTTCGGCCTCTTCCAGCGTGATGTCGCCCCGGCCGATCAGCGACTCGGTGTACAGCTTGCGCACCGAGCGCTTCTTGTCGATCAGGTCGTACATCAGCGGCTGGGTGAACGCCGGGTTGTCCGACTCGTTGTGCCCGCGGCGGCGGTAGCAGATGAGGTCGATCACCACGTCCTTGTTGAACGCCTGGCGGAACTCGAAGGCCAGACGCGCGACGCGCACGACCGCCTCCGGGTCGTCGCCGTTCACGTGGAAGATCGGGGCCTCGATCATGCGGGCCACGTCCGTCGCGTACATGGACGAGCGGGAGGACTCGGGGGCCGCGGTGAAGCCGACCTGGTTGTTGATGACGATGTGGACCGTGCCGCCCGTGCGGTAGCCGCGCAGCTGCGACATGTTCAGGGTCTCGGCCACCACGCCCTGGCCCGCGAAGGCCGCGTCGCCGTGGATGGCCACCGGCAGGACCGTGAAGTCCGTGCCGCCCTTGTTGATGATGTCCTGCTTGGCCCGGGTGATGCCCTCGATGACCGGGTCGACCGTCTCCAGGTGGGACGGGTTGGCGGCGAGGGAGACCTTGATCTGCTCGCCGTCCAGGCCGGTGAAGGTGCCCTGGGCGCCCAGGTGGTACTTCACGTCGCCGGAGCCGTGCATCGACTTCGGGTCGAGGTTGCCCTCGAACTCGCGGAAGATCTGGGCGTAGGACTTGCCGACGATGTTCGCGAGGACGTTCAGGCGGCCGCGGTGGGCCATGCCGATGACGACCTCGTCCAGACGGGACTCGGCCGCGCTGTCGATCACCGCGTCGAGCAGCGGGATGACCGATTCGCCGCCCTCCAGGGAGAAGCGCTTCTGGCCGACGTACTTGGTCTGCAGGAAGGTCTCGAAGGCCTCCGCCGCGTTCAGGCGGCGCAGGATGCGCAGCTGCTCCTCGCGCTCCGGCTTGGTGTGCGGGCGCTCCACACGGTCCTGGATCCACTTGCGCTGCTTGGGGTCCTGGATGTGCATGTACTCGATGCCGGTGGTGCGGCAGTACGAGTCGCGCAGCACGCCGAGGATGTCGCGCAGCTTCATCATCGACTTGCCGGCGAAGCCGCCGACGGCGAACTCGCGCTCCAGGTCCCACAGGGTGAGGCCGTGCTCGACGATGTCCAGGTCGGGGTGCTTGCGCTGGCGGTACTCCAGCGGGTCGGTGTCGGCCATGACGTGGCCGCGGACCCGGTAGGAGTGGATCAGCTCGAAGACGCGGGCGGCCTTGGTGACGTCGTCGTCGTGCGAGGCGTCGATGTCCTTGAGCCAGCGGACCGGCTCGTAGGGGATGCGCAGGGCCTCGAAGATCTCGTCGAAGAAGCCGTTCTCGCCGAGCAGCAGGTTGGCGACGACGCGCAGGAACTCGCCGGAGGCGGCGCCCTGGATCACCCGGTGGTCGTAGGTCGACGTGAGCGTCATGACCTTGGAGACGCCGAGCTTGTTCAGGGTGTCCTGGGAGGTGCCCTGGAATTCCGCCGGGTAGTCCATGGAGCCGACACCCATGATCACCGACTGGCCGGGCATCAGGCGCGGCACGGAGTGGACCGTGCCGAGGCCGCCGGGGTTGGTGAGCGAGACCGTGACGCCGGAGAAGTCCTCCATCGTCAGCTTGCCGTCGCGGGCGCGGCGGACGATGTCCTCGTAGGCCTGCCAGAACTCGAAGAAGTTCAGGGTCTCGGCCTTCTTGATCGCCGCGACGACGAGCTGGCGGTCGCCGTTCGGCTTGACCAGGTCGATGGCGAGGCCGAGGTTGACGTGCTCCGGCTTGACGAGGGTCGGCTTGCCGTCCTTCTCCGCGAAGGACCAGTTCATCGACGGCATGGCCTTGATGGCCTGGACCATCGCGTAGCCGATCAGGTGCGTGAAGGAGATCTTCCCGCCCCGGGCGCGCTTGAGGTGGTTGTTGATGACGATGCGGTTGTCGAAGAGCAGCTTCACCGGGACCGCGCGCACGGACGTGGCCGTGGGCATCTCCAGCGACGCGCTCATGTTCTTCGCGACGGCGGCGGAGGGGCCGCGCAGGGTCACCAGCTCGGGACCCTCGGGCGCCTGCGCCACAGGCTCGTCCTTCTTCGGCTTGACGGCCGCCGCGGCGGGCTTCGCGGCGGCGGGAGCCGCCGGCTTCGCCGGGGCGGGCGCGACGGCCGGCTGCGCGGGCGCGGCGGCCGGAGCGGCCGGGGCCTGCGGCGCAGCCGGCGCGGCAGCCGGCGCGGCAGGCGCGGCCTGGGTGGCCGTGGTGGTGCCCGCGGCCCCCGCGGCCGCGGTACCCGCCGTAGCCGTGGAGGCGGCCGCCCCCGGCTTGTAGTCGGCGAAGAAGTCCCACCAGGCACGGTCTACCGAATTCGGGTCCTGGAGGTACTGCTGATAGATCTCGTCGACGAGCCACTCGTTGGGACCGAACGCAGCAGCGGGGTTCTTCCCGGCTTGGTCGTCGGTCGAGATGCTCGAGTTACTGGGGGACTGTGGCGACACGGCGGCAACCGCCCTCTTCCGCTTCACATGGTGATTGGACAGCGGGAATAAAGGCTACGCCTCCCCGGCCGTGAAGGTCAGGTCGAGCCGGTTCATCGTCGCGTAAGTCACATCGGAAAGCGTGTTTCGGCGCTGCAATTGGCGGGAAACAAGCGGGGTTCCGGTTAGACGCGGGTGCGACGACCCCGGCCCGGCGCGGGGCATGCGCGGGCCTGTGCCTGATCACACGTGTCCATCAACGGAGACGGACATGGATCTTGGCGCTCCGCGTCGAACTTTACGTCAACTTGGGGAAGAGGTCTCTCCCGGAAGGGTGATCTGGATCCGGCAGCCCCGAGAGGATTCGGCCACGCCGATCCGGCCGCCGTGCAGATCCACCGCCCAGCGCGCGATGGCGAGGCCCAAACCCGTGCCGCCGTCGCTGCCCGGCCCGTGCGGCCGGCTCACCGCACCGCGGTTGAAGCGCTCGAAGACCCGGTGCCACTCCGACCGCGGTATGCCGGGCCCTTCGTCCAGTACCTCGAGCTCGAGCGACTCGGGCTGCGGTCCGCGCCGGGCCTTCACCGTGACCCGGCCGTGCGGCGGGCTGTGCTTGACCGCGTTGTCGATCAGGTTGGCGACGACCTGGTGGATGCGCTCCGGGTCGGCGTGCGCGGTCAGCTCCGGCGGGGAGACGTCGAGGTGCAGATGGACGTCCGTCCTCGTGTGGCTGCCGGAGCCCGAGCCGATGCCCGCGCGCGCGGAGGACACCATCTGGGCCTCCTTGAGGACGCCGGACAGATACGGCCAGACCTCGAAGCGGCGCTTCTTCAGCGGGACCACGCCGTTGTCCAGACGGGAGAGGTCCAGCAGCGTCTCCACCAGGCGCCCGAGCCGCTCCGTCTGCCTCAGCGCCGTGCGCATCGTCTCCGGATCGGCGGCCGATATGCCGTCCACGATGTTCTCCAGGACCGCGCGCAGACCCGCGATGGGCGTGCGCAGCTCGTGCGAGACATTCGCCACGAGTTCCTTGCGCTGACGGTCCTGGGCCTCCAGCTCGTCGGCCATCAGGTTGATCGTGTGGGCCAGGTCGCCCAGCTCGTCCCGGCGGGTGTCGCGCACCCGGCGGGTGTAGTCCCCGTTCGAGATGGACCGGGCCACGGTGTTCATCTCGTCCAGCGGAGCGGTGAGCGAATGGGCCACGAACTGGGTGATCAGAAGTGTGGCGATCATCGAGAACACCGTGATGAAACGCAGCTCGGTCTCGGTGCGCACCGCGATCATCAACAGACCCGTGGTGATCAGTACCGAGATCACGACCAGCGCGCCCAGCTTGGTCTTGATCGAGAACGGACGTACGCCGCCCCAGGGCTCCCCGGGGCCTCTTCGTGACGCCGGCCCGCCGCTCATGGCGTGGGGGTCTCCAGCGCGTAGCCGACACCGTGGACGGTACGGATGCGCTCCGCGCCGATCTTCCGGCGCAGGGCCTTGATGTGGCTGTCCACGGTGCGGGTGCCGGACGCGTCGGCCCAGTCCCACACCTCGGCGAGCAGCTGCTCGCGCGAGAGCACGGCGCGCGGCGTGTTCGCCAGGCACACGAGCAGGTCGAACTCGGTCGGCGTGAGGTGGACGTCCTCGCTGCGCACCCGGACCCGCCGCTGAGCGTGGTCGATCTCCAGTTCGCCGAGGCGCAGGATGCCGCTGCGCGGTGTGGTGGCCGCCAGCGCGGCCCGCTCGACCCTGCGCAGCAGGACGTGCACGCGCGCCGCCAGCTCACGCATCGAGAACGGCTTGGTCATGTAGTCGTCGGCGCCGACGCCGAGCCCGACCAGCATGTCCGTCTCGTCGTCGCGCGCGGTGAGCATCAGGACCGGCACCGGGCGCTGCGCCTGCACTCGACGGCACACCTCCAGGCCGTCGAAGCCCGGCAGCATGATGTCGAGGATCAGCAGGTCGGGCTGCCATGCCTCGGCCGTGTCGACCGCCGCCGGGCCGTCGCCGGCGGTTTGCACGAGGAATCCCTCGGCGCGCAAGCGGGCGGCGATGGCGTCGACGATCGTAGGGTCGTCCTCGACCACCAGAACCCGGCGCTGAGCGCCCGGGTTCGCCGTCGTGCCGTTGTGCGAGGTGTGTGTCTGCTCCATCGCCCGCCCCTGGGGTTGCTTTCCGGAATCCGTGGGGTGATCCCATGACTGCGTTTGACGCTTGAATGATCCGCGTCAGGGATGCAGCGTACGGGGAGTTACCGCCGGTCGGCTATCCAGGTCTGACAGCGATATGCACGACGTCGGGAACGCCCCGGGCAACCCGGACCTCTTCGGTACGCACCCGCTGGAACCCGGCATTCCAGAGGGATCCTTCAAATTCCGGAGAGGGTTGCGCCGACCATACCGCGAGCACCCCGCCGGGCCTCAACAGCCGTGCGCAGCCTGCCAGTCCGGCGGCCGAGTACAGGCCGTGATTGTCCTCGGTGACCGTCCAGTCGGGGCCGTTGTCGATGTCGAGGCACAGGGCGTCGTACGTGTCCGATGTCTCATCGACGTAAGCAAGCAGGTCGGCCTCGACGATGCGGGTGCGCGGATCGGCGAGCGCCTTCTCGGTCAGCGCGGACAGCGGGCCGTCGAGATGCCAGTCGATGACGGCGCGCTCCCGTTCGACGACGGTGATCGCTCCCCAGCGCGGGTCCGCCGCGGCGTGTGCGAGCGAGAAGCCGACGCCGAGTCCGCCGATCAGCACACGCGGTCCGGGGCGGCCGTCCAGCGCGCCGTACGCGGCGTCGACGAGCAGCCGTTCCGAGCGCCCGTCGGAGGTGTCCATGAGGAAGCAGCCGTTGGCGATGATCTGCAGCAGTTCGCCGTGGCGCCGCAGCACGACCTCGCCGTGCGGACCCTCGCGCCGGTCCAGGACTTCCGGGGTGTCGTGGGTGTCGTACGAATGCATGAGCCACATTCTGGTGACCCGCGGCGGCGCGGACGACGGGTTTTCGGGGAGCGGCACGCCGGAAGAGGGCGGACGGGCCGGTCGCCGCGACGCCGCGGGGGCGCCGGACACGTCCGCAGCGGTCGAACGCCCGTTTGTGCGCTCGCCCCGGATGTGCGAATCGCGTGGGAAGTCGCTGAGAATCGCGTCGCGTGCGGCGTCGGTCATGGACAGCGGCCCGTGGGGCGCCAAGGGTGGTGTGCGACGGAAGGAGCCCGCACCTTGGAACCCACGGTCTCGCCGGCTGACGTCCCGGCCACGGCCCCGGGGACGGGTGCGCCGCTTCTGGAGGGCATGCCGCGCCAGCGTACGGCGCGGCCGCGCGGCGCCGTGACCTGGCCCGCGCCGAGTGCCGATCCCACGGCGGGCCCGCGCCCCCTGCTGCTCCTGCCGACGCCGACGGGCACGCCCTTCACCTTCGGATACGCCGCCGTCCTGCTGGGGACGTCGCTGTTCGCCGAGTACGCCGACCCGTCGCTGGTCCACTCCCTTTATCAGCACTCCAGCACCGACGTCGCCCATCTGGTGCGGGCGCCGGTGCCGGTGCTGGTGGCGAGCGCGCTGTGGATCGCGGGCGGGCTGACCTCGTCGTACGCGCTCGTCTTCCTCCTGGTGCTGACGGCGCTGGAGCGGCGCACCGGCGGAATGTGCACGGCGGCCGTCTTTCTGATCGGCCATGTGCTCGCCACGCTCGCGACCGAGATCCCGGTCGGTCTGACGGTGCTCGCGGGTGGCCTGCCCGACAGCTCCCTGCACCGGCTCGACTACGGCATCAGCTTCGGTGTCGCCGCGAGCCTCGGCGCACTGACGGGACTGCTCGGGCCGTGGCCGCGGTGGACGGTGCTCGTCGTGTCCGGCGCGGTGGTGCTCCACGATCTGGCCGCGTTCGCGGACCCGCTGAGCGACTGGGGCCATCTGCTGGCGCTGGCCGTCGGCATCGCGATCTGGCCGGCCGTACGCCGAAGGGCCCGGGGCCGGTCCCTCCGAGGCGGCGGCCGGGTGGGCACGGTCACCGCCCCCGCCGTGCGCGGTCAGGATCCGGGCGGCGTCCACACATAGGGCGTCGTGGTGGTCACCGCACGGAAGCCCAGACGGAGCAGGACGGGGGCGCTGTCGTCGGAAGCGTCGACATGGAGGTAGCGCACGCCCCGGTCGGCGGCGAGGCGGGCGCGGACCGCGACGAGGGCACGGTAGATGCCCTTGCCCCGCCAGTCGGCCAGCGTCGAGCCGCCCCACAGACCGGCGAACTCCGTTCCGCGGCGGAAGACGAGCCAGGCCGCCGAGACGACCTCCCCGTCCGCCTCCGCCACATGGATCGCGATCTCGTCGGGGGCGGCCGCGACCCGCCCGATCAGATCGTCCGCGAGCCGGCTCCAGTCCTCGCCCCAGACGGCCGACTTCATCGCGGCGATGCGCCGCATGTCCGTGTCGGCTGTGACCCGCCGCACTGCGACGCCCCGTGGGAGGGCGGGCTGCCGCGCGGCCATCTCCTCGGTGCGTCCGATGAGCACCGTCTCCCGGTCCTCGGGCACGAACCCCGCGGCGCACAGCCGGTCGACGAGGTCGGCCGGGATGTCGTGCCCGCGCGTCTTCCACTCCAGCGCCTCGCCGCGCCCGGCGAAGTAGTCGCGTTGCCGGGCGATCAGCCGGTCCAGCTCCGCCCCGCGCACCTCGAGGTCGCGCGGCCCGCTGACCAGGCCCCGATGCTGACCGACGATCCGCAGCAGCGGTCCGTCGTGCTCGTGGACGACACCCACCACAGGGGTGGGCGGGGCGCCGCGCATCTGGTCGTCGTACGCGGCGAGCAGCATCTCCGTGTCTGTCACGGGGAGGCCGTAAGGCGGGCCGAGGGTGCCGGGGCAACTGCTTGCCGTCTCGGGAACGTCCGCGGGTGACCGGGCGGCCCGGCGGCGGTCGTGTGAGGCCCCGAGGGCCGGGAAGCCCTGTCGCCCCCCGGGCGTTGCAGCGGAGGGACGCCGCCGCGGACAGCGAACGCCCGGGGCCGTGGCCGGTGTGCCGCACCCCCGTCGACGTGCCGTTCACGGAGTCGGCAGACGCGATCGCTCACAGCGAACGCCTTCGGGGGAACAATCGGATCCTCTCGAGCATTGAGTCCGCATAGCTCAACTTGACTGCCGAAGGGGAGATCATGGCTTCGACGTCCACACCGCTCACCCTGCCCGTGTTGCCGCTCGACGGTGAGGTCGTGCTGCCCGGGATGGTGGTTCCGCTGGACCTGAGCGATTCCGAGGTACGCGCGGCCGTGGAGGCCGCGCAGGCCGCTGCCCGGTCCGAGCCCGGGAAGCCCAGGGTCCTGCTGGTGCCGCGCATCGACGGGACGTACGCGAACACCGGTGTGCTCGGCACCGTCGAGCAGGTCGGCCGGCTGGCCGACGGTGACCCGGGCGCACTGATCCGCGGCCGCGGCCGTGTGAGGATCGGCGCCGGAACCACCGGCCCGGGCGGGGCGCTGTGGGTCGAGGGGACGCGGATCGACGAGAACGCGCCCGACCCGCTGCCGGGACATGCGACCGAACTGATCAAGGAATACAAGGCCCTTGCCACGACCTGGCTGAAGAAGCGTGGCGCCTGGCAGGTCGTGGACCGTGTCGAGGCGATCGACGACGTCTCAGCGCTCGCCGACAACTCGGGCTACTCGCCCTTCCTGACCGTCGAACAGAAGGTGGAGCTGCTGGAGACCGTCGACCCGGTCGCCCGGCTGAAGCTCGCCGTACAGCAACTTCGCGACCACCTCGCCGAACAGGATGTCGCGGAGTCCATCGCCAAGGACGTCCAGGAGGGCGTCGACAAGCAGCAGCGCGAGTTCCTGCTGCGCCGCCAGCTGGAGGCCGTGCGCAAGGAGCTGCGCGAACTCAACGGCGAGGCCGGGGAAGGCGAGGAGACCGACGACTACCGGGCCCGTGTCGAGGCCGCCGACCTGCCGGAGAAGGTCCGTGAGGCCGCTCTGAAGGAGGTCGACAAGCTGGAGCGGTCGAGCGACCAGTCGCCCGAGGGGTCGTGGATCCGGACCTGGCTGGACACCGTGCTCGAACTGCCGTGGAACGAGCGCACCGAGGACGAGTACGACATCCGCGGCGCAAAGACCGTCCTGGACGCCGAGCACGCGGGCCTGGAGGACGTGAAGGAGCGCATCACCGAGTACCTGGCGGTGCGCAAGCGGCGCGCCGACCGGGGTCTGGGAGTCGTCGGCGGACGGCGCGGAGGCGCCGTTCTCGCCCTCGTCGGTCCGCCCGGTGTGGGCAAGACGAGCCTCGGCGAGTCGGTCGCGCACGCCATGGGGCGCAAGTTCGTGCGGGTCGCGCTCGGCGGCGTGCGCGACGAGGCGGAGATCCGCGGTCACCGGCGCACCTATGTGGGCGCCCTGCCGGGCCGCATCGTGCGCGCCATCAAGGAGGCCGGTTCGATGAACCCGGTCGTCCTGCTCGACGAGATCGACAAGGTGGGCTCGGACTTCCGGGGCGACCCGGCCGCCGCTCTGCTCGAGGTCCTGGACCCCGCGCAGAACCACACCTTCCGCGACCACTACCTCGAGGTCGAACTCGACCTGTCCGACGTGGTGTTCCTCGCGACGGCGAATGTCCTCGAAGCCATCCCGGAGGCCCTGCTCGACCGTATGGAGCTGGTCCGCCTGGACGGCTACACCGAGGACGAGAAGGTCGTGATCGCCCGCGACCACCTGCTCCCGCGCCAGCTGGAGCGGGCGGGTCTGCACAAGGACGAGGTCACGCTCGACGAGGGCGCCCTGCGCAAGCTCGCCGGCGAGTACACCAGGGAGGCGGGCGTCCGTAACCTGGAGCGCTCGATCGCCCGACTGCTGCGCAAGGTCGCGGCCCGGCACGAACTGGACGAGACGGAACTCCCGCTCACCGTCCGGGACGAGGACCTGCGTGCCCTGATCGGGCGTCCGCACCACGTGCCCGAGTCCGCCCAGGACCCGGCCGAGCGGCGGACGGCCGTCCCCGGTGTGGCGACCGGACTCGCGGTCACCGGCGCCGGCGGAGACGTCCTGTACGTGGAGGCGTCGCTCGCCGACCCGGAGACGGGCGCGGCGGGCCTGACCCTGACCGGTCAGCTCGGCGACGTGATGAAGGAGTCGGCGCAGATCGCGCTGAGCTTCCTGCGCTCCCACGGCGCCGAACTGGAACTGCCGGTCGGCGATCTGAAGGACCGGGGTGTGCACATCCACTTCCCGGCGGGCGCGGTCCCCAAGGACGGCCCGAGCGCGGGCGTCACGATGACGACCGCACTGGCCTCGCTGCTGTCCGGCCGCCTGGTGCGTACGGACGTGGCGATGACCGGCGAGGTCTCGCTGACCGGCCGTGTGCTGCCCATCGGCGGGGTGAAGCAGAAGCTGCTCGCCGCGCACCGGGCCGGGGTGAGCACCGTCGTCATCCCCAAGCGCAACGAGCCCGACCTGGACGACGTCCCGGCCGAGGTGCTGGAGAAGCTGGACGTCCATGCCGTCACCGACGTCCGCCAGGTGCTGGAGCTGGCGCTCGCGCCGGCCACCAACGGCGCTGCGCCGGAGGTGCCGGTGGCGGCGTGACGCCGCGGACTCCGGTGGCGGCGTGACGGACGCCATCGGACGACGCGAAGGCCCGGGTCCCGTGCGGGAGTCCGGGCCTTCGCCGTGCCGTGGGGGACTCAGCCGTTGGCGAGCGCCTGCACCCGGTCCAGGGCCCCGTTGAACTTGTCGTGGTCCCCGACCGTCGGGCCGGACGAGGTGTACTGCCACATCGTGTAGTAGCCCCAGCCGGCCGGGAGCGTGCCCGGGGCGGAGGCGTACCGCGCGATCCACAGCGGGTTGGCGGCGGCGAAGCCGCCGTAGTTGCCGGTGCACTGCGTCCACCAGCTGGTGGCCGTGTAGATGACGGCGTCCCGGCCGGTGCGCGCCTTGTAGGTGTTCAGGAAGTCGGCGATCCAGCTGACCATCGCGCTCGCCGACTTGCCGTAGCAGGCGTCGCCGTACGGGTTCCACTCGATGTCGAGCGTGCCCGGCAGCGTCCTGCCGTCCCGTGACCAGCCGCCGCCGTGGTCGACGAAGTAGTTGGCCTGGGTGGCGCCGCTCGTGGTGTCCGGGGTGGCGAAGTGGTAGGCGCCGCGGATCATGCCGACGCCGTACGAACCGTTGTACTGCTGGGCGAAGTAGGGGTTCGTGTAGTACGTCCCTTCCGTCGCCTTCGTGTAGGCCCAGCGGACGCCGCTGCTCCACAGCGTCGACCAGGCGACATTGCCCTGGTAGCCCGAGACGTCCACGCCTTCGGTCTGGGCGGCGGCGGCGCTGCGGGAGGCGCTGCCCCCGCCGTCGTGCGCCAGGACGCCCATACCCATGTGCGCGGTGCCACGGGCGGGTGTGCCGGCCTCGGCCGGCTGGGTGAACATCAGGGAGAACGCGGCGAGCAGGAGTCCGGCCGCGAACAGGCGGCGCGGGCGTCGGACCGATCCGGATCTGTGCACGAGCATGACGTGCCTCCGAAAGGCTCGGTGGAGCTCGGTGGGGGATGCGCTCGGGCATGCCCTGTGCCGGGGAGTGCGGGGCCGCGGGGCGTCGTCGGCCCGTCGGCGGTGGCGTGGGCATGCCAGGAAGGATCTGGTATGGAAGCTACGCATGCGGGCGCCGGGCTGGGAAGGGGGGCGGAGGACGCCGTTGGTCTACGCCTGCGAAATACTGACGGAGCTGCGGCAATGGCGACGTTTGGCAGAAACTTTCAGGAACGGGAAACCGGGGCAGGGGAGCTGACGTGCACGAGCGCGGAAACGGTGAGGGACGTCCGGTCGAACCCGGTGCGTCGGGAAGCGGTGTGGACCACACCGGTGCGGACCGGGAGTTCCTCTCCCTGGAGCGCGAACTCACGGTGTTCCTGCGGCGGGCCCGGGCCAACCAGGGCGAGATGGCCCGCGAGGTGCACCCGGACCTCGAGCCCGCGGCGTACGGCCTCCTGGTCCGTCTGGACGAGTACGGCCGGCAGCGCGCGACGGAGCTCGCGGCCTATATCGGCGTGGGCAAGGCCACCATGTCCCGTCAGCTGCGGGCCCTGGAGGAACTGGGCCTGGTCGCCCGTGAGCCGGACCCGGCGGACGGCCGGGCGTGGCTGGTCCACCTCACCGAGGAGGGACGCAGCCGTGTCGGCAACGTGCGCGACGCCCGCCGTGCGCGGTACGTGCGGGAGCTGTCCCACTGGGACCGGCGCGAGGTGGCGGAACTGGCCCGTCTGCTCAACCAGTTGAACCGGAGCATGGAGAAGTAGCCCGCGGGGCGGCGTCCCTCACAGCTCCACGTGCACCACCGTCGCGTCGTCGTGCGTCTTGCTGCGGCCCAGATACGCCCGCTCCTCGCGATCGCCGGCCTCCAGCGCCCGTACGCGCTCCACGAGTCCCGCCGCCCCCTCCCTGCGCACCAGCGCCAGCAGATCGGTCCAGTCGCCCCGGCGGAACTTCTCCGTCCAGCGGGTCGCGCCGTCGGTGAGGGCCGTGAGGGCGCGCACCGCCGTGCGCGGCAGTTCGCCGGTGACCGCGCGGGCCGCCACCGACGGGTCCGCCGCCGCGGTGAAGAAGCCCCCCTCCTTGTTGCGGACCGTGGCGTCCGCGATCGCCTCCGTCGCCAGACTGCCGCGCGGGACCCGGGCCAGCCGGTCGTCCAGCAGGCCGGTGACCGTGCCGTCGGTCGTCTCGGCCAGAAGTGCCGAGTCGGAGAGGACCAGATACTCCACCGCGGACGCGGACCAGCGGGCGAGGACCACGGTTGCCTGAGGGGTGCGCGGGTGAGAAAGGTCACAGGTGGCCGCGTGGGAGTCGGCGGTGCGCCGGATCGCGTGGGAAAGGATCTCGGTCAGCGTCAGATCCCGGCGGGAAACGGACAGTTCGGTCAGTGCGCCGCCGAGTCGTGAGCAGAACCAGGGGACGGAATGGAGACAGCCGTCGTCGCCCTGTGGAGGGGTGACCCCGTCGAGAACGACCAGTGCACCGCCCTGACCGGACGCCGGTAGCGCGAGTGCGGCGAAGTCCTCGTTGGAGCGGGCCGGATCGCCGGGCTCGGAAATGAGGTCGGTACGCATTCGGCCAGTCTGCACGAGCCCTTCACAAGGTCCACAGGGGGCTGGCAACGGTTGCCGAATCGGTGCGACCGACCAGGTCAGGCGCCTGGTTTGGCATGGAATGATCGGCTCCGGTGAAGCGTGGTGGCGAATATTGCCAAAGTGAGCCGCCGACGTCCAACCGGCCCGCCGGGGAGATCCTCTGCGGGGGCGCGAGGAACTTGCCCGCCAACTCGTCGCCGATGTTCACTCCTTCGGGTGGCGGGTCAGGCGAAGCAGGACCTCTGTCCACCGGCACTGGGAGGGTCGGAAGCCGTCGTACCGGGTCGACGCCCCAGCTGACGGGCCGTCACCCGAGCCCATGGGTAAACGAGTCAGGAATGCGAGCACCGGTGCAGAAGAAGCGGCCTCGGCGCACAGGCAGGCAGACGACCCCCGAACGGGACACCTCGTCCGACTCCACGGGCAGCGGCCGTCCCGCCCATGTGCGCAATCGGCTTATCGTCGCGGTGGCCGTGGTGGCCGCCGCGATCGCGGCGGCCGGGGCGCCCAGCGTCATCGGCGCGTCCGGCCGGCTCAACGACGCCCAGAATCTGGTGACGCTCGCCGAGCAGACGCAGGACGCCCTCACGCTGGCCCATTCGCTGGCCGACGAGCGCGACGGGGTCACCACGTGGGTGGCCGCCGGACGGCCCAAGTCCGGGGCGCCCGAGGAACAGCAGAGCACCCGGGTCGACCGGGAGATCGAGGATCTGCGGGCCGACCCGGACATTCCGGTGGCGCTCCGCAAGGACCTCGACGACGTGGGCGCCGTGCGGCGGTCGGCGCTCGTCGGGAAGAGCAGCGCGCTCGACGCGCACCAGGCGTACTCCGCGGCCATCACGGAGCTGCACGCCCTCGCCGAGCAGCTGGCCGAGAAGATGTCGTCCCACGGGGGCTCCGGCGCCTACGCACTCGCCCGGCTCGACAGCGCCGTGCAGCAGTCCGCCGCGGCCCGGGGCCTGCTGGTCGCGGCCCTGAACATCCCGCGCACCACCCAGACGGTCATCGACCCGATCACGGGTCTGCCGACCACCACGACGAGTTCCTCGGACGCCGACACCAAGCAGCGGGACGCCCTCACGGCCGCCGCCCAGCAGGCCGCCGTCCGCTCCGACGCCGGCGTCGCCGACTTCCACGACAACGGGACCGAGAAGGCCCGGAACTCCTACGACTCCACGGTCACCGGCCCCGAGGTCACCTCCGCCGAGAAGTACCTCAAGGCGCTCACCGACCAGCCCACCCTCTCCGACGGCGACCTCGGTTTCAGCGCAAAGAAGGTCGAGGCGGCCCTGTCCGCCCGCGTCGACCTGATGCGCGGCGTCGAGTCCTCGCTGTACGAGAACCGCAGCAAGGACCTCGCCCAGCTGCGCGACGACGCCGTCACCGTGCTGGAGATCCGTATCGCGCTGCTCGGCGCGCTCATGCTCGTAGCCGTCGGTATCGCCACGGCCATGGCCCGCAGCCTCACCCGGCCCCTGGCGGTCCTGCGCATCGGCTCGGCCAGGGTGGCCGCGGACCCGGCCGCCGAGGAGCCGGTGAAGTTCACCGGGCGCAACGACGAGTTCGCCCAGGTCGTCCGCTCGGTCAACGCCCTGCACGCGCACGCCGTCGCCCTCCAGGAGCGTCTGACCACCCTGGAGTCCGACCGCAAGCACCTGGTCGGCCAGCGGCAGAGCATGGCCGACGAACGCTCCAAGCTGCGCACCGAGCTCACCGAGGCCTCCGCCCACCTCGAGCAGGTCCGGCACAGCATCCACGGCACCTTCGTCAATCTCGCCCTGCGCACCCTCGGCCTGGTCGAGCGGCAGCTCACGGTCATCGAGGGGCTGGAGGAGCGCGAGCAGGACCCCGAGCGGCTCTCCACGCTCTTCAAGCTCGACCACTTCGCCACGGTGATGCGGCGCCACAGCGAGAACCTCCTCGTCCTGGCCGGCACCGAGCACGTCCAGCAGCACGCCGGGCCCGTGCCGCTCGTGGACGTCGTGCGCGCCGCCGTCAGCGAGATCGAGCGCTACGAGCGGGTCCGGATCGCCGCGCTCCCGCCGCACGCGCACATCGCGGGGTTCGCCGCCGACGACCTCTCGCACCTGGTCGCCGAGCTCCTGGAGAACGCCACCTCGTTCTCGCCGCCCGACGTCCCTGTCGAGGTCTCCGGCTGGCTCCTGGAGAGCGGCGAGGTGATGCTCTCCGTCCAGGACGAGGGCATCGGCATGAGCGGCGAGCGGATGAGCCGGCTCAACGAGCGGCTCGCCGAATTCGAGCCGGACGACGCCTACGACCAGGAGGGCGGGGAGGGCGGCCTCGGGCTCGGCCTGTACGTGGTGGCCCGCCTCGCCCACCGGCACGGCGTCCGCGTCCGGCTGCGCGAGCAGAAGCAGGGCGGTGTCGCGGCGGTCGTCGTCCTGCCCAAGCCCCTGCTGGCCGCGGCCCCGGCGGCCGCGGTGCCCGTCGCGGGCCCCGCGACGGCGGGCGCGCACAACACGTCCCTGCCCGGCGCCGACGCCGAAGCCAACTCGAACGTCCTCAGCAGCCGTGCGCGGATGACGGTCCGGGATCCCGAAGGGGACGAGGACCCGCTGATCGCCGCGGCGGAACAGGCCGTGCGCGAGCGCGAGGAGAGCCCCCTCGCCCAGGAGCCCGCACGGGACCGGCAGGCGCTGCCGCGGCGCGGCGCCGGCGCGGCGGAGGAGCCCGCGCAGGAGGCCGGATCCGTACCGGAGGCCGAGCCCGCGTGGAAGCCCGCCTCGAGCGCGCCCGAGCCGTTCGCGGAGACCGGCCCGGAGACCACGATGGAGCTGCTGCTCCCCTCGCCCAGGGGGGACGAACCGGTGTCCGGCCCCACCGCAGGCATCCCGGCCCAGGCTTCGGCCGACCCGTACGCCATAGGGCCCGACGCCCATGCCCGCGCCGGCGACGAGGGCGAGCCTCGGCACGCTCCGGCACCGCAGGAGTCCCAGGAGCCGCAGGACGATCCCGAGGCGACGCGGGTCACGGCCAAGGGCCTTCCCAAGCGCACCCCGAAGATCTCCGCCCCCGCACCGGCCGCGCGGCAGCGGGCCGGCGGTGTGGACGCCGAGGCGCTGCGCCGCAGGCTCGGCGGTTTCCACCGCGGCGCCAAGGAGGGCTACCGCCACAGCGAGGCGGAGGCCTCCGAGAGGACCGGCGAGACGAGGGAACCGGTGCAACGGCCCACGCACACGGCTGAACCCGGCACGGCACAGGACGTAGAAGCATCGGGGGGCACCGTCGAGGAGGCAAGCAGTTGACCGCGCCCAGTACCTTCGGACTGAGCAGTGAGGCACGCAACCTGCACTGGCTGCTGACGAACCTCGTCGAGGAGGTGCCGGGGCTGCTGTCGGTCGCGGTGGTCTCCTCCGACGGACTGCTCCTGCTCTCCTCCGACCCCGGCCGGAACGAGCAGGCCCGCACGGCGCGGGAGGGCAGGCCCAGCGGCCCCAAGGGGTCCTCGGCCGACCTCGCCACCGTCGTGTCCGGCGTCGGCAGCCTCACCATCGGCGCCGCGAAGCTGATGGACTTCGGCGGCGTCAAGCACACGATGGTCGCGATGGACGAGGGCAGCCTGTTCGTCATGTCGATCAGCGACGGTTCGCTGCTCGGCGTGCACGGCTCCGCGGACTGCGACATGAGCGTGGTGGCCTACCACATGGCGCTCTTCGTGGGCCGTGCCGGACACGTCCTGACCCCCGAACTCCGCAGCGAGCTGCGCAAGTCCTTCGAGGCCGAGTCGGCAGGGAGCGCACGATGAGCAGCACACCGAAGAAGCTTCCCGTGCGCGGCGGCGACCGCAAACCGGCCCGGGTGCGGCCCTATTCGCTGACCGGCGGACGCACCCGTTTCGGGCACGTCCTGCTCGTCGAGACCTTCGTCGCCGCGTTGGACGCCCCGGAGGAACGGCGTGAACTGACCAATGGTTCACTGACCAGCCGGGTGATGCCCGAGATGCGGGCCATCGTCGAACTCTGCCGCCGCATGCGTACGGTGGCGGAGATCGCGGCGCTGCTGAAGATGCCGCTGGGGGTGGTCCGCGTGCTCCTCAGCGATCTCGCGGACCAGGGAAAGATCCGTGTGTACGGAACCGGTCACGGCCCCGGACAGCCTGACCGCGCTCTGCTGGAAAGGGTGCTGAGTGGACTCCGTCGTCTCTGACGCCTCCCCGGGCGTCTCCCCGCTCCTCGACGACGAGGAGCAACTGCAGGCCTGGCAGACGGACCGCACCCGCGCTCCGATCGCCACGAAGATCGTGGTGGCCGGCGGCTTCGGCGTCGGCAAGACCACCCTGGTGAGCACCGTCTCGGAGATCACACCTCTGCAGACGGAGGCGCTGATGACCGAGGCGAGTGAGGAGACCGACGACCTCACCGACACGCCCGAGAAGCTCACCACCACGGTGGCGATGGACTTCGGCCGCATCACGCTCGACGACGACCTGGTGCTCTACCTCTTCGGCACGCCGGGCCAGCAGCGGTTCTGGTTCATGTGGGACGACCTGGTGCGCGGTGCGATCGGTGCGGTGGTCCTGGCGGACACCCGGCGGCTCGCCGACTGCTTCCCGGCTCTGGACTACTTCGAGAGCAGCGGCCTGCCCTACATGGTGGCGGTCAACCATTTCGACGGCAGCGAGCGGTTCGAGCCGGAGGACGTCCGTGAGGCGCTGACGATCCCCGCACGCATACCTGTCATGATCATGGACGCGCGCCGCCGGATCTCGGTGATCGAGACCCTCCTGGCCCTCGTCGGCCACGCGCTCGACGTCACCCCCGAGCAGCCCCGATAGGAGCACCACCCGCATGCGGAAGATACTCGTCGTCGGAGCCGGCCAGTCCGGACTCCAGCTCGCCCTCGGCCTCCAGTCGCACGGGTACGAGGTCACCCTGATGTCCAACCGGACCGCGGACGAGATCCGCTCCGGCCGGGTCATGTCGACGCAGTGCATGTTCCACACGGCTCTGCAGCACGAGCGCGATCTCCAGCTGAACTTCTGGGAGAACCAGGCCCCGAAGATCGAGGGGCTCGGCGTGTCCGTGGCCGGGCCGGAGTCGCAGCGCGTGATCGACTGGGTCGGCAGGCTCGACGGGTACGCCCAGTCCGTCGACCAGCGTGTGAAGATGGCCGGCTGGATGGAGATTTTCGCGCAGCGCGGCGGTCAGCTGGTCATCCACGGCGCAGCGGTCTCCGACCTCGACTACTTCTCGCGCACCTACGACCTGGTGCTGGTGTCGGCCGGCAAGGGCGAGCTGGTGTCGATGTTCGGCCGTGACGCCTCCCGTTCGCCGTACAGCGAGCCGCAGCGGGCCCTCGCGGTCGCGTATGTGCACGGTCTCGGCCCCCGTCCGGAGCACCCGGACTACGACGCGGTCCGCTGCAACCTCGTGCCGGGCGTCGGCGAGCTCTTCGTGATGCCGACCCTGACGAACTCCGGCCGTGCGGACATCCTGTTCTGGGAGGGCATTCCCGGTGGCCCGCTGGACGTCTTCAACGGCGTCAAGGACCCGTCGGAGCACCTGTCCCTGACCCTGGAGCTGATGGAACGCTTCACACCGTGGGAGTACGCGCGGGCCACCAAGGTGGAGCTGACCGACGCGAACGGCACGCTCTCGGGCCGTTACGCGCCCACCGTGCGCAACCCGATCGGCCGGCTGCCCGGCGGCGGACTGGTCCTGGGCGTGGCCGACGTCGTCGTGGCGAACGACCCCATCACGGGCCAGGGCTCCAACTCGGCGTCCAAGTGCGCCGCCGCCTACCTCGCCTCCATCCTCGAGCACGGGGACAAGGAGTTCGACGAGTCCTGGATGCAGCAGACCTTCGACCGCTACTGGGACACGGCCCAGCACGTGACCAAGTGGACCAACGCGATGCTCGGCGTGCCGCCGGAGCACGTCCTCAACCTGATCGGCGCCGCGGGCACCCTGCCGCCGGTCGCCGACCGCTTCGCGAACGGCTTCAACAACCCGGCCGACTTCGAGAACTTCTTCTACGACCCGGAGAAGACGGGGGCGTACCTGGCCTCGGTCGCGGGAGCCTGACGGGCTTGTGACCGGCGGTTCGACCGCCGGTCGTTGTTCACGCCGGTCGCCCTCGGACGGCCCGGAGACGGCCCCGGCTCTGTCGCCGGGGCCGTCGGCGTTCCACCGGAGCCGGTTCCTCGATGCGAACGGGCGGGGAGGCCGCCGAGGTCTGCTCGGCTTGTCACCGTGGCCTTGGCGTGCTTCCCGTCGGCTGCGGTCTCTGCGGTCGCGCTCAGCCCGCGAGGCGCCCCGACGGGCGGGGTCTGGATCCGTCGCACCCGGAGCGCCGACGGTCACTACTGCATTGTCAGGTTTCCGAGCAGACCCGCGATGAGGAAGCCCGCTCCGAAGATCGCAAAACTGACCACGGTCATCACGGCGAGCCGGGCACGGCCGACCCGCGGTTCCATGTGGTGCGCACGGCCGGTGGGCGGCGCCGTGGCCCCGTCGTAGGGGGCTCGTTCTGCGGAACCGTTCGCACCGCGGCCGGGCATGGGAGTTCGCCGAGCGAGCGCGGGCGGGTCTTGCCGGTGGCCGCCGAGCGTGGCGCCGGCGAGGGCGAGTGCCGCGACCTGGGGGACCGGGCCGGTGTCGCTCCGGACCGTCATCATGCCGTGTTTGAGACCGTGGTCGACCAGCCACCAGTTCATCGGCAGCGCGACGAGGAACCCCGTGCACAGGGCGATGGACATCACGAACCAGAACCTTGGGCCGGTCGGGTGCGTGGCGGCCATGTCGTGTGTCAGCCACGGAACCTTGCCCGAAGGTCACCCCTCCTTCGCCGGATCGATTCCGTACAGTCCCGTGGCGGCGACGGCCCGCTTCACCGTGCATGGTTCCTGTTCATCGGCCGGGGCCGTCCACAGGGGTATCAGCCGGGCCGACGTGGGTGAGGAGTCCATGCGCAGGTACTGGCAGGCACCGTTGATCCGCAGGGCGAGGACGTGGACGCCGTCGCCGGCGGCCGTGCCGGACACCACGTTGACGGCGTCCCCGGCCGCGACCAGGTGCTTGTCCTTCAGGAAGTCCAGGGCGCCCTGCGGGGTGTGTGCATATCCCGAGGTCGCCGTCTGCCGGTACGCGTTGGGGCCGGTGGGCTGCCGGGTGAGGAGCACGCCCATCTGCGCCGCGAGGCTGCCGGGCCTGCCGTCGGTCCGCGTGGCCGGGCAGGACGTGACGGACTGCTTCACGCTGTACGTGCCGACACCGAAGGTGTAGCGGTAGCAGCGGACCGGATAGGCGTTCGCGGCGACGGTCCCCGAGCTCGGGGGGAACAGTCCCAACATCACCTCTGCCGTGTGGACGGCGCCGCCGGGCCCGCCCTGCGCCGTGCCGGCGCTCAGCAGCGCTCCGCCGTGCGTCTCGACCTGGGCGACGAGCGTGCCCTCGGTGAACTGCCCCCCGTAGGTACCGCCCCCCGAGTAGAAGCCGGCGTTCAGGTCCCCGCGCAGGTCCTCGGCGAGTCCGGCGGCCTGGGCGTCGACGGCGGAGGTGTCCGGGGCGGTGGTCCTCTGGAAGAGCAGCGTGCCGGCCACCCCCGTGGCACAGGCGACGAGCGCGGTCACCGAGAACAGCAGCACCCGCGATGCGATGCCGCGCCCCCGAGTCTGTCCGGAGCCGGGCCGTTGGTCGTGCTGACGCTCCGTGGCGTGCGTCGTCATGTCTTCTCCCCCTGCCGGCAGGGCGTTTACTGGATGCGCCGCTGCCGCCGCATACTGCCAGCCGCCCCGATCCGCCGTGTCGTTCGGGGTGCGTAGGCGCCGCACTCCGGCGCTGCCGCCGCGCCCCGGCGGCCAGGAGGGCTACCCGGCGGCGGCCGCCGGCACGGCGAAACAGCCGGCGTCGGAGCCGTCCGCGGCGCCGGGTCGCGGTGCCCGCACCACCCTGCCGTTGCCGAGGTACATGGCCACACGCGTGGCTTCGGGGAAGTAGACCATCAGGATCCCCCGGCCGCAGCCGGTTCAGCGGCACCTGGGGCAGTTGGCCCCACCGGCCGCCTACGGCATCGCGGCGACTCCGGGCGCGCCGAGGGACCCGGAGGACACGAACGTGTCCTGCGCGGCGGCGGTCTGGCTCTTCTCGAACGCGGACAGCGCGGCCAGTTCTTCGGGGGTGAGGGCGGACAGCAGTTTCTCGACGTCCCTCAGCTGCCGCTCGACGTCGTCCCGCGCCTCCTTCTGCCGGTCGGCGAGGGTGAGCTGGTCGTCGAGGGCCTTGCGTGCCCGACGGGCCTGCGCGTCGGCCTGCTGCTCGGTGCCGACCAGCCTCTGCACGCTCTCGGCCCGCTCACGCGCCAACTGCCCGATCACATGGCCCTCGTCCAGTGCGTGCTGCGGATCGCGGGCGAGCAGCAGGCGTACGTACGCGGAGATGTGCGTGCTGCTCTGGTACTGCTGCCGGGCGAGACGGCCGACTTCGCCGCGACTGGCCTGCAGGGCGAGTCTGGTCCTGGCGAGTTCCCCGTCCAGCCGCTCGACCTCGTCCTGCTGCTTTTTCAGCTTCTCGGTCGTGGCGTTGTAGACCTCGGTGGCCTGCTCGGTCTCCCGGTAGTGCTTCTGAAGTTCCGTCAGCAGCTCGGAGAGCGGGCGGGGGCCCGGCTGCGCCGCCGGAGTGGTGCCGGGGTCGGGAGCGGCCACCGAGGGCGCGGGCGCGAGCACGGCCGAGACGGTCACCGCCGCCGTACACGCCAGGCGCAGCAACCTTCCTGACATTTCATCACCTCCGCTGCGGAGATGGTCCTTCCACCTCGCACCGGCAGCATCGGGCGCCCGCAGCCCGGGCGCCCGCCGGGTGGTCGGTTCGGCGCAGGGAGGTCACTCGTCGGCGGTGTCCGGGCCACCGTCCGGCGTGGCGTCTGGCGTCCGACGCGGCTTGGACCACGGCCACCGAAGGCCATCCCGGCTTCGGCCCTCGGGCCGGTACTCGTACTTCCAGCCCTGGTGGAGGCCGAGTCTGCTGCTCCGGCCCGCTTCCACGCGCCGGTAGACGAGCACGGTCGGCGGGCCGCCGGCCGCGTCCGGGACCGGGACGCGATACCACTTCGGCGGGTGGCCCGTCGGGCCGAGGAGGACCGGCAGCACGCGCCCGTCCAGGGGGCCGCCCACGAACGGGGTGTCTTGGCTCTTCACGACACCAGTGTCCTCTTCGGGCGGGCCGGCGCAGGTGCGGGTCCCGGCGCGGGAGGCCGTGTCACAGCAGGTGGCCAGCGTCGCCGACCACGGACAGAACGCGTCTGAGCAGGGCGCCGATCGGTCCGTCGGCACTCTCCAGGGCCAGTGCGCCGCGCACCACGGCGGCGGTCTGCGGATCGCGTCCGGCGCCGGCCACCAGGCATGCCACGAACTGCTCCACGAGCCAGTCCCGCAGTTCGTCCACCGGTGGCTGCTTGTCCTCGTCGAGCCAGATCAGGGAGGCGGCCTCCACTGCGGTGATCCACGTCCGCACGGCTGAGGATGTGCTCGGCGGCGGCCCGCCGTACCCCGTCGACGATGGCGGTGGTGCGGGACGTCTCGACCACGCTGCCGCCCTGGAGCAGCGCGCTGAACCCGGCGTCGTGCTGGTCGACGAAGGCGAGGTAACGGTCGAGGGCGCGGCCGAGGCGCCGGGTCAGCGGTCCCTCCGGGGGCTCGGCGAAGCACTGCTCGAGCTCCTCGGCCGCGGAGCGGAGCGCGGCCTCGTACAGCTGCTGCTTGCCGCCGGGGAAGTAGCGGTACACGAGCGGGCGCGAGACCCCGGCCGCCTCGGCCACGTCGTCCAGTGAGACCTCTTCGGGCGCGCGCTGCGCGAACAGGGACAGCGCGGCGCCGAGCAGCTGGCTTCGCCGCTCCTCGACGCTGAGCCGACGGTACGCGCGGGTGGGGGCCTCGGAGGTCATGTGGGGCAGCGTAACCGCGTTGTCGTACAAAACGGCGGGGCGAGCCCGTCCCGCGGCCGGGGCGGCCTGCACGGCCGGCCCCCGGAACCCCACGGGTCCGTCCTCAGGCCAGCAGCCCCGAGGACCGCCACAGCCGCCGCCCGACGCCCCGCAGCACGCCGATGTCGTCGAGGAAGTCCGTCAGCCTCTTCGCACCCGTCTGCATGACCTCCCGCCGGTGGCCGCTCGCCCTGACCTGGGCGGCCGCCTCCTGCTTGTCCAGGCCGACGTTCGTGTAGACCTCGGGGTTCACGAACGCCACCGAGAAGACGCGTGCGAACTCACCGGAGGTGATCCGGGTGAACTCCTGCGACCACCGCGGGGCGGTCAGCATCTGGCGGCGCAGTTCCTCGCGCGCGTACCGGACGTGCCGGGCCTCCTCGACCACGTGGATGCGGGTGACCCCGCGGATCAACGACTGCACCCGCTCGTCGGGGAAGGTCAGCCGCTGCATCCAGTCGAGGACCTCCTCGCCCAGGAGGGTCGCCGTGAAGGAACCGGGTGTCGTCGAGATCGTCTTGAAGAGGCGGCCGAGGTTCTGGTGCACCCGGCTCACCGGGTACCAGGGTGTCCCGCCGTGCGCGATCAGCCGGGCGAACATCTTCGAGTGCCGGCACTCGTCCTCGATCTCGGTCAGCGCGTAGCGCACATGCGAACTGGTCGCCGCCTTGTCGTAGATGTGCCGGACCAGCAGCTGCATCAGGATGAGCTCGAACCAGATGCCGAGCGAGGCGAGCGAGGCCGCCTCGTGCTGGGAGAGCAGGATCCGCTGCTCCTCGCTCATCCGCTTCCACAGCGGCGTGTCGTACAGCGACACCAGCTCCGGCGGCCAGAACCACTTGCCCGCCTCGAAGGGCGCGTCCCAGTCCAGTTCCTTGTCCGGATCGAAGGAGTGCTTGGCGGAGGAGGCGAGCAATCGCTCGGCCACCTGCTCCCGGTCCTTGAGCAGTCCGAGCGCGTCGCGCAGCACCTCGGCCTCGGTCACGGTCGTCATCGCTGTCCCCACCACCTCGTCGCACGGGCCGCTGTTACCGGCGGTCACGTCTTATGAGACTGCTTGTCAGCAAGGACGTCAATCCCCTGTGCGCCACTTGTTGACGGAGCGTCTACCACGTGTGAGCGTGAACTGTATGTCGACGCATGAGCTGTACGCCAAGGAACCGGGAGAAACCCTCTGGCAGGTGCCCGCGAGCGGTGCGGCGCGGTTCAGCTGGGAGTACGACGAGGGGCGTGATCGGCTGCTCGCCCTGTACCAGAAGGGCAAGGACAAGCAGTGGGACGGGCAGAAGCGGATCGACTGGGATCTGGAGGTCGACCCGTACGACCCGCTCGGCACCCCTGACGAGGCGGTGACCCTCTACGGCACGCCGTACTGGGCGAGGATGACCGACAGCGACAAGGGCGAGCTGCGCAAGCACTACGCCTCCTGGCAGTTCAGCCAGTTCCTGCACGGCGAGCAGGGCGCGATGGTCTGCGCGGCGCGGATCGTGGAGTCCGTCCCTGATCTGGACGCGAAGTTCTACTCCGCGACCCAGACGATGGACGAGGCGCGGCACGCGGAGATCTACGGCCGCTTCCTGCACGAGAAGATCGGGATGGTCTACCCGATCAACGACAACCTCCAGTCCCTGCTCGGCGACACCCTCAGGGACAGCCGCTGGGACATGCCGTACCTGGGTATGCAGGTGCTCATCGAGGGCCTGGCGCTGGCGGCCTTCGGCATGATCCGCGACACCACGGACAAGCCGCTGCCGAAGCAGATCCTGGCGTACATCATGCAGGACGAGGCCCGGCACGTGGCATTCGGCCGCATGGCCCTGCGCGACTACTACAAGCAGCTCACCGACGCCGAACTGCGCGAACGCGAGGAGTTCGTCATCGAGGGCTGCTACCTGATGCGCGACCGGTTGCGCGGTGTGGAGGTGCTGGAGAACTTCGGCATCCCGAAGGCGGAGGCGGAGGAGTTCAGCGAGAACTCCGAATTCCTGCGCCTGTTCCGCCAGTTGCTCTTCAGCCGCATCGTGCCCTGCGTCAAGGACATCGGTCTGTGGGGCAAGCGCCTTCAGCAGGCCTACGTGGACATGGGCGTCTTCGAGATGGGCGACTCCAATCTCGACCTGCTGATGGCCCAGGACGAGGAGATCGCCGAGAAGCTCGACGCGGAGCGTTTCGCGGTGGAGGAGCGGGAACGGGTCACGGAGGTGCGGGAGGCTGTCGAGGAGGGCCGGCGCCTCACGGGCTGATCACCGGGAACGCCCCGCTGCCGCCGTCAGCCGCCGGCCTCCGGTCGCACCTTCCCCGGCGGGAACGGCCTCTGCAGAGTGAACGCATGCTCCGTCGGCCCGTGGGAGCGGAGGTGCAGCAGGCGTTCCTCCGCCTCCGCCACCGTCGGGCGGTGGCCCGCCGGCACCCACCACAGGGTCGTGACCGCCTCCCGCAGGCGTTCGAAGAAATCTCGGCGCCGGGACAGCAACTCCCGGTGCCGACCCCGGTACATGAAGGAGGTCAGTGCGTCGGCGTCGCGCCAGGTCGACAGGTTGACGATCAGCCACTCGTCGCCGAGGACGGGCACGTCCGTCGCGTTCCCGGACGCCTCCTGCAGGCGCCAGACGAAGCCGTCCGAGGCGTCGGCCATCGCGTTGACGGGGTCCAGGGCGTCGACGAAGTCCTTCAACTGCGGTGAGTCCAGGGGGGCCTTGAGACGGGCGATGTTCACCTGGGCGAGTTCGTGCACGGGTGCGGGCTGCTCGGTGTCCGTCATGGACCGAACGGTAGGTCGGTCCCGAGGGGTGCGACAGCCCCGTCTCGACAGACGGACCGGTCAACGTCCCATGCCCCGCTGCGACTCCAGCACCGCCTGCATCACCGACCGGGCGATCGGCGCCGCGTCCCCGCCGCCGCTGATCTCCCCCCGTTCACCCGCGGCGTCCTCCACCACCACGGCGACCGCCACCCCCGGCTCCATCGCGTCGTCCGCCTGCGCCCAGGAGATGAACCAGGCATACGGTGTGCCCGAGTTGCCGACTCCGTGCTGGGCCGTGCCCGTCTTGCCGCCCACCGTGGCGCCGGGGATCATCGCGTTCTGGCCCGTGCCCTCCTGCACGGCGTTCACCATCATCTCGCGCAGCGCCGCCGCGGTCGCCGGGCTCATCGCCCGGCGCAGGGTGCGCGGTTCGGTGGCGGAGACCGTGTCGCCCGACTTCGTCGTCGTCCTGTCCACCAGATACGGCGCGCTCACCGAACCGTCACCCGCCACCGCACCCGCGATCATGGCCATCTGCAGCGGAGTCGCCCGCGTGTCGAACTGCCCGATCGAGGACAGCGCCAGCTGCGGCCCGTCCAGCTTCCGCTCGAAAGTGCTCTGCGCCACCGAGAACGGGATCCTCAGCCTCTGGTCGTTGAAGCCGAACCGTTCCGCCGCCTGCGTCATGTTCCGCAGCCCGACCTCGAAGCCCAGCTTGGCGAACACCGTGTTGCACGACCACTCGAAGGCGTAGCGCAGGGACGCGTCCTCGCAGCCCCGCGCCTCGTTCGTCAACCGGGTCGTCGTGCCGGGCAGGAGGTAGGGGTCCGGGGAGTCCGTCGACTCGTCGAGGTCCCGCACCACCCCGGCGTCCAGTGCCGCCGCGGCCGTCACCACCTTGAACGTCGAACCGGGCGGATACGTCTGCCGGATCGCCCGGTTGAGCATCGGCTTCCCCGCGTCCGCGTTCAGCCGTTCCCAGGCCCGTGCGACGGAGTCCCTCGAACCGGACAGCTCACCGGGGTCGTACGACGGCGCCGAGACCAGTGCCAGGATCCGCCCGGTCGACGGCTCGATGGCGGCCACGGCGCCGCTGCGCCCGCCGAGGGCCTGGTACGCCGCGCGTTGCGCCGCCCCGTTGAGGGTGGTGACGACATTGCCGCCGGAGCTGCGGGTCCGGGTGACGTCGTTCCACAGGGGGAACGGCGCCAGATCGGGATCGGTGCCCGCGAGAGTCGCGTCCTGGGTGTCCTCCAGCATGGTCGTCCCGTAGACCTGCGAGGCGAAGCCGGTGACGGGTGCGAACAGGGGACCGTCCGTGTAGGTGCGTTCGTAGCGGAACATCCCGCCCGCGTCGCGGGAGCCGGTCACCGCGCGCCCGTCGACCAGGATGTCGCCGCGCGGCGCGCCGTACCGGGCGATCATCTGCCGGCGGTTGGCCGGGTTGTCGTCGTAGCGCGAGGCCTCGAAGATCTGTACCCGGGTGGCGTTCACCAGCAGGGCGACCAGGAGCAGCGCGCACAGGGCGGCCGCCCGCTGGATGGTGGGGGTTCCGCCGGGCCGTGCGGAGTCGAGGCCCCGGGGCAGGTTCATGGCACGGCCGTCCCGTCGTATTGGCTGCGAGCGGAGTCGCTGATCCGGATGAGCAGCGCCACGATGATCCAGTTGGTGACGACGGACGAGCCGCCCTGGGCGAGGAAGGGCATCGCCATGCCGGTGAGCGGGATCAGCCCCGTCACCCCGCCCGCGATCACGAACACCTGGAGCGCGACGATCGACGCGAGCCCGATGGCGAGCAGCCGCCCGAAGGGGTCGCGCAGCGCCAGGCCCGCCCGGTAACCGCGCTCCACCAGCAGGGCGTAGAGCAGGAAGAGGGCGGACAGGCCCGCGAGGCCGAGTTCCTCGCCCGCCGTCGCCAGGATGAAGTCCGACTTGGCGGCGAAGCCGATGAGGATCGAATGGCCGAGGCCGAGACCGGTGCCGAGCGCGCCCCCGGCGGCGAAGGCGAACAGGGACTGGGCCAGCTGGTTGGGTCCGATGCCCGCGTCGATCGAGGCGAAGGGGTGCAGCCAGTCCGCGACCCGCGCATGCACGTGCGGTTCCAGCCGGCCCACGGCCAGCGCACCGGCGACCGCGAGCAGCAGGCCCACGGCGATCCAGCCCGTGCGGCCCGTGGCGACGTACAGCAGCACCACGAACAGTCCGAAGAACAGCAGCGAGGTGCCGAGGTCGCGCTCCAGTACCAGCACCCCGACGCTCAGCAGCCAGATCGCCACGACCGGCCCCAGGACCCGCCCGGTCGGCAGTTGCAGCCGCCACACCCGCCGGCCGGTGTAGGCGAGCGCATGCCGGTTGGCGGCCAGGTACCCGGCGAAGAAGACCGCGAGCAGCACCTTCGCGAACTCGCCCGGCTGGATGGAGAACCCGGCGATCCTGAGCCAGATCCGGGCGCCGTTCACCGCGGGGAAGAAGATCGGCAGGGTGAGCAGGGCCAGCGCGGCCACCACGCAGACGTACGTGTAGCGCTGGAGCACCCGGTGGTGCCGCAGCAGCAGCACCACCGCGATGAAGAGCGCCACACCGACCGTGGACCAGTACAGCTGGGTGGGGGCGGCCCGGTCGCCCGGCGTCTCCAGGTCGAGGCGGTAGATCAGGACCAGACCCACGCCGTTGAGCAGGACGGCGATCGGCAGGAGCAGGGGGTCGGCGTACGGGGCGCGCAGGCGCACCGCGCAGTGCGCGAGCAGGGCGAGCACGCCGAGCCCGGCGCCGTAGCGTGTGGCTCCGGGCGGGACAGTGCCCTGGGTGGCGAGCCCGACGGCGCAGTAGCCGTACATGGAGATCAGAACGGCGAGGACGATCAGGGCGAACTCGACGCCGCGGCGCCGGGGCAGCCGCAGGGCGGGAGCGGGGGCGTCGTCCGTCTCCGTCCTCGTCCCCGGCAGTCCTGGCGTTCCGGGCTCGATCATGTGCGGAACGTAGCAAGCGGCAACGGTGATGTCCTGTTATGTCGTCTCAATCAGCCCTTTCCGGTACACCTGGGGGCCTTGGCCCGGGAAGTCTCAGCGTGGCCACCGCCCCGCCGTCCGGCGCGTTGGCGAACTCCAGTGCCGCGCCGAGCACCCGCGCCTGCCCGAGCGCGATGGTCAGCCCGAGACCGTGGCCCTTCCCGCCGCTCTCGGTCCGGAAGCGCTGCGGTCCGTGGGCCAGGAGGTACTCGGGGTAGCCGTCCCCGTGGTCCCGTACGGTGACCCGCCGGCCGTCGACGGTCAGTACCACCGGGCCCCGCCCGTGCCGGTGCGCGTTCGCCACCAGATTGCCGAGCACACGCTCCAGGCGGCGCCGGTCGGTCTCGACCCGCGCATCCCGCACCACCCGCACCCGAGTGCCGGTCCCCGAGGCCCGCACCACCCGTTCGGCCAGGGGCGCGAGATGCTCGGTGTCCAGGTCGAGACGCTCGCTCTTCGTGTCGAGGCGGGAGATCTCCAGCAGGTCCTCGGTGAGCGTGCGCAGTGTGGCCACCCGGTCGCGCACCAGTTCGGTCGGCCGTCCCGGCGGCAGCAGTTCGGCCGCCGCGTGCAGCCCCGTCAGCGGGGTGCGCAGCTCGTGCGCCACGTCCGCCGTGAACCGCTGCTCGCTCAGCAGCTTGCCGTGCAGTGTGGCCGCCATCGTGTCCAGCGCGCCGGCCACCGCGGCCACCTCGTCCTGCAGGCGCGTCGGGTCCTTCGTGCGCGGGTCGTCCACGCGTGCGTCCAGGTCGCCCGCGCTGATCCGCCGGGCCACCTGGGCGGTGGTCTGCAGTCGCCGGGTCACCCGGGTCACCGCGAAGGCCCCGACCAGCAGCGTCACGCTGATCGCCAGGGCCGAGGACCACAGGATCGCCCGGTCGAGGGCGGCGATGATGCGCGCTCCCTGCCGGTAGTCGACCTGTACGGCGAGCACCCGTCCGCCGTCGGCCGGGCCCGCCGCCCACATCGTGGGCTGGGTGTCGCCGGTGCCGACCATGGTGCCGCGGCGCCCGCCCGCCGCCAGGTGCCGCAGCCGGGGCGGCAGCCCCGGAAGGCCGACGCCCGCGCCGAGCGGCAGCCGGTCGCCCGCCTCGTACGCCCGCGCCGCCTCGGTCAGCCGGTCGAGCGCCCGGCCCCGGGCCTCGCCGACGGTCCGGTCGGTGACCTGGACATGGACGAGCACGCCGAGCAGGGCGGCGAGAGCGCAGCACATCACGGCGATGAACGCGGCCGCCTTCCAGGTGAGGGTGGCGGTCCAGTCGGGCAGTCGGCCCAGGGCTCTGGACATGGCGGTCATCACGCGCTCTTCGACGGAACCGGCGGCACCCGCCGGTGCGGCGGCGCGGCGCCCGTCCGCAGGATCTCGTCCCGGCTCGCCAGCATCGCGTGCTGGTGCGGGTCCCAGGTCCACACGGTGCGGAACTCGTACCCGGGCAGCGTCGAGGGGGAGCGGATGAGCACGTCGCGGCCCGCGAGCTCCACGCTGATCACACTGTCCGAGGTGCCCATGACCTGGACCAGCCGGTGGTGCGCGACGGTGTAGACGCGTACCGCCAGCTGATCGCCGGGGAAGCGGACGCCGAGCACCATGTCGTCCCGCCCGTCCCCGGTGAGATCGCGGTAGTAGGCGTTGAGGAGCGGGCATCTGCGGCCCTTGGAACCCTTCTTGCCGCAGTCGGCGAGCTGCTTGCGGGTCGGTGCGTACAGCGCGCTCGGTCCGGAGTACGCGTCCGCGTGGGCGGCGACCTCGGCGCGGAAGACGTCCAGTGGCGGCACCCGGTGGACGTCGTCACCCGGAACGGTGACGCCGTCCATGGTCTCGGTGTCCGCCACGCCGTAGTCGAGGGCCGGCGTGGAGGCGGGCGGCAGCTGCGGCCACAGCTCGACCGGTCCGACGGCGGTGGCGGTCGGTCCCGCCGAGCGCAGGGTGCCGGCGTCGCCGCACCCTGCCAGGAGCAGGGCGGTCGCGGCGAGACCGAGGGCTGCGCGGACACGGCGGCTGGGGAACACGGGGGCACGTCCTTTTGGTCACCTGCTGGCCGGTTGCTCACTCTATGACCGGACGGCGGGTCACTCGGCGAGTTCCTCCAGCAGGCGGACCGTGTCCAGTCCCGCCCGCAGATACTCCACGAACAGCCGGTTGTGCAGGGCCCAAGGGCCGCGGCGGGCGCGGATCATGCGGATCGCCTCGTCGGCGGGGTGCCCGGCCCGGATCAGCGTGTGCGCGACGACCAGGCCCGAGCGGTTGTACCCGTGGTAACAGCGGACGAGGACCCGGCGGCCGTCCTCCAGCGCGTCGTCGGCCGCCCGGGCGAGCCGCATCACGCCGGCGATCTGGGTCCCGTCGAGCGGACCGTCCGGTATCGGCCACACATGGTGCTCGACCCCCGCGTCCGGGCCGTGCCCCGGCAGCCGCAAGAGGGTCAGCACGAGGTCGAACTCGTCGCGCACGACGGCGAGTTCCAGCCCTCCGGAGCGCCCCGTGAACTCGTGGCCGCCCATCCACAGGCCGGGCACGATCTCGCTCCACGGGCTGTCCGGAGCGGGAACATCGGGCTGCTCTCCGAGGGTCCGCAACGGCGCCTCCCAACGACTCCCCAACTGCTCACAAAGGTAACCGGGTTCTTGCCCCTGGAGCACCCCGCCTGGTCCCATGGTCGAGGGGTGATGGTGCATGAGTGGACTGCGCGTCATACCGACCTGGCGGCAGGGGCAGCAACGCCTGTACGTGTGCGCCACCGACGGCAGGAGCGTCGCCTGGTACGACCGGGAGGCGGGCCGGGTCAACCTGCTCAGCGAGGATCTGCGGCAGGACGTGCTCACCGCGCTCGGCCCGTTCCTGACCGGTCCGGTGGCGGTGGGGCCACCACCCGTCCCCACCCCCGCGGAGCTGGCCCGGCTCACCCTGCACCCGGACGACGACCTGGCGCCGAACCGGCCCGGCGAGGCGCTGCTCATCGCCCTGGACCGGGACCCGAAGGCCGCGCACCGGCTGCGCACCGATCCACGGCACAGGGCGCTGGCGGTCGAACAGCGGACCGGTGAGGCCCTCGACCTGCTGGAAGGCGGGGGCTGGCGCACGCTGCACTCGGTACCGCTGCCCGGCGGGGACCGCATCCACCATCTGGTGATCGGCCCGGGCGGCCTCTTCGCGGTGCGCTCGCTCGACGCACGCAGGCAGCGGGTCCTCGTCGCCGATCCGATGGTGACGGTGGGCCGCCAGGACGCGCGGCCGCTGCTGCGCCGGGTGCGCGCCGACGCGGCCCGGGCGTCGTACGCGCTGACCGCCGAGGTCCGTCCGGTCCTGGTCCTGGTGGAGCCGGCCCGTCTGGAGACGACCGTTCCGCCGCGGGAGATCCGGATCCTCGCGGACACCGACCTTCCCGGCATCGCCCGGCTCGGCGGTCTGCTCAAGCCCGCGGATGTGGAGGCGCTGCACGCGATGGCGCGAGACCGGCACATCTGGTCCAGGGTGTGAGCGGTCAGGGCAGCCGGGCGGCGCCGGCGGAGTCGAGGAGCGGGGCCAGCAGGTCGCCGTGCGCCTGGAGGCGGGGGGCGATGTCCGGCGCCCGGAAGACCAGGCTGTCCGGGGACGCGCAGTCCGCGACCTCCTGCCAGGTCACCGGCGCCGACACGGTCGGCTCCGCCCGGGCGCGCAGGGTGTAGGGGGCCGCCGTCGTCTTGCGGGCCGCGTTCTGGCTCCAGTCCACGAACACCTTCCCCGGCCGCAGGCTGCGGGTCATGCGGTGGACGACCAGTCGGGGCATCGCCTTCTCCGCCGCCACGGCGAGCTGTTTGGCGTAGTCCGTCGTGGCCCGCGACGGCGTCGGTGCCACCGCCGCCAGCAGATGCAGCCCCTTCGACCCGGACGTCTTCGCACAGGTCTCCACCCCGTCCGCCGAGAGCCTGTCCCGCAGCCACAGCGCGACCTCACAGCACTCGACGACGGTGGCGGGTGGGCCGGGGTCGAGGTCGAAGACCAGCCGGTCCGCCTCGTCGGGGGCCTCGATCCGCCACTGGGGGGTGTGGAACTCGGTGACCAGGTTGGCCGCCCACATCAGGCTGGGCAGGTCCTGGACCAGCACCATGCGGGCCGGGCCCTCCGAGCGCGGCACCTGGGCCGTGACGACCCAGTCGGGCGTACCGGGCGGCACGTTCTTGGTGAAGAAGACCTGACCGTCCGGTCCGTCCGGATAGCGCAGGAACGACACGGGGCGATCGCGCAGGTGCGGCAGCAGCGCCTCCGCGGTGGTCGCGTAGTAGTGCAGCAGCTCGCCCTTGGTGAATCCGGTCGCCGGATGAACCACCTTCTCCAGGTTGCTGAGCGCGAGCCGCCGCCCCTCCACCTCAGTGATCGGCGTCATACGATGAGAATCCCATGAAATCGCCTGATCCATGAAGAAAAGGGGCGGAGCGTGCGATCGATCTGGAACGGAACCATCTCCTTCGGCCTGGTCAGCATCCCCGTCAAGCTGATGAACGCCACCGAGAGCCATTCGATCTCCTTCCGCCAGATCCATCTGGAGGACGCCGGCCGGATCCGCTACCGCAAGTTCTGCGAGCTGGAGGACCGCGAGGTCGACTCGTCGGAGATCGGCAAGGGCTACGAGGACGTGGACGGCACGGTCATCCCGATCACGGACGAGGACCTGGCGAAGCTTCCGCTGCCGACCAGCAAGACGATCGAGATCCTGGCCTTCCTGCCGGAGGACCGCATCGACCCGCTCCAGCTGGACACGGCGTACTACCTCTCCGTGAACGGGGCCCCGGCCGCCAAGCCGTACGCGCTGCTGCGGGAGGCGCTGAGACGCAGCGGGAAGGTGGCCGTCGCGAAATACGCGCTGCGGGGGCGGGAGCGGCTCGGGATGCTGCGCGTGGTCGGCGATGTGATCGGCATGCACGCGCTGCTGTGGCCGGACGAGATCAGGGCGGCGGACGGCGTGGCGCCCGACGCGAGCGTGACCGTCCGGGACAAGGAACTGGACCTGGCGGACGCGTTGATGGACACCCTGGGGGACGTGGACCTGGACGATCTGCACGACGAGTACCGCGAGGCGCTGGAGGAACTGATCGCGGCGAAGGCGGAGGGCAAGGAGCTTCCGCAGGCACCCGAGCCCGAGGGCGGCAAGGTTCTGGACCTGATGGCGGCCCTGGAGAAGAGCGTGCGGGCGGCGAGGGAGTCGCGGGGCACGGGCGAAGCGGCGGAGGTGACACGTCTGCCGGGCGGTGGGTCGCCCGAGGAGACGGCGAAGAAGACGGCGGCGAAGAAGATGGCGGCGAAGAAGACGGCGGCGAAGAAGACTACGGCGGCGAAGAAGACCGCGGCCAAGAAGACGGCCGCGAAAAAGACGCCTGCGAGGGAGACGGCGGCGAAGAAGGCCGGGGCCGGGAAGACGGCGGCCAAGAAGACCGCGGCGCGCAAGCGGACCGCGTGAGGAGGTGGCTCGTCGGCGAAAGCCCGCGCGTGTGCCGGCGGACCGCCGCCGCGGACCGCTGGATGGGTCCGCGGCAACAGCCCGCCGGCGTGCACTCGGTGCGGGTCGGTGCGAGGCGCCGTCAGCGCACCGTGAAGGTGACGCGCGCGGTGCTGGTCGCGGCGGGCAGCTTGGTGGTGTCGACGGCCAGGTACTCGCCGTCGTCCTGCTGTCCGCTCGGGAGGATCTTGGAGTGCAGGGTGTAGGGCGCCGTCTCGGTGGTGACGCCGTCGATGCCGAAGTCGCTGTCGTTGCTGATGAGCAGCGTGCGGCCGTGGTCGGTGGTGGCGACACCCTCGACCTTGTCATGGCCGAAGAACGCGCCGGTCGGGTCGAGGCGGGTGACCAGGTCACCCAGGTCCAGGTACGGGCTCTTGGCGACCGGGATGACCCCCGCCGTCTTCAGCGCGGCCTGGGCCGTGGCGGTGTCGCCCTCGCCCACGTAGGCGTCGATGGTCTGGTGCTTCGGGCCGATGAGCAGCCCGCCCTCGGCCCCGTCGTACGTGGCGCCCTGCACCTTGGCGGAGGGGCCGACGTCGGTCGCCCGGCTGATGTCGATCTTGAAGAGCTTCTTGAACGCGCCGGGCTCCATGTTGCCGTCCCGCTCGTCCACGACGAACGTGGTGTTGCTGAGCGCGGTGATCTCGCTGACCGCGCCGCCGGTCGCCTTGGGGTCGTCGAGCAGGTAGACGTACTCGTGCGTCGCGTGGGTGCGCAGGTTGTACGTCGCGATGCGCAGCACGGTGACGTTCTTGGTCTTCACGCCGGCCGGCAGGTCGGGCTGCTGGAGCGCGGACTGCATCATGCCGACGAGCGTGCTGCCGTCCGGCGTGAGCGCCAGCCCCTCCATGCCCTTGTTCGGCACCCGGTTGGCCAGTTCGGCCGGGAGCGAGCCGTTGAAGGGGGACAGACGCTGGAGCGCCCGGCCGTCGCGGGAGAAGTGGGTGATGAACGGGCCGTACTCGTCCGACACCCAGAAGGAGCCGTCCGGCAGGGCGACCAGGCCCTCGGGGTCGTAGCCGTTCGGCGAGGCCGGCAGCGCGTTCCCGGCCAGGTCGATCAGCGACTCACCCGTGTTCGCCTGGGTGTTGACATGCCCGTTGTACAGGGTGCCGTCGGCGGCGCGCAGCGGGATCGTCTTGAGGACCTCCGCCTTGGCGCCGACGAGGCGGATCCTGGCGATCGCCGGGTGGAAGTCCGGCAGGGGCAGCGCCTTGTGGCCGTCCGGGGTGTCGACGTTGGGGCCGCGGTCGGTGATCCCGTAGAACTCGTCCTTCGAGCCGGGCACGGGGTAGAGCGACGAACCGTACGCCCCTCCCGAGATCTTCACCCCGTCGATCGTGGTGAGCGCCGGCAGATGCGTCCGGTAGAGCTTGACGGCGTCGCTGACCGTGTAGTCGAAGCCGTCGGTGCCCTTGAAGCCGGGGTTCGGCGTGTAGTCGAACGAACCGTCCTGGTGGACCGTCAGAGAACCGTGCGCGGTCTTGGTGTGCGAGACGAGCGTGGCCGGCCTGCCGCTGTCGTTGGACAGGAAGCCCTTGCCGCGGACGGTCAACGTCCGGCCTGCGTGGGCGGTGAAACGGTCGGAGTGTGCCTTGAGTACCGGACCCCGACCGCCGTGAGCCGTAGGTGCGGCAGTGGCCAGGCTGCTGCCGGCCAGCGACAGCACCACAGCGGTGGCTGCGGCGGTCGCGATCCTCAGACGAGACATGAGTTCCCCTCCTAGTCCGTGCGTCTCCTTGCGGGCGCACGACTGGCGAGCCTCTTTCCGCTACATGTCCGTTGTGACAAGCGGGACTTGACGAAAGCCGGTGATCGAGTGACGGGAAGTTGGCGAACAGGCACAGCGCTTGTCAAGCGCCCCTGAACGCGGCCTCGAACGGAACGGGGGGCCTGTGGTGCCGGAGGCGAATCGCAATCCCCTGGCCGACGCTCCCGGTTCACACGATTCCCCACGGGCCACCCACCTGTTGCTCACCCGTCCGAGGAACGTTCCTGACATGAGCATCGCTTTCTTGCGGGCTCGCCGCCTGCTCACCGCGCCGGCGACCGCCCTGGTCGCGTCCCTCACCGCCACTGTCGCTGACCACCGCGGCACCCGACTCGTCCCGCAACCCGACCTCGGCCGTGAAGTCGGCCGTCGGTATCGGCGGTTCGTCCAAGGCGCGGTCCTACGAGTACTTCGACACCGACGCGCCCGACCTCGACGCCCAGGGCCGGGACGTCCGCCTGCGCCACAAGTCGGGCTCGGCCTTCGAGGGCGATACCGGACGCACCTGGCTGCTCGACGAGATCCCCGGCAAGCTCGACGACTGGCTCCCCGGCACATGGGGGTCGGACACCCTCGGGGCCGCCCGAGCCCACGGCCCCGTCACCTCGCAGGTGTGGTCGGGTGCGTGGGAGTCCTCCGACGACGCCGCGATCGAGGTCGTCCCGGTGGTCGGCGCGAGCGGGACCGGCACCGAGTACGTCGTCGAGCTGTCGTTCAAGGCCGCCGACGAGTGCCGGGCCGGGCGCGGTCCTCCGGTTGCGTGCGGCCCGGATGCAGGCAGCATGTTGTGGGAGATACGTTCGCCGCGCCCTGTACCCCCGGGCGGCGGTGGTGACGTTGTGCGACGCCCAGTGCACCGGCAGCGGCGGGTCGACACCCTGGAGCGGGCTTTGTCCGCCCCGGGCGGCCAGGGCTTTTTCCCAGGGCGATGGGAGGCACGAGCGATGGGTAGCGAGGCGACCCCCGTGGACCGCCTCCGGAAGTTCGCCCGCACGGTCCTGGCGCACCGGGGCGGCGGGAGCGGCGCACGGCATGACGCCGGGCGAGCGCGTGAGGTGTACCAGAGTTCGACCATGGGCGCGTTGATGGACGGCGTCTACGACGGCGATGTCTCCGTGGGGCAACTGCTCGAGCACGGGGACTTCGGGCTCGGCACGTTCAACCACCTCGACGGCGAGATGCTCGTCCTGGACGGCGTCTGCTACCACCTCCGCGCCGACGGTTCCGTGGAGACCGCCGACAGGGGTGATCTGTCGCCCTTCGCGGCCATGACGTGGTTCACGCCGGAGATCACCGAGGAGATCACGGCGCCCATGACCCGTGCCGAGGTGATCGCGCTTGTCGACGACCTGGTCCGCAGCCCCAACCTGATCTACGCGATCCGGATCACCGGGCGTTTCGGCGAGATCCGCGCCCGGACGGTGCGGAAGCAGGAGCCGCCGTATCCCTCGCTGACCGAGGCCGCCGAGGGGCAGGCGGAGACCGACTTCACCGATCTGGAAGGGACCTTGGCGGGCTACCGCACGCCCGACTACGAACAGGGCATCTCGGTGGCCGGCTACCACATGCACTTCATCGACGCATCCCATGAACACGGCGGTCACTGCCTGGACTTCCGCGTCGAGCACGGCACGGTCGCGCTCGGCGAGCGCTCCGAACTCCACCTCAGTCTGCCGACGACACAGCAGTTCCTCGGCTCCGATCTAACCCCCGGCAACCTGACGGATCAGATCCGCCAGGCCGAGGGCGGCTGAGGGGCGGCCTGCGGAACCGCTGTCCGCGGCCGGCGAGCGGGTGGGTCCGTCACCGGCCCCGTTGCTCGGCAACGGGCGCGGCCGGCTCCGGACTTCGACGGCCGAGGAGCTCTCTGCCACCACAACGAGAGGCTGCATTCCATGTCCGAGTCTGAAGCGCGTGCCGCCCAGCGCGCGGTCGAGGTGCTGTCGGCGTACGGCGTCAGCCATGTTTTCGGAGTGCCCGGCGCGAAGATCGACTCGATCTACGACGCCTTGGTGGACAGCGGCCCTCAACTGGTGGTGTGCCGCCACGAACAGAACGCGGTCTTCATGGCCGCGGCGGTCGGACGGCTCACCGGAACACCGGGGGCCGTCGTCGTCACCTCAGGACCGGGCACGTCCAACACCGCGACCGGCCTTCTCACCGCCAACACCGAGCAGGACCCCGTCGTCGCGCTGTGCGGGGCCGTGCCCCGCGCGGACCGCCTCAAGCGCAGCCACCAGTCCATGGACGCCACCGCCGCCCTCAAGGCCTTCACCAAGTACACCGGCGAGGTGAACGACGCCGGCAACGTCCCGGAAGCGGTGGCCAACGCCCTGCGTGCCGCCCTCACCCAGCCCCGGGGGGCGGCGGCCGTGATCCTGCCCTCCGACGTACTGGCCACGCCCATCTCGGCCGGCATCACCAGGGCGTGCCCCGTACCCCGCCTGGGGCCCGCACCGGCGGAGGGCATCGAGCAGGCGGCCCGCCTCATCCGTGACGCCAGGCGGCCGGTGATCCTCGCCGGCGTACGGGGCGCCGATCCGGAGGCCTGCGCCGCCCTGCGCACCCTCCTCGAGGACACCGACCTGCCGGTGGTGGAGACGTTCCAGGCCGCGGGCGTCGTCTCCCGGACGCTGGACGAGCACTATCTCGGCCGGGTCGGCCTGTTCCGCAACCAGCCGGGCGACATCGTCATCTCGCACGCGGACGTCCTGGTGACCGTCGGCTTCGACGCCGTCGAGTACGACCCGAAGCTGTGGAACACCGACCCGTCCCGCACCGTCGTCCACATCGACGTGGTGCCCGCGAACATCGACAACCACTACCAGCCGGCGATCGAGCTGCAGGGTGACGTCGCCTCCACCGTCCGGGCCCTGGCCGGACAGCTGTCCGGGCTCCGTCTCGACCCCGAGGTCCTCGGTGAACTCGCCGAGCAGCGGCGGGCCCTGAAGGATGCCGACGACACCGCGCGTACGGCGAACCACACGCGTGCCGGCCTCAATCCGGTGTCGGTCCTGCTCACGCTTCGCGACATGATCGACGACGACGCCACCGTCACCTGCGACGTCGGCTCGCACTACATCTACACGGCCCGGCACTTTCGCGCCTACGAGCCCCGGCACCTGCTGTTCTCGGACGGCCAGCAGACGCTCGGAGTGGCCCTGCCCTGGGCCATGGCGGCCTGCCTGGTACGGCCAGGCAAGCAGGTCGTGTCCGTGTCCGGCGACGGGGGATTCCTGTTCAGTGCCCAGGAACTGGAGACGGCCACCCGCCTCGGCCTGCACTTCACCCATGTGATCCTGCGCGACAACACCTACGACATGGTCCGCTTCCAGGAGGAGCTGAAGTACGGGCGCACCTCGGGAGTACAGCTCGGCGACTACGACATCGCCCAGTACGCCGGAGCCTTCGGCGCCCACGGCTACCGCGTCGAGACCGAGGAGCAGTTCGCCAAGGTCCTCGGCGAGGCCCTGTCGCGCGAAGCCCGGGTCCAGCCGGGCATCACGATCATCGACGTCCCCGTGGACTACACGCGGAACACCGAACTCTTCGCCCAACTCCACGAGGGAGTCCTCGAATAGGCGCCTGCGCCGCGCACCACCGGATCTCCCCGCAGGCGAGTCCCGCGAACCGGCGGCTCCCGGACCCGGATCCCGGCACGAGAAAGGCCATGACATGGGCACCTGCACCGTTGGCGACCACCTGCTGCGCCGTCTGCGGGAGATCGGGGTCGGGCACGTCTTCGGAGTGCCCGGCGACTATCAGCTGGAATTCCTCGACCAGCTCGAGGCGATGGACGGCATCGAATGGATCGGGAACTGCAACGAGCTCAACGCCGCCTACGCCGCGGACGGTTACGGCCGGCTGAACGGGATCGCGGCGCTGGTCACCACGTTCAGCGTGGGGGAGCTGAGCGCCCTGAACGGCGTCGCCGGCGCGTACGCCGAGTCCGTGCCGGTCGTGTCCATAGTGGGGACGCCGGCGACCTTCGTCGTGGAGGACAAGCAGAAGGTCCATCACACGGCCGGCGACGGCGACTTCCGGCGCGCGGCGAGGTGCGCCGAGGAGTACACGGTCGCCCAGGCGACGCTGACCCGCGACAACGCCGCTTCGGAGATCGACCGGGTGCTGTGCCTGTGCTGGCTGCTCAAACGTCCCGTGTACATCATGCTGCCCTCGGACGTGGCGTGCGAGACGATCGAGGCACCGGGCGAGCCGCTGGTCCTCCCCGAGCCGTCCAGCGACCCCCGCACGCTCGCGAGGTTCACCGACCAGGCGCGGGACCTGCTGCGCTCGGCGGACTCGATGGCCGTGCTGCTCGGCCCCGAGGCCGACCGGTACCGTCTCGCCCCGCAGCTGGTCCGACTGGTCGAGGGCATCGGCTGCCCCGTCGCCTGCCTCAGCTCCGCGAAGGGCGTCTTCCCCGAGGACCACGACCAGTTCATCGGCGGGTACGCGGGGAAGCTCAGCGACTCCTACGTCAGGGAGACCATCGAGAACGCGGCCTGCCTCCTGGCCGTCGGCACTCAGTTCACCGACTCGGTCACCGGGGGGTTCTCCCAGAACATCGACCCCTCCCGGCTGATCGCACTCCATCCGACGGCCGCGGCCGTGGGCTCCGTCCGGCACGACCATGTGTCCATGAAGGACGCGATCCAGGCTCTCGCCGGCGCCGGCATCCGCAAACCCTCCGACATCACCTCGCAGTTCCGGCGGTGCGTCGGCGCAGCGGCCCCCCACGAGCCCGTACGCTCATCCCGGCTCGTCCAGGAGCGCTTCTGGGAGCAGTTCCAGGAGTTCCTCGAACCGGGTGACGTGGTGATCGCCGACCAGGGCACCTCGTACTTCGGATGCGCGGAACTGCCGTTCCCGCACGGCTGCACCTTTGTGGGGCAGCCCCTGTGGGGCTCGATCGGCTACACGCTCCCGGCCCTGCTGGGGTGCATGCTCGCCGCACCCGAGCGCCGTCACATCCTGCTGATCGGCGACGGCTCCTTCCAGCTGACCGCGCAGGAACTGTCCACGGTGCTGCGCCATGGCCTCAACCCCGTCGTCATCCTGATCAACAACGACGGCTACACGGTCGAGCGCCACATCCTGGGCGCGAACGCGGGTTACAACAACATCGCCACCTGGCACTACGACCGGCTGGTCGAGGCCTTCGACCCGCTGGGCCTGGCCGTCACCGTCAAGGCGACCACCGAGGAGGAACTCGCGGCCGCGTTCGAAACGGCGGGCGGCAACCGCGACCGGCTCGTGTTCGTCGAGGCGTTCATGGAGCGCCTGGACGCCCCCGAGTCCCTTGTCCAGCTGGGCAAGGCGTTCTCCACCTCCGACTACCACCACGCGCCCGTCTCCTGACCGTGGACCGGCGGCCGGCTGTACCGCGTTCCGCCTGGTGAGAGGCTCACGGACACGGCGGTCCGGCCGCCGCGCGGCGCCGCCGCTTCGGCGTGGGCCCGCCCGCCGCCGGACCTGGAGGGCTCTGCGACCGCACGGTGCCACCTTCGGGTGAATCTCGCGCAGCCGCCTCGTCAGAACCGCAACTCGGCGCTATTTTCGAACACATGAGCGAATGGCGTGATGCGGAAGAGGTCCCGCTGCCGATACCGGACCGTGTGCCGGCGAGGGAGGAGGTGGAGTTCAACCGCACCGGCCTCTGGCTCACGCTCGGCCGCGAGGGGCGGCGACAGCGGACCCAGGTCATCCAGTACCGCGATCTGCCGGACGGAACCCGGGCGATCCTCACGATCGTCGACTGGCCGTCGCCGTCGATCCCCATGGTGTGGGTCGCGTGGGACCCGGACCGGATGAGCCTCGAATACACCTCGAGGGAGGTGCTCGCGACGGCGGAGGCGCAGCCGCGCGAGGGCGACGCGCATGCGATCGGCACGGGGGAGATGCTCGACTGCTTCACGGGTGATCACACGACGTACTGGCCGCACCGCGAGGTCGAGGTGCGCGTCGGCGGGCTGTGGCGTCCCGGCCGGCTGCGCTGCATCTACCGGGGGCCGCACAACCGGGCGGTCGCCCTGGTGACGACCTCGTTGTACGAGCCCGAGTGGGGGGCGTGGGTCGCGTTCAAGCGGATGTATCGCTGGGACCCGGCGGCGATCCGGCCCGCCGGTCCACCGGATCCGCCGTCCTGACGGGTCGCCGCGAACATTCAGGGGCACAAGGGGCGTGACGGGCGGACCGTCAGAACATCCCGGCGGACCGGGAGAAGTACCGCGGCCGGGGAAGGTGCCGGCTCGTCATGTGAGGCTCGCGGCCTGTTCCCTGCTGTTCCCGGGGGTCTTCTCGCGGTGCGGGAGCAACAGCGGAGTGGCCAGGAGGAGGACACCCGCGATCGCGATCGCGGTGCGGGGGCCGGTGACTGCGGCCAGCAGACCCCACATCGCGGTCATGGCCGCGATGGAGGCGCTGGTGCTGACCGACCACGCGGACAGGGTGCGGGCGACCCGGTCGGGGGCGGTGTGTTCGAGCCGGTGGGTGGCGAGCACCGTGTTGTACAAGGCGCAGCAGGTCACCAGTCCGAACTGGACGGCGATGATGAGCACGATCCCGGGGACACCGGGCCGCACGAAGACCAACCCGATGGGCCAGCACGCCCGCAACGCCCCGACGGTGCGGATCACCTGGTGCTGCCCGAACCGCGTCACGAACCGGTGCGCCAGACGTGAGCCGATGAGGCCGCCGACGCACGGGGCCGCGAACACGAGACCGTACTGCCAGGGCGCGAACCCGAGACGGCTCAGCAGCAGTACGGCGAGCAGCGGCTCGGAGGCCATGATCAGGCCGTTGACCGCGATCGCGTTGAGGAGCAGCGGACGGAGTGTGGGGTGGGCCAGGATGTGACGCCAGCCTTCGAGCAGATCGCCGGCCCGCAACCGGGGTGTACCGGTCCGCTCCGGGCGTGGTTCCGTCCCGCCGATGGCGCGGATGCCCAGCGCCGAGAGCAGATAGCTGACCGCATCGGCCACCACGGTCGTCATCGGGCCGAAGATCCCGATCGCCGCACCGCCGAGCGGCGGTCCGACCATGGACGCCGTCCACATCGTGGACTCGAACCGGCCGTTGGCGACGAGCAGGTCCTCCCGCGGCACGAGCGTTTTCACAAAGGCGCCGCTTGCCGCGTTGAAGGCGATGTTGGCGGCGGCCACGACGACGGAGACGACGAGCAGTTGGGCGAAGCCGAGCACACCGAACGCGAACGCGACGGGGACGCTCACCATCGCGGCACACCGGGTCAGGTCCATCGCGATCATGACCGGCCGCTTGCGGCGGAACTCCACCCACGGTCCGAGCGGCACCGCGACCGCCGCCCCCACCGCCCGACCCGCGGCGGCGAGCACCGCCACCTGGGTCGGCCCGGAGTGCAGTACGACGATCGCGATCAGGGGGAACGCACCGAACCCGAGCCATGTGCCGTAGGAGCTGACGGCGAAGGCCGCCCACAGCCAACCGAACCGCCGTCCCAGCGCCCGCCTACCCGGCATTCCCACCGCACCTCTCGCCGATCCCGACAACCACACGCTGACCACCGGCATCAAAGCGAGCGGCAGGCCGCCTGATCAAACAACCGGAGAGCCAGGGAAGCACAACCATGCGTTGTGCCGATACCGTGGCCGCGTGGATCTCGACGCCGTACGCACCTTTGTGGCCGCCGCGGACGCAGGGCGGTTCCAGGACGCCGCCGCCGAGCTTTCGATCACCCAGCAGGCCGTCTCCAAACGCATCGCCACGCTGGAGAAGATCCTCGGCGTGCGGCTGTTCACCCGTACGGCGCGAGGAGCGCAGCTCACCATCGACGGACAGGCGTTCCTGCCCCATGCCCGTGATCTCCTGCGGGCCGAGGAGCGGGCGGTCGCCTCGGTGCGTCCCGGACGCCGCGCGCTGCGCGTCGACGTGATCGGCCGGCGGCTCGCCCCGGCCGCCGTGCTGGGCGACTTCCATCGCGCGCACCCCGAGGTCGAGCTCGACGTCGTGACCCTCTTCGACGCCGACGCGGCCGTCGACGCCATCCGGTCCGGCACGATCGACGCGTCGTTCCGCGCCGTGACCATGCCCGGCCGGCGGCTCCCCGACGACATCGCGGCCGTCCCGGCCTTCGACGAGCCCGTCCAGCTCCTCACCGGCCCCGCCCACGAACTCGCCGCCGCCCGTACCGTCGGCCCGGCCGAGCTCGCCGGACACCGGATCTGGATGCCCGGCATCGTTCCCGGAACCGAGTGGGCGGCCTACTACGACGCCCTCGCCGCCGAGTTCGAGCTGACCATCGAGATCACCGGACCGGACTTCGGCACCGAACCCCTGCTGGACACCATCGCCGACTCCCGGTCGCTGGCGACCTTCGTCGGCGAGCGGACACGGCTCGTCTGGCCCGCCGACCACGGCCTGCGGCGGATCGCCGTGCACGGTCCGACACCGGTCTACCCGCATTCGCTGGTGTGGCACCGGGACAATCCGCACCCGGCGCTCGCCGCGCTCCGCGCCCACCTCGGCTCCGGGCGGTTCGACCATTCCGGCACCGGGACCTGGACACCGGCCTGGGCGAGGCGGCCGGATGCGGACCGCGCGGTGACGGCCACCGGCTGAGTGCTCCGTCTCAAGGGACGGGCCGATACCGCAGGGGTCTTCCGTTCCGGTCCGCGGAGGCGTACGTTCCGCATACCCCGCGACGCGCTTTCCGAGGCGCCGGCCCGCCGCTACCGGGACGGCGGGCCGCGCGGGGGCCAAATGCCTGCGCCGTGCCGTGTTCCACGGGCTCGGCCGGCAGTCGCTGCCCTCGGGGTTCTCGCGTCCCCGGCCGTCTTCGGGACGGGCCGGGCGGCTCTCCGTACGGCCCCGATGCGCGCCGATCGTCCCGCGCCGCAGCCCACGGTGTTGCGATCCACCGTGCCGAAGTCCCGCTTCTCCAAGGGCGGGTGGTCCCGGCGTCCGCGGTGTCATGATGATCGCCGTCGGCGGTTTCCCGCCGGTGGAAGGACCGGCCGGCCGAGGAACCGTCCACCGCCGTACGAACGCCGTGAAGTACGCCGAAGGAGGTCGCGTGGAAGACCGGACGCAGCAGGAGCAGGCGATCCCCGAGACCGAGGCGCGGATCCGCGGCAGCTTCGAGCGGCAGGGGCTGATGAGCCACCTCGGTGCGCGGATTGCACACATCGCGCGGGGCCGCGTGCACATCGTGCTCCCGAGCCGGCCCGAAGTGACCCAGCAGCACGGCTACTTCCATGCAGGCGCCACCAGTTCCATCGCGGACAGCGCGGGCGGTTACGCGGCCTACACGCTCTTCCCCGAGAACACCGAGGTGCTCACCGTCGAGTACAAGATCAACCTCCTTGCGCCCGCCGTGGGCGACCACCTCGAGGCGGTCGGAACCGTCCTGAAGGCCGGACGCACCCTGACGGTGTGCGGGCTCGAGGTGTTCGGCGTGCGGGACGGCGGCCGGAAACCGGTCGCCAACGGGCAGCAGACGCCGATCCGGGTGAACGGGGTCGAGCAGTGACCCCGCAGCCACTGCCGTCCTGGGTGATCCGGTGGCAGCGCCCGTTCCCCGACGCCAATCTGCTTCTGCTGAAGGGGCGGCAACCGGCCCTGGTCGACAGCGGGTTCGTCGGCCACGCCGAGGACACGGCCGCCTGGGCGCAGGCACGGACCGGCTCCGTCGACCTGGTCGTGAACACCCATTGGCACTCCGACCACGTCGGCGGCAACGCCCTCCTCCAGAACATGGGCGCCGCGATCGCGGCCGGAGCCCCGGAGGCCGAGGCCGTCGCCCGCAGGGACCCGGGCTGCTGTGCGGCCGAGTACCTCGACCAGCCGGTCGCCCCGTACACGGTCGACATGCCGCTCGACGACGGACGGATCCTCCGGCTCGGCGACGCCGACTGGGAGATCGTCCGCACCCCCGGACACACCCCCGGGCATCTGTCGCTGTGGCAGCCGGACGAGCGACTGCTGGTGGTCGGGGACGCGCTGTCCGACTACGACGTCGGCTGGGTGAGCCGCGCCCTCGACGGCCCCGAAGCGGCGGCCACCGCGCTCGACTCCCTGAAGCGGCTCGCCGCCCTCGATCCTCGCGTCGTGCTTCCCTCGCACGGACCCGTCCCGGCGGATCCCGATGCGGCGTTCGCCAACGCGCTGCGCAGTGCCCAACGGTTCGTGGACGACCCGGAGGGAGGGGTCTGGTACGGCGCCAGGCGGATCTTCGCGTTCGCCCTGATGATCCGTGACGGGATCCCGGCCGACCGGGCCGAGACCTATCTGCACGCACGGGCCTGGCTGCGCGACGCCGCACGGCTTCTGGGCCGTACGCCGCAGACGCTGGCCGCCGAACTGATCGACGCGATGCTGCGCAGTGGCGCCATCGTGCTGCGGGACGGCCGCCTGCACGCCGCGGCCGAGCACATGCCGGTCCGGGCGGAGTCGCTGCGCGTACCCCACCCTCGCGACTGGCCGCCGACGCGGCACTGAGCCGCGGGGTTTTTTGAGTCGTTTGCCGCCGGGGTGACGGAGGCGGTGGTGCCGTGGTTCGAAGGGACGACCGTCGAGCACTCGCCGGTCCGGGCCCAGCCGGACCGATCCGCCGGCAGGCGCGTACCGCTGGGCCGTCCGCGGGCGCGCCGGTACCCGGTGCGGTCAGCGGGTACCGGCGGCGGTGCCGGTGTCGAGGGCCGCGGCGCGGAGGGCCGCCGCCACCCGGACGACCGCCTCGGTCGGTGGCTGGGGGAGTCGGGCCAGGAGCAGTCGCCGCTGTTCCTGGGGGCCGCCGCGGACCGGGAGGATGCGGACGCCGGGTGGCGCGGCCGCGGCGAGGGTCGCGGGCACGGTGGTCAACCCGAAGCCGGCGGCGACCAGATGGAGCTTGGCCAGCCAGTCGCGCGCGGTGTGGGCGATCTCGGGACGCTCGTCCAGACCCGGCCACACACCCATCAGCCGGTCCTCGCCGGAGGAGGAGCCCGCGATCCAGCGCTGTCCGCGCAGGTCGGCCACATCGACGAAGTCACCGCGGGCAAGGGGGTGGACGGCGGGAACGGCGAGGCACAGCGCCCGTTCGGTGAGCGTCTGCAGCGCGAGCGGGGGAGACTCGGTGTCCGGCGGCCTGAAGGGCGGCGCCGACGCGAGGAGGGCCAGGTCCAGACTGCCTGCCCGCAGGGCGCGTACCAGCGCGGGCGTACTGCCCTCCCGTCCGGCGACGCACAGGCCGGGGTCCGACGCGCGGAGCGAGGTCAAGGCCCGGGGCAGCAGGACGGCACCCGCGCTGGGGAACCAGCCCAGCCGCACCGTCCCGGCCTGCCCGGGCAGGCCGGACAACTCCCGCGCGGTGGCCTCGATCTCGTCGAGCACGATCGTCGCACGACGCAGCACCACACGGCCGGCCGCGGTGAGCCGCACCCCGTCGCGCCGCCGCTCCAGCAGCTCCGAGCCCGCCGCCCGCTCGATCGCGGCCATCTGCCGGGAGACCGCCGACTGGGTGTAGCCGAGCGTCGCCGCGGCCGCGGTGAAGGTCCCCTGTTCGGCCACCGCGCGGAAGACCCGCAACGCGGTCAGCGACACATCGGTGAAGTCCATGACGATCTCGCATACCAACCGTGCGTAACTTTCGTTGGACTCATGGCCCCGGGCGTTCCTAGCGTGGCATGCATGAACGCTTCACGCATCGCCCTCGTCACCGGCGCCAACCAGGGGCTCGGCCGCGCCCTCGTCGAAGGGCTGGCCGCCCGGATGAACCCGGACGACCTGGTCCTGCTCACCGGACGCCACGAACGGCGTGTGGCGGACGCCGCGGACGAGGTCACCGGGCTCCCGGGCACCCGCGCCCGCGTGGAGGGCCGGATCCTCGACGTCACCGACGCCGATGCCGTCGCCCGCCTCGCGGACGAACTGGGGGCGCGGTACGGCGGGGTCGACATCGTCGTCTCCAACGCGGTCGCCCGCCTGCTGCCCGGGGAATCACAGGCTGAGCGGGCCGACGAGTTCATCGACGTCTCCAACACGGCCACCCACGCGATCCTGCGCTCCTTCGGTCCCGTCCTGCGCCCCGGCGGACGACTGCTCGTCGTGGCCAGCAGCCTCGGCACCCTCGGGCACCTCGATCCACGGTTGCACCAGCTGTTCGACGGCGCCGATCTCGACCAGGTCGAGTACGCCGTCGAGTCCTGGCGCAGCGCCGTCCACAACGGCACCGCCGTGGAGGCGGGTTGGCCGGTCTGGCTGAACGTGCCCTCCAAGGTGGCCCAGGTCGCCGCCGTCCGCGCGGTCGCCGCCGCTCGCCGCGAACACGACCTGGCCGCCGGCATCCTGATCGCCTCGGTCTGCCCGGGCATGGTCGACACCGACACCTCGCGCCCCTGGTTCAGCGACTTCAGCCAGGCGCAGTCCCCCTCCGAGGCCGCACGCGCCGTGCTGGACCTCGTCCTCGCCGAGCACGTCGAGCCCGCCCTGTACGGCGAGTTGGTCCGCTTCGGCAAGGCCCTGCCGTGGCACGACGGCACACCCCTCGTCGAGCAGGACGGGTTGGTCACACCCTGAGCGCGGGGTCGTCAGGCAGGTTTCCGCACACAGCAAGGAGTTCACGTATGAGTGCCATCACCACCCCGTTCGGTTTCTCCAGCACGGCCGCCGAGGTCGCGGAGGGGATCGACCTCACGGGACGCCGGGTCGTGGTGACCGGCGCCTCCTCCGGTATCGGGGCGGAGACCGCTCGCGCCCTGGCCGGCACGGGGGCGGAGGTCACCCTCGCCGTGCGGGACACGACGGCGGGCGAGCGGGTCGCCAAGGAGATCACCTCGACGACCGGCAACCAGGAGGTGCATGCCGCGCATCTGGACCTGGCGGATCCGGCGTCCGTCGCGGCCTTCGCCGCCGCGTGGCGGGGACCACTGCACGTCCTGGTGAACAACGCCGGCGTCATGGCCTGCCCCGAGCAGTACACCGAACAGGGCCGGGAGTGGCAGTTCGCCACCAACCACCTGGGCCACTTCGCCCTCGCCACCGGCCTGCACAAGGCGCTGGCCGCCGACGGCTCCGCCCGCATCGTCGTCGTCAGTTCCACCGGCCACCAGCAGTCACCGATCGTGTGGGACGACGTCGACTTCGCCTTCCGCCGCTACGATCCATGGCTCGCCTACGGCCAGTCCAAGACCGCCAACGTCCTTTTCGCCGTGGAGGCGACCCGCCGCTGGGCCGCGGACAACATCACCGCCAACGCCCTGATGCCCGGGGCCGTCCACACCAACCTCCAGCGCCACACCGGCGGCCGCGGCAGCGGACGGGTCCCCGCCCATCTGATCAAGACCGTCGAACAGGGCGCCGCCACCTCCGTCCTGCTCGCCACCTCGCCCCTTCTCGAGGGAGTCGGCGGCCGGTACTTCGCCGACTGCAACGAGAGCGAGGTCGTGGACCGCCGCTCCGGCACACTCGACGGCGTCGCCCGCTACGCCGTCGACCCGGACAACGGCCGTCGCCTGTGGGCTCTGTCGCGGGAACTGCTCGCCCAGGCCGACTGAAGCCCCGCCCGGCGCCGTTCTCCTAGACCAGCCGCACCTGCCGATCGAGCACGGTCGAGTGGATGCCGGCCGAGGTGTCGCGCAGGTACGCCTGCCGCAGGCCGTGGGCCCTGCGGTACTCCTCCGTCGCGAGAGCCTCCCGCATCGCCGCCTCCGAATCGAAACTGATCCGCACGATGGCGTCGATGGGTTCCTCCGCTCCGTCTCCACCGGAGTCCGACAGGTAGTACTGCACGTACTCCCGCACCTGGGGCAGGGCCGCATAGGTCGGGCCGTACTCGTGTTCCATGAAGTGCCGGAAGTCCTCCGTCGAGATCTCGGCCCGCTTACGGATCACGGTCATGAGCGTCAACATCACTGTCCCCATTCCTGAACACCTGTTCATTGGATTTTACAATGAACAGGTGTTCAATGGGCGGGTGGGCACTACAGCCGAAACCAAGGGCAATCGGGACCTCCGGGCCGAGCTCGTCGCCGCCGCGGTGGCCGTGCTCGCGCAGCCGCAGCCCGTCGCCGTACCGTCGCTGCGGTCGATCGCGAAGGCCTGCGGGGTCGCTCCGTCGGCGGTCTACTGGCACTTCCCCTCGGAAGCCGACCTCCGGTCCGCCGTGCTCGACGCCGAGTACACCTCTCTGATCGACGCCGTCGAAACGGCGTTGGACTCGGCAGGAGCAGGTGCCGACACGCTGGTGGTCGCGGGTGACGCCTATATCGCGTGGGCGCTCGGGCACCCGGGTGCCTACCAGCTCCTCTTCGAGAGCGGCGACGAACTCCCGGCCGGCAGGGCGGAGCACGGCCCCAGGCTGCAGCGGCGGATCGTGGAACTCGCCCGCAGGGTCGACCCGGACGCCCCGTTCCCCGCAGCCCTCCTGCTGTGGTCGGTCTGGCACGGCGTCGTCTCGCTGCGTCTGCACAAGGACGAATGGGACTGGGGCATGACGGCGCAGGAGGCCAACCGCCGGCTGATGTCGGCGCTCACGGCCGGACGTCCCGATGGCGCCCGCGACACCGACGGCACACCTCGGCGGCGAGGGACCGCGCCGTGAACTCCGCCGACGCGCCTGGCCCGGACTGCTCCATCGGCCGGGTCGAGCATGCGATGGGCGTCATCCGGGGCCGGTGGAAAGTACTGATCATTCACCACCTCGCGGTGCACCAGCCACGCCGTTTCTCCGGCCTCGAACGGGCCATCCCCCAGGTGACCCAGAAGATGCTCATCCAGCAACTGCGCGCCCTGGAGGCCGACGGCGTCGTGCGCCGCATCGTCCACCCCGAGGTGCCGCCGCGTGTGGAGTACGAACTGACCGCGGCCGGACACGCTCTCGCCACGGCGCTCGCGGCGCTGCACGACTGGACGGTGCAGACGTGCCGGGCGGACGGTCGGCCGGAGGGGGATGTCCCCGGGCCCGACCGGTCCGGCTGAGTCAGACGGTGGGGAAGGAGTCCATCCAGATGATCTCCAGGGTGCGGTGGACGATGCGCCATCCCTCCGGCCGCCGGACGAGCCGGTCGACGAAGAACCCCGTCTCGATGAGGTTCCAGCCCTGCCCGTCGAGGCCGCCCTTGTGGGTGTGCAGGTGCTGGGTGCGTGCGACGGCGGTGTCGCCGTCCACGTCGACCGCGGAAACCCCCTGGAAGTGCTGCCACTTGAGCAGCCCGCTCATGGACCCGTCCGATCCGCGCATCACGTCCACGAGCACGCGGTAGTGGATGTCCTTCAAGGGGGGACCGCCGGCCGCCGAGTAGTCGACGGTGGCCTCGGGGGCGAAGACGGTGTCCCACTGCTCGAGGACACCGTTGTCCCCGGCCTGGTGGAGATCCTGGCCGAGGGCGTATCGCACCATCAGGTCCTGGATCTCGACCCGGTCGGCCAGGTACTGCAGACGCTGATCGAAGGGCAGGTCGGGGCGGGGGTGGGCCGTGTTGTCGGTCATGACGTCACCGTAGGCCGCAGCCCCATGGGTCAGTAAGTACCTACAAAAAAGTAAGCCCCTTGGCGGGTTTGCAGGGGAGCGGCGTCCCGCTCGTCCGTGTGTCCCGGGAGGGGGCCGACGTGCCGCCGTGGACGGCCTGTTCCGCGGCGACGGCTGCTGACAGACTGCGGGGATGACAACTTCGTTGAGCCGGTTGTCCGGCCGGGTGTGGATCCACCCCGGCGATCCGGATCCCGAGGCGGTCAAGCCCTGTGTGGCCGTGATCGCCGACGACGCGGGCAGCACGGTGGTCGATGCCGGTCAGAGCCCGGCGCACGCCCGATCGGTGCAGGCGGCCATGGCGGACGCGGGGCTGCCGGCCGCCCGCCGGCTGGTGTACACCCACCACCACTGGGACCACACCTGGGGCGCCTGCGCCTGGGAGGCGGAGGAGATCGTCGGTCATGAGTCGGGTGCGGCACTGCTGTCCGCCGAGGCGCGCCGTCCGTGGAGTCATGCGTACCTGAAGGAGCAGACGGCCGCCGAACCCGTGCTGGGGCCGAGCTTCACGGCCCGCGCACGGGCCATGAGCGGCTGGGCCGACTTCGCCGTGCGGCCTCCGACCCGCACCTTCGCCGACCGGCTGGTGCTCCCGGGCGGGATCGAGGTCCGGCACGTGGGCGGCCGGCACGCACCGGACTCCACGGTCGTGGCCGTCCCCGACTCCGGGGTGATGCTCCTCGGCGACTGCTTCTATCCACCGCCGTTCCATCTGCGTGAGCCCGGCCCCGCGGGCGAGGAGATCGACATGGGGCAGATCACCGCGCTGGTGGCGGAGGGCTTCGACTGGTACGTCGACAGCCACAGCCCGCCGTGGCGGCCGCCGGCCGCCTGAGCGAGGGCCGAACGGCCTGCCGCGTTCGGTCGGTGCCGCGGTCCGGGTGTCCGCGCAGGTGGTCCGAGGCGCGCCCGCGGACCACCGCGCGGACACCCGCCGCGCCGGCTAGCGCGGCAACGCGATCCCCCGCCCCCGGCCGCGGCGCACACTCCGGTCGATGACCCCGAGCTGTTCCATCCTGTCGAGCTGGTAGGCCACGGAGGACTTGCTCGACAGGCCCACGGCCCGGCCGATCTCCCGCACCGAGGGGGCCTCTCCATGCTCGGCGATCCAGTCCCTGATGCACTTCAGGATGCGTTCCTGGCGCTCGGTCAGGTGGTCCTTCACGAGGATTCCGCTTCCTCCTGCGACCGGACCTGCAGGCGCAGTTCCACCTTGGCCGCCGGTGATCGGCCGGCCCGGGTGTTCCAGTACGGATGGGCGGCGAGCCGGCCGGAGAGTTCCCGCAGGCGTCTGCGCAGGGCCGCGGTCTGCCGAGGCCGCCGGGCGAGCGCTTCGTAGGTGCGGTTCCAGTCGCGCTGGGTCTGCATCAACTCGGGTGGGAACGTCCTGTGCGCCATGCCTTGAATTCAATCACGTGTTCGATTTTTAGGGCGAGAGCCGGCTCCGGGCTTCTCGCGCTGACCTGTGGTCGAGCTCCTCGGATGGCGGAAACCATCAGATATAGGGCAAAGTTGCCTCGGAATGCGAGGGGCGCCGGAGTGTTCTGTTGCGCACAGGAGAGCGACGGTGATCAGAAATGGCCCACCACCGCCAAAGCCCACGCCCACACCTTCGTGACACCGGACTGCTCGCACTGGTCGGCGCACTGGTGGCCGTCCTGACGCTGGTCGCCGGTCCCGCCCGGGCGGCCTCCGCGGGCCGCGTCACGACGATCGACGCGGCGACGCACCGGATGACCGTCAGGGAGGGCGGCCGAACGGTGATGACCTTCCCCGTGAGTTTCGGAAAGCCCGGCTTCCGCACACCGTCCGGGACGTTCCACGTGCTGGGCAGGGAGTCGGTCGTCGAGATGACCTCGTGCAGCGCGCACATCACATGTGATCCGGCCAGCCCCAACTACTACGACCTCACGGTCCATTGGGCGGTGCGACTGACCAGCGGCGGCGTGTACGTCCACGCGGCACCCTGGAACCACGCCGTCGGACGGGCCGACATCTCCCACGGCTGCATCCACCTGAACACGCCGGACGCCCGGCGCTTCTACGATTTCAGCCGGGCCGGCGACACGGTGATCGTCAAGAACACGGGCGGTGCCGTCGAGGGCCCGAGCGGTCCGTGACACCCGGGCCACAGGCGACGGGTCGCCCCGGTCCGTGCCGCCGTTGATCCACTCGGCCATGGGATCCGCGTACACGACGCGTGCCGGCCCGGCCGCAGGCCCCGGTTCGCGGCCGCGGCCGGCCGCATCGGCCGGGATCCCGCCCGGGCGAACGGAGTCGAGGTCCGGCCGTTCGATCCGCCCGCCATGGGCAGCGGTGTCCCCTCAGGCGCCGGGCGTGCCCACGTCGTCGAGCCAGACCACGATTCCGGTCAGGTCGTGGAGGACTGCCGCGACACCCGCCCTGATGGCGGCCGCACAGCGCGCCGCGGTGAACGAGGCCGGGTCGTAGGTGGACGACATGCCGAGGCCCTCACCGCGGAACGAGGCGCCCGACCAGTCGACGGCCGTGACGTTGTAGGTGGGTTCGGCCAGTTCCGCGCCGACGACGAGGAACCGTTGCGACAGATGGTTGGGGGTGACCGTCGCGAGCGGGTCGATGAGGTCGTTGCCCGCGCTGACGACGAGGTCCGGGCCCATGTCGAGGGCCTTGGTGATGGCGGGAAGAAGGCCGGAGGTGCGCTCGGCCCGCACCGTCCTGAGGTCGACGTGCTCGGCTTCGGCCCAGTCCTCGACGGCTTTCACCAGAGCCTTGGTCGGCCGGTCGTCACCCGTCGTGAGGAGGACCACCCGGTAGCCCTTCGGCGGGTGGACGCCGGTCCACGACCCCGGCCGGGGTGTGGTCGTCGACTCCGGGACGGGCGAGGAGGAGGCGTCGACGAAACCGGCGCCGAGGGCGCCGACGGCGGTGGGCTCGGGGTGCGGCCGTGACCAGTCGTCGGCGGAACTGCATCCGGTGACCAGGGCGGCGGACGCGACGAGCGCGGCAAGAGTCCTGAGCGGGGGGCGCAAGGTGTTCGTCCTCCGAGTGATGTGAGTGGTGCGTCCCCATCCTGCGATGCCCGCTCTCACAAGTCGTCCCGAAAGGGCGTTTCGTCGAACCTGTTTTCGTACGGTTCGTCGACGAGCCGAGCCGAGTTCACCCGTGACATGGACGGTGCCCTGGCAACTCTAAGGAGCCACATGTCACGACACTTCCGTCGCGCCGTCATCGGGATCGCCGTCGCGGTGATCACCTTCCTGGGCCTGGCCGGGCCGGCGTCCGCCCACGGATTCACCTCGACGGTGTATGTCCATGTCACCGAGGGCGAGGACAACCGCATACGCACGAAGCTGGAGCTCGAGTACGACCTGTTCGTCGTTTCCGCCGCCGACTACGAGAAGGACGACACCCTCTTCCGGACCGGCGACGCCGCGTTCGAGTCCGGCGACACCGCGGGGCAGGCCGCGGCGCTCAACTCACGTGCGCGGTCGGCCGTCGCGTATGCGACCGAGCGCTTCTCGGTCGTCTCGGGCGCCGAGAACTGCACACCGACGCAGGTGGGCGGCTTCACGATGGGCCGACGAGAGGGGGTGCCGTACGCCGTTCTGCAACTCGACTGGGCCTGTCCCCAGGGGGGCGGGGAACGTCAGGTGCGCAGCGCGCTGTTCCCGGACTCCGAGGGTTACGTCAAGGGCGTCAAGACGATCGCCACCTATCAGCTGGACGGCCTTTCGGGCAGCGCCGCGCTCGACGCCGCCCATGCCGCCTTCTCCCTCGAACAGCCCTGGTACGAGCGGTTCTGGGAGTTCTTCCGTCTGGGCGCCGAGCATCTGCTGACCGGCATCGACCACATCCTGTTCCTGCTCGCGCTCATCGCGGGATCGCGCCGGCTGCGGGAGATCGTGCTCGCGGCCACGAGCTTCACTCTCGCCCACTCGGTGACGTTCCTGCTCGCCGCCCTCGGTCTGGTCGATGTGCCGGGCAGGGTCGTGGAGCCCGTCATCGCGCTGTCGATCGCCGTGGTCGCGGGCTGGCACCTGTGGCGGATCCGGCGGCGCGGGGGTCACGCCACCGACCTGGAGGCCGGTGGCGGCCACTTCAGCCTCGACCGCGCGGGCTGGACCCGTCTCGGTGTCGTCTTCTGCTTCGGTCTGGTCCACGGCCTCGGCTTCGCGGGCGCGTTGGGGATCGAGACGGCCTGGTCGTGGACCCTGCTGTGGTCGCTGCTGGTGTTCAACGTCGGCATCGAGGCCGTGCAGCTGGCCATCATCGCCCTGGTGTTCCCGCTGCTGGCCGTGCTGCGCCACCGGGCGCCGACGGCCGGCCTCTGGGTGACCGGTGCGCTGTCGGCGGGGGTGGCGGTGATGGGGCTCGTGTGGTTCACGCAACGGGTGTTCGGGATCTGAGACAAGAGTGCAGCTCTCGTTCGAAGTTCAATAATCCCCAAGATCTCATTTACATCTGGTTTACCGACCCGAGAGACCTTTTTGACCTCCAATCACGCACTTCAGTGCCTCTTAAGGAACGAAAGTGATGAGATCCAGACCCTCCACGCAGGCCTCCGGGCCTGCGCGGCACCGCGCGGCCACCGGGGCCGCAGCGGCATTCCTGGGCTTGGCCATAGCCCTGGGCGGCACCCTGGCGGCTCCCGCCAGCGCCGCCGACACGGCCACCCTCAGCGGCATCGTCCTCGGGGTGGGCGCCAACGAGACCCAGCGCACCGTGACCTGGTACTCGTCGGCGGACACCACCCAGGTCGTCCAGGTCGCGCCGACCGCCCAGGTGGTCAACGGTGAGTTCCCCGCCGCCGCCGCCACCTTCGACGCCTCCGGCGCAGCGAACATCGCCACCAGCGGCGGCTTCAACCGCCACGCGACGATCACCGGCCTGAAGGAGGACACGGCCTACTCCTACCGTGTCGGCACCGAGGGCAACTGGTCCTCGGCGTACTCCTTCAAGACGCAGGACTTCGAAGGCGACTACGACTTCCTGTTCTACGGCGACCCGCAGATCGGCTCGTCCGGTGACGTGGCGAAGGACCAGGCCGGCTGGCAGGACACGGTCGACGTCTCGCTGAAGGCCAACCCCAACGCCGAGCTCCTGGTGTCGGGTGGTGACCAGGTCGAGACGGCCAACACCGAGTCCCAGTGGAACGCCTTCCTCGCTCCGGACCAGCTGCGCCAGTACCCGTGGGCCGCCACCATCGGCAACCACGACGTCGGCGGCAAGGCCTACGAGCAGCACTTCACCACCCCGAACACCGACCGCTCGGCCCCGTACTACGACAACGGGAACCCCGCGGGCACCAAGTCCGGCGGTGACTACTGGTACATCTACAAGGATGTCCTGTTCATCGACCTGAACAGCAACAGCTACAACTCCGCCAACGGCGGCGGCGACGCGGCGCACATCAACTACGTCACGGACGTCATCAACAAGCACGGCAACGAGGCCAAGTGGAAGGTCCTCGTCTACCACCACGCGATCTACTCGCCGGCCGACCACGCCAAGGACAGCGACAACAAGACGCGTCGTGTCGACTTCCCGACAACGTTTTCCAAGCTCGGCGTGGACCTGGTTCTCCAGGGTCACGACCACAGCTACTCCCGCAGCTACCTGATCAAGAACGGCGAGAAGGCGAACCCGGCCGAGCAGCCCGGCGCCGCCGATGTCTACCCCGGTCCCGGCGGTGTCCTCTACGTGACGGGCAACTCGTCCTCGGGCTCGAAGTACTACGACATCACCACGCCGGACAACAGCGGGACGAGCGGTGCCGGCAACGGCGCCGACCCGCTCAACCCGAAGAACTACTGGTACAACTCGGTCCAGAACCAGGAGCACGTCCGCTCCTACGTGAAGGTCCAGGTGCGGAACGACAAGCTCGTCGTCGAGAACCTCCGCAGCGGTACCTGCGCGGCCCCGAACGCGGCCGTGGAGAAGGGCTCGTGGTGCAACAACACCCCCGCCGACCAGCCCGTGGGCTCGGTCGTCGACAAGGTGACGGTGCACCCGTACCACGGTGACAAGCAGGACCTCCAGGTCAACGTCCCCAACCCGGCTCCCGGTGAGTTCGGCTGGACGATCGACGGCTACAACGGCCTGGTCGACCTCGGCACCGCGGTGGAGAAGAACGGCGACCACTTCGAGGCCGGCGGCAAGATCAACCCGATCCTGGTGTCGGACACCCGCCGTTCGCTCGCACCGTGGTCGGTCTCGGCCAACGTGAGCGACTTCCGTGACGCCGACAAGACGTTCTCGGGCTCCTACCTCGGCTGGACGCCGTACGTCCTCGACGGTGGCGCGGGCGCCAAGGCCGGCGACCCGGTGGCCTCCGGCTACGACGACCACGGCCTGGGTCTGTCCATCTCGCGCGGCATCGGTTCGGCGGACCAGGGCCACGCCCGTGGCACCGCCAAGCTCGGCGCCGACCTGGACCTGAAGATCCCGGACACCGTCACCAAGGGCGGTTACCGGGCCACTCTGACGATCACCGCACTGAGCAGCTGATCCAGCCCGTTCCACCGGCGGGGCAGGCCCCTTCGGGTCGGCCTGCCCCGCCTCCCGTGCCAGGAGAACCCCCAGATGTACGCGCTCGCACCACGCCGGAAGACCACCGTCGTCTCCCTCGTCCGCACCGCCGTCCTCGCCCTGCTCGTCGCATGCGCGATCACCGGCCTGAGCGTCGGACCCGCTCGCGCCGCGGACGGCGACGTCACCTGGACGGTCAGGACGGCCGCGAACGGGTACGGCGACGACCGGTCCAGCTTCGCCTACGACCTCAACCCCGGTGGCGACGTCAAGGACGCCATGGTCGTCGCCAATCACAGCAAGACCCCGCTCAGTCTGGCGGTCTACGCCGCCGACGGGTTCACCACCGACACGGGCCGGCTCGACCTGCTCACCAAGGACAAGAAGTCCGTCGGCATCGGTGCCTGGGTCCACGCCGACCGCGACCGCGTCGTGATCCCGGCGGGCAAGTCGGCCCAGATCCCCTTCACGGTCACCGTTCCGGACCATGCCGTGCCCGGCGACTACGTGGGCGGCATTCTCACCTCCCTGCGGCAGACCGACGAAGCCGAGGGTGTCAACGTGGACCGGCGGCTCGGCATCCGCATCAAACTGCGGGTCAGCGGCAAGCTCAGCCCGCGCCTCGCGATCGAGAACCTCCATGTGGGGTACGAAGGCTCGTTCGATCCGTTCGCCAAGGGCGACGCCACCGTCACCTACACGATCCACAACACCGGCAACGCCATTCTGTCCGCCCACCAGCAGGTGTCCGTCGAGGGCCCCTTCGGCGGGCTGCGGACCGAGGCCGGCCGTGTCGCCCCGTCCCCCGAGCTGCTGCCCGGCGAGACCTGGAAGGTGACGGTGCCCGTCCACGGTGTGACACCCGGAGTCAGCCTGACCGCCACGGCCACGCTCACGCCCCGGCTCACCGACGCCTCGGGGTCCACCACCTCACTGGAGCCCGTCCGGGCGGCTGCCCACGGGTGGGCCGTGCCGTGGACGCTGTTGCTGCTGCTCGTCGTGGTGATCGCGGCGGTCGTCGCAGCCGTCGTCCTCACCCGCCGCAACCGCAAGCGCCGCAAGCTGCGGGAGGACGAGCGCGTACGGACCGCCGTCGAACAGGCCCTCGGCAGCCGGACGGCACAGAAGAGCTGAACGTCGCACCGGCGGCGGCCCGTCGTGCCGGGGTTCCCCCGGAGCCGACCCGCCGTCGGTGCCCAAGGTCCTGAACTTCGCCCGGCAGTGGCCCGGTTGTCTCGCTCACGACAAGTGGGCATGGGTGGATGAGCGCAGCACACGCCCCGTTGGCCCCTCGGTATCTCAGGAGTCATCACCATGCGCGTTCCTCGGCGTACCGGCACCCTCCTCGTCACGGCCCTGCTCGCCGGCACCGTCATGGTGCCGCTGGCGCCCGCAGCCCTCGCGGCGCCCGCCACGGCACCGTCGGCGGCCCGAGCCCTGGCACCCTCGGCGGTCCCCTTCACCGCGGCGTAGGCCCACCGTTCCGCGACCGGCGCCTACACGCTGACCTGGTCCTCGCCCGCAGGTCAGGTCGTCGTCACGGCCTCCACCGACCCGAACGCCACCTCCGGGGTCGAGGTCGGTCGCGGCGCCGGCACGGGAAGCCTCACCGTCCCCGCGGGGACCCTGGCATCCGGAGCGCGCTGGTACTTCCGCCTCACCCCCGACGGCGGCGCCCCGCTGACGGTGGCCGAACACTCCCTCGGCCTCGCCGACGCCGACAACGCCCGTGACGCGGGCGGTTACCGCACCACCGACGGCCACTGGGTCCGCATGGGCGTCGTGTACCGCTCGAACAAGCTCAGCCAACTGACCGCGGCGGAGCAGCAGGTGCTGCTCGACCAGCACATCACCCGCGACAGCGACCTGCGCAACAGCGTCGAGCGCGGCGACGAGCCGGACCGCATCCCCGCCGGCATCACCTACCAGGTCGCCGACGTCGTCTCCCTCAGCCACGGCCTGAAGTTCCACAAGGACGCCGCGGCGACGCTCGCGGCCGCCCTCGCCGCGGGCCTGTTCAGCGGCTCCGACGACCTGGGCCGGTCCATCGGCCACCCGTTCATGGTGAACCTCGTCGGCGCAGACCACGCCTTCCACGACACCCTGACCGCCGTCGTTGCGAACCAGGGCGCGACGCTCTACCACTGCACCGCGGGCAAGGACCGCACCGGCTGGACCACCGCCGTGCTTCTCACCCTGCTAGGTGTGCCGCGGGCGACCGTGGAGGCGGACTTCCTGGCCGGCAACACCTACACCGGCGACCCGGACGCCGTGGAACTGTCCTGGCTGCGCGCTGCCTTCGCCGAGGTCGACTACATCTACGGCGACTTCAACACCTATCTGCACAAGGGTCTGATGCCGGACGACGCCACCATCGACGCCCTGCGGGCGAAGCTGCTGGTCTGACCGCACGTCCGGCACGGGACAGGGGCGGACCTCGGACCTTCGCGGCTTTCCGCCAGGGGGCGGCCGGTCCCGGGCACGGCCGCCCTTGTCCGTCCGACATCGCACCCGGGATCCGGGCGTCGCGGACGAACCGCGCCACGCCCGGGTCCACTTGGGGCCGACCCCGGCCGAGGATCTGCGACACGGCGGTCGCGGTGCGCACGCGCGCCTTCTCGGCCGCCGTCGCCGGACGTGCCCCACCGACGGGTGCGGGCTGCACACGACGCTGCCGCGCGGACGACATGCCATGGGACGGGCCGCCATGCCGGCAGGGACCACGGGCCGGCCGGCGGGGGCGACATCCGTCAGGAGGCGTGCCGAAGGCATGCCCTCCGCTCCGCGGAAGCCGGCGGGCTCGCCTCGGGCATGCGCCGACCGGGGACCGATGCACGGGGGAGGTCCTGTTCGGCCCATACGACCTTGCCGCCCGATGTCGATCGCGCGCCCCACCTGCGCGACAGCTTGGCGACGAGGAAGAGGCCGCGGCCGTTCTCGTCCGTGGTGCGTGCGCGACGCTGACGCGGGATGAAGGCGGCGGTGTCGGACACCTCGCAGGTCAGGACCCGGTGGCGGACGAGGCGGAGTTCGATCGGTCCGGTGCCGTGGCATATGGCGTTG
>NZ_LMWH01000173.1 GCF_001507435.1 Streptomyces sp. NRRL F-5122
CTCTCGATCCGGGAACCGCGCCACGGCCCGGCCGGACCCACTTGCACCTGCACGGTACTGCCCGGCGGACTTCGTAAGGCTTCCTCCGCCGAGAGGGGCGTCGCAGGGTTGCGCAGCCCCTCGGCGGCCTCCGAGACGCGCCGGATGAGATCGGAGAACACGGACTGCTCGTCGGCGGGGAGACGGGCGAGGAAGACCTGGGTCATCCGTGCCGCCCGCCCGGACTGAGCCAGGCCCTATTCGAGCGCGGGTGCGGCAGCGTATCAATAGTTTCCAACCACTGTCGAGGAATGGGCTCAGGACTGGCAGTACTGCTGGGC
>NZ_LMWH01000174.1 GCF_001507435.1 Streptomyces sp. NRRL F-5122
AGGTTCAGGTCCTTCTTGTCGACGACCTCGACGGTGGCGAGGCGGACGAGACCGTCACGTTCGCGCTGGACGGCAAGACGTACGAGATCGATCTCACCACCTCCAACGCGGACAAGCTCCGTGGCCTTCTCGACCCCTATGTGAAGGGTGGCCGTCGTACCGGAGGCCGTGCGGCGGGCGGACGCGGCAAGGCCCGCGCCGCAGTTTCCGGTGGCAGCCAGGACACCGCGCAGATCCGCGCCTGGGCGAAGGAGAACGGCCTCGAGGTCAACGACCGCGGCCGCGTCCCCGCGAGCATCCGCGAGGCCTACGAGA
>NZ_LMWH01000175.1 GCF_001507435.1 Streptomyces sp. NRRL F-5122
TCTCGTAGGCCTCGCGGATGCTCGCGGGGACGCGGCCGCGGTCGTTGACCTCGAGGCCGTTCTCCTTCGCCCAGGCGCGGATCTGCGCGGTGTCCTGGCCGCCATCGGCAGCTGCGGTACGGGCCTTGCCGCGTCCGCCCGACGCACGGCCTCCGGTACGACGGCCACCCTTCACATAGGGGTCGAGAAGGCCACGGAGCTTGTCCGCGTTGGAGATGGTGAGATCGATCTCGTACGTCTTGCCGTCCAGCGCGAACGTGACGGTCTCGTCCGCCTCGCCACCGTCGAGGTCGTCGACAAGAAGGACCTGAACCT
>NZ_LMWH01000176.1 GCF_001507435.1 Streptomyces sp. NRRL F-5122
GCAGGACCACCCGAACCCTGGTCCGCATGGCCGCCGGCCCGGACAAGGCCAGCTACCTCTACATCACCACACCCGCTGTCTCCATCCCCGCCAGCATGGCGATCTACGACGCCATGCGCCATCTCAGGAGCGCTGTGGTCTCGACCGCCACGGGCATGCCGCCCCCCATGCAGCAGCGCCTGCCCAGCGGCTCAAATCGGGGCAAGCGCTTCGCTCGGCCAATCCCGAGATCCTGATCCACCAGCCATCGGCAGGCCTCCCCAGCTCCGGGTCCGACATCAAGATCCACGCCGAGCGGCTGCTGCACACCAAGA
>NZ_LMWH01000177.1 GCF_001507435.1 Streptomyces sp. NRRL F-5122
GGCCCCCCCCGCGCCGCGCCGCCCCCCCCCCCCCCCGCCCCCCCCCGGCCCCCCCCCGCCCCCCCGGCCCCCCCCGCCGGTGCCGCCCAGGGCACCGACGTGGTCCTGCCCGCGCTCGGCGAGTCGGTCACCGAGGGCACCGTCACCCGCTGGCTGAAGTCGGTCGGCGACTCCGTCGAGGCCGACGAGCCGCTGCTCGAGGTCTCCACGGACAAGGTCGACACCGAGATCCCGGCGCCCTCCTCCGGCGTGCTGCTCGAGATCGTGGTCGGCGAGGACGAGACCGCCGAGGTCGGCGCCAAGCTGGCCGTCAT
>NZ_LMWH01000178.1 GCF_001507435.1 Streptomyces sp. NRRL F-5122
GGGCCTTCGTCAGGCGAGGAGTGGGGGGGAGTTCGGCCGGTCTCTGGGTCGTGCCCGGGTTGCCGGCGGCGGCCAAACCCGGCGCGTCCAGGCGGTGCTGCCACACGTCGGCGCACCGGACGACGAAGGGCTGCCCCGGGGGGCGCCATGGCTGGCGCCCGAGCACACCCCCGAAAACGGGCGTGAGGCCGGGCGGATGGGCGCGCTCGCCCTCCCCCGCCGCATCCGCGCCCCCGTCCGCCGCCCGGCACGTGTCCTCAGTGTGCCTCGGCGGCCGGGCTTCCCCCAGCGATTCGGGCTCCTCGGCACACCAG
>NZ_LMWH01000179.1 GCF_001507435.1 Streptomyces sp. NRRL F-5122
TCCAGCCGGTGCGACTGCTCTACCGGTTCGACGAGGGCACGGCCAGCACGGCGCCCGCGTTCGTGGGGAGCGACTCCCTGCTGACGTCGGTGTGGCGGGGCGTCTCCGCGCGCCCGCTCCTCGCGGGGGGGCAAGTCACGCCCGGGCTCGCACCCGGAGGGGCCGACCCGCGCGCCCTAGCCCCCCCCCCCCCCCCCGCCCCCCGGGCGGGAACGGTCACCGACCGCGCCCCCGACGCGGGCCGCCCCCGCGGGGCCCACGCGCCGGGGTCGCGCTGCCGGGGGCGTCCGGCGGGCGGGGACCCGGGGCC
>NZ_LMWH01000180.1 GCF_001507435.1 Streptomyces sp. NRRL F-5122
GCAGGGCCGCGAACTCGGCCTCGATCCAGTTCAGCCAGGATCCGTAGGTCGGCAGGAAGACCAGCTCGACCTCGTGGCCGGCCGCCCAGGCACGGACCTTGGCGTGCTTGTGCGGGGAGAAGTTGTCCAGCACCACATTCAGCTTCTGGCCGGGCCAGCGGGCCCGCAGGGCCTTGAGCAGGTCGAGGAACTCACACCAGCGCTTGCGGGGGCGGATGCGGTAGTACAGCTTGCCGGTGGCCAGATCGAGGGCGGCGATCATGTGCCTCACACCGCCGTAACGGTTGTAGGTGGCCCGTAACCGGCGC
>NZ_LMWH01000181.1 GCF_001507435.1 Streptomyces sp. NRRL F-5122
ATCCGGCTTTGGCCGTCGACGTGGTGCACGAGGACTTCCACAACCGGGAGGCGGCCGTGGCACCCGCGGCGTGCGCCCTGCCGGGACCGGCGGGGACCCCCCCCTCCGGGGCGTGGGTGCGCCTTCCCCTTAGCGACCCTCGCCTCCCCCTCCCCCCCCCCCCCCCCAACCACGAACAAAACTTGGGGCGGCCCTTAATACGCAGCCGTACCAAGTTCTGTTCTTCTTTGCGGGCGGCGGTGAGGACGGGGAAGCGCAGGTCGCTAAAGGCAAAGCGTATCCACGCCCCCGATGCGAGGTTCCCCGC
>NZ_LMWH01000182.1 GCF_001507435.1 Streptomyces sp. NRRL F-5122
GTTCTCATACGGCGCACGCTACGAATTGGAGGGCGCTCGAAGTCAAGCCCGGTTCACCCCTGTGGAGCCTGGGCAGGAGAAAGCCCCGACCACGACGGGGGAATCACGGACGGTGCAGCCGATGGTGGGGGCGGACGGCGGTGGCGTCTCGGCGAAAGGCCCCACAGGGCTTCTGGAGGACGATCTTGCCTGTGGGCGAGAGCTGAGGACCGCGGAAACTCTTCCATCCGCTCCAACGCCCCGTTCCACGGCAAACTATCGAGCGGTGTTCCGGCAAACGCGTAACCTCCCTGTGATCTGCCTTACT
>NZ_LMWH01000183.1 GCF_001507435.1 Streptomyces sp. NRRL F-5122
GTCAGCTTGCCCTTGGCATGCTGCGCCTCGGTCGCCTTCTCACTGGGCCCGGCCACAGCCTGCGCACGGATCTCGTGCAGCTCCGCCACCCGCCCGCGCGCATCCGTGGGCTCGCTTCCGGAATCTACAGCCTCGTCCAAAACGGTCATGTAGCGACCTTACGAAGTCCACCAAGCAAAGAGGGCCGTCGACTCCGTACAGTCTCCGGCCCGTTTTCCTGGTACCACTGAACAGATTCCGGGCCGGATGCAGTCGATCTGACTGCTTGGAGGGCCTGAGCGTTGTGGAGATTTCACAAAACGCTCACCCGAGAGCCGGCTCACATTGAGGGATCGCACATGCCATCCCCGGAGTGACACCGAACCCCGAACGGCGGCTCGTCCGGCGCGACCCGGACGGTCGAACCGGCGTTCACGGCGACCGTACCCGGGGTCCACCGACGATCTTCCCAGGATTCATCCGAACGGGTGACGCACCCAGGGGTCCGGCGTACTGTCGCGAATGGGCACACCCACACCGGCCATCCGGCGCGCACACGGTACCCGTCCGCGGGAACCGGCGGACGGGCGGGTCCAGACCCCATCCGACCCGGACGGGATCCGGTCCGGGGTGACCGCGGATCGGTGTACCTGTAAGGTGCCGAACTCCGCGGCTCCGTACGGGATTTCGCCGTCGTGGGCCGAGGCCGGACGCCGACCGTCGGTCGCGCGGCCGGGGTCCGGGCGGGCGGACGCACCGCGGACGGGCCGAGCCGGCGCCCGCGGCGCCGCAGGACGTGACGCCCGCGACACAGGCCGGATGATGTTGAAAGTTGAATGGAATAGGTCTACGGTCATCCATGTTGCCATCGTTGAAGATTGAACATCTTCAGGATCGCTGACCTACCGTCCCCCCAAGGAGCACGTCATGGGCATCTTCGGCCGCAAGAACACCGACACCACCAGCACCCCCGCAGCGGTGAACCCCGACCTCGCCGCGCTGACCGGCACGTACACGGTGGACCCGTCCCACAGCACGATCGGCTTCGTGGCCCGCCACGCCATGGTCACGAACGTCAAGGGCGGCTTCCAGGAGTTCGAAGGCACGCTGAACCTGGACGGCTCGGACCCGTCGAAGTCCACCGCCACGATCGACGTCAAGATGGACAGCATCGAGACGGGCTCCGCGGACCGCGACGGCCACCTGAAGAGCGCCGACTTCTTCAAGACCGACGAGCACCCCGAGATGACGTTCCGCTCCACCAAGGCCGAGGCCCTGGGTGGCGAGGACTACCGGATCACCGGTGACCTCACGATTCTCGGCACGACCAAGCAGATCACCATCGACCTGGAGTTCAACGGCGCCGCCAAGGACCCGTTCGGCAACGAGCGCATCGGCTTCGAAGGCAAGTCGGAGATCGTGCGCTCGGAGTGGGGCCTGACCTGGAACGCCGCTCTCGAGACGGGTGGCGTGCTGGTCTCGGACAAGATCAAGCTGGTCTTCGACATCTCGGCGATCAAGCAGGCGTAACACCCGCCGGCCTCGCCGCGCCCCCTTCCGGACGGCCGGCCCGACGCGCCCGTCCTCCGTCGCCCCGCGACCGGGGGGCGGGCCGTCGGCGTTCGCGGGTGCCCGCCCTCGCACCGCCCCGACTACTGCGGCGCGACCCGGCGGCGTGCACCGGTCGCCGCGCGCCTCTTCGGGACGGGCAGCAGCCACCAGGCCGCGGCCACCGACAACAGCGCACCGACGGCGATGGCCGCCAGCCGGGTGGGCAGCAGGCTTCCGGCGTCCTGGCCGAAGTAACCCAGCAGGAGCGAGAGGGCGGTGGTCATGCCGGCCGCCCAGTACGCGTAGTTGAGCGGGCGCAGCCACAGGGCGACCGCGAGGACCGCGAACATCACCACCACCGAGGCCCGTCCGGTGATCCCGGCCGCCGCCACCGCGGTGGCCAGCAGCGTTCCCCCGGACGCGCCGAGGAACCGCTCGACTCCCTTGCGCAGCACGTCCGTTCGCCCCCGATTGCCGCTTGCCGCCACATACGCGGTCAGCACCAGCCATGGCCAGTGGTGACCGAAGAACAGCCACCCGAGAGCGAAGGCGGCCGCCACCGCTGCGGCCAGCTGGAGGGCCATGCGGGTGCTGGGCCGGGGACGCAGCCGGGAGTCGCGCCGAGGAGGGACCGGGCGGTGCTCCGCGCGCCAGGGGCCGAAGCGGTCCCCCGCCCACTGCACCAGCCAGACACAGCAGCAGGCCAGTACACCGATCACCGCCGACCAGAACCAGCCCGCCGCCCCGCGCTGCGCCTCGGGCGGCAACGCAGGGCCCGGGACGACCAGGAGCGCCACGAGCGGCAGCGTCACCAGGGTGCCGGCCCTGGTCGCCGCGGGACCGTAGCGGCGGATCCAGATGGCCAGGGACAGGCCCGCCGTGAAGACGACGGCGCCGATGGCGTAGTCCTCCGCGATCAGCCGGGCGACGAGCGCGGCCACCGCCGCCGTCGCCGGCAGCAGCGCGAGTGCGGTCAGCCGGCGGCGGGCGTCCGCGGTCCGCTGGGTGGATGCGAGGGTGAGGGTCAGGGCGACCGCCAGGCCGAGGACGTCCGTGTGCAGTCCGGCGGCACCCTCGAGCCGGAGGGCGGCACCCCAGCAGAGCAGCACGGCCGTCATCGTCAGGGCCGCTTCATACGCATTGCGTATCAGTTTGGCGGTCACGCCTCGATGCTACGGCCCGATGGAAGAAGAAAGTAGTTCGAACTGCGTACGATGTCACCCATGGAGCACCTTGCGGAAGCCGCGGCGGTCCGACGCGGCGTCGTGCGACTCGGCCGCCGTCTGCGGCAGGAGCGCGGTGAGGGGAGTCTCAGCCCCAACGAACTGGGCGTGCTCGGGCATCTGAGCCGACACGGGCATGCGACGCCCGGCGAGATCGCCGGGGCCGAGCGGCAGCGGCCGCAGTCGTTGACCCGGGTCTTCGCCGAGCTCGAGGCCGAGGGGCTGATCGCGCGCGAGGCCGGTACCGTCGACCGGCGTCGGTCCGTGCTGAGGCTCACCGAGACCGGCCTCCGTGCGCTGGAGCGGGACATGGCCGACCGGGACGCCTGGCTCGCCGGGGCCCTCGCCTCGCTCGGCGAGACCGAGCGCGGTGTGCTCGTCCTGGCGAGCGCGATCATGGAGCGGCTCGCGCATGGGGACCCGACCGGCGACCGGCCGTGAGCCCCCGGCCGGTTCAGAAGTCTCCGCCCCCGAAGTCCCCGCCGCCGAAGTCCCCCGCCCCGCCGTCGCCGAAGCCGCCGCCGAAATCGCCGGGGTCGAAGTCGGCGCCCGAGACGTCTCCTCCCGTGTAGCCGCCGAAATCGCCGTACCCCGCGCCGTAGTCGGCCGCGTAGGACGGCGTGGCCATCATGCTGCCCAGCAGCGTGCCGACCAGCAGACCGGGCAGGATGCCGCCGCCGAAGTAGCCGCCCGCCCAGGGCCCGTACGCGGGACCCGCGTCCCAGTACGGACGGCGGCCGTACTCCGTCTCCACCTCACGGATCGCGGGATCGCGGCCGTCGGCCAGCCGCGCCCGGTCCGCCGCACAGACCGGGACCTCGCGCGCGGCGCCACCCGCCGGCGTCCAGGTGGCGTCGGCGACGGACGGGCCGTGGCGCGGGTCGAAGAAGCAGGGAGGCCGGCGTTCGGGCAGTGCGCGGCCCTCCCGACGGGCGGCGAGCACCGCCAGCGAGAAGCGGCCGTCCTCGAGCGCCTGGGTGACGCCCTTCACGTCCTCCGGGCGCTGCGCCGCGGCCATGGCCGACTTGGCCCGGTCGTACGCGTTCAGCGCCCGTTCGTAGTCCTCGCGCATCGCGTCGTCCGCGCCCTGCTCGCCTGGATGGAAGTCGAGCCGGTCCAGTTCCTCGCCGAAGGCCGTGATGTCCTCGTCGACCACGACCCGCAGCTTCTCCAGCGCGGCCCGCTGCTCCTCGTCACGGCGGCGCCGGTTGCGCCGCACCAGCGCGTAGGCCCCCGTGGCGCCGGCCACGAGCACCACGGCCACCGTGATCAGCGCGGTGGAGGAGACCCCGCCGTCGCGGGCCGAGCCGCCCCAGGACGACGGGGCACGGCCGCCCACGTTGGCGAGCGCCCGGTCGGTGAAGTCGTCCAGTTGAGCCTTGACGGACTCGCCCTGCACGCTGGTGACCAGGTTCTGCACCGCGGTGCGGGGCAGCACCGAGGAGTCGGCCCGGGCATCGAAGCGGTCGCCGAGGCGGATCGCGTAGAGACCGGTGATGCCGGTGGCCGTACGGAGGTCCGCGAAGAGGTTCTGCGTGGGGTAGCCGGCGGGCAGGACGGCCACGAAGACCGGTTTGCCGGCGTCCTCGATCTTCTTCGCAAGGGCGTCCGCGTCCCGGGCGGACAGCTGTCCGGAGGCCGCCGGATCGATGTAGACCGGTCCCTTGCGCAGCGCCGTGGCGACGGTCGAGACGTCCGTGGCCGCCTCTGCGCGCGGCACACCTCCGTACAGCACCGTCAGGGCCGCCATGAGCAGGGCGACCAGCGGTACGGCGAGCCCTTTGACCAGTACGACCTTCATACTTCGACGCTACCCGAACGTGGCGGAACGGGTCGTCCGGGAGGGGGCGGAGTCCACCGTCCCCTCCCGGTGCGGGTCAGCCGGCCGCCCGGTACGCCTCGGTCAGCTTCGCCACCGCCGCCGCGTACTTCCCGGTCAGCAGCAGATGGTCCGCGTCCGCGAACGGTGCGGCCACCGACGCGGTGAGTGCGGAACCCACCTTCTGCTGGACGAGCAGCCGGGCCTTGGTGACGATGTCGCGGCCCGCCTGCGCGGAGCCCGCCCGTTCGGCCACGGCCGCCGCGACCGCCAGCGCCTTCAGGGTCACCGCGTTCCCTTCGGGGACCCTGGTGAGCGTGGTCAGTCCCCAGCCGTACGGGAACTGCGGGTCGTACGACGCGTCACCGACGTTGATCGGCAGCTGCGACTCCGACTTCGGCCAGGTCACGGGGAGCTGTCCGGTGAACGGGCGCTTGCCGTAGAGCACGTCGGCGACACCGTCGCCCTCGGTGCCCGGCAGCCAGGCGGCGACCAGGGCGTCGATCTCGCCGAGCCGGTCACCGATCAGCTGCGGACGTCCGGAGACGATCAGCACCGCGCACTTCATGGCGCCGCACACCTTGTCCACTGCGGCCTGGTCGGCGGCGGACAGTTGCAGGGAGTGCCCGTTGCCGACGTCGCCGACGCCTTCGGCGTAGGGGGTCTCCCCGACGACGACCACGCCGACGTCGTAGCCGTTGAGCGGTGCCGAGGCGTCCTTGGAGTAGGTGACGTCCCCCCCGGCCCCGCGCATCGCCTGCAGGACGGTCGTTCCCTGTGTGTGGTCACCGGACGCGCCCTGCCAGGTGATGGTCCAGCCGCCGGTCTGGTTGCCGAGGTCGTCGGCGTTGGACCCGGCGACGTACACCTTCTGGCTCTTCTTCAGCGGCAGCACGCCGTTCGCGTTCTTGAGCAGCACCTGGGACTCGGCGGCCGCCTGCCGGGCCACGGCCCGGTGCGCGGCGGAGCCGATCTCGTCGGCGCCGCTGGTGTCGGCGTAGGGGTGCTCGAAGAGGCCGAGCTTGAACTTCTGCGTGAGGATGCGTGCGACCGCGTCGTCGATCCGCTTGCCGCTGACGCGTCCCGCCTTCACCTCGTCGATCAGGGACGTGCTGAAGTCCTTGTACGTGTACGGCACCATCATCATGTCGACACCGGCGTCGACCGCCGTGCCGACGTGGGAGGCGTAGTCGCCCGGGAGCTGGTCGATGGCGTTCCAGTCGCTGATGACGAACCCGTCGAAGCCCATCCGGCCCTTCAGCACGCCGTTGATCATGTCGGCCCGGGCGTGCATCTTCACCGGGCCCTGCCCGTCGCCGAGGACGTCGAGCGACGAGTACGACGGCATGACCGTGCCGATCCCCCGGTCCACCGCGGTCTGGTACGGGGCCAGATGGATGGCCTCGAGCTGCTGCCGGGTGACCTTGGTGACGCCCTGGTCGATGGTGTACGAGCCGGTCGTGGACGAGCCGTACTCCGTGCCGCCGTCGCCGACGAAGTGCTTGGCGGTGGCGAGGACCTTGTCCCCGCGGTCCAGGTCCCGGCCGTCCGCGCGTCCCTGCAGGCCCTGGATCACCGTCTCCATGGAGTCGACGAGCGCCGGGTCCTCACCGAAGGACTCGTAGCTGCGGCCCCACCGCTCGTCGCGCGTGACGCACAGACAGGGCGCGAAGTCCCAGGGGATTCCGGTGGCGCGCACCTCGCTCGCCGTCACCGCCCCCGTCTTCTCCGCGAGTTGCGGGTCCCTCGTGGCACCGATGCCGATGTTGTGCGGCATGATCGTCGCGCCCGCGAGGTTGTTGTGGCCGTGCACCGCGTCGACGCCGTAGATCAGCGGGATCTGGAACCGGGTCGCCTGCGCCCTCAGCTGGAAGGAGTCGATCATCTTCGCCCATGCCTCGGGGGTGTTGGGCGTGGGGGTCGAGCCGCCGCCGGACAGCAGCGAGCCGAGCGCGTACGTCGCGATGTCGCCCTGCGAGGTGAGGCCGGCCCGCTCGGCCTGGGTCATCTGACCGGCCTTCTCCTCCAGGGACATGCGGGAGACCAGGTCGGCGACGCGCTTGCGCACCGGCAGCCTGCTGTCCAGGTAGGGCAGCCCGTGGGCGTCGATGACGACCTCGGGGGTCTCGACGGGCGCCTTGGCGCCGGTGACGGTCAGCTCGAGCGGCACCGTCTCCGCGGACTCGGCGGCCTTGTCCTTGCGGGTGGCGACCTGGACCGTCCGGCTGGTTCCGGAGGCGGCACCGGCGGGGAAGGTGATCGTTCCCTTGACGGGGACGTAGTCCGATCCGGACGCGGCCGTGCCGCCGCCCGCCTCGTAGGCGACGGTGACCGGCTCGTCGATGGGGGCGGAGCCGGTCGTGGCGACGGAGACCTTCACCTGTGCCGTACCGCCCTCGCGGACCGGGTAGACGACGGAGTCCGTGGTGACGGAGGCCCGCAAGGACTGGTCCGCCTTGCCGTACAACTCCACGTCGTCCATGGCGAACTGCCCCTTGACCCCGACGGGGAGGGTGAGGGCGTATCCCCACATCTGGGTGAGGCCGAGGACGTGGTCGATACCGCCGACCGGCTGGTAGTCCGTGCGATAAGTGAAGTCGGTGAACGGGATCTCGATCTGCTTCCAACCGGTGAAGTCGTCGGTGAACGAGGTGGTCCACAGCTCGGAGGCCTCGCCGTTCGCGCCGCCGTCCTTGATCTCGAAAGCGATCTTCTTGCCGTTGTCCTGACCGTCCCACCAGAACCGGATGCCCTTGTGGGCGGACCAGTCGTGGGCCGGCTGATCTGCGGCGAAGTCGTGGGTGAAGCCGCCGTAGCCGCTGATCTCGTAGGTGCCGGTGAGGACCTTGGCGCCCTCGGGGGCGTCCGCGCGATCGCTGAGCTGGAGGGCGGGCGGGTCGTCGGTGTCGCCGCCCCAGGTGAAGATGCCGTCGGCGGGCTGGTTCGCGAACGGCACCTCGCCTTCGAAGCGGTCCACCGGGACGGGTGCCGGTTCGTCCGCGCCGGACGCGGAACCGGCGGCGGTGAGCGGGAGCAGTGCGGTGAGCAGGGTGGCGGAGGCGAGCAGGGCGGTTCTTCGCATGGACCTTCCCCTTGGCTCTCGTGGTCCCGAACGTGAGCTTACGACTTAGATCACGGCGTGAGTTAACTGGTGCACCGGGAAGGCGTCAAGACTTCACACCCGAACAGGTACAGACCTGAGTCCCTTGGGAATCAAGGGCGTTGTTCCTTCGGAAACTGAACGCGCACCCCCTTGACGGCACCCCTTCGCCGTCATTTACTCACGCCTCGCACGCCTCCCATCCCCCACACCCAGAAGGGCGGCGCACCATGAGAAGACCCCTGCGCGCGGTTCATGTGCTCCTGGCCGGACTGCTGACCACGGCCGGGCTCACCGTTGCGGGCACCGCGCCGGCGCATGCCGCCGGGGAGCAGGTCACGGCCTGGCTCACCACGACCGACGACGCCGGCGGCCGCCATGTCGTACGCGGACTGCAGGCCCAGACCCCGTTCGCCTTCCAGTCGGGCACCGGAGGCGGTGGCGAGAACATCACGGTCGACGAGAACACCCGGTACCAGACGTTCACCGGCGGTGGCGCCTCCTTCACGGACACCGCGGCCTGGCTGATGAACAGCAGCGGAGCACTGTCGCAGTCGACCCGTGACGCGACGATGCGGAAGCTGTTCTCCCCGTCGGAGGGCATCGGCCTTTCGTTCCTGCGCAATCCGATGGGCGCCTCCGACCTGGCTCGTTTCGGATACACGTACGACGATGTCCCGGCCGGACAGTCGGACCCGAATCTCACGAAGTTCTCCATCGCGCACGACCTGGCGGACGTGGTGCCGCTGACCAAGCAGGCGCTCCAGCTCAACCCCTCGCTCACGGTGATGGCGAGCCCGTGGACGGCGCCCGCCTGGATGAAGGACAGCGGACAGCTCAACGGGGGCTGGCTGAAGGCGGAGGACTACGGCGCCTACGCCTCCTACTTCGTGAAGTACCTCCAGGGCTACCGCGACCAGGGTGTTCCCGTCTCCTACGTCACGGCCCAGAACGAGCCGACGTGCTGCTCGGGTTACCCGTCGATGAGCTGGAACGCGTCCGGGCTCGCCTACTTCACGAAGAACGAGCTGCTGCCCAAGCTCCAGGCGGCGGGCCTGACGACCAAGGTCCTGGCGCAGGACTGGAACTGGGACACCTACGACGCGTACGCGGCGCAGACGGTGGACGACGCGGCGATCCGCTCGCACCCGAACTTCGGCGGCATCGCCTGGCACGGGTACGGCGGTGACGTCACCAAGCAGACGACCGTGCACAACCAGTACCCGCAACTGGACGCGTTCGGCACGGAGCACTCCGGCGGTACCTGGATCGCCAACCAGCAGCGCGAGGACATGCTCAACGTCGTCGACTACACACGGAACTGGGCGAAGTCGGTGACCAAGTGGTCGCTGGCGGTGGATCAGAACATGGGGCCGCACAACGGAGGTTGCGGTACCTGCACGGGACTGATCACGGTCCACAACGGGGACGGTGCGAGCGGGACGGTCGACTACACGGTCGAGTACTACACGATGGGCCATCTGACAAAGTTCGTCCGGCCGGGCGCGCAGCGCATCGCCTCCACGGCGAGTTCCGCGGTGCCGAACGTGGCCTGGCGGAACCCGGACGGTTCGAAGGCGCTGATCGCCTACAACGACGCGTCCTCGGCGAAGACCGTGACGATCAACTGGGGTTCGCAGCACGCGACGTACTCGCTGCCGGGCAAGACCTCGGCGACGTTCACCTGGTCAGGCACCCAGTCCGGCGGCGGTGACCGGTCCGGGGCGTTCGTGGGGCTCGCGGGCAAGTGCCTGGACGTGGCGGGCGCCTCGTCCACGAACGGGACGGCGGTCCAGCTGTACGACTGCAACGGCACGAGCGCCCAGAACTGGACGGTGCGGAGCGACGGGTCCGTACAGAGCCTGGGGAAGTGCCTGGACGTGGCGGGGGCTTCGACGGCGAACGGCGCGAAGGTCCAGCTGTACGACTGCAACGGCACCGGAGCACAGCAGTGGTCGTACAACTCGGCGACGGGTGACGTGGTGAACGTCGCGGCGAACAAGTGCCTCGATGTGACCGACAACTCGTCGGCGAACGGGGCACGGGCCCAGATCTGGTCGTGCACGGGCGCGGCCAACCAGAAGTGGCATCTGCAGTGACCCAGGCGGGGCCGAGGGGTGCCACCCGCACCCCTCGGTCCCGATCCGGCCCGGCCGGCTACTCGGCCGGCTCCACGCCCGCCCGCAGCAGGCCGTAGGTGTAGGCGTCCTCGAGCGCATGCCACGACGCGGCGATCACGTTGTCCGCCACACCGACCGTGGACCACTCGCCCGTGCCGTCCGACGTGGAGATCAGCACACGGGTGGTGGAGTGGCTGCCGTGCTTGCCCTCCAGGATGCGGACCTTGTAGTCGACCAGGTCCAGCACGGCGAGCTCGGGATAGATCTTCTCCAGGGCGACCCTGAGTGCGCGGTCCAGGGCGTTCACCGGCCCGTTGCCCTCCGCCGTGGCGACGATGCGCTCGCTCTTGGCCCACAGCTTGACCGTGGCCTCGTTGGCGTGGGTGCCGTCGGGGCGGTCCTCCACGATGGCCCGCCACGACTCCGTGCGGAAGTAGCGCAGCGGCCTGCCCGCCACCTCCTCGCGCAGAAGGAGCTCGAAGCTCGCGTCGGCCGCCTCGTACGTGTAGCCCTCGAGCTCGCGTTCCTTGACCCGCTCCACGACCCGGCCGACCAGCTCCCGGTCGCCCCCGAGGTCCACGCCCAGTTCCTTGCCCTTGAGCTCCACCGACGCACGACCCGCCATGTCGGAGACCAGCATCCGCATGGTGTTGCCGACCAGCTCGGGGTCGATGTGCTGGTACAGGTCGGGGTCCACCTTGATGGCGGAGGCGTGCAGGCCCGCCTTGTGCGCGAAGGCCGAGACGCCCACGTAGGGCTGATGCGTGGAAGGCGTGAGGTTGACCACCTCCGCGATCGCGTGCGAGATGCGGGTCATCTCGCGCAGCCTGCCCTCGGGCAGCACCTTCCTGCCGTACTTCAGCTCCAGAGCCGCAACCACCGGGAACAGGTTCGCGTTGCCCACCCGCTCGCCGTACCCGTTGGCCGTGCACTGCACGTGCGTGGCGCCCGCGTCGACCGCGGCGAGGGTGTTCGCGACGGCGCACCCCGTGTCGTCCTGTGCGTGGATGCCGAGCCGGGCCCCGGTGTCCGCCAGGACCGTCGACACCACGGCCTGGACCTGTGCGGGCAGCATCCCTCCGTTGGTGTCGCAGAGGATGACCACGTCCGCGCCCGCCTCCGACGCCGCACGGACCACCGCCTTCGCGTACTCGGGGTTGGCCCGGTAGCCGTCGAAGAAGTGCTCGCAGTCGACGAAGACCCGGCGGCCCTCGGCCCGCAGATGGGAGACCGTGTCGCGGATCATCTCGAGGTTCTCCTCGAGAGTGGTGCGCAGGGCCAGTTCGACGTGCCGGTCGTGCGACTTGGCGACCAGGGTGATCACCGGCGCGCCGGACTCCAGCAACGCCCTGACCTGCGGGTCCTCTGCCGCCTTGCCGCCGGCCCGCCGGGTCGCGCCGAAGGCGACCAGCTGCGCGTGCCGGAACTCGATCTCCTGGCGGGCGCGGGCGAAGAACTCGGTGTCCCGCGGGTTGGCGCCGGGCCAGCCGCCCTCGATGAAGCCCACGCCGAAGTCGTCCAGGTGCCGTGCGATGGCCAGCTTGTCCGCGACGGTGAGGTTGATGCCCTCCCGCTGCGCGCCGTCGCGCAGCGTCGTGTCGAAGACGTGGAACGAGTCGTCGAGCTCGCTGGTTTCCGTCATGGTCTGAAGGCTCCTGTTTTGGATCTCGGTCTACCGGAATGACCGGTTCCACCGTCCCTCCATGGTCCCTCGCGCAGGCTTCCCGGCTGAAGGTGGGCCAGGAAAATGAAAAACCTCTCGCGGGTGCGAGAGGTCTGCGCGCGGGTCGAGGACGACGATGGCCGCCCGTACCTGGTCGTACGTGGCGGTCACTGCGGACCGGCGCGCCTGCTGCCAATAATCATGGCGAACGAGAGCACGAGGGCAGTCTGGCACATTCCGCCCCCGCGCTCACCCGTCGTCTCAGGATGCGGTCGTCAGGGTGGACGTCTCGGACGCCGTCATCCGCGTCAGATCGAGGTCCCGGGTCTCCCGCATGGTGAGGTAGACCACAAGGGACACGGCCGCACAGCCCGCCACGTACCAGTAGAAGCCGGACTCGGCGCCCGCGTTCTTGAACCACAGCGCCACGTACTCCGCCGTGCCGCCGAAGAGCGCGTTGGCGATGGCGTACGGCAGGGCGACCCCCAGGGCGCGGACACCCGTCGGGAACAGCTCCGCCTTCACGCACGCGTTGATCGAGGTGTACCCGGTGACCACGACCAGTGCCAGCAGGGACAGGCCGAGCGCCGGCCAGAAGCTGCCCGCGTTCTTGAGCATCGTCATGATCGGCACGGTCAGGAACGTGGAGCCCACCGCGAAGGTGATCAGCAGGGGGCGGCGCCCGATGCGGTCGGAGAGCCGTCCGGCGAGCGGCTGGAGGCAGGCGAACACGATCAGTGCGGTGAAGGAGACGAGGGTCGCGGTCTCCTTGGACAGGCCCGCCGAGTTCGACAGGTACTTGGTCAGATAGGTGGTGTAGGTGTAGTACGCGACCGTGCCGCCCATGGTCAACGCGATCACCAGGAACGCCTCGCGCTTGTGCCGCCACAGGGCGCGCAGTGTGCCGCGCTCCTCACCGCCGGTCTCGTCGGCCTCGTAGACCTCCGTCTCCAGCATGTTCCGCCGCAGATAGAAGACCACCGCGGCGCCGAGCGCGCCCACCACGAAGGGGATGCGCCAGCCGTAGCTGTGCAGGGCGTCGTCGGACAGCGTGCGCTGCAGGACGATCTGGAGGCCCAGTCCGACGATCTGACCGGCGGTCATCGACACGTACTGGAAGCTGGAGGCGAAACCGCGCCGCTTCGGGTCGGTCGCCTCGGTGAGGTAGGTCGCGCTGGCCGCGTACTCGCCGCCCACCGAGAGGCCCTGCAGCAGGCGGGCGACGAGCAGCACGAGAACGCCGCCGTATCCGGCGACGGCGTATGTCGGTGCGATCGCGATGAGGACCGCCGAGGCGGACATCAGCGTGACCGTGAGGGTCAGCGCGGCCTTGCGCCCTCTGCGGTCACCGACCCGGCCCAGCAGCCAGCCGCCGACCGGCCGCATGAAGAAACCGACGGCGAAGATGCCCGCGGTGTTCATGAGTTGGGCCGTGGGGTTTCCGTCCGGGAAGAACGCCCCGGCGAAGTAGGTGGCGAAGCTGGCGTAGACGAACCAGTCGTACCACTCCACCATGTTGCCGGCCGAGCCGATCCAGATCCTCTTCCAATGCTCTCGTCCCATGGGCCGTAACGTGCCGGGCGTTCGCGGATGCGACAAGAGCGCCTCGGGTTTCGTTCATTGCGTTCACACCGACGGCGGTCCGGATCGCCTCGGCCGACGTACGAAGATGCCCTCCGCTCCATCGGGGTCGCCGGGCACGGGTCGGCGGCGGTCGAGCCGAACAGCGCCGCGCGAACCCCGGCGCCCACGGCGCCCGGCACCGCCAGGGCCCACGAGCGGCCGCGGCCCGTCCGCTCCGGACAGCGGCACAGGACGGGCGCCGCGGCGCGCGGCCACGGCAGGTGCGCCGCTCACCGGTGTACGACCCGGGCGCCTTATCGGCCGTCCGCGCGCGCCGGGTCCCCCAGTGCGTCGTCCAGGAACTCCCGCACATGCCGCAGGACCTGCTCCCGGTCCGTGCCGCGCAGGCCGATCGCCACATGGATGGAGAACCCGTCGAGGAGGGCGCGCAGCCGGGCCGCGAAGCGGTCGGCGTCGACGGGCCGGAACTCGCCTCTCGAGGCCCCCTCGGCCAGCAGGGCCACCAGATCGCGGTGCCAGGCGCCCTCGATGGCGGCCTGCCGGTCGCGGGCGTCGTCGTCCGCGTTCTGCGAGCGGTTCCAGACCTCCAGCCACAGCGTCCAGTGCGGGTCGCGGTGGCCGCCGGGAACGTAGAGGTCGACGTAGGCGTCCAGCCGGTCCCTGGCCGGGGCGTCGCGGCTGAGCAGCCGTCCACGCTCGGCGCCGAGCCGGCCCTCGCTCCATTCCAGGGTGCGCAACAGCAGTTCGTCCTTGGAGCGGAAGTAGTAGAGCAGATGGCCGCTGCTCATGCCGACCTCACGCCCGAGCGCCGCCATGGTGAGCTTCTCCAGACCGCGCTCGGCGATCATCTCCATCGCGGCGGCGAGGACGTCCTCGCGGGGCGGGGCGGCCTGGCGGCTGCGGGTCATCCAGTCCTCTCCTCGTGGTGCGCCACGGCCGGTCGGGCGGCGTCCGGGACGGGCCGGGTCCGGTGTCCGCCCGTGCGGCGGGGCGCCGCTGCGGCGGCCCCGGACTCACGGGGGCCGCGGCGCGGTGCCGCGTGGCGGGCGCTCGCACCGCGGTGGCCGCCGACGCCGAAGACCTCCGGCCGGTGCTCGGAGCCGGCAACAGTCGCCGGTCCGCACCACCGGCCGGCCGCGCCGGGATCGCCGTCCCGGGCGGGAGAGCGGTGCACCACGTCGGGCCGGCGGACCGCCTCGGCAGGCCGCCCCGCACAGGTGGAACTGAGCATCACGTTCACCCGTCCGTTCTACCCGAGGACCGTGCTGGGCTGCTGCTGGGTGATGCAGTGGATCCCGCCCCCGGCAGCGAAGATCGCCCGTGCGTCGACGAGTGTGACGGTGCGCCGTGGAAACAGGCGGCGGAAGACCCCGGCCGCGATCTCGTCGCGCGGGTCGTCGAAGCCGCACAGCACGACACCGCCGTTGCAGAGGTAGTGGTTGATGTAGGAGTAGTCGGCCCAGTGGCCGTCGGCCTCCAGGACCGTCGGGGCCGCCACCTCGACGACCTCCAGGCGGCGGCCCCTGGCGTCGGTGGCGGACTTCAGGATGCCGATGGCCTCCTTCGTCACCTCGTGATCGGGGTGCGCCGGGTCCGGCTGGTGGTGGGCGACCACCACGCCGGGACGGGCGAAGGCGGCGACGATGTCGACATGGCCGAGGGTGCCGTAACCGTACGGCGGGTAGTCGGCGGTGAGGCCGCGCGGCAGCCAGATCGCCCTGCGGGTACCGAGGTGGGCGTGGATCTCCGCCTCCACCCGCTCCTTCGTCCAGTGCGGGTTGCGTTCGGCGCCGAGTTGCACGGTCTCGGTGAGCAGCACCGTGCCCTCCCCGTCCACATGGATCGCGCCGCCCTCGTTGACGAGCTGCGAGGCGTACGTCCGCGCGCCGGCGAGGTCCGACACGAACGCGCCGATCTTCGCGTCGTGCTCCCAGCGGGCCCAGTCCTGAGCCCCCCAGCCGTTGAACGTCCAGTCCACGGCCGCGAGTCGGCCGTTGCCGTCGGTGAGGAAGGTGGGGCCGATGTCACGCATCCAGGCGTCGTCGAGATCGCGTTCGACGATGTCGATGCCCGGACCCAGGAGCGCCCCGGCCTCCGCCGACCGGCCGGGTCCGCACACCACGGTGACCGGTTCGAAGCGGTGGACGGCGCGGGCGACCGCGGCCCAGGCCGCGCGGGAGGCGGCCAGGGCCCCGGGGTCGTCGAAGGTCGGGTTGGGGCCCGGCCACGCCATCCAGGTGCGCTCGTGCGGGGTCCACTCGGCGGGCATACGGAAGCCGTCGGCAGCAGGGGTGCTCATGGCTGGGGTCCTCGCGAAGGTCACAGGAAGTAGAGGCGGTTGAGGGACACCGAGTCGGCGGGCTCGGAACGGATCTGATCGCCGTCGAGGGTCACCAGACCGGACCGCTGGTCGACGTCGATCGACCCGGTACGGGAGTTGAGGCGCAGGTCGGCGGGGCCGATGCCACGGGTGCCGCGGACGGCCACCCGGCGGCGGCGGGTCGGGACCCGGTCGTTGCCCTGGTCTGCTGCGGCCTGCGCGACGAAGGCCACCGAGAGGTCGGCCGCGGTGGCGCCATGGGCACCGAACTGCGGTCCCAGCACGAGGGGTTCGCATGTGTCGGTGGCCGCGTTCGGGTCGCCGACCACGCCGTACGCCGGGAAGCCGGCCTTGAGCACCAGTTGCGGCTTGGCGCCGAAGTACTCCGGCCGCCACAGCACGATGTCGGCCAGCTTGCCGGGCTCGATGGAGCCCACCTCGTGCGAAAGACCGTGCGCGATGGCCGGGTTGATGGTCAGTTTCGCCATGTAGCGCAGGACACGGGCGTTGTCGTCGCCGGGGCCGTCCCCTTCCAGCGGGCCGAGTTCGGCCTTCATCTTTCCCGCCATCGCGAAGGTGCGCCGCACGGTCTCGCCCGCGCGCCCCATGCCCTGTGCGTCGGACGAGGTGATGCCGATGGCGCCCAGGTCGTGCAGCACGTCCTCGGCCCCCATGGTGCCGGCGCGGATGCGATCGCGGGCCATGGCGGCGTCGCCGGGCAGGTCGGTCTTCAGGTCGTGGACGGAGACGATCATGCCGTAGTGCTCGGCGACGGCGTCCCTGCCGAAGGGCAGGGTCGGGTTGGTGGAGGACCCGATGACGTTCGCCACGCCCGCCATCTTCAGGACGTTCGGCACATGCCCGCCGCCGCAGCCCTCGATGTGGAAGGCGTGGATGGTGCGGCCGTCGAGGACCCGGAGCGTGTCCTCGACGGACAGGCACTCGTTCAGGCCGTCGCTGTGCAGGGCCACCTGGACGTCGTGCTCCTCGGCGACTCGCAGGGCCGTGTCGAGGGCGCGGGTGTGGGCGCCCATGTCCTCGTGCACCTTGAAGCCGGAGGCACCGCCCTCGGCCAGCGCCTCGATCAGGGGCGCGCTGTCGGACGACGAACCCCGGCCCAGGAAGCCGATGTTGACGGGCCAGGCGTCGAACGCGTTGAAGGCGTGCCGAAGCGCCCACGGCGAGTTGACGCCGACGCCCCATACCGGGCCGAACTCCTGGCCGATGATCGTGGTCACGCCGGAGGCGAGCGAGGCCTCCATGATGCGCGGTGACAGCAGGTGCACATGGGTGTCGACGGCTCCGGCGGTGGCGATCAGCCCCTCGCCGGACACGATCGACGTCCCCGTGCCGACCACGACGTCGACCCCGTCGAGGGTGTCCGGGTTGCCGGCCCGGCCGATCGCGCAGACACGGCCTTCGCGGATGCCGATCGACACCTTGCGGATCCCCTGCACGGCGTCGATCACGACGACGTTGCTGATGACGACGTCGCAGGTCGCGCGAACGGCGGCGGCCTTGAGGTGCAGACCGTCGCGGGCGGTCTTGCCGAAACCGGCGAGGAATTCGTCGCCGTACTTCTGTGCGTCGGACTCGACACGGATCACCAGACCCGAGTCGCCGAGCCGGAGACGGTCGCCGGCGCGGGGGCCGTGAGTGGCCGCGTACTCGTAGGGGTTCACCGGTCGGCTCCCAGATACCCGCAGGCGGTGGCCCGGCGAAGGGCCTCTTCCTTGGCTCCCGGCGCGTCGAGCGGCCCGTCGACCAGGCCCGCGATACCGATCACCGTCCGGTGGCCTCCGATGGGCACGAGGCCGACCTCGACGCGCTCCCCCGGTCCGAAGCGGACGGACGACCCGGCGGGCACGGCGAGGCGCATTCCGTACGCGTCGGCGCGGGGGAAGTCGAGCCGCGGGTTGGCCTCGAAGAAGTGGAAGTGGGAGGTGACGGACACGGGAACGGTGGCCGTGTTGGTGACGGGGACATGCCTGACCGCCTCCGGCTCGGCGTGCACGGGCCCCGGAAGCAGGGCACCCGGCGCCCCGGCGCCCAGTCCTGCGCCGATGGGGTCGGAGACCACGGCGAGCCGCGACCCGTCGTCGAAGACCGCCTCGACGTGCACCTCGGTGACGACGTCCGCGACGCCCGGCAGCACATCGTCCGGACCGAGCACGGACCGCGCCGCCTCGATGGCCTCGGCGAGGCGCTTCCCGTCCCGGGCGACCTCGCAGACGGTGTCCGCTATCAGCGCGGTGGCCTCCGGCACGTTCAGCCTCAGCCCTCGGGCCCGGCGGGCACGGGCCAGCTCGGCCGCCCCGAACAACAGCAGCCGATCACGTTCCGTGGGGGTGAGTCTCACGAGGCGGCACCTCCTTGCTTCCCAGGCTTTAGAGTGCTGCTCTAAATTTCACCTCACTCTAGATCGTGGAACCGGGGAGCGGAACCCTCCATGACGGTCGGTGTCGGCCACGAGTTTTGAACATTGATCTAAATCACATGCAACAAGAGGCGACCGCGTTCACCGAACGCCGAGAGCCCGCCCGGATGCGGCATCCCGGGCGGGCTCTCGGCGAATTCACGGGCGGCTCAGCCGAGCTGGTGCATCCAGCCGTGCGTGTCCTCACGGGTGCCGCGCTGGAGGTCCAGCAGCGCCTCGCGCAGCTTGACGGTGACCTCGCCCGGCTCGCCGCCGGACTGCTTCCACTCGGCCTCCGCACGCTTGACCGTGCCGACGGGGGTGATGACCGCCGCGGTGCCGCAGGCGAAGACCTCGGTGAGGGTGCCGTTCTCGGAGTCCGCCTGCCACTCGTCGATGGAGACGCGCCGCTCCTCCGCCTCGTAACCGAGGTCACGGGCGACGGTGAGAAGGGAGTCGCGGGTGACCCCCTCCAGGATCGAACCGGTGAGCGACGGGGTGACGATCTTGCTGCCGTAGACGAAGTACAGGTTCATCCCGCCGAGTTCCTCGACCCACGTGTGCTCCACGGCGTCGAGGTAGCAGACCTGGTCGCAGCCCTTGACCGCGGCCTCCGCCTGGGCGAGCAGCGAGGCGGCGTAGTTGCCGCCGGTCTTGGCGTCGCCCATGCCGCCGGGGACGGCGCGGACACGGTCCTCCGACACCCAGATGGAGACCGGCTTGACGCCACCCGCGAAGTAGGCGCCCGCGGGAGAGGCGATCACCAGGAAGAGGTACTCGTTGGCCGGCTTCACACCGAGGCCGACCTCGGTGGCGATCATGAACGGACGCAGATAGAGCGACTCCTCGCCGCCGTGCGCCGGCACCCACGCCTTGTCCTGCTGGACGAGGACGTCGCACGCCTCGATGAAGGTCTCCACCGGCAGCTCGGGCATCGCGAGGCGCCGGGCGGAACGCTGGAACCGGCGGGCGTTCATCTCCGGGCGGAAGGTGGCGACCGAGTTGTCGGGCCGGCGGTACGCCTTGAGGCCCTCGAAGATCTCCTGCGCGTAGTGCAGCACGTTGGTGGCGGGATCGAGGGAGATCGGGGCGTAGGGAACGAGCTGACCGTCGTGCCAGCCCCGCCCCTCGGTCCACCGGATCGTCACCATGTGGTCGGTGAAGTGGCGGCCGAACCCGGGGTTGGCAAGGATGGCCTCCCGCTCCGCGTCGGAGAGCGGGTTGGCGGAGGGCTTCAGCTCGATCGTGGGCGTCGTCATGTGTGGTTGTCCTTCACCGGTTGTGTTGACGGGCCGCGCTCACGCCCCTGCCACCCATGACAGGTGTTCGGACGTCCGAGCATTCCCTCATACCGCGGCTCTTCGTTCGATTATCGCAAGCGCCGAGTCGTGCCCGAAACGGTGTGAATGCGGCCCTTGGGGCAGCCCAGGGGTGGGTCGATGGTGACACCCGGCGAGGGCATGGAAAAGCCGCCGGGCGCAAGGGCGACCCGGCGGCTTCTCTCAGGGAGTGTGAGTGGCGCGGGTCAGCCGGCTACTCGTACGGCGAGCGCGTCGCCGATCTCGTCGGTGGTTCGGGCGGGTGCGCCCACGCGCTCGGCGAGGTCGGCGGAGACGGCCTCCTCGATGCGGGCGGCCTCGGCCTCGTAGCCGAGGTGACGCAGCAGGAGGGCGACCGACAGGACGGTGGCCGACGGGTCGGCCTTGCCCTGGCCCGCGATGTCGGGCGCCGAGCCGTGCACGGGCTCGAACATCGACGGGAACCGGCCGGACGGGTTGATGTTGCCGGAGGCGGCGACCCCGATGCCGCCGGAGATGGCGGCGGCCAGGTCGGTGATGATGTCGCCGAAGAGGTTGTCGGTGACGATCACGTCGAACCGCTCGGGCTGCGTGACGAGGTAGATCGTCGCCGCGTCCACGTGCATGTACTCGGTGGTGACCTCGGGGAACTCCTCGCCCACCTTGTTGAAGATGTCCGTCCACAGGTGGCCGGCGTGCACCAGCACGTTGTTCTTGTGGACCAGGGCCAGCTTCTTGCGGGGGCGTGCCTGCGCGCGGGCGTAGGCGTCGCGCACGACGCGCTCGATCCCGAAGGCGGTGTTGAGCGAGACCTCGGTGGCGACCGCGTGCGGGGTGCCGCCGCGGATGGTGCCGCCGTTGCCCGTGTAGGGACCTTCGGTGCCTTCGCGGACCACCACGAAGTCGATCTCGGGCTGGCCCGCGAGCGGGGTCCCGACACCCGGCAGCAACTTGGAGGGCCGCAGGTTGACATGGTGGTCGAAGGCGAAGCGGAGCTTGAGCAGGAAGCCGCGCTCCAGGACCCCGGAGGGCACCGACGGGTCGCCGATCGCACCGAGCAGGATCGCGTCGTGCTGCTTCAGCTGCTCGAGGTCGGCGTCGGTGAGCGTCTCACCCGTGGCGTGGTAGCGCCGGGCGCCGAAGTCGTACTCCTTGGTCTCCAGCTTCACATCCTGCGGAAGGACGGCGGAGAGGATCTTCAGCCCCTGGGCCACGACCTCCTGGCCGATGCCGTCACCGGGGATCACTGCGAGATTGATGCTGCGAGACATGACCGCACCGTACTCCGTGTCCCATGGAATGACACAGGGCGTCCAGGATGCGGACGGGCCTTTTGCAGTGCTGCACCTTCACCCGTACGGAGGGCGGCCGTTGGAGACGGGCCGGGACGTCGCCCGTCCCTGAATGCCCGGACGCCTTCGGCGTGGCGGGGCGGCAGGACCGCCCATGCGAACGGCACCGAGCGGATCCGCCGCTTCGGGGCGCGGCGCGGCGGGGACAGAAGGTGTCCGGCCGCGCAGCACCCCGCGCGGGTGCGGCTCTCGCCGGGTGATCACCCGGTCCGTGACGGCGGGTGATCCGTGGATGCGGGTCGGCCGCGGCTCAGTGGCCGGTCTCGCCGCCGTTGTCCCGGCGGTCGAGTGCGCGCTGGAGCGCGGCGGCGGCCTTCTTGCGGTCGGACTCGCTCGTACGGGAGACGTGACGGACTCGGCGGCGGGCAGTCGTCTCAGCCATGGGGAATCGACTCCTTCGGGAACCCGGAGGGCGGAAAGGGTGACGAGACTCCCCCACTGCCTAATGGGCGTGGGCGGTGCCCCCAGAGGAGCGGGGAGCGGTGCCGCAGGGGTTGCCTGCACGGGGCCCGGCTCACGACCGCCAGTCGCTCGATCAAGCGAGACGTTCGACTTCTACAAAGCTAAGCGAGGACCGCGCATCTGTCTCCACAATTACTCGGACTTCCTACTATCTGAGACGGCCGATCGGGTCACACACCTCTGACCTGCGCGGACATCGGACACCCGGCTGCCGGTCGCCTTGATGGCGCAGGCCGTCGCCGCGCACCGGACCGGACCGTGGACAAGGAGGGCTCCGCGATCGGCGGTGACCGGGCGTCGGTACGGTTTTCGCCGCGCTCCTCCCCCACGGCTGCCCGAGCCCCGCCGCGTCCTGGAACTGCTCCCGGCCCGCCGGGAGGGAAGCGTCCGCCCACCGCAGCCCGGGCCGCTCGGCCGTCCCGGCGCGGCGTTCCCCGACCACCGCCGTTTCGTCGCGGGCACCGCCGAGGGCGCGGCGCAGACGGCCGGCGTGCCGATGCGCGGGACGCCGGATGGTCGGGACGCCCGCCGGTCGGGACCTGGCGGACGGACCGTCGGGCCCGGCAAGCGCGCCGCACACTGTCCGCGGCGGGGACACGCTCCAGGCCCCGGTCCGGGCCGACGGCGGTTTCGCGGCGCCGGCCCATCGGGCACCCGGGCCGTACGCCCTGCGAAGGCCGGACATGAAGACCGCCCCCGTCCTCGGTGGTCAAAACCCAGGGCGGGGGCGGTGCTCAGTGGGGCGTCAGCCCATGTGCGGGTAGGTGTAGTCCGTCGGCGCGACCAGCGCCTCCTTGATCGCACGGGTCAGCGTCCAGCGCAGCAGGTTCTGCGGCGCGCCCGCCTTGTCGTTGGTACCGGAGGCACGACCGCCGCCGAAGGGCTGCTGGCCCACCACCGCACCGGTCGACTTGTCGTTGATGTAGAAGTTGCCGGCCGCGTAGCGCAGCTTCTCGGCCGTGTAGGCCGCCGCTGCGCGGTCGTTGGCGACGACCGAACCCGTCAGCGCGTAGTCCGAGACCGACTCCATCTGGGCGAGCATCTCGTCGTACTTCTCGTCCTCGTAGACGTGCACCGCGAGGACCGGGCCGAAGTACTCCGTCCGGAAGACCTCGTTCTCCGGGTCGGTGCACACGATGACGGTCGGGCGCACGAAGTAGCCCACCGAGTCGTCGTAGGAGCCGCCCGCGACGATCGTGCAGGTCGGGTCCTCCTTGGCACGGTCGATGGCGGCCTTGTTCTTGGCGAAGGCGCGCTCGTCGATGACGGCGCCGATGAAGTTCGACAGGTCGGTGACGTCGCCCATGGCGAGGTGGTCGACCTCGGCCGCGAACTCCTCCTTGAAGCCGGAGTCCCAGATCGACGCCGGGATGTAGGCCCGGGAGGTCGCCGAGCACTTCTGGCCCTGGTACTCGAAGGAACCGCGGGTCAGCGCCGTCTTCAGGACCGCCCGGTCGGCGCTCGGGTGCGCGACCAGGAAGTCCTTGCCGCCGGTCTCACCGACCAGACGCGGGTAGGAGCGGTACTTCTCGATGTTGTTGCCGACCGTCTTCCACAGGTACTGGAAGGTCTTGGTCGAACCGGTGAAGTGGATGCCGGCGAGGTCGCGGTGCTCGAGGGCGACCTTGGAGACCTCGATGCCGTCACCGGTGACGAGGTTGATGACGCCCTTGGGCAGACCCGCCTCCTCCAGCAGCTGCATCAGCAGCACGGCGGCGTGCGTCTGCGTCGGGGACGGCTTCCAGACCACGACGTTGCCCATCAGCGCGGGCGCGGTGGGCAGGTTGCCCGCGATCGCCGAGAAGTTGAACGGCGTGATCGCGTAGACGAAGCCCTCGAGCGGGCGGTGGTCGAGGCGGTTCCAGACGCCCGGCGAGTTGGCCGGGGGCTGCTCGGCCAGGATCTGCCGGGCGTAGTGGACGTTGAAGCGCCAGAAGTCGACGAGCTCGCACGGGCTGTCGATCTCCGCCTGCTGGGCCGTCTTCGACTGGCCGAGCATGGTGGAGGCCGCGATCGTCTCGCGCCACGGCCCGGCCAGGAGCTCGGCGGCGCGCAGGATGATCGCCGCGCGGTCGTCGAAGGACAGCGCGCGCCAGGCGGGCGCGGCGGCGAGGGCCGCGTCGATGGCGTCCTGGGCGTCCTGCTGGGTGGCGTTGTGCAGCGTGCCGATGACGGCCTTGTGGTTGTGCGGCTGGACGACCTGGAAGGCCTCGCCGCCGCCCATCCGCCTCTCGCCGCCGATGGTCATCGGCAGGTCGATCGGGTTCTCGGCCAGCTCCTTGAGCTTGGCCTCCAGGCGAGCGCGCTCGGGCGAGCCGGGGGCATAGCCGTGCACCGGCTCGTTGACGGGGGTGGGGACCTGGGTCACAGCGTCCATGAGATCCGTAACTCCTTGATGTGAGCGGGTGTTTCGGGCTCAGCCCTTGCTGACCATCGAGCGGACGAAGAAGCGCAGGTTCGCCGGCTTCTCGGCGAGGCGGCGCATGAAGTAGCCGTACCAGTCGGTGCCGTAGGCGGTGTACACCCGCATCCGATGGCCCTCGGCCGCCAGCCGCAGGTGCTCGTCGCTGCGGATGCCGTACAGCATCTGGAACTCGTACTCGTCGAGCTTTCGCCCGGAGCGCCGGGCGAGCTCCTGCGCGATGGAGATCAGCCGCGGGTCGTGGGAACCGATCATCGGGTATCCCTCGCCCTCCATGAGGGTCCTCATGACACGGACATAGGCCTTGTCGATCTCGGCCTTCTGCTGGTAGGCGACCGACGCGGGCTCCTTGTACGCCCCCTTCACGATACGCACCCGGCTGCCGCTCGCGGCGAGGCGGCGGGCGTCCTCCTCGGTGCGGTAGAGGTAGGCCTGGATCACGCAGCCGGTCTGCGGGAAGTCCTTCCGCAGCTCCTCGTGGATGGCGAACATCGAGTCGAGGGTGGTGTGGTCCTCGGCGTCCAGCGTGACCGTGGTACCGATCGCGGCGGCGGCCTCGACGACCGGGCGGACGTTGGCGAGGGCCAGTTCGTGGCCGTTCTCCAGCGCCTGGCCGAACATCGAGAGCTTGATGGACATCTCTGCCCTGGTGCCGAGCTCCAGGTTCCCGAGGCGCTCGATCAGTCGCAGGTACGCGTCCCGCGCGGCCGTGGCCTGCTCCGGGGTCGTGATGTCCTCGCCGACGACGTCCATGGTGAGCTCGAGTCCCCGGCCGGTGAGGTCCTCGATGATCGGGACGACCGCGTCGACGGTCTCGCCGGGGATGAAGCGGTCGACGACCTGCTTGGTCACCGGGGCCGCCGAGATCAGACGGCGCATCCGGTCGCTGCGCGACGCGGCGAGAATCACGGGACCCAGCACGGGGCACCTCCACAAGGGCAACAGGAGGCCGAATCCCGACCATTCGGGTACGGCACGGAGAACCACCGTGAAACCTAAGGATCCCTTCGATCGTCTGCCATCGACAGCTGTCACGCATCCGTGCCCTGGATCTCAGACATCTGTATGAGGGGGATGGGAAAATGCGGGAGAATGCCCGTGTGGCGGATGTTTTCAAGTCAGGCCGCGGCGACTACCAGGAGCTCGTCGACGAGATCTCGGCGCTGCTCGGGGCCCCCGCGACCCTGGAGAACCGGGACTTCGAGCTGATCGCCTTCGCCGCGTACGACAGCGACGGCGAGTTCGACGAGGCGGACCTCGACCCGGTCCGCACCCGCTCGATCCTCACCCGACGCTCCACGGCGGCGGTGCGCAGATGGTTCGAGGGATTCGGCATCGCCCGTGCCACCGGTCCGGTGCGCATCCCTCCCACCCCGGAGGCGGGCGTCTACCGGGGAAGGATCTGTCTGCCGGTACGCCATCGGAGTGTCGTCCTCGGCTACGTGTGGCTGCTGGCCGACGAGCCGGGTCCGTCGGAGGCGCAGCTGTCCGCGGCGATGGAGGTCGCGGCGCGCATCGGCGACCTGCTCGCGGACGAGGCGCAGGCGGGCGCGGACCTGACGCGTGAACTGCGCGCGGTCCTGATCGCCGAGCGCGGCTGGCAGCAGGACATGGCGGTGGCGGAACTGCGCACGGCGCTCGGCGCACGGGCCGAGGGGCTGCACACGCTGGTCTGCATCGACCCCTGGCCCTCGGCGGACCCGGACGACGCCCCTTCGGTGCGTACGATCCCGGCCGCGACCGCGCTGTGCACGGTCCCGCGGCGCGGCCGCGGCACCCGTACTCCCATCGCGGGGCAGAGCCTGGCGCTGCTGGTGCGGCTGCGCTCGGCCGACGTGCCGGCACCGGCCCTGACGGCGGCCGTACGGCTGCTGCGCGAGGCGAAGGGACCGCACGGCACCGGGCCGGCCGCGGCCGGCGTGGCCGACGCGCGCCACGGTCTCACCGAACTGGGCATCGCCTGGCAGGAGGCATCCGGGGCGGCCCGTGCGGCGCTGGCCGAGCCGCGCCTCGGACCCGTCGCCCAGTGGGCGTCCATCGGCCCCTACCGACTGCTGACGTCGCTTCCGCCGGAGGCGGCCCACGACACGGCCGTACGCGTGCTGCTGACCCCGGCACACCGTGAACTGGCCCGCACCGCCGAGGTGTTCCTGGACTGTGCGGGCCAGGCGGGCCGCACCGCGGCGGCCCTGGGCATCCACCGCCAGACGCTGTACTACCGGCTGTCCCGCGTCGAGCAGCTCACCGGCCTGGACCTGGACGACGGCGAGGACCGCCTGCTGCTGCACATGGCGCTGAAGGGCGCACGCCTCTAGGAGGCCTCGGGCGCGTTTCTGCTTGCCTCGATCACCCGCCGCAGCCCCTCGGTGAGCTGGTCCGCGTCGGTGGCCGATTCCGGATCGAAGACCCACTGCACCATGAGCCCCTGAAGGAGCGTCTGGTAGAGGCGGCCCTCCGTCTGCACGGTCTCCTCGTCGAGCTCGGCCTCCGGGACGTCGTTGAACAGGGGTACGAGTCCCGAGAGCGCCTGCTTCTGCGCGTCCCCGAGCATCCGGCGCACCTCGGACAGCCGGTCGCCCTGAAGGACGAGCTCGAAGCTCAGCAGCCAGATGGCCCGGGACCCGGGCAGGGCGCGGATGACGTTCGCCCACACCTCCCGGAAGCGCTCCAGGGAGCCGGGCGGCGCGGTCGCCGCGGCCGCGGCCTCCTCCCTGCCCGGCTCGAAGCGGTCCCCCGTCTCCTCCACCAGGGCCACGTACGCCTGCACCAGCAGCGCGTCCTTCGAGCCGTAGTGGTAGCCGATGGACGCCAGGTTCGTCTTCGACTCCTTAACGATGTCGCGCGCCGTCGTGCGCAGGAAGCCCTTCTCCAGCAGGCAGCGCTTGGCGCCCTCGAGCAGATCCTCACGGTGTCCCATGCCGTCACTCTACTGCGGATCCATACAGCCGTCCTATACGGATGACCTATACAATCGTTCTAGACAAGCGTTTAATACGCTCGTACAGTCCTTGGCATGACGAACCCGACGAGCACCACCAACGACCTCGGTGCGCCCGCCGCACCGGCCCGGGCCGGCCGCCGTGAGTGGACCGCCCTGGGCGTCCTGATGCTTCCGCTGCTGCTGGTCTCGATGGATGTCTCGGTCCTCTACTTCGCGATCCCGTCCATCACCGCGGATCTGGAGCCGAGCGGCACCCAGCAGTTGTGGATCTTCGACATCTACGCCTTCGTCCTCGCCGGACTGCTCATGACGATGGGCGCGCTCGGCGACCGCATCGGCCGACGCAGGCTGCTGCTGCTCGGGGCCGCCGCCTTCGGGACCGCCTCGCTGGTGGCGGCGTACGCGAACAGTGCCGAGACCCTGATCGCGGCCCGCGCGGTGCTCGGCATCGGCGGTGCGACGCTCATGCCGTCGACGATGGCCCTGGTCCGCACGATGTTCACCGACCCGGGACAGCGGGCGAAGGCGATCGGGCTGTGGTCCGGGGTGATGACGGCCGGGATCGCCCTCGGCTCGGTGATGAGCGGGGTCCTCGTCGAGTACTTCTGGTGGGGCTCGGTCTTCCTGGTCAACCTGCCCGCCATGGCCCTGCTGCTGCTCCTCGGCCCCTTCCTGCTCCCGGAGTCGAAGAACCCCGAGCCCGGCCGCTTCGACCTGCTCAGCGTGCCGCTGTCGATGGCGGCGGTGCTGCCGGTGATCTACGGCCTGAAGGAGATCCCGGCGCACGGGTGGCACGTCCAGTACGTGCTGTCGCTGACGGTGGGTCTGCTGTTCGCCGCGCTGTTCGTGCACCGTCAGCGCACAACGGCGCACCCGCTCATCTCACCTGCCCTGTTCCGCGCCAGGGGCTTCGCTCCCGCCCTCACCCTCAACCTGCTCTCGTCCTTCGCCATGCTGGGCTCGGCGTACTTCACCACGCAGTACCTGCAGTCGGTCCTCGGCAAGAGCGCGCTGGAGGCCGCCCTTTGGGCCCTGCTCCCCTCGGTGCTGATCGGCGTCGCGGCGCCGGTGACCACTCAGCTGGTGCAGAAGGGTGTCGACCGCGCCCATGTCGTGACAGGCGGCTTCCTGGTCGCGGCGTGCGGCTACGGGATGCTCGCACTCGCCGGGACCGATTCGATGTGGCTGGTACTGGCCGGAGCAGGCGTGCTGGCCGCCGGGATCGTCACCGTGATCGCGCAGATGATGGACCTGGCCATGGGCGCCGCTCCGGCGGAGCGGGCGGGCGCCGCGTCCTCGCTGATGGAGACGGGCGCGGAGTTCGGCGGCGCGCTCGGCATGGCGGTCCTGGGCTCGATCGGCACGGCCGTCTACCGGCACGGCATCCCGGCCTCGGCCCCCGTACCGGCCCACGAGACGCTGGGCGGCGCGGTGGCGGTGGCCCAGGGGCTCCCCGGCCGCGCTGGCGCGGAGCTGCTGGCCGTGGCACGCGAGGCGTTCACGAACGGCATGCAGGCGGCTGCGATCGCCGGGGCCGCACTGCTGCTCACCGCGGCCGCACTGGCCGCCGCCTCCCTGCGGGGCATCAAGGTGCGGGACGGTCAGGAATAGCCGACAAAGGACGCACAGCGGGGCCCGGCCACCTCACCACGGCCGGGCCCCGCTGTGTCGTGCTCGGACGTCAGTCCAGGTTCACCGAGCGGGCGGACGTCGCACCGATCTCGTCGGTGATCTCCGCCATCACGTTCTGCGGCACCGTGTCGTCGACGGTCAGGACCGCGAGGGCCTCGCCGCCCGCGATGTCACGCGCCACCTGCATGCCGGCGATGTTGATGCCGGCCTCGCCGAGGATGCGGCCCAGCGTGCCGACCACACCCGGACGGTCGGAGTAGCGCAGCACCACCATGTGGTCCGCGAGCGCCAGGTCCACGTCGTAGTCGCCCACGGCCACGATCTTCTGGTGGTGCTTCGGGCCGGCCAGCGTGCCGGACACCGAGACCTCCTCGCCGTCGGCGAGCGTGCCGCGCACGGTGACCACGTTGCGGTGGTCCGTGGCCTCGGAGCTGGTGGTCAGGCGGACCTCGACACCGCGCTCCTGGGCGAACAGCGGCGCGTTGACGTACGAGACCGTCTCGTCCACGACGTCCTCGAACACGCCCTTGAGCGCGGACAGTTCGAGTACCTTCACATCGTGCTGGGTGATCTCGCCGTACACCTCGACGTCGAGGCGGACCGCGACCTCGCCCGCGAGCGCGGTGAAGATACGGCCGAGCCGCTCGGCGAGCGGCAGACCCGGCTTGACGTCCTCGGCGATGACACCGCCCTGGACGTTCACCGCGTCGGGCACCAGCTCACCGGCGAGCGCGAGACGCACCGACTTGGCGACCGAGATACCGGCTTTCTCCTGCGCCTCGTCGGTCGAGGCGCCCAGGTGCGGGGTGCAGACGACCTGGTCGAGCTCGAACAGCGGCGAGTCCGTGCACGGCTCCTTGGCGTACACGTCCAGGCCCGCGCCCGCGACCCGGCCCTCCTTGAGCGCCGAGTACAGGGCCTCCTCGTCGACGATGCCGCCGCGCGCGGCGTTGACGATGCGGACGGTCGGCTTGACCTTGTGCAGCGCCTCGTCACCGATGAGACCGAGCGTCTCGGGCGTCTTGGGCAGGTGGACGGTGATGAAGTCGGAGATCTCCAGCAGCTCGTCCAGCGACACCACCTTGACGCCCATCTGCGCGGCCCGGGCGGGCTGGACGAAGGGGTCGTAGGCGACGACCTTCATGCCGAAGGCGGACATGCGCTGGGCGACCAGCGCGCCGATGCGGCCGAGACCGACGACGCCGAGGGTCTTCTCGGCGAGCTCGACGCCCGTGTACTTGCTGCGCTTCCACTCGCCGTTCTTCAGAGCGGCGTTCGCCTGCGGGATGTTGCGGGCCGAGGAGATGATCAGACCGCAGGCCAGCTCGGCGGCGGTCACGATGTTCGAGGTGGGGGCGTTGACCACCATCACACCGGCCTTGGTGGCGGCGGAGACGTCCACGTTGTCGAGGCCGACGCCGGCTCGTGCGACGACCTTCAGCTTGCGGGCGGCGGCGACGGCCTCGGCATCGACCTTCGTCGCGGAGCGGATCAGGATGGCGTCGACATCGGCGATCGCCGGCAGCAGCTCGGCGCGGTCCGCGCCGTTGCAGTGACGGATCTCGAAGTCGGGGCCGAGGGCGTCGACGGTCGCGGGCGACAGCTCTTCAGCGATGAGTACGACGGGTTTCGAGCTCACGTGAGTCCTCACAAGTCCAATGCGGACGGCCGTCCCGACGGCCGCAGGCGGTGGAGGGGTGCTAGCCGCGTGGAAGACGCACGACGCTGTGGGCCTGACGCGCTTGTTGTCCAGAAGTGTAGTGGCGTGGCGTGCGTCGCTCCGCGGCGCTGCGAAAGGATCACCCGTCCGTGGCTGGACGGGTGGGACGACGCCGCGCTGCGGACGTCACCCCGGTTCGCCGAAGGGGCCGGAGCGGGCTGCTCCGACCCCTCGGCCGCAAGGCTTACGCCTCCTCGTCGACCCAGCTCATCAGCTTGCGCAGCTGCTTGCCCGTGGTCTCCAGCAGGTGCTCGGAGTCCTGCTTCTTGTACTCGTTGTACTTCTTCAGACCGCCGTGGTACTCGTCCATCCAGTTCTTCGCGAAGCTGCCGTCCTGGATCTCCGCGAGGACCTTCTTCATCTCGGCCTTGGTGGCGTCGGTGATGATGCGCGGACCGGTGACGTAGTCGCCCCACTCGGCGGTCTCGGAGATCGACCAGCGCATCTTCTCCAGGCCGCCCTCGTACATGAGGTCGACGATCAGCTTCAGCTCGTGCAGACACTCGAAGTAGGCGATCTCCGGCTGGTAGCCCGCCTCGGTCAGGGTCTCGAAGCCCGCCTTGACCAGCGCGGTGGTGCCACCGCACAGCACGGCCTGCTCGCCGAAGAGGTCGGTCTCGGTCTCCTCGGTGAAGGTCGTCTTGATGACGCCGGCCCGGGTGCCGCCGATGCCCTTGGCGTACGACAGCGCCAGCGCGAAGCCCTCGCCCGAGGCGTCCTGCTCGACCGCGACGATGCAGGGAACACCGCGGCCCTCCTCGTACTGGCGGCGCACCAGGTGGCCCGGGCCCTTGGGGGCGACCATGCACACGTCCACGCCCGCCGGGGGCTTGATGAAGCCGAAGCGGATGTTGAAGCCGTGGCCGAAGAACAGCGCGTCGCCGTCCTTCAGGTTCGGGGCGATGGACTCCTCGTAGACCTGCGACTGGATCGGGTCCGGCACCAGGATCATGATGACGTCGGCCTCGGCGGCGGCCTCCGCCACGGTCACCACGCGCAGCCCCTGCTCCTCGGCCTTGACCTTGGAGCTGGAGCCCTCGTGCAGACCGACGCGCACGTCGACGCCGGAGTCGCGCAGCGACAGCGCGTGGGCGTGGCCCTGGCTGCCGTAGCCGATGACCGCGACCTTGCGGCCCTGGATGATGGACAGGTCGGCGTCAGCGTCGTAGAACAGCTCGGCCACTTTCGGTTCTCTCCTTGGGATGCTGATGTTGCTTCCCACCGTATGACGGCGGGCGAAGGGAAAGTCTCGGGGTCTCGCAATGCGGGCGGCCGACGGTCGGCCGGCCTCCCGTCACCGCTCGTACGGATCCTCTCCGAGTCCTACGCGGACCTGTCGAGGGCGCGCAGGGAGCGGTCCGTGATCGACCGGGCCCCGCGGCCGATCGCGATCGTGCCGGACTGGACCAGTTCCTTGATGCCGTACGGTTCCAGCATCTTGAGCATGGCCGAGAGCTTGTCGCTGCTGCCGGTGGCCTCGATGGTGACCGCCTCGGGGGAGACGTCCACGGTCTTGGCGCGGAACAGCTGGACGATCTCGACGATCTGGGAGCGCGTCTCGTTGTCGGCGCGCACCTTCACCAGAACGAGCTCCCGCTGAACGGCCTGCGCCGGCTCCAGTTCGACGATCTTCAAAACGTTGACCAGCTTGTTGAGCTGCTTGGTGACCTGCTCGAGCGGCAGGTCCTCGACGTTCACCACAATGGTGATACGGGAGATGTCGGGGTGCTCGGTGACACCGACCGCGAGCGAGTCGATGTTGAAGCCCCGGCGGGAGAACAGGGCGGCGATCCGGGCGAGGATGCCGGGCGTGTTCTCGACGAGGACCGAGAGGGTGTGCTTGGACATGGTTCTCACTCAGCTCTCTCAGTCGTCTTCGCTGTCGCCGAAGTCGGGACGGACGTCCCGGGCGGCCATGATCTCGTCGTTGGAGGTGCCGGCCGCGACCATCGGCCACACCATCGCGTCCTCGTGGACGATGAAGTCCACGACGACGGGACGGTCGTTGACGGAGTTCGCCTCTTCGATGACCTTGTCGAGGTCCTCCGGGGACTCGCAGCGGATCGCGTAGCAGCCCATGGCCTCCGCCAGCTTCACGAAGTCGGGGACGCGGGTGCCCGCGCCGGCCGGCTTGGCGGAGCCGCCCGGTCCCTCGGGGCCGGAGTGCAGCACGGTGTTGGAGTACCGCTGGTTGTAGAAGAGGGTCTGCCACTGGCGGACCATCCCGAGGGCGCCGTTGTTGATGATGGCGACCTTGATCGGGATGTTGTTCAGGGCGCAGGTGGTCAGCTCCTGGTTGGTCATCTGGAAGCAGCCGTCGCCGTCGACCGCCCAGACCGTACGGTCCGGAGCGCCGGCCTTGGCACCCATCGCCGCCGGGACCGCGTAGCCCATGGTTCCGGCGCCGCCGGAGTTCAGCCAGGTGCGGGGCTTGTCGTACTCGATGAAGTGCGCGGCCCACATCTGGTGCTGTCCGACGCCCGCGGCGAAGATCGTGCCCTCCGGCGCGAGCTGCCCGATGCGCTCGATGACCTGCTGCGGGGAGAGCGAGCCGTTCTCGGGCAGGTCGTAGCCGAGCGGGTAGGTCTCGCGCCAGCGGTTGAGGTCGTTCCACCAGGCGGTGTAGTCGCCGCGGTGGCCCTCGCTGTGCTCCCGCTGCACCGCCTGGACGAGGTCGGCGATGACCTCGCGGGCGTCACCGACGATCGGCACGTCGGCGACGCGGTTCTTGCCGATCTCGGCCGGGTCGATGTCGGCGTGGACGATCTTGGCGTGCGGCGCGAAGCTGTCCAGCTTGCCGGTCACACGGTCGTCGAAGCGGGCTCCGAGGGCGACGATCAGGTCGGCCTTCTGCAGCGCGGTGACGGCGGTGACCGCACCGTGCATGCCCGGCATCCCCACGTGCAGCGGGTGGCTGTCGGGGAATGCGCCGAGCGCCATCAGGGTGGTGGTGACGGGCGCTCCGGTCAGTTCGGCGAGGACCTTCAGCTCGGCGGTCGCCTGCGCCTTCAGGACGCCGCCGCCGACGTAGAGGACGGGCCGTCGCGCGGCCGTGATCAGCTTGGCCGCCTCGCGGATCTGCTTGGCGTGCGGCTTGGTCACCGGGCGGTAGCCGGGCAGGTCCATGACGGGCGGCCAGCTGAAGACCGTCTGCGCCTGGAGGGCGTCCTTGGCGATGTCGACGAGGACCGGTCCCGGGCGGCCGGTGGAGGCGATGTGGAAGGCCTCCGCGATCGTCCGGGGGATCTCCTCGGCCTTGGTCACGAGGAAGTTGTGCTTGGTGATCGGCATCGTGATGCCCACGATGTCCGCCTCCTGGAAGGCGTCCGTGCCGATCGCCTTGGAGGCGACCTGGCCGGTGATCGCGACCATCGCCACCGAGTCCATGTGGGCGTCCGCGATCGGGGTGACCAGGTTGGTGGCGCCCGGGCCCGAGGTCGCCATGCAGACGCCGACCCTGCCGGTGGCCTGCGCATAACCGGTGGCCGCGTGGCCCGCACCCTGCTCGTGCCGCACCAGCACGTGCCGCACCCGCTGGGAGTCCATCAGCGGGTCGTACGCCGGAAGGATCGCACCGCCGGGAATGCCGAATACCGTGTCGGCGCCGACCTCCTCGAGAGAGCGGATGAGGGACTGCGCACCCGTCACGTGCTCGGGCGCGGAGTGGTGTCCTCCGGATCGGGGCCGCGGTTGCGGATGAGGGGCCCCGGTGGCCTGCTCGGTCATCGGCATTCTCTTCTCGATGCTGAGGGTTTTTGCGAGGTTTGTACGTTGTTCGAGTGGTGCCTGTGCAACAAAAAACCCCTCGTGCCGGTAGGCAAGCGAGGGGAGCGCGCCGGGTGTGGTCGCTGGAGTCTCCGGTTCATTTCCGGTGGATCCCAGCTCAGCCGACGCGCTGTCCAAGTACGAGAATTCGGGTGCGCATGGAACTGACCCTCCCCCCGGCACGCTGCCACTGTCAAGTGGGTGGGACAGGAGTCTCATTATGTGAGCGTAGGCCCGTCCCGCCTCCGAAAACGGCAGGAACACCACTGGTGTACGCCCGCCCGCCTCCCCCGGCGAAGGCCGGTTCGACGGGTCCATGGGGCACGGGGTAGTGGCCGGAGGCCAGCGCCCGGCGCAGCCGGTATTCGTCCAGCGGACCGGCGAACGCCATGCCCTGCCCATGGGTGCAGCCCATCGCACTCAGGGCCACGACCTGCTCGGGCAGATCCACACCGGAGGCGATCGACTGAAGGCCCAGATCGCCCGCGATACGCAGCAGCCCACTGGTGATCTTGTGCAGTCGCGCCGACTCGACGACCCCCTCCACCAGGCTGCGGTCGAGTTTCAGCACGTCGACCGGAAGCCGGCGCAGTGCCGTGATGGTCGCGTAGCCGTTGCCGAAACCGTCCAGGGCGACCCGGACGCCGATTCTGCGCAGGGCGCCGAGCCGGCGTTCCAGTTCGTCCAGACAGGTCCCCGGATCGGTGTCGGACAGCTCGATCATCAGGGCACCCGAGGCCAGACCGTGCCGGGTGAGCAACGCCTCGACGGAGCCCAGCGGCAGGGAGCGGTCGAGGAGCCGGCGGGCGCTCATCCGGACGGCGACGGGCACGACGTGCCCGGTGGCGGTGCGCTCGGCGGCCTGCGCCACCGCTGCCTCGAGCACCCAGCGGTCCAGCTCGGCGGTTCTGTCGCTGTCCTCGGAGACGCGCAGGAACTCCCAGGGGGTGAAGAGCACACCCTGGGAGGAGCGCCAGCGCGGCAGGGCACTCACCGACGTGATCCGGCCGCCTTCGAGCGACACCACCGGCTGGTGCAGCAGGGTGAACTCGCCGCCGTGCAGCGCGGCCCGCAGCCGGGTGGCCAGTTCGGCCTTGCGTACGACGTCCTGCTGCATCTGCGGTGCGTACAGCTCCACGCGGCCCTTGCCCGCGGCCTTGGCGCGGTACATCGCGAGGTCGGCGTTGCGCAGCAGCTCGCCCGCGCCAAGACCCGGCTCGGCGAAGGCCACGCCGATGGACGCGGCCACCCGGACATCGTTGCCGTCGACGTCGTACGGCTGCGAGAGGGTGCCCCGGAGCCGGTCGGCGAGTTCCAGGATGTGCCGCTCGCGCGCGGAGCGGTCGCGGGTGCCGTCGCCCACGATGAGGGCCGCGAACTCGTCGCCGCCGAGGCGGGCGGCGGTGTCGCTCTGCCGGACCGCGTCATGGAGTCTGCGGGCCGCCTGGACGAGCAGTTCGTCCCCGGCCTGGTGCCCGATGGTGTCGTTGACGGCCTTGAATCCGTCGAGGTCGATGAAGAGGACGGCGGTGCCGCGGTCGGAGGAGCGGCGCCCGGACAGCGCCTGCTGGACGCGCCGGGTGAACAGGGCGCGGTTGGGCAGATCGGTCAGCGGATCGTGCTCGGCGTTGTGCTGCAGCTGCGCCTGCAGGCGCACCCGCTCGGTGATGTCCCGGCTGTTGAAGATCAGCCCGCCCTCGTGGCGGTTGACCGTGGACTCCACGTTGAGCCATCCGCCGGCACCTGACCTGAAGCGGCACTCGATGCGGGTGGTGGGCTCCTCGGTGTGGCCCGCGGTGAGGAACCGGCGCACCTCGTGCACCACACGCCCCAGGTCCTCGGGGTGGATGAGCATGGCGAGTTCGGTCCCGACGAGTTCCTCGGCGGGCCGTCCGTAGACACCGGCGGCGGCCGGGGAGACGTACCTGAGGATGCCGTTGGGCGCGGCGATCATGATGACGTCGCTGGAACCCTGCACCAGGGAGCGGAAGTGGTTCTCCTTCTGGGCGAGTTCCTGGGTGAGGGTGATGTTGTCGAGCAGCATGATGCCCTGGCGCACGACGAGCGCCAGGACGACGGCCCCGGCGGTGACGAGCACCATCCGGTCGACACGGTGGCCGTTGAGGACGTTGTAGAGGATCCCCAGCGTGCAGACGGCGGCGGCGAGATAGGGCGTGAGCGCGGCCAGCGAGCCGGAGATCGGGCGGGTGGCCGGATACCGGTCGTGGTCCTGCGGGAGCACGGGCGGGCGGCCGTCGTGGCCCGGACCCGGCGGGAGTCCGTGGCCGCGGTCCTCAGGGAGCGCGCGCGGGTGTTCCCCCGGCAGGTCGGCGCTCTGCGGGGCCGGTCGGCGCTGCTCCGGCACGTGTTCGTGCACACGGCGGGCGTGCCCGTCGCCGTCGGGGTGTCCGGACCGGGCGCCGACCCAGGGGGCGTAGGCGAGGAGCAGCGAGCCTGAGAACCAGCCGGCGTCCAGCAACTGGCCCGAGTGATAACTGTCGTGCAGCAGCGGCGAGGTGAACAGGGCGTCGCACATCACGGTCAGGGCGAGCCCACCGATCGCGGTGTTGACCGCGGAGCGGTTCACCGCCGAGCGCCGGAAGTGGAGCGCCACCACCATGCTGATCAGGGCGATGTCCAGCAGCGGATAGGCGAGCGACAGCGCGGTGTGCGCGACGCTCGGCCCGTCGAACTTCGCCGCCTGGGCCAGCGCGAGGCTCCACGACAGCGTCAGCAGCGAGCCGCCGATCAGCCACGCGTCGAGCGCGAGACACACCCAACCCGCCTTGGTGACTGGCCTCTTGGCGAGTACGAGCAGTCCTACGATCGCGGGCGGGGCGAAGCAGAGGAAGAACAGATCGGCACAGCTCGGCGAGGGGACGGGACGGTCCAGCACGACCTCGTACCAGCCCCAGACCCCGTTGCCCAGCGCCGCCATGGCGGAGGAGAGCGCGAACAGCAGCCAGGCGGGCCGGAAGACACCACGGCGGCTGCGGGCGTAGACGAGACAGGAGACCGACGCGGTGCCTGCCGCGACGCTCAGCCCGAAATCCCCCATGAACAGCGCAAGGCCCCGGGAGCCCCAGCCGACCGCGGAACCGACGGCGTATCCCGCGCAGATCAGGGCCAGGACGAGTTGCGGAACCAGGCGCATACGGCCGTCCGGCATTGGACGGCGGGCCACCAGCGCTCCGGGGGAACTCACCGGGCCCTCCCGCTCCGGGGCGCCGCCGGATCCCTCTGGTCCCGGTGCGCCGGGTGGGAGTGCCTCTTGCGGCCGCCGTGCCTGCGGTGGTGGTGATGGCCGCCGTGACCGCTGTGGCCGCGCCTGCGTGTCGCGGCTCGCCAGGGTCGCCGCCCGCGACTCCGCCGCGTCGGATCGTTCGTCCATAGGCCGTGCATCGCCCGTCGCCCCCCTCGCATGTCTGAAAGCTTCGTCCCCGGCGCCGAGCGGTGTACGGCGCTGCCCCTGTCGGGACGATACACCAGCATCGTCACTCAGGGACATAGTTCCTCTACGCTCAGTGACGATCGATGGGAATTCGGGCACGTAACGCGCACGAAGGACTGCGGAGTGTGCCGGAAGCGGACGCGGAGCGAACGGCGAGCGATGTACGCGCCGGTCGTGCGACCGCGTACGGCCTGTACGCGGTCGGCGGCTCAGGCCCGATCCCGCGCCGCGCGGGCCGCGCGCACGGCCCGGAACTCCTTTGTGTCCGCGCTCCCGGCGGCGCTAGGCCCCGGTCCGCAACACTGCGTTCTGCAACGGCTCCCCTTGTGCGAAGCGGTTCAGCTGCAGGCCGAGGAGACGCTTGACGCGGGGCCAGAACGCCGAGGTGGGGCCGCCGACATGCGGACTGATGAGCACGCCGGGCGCATGCCACAGGGGGTGCCCCTTCGGCAGCGGTTCGGGATCCGTGACGTCGAGGGCCGCCATGAGGCGGCCGGTCTCCGTCTCGGCCAGGAGCGCCCCGGTGTCGACCACCGGTCCGCGCGCCATGTTCACCAGCAGCGCCCCGTCCTTCATACGGGCCAGGAAGCCGGCGTCGACCATGCCCTTCGTCTCCGCCGTGAGCGGCGTGACGATCACCACCACGTCGGCTTCGGGAAGAAGTTCGGACAATCGGGAGAGAGGATGCACGTGACCGCGCGCCGTCTCGCGCTCGTGGCGCGCGACGCGCGCCACCCGCGCGACCTCGAACGGCACGAGCCGGTCCTCGACGGCGGCGCCCACCGCCCCGTAACCCACGATGAGTACGGACCTGTCGGCGAGGGCGGGACGGAAGCCGGCCCGCCACTCCTCCCGGTCCTGTCCCCGGACGAAGTCGGGGATCCCGCGCAGCGACGCCAGGATCAGGGCGAGGGCGAGTTCGGCGGTACTGGCGTCGTGCACTCCACGGGCGTTGCACAGCAATACCCCCTCGGGCAGCCGGGAGAGGCCCGGCTCGACGTGGTCGACGCCGGCGGAGAGCGTCTGCACGACGCGGACGGACGTCATCGCGGCCATCGGACGCACCGCGACCTCGCTCCCCTTCATGTAGGGGACGGCGTAGAACGCGCAGTCGGCCGGGTCCGCGGGATAATCCGGGCCGCCGTCCCAGTACCGGTACGTGAGGCCCTCCGGCAGCCCCTCGATCTCGTCGGTGCGGAACGGAAGCCAAACCTCGACAGTCATGCCCAGGAGGCTATGCGAAGCGTCCGGCACCGCATTCGTTAGGTTGGGGTGCCAGGAAAGGGAGGGCACGGCCAGGTGGAGCGCAGGACGATCGGCGCGGCGACGCTCGAAGTGGGGGCGGTGGGACTCGGATGCATGCCGATGAGCTGGGCCTACTCCGGTTCGCGGCAGCGCGGCGACGAGTCCGCACGCGCGGTGCACCGGGCGCTGGATCTGGGGATCACACTGCTCGACACGGCGGACATGTACGGGCCGTTCACCAATGAACTGCTTGTGGGCCGGGTCCTCAAGGAGCGGCGGGCCGAGGCCTTCGTGTCGACCAAGGCCGGTCTGCTGGTGGGCGAGCAGCACATCGTGGCCAACGGCCGCCCCGGCTATGTGAGGCGCGCCTGCGACGCGTCGCTGCGCCGGTTGCAGACGGACGTCATCGACCTCTACCAACTGCACCGCGCGGATCCCGAGGTTCCCGTCGAGGAGACCTGGGGCGCCATGGCGGAGCTGGTGCGCGCGGGCAAGGTCCGGGCGCTGGGGTTGTGCGCCATGGGTGTACGCGGCGGACGGCGGTCCGGGGCGCGGCTGTACGACGACACGATCCGGCAACTGGAGCGGGTGCAGCAGGTCTTCCCGGTGAGCGCGGTGGAGGCCGAACTGTCGGTGTGGTCACCGGAGGCCCTGAACGCGCTGCTGCCGTGGTGCGCGGCGCGCGGGGTCGGCTTCCTGGCCGCGATGCCTCTCGGCAACGGCTTTCTGACCGGCACCCTGACCCCCGGCGAGGGCTTCGAGCCCGACGATCTGCGTGCCCGGCACCCGCGCTTCACGGCCGAGATGATGGCGGAGAACCAGCCGATCGTGGCCGGTCTGCGGGAGGTGGCCCGTCGGCACGGGGAGGACATCACACCCGCCCAGGTGGCGTTGGCCTGGGTCCTGGCACAGGGCCGTCACGTGGTGCCGGTACCGGGCGCCAAGCAGGAGCGCTGGGTCACGGAGAACGCGGCCGCGCCGGGACTGCGCCTGAGCCAGGAGGACCTTTCGGACGTGGCGGTCCTGCCGGCGGCCCAGGGCTCGTGGGACTGAGCCCTGATCCCCGCCTTCGGCGCCTGTGCACCACGATCCCGATCGGGGCGGCATGGAACCGTCCGGGGCCCGAGCGGTGTAGGAAAGGAAGAGGGCACCGCGTCGAAGGGACCGTGATCGTGCAACGTCGAGCTGTGACAACCGCGTTGGCCGCGTCCGCGCTGCTGCTGGCGGCGGGCTGCTCCTCCGGCGGCGGTGACACGCCGGGCGGTGGGAGCGTCTCCTCGAGCAGTACGGCACCGGGGCCCTCCGGCTCCCGGGAGACGGGCGAGCACACCCCGCCTGCGACCGGATCGGTCCGGGTGGTGCGCACCGTCGCGGCGGACCTCAAGACGCCCTGGGGCCTCGCACCGCTGCCCGGCGGCGGACTGCTGCTCGCCGACCGCGACGACGGCACCATCACACGGATCGACGACAGGACCGGCAAGAAGACGCTCCTGGGCTCGGTGCCCGGTGTCTCCGCGGCAGGCGAGGGCGGACTGCTCGGCATCGCCCTCTCCCCCGACCACGCCTCGGACCACCTGGTCTACGCGTACCTCACCACGGACTCGGACAACCGCATCGTGCGCATGCTGTACGACACGAAGAAGCCCTCCGGTGAGCAGCTCGGGGCGCCGGACACCGTCTTCAAGGGCATCCCGAAGGGAACGATCCACAACGGCGGCCGGATCGCGTTCGGCCCGGACGGGATGCTCTACGCCGGAACCGGCGAGTCGGGCAACCGGGGGCTGTCCCAGGACCGCGACTCCCTCGGCGGCAAGATCCTGCGCATGACCCCCGAGGGCGAACCCGCGCCCGGTAACCCCTTCGGGGACTCGGTCGTCTACTCCTACGGCCACCGCAACGTCCAGGGGCTCGCCTGGGACGACAAACAGCGGCTGTTCGCCTCGGAGTTCGGGCAGGACACCTGGGACGAGCTGAACGCGATCAAGCCCGGCGACGACTACGGCTGGCCGATCGCCGAGGGAAAGTCCACCGATCCCCGGTTCCACGGCCCGATCGCCCAGTGGCGCACCGACGAGGCGTCCCCCAGTGGCATCGCCTATGCGGAGGGTTCCATCTGGATGGCGGGCCTGCGCGGGGAACGGCTGTGGCGCATCCCGCTCAAGGGCACGCAGTCGTCCGCGCCGCCGCAGACGTTCCTGAAGGGCACCTACGGCCGTCTCCGCACGGTGGTCCCGGCCGGCGGCAACAAGCTCTGGCTCACCACGAGCAACACGGACGGCCGTGGCAACCCGTCCGGGACCGACGACCGGATCCTGGAGGTCGAGGTGTCGTAGAGCGGCGCCTCGGGTCATCCCGCCGTCAGTCGGTCTCCGGGCTCCGCCGGGAACAGCCGCAGCCGGTGCGCCAGCGCGGCGGCCTCTCCGCGGCCCGAGACGCCGAGCTTGGCCAGGATGTTCGAGACGTGGACGCTGGCGGTCTTCGGGGAGATGAACAGCTCCTCGGCTATCTGGCGGTTGCTGCGCCCGACGGCGACCAGGCGGAGCACGTCCCGCTCCCGATTGGTGAGCCCCAGCGACTCGGCGGGGTCCACCACCGCGGGCCGCGCCGCGGACGCCGGGGTGAGCCGGGCACGGCGTCCGAGCAGCGCCACCGACTCCGCGAGCGGCCGGGCGCCCAGGTGGTCGGCCACCGCGGCGGCCAGCCGCAACAGCTCCGCGGCGCGCTCACGCTCGTCCTCGCCGCTGCCCGAGGCCAGCAGCGACTCCGCGAGACGCAGACGGACACGGGCCAGGTCGTACGGGCGGTCCAGGGCCTCGAAGGCGGTCGCGACCTCCCACCAGTCGCGCGGCGCACCGCAGCCCTGGGCGCGCAGCAACTCGGTGCGGACCCAGCGTTCGTACGCCTGCCACACCGGGACGTTCGTGGTGAGCTTCTTGGCGGTGTCACGGATCCGCTCCAGGACCCCGGCCCGGCCCGGCTCGGCCGCGGGCAGGCCCAGGGAGTCGGCCTCTGCGGTGGCCGAGGCGAGCAGGAGCGGCCACGCGTAGCGATGGGTGCCCGGGGGGAAACCCGTCGCCAGGGCGCCGTCGAGGGCGGCGCGGGCGTCGTCGAGGCGGCCCTGGGCGGCGGCGATCCCGATGGCGGCCCGCACCAACGGCAGTTCGTGCTGCGCCATCGTGCCATGGGTGCCGAAGTGCCGACGGGCTGCGGCCAGTTGGCGCTCCGCCTCGGGCAGGTCGCCGCGGGCCAGCGCGAGCATCGTGTGGAGCGTGGCGCGGAAGCCGCGGGGCTTGGCGCTCTGGCCGACGCGCTCGGAGGCCGTCGCGGCCTCGGCGGCCTCGTCCCAGCGGCCGAGGGAGGTGAGGGACTCCCCCAGATTGCCCCACACCCAGGCCTCGGAGTCCGTCAGACCCAGCGTCCGGGTCAGGTCCAGGCCCTCGCGGAGCACCTCGACCGCTTCCTTGGACCGGCCGATGCTCTCCAGGTAGGACGGCAGGTTCACATGGAGGCGTCCCGCCACATAGGTGTTGCCGAGGGCCGCCGCCTGCTCCTTGACCTCGTACATCTCCACGAGCCCGGCCTCGATGTCGCCCGCCTCGACGAGGAGGCCGCCCAGGGTGAGACGGGCGTTGAGCTCGATGTCGCGGGCGCCCACCATCCGTGCGTACTCCACGGCGCGCTCGGCGGCCGACAGCGCCTCGGGGCCGGGCACGTGCTCCATCGACCAGCCGGCGACCGCGGCGAGCACCTCGGCGTGCACCTCCGACGGAGGCAGTCCGCGCACCAGCCCCTGAGCGGTGGTGAGTTCCTTCCAGCCGTCGCCGCGGGCCGTGTGCTGCACCAGCCGGGAGCGCTGCACCCAGAACCAGGCGGCGCGCAGCGGGTCCTCGTCCTCCTCGAGGAGGCGCAGAGCCCGCCTGGTGATCTTCAGAGCCCGCTCGCGCTCTCCGCTGAGCCGGCCCGCGACGGCCGCCTCGGCCATCAGATCGAGATAGCGCAGAGGGGTGGTCGCCGGATCGCAGCCGCAGGCCGGATACGCCTCGGCGTGGTCAAGCGGGCGCAGCGCTGCCCGTACGTCGGCGGGGGCGACCTCCCACAGCTCCATCGCCCGCTCCAGCAGCCGCAGTTGCTCGGCATGCGCGTGCCGGCGGCGGGCCTCGACGGCGGCGTCGAGGACCACGGGCAGGGCCTTGGCCGCGTCGTGGGCGTGGTACCAGTAGCTGGCCAGCCGGGGGGCGCGCTGGTCGGCCGGGACGAGTGCGGGGTCGGCCTCCAGCGCCTCGGCGTAACGCCGGTTGAGGCGGGAGCGCTCGCCGGGGAGCAGATCGTCGCTGACCGCCTCGCGCACCAGCGAGTGGCGGAAGCGGTAGCCGTCTCCGTCGGGCGTGGCGAGAAGGATGTTGGCGCCCACGGCGGCACGCAGGGCCTCGATGAGATCGTCCTCCGCGAGCCGGGCCACGGCCGCGAGGAGGGGGTACTCCACCGTGGAGCCTCCCTCGGCGACGATCCGGGCGACCCGTTGCGCGGAGTCCGGCAGCTTTTCGACGCGGACGAGGAGGAGGTCGCGCAGGGAGTCGGTCAGGCCCGTGCCGCAGCAGCAGCCCTCGCAGCAGGCCACCGCCAACTCCTCGACGAAGAAGGCGTTGCCGTCGGACCGGGCGAAGATGTCGTCGACCTGGGCGGGGTCGGGTTCGGCGGCCAGTATGCCGGCGATCTGGCGCTCCACCTCCGCCCGGCTGAACCGGCCGAGCTCGATGCGGCGGACCGTGCGGAGACGGTCGAGTTCGGCGAGGAGGGGGCGCAGGGGGTGCCGGCGGTGGATGTCGTCGGAGCGGTAGCTGGCGACGACGACCAGGCGACCGCTGCGCAGGGTGCGGAGAAGATAGGCGAGCAGATGGCGGGTGGAGGCATCGGCCCAGTGCAGGTCCTCAAGGGCGAGGACGACGGTGCGGCGGGCGGCGACCCGCTCGAGCAGCCGGGCGGTGAGCTCGAAGAGACGGGCCATGCCCTCCTCGTCGTCCCGCGGGCCGCGCCGTGCCTCACCCAACTCCGGCAGCAGCCGGGCCAGTTCCTCCTCCTGCCCGGCGGCGGCCGCGGCGAGCTCCCGGGGAAGCTGCCGGCGCAGTGCCCGCAAGGCGGTGGAGAACGGGGCGAAGGGCAGCCCGTCGGCGCCGATCTCGACGCAGCCGCCGAGCGCGACGACGGCGCCCGCGCGCGTCGCCGCGGCTGCGAACTCCTCGATCAGCCGCGTCTTCCCGACGCCGGCCTCGCCACCGACGAGCAGCGCCTGCGGCTCGCCGCCGTCATCGGGCGCCCCGGAGCCGCCGGCGCGGACGAGGGCGTCCTGCAACGCCGTCAACTCATCGACGCGACCGACGAACACGGGGCTCACGGACCTGGTCTCCACGCTCCCGAGGATGACACGCGCGTCCGACAGTGCGGCACCGAATATCGCCGCCTGCCCATCGGGCACGGGGGACCGCGGCGCCGGAAGGCGTGAAGCGTTGCCCCGCGTCTGCGGATCCGGGGCGGGGGCGAGCGGCGGTACCCGCACCGCGGACGATTTCCTCGGTTCGGCGTTCAGGCCGGCCCGGGTACGGGCCGTCAGCGCATCCGGCACCCGGACCGCGGTGGACGCGGCATCGCCGTCGGCCGGCTTCGGCATCGCTGTGTGTCCCTCGGGAACCGCCGCCGCGGAGCCGGTCGCGGCCGGGTGCGGCCCCTGCCGTGGCGCCCGGGCGGTCGACCCGCTCGCCGCCGGGGCTCGGCCCGGGCCGGCCGCCCGGGTCCTCGCGGGCTTCTCCGGATACGGACGGCCGTCCCCCGTGCGGCCGTCCGCGGGGAGCGCGGCGCGCAGGTCGCCGCCCTCCCGCCGCGCGTTCACGCGGTGCGGGGCGCACGGCGGGACCGATGCCGGTCGTGGCCGTGATCCCGGCCCTCCCCTTCTGATTCCCGGGCGGCCCTGCGGGCGACGCGGCGCCCGCGCGTTGCTTCCCGGCTGAGCCGATGGCGCTCCGCCTCGCGGATGAGCTCGGCGGTGCGGATGCGGTGCAGTTCGTACTCGAACACGGTTCTTCCCCCAGGACGGATCAATGGGCGACCTCGCTCTTTGCGAGGCCTCAACCCTCGTCCCCCAGGGGGGTCCGCCACATCGGGAGGGTTCCGCATCTTCCGCGGTGCGCGGGGGCCTTAGAGACGCGAAGGGGGTCGCAGGGCCTGCGTAAGGATGCGACGCAGGCCCTAGGACCCCTCCGGTCCGTCCCGGCTCAGCCGGCGGACGGCAGTCCGAGCAGGACGTCGGTGTACTTGAGGACGGCCAGGAGCAGGCCGACGACGCCCAGGGCCACACCCGCCCAGGCGGCCGACTTGATCCACGGCGCCTGCGGCCGGCCCGGCGCGCCGAACGCCGGGCGGGCGAGGACCACGACACCCACGAGCAGCGCGGCCAGTGCGAACACGCCGCCCCACAGCGCGGTGGCCTGCCAGGCGTCGCCGTACACCGCCTGGATCTGCTTGGCGACGCTCGCCGAGGACGAGGTCTGCAGCTGGCCCACGAGCGTCTCGCGGGCGGCGGCCACGGTGCCCATCCAGCTACCGGTCAGCGAGACGACGCCGAGGCCTGCGGACACCACCGCTCCGGCGCCCTGTCCCACCCCCGACTGCCCCTCGGAGGCGGCCTCCTCGGGCGCGAGTTCCTCGGGCGCGGTCTCCTCGGGGGCCGTCTCCTCGGACACGACCTCGTTCGCGGGCTTCTCGCCCGTGTCGCCGGCGGTTTCCCCGGCCTCGGTGGCGTTCACCTTGTCCTCGTCGTTCGTCGTCTCGGCGCCGGTCTCGATCCCGGCCTCGTCAACTGTCTTGGTTCCCATGCCTCGCACCGTACGGACGCTGTCTGAGAGGTCTCTTAATGATCGTCGCGGGCGTCTTGCGCGCGTGCCGCCCGCCACTCGGGCGCGAGCACCGACCACACCTCGGTGTCCTGGCGTACTCCGCGGTAGAGGAACCTCTGCCGCAGCACGCCGTCACGACTCATGCCCAGCCGCCGCGCCACATTGATGCTCGGAATGTTGGCGGACGACGCGTACCACTCCACACGCTGGATGCCGCGCTCGTCAATCGCCCAGTCGATGAGCACCCGCATCGCGCGTGTCACCAGACCCCTCCCGGTCCCGTCGGGCTCCAGCCAGCAGCCGACCTCGCAGGTGCCGCCCGCCGCGTCGAAGACGCGGAAGAGCACGCCCCCGACCAGCTTCCCCTCCAGCCACAGCCCGTGCAGGCTTCCCCCGTCGGCGGCACGCTTGTCCGCGTACGACTGCAGGATCTCCCTGGCGGAGGCCACGTCCGTGGCGCCCGCCCCGAACGGGATGTGCTCGGTGACGAAGTCCCGCCCGCGGTCCAGGTGCGCCAGGAACTCCTCGGCGTGCCACGGTTCCAGCGGACGCAGTTCGGCCCTGTCGTCACCCAGGGATATCTCGTACATCCTCGTGCTGCTCCTTCGCCCCCGCGCCCGCCGGCACGGCCTCGCCGGCGCGCTGCTCCGGAATCGTCGCACGGCACTCAGCCGGCTCGATGCACAGGCGCGGCAGCCTGCGGTCGAGCCAGGTCGGCAGCCACCAGTTGGCGCCGCCGAGCAGATGCATCAGGGCGGGGACGAGAAGGGTGCGCAGTACGAAGGCGTCGAGGGCGACGGCCGAGGCGAGCCCGATGCCGAACATGGCGATCACACGGTCGCCGCTGAGCACGAAGGCCAGGAAGACGGAGATCATGATGACGGCCGCGGAGTTGATCACCCGGCCGGTCTCGGCGAGACCCACCCGCACCGCGCGCCGGTTGTCGCCCGTCTCCAGCCACTCCTCGTACATGCGGCTGACCAGGAACACCTGGTAGTCCATGGAGAGCCCGAAGAGCACCGAGACCATGATCACGGGGAGGAAGGGCTCGATCGGCCCGGCCCGGCCGAGTCCGAGCAGTTCGCTCCCCCAGCCCCACTGGAAGATCGCGACGACCACGCCGAACGCGGCGGCGACGGCGGCCACGTTCATCACGGCGGCCTTCAGCGGGATGGCGAGGGACCGGAAGGCGAGCAGGAGCAGCACACAGCCGAGGCCGATCACCACACCCACGAACAGAGGTAGCTTTCCGACGATCACATTCGCGAAGTCGTCGTAGACGGCCGTGATGCCGCCGACGTGCACGTCGAGGTCCGTGCCCTGCTCGGCGCGCGGCAGCACCTCGGAGCGCAGCCGTTTCACCAGTTCACTGGTCTGCTGCGACTGCGGGGCGGAGTCCGGTACGACGGTGAGGTAGGCCGTGTCGCCGCCGCTGTTGTACGTCGCCGGGGTCACCGAGGCGACACCCGGGGTGGCCTCGAGGGCGCTGTCCAGATTGTCGAGCGCGAGCTTGTCCTCGGCGCCTCGCACCTGCGTGACCAGGGTGAGCGGGCCGTTGACGCCGGGCCCGAAGCCCTCCGCCATGAGGTCGTAGGCCTGCCGGGTGGTCGAAGCCTTGGGGTCGTTGCCCTGGTCGGAGGTGCCGAGGTGGAGGGAGAGCGTGGGCAGCGCGAGCAGGGCCATCACGGCCAGGGCGACGACGCCGAGCTTCTTCGGGTGGCGTTCGACGAACGCGGACCAGCGGGCGGAGAGCCCGGTCGGCACCTCGGGCCCCGGCCCGTGCTCCTGCAGCCTGCGCCGCTCACGCCTGCTGAGGGCGCGCGGGCCGATGAAGGACAGCAGCGCGGGCAGCAGGGTCACGGAGGCGGCGACGGTGAGCAGGACGGTCAGGCTGGCGGCGATCGCGACGCCGTTGAGGAACCCGAGGCGCAGGATCAGCATGCCGAGGAGCGCGATGCACACGGTCGCACCCGCGAAGACCACGGCCCGCCCGGTGGTGGCGACGGCGCCCGCCGCGGCCTCGTCCGCCGGGACACCGCGCTTCAGGCTGCGCCGGTGCCTGGTCACGATGAACAGTGCGTAGTCGATGCCGACGCCGAGCCCGATCAGCATGCCGAGCATGGGCGCGAAGTCGGCGACGGTCATCGCGTGCCCGAGCAGTCCGATGCCCGCGTACGCGGTGCCGACCCCGGTCAGGGCGGTGGCGATGGGCAGCAGGGAGGCGGCCGGTGATCCGAAGGCGAGGAAGAGCACCAGGGCGGCGACGGCCACGCCGACGATCTCGGCGAGATGCCCGCCCTTGGCCTCGGTCGCCCCGACGGCGCTGCCGCCCAGCTCGACCTTGAGGCCGTCGGTCTCGGCGGACTCTGCCGCGTCGACCACGGCCTTGGCCTCGCCCTTGCCGATGTCCTCGGCCGACCGCTCGAAGGTGATGGTGGCGTACGCCATGCGGCCGTCCCGGCTGATCTGGTCGCTGTGGCCGTCCTTGTAGGGACTGGTGACGGCGGCGACGCCGTGAAGGTCCGCGATGTGGTCCAGGGTGCGGGTCATCGTCTGCTCGACGTCGGCGGCACGCACACCCTCGGCACCGGTCTGCCAGACGACGGTGTCGCTGTCGCCGCCGAGACCGGGGAAGCCCCGCTCGAGCAGCCCGGCGGCTCGATGGGACTCGGTGCCGGGGATGCCGTAGTCACTCGAGTACGCGGTGCCCGCGACGGTGGACGCCGTGGTGACACCGGCGAGGGCGACCAGCCAGAGCACAACGGTGACGAGACGGTGGCGTACACACCAGCGTGCGAGGTCTGCCAACGGACGTGCTCCCTGGGAGTGATTCATGGATCTTTGTCCGGGAACAGTCGTCGATGAACTGAACAGCCCGGAAAGAACGAATGAGCAATCCCCATCACTCTGGCAGCCGTGGGAGATCGTTTGTCGCTTTCGTGGGCTTCGTCACAAGACGGCAAACGATTCAGGGGAACAATCTGCGCGGTTTCCTTGCTATATAAGGTTTCGGTAAGCGACACAGGGGCGGCCCATCTCAGAGATGGACCGCCCCTGTGGGCGCTTCTGCGGCTGGTCTCAGCCCTCGCCGACGCCCAGCTTCGCCAGGATCAGCTCCTTGACGCGCGCGGCGTCGGCCTGGCCGCGGGTGGCCTTCATGACGGCGCCGACCAGGGCACCGGCCGCCGCGACCTTGCCACCGCGGATCTTGTCCGCGATCGCCGGGTTGCCCGCGATGGCCTCCTCGACCGCGGAGGTCAGGGCGCCCTCGTCGGAGACGACCTTCAGCCCGCGCTTGTCGACGACCTCGTCCGGCGTGCCCTCGCCCGCGAGCACACCCTCGATGACCTGGCGGGCGAGCTTGTCGTTCAGATCACCGGAGGCCACCAGCTCGGAGACTCGGGCGACCTGCTCCGGCGAGATCGACAGCTCCTCCAACGTCGTGCCGGCCTCGTTCGCATGCCGGGCGAGCTCGCCCATCCACCACTTGCGGGCGGAGGCCGCGTCGGCGCCCGCCTCGATGGTGGCGACGATCGAGTCGAGCGCACCGGCGTTGAGGATCGCCTGCATCTCCGTGGCGGAGACGCCCCACTCCTCGAGCAGCCGGGTGCGGCGCACGAGAGGCAGCTCCGGCAGCGTCCCGCGCAGCTCCTCCACCCACTCGCGCGGGGGCGCGACGGGCACCAGGTCCGGCTCGGGGAAGTACCGGTAGTCCTCGGCCTCCTCCTTGGTGCGGCCCGAGGTCGTCGTGCCGGTGTCCTCGTGGAAGTGGCGGGTCTCCTGGATCACCTTGCCGCCGCCGTCGAGCACCGCGGCGTGCCGCTGGACCTCGAAGCGGGCGGCGCGCTCGACGGAACGCAGCGAGTTGACGTTCTTCGTCTCGGAGCGGGTGCCGAACTTCTCGGAGCCCTTCGGCATCAGCGACAGGTTCACGTCGCAGCGCATCTGGCCCATCTCCATCCGGGCCTCGGAGACACCGAGGGCCCGGATGAGCTCGCGCAGCTCGCGGACGTACGCCTTCGCCACCTCGGGCGCACGCTCGCCCGCTCCGACGATCGGCTTGGTGACGATCTCGATCAGCGGGATACCGGCGCGGTTGTAGTCCAGCAGGGAGTGGTCGGCGCCGTGGATGCGGCCGGTGGCACCGCCGACGTGCGTCGACTTGCCGGTGTCCTCCTCCATGTGGGCGCGCTCGATCTCGACGCGGAAGGTCTCGCCGTCCTCCAGCTGCACGTCGAGGTAGCCGTTGAAGGCGATCGGCTCGTCGTACTGGGAGGTCTGGAAGTTCTTCGGCATGTCCGGATAGAAGTAGTTCTTCCGGGCGAAGCGGCACCACTCGGCGATCTCGCAGTTCAGCGCGAGACCGATCCGGATCGCGGACTCCACGCCGATCGTGTTCACGACGGGGAGCGCGCCGGGCATGCCGAGACAGGTGGGGCAGGTCTGCGAGTTCGGCTCGGCGCCGAGCGCCGTGGAGCAGCCGCAGAACATCTTGGTCTTGGTGCCGAGTTCGACATGGACCTCGAGGCCCATGACGGGGTCGTACGAGGCCAGTGCGTCCTCGTACGACACCAGGTCGGTCATGGTGGTCACGGTGAAACTTCCCTCTCAGCCCAGCAGGACGTCGTCGTCGCCCAGCCGCTTCAGCTCGCGGTAGAGGATCGCGAGGCCGGTGACGATGGCGGCGGCGGACACGGCCGCGTCGATCAGGCGCAGCGTGTCGTGCTCGAGGCGGGCCTTCTTGGCCTGCTTCGCGACACCGAACGCGCCGAACGCGGTGGTGGCCATGGACAGGTACATACCGGACTTGGACTTCTTGAAGCCCTTGGCCTTGGACAGTGCCGTACTCACAGCGACGGAGCCTCCTCGAGAAGCGGGTGCCCCCACTTTTCCACGAAGGCGGCCTCGACGGCGGCGCCGACCTTGTAGAGGCGTTCGTCCTTCGTCGCCGGGGCGATGATCTGCAGGCCCACCGGGAGGTTGTCCTCCGGCGCGAGACCGCAGGGCAGCGACATGGCGGCGTTGCCCGCCAGGTTGACCGGGATGGTGCACAGGTCGGCCAGGTACATCGCCATCGGGTCGTCGGCGCGCTCGCCGATCGGGAAGGCGGTCGTCGGGGTCGTCGGCGACACGATCACGTCGACCTGTTCGAAGGCCTTCTCGAAGTCCCGGGTGATGAGCGTACGGACCTTCTGCGCGGACCCGTAGTACGCGTCGTAGTAGCCGGAGCTCAGGGCGTACGTGCCGAGCATGACCCGGCGCTTGACCTCGGCGCCGAAGCCCTCCGCGCGGGTGATGGAGGTGACCTCCTCCGCGGAGCGCGTGCCGTCGTCGCCGACGCGCAGCCCGTAGCGCAGACCGTCGAAGCGCGCCAGGTTGCTGGAGCACTCGCTCGGTGCGATCAGGTAGTACGCGGCCAGCGCCAGGTCGAAGGACGGGCAGTCCAGCTCGACGATCTCGGCGCCCAGCTCCTTGAGCAGGGCGACGGACTCGTCGAAGCGCTGGATGACACCGGCCTGGTAGCCCTCGCCGCGGAACTGCTTGACGACACCGACGCGCATGCCCCGGACGGTGCCGTTGCGCGCGGCCTCGACGACCGGCGGCACCGGGGCGTCGATGGAGGTGGAGTCGAGCGGGTCGTGTCCGCCGATGACCTCGTGCAGAAGGGCGGCGTCCAGGACCGTACGGGCGCAGGGTCCGCCCTGGTCGAGGCTGCTGCTGAAGGCGACCATCCCGTAGCGGGAGACCCCGCCGTACGTCGGCTTGACGCCGACCGTGCCGGTGACGGAGGCCGGCTGGCGGATGGAACCGCCGGTGTCCGTGCCGATGGCCAGGGGGGCCTGGAAGGAGGCGAGCGCGGCGCTGGAACCGCCGCCGGAGCCGCCGGGGATGCGGGTGAGGTCCCAGGGGTTGCCGGTCGGGCCGTAGGCGCTGTTCTCCGTCGACGACCCCATGGCGAACTCGTCCATGTTGGTCTTGCCGAGGATGACGACGTCGGCGTCCTTCAGCTTCCTGGTGACGGTCGCGTCGTACGGCGGGATCCAGCCCTCGAGGATCTTGGACCCGACGGTCGTGGGCACGCCCTTGGTGGTGAAGATGTCCTTGAGCGCGAGCGGCACACCCGCGAGCGGGCCGAGCTTCTCGCCCCGCGCCCGCTTCTCGTCGACGGCACGGGCCTGCGCCAGCGCGCCCTCGCGGTCCACGTGCAGGAAGGCGTGCACCTTCTCGTCGACGGCCTCGATCCGGGCGAGGTGGGCCTCGGCGACCTCGACGGCGGTCAGCTCGCCGGAGGCCACCTTCTCGGCGGTCTCGGCGGCGGTGAGCCGGATGATGCTGTTCTTGTCCGTCATGACGGTCTACTCCTCCCCCAGGATCTGCGGCACCTTGAAACGCTGCTGCTCCTGGGCCGGGGCGCCGGACAGCGCCTGCTCGGGGGTGAGCGACGGACGGACCTCGTCCGGGCGCATGACATTCGTCAGCGGCAGCGGGTGAGAGGTCGGCGGTACGTCTTGGTCGGCGACCTCGCTGACGCGGGCGACCGCGCCGATGATGTCGTCGAGCTGGCCTGCGAAGTGGTCGAGCTCTTCGGGCTTCAGCTCCAGACGCGCCAGCCGGGCGAGGTGGGCGACCTCCTCGCGCGTGATGCCAGGCATGCAGCGATCCTCTGGGGGTGAGAGTGTGTGGTTTGGGCCCAATCCTATGGCGCCGGTCCCAGTGCCCGCGCCTGGGTTTGCCCGCGGCCCGCCGTGCCGAGGGTCCGGTTCCGCCCGGGGCGGGACCGGCTACTCGTCACCCGTCGCCGCGGGGAGGGCCGCGCGGGGCCGCCGCCAGCCCCGCGCGCCGCGCGCCAGCAGCCATGCCGTGGTCTCCTCCGCCGGCATCGCGGCGGCGACCAGCCAGCCCTGGACCGCGTCGCACCCCAGGTCACGCAGCCGCTCCCACGTCTCGTCGTCCTCGACGCCCTCGGCGATGACGAGGAGACCCAGCGAGTGGGCGAGGTCGACCGTGCAGCGCACGATCTCGGCGTCCTCGGCGTCCACCGCCAGCCGTGCCACGAACGAGCGGTCGATCTTCAGCTCGCTGACGGGCAGCCGCCGCAGATGCACCAGCGACGAGTAGCCGGTGCCGAAGTCGTCCAGCGACATCTTCACCCCGTGCCCGGCCAGCGCGGCCAGGGTGTCCGCGGCCCGCTGCGGGTCCTCGAGGAGCACGTGTTCCGTTATCTCCAGCTGCAGCGCCCCCGCGGGCACCCCGTGCCGCGCCAGCCGGGCGGCGACCGCGCCGGCGAAACCGGGGCTGTGGACGTCCCGCGGCGAGACGTTGACGGCGACCGGGACCTTGAGCCCCTGCGCACGCCACCGTGCCACCTGCCCGAGAGCCGTCTCCAGCACGTACTCCGTCAGATGGGGCATCAGCCCCGACGACTCCGCGATCGCGATGAACTCGTCCGGGGGCACCCTGCCCCGCTCGGGATGCACCCACCGCACCAGCGCCTCGAGCCCGGCGACATGCCCGTCGAAGCGCACCTTCGGCTGGTAGTGCAGCTGCACCTCGTGCGCGTCCAGTGCACGCCGCAGATCTCCGAGCAGCCCGAGCCGGTCCGGGGTGTTCGAGTCCCGCTTGGACTCGTACACCTCCACGCCGGTGCGGTCCCGCTTCGCCTGGTACATCGCCACGTCGGCACGGCGCAGCAGGCCCTCCGCGTCGAGCGCGTGGTCGGGGAAGACGGCGACCCCGGCGCTGGCCTCCAGGACGAGCGTGAGCCCGTCGAGATCGAGCGGCGAGCTGAGGGCCGCGACCAGATTGCGGGCCGCCCGCGATGCCGACGTGGTGGAGTCCGCGACGGGCAGTAACACGGCGAACTCGTCTCCGCCGAGCCGAGCGGCCTCCGCCCCGCGCGGCAGTGCCAGCCGCAGCCGCTCCGCAATCTGCAGAAGCAGCCGGTCGCCGGCGAGATGCCCCAGTGTGTCGTTCACCGACCGGAAGCGGTCGAGGTCTATCAGCATCAGCGCGGCGCGGGCCCCGAGACGCTCGGCGTCGTCGAGCGCGGTCCAGGTGCGCGCCAGCAGCCACTGCCGGTTCGGCAGCCCGGTCAGAGGATCGCGCAACTGCTCCTCCGCGCGGACACGGGCTATCCACAGGGTGGAGTCCAGCGCCACGAGCGGTATGGCGAACAGCGGCAGCAGCATCGGAAGCGCCACGGCCACCACGCAGATGAGCGGCGCGATGCCGAGCAGCGCGACGGCCACGAGGCCCTGGCGGACCAGCGCCGGACGGGCGAAGGCGGGCAGCTCGTCGGTGTGCGGCGCGTGCAGGTACCAGAGCAGCAGCCGGGTCACCGCCAGGTACGCGGTGGCGACGAGGAGGACCTCGGGCAGGGCGTAGGCGGTCCAGTTCTGCGGGTCCCAGGGCGTCTCGACGGTCGGCACGCTGCCGAAGAGGGCCAGAACGAGTGCTCCGGCGCCCAGGCCGAGGATGTCGACCGCGCCCTGCTGGATGCCCAGGAGCCAACGGCCCGGCCGGGCGATGCCGACCAGCACGACCACCGTGAGGCTCACCAGCCCGGCGGGTACCCAGCCGTACAGCAGCAGGACGGCGAGCGTCAGGGCGGCGCCGGAGCCGGTGCCTCCCCACCAGTGGGCGCGTCCGAGCGCCACCAGGTGGCCCACGATGAGGCCGGTGAGCACGGCGAGCGACCAGCCGACCGTACCGGCGGGGAAGAGCGCGTGGTGTCCGTCGAACGCGTGATAGAAGCCGGCCCCGAGGACGAGGCCGGCGGCGGCGATGATCACGACGGGCAGCCCGGGCCGGGACCTGTGCTGCTCGCCGTCCTGGTCGTGCAGTCCGTGCAGTCCCACCACGTGCGCCGCGATCGGCGGTACCCGTCCGCTGGGGGCCCCCGGCCCCAGCCCCGCGCCGGGGAGAAGCCCCGGCACGGCGCTCGACGGGTGCGTACCCGCGCGCCCCGACGGCCTCGCTGTCCGGCGGCCGACCCGCCAGGTGCCGGCTATCCGGCACAGGGGCAGCCGTGAGTCCGGAGCGGCGCTCTCGGTCGGTTCCATTCCCGTCCCTCTCACAGCCGGCGGTGCCCACGCCACGCGGTCCGAGGCCCGACGAACCGTCAGGACCACCGCGTCCGAAAACCCACCACGCCTCCGGGCACGGCAGGCGCGCACCTCAACAGTAGGCCGCAGAAGGCTTCCACGGGCAGCGGTCGTCGACGGTTGCCCGAATGCGACCCGGCCACCCGTATGCATCTGGTATGCGCCGAACGGGTGACCTTGGACCGCTACTCCTCGGTCGGAAGCGCGACTTCTGCCGCCGCTTCCGGTCCTTGCTCCAACAGGACGCCGAAACCGGCCTCGTCGAGCACGGGGACCTTCACCTGCATGGCCTTGTCGTACTTCGATCCGGGATTCTCGCCCACGACGACGAACGACGTCTTCTTGGAGACGGAACCGGTCACCTTCGCCCCCCGGCTCTGCAGGGCGTCCTTGGCCCCGTCGCGTGTGAAGTGCTCCAGGGTGCCGGTGACGACGACCGTGAGCCCTTCCAGGGGGCGCGGGCCCTCGTCCTCCGCGGAGCCCTCCTCCTCCGTGCGGACGCCGGCGGCCTTCCACTTGCGGAGGATTTCGCGGTGCCAGTCCTCGGTGAACCACTGCTTGAGGGAGGCGGCGATGATGGGCCCGACCCCGTCGGTACCGGCCAGTTCCTCCTCGCTCGCCTGCTCGATGCGCTCGATCGAACGGAATTCGCGGGCCAGCGCCTCGGCGGCCACCGGGCCGACGTGACGGATCGACAGTCCGGTGAGGACGCGGGCGAGCGGGCGCTCCTTGGCCGCCGCGATGTTCTCCAGCATGGCGACGGCGTTCTTCCTGGGCTCGCCCTGCTGGTTGGCGAAGACCGTGGCGACCTTCTCCTCGCCTGTCTTCGGGTCCCGCTTGGGCAGACCGCTGTCCTGGTCGAGGACGTAGGCCTTGATGGGCAGCAGCTGCTCGACGGTGAGGTCGAAGAGGTCGCCCTCGTCCTTCAGCGGCGGCTCGGACGGCTCGAGCGGCTTGGTGAGGGCCGCGGCGGCCACGTATCCGAAGTGCTCGATGTCCAGCGCCTTGCGACCCGCGAGGTAGAACAGGCGCTCGCGCAGCTGGGCCGGGCACGCACGTGCGTTCGGGCAGCGGAGGTCGACATCGCCCTCCTTCATCGGCCGCAGCGGTGTGCCGCACTCGGGGCACTCGGACGGCATCACGAACTCCCGCTCCGTGCCGTCGCGCAGATCGACGACCGGACCGAGGATCTCCGGGATGACGTCACCGGCCTTGCGCAGCACCACCGTGTCCCCGATGAGCACCCCCTTGGCCTTGACGACGTCCTGGTTGTGCAGGGTGGCGAACTCGACCTCGGAGCCCGCGACGGTCACCGGCTCGACCTGCGCGTACGGCGTGACCCTGCCCGTACGGCCCACACCCACGCGGATGTTGATGAGCCTGGTGTTGACCTCCTCGGGCGCGTACTTGTACGCGATCGCCCAGCGGGGGGCGCGGGAGGTGGAGCCGAGCCGGCCCTGGAGCGGGATCTCGTCGAGTTTGACCACGACTCCGTCGATCTCGTGCTCCACCGAGTGGCGGTTCTCGCCGAAGTAGGCGATGAACTCCCGTACGCCGTCGAGGTCGTCGACCACCTTGTTGTACTTGGCGGTGGGCAGGCCCCAGGAGTGCAGCAGGCCGTACGCCTCGGAGAGACGGCCGAGGCCGTCCTGGAAGCCCTCCAGCGCACCGATGCCGTGCACCACCATGTGCAGCGGGCGGGTGGCCGTGATCCGCGGGTCCTTCTGGCGCAGCGAACCGGCCGCCGCGTTGCGCGGGTTGGCGAAGGGCTTGTCACCGCCCTCCACCAGGCGGGCGTTCAGCTCCTCGAACTTCTCCATCGGGAAGTAGACCTCGCCCCGGATCTCCACGAGGTCGGGGACGCGGTCGCCGTCCAGGCGGTCCGGAATCTCCGCGATCGTACGGACATTGGGGGTGATGTCCTCGCCGGTGCGGCCGTCGCCCCGGGTCGCCGCCCGGGTCAGGCGGCCGCGCTCATAGGTGAGGTTGACCGCGAGGCCGTCGACCTTCAGCTCGCACAGGAAGTGGTACGCGGAGGTGCCGACCTCCTTGGCGACGCGATCCGCCCAGGCGGCCAGCTCCGCATCGTCGAACGCGTTGTCGAGGGAGAGCATGCGCTCGCGGTGCTGGACGGCCGTGAACTCGGTCGCGTACGCGCCGGCGACCTTCTGGGTCGGCGAGTCGGGCGTGCGCAGATCGGGATACTCCTCCTCCAGCGCCTCCAGGGAGCGCAGGAGCCGGTCGAACTCCGCGTCGCTGACGACGGGGGCGTCCTTCACGTAGTACCGGAAGCGGTGCTCCTCGATCTGCTCAGCGATCTGCGCGTGCTGCTCCCGCGCCTCGGCGGGCGCCGTGGTCTCCGCTTGCTTGTCGCCGGCCACCGTGTTGTCCTCCCGTTACTCTGGGTTCTCCGCGAGGGATCTCGCCGCCCGGACGCAGTGGGCGAGCGCCTTGCGGGCGAAGTCCGGGGACGCGCCCGCCAGGCCGCACGTCGGCGTGACCGTGACCGCCTCCGCGAGAAGCCCCGGATTCAGCCCCAGCCTGCGCCACAACGTCCTGACACCCATGACGCTACCGGCAGGGTCCGACAACGGGACGTCCGTGCTCGCCACCACCCCGGCGAAGAGCCTGGTGCCCCCCTCCACCGCCTCTCCGATCGCGTCGTCGTCACGCTCGGTGAGCAGCGAGAAGTCGAAGGAGACGGCCGCCGCGCCCGCCCTGCGCAGCAGCGCGAACGGAACGTCCGGCGCGCACGAGTGGACCACGACCGGCCCGTCCGCGTGAACCCCGACGACGTCCCGCAGCGCGGCCTCGACGACCTGCCGGTCGACGGCCCCGTGGGTCCGGTAGCCGCTGGCGGTCCTGACCTGCCCGCGCAGGACGGAGGTGAGCGAGGGCTCGTCCAGTTGCAGCACGATCCGTGCGCCGGGGATGCGCCGGCGCACCTCGTCGAGGTGCAGCCGCAGCCCCTCGCCGAGCGACCCGGCGAGATCGCGGCAGGCCCCGGCGTCGGAGAGCGCCGCCTCGCCGTTCCGCAGCTCCAGCGCGGCGGCGAGCGTCCAGGGGCCCACCGCCTGCACCTTCAGCGGCCCCTCGTAGTCCTGGGTGAACTCCTCCAGCGCGTCGAGGTCCTCACCGAGCCAGGAGCGGGCCCGCCTGCTGTCCCGCCCCGGCCGGTCGGAGAAGCGCCAGCCGCTCGGTTCCACGCGCGCGTACAGGTCGACGAGCATCCCCGCGGTCCGTCCGATCATGTCGGCGCCGGGCCCGCGGGCCGGAAGCTCGGGAAGGAACGGGAAGTCCTCGAAGCTCCCGGTGACGGTCTTGGCCGCCTCCCGCGTGTCGTCTCCGGGCATGGACCCGACACCGGTGGCGGCGCCGAACCTGAACTCGCTGTTTTCACTCACCCCGGAAGACTACGGAACCCGTCGGCGCGGTCAGCGCCCCGGCCGTACCGTCAGGTCGTTGACCTCCGCGTCCCTCGGCAGATCCAGGCACATCAGGATCGTCGTCGCCACCGACTCCGGGTCGATCCACTGCGACGGGTCGTACGCCTTGCCCTCCTGCTGATGGACCTTGGCCTGCATCGGGCCCGCCGTGCGGCCGGGATGGACCGAGGTGACCCGGACGCCATGCGCGTGTTCCTCCTCGCGCAGCGCGTCCGCGAGTGCCTTCAGGCCGTGCTTGGAGGCGGCGTACGCGGACCACTGCGCATGGGCGCTCAGACCGGCCCCGGAGTTCACGAACACCACATGGCCGCGCGCGGCGCGCAGCTGCGGCAGGAAGTGGCGGGTCAGCTCGGCGGGTGCGACCAGGTTGACGTCGAGCTGGTGGTGCCAGGACTTCGGGGTCAGTTCGTCCACCCGGCCCAGGTCGACCACACCGGCGATGTGCAGCAGGGAGTCCACCCGGTCCGGCAGGGTCTGGTGGGAGAACGCCCAGGACAGCCTGTCCGGCTCCGCGAGATCGCCCACCAGGGTCTTCGCCCCCGGGAACTCCGCCGTCAGCTCCTTCGCGCGTCCCGCGTCGCGCACGTGCAGCACGAGGTCGTCCCCGCGCGCGTGCAGGCGGCGGGCCACGGCCGCGCCGATGCCGGAGCCCGCTCCGGTGATCACATGTGTAGCCATGTGCGCCATGCTCGCACCCCGGTGCTAGCGGATTCCGTTCGACTCCTCCAGATACGCCAGCGCCCCCACCGGCTCCTCCGCGAAGAACACGAGTTCCGTGAGCGGCCGCGGCAGGAAGCCCTCGTCCTCCATGCGGCGGAACTGCTCCTTGAGGCCGTCGTAGAAGCCGGCCGTGTTCAGCAGGACCACCGGCTTGTCGGTGTGCCCGTGCTTCTTCAGCTCCAGGATCTCGGTGGCCTCGTCGAGCGTCCCGGTCCCACCGACCATGATCACGACCGCGTCGGCCTTCTCCAGGAGCAGCCGCTTGCGTTCGGCGAGGTCCTTCGCGATCACCATCTCGTCGGCGCCCGCCCTGGCCTTGGCCGCCAGGAATCCGACGGAGACACCCACCAGCCTGCCGCCCGTCTCCTGCACACCGTCCGCGACCACCTTCATGAGACCCGTGTCGGAACCTCCCCACACCAGGGCGTGGCCGCCCTTGCCGAGCAGTTCCCCGAACTGGCGTGCAGGTCCCGTGTACCGGTCGGCGAGGTCGGCGGCGGAGAGGAAGACGCAGATGTTCATGCCGTAACCGTACGCGGGAAGAATCGGCGGCCGGCGGGCGCTGTTCGGATATGGCCGAAGGACACACGATCACCATCGAGCAAGGCGACCGGCATGTGCGCGCGGTGCACGGCGGGCAGGTGCTCGCGGAGAGCGACCGGGCCCTCGTACTCCACGAGACCGGCTGTCCCCCGCGGTACTACATCCCCGCCGAGGACGTACGCCTGGACCTGCTGACGCCTTCCGAGACGCACACCGTCTGCCCCTTCAAGGGCACCGCGTCCTACTGGTCCCTGCCGGACGCGGCGGACCTGGTGTGGGCGTACCCCGAACCCAAGTCCGACGTCGCGAGGATCAAGGACCACCTCTGCTTCTACGAAGTAGAGGTGTCGTGAGCGATTAACGCGGTCGTCTGCGGCAGTCTCACAGGTATGGACAAGCAGACGATCTCGCGCGACGGCACCCGCATCGCATACCGACGCACCGGACAGGGCCCGGCGGTCGTCCTCGTGAGCGGCGCGATGTCCACGGGCGCCACGGTGGCGCCCCTGGCCGCGCGTCTCTCGGACCGTTTCGACGTCTTCGTGTACGACCGCAGGGGCCGCGGCGACAGCGGCGACACGCGGCCGTACGAGGTGGCGCGGGAGGTCGAGGACCTCGCCGCGCTCATCGAGGCGGCGGGCGGCGAGACGGCGCTGTACGGCATCTCGTCGGGCGGCGCACTGGTGCTCGAGGCCGTGGCGAGCGGTCTGCCGGTGCGGCGGGCGGCCGTGTACGAGACGCCCTTCGCCGACTACGGCGGCGGCACCGAGGAGCGCGCGGAGTACACGGGACAGCTCACCGAGGCGCTCGAGCAGGATCGGCGCGGTGACGCGGTGGAGCTGTTCCTCCGGCTCACCGGGCTGGCCCCCGGGATGATCGCGAACGCCCGACGGTCCCCGATGTGGGCGGACATGGAGGCGATCGCCCCGACCCTCGCCTACGACGACGCCGTGATGGGCGACGGGCTGGTGCCCCGGGACCGGCTGGCCGGGATCACCGTCCCCGTTCTGGCCGTCGCCGGCTCCGCAAGTCCCGAGTGGCTGCGCCGCGCGACGAAGTCGGTCGCGGACGCGGCGCCCGAGGGCACGTACCACGTGCTGGAGGGCCAGAACCACATGGTGGAACCGCAGGTGCTCGCGCCGGTGCTGGCCGAGTTCTTCTCCCGTTAGGGCGGGCGCTCAGGCCACCGCGCTCGATGCGCGTGTGGTGGACGCGATCGTCGCCGAACCCACTACGCGTGTGCCGTCGTACAGGACGACGGCCTGGCCGGGGGCGACGCCCCGGACCGGCTCGGCGAAGTCGACCCTGAGTTCGCCGTCGACGAGTTCCGCGACGACCTCGCTCTCGCCGCCGTGGGCGCGCAACTGGGCGGTGTAGGAGGCGGAGCCGACCGGTGCGGCGCCGCACCAGCGCGGCTTGACCGCCGTCAGGCCGTCGACGTCGAGGGAGGACGCCGGGCCGACCGTGACGGTGTTGTCCACCGGCGAGATGTCCAGGACGTAGCGCGGCTTGCCGTCGGGTGCGGGGGTGCCGATCCTGAGGCCCTTGCGCTGGCCGATCGTGAAGCCGTAGGCGCCGTCGTGCGTGCCCAGCCTGGCACCGGACTCGTCGACGATGTCGCCCTCGGACGTGCCGAGCCGCCGGGCGAGGAACCCCTGGGTGTCGCCGTCCGCGATGAAGCAGATGTCGTGCGAGTCGGGCTTCTTGGCGACCGCGAGGCCGCGGCGCTCGGCCTCCGCGCGGATCTCGTCCTTGGTGGTGACGGTGTCCCCGAGCGGGAACATCGCGTGGGCCAGCTGCCGGTCGTCGAGGACTCCGAGGACGTACGACTGGTCCTTCGCCATGTCGGAGGCCCGGTGCAACTCGCGTGTGCCGTCGTCGAGGGTGACGACCTTGGCGTAGTGCCCCGTGCAGACCGCGTCGAAGCCGAGGGCGAGCGCCTTGTCGAGCAGCGCGGCGAACTTGATCTTCTCGTTGCAGCGCAGGCACGGGTTCGGGGTGCGCCCGGCCTCGTACTCGGCGATGAAGTCCTCGACCACGTCCTCACGGAACCGGTCGGCGAGGTCCCAGACATAGAACGGGATGCCGATGACGTCCGCGGCGCGCCGGGCGTCGCGCGAGTCCTCGATGGTGCAACAGCCGCGCGCACCCGTGCGGAAGGACTGCGGGTTCGCGGACAGCGCGAGGTGGACACCGGTGACGTCATGGCCCGCTTCGGCGGCGCGGGCGGCGGCGACGGCGGAGTCGACCCCGCCGGACATGGCGGCGAGGACGCGGAGGGGGCGCTGCGGGGTCTCAGTCATAGCCCTTCAAGAGTACGGGCCCGCGGGGAACCGGAGCGCGTGAGTATCCGTTGACGATCACATGGGGGACGGCAGGACGGGGAAGGACGGCGACCGGCGACTCGGGCGCCGGGCGCTCATCGTCGGAGGCGCCGCGGCAGCGGTGGGCACGGCCGCGCTGGCGCGGGACGAGCTGTCACACCTGTGGTGGCGGCTGCCCGGCGTCGAGAAGCCCCGTGTCGAGGGCGCGGTGGACTTCCGCGGAGCCAGGTGGGTGGCGGCCTCGCCGGCGAACCTGCGGCGTGCCGACCGGCCCGACGACTACGTCATAGACCGCGTGATCATCCACGTCACCCAGGGCGGTTACCGCAGCGCGGTACGGGCCTTCCAGAACGCGGGGCACGGTGCGGCGGCGCACTACATCGTGCGCAGGGACGGCGGTGTCACGCAGATGATCCGTGAACTGGACGTGGCGTTCCACGCGGGCAACCGGGCGTACAACGAGCGCAGCGTCGGCATCGAGCACGAGGGGTTCGTGGAGGACGCCTCCTCGTTCACGGACGCCATGTACGAGGCGTCCGCGCGGCTCACGGCGGCGATATGCGAGCGCTACGGCATGGCCGTGGACCGGGAGCACATCATCGGGCACGTGGAGGTGCCGGGCACGGACCACACGGATCCGGGCCCGCACTGGGACTGGGGCCGCTACATGGGGCTCGTACGGCGGGCGCGGACGGCTCGGGCGTAGCGGCGGAGCAGCCGGCCAAGGATGTGACACACATCACACCTCACAGATACTGCGGGCGGCCTTCTCGAAACATGGGTCCGAAGCGTCCCACGCTTCATACATGACCTGGTGAACGTCGAATGGGCTTCATTTCAGCGGGAGTCGGGACGTACAGCCGCGCACCGGCCGGTGAGGGCCCGCACGGCATCCGTCCGACTCGACCCCACGCCTTGCACCACCCCCGGGTCAAGCGCCGTGCGCCGTGACCCGCGCCACAGCCTCCGCCCTCAGGTCAGCCCCGCGGTGCGGGCACGCTCCACCGCGGGTCCGATCGCCTTGGCGACCGCCTCCACATCGGCCTCCGTGGACGTGTGCCCGAGGGAGAAGCGCAGGGTGCCGCGGGCGAGGTCCGGAGCGGCGCCGGTGGCGAGCAGCACATGGCTCGGCTGGGCGACCCCGGCGGTGCAGGCGGAGCCGGTGGAGCACTCGATGCCCTGTGCGTCCAGCAGCAGGAGCAGGGAGTCGCCCTCGCAGCCGGGGAACGTGAAGTGGGCGTTGGCCGGGAGCCGGTGCACCGGGTCGCCTCCCAGGATCGCGTCCGGGACGGCCGAACGGACCGCCGCGATCAGGCCGTCGCGCAGGGCGCCGATCTCACGGGCGAACCACTCCCGCTGCTCGGCGGCGAGCCTTCCGGCCACGGCGAAGGAGGCGATGGCCGGAACATCGAGGGTGCCGGAGCGCACATGCCGCTCCTGTCCGCCGCCGTGCAGGACCGGGACGGGGCTGTACTGACGGCCGAGGATCAGCGCGCCGATCCCGTACGGACCGCCGATCTTGTGGCCCGAGACGGTCATCGCGGCAAGACCGGAGGCCTCGAAGTCCACCGGGACCTGGCCGAACGCCTGGACCGCGTCGGAGTGCACCGGGATGGCGAACTCCGTCGCGACCTCGACGAGTTCGCGGACCGGCATGACGGTGCCGATCTCGTTGTTGGCCCACATGACCGTGACGAGCGCGACGTCCTCGGGGTTGCGGGCGATGGCCTCGCGCAGCACCTCCGGCCGGACGCGGCCGTAGGAGTCGACGGGCAGGTATTCGACCGTTGCGCCCTCGTGCTCGCCCAGCCAGTGCACCGCGTCGAGGACGGCATGGTGTTCGACGGGGCTGGAGAGCACGCGCGTACGGGCCGGGTCGGCGTCGCGGCGGGACCAGTACAGGCCCTTCACCGCGAGGTTGTCGGCCTCGGTGCCGCCCGAGGTGAAGACGACCTCGCTCGGACGGGCGCCCAGCGCCTCGGCCAGGGTTTCGCGCGCCTCCTCGACGGTTCGTCTCGCACGGCGGCCGGATGCGTGCAGCGAGGAGGCGTTGCCGGTGATGCCGAGTTGCGCGGTCAGTGCCTCGACCGCCTCGGGGAGCATCGGAGTGGTCGCGGCGTGGTCGAGGTAAGCCATGGTGGGCCTGATTCTACGGGCCCGCCCCGCACGGCCCGAGCCCCGGAGCCCCCTGTGCGGCTGCCGGCGGTCGGCCCGTCGTCCGCGGGTCCGGCCGTCGGCGTGCGGGCCGCTGCCTACAGGCTCCAGGACACGGTGTGGTCCAGCTGCATGGCGGTCACGAGGACCACCAGGTCCGCGACGCCCAGGCCCAGGCCAAGGAGCGCCCGGCCCCGGCGTGCGGTGCCGCGCCACAGCGCCACGGCGGCCAGGGTGATCGCGATGGGGCCGAGGAGGACGTTCAGCACGAGGAGGCCGAGCAGGCCCAGGATGAAGGACGCGACGGCCATGCCGTCCGCGTCGCGGCTCCCCCCGGCGCGGGCCGGTTCGGCGCCGGCCTCGGTGTGTGCGGTTCGTACGGCGGTGAGATGCATGATGCGTCGACTCCCGACGGTCGGTTCGTGTGCGCGGGTCAGTGGGCGGACGTCTGCCGCCTGCGCCCGTGCCGCTCGCGGATCGCGAAGACCACGAGCCACACGGCGATCACGCCTGCGGCGACGAGGGTGACGGGGAGCGGGGTGTGGGCAACGGTTCCCATGACCATGCCCAGCAGTAGGAGTGCGGCGACGAGGAACAGCATCGGATCCCCTCCGGTATGCCTCTCATGACAGTTCGGTGAACGGTTGTGGTTACAGTCGTTCACTGACTATGGAGTCTAGCGCGCCCGACGGCTTTTCAATTCCGGAGAACAGTTGTTAACTGCATGGCATGAGTCACACCCTCGGCATCCGGCAGGCCCAGAAGCAGAAGACCCGGCAGGCGCTCCTGGACGCGGCCTTGGGGCTGCTGGAGGAGCAGAGCCTGAGCAGCCTGGGCCTGCGTGAGGTCACCCGCGCCGTCGGTGTCGCTCCGACCGCCTTCTACCGGCACTTCCGGTCGACCGCGGACCTCGGCGTGGAGCTGGTCGAGGAGGCGCTCGGCAGCCTCCACCCGATGATCGGGTCCACGGTGTCCGCGACGGGCGACAGCGACGAACGCATCACCCGCGCCGTCGATCTGATCGCCCGCCATGTCGACGCGTACCCCGCCCATGTGCGCTTCATCGCACGTGAGCGGCACGGCGGCGTCCAGCCGGTCCGGGAGGCGATCCGCCGTCAACTGGCCCGGTTCGCCGAAGAGGTGAAGGTGGCGCTGGCCGGCCGACCCGAGTCCGCCGGGTGGAGCGACGAGGACCTGCTGATGCTCGCGGGTCTGTACGTCGACCAGATGCTGATGACCGCCTCCCAGTTCCTGGAGGCGATGGAGGGCCCCGCCGAGGAGCGAGAGCGGGTGGCCCGAACGGCGGCCCGGCGGCTACGGCTCGTCGGCATCGGCCGCCACCACTGGCAGGACTGACCGGCGCGGCCGAGGTCCGGCCCGCGCACACGACCGCGCCGGCCGCCACCACCGGCAGGACCGACCGGCGCCCGCGACACCACCGGCGCCCGAGGTCCGGCCCGCGCCGGGCCCGTCCGGACCCGCGCGCCCGACCGTCGGCGCACGACGCGCAGCACGTAAGCGCACCCTCGGGGCGCGGCTCCCCGTCCGGCCAGGGCGGCCGGACGGGGCTCAGGACGTGAGCCGGACCCGGGCCAGCTGCCGGGACTGCGCGACCAGACGGTCCGCACTGTCCCAGACCTCGGCGTCCTCCTCCAGGAACCCGCCGGCGAGATTGCGCGTGGTGATCGACACCCTGAGCGGACCCGGCGCCGGGCGGCACCGCACATGCACGGTCAGTTCGACGGTCGGCACCCAGCCCGAGATCCCGAGCTCGAAGGCGGTGGGCGGCAGGGCGTCCACCGCGAGCAGCAGGGACAGCGGGTCGGCGTCGCGGCCGTCGGCCAGCCCGAACCACGCCCTCATCTCGCCCTTCCCGGACGGTGAGCCGAGCGCCCAGCCGAGGGTCGCGGGATCGAGCCGGAGCTTGAGCCGGTCGGTGATGGCCGAGCTGCCGGAGACCGGCGCCGGACCGTCCTCGGGACCGAAGCACCGGTCCGGAGGCGGGATGGCGGGCGGCTTCGCGCTCGTACGGACGTCGTCGGGCAGGGAGTCCAGATCGCCGTACGAGGCGAGGACGCGGATCCGCTCGACCTCGTTGCCCTCGTCGTCGTACTGGAAGAGCGACGCCTGGCCGGTGGAGAGGGTGCGGCCGGTGCGGACGACGTCCGTGCGGATCACCGCGGGTCCCGGCTGGGAGGCGGTGAGGTAGTGCGCGGAGACGGTGAACGGGTCGCGGTGCGGCAGCGCGTCCCCGAGGGCGCGACCCAGCACGGCCAGCAGATAGCCGCCGTTGACGGCGTTGATGATCGTCCAGCCGGCGGAGAGGTCGATCCCGTAGACGCCGGGTTCCCGGAGGGTGACCGCGGTGTCCCGGTCGAACTCGCTGTCGCCGATCGCGGCGCGCGCGGCCTGCGCGGTAGCTGCTTCTGCCATGCCTGAACGGTACAACAAGTAATTACTAAGCAGTAGCTTTTCCCGTTGCGACTCGATGACGGTTCCGTCGAATCCATATGGATCCGGACACCCATAGGTGAGATTTTGGCAATTTCTGAGTAAGTGTCCGCACTCGTCCGTGACCGATGGCCCCCCGTTTCCCTCTCAGAAGACGTACAGCGTGATCCGCACGTTCACAGGAAGAGACGGATACGCCGATGAGTCTGACCGGGACGCCGTTCCTCTTCACGTCGATCGCCCTCGTGACGGTCGCCCTGCTCCTGCCGCTGCTCCTGTGGTCGCGGATCCGCGGCCCGATGGCGCTCCGGCACGTCGCCCGCGTCCTGATGCTGCTGTTCGCCCAGACGACGGCGATCACCCTGGTCTTCGTCATGGTCAACAACGCCAACAACCTGTACGACAACTGGGCGGACCTCCTCGGCACGGGCAACCATGTACGGCGGGCCTCCGACCTCGGCAAGGACGGCACGGGCGGCATCCAGGTCAAGGCCCTGCCCAGGGTGCGCCAGACGTTCACGCCCGCCGACGGTGCCGGCGCGCACGCGGCCGGCGGGGTGCGCGTCACCCAGCTCAGGGGACGGGTGTCGGGCGTCGAGGCCGAGGTCTACGTCTGGCTGCCGCCGCAGTACGACGAGCCCGCCTACCGGCACAGAAAGTTCCCGGTGGTGGAGCTGCTGTCGGGGTATCCCGGCTCGGCCAAGGCCTGGTTCGGAACACTGAGGGTGCACGAGCAACTGCTGCCGCTGATGCGCAGCGGGCAGGTGGCGCCGTTCATCCTCGTGGCCCCGCGCACCAACCTCATCGCGAAGGTCGACACCGGCTGCGCGAACATCCCGGGCGTCGTGAACGCCGACACCTGGCTCAGCATCGACGTGCCCAAAATGGTGACGGACAACTTCCGCGCCCGGCCCGCGCCGGACGGCTGGGCGGCCGCCGGATACTCCGCCGGGGCGCACTGCGCCGCCAAGCTCGTCGTGGCGCACCCCGACCGGTACCGGGCCGCGATCAGCCTGTCCGGCTACAACGACCCGATCGGCGAACGCCACTCGCTCGCCGCGCGGAGCCTGTCGCTCCGCCGGGAGAACAACCCGTTCATGCTGCTGAGGGGCTACCGCACGCCGCCCCGGATCTCGCTGTACCTGTCCGGCCAGCTGGGCGACGGCTACCAGGCCGCGGTGGCGCTTCGGGCCCTCGCCGCGCCGCCGACGACGGTCCGCGCGGTGCTGATCCCGCGCAGCGCGGGGGGCCACAGCATGGCCCTGTGGCGGCCCCAGATCCCGTACGTCTTCACCTGGCTGACCCAGCAGATGACCGGCACGGCGGTCACCGGGACTACTCCTCGGCAACCGTGGAGCGACGATTCCAGGCCCGCGGCGCTCGCCAGTGGAACCTCATCGCCAGCAGCCGTAGTACGAAGGCGGTGACGACGGCCAGCCCGGACGTGAAGGGTGTCAGCACCTCGTAGTGGATGCATATCGCCACCATCGTGGCGCCGACGATTGCCGGTACCGCGTACAGGTCCCGGTCCCAGCGCAGCAGCGAGGGCACCTCGTTGGCGAGGACGTCGCGCAGCACGCCGCCGCCCACGGCCGTGGCCAGGCCGAGGGCGGCGGACGAGGTGAGTCCGAGCCCGTGGTCGTACGCCTTCGTCGTGCCGGCGACGCAGAACAGCCCGAGGCCGGCCGCGTCGAAGACGTTGACGGCGACCTGGATGCGCTCCACCTGCGGATGGAGGAAGAAGACCAGCAGGGCGGCGAGCAGCGGGGTCAGGAAGTACCCGAGGTCGGTGAAGGCGGCCGGCGGCACGGCGCCGATGACCACGTCACGGAACAGCCCTCCGCCCAGCGCGGTGACCTCGGCGAGCACGGCGATGCCGAAGACGTCGAAGTTCTTGCGGACGGCCAGCAGCGCGCCGGAGATCGCGAAGACGAAGATGCCGACGAGATCCAGTGTGTGCTGGACGGAGGGGCTGAACAATTGCTGGAGCACCCTTATATTCTCACCCATCAGCGAGGGTGCACCTTACAAACCAAGGTGAAAGAAGCGAAACGCCCAGGGTTACAGGGCGGGCTTCCCCGTCGTGAAGAGCCACTTCTGGAACAGGTCGTCGAGCTGCTGTCCGGAGATCTTCTCCGCGAGCCGCATGAAGTCGTCCGTGTTCGCGTTGCCGTACCGGTGGAGCTTCGTCCACGCCGGCAGCAGCTTGAAGAACGCGGTGTCGCCGATGCGCTCGCGCAGCGCCTGGAGCGTCATCGCGCCCCGCTGGTAGACCGCGGAGGCGAACATGGTGTCGCGCTGCGGGTCCGCCACCTTGACCTGCCAGAAGGAGCTGTCGGCCGGGCGCGAGTTGTATCCAGCGAGGAAGGAGTCGTGCGCGGAGGCGGTGCCCCTGTGCTCGCTCCACAGCCACTGGGCGTACGTCGCGAAGCCCTCGTTGAGCCAGATGTCCTTCCAGTGCTCCACCGAGACCGAGTCGCCGAACCACTGGTGGGCGAGCTCGTGCACGATGGTCGACTCCGAGCGCACAGCCGAGTACGCGGGCTTCGACTGGACCTCCAGCGAGAACCCCGCCTCCGGCATGTCGTCGACGATGGCGCCGGTCTCCTCGAAGGGGTACGGCCCGAAGATCTTCGACCAGTAGTCGGTGGCCTCGGCGGTGACGCCGTACACGTCGACGCTGTTGCTGCCGGCCAGGACGGGGTCGATGGCGACGTAGATCGGGATGCCCGACGGGGTCCTGCCGGTCTTCACGTCGAACTTGCCGATGGTCGCCGTCGCCAGGTAGGTCGCCATGGGCCTGGACTCGCGCCAGTGGGTCACGGTCCGGCCGCCCTCGCCGTGGGTGGATATCAGGCGGCCGTTGGAGACGGCGGTCAGGCCCTTGGGGGCCGTGATGCGGATGTCGTAGGTGGCCTTGTCCGACGGGTGGTCGCTGGACGGGAACCAGGTGGAGGCGGCGTTGGGCTCGCAGGCGACGAAGACTCCGTCGGCCGTCTTCATCCACCCGTAGCTGGAGCCGAAGACGATGGGACCGCCGAGCGGCTCCGGGACGCCGCCGTAGGTGACCGTGACCGTGAAGTCCCGGCCCTTGGACAGGACACCCTTGGGGGTGATGCGTATCTCGTCGCCCTCGCGCGTGAAATGGGCGCGTCTGCCGTTCACTTCGATCCCTGTGACCTGGAGCTTCTGCAGGTCGAGATCGAAGGAGGAGAGGTTCTGGGTGGCGCGGGCCGTGAGCGTCGTGCGGCCGTCGAGCCGGTCCGTGTCCGGGTTGTACGCCACATCGAGGGCGTAGTGGCGGGCGTCGAAGCCGCCGTTGCCCAGCTGCGGGAAGTAGGGGTCACCGATGCCGTCGGCTCCCGGGCGGGGAGCGGAGGAGGCGGCGATGGCCAGGAAGGAGGCCGCCGCGGTGACGAGGACCCCTAAGCGTGCCGAACGGGAGAGTGCCATGAGTCGTCCCTTCGAGCGTGCTGTCGATCAGACGGACACGCCAGACTCTGCGCTCTCCCGTTCGGGCATGTGCATGACTTTGCCAACTCGTCATGCGTTACTTCTCGGTTGACTCCTGTCCTGCCGAAGCCTCCGGCTTGCCGGACTCCGCGGAGGTGTCCGCGTCGGCGGCGGGGACGGACTCGTCGGAGTCCTCGGAGGCGCCGGACTCCTCCGGAGCGTCCTGTGACCCCTCGGCGTCGGACGCGGCCTCGGCAGCCGCGGCACCCTCGGTCTCAGCGACCGCGGGCTCCTCGGAGGCGGCCACGGCCTCCACCTCGGCGGCGACCGCCGCCGACGTCTGGGCCGACTCCTCCAGCACCTCCTCGGGCACCAGCTCCGCGGCCTCCTTGGCGGCGGACAGCAGCACCGTGTCCTGCGGGGCCTGGTCCTCGAAGTTCTCCGGGTGGTGGCAGGCCACCCGCTGTCCGGGCTTCAGCTCCAGCAGCTGCGGCTCGGTGGTGCGGCAGATCTCCGTCGCCTTCCAGCACCGGGTGTGGAAGCGGCAGCCGGTCGGCGGCGAGATCGGCGAGGGAACGTCACCCTTGAGCAGGATGCGCTCGCTCTTCTCGTTCTTGCGCTTCGGGTCCGGGATCGGCACGGCCGACATCAGCGCCTTGGTGTACGGGTGCATCGGCGCCTTGTACAGCGAGTCGCGGTCGGAGAGCTCCACGACCTTGCCGAGGTACATCACCGCGATCCGGTCCGAGACGTGCCGGACGACCGACAGGTCGTGCGCGATGATCACATACGTCAGGCCCAGTTCCTCCTGGAGGTCGTCCAGCAGGTTCACGACCTGCGCCTGGATCGACACGTCCAGCGCGGAGACCGGCTCGTCGGCCACGACCAGCTTCGGGCTGAGCGCGAGCGCGCGGGCGATGCCGATGCGCTGGCGCTGACCACCGGAGAACTCGTGGGGGTAGCGGTTGTAGTGCTCGGGGTTGAGACCCACGACCGACAGCAGCCGCTGCACCTCCTTCTTGATGCCGCCCTCGGGCTCGACGCCCTGGAGCTTGAAGGGGGCGCCCACGATGGTGCCGATGGTGTGACGCGGGTTCAGCGAGGAGTACGGGTCCTGGAAGATCATCTGCACATCGCGGCGCAGCGGACGCATCCCTGCGACGCCGAGGTGCGTGATGTCCTTGCCCTCGAACTCGACCTTGCCCGCGGTCGGTTCCAGCAGCCGCGTGATCAGCCGGCCCATGGTCGACTTACCGCAGCCGGACTCACCCACGACGCCCAGGGTCTCGCCCTTGCGTACCTCGAAGTCGATGCCGTCGACGGCGCGCACCGACCCCGTCTGCCGCTGGAGCAGGCCCTTGCGGATCGGGAAGTGCTTCTGGAGCCCCGTCACCTTCAGCAGGATCTCGCCGGACTGCGACCCCCCGGTGGGGGCGGCACCGTCACTCTGCGCAGGGATCTTCACTGCTTTTTCGTCGCTCACAGCTTCGGCGCAATCTCTTCGGTCCAGATACGCTCCCGCTGCTCCTGCGTCATGTGGCAGGCCGCCCAGTGCCGGCCGCCGACTTCGGCCAGCTCGGGGCGGACCGTGCGGGTGACGTTGTCCTTCGGGATGTCCGCGTACGGGCAACGCGGGTTGAAGGCGCAGCCGGACGGGATGTTGATCAGCGAGGGCGGGGAGCCCTTGATCGGGATGAGGCGGTCGATGTCGTCGCGGTCGAGACGCGGCATCGAGCCGAGCAGACCCCAGGTGTAGGGGTGGCGGGGCTCGGAGAACACCGACTCGGCGGGCCCGCGCTCCACACAGCGGCCTCCGTACATGACGAGCAGGTCGTCGGCCATCTCGGCGACGACACCGAGGTCGTGCGTGATCATGATGACCGCGGAGCCGAACTCCTTCTGCAGATCCCGGATCAGGTCGAGGATCTGCGCCTGCACGGTGACGTCCAGGGCGGTGGTCGGCTCGTCGGCGATGAGCAGCTCGGGGTTGTTCACCAGCGCCATCGCGATCATCGCGCGCTGGCGCATACCGCCGGAGAACTCGTGCGGGTAGCCGTCCACCCGCTTGTCGGGCTCGGGGATGCCGACCCGGTCCAGCATCTCGATCGCGCGCTTCTTGGCGGCCTTCTTGCTGACGTCGTGGTGGACCCGGTAGGCCTCGACGATCTGCGTCCCGACCGTGTAGTAGGGGTGCATGGCCGACAGCGGGTCCTGGAAGATCATCGCCATCTTGCGACCGCGCATGCGGCGCACCTCGTCGGGGTCGGCCGCGATCAGTTCCTGACCGTCGAGCCACACCTCGCCGGAGACCTTGGCGTTCGCCGAGCGGTGCAGGCCCATCACACCGAGCGAGGTGACGGACTTGCCGGAGCCGGACTCACCGACGATGCCCAGGGTCTTGCCCCGCCGCACGTCGAAGCTGACGCCGTCCACCGACTTGACCAGACCGTCGTCGGTCTGGAAGTGGATGCGCAGATCGCGAACGGAGAGGAACGCGTCGTCGGCGTCGGACGGGGCGACAGGGGCCGGCTCGCCCAGCGCCGCCTTTTCGAGCTTGCTCACGAGTACCTCACGCGGGGGTCGATGGCTGCGTACACCAGGTCGACGAGGAGATTGCAGAAAACGATGAAGAACGCGGCGACCAGGGTCACGGCCATCACGATGGGCAGGTCGTTGTCCCGGATGGCCTGGATCGAGTACGCGCCGATCCCCTGGAGGGAGAAGACGGTCTCGGTGAGCACCGCGGTACCGACGAGCGTGCCGAAGTCCATGCCGAAGATGGTCACGATCGGCGTGAGCGTGGACCGCAGGCCGTGCTTGGCCACGACGGTGGACTCCTTGAGGCCCTTGGCCCGGGCCGTCCGGATGTAGTCCTCGCCCATCGTCTCCAGCATGCCCGCCCGGGTGAGCCGGGCGTAGGTGGCGGAGAACAGGAACGCGAGGCTGATCCAGGGCAGCAGCAGGTGCCAGGCCCAGTCGGCCGGGTTCTGGGTGAACGGCACGTAGTCGGTGCTGTCCCACACGGGCCACTGGTAGACGAACAGCGCGTTGATCACCTGGCCGGTGAAGAAGATCGGCAGCGAGACACCGGCGAGCGCGATGAACATCGCGAGGCGGTCCACCGGCTTGCCCTTGCGAAGCGCCGAGATGACACCGGTCGTCACACCGAAGATCAGCCAGATCACCGCCGCGCCGACTGCCAGCGAGAAGGAGACCGGGATGCGCTGTGTGAGCTGAGGCCACACCTCGACGTGACTCTTGAAGGAGTACCCGAAGCAGGGGGCGCTGCAGTGCGTGGCATCGGGGCCGAACTTGTAGTCGGCGCCGACGAACAGGCCCTTGATGTAGTCCCAGTACTGGATGTAGATGGGCTGGTCGAATCCCAGGTTCTTCTTGATCGCCGCGATGGACTCGGGGTTGGCGTCCTTGCCGACGTACTGGGTGGCCAGCTGAGTGGCTGTCTGGCCGCCCAGGCGGGGGACCAGGAAGAAGATTGCGAAGGTGACTGCGCTGACCACCAGCAGCAGTACCACGGCGCCGAAGACGCGTCGGATGATGTACGCAGCCACAGCTGTGCGGCTCCGGGTGGCCGGGACGGAGTGTGTCCGTCCCGGCCACCCGGTGCCTTCACCTGCCTTTCGGGGGTATCCGGCCTGCTGTTACTTCGAGGAGCTCAGCAGCGTGTAGTCGTACATGCCGAGGTACGCCTGCGTGACCGTGACGTTGGTCGCGGACGTAGGCCTGATCAGCAGGTTCTTGCGGTAGACGAGCGGGACGACCGAGGCGTTGTCCATGACCATCTTGTCGATGTCGCCCCAGGCCTTGGTGCGGGCCGCCGAGTCGGTGTTGGCGATCGCGTCCGCAAGGGCCTTGTTGATCTTCGGGTCGTTCAGCTCCATCAGGTTGTTGCCGCCCGAGGGCTTGATGGCCGAACCGTCGATGATCTGGTCGAGGAAGCCGTAGCCGGTCGGCCAGTCGGCGCCCCACGCCATCATCATCATGCCGAGCTTGTGCTGGTGGACGTAGCTCGGGACACCGGCGAAGTTGGAGAAGTACTTGCCGGAGGGGTACTGCTTGATGTCGACCTTGATGCCGACGGCCTTCAGCGAGTTCTGGATGGCCGTGGCGGCCGCGACCTCGGAGGCACGGTCGGAACGGGCCGTCAGCGTGGTGGAGAAGCCGTTCGGCTGACCGCACGCCTTGAGCTCTTCCTTGGCCTTGGCCGCGTCACCCTTGTTGCCCGGGGTCGGGTAGGTGTCGAACTTGGTGTAGCCGTTGACCGACGGCGGCAGCAGCGTGGTGGCCACGTCACCCTTGGGCGAACCGCCCATGGCGTCGAGCACCGACTGCTTGTCGAGGGCCCACTGGACCGCCTTGCGGCAGTGCTCGTTGTTGAACGGAGCAACGTTCACGTTCAGGGCCATGTAACCCGTGGCGCCCGCGTAGGAGTTGTCCGTCTGCTTCGAGTACTTGCCGGACAGGATGCGCGGCTGGGTCTGCGGCTGCACACCCGCGCCGGCGATGTCCGCCGTGGTCTTGTCAGCCATCAGGTTGTTGTCGATGGTGACGCCGTTGACCTTGAACTTGACGTTGATCTTGTCCGGCAGCGCCTTGCGGATCGGGTCCGACTTCGGGTCCCAGTTCGGGTTGCGGACGAGGGAGGCGCTGGCGCCCTCCTCGTACGACTGGAACTTGTAGGGGCCCGAGGACACGATGTGCTGGACGTACTTGGCGCCGTCGTCCTTCGCCGCCGGCACGGGGGCCGTCTGGGAGAAGGTGGCCAGGTAGTCGAAGTCAGCGAACGGCTTCGCCAGGTGGAAGACGATCGTCTGGTCGTCCGGCGTCTCGATGGACTTCAGGCCGTCGGGCGACTTGTCCTTGTAGGGACCCTTGTACTTGTCGCCGCCCTCGAGGTAGGCCTTGAAGTACGTCGGGCCGTTGGAGAGGGCCTCGGGCGCGAAGTTGGAGCGCTCAATCGCGTACTTGACGTCCTTGGACGTGATCGGCGTGCCGTCCTCGAACTTCAGGCCGGAGCGCAGGTGGTACGTCCAGGTCTTGGCGTCGGCGCTGGCCTTGCCGAGGGACTCGGCGAGGTCCGGGACAACCGTGAGGCCGTCCTTGCCGGCGGCCGGCTTGAACGTGACGAGCGTACGCGCGTAGAGACGCGAGAAGTTCTGCACGAAGCCGTAGTACGTGTTGCCCGGGTCCAGGGAGTCCGGCACGTCCGAGTCCTCGAGGTTGACCGTCCCCCCCTTCTTGCTCGACGCGTTGACGATGGAGTCCAGCGCCGCGTCCTTCTTGGCGTTACCGCCGTTGCTGCTGTTGTTGCCGCCTCCGCCGCCGCCACACGCGGCAGCGCCCAGCGAGAGCGCGATGACCGTCGCCACGGCGGCGGTTACCCTTCTCGTCTTCACGTGAGGAAAGCCCCCTCTATCGATGGATCACTTGCTGCGAGGATCGAGCGCATCACGCAGCCCGTCACCCAGCAGGTTGAATGCCAGGACGGTGATGAAGATCGCCAGACCGGGCACGAACATGTACTGCGGATCTGCGGTGTAGAGATCCACGGCGTTGCTGAGCATGCCGCCCCAGGAAGCCTGCGGCGGAGCGATACCGACTCCGAGGAAGCTCAGCGCGGCCTCGAAGAGAATGTTCGTCGGAATGATCAGCGTCGAGTAGACGAGGATCGGCGCGACGAGGTTGGGGAGCAGCTCCCGGAACAGGATGTACGGGCCGCGGGCACCCAGGCTGTGGGCAGCCTCCACGAACTCCCGGCGCCGCAGCGTCATCGTCTGGGCGCGCACGATACGACCGATGTAGGGCCAGCTGAAGAAGCCGATCACGAAGATCAGCACGCAGATACGCAGCGACAGGCCGTTCAGGCCGAAGAAGCCGTCCTGCACCGAGGCCGAGATGGCGATGGCGAAGAGCAGCAGCGGGAACGCCAGGAAGGTGTCCATGAGCCGGCTGATGACGCTGTCGATCCAGCCGCCGTAGTAGCCGGCGACGACGCCCAGCACGGTACCGATGACCACCGAGAGGAGCGTGGCACCGCCGGCGACCAGGAGCGAGACCCAGGAACCGTCGATGATCCGGGCGAGCATGTCGCGGCCGTACTGCGGGTCCACGCCCAGCGGGTGCGCCCAACTCATGCCGCCCCAGGCGCCCTTCGGCGCCAGCAGCGCAGGGTCGATGAGGTCCTGGTGGAACTTGTCGGGGTCGAGCCCGAAGATCCACTCGATCGGCTTGGCGAGCACCGCCATCAGCACGAGCAGGATGACGACGATGCCACCTGCCACCGCCACCTTGTCCCGCTTGAACCGGGTCCAGGCGATCTGACTGAGGGAACGCCCCTCGATCTGGCTCTTCTTGGCCCCGGAGAGCACAGATTCGGGCGGCGCTCCGGCCTCCGCGCCGGTGGTCTCGATCGGTGCGGTCACAATGACCTGACCCCTCTGGCCGGTGGTCACCGGCCTTTGTCCGCCGCTGTGGGCGGCTTGATTCGCTTACGTGCTCCGCGGCGGCCGCACGATGGTGGCGGCCCAACTGTCCAACTGATCCAGTGATTGGTTCGATCGCAGGATCGATGGCCTCGCGTCTGAGAGGCGAGTCTTCAACGCGTTCACGATCACGCGCCAGGTCTGATGGAGAAAGTATGCGTAACCGTGATGACGACTGGGGGATTCTGTTATCCGGACAACGAGGCGCGCCTACCGGACGAGGGGCCGCCGAAACCTCGTCCACGAAACATCCGGCACTCCCGCACCGTTCGCACCTCGCGGTTGCAGCACTTGCAGGCCAGGAGGCCGGAAGCGCGCCGGCAGGGGGTTTCCCCCGTTGCGGGGCACTCCGATGCACCATGCACCGAAATTCCGGGGCCAACCGCCTTTCCCGCCGGCGAAGCTTTGCGATCCGGTGCGTGATCACCGCGGATCCTCCGACGGCGGGCCGCTGCCGGGTGCCGGGCGATCTTCACAGTCACGACGCCGGAGCCGGCGTCTCACCCGGGCCGAGCTCGACGACATGCGTCGCCCGGGCCCGCCCACGCCGGCCGAGGCCAGGCTGACGCCCGGTCAGTATGACGCCGTACCTGCGGAACCGACCCTGTCTGCAAGGGAGAATCCACTGCAGGAACGATTCGCCTGTTGTGAGCGGGCCGCAGGTCCCCTGGCACTCGGTGCCTTGACGGAGGACGGGCGGCACAGGCGGACACGGTGCACGGTCCCGTACGGGGCTGCGCCACCGTCACCGCGCCTTCGGGGCCATGATCACGAGTTAGTTCGTCAGGCACCCTTCAGCGGGCCGTCGGACCCGGCACGTACCCCGTCGATCGGGGGTGGACCACGTACGGCGGCACCGGGGGTGGTCGTCGCGCAAGGGCATCCGGACGGGGCAACTCGCCCGCCCCGAAGCACCGTTGAGCCCTCTGAGCCGCGTGAGCGGCGACGGCGACGCGGTCCCGCGGCAGCTGCACGTCCCGGCCCGGGCACCTGCCGCACCGAGGGCCATCCCCCGCAGCGGACACGTCGACGGCAGCGGCCGGCGCGGCGAGCGGTCCGGCGGGGAGGGGGAAGGAGGTCAGTAGCCCCCGCCGACCGGCGGGTACCCGTAGCCTCCGGCCGCGGGAGCCTGGACCGGGGCCGCGTGGGCCTCACGGTCGTAGAACGGACGGGCGCCGGCACGCAGCCACAGCACGACGGGGTCGTAGTCGTCGGACATCACGACGGTCGACACGGGCAGGCCGTCGGGCACGGCGACGATCGACTGCTGCATCATCGCGCGTACCGAGTCGACGGCGGGCGGCGAGGTGTCGTACACATCCAGGCCGATCGCCAGGTACGGCGCGCCGAGGGCGGGCTGCACCCAGGCCCGGCGCAGCGAGCGGAGCGCGGGAGTGCGGTGCGCGTTCTGCGCGAGGAGGGCGTAGAACTGCGGGATCTCGATGGCCGGTTCGGACAGCCGCAGCGGTCCGGCGGGCTGGCGCTCGAGACCGGTGGCGATCCGCCGCAGATCCGGCCAGGGGATGCCGACGCCGCCGCCCGGTGCGTGCGGGTTGAGCCACAGCCCGTAGTGGTCCGGGTAGAGGGTGCGGGCCGCGTCGAGGCCGTCGACCACTTCGTACGAGCGGTTCCAGCCGCTGGCCGAGAGCTCCTGGGCGGAGGTGACACAGGGCGCGTAGCCGTGGCCGTCCACCTCCATGTTCCCGTACTGGGCGTCGGGGGATCCGGCCTGGCCGTGCCAGAGCAGCATCCAGACCTGGCCGGACGACGGGGTCGCGAGCGCGCGAAGAAGCGCCTCGTAGGCGTCGTAACGCCCGGGCGTCACCTGGCGCAGCATGTGCTCGACCTGCCCGGCCGCGGCCGTGCCCGACGCGCTCACCCTCTACCGCCCCTTCACCACGAACCTGACAACCCCGAAGGATGTCTCCCGAGCGCCGGCGCGAACCGAGCCGCACCGCCCCGACCGAGCCATTCTTCCTTGCCCGGGGACACCACACCCCCATGCGGATCGCCGCGGGCCGGCCCCCGGCCGGTCGCGAGCTTCCCCCGCTCCGGCCATGAAACCAGGTTAAGGCGCCATCTTGACAGCAACTTGACGAGCGCCGCCCCACATCGTCCGGGCGTCGGGCCCCGCGCTCGCCGGCGGTTCAGTAACCGTACTGGTAGAAGGGGCGCACCCGCTCGCGCATCCAGTCCCCCACCGGGTCCTGCGCCACGTCCAGGAACACCATGTTCACGGGTGTCCCCACCGGCACCCTGGCGAGCGCCCGGCCGAGCGCGTCCAGCGCGGGCGTGCGCGCGTCCGGTCCCGCGGCGACGAGTTCGACGCCTATGAACATCACCGGGTCGGTGGTCTCGATGGCCGCCAGGCAGCGCCGCGCGCTCAGCACCACCCCGGTCGCGGCGAACTCGGCGGAGGCGGCGGCCAGGAAGTCGACCGGTTCCTCCTGCCAGTCCGGTTCGAAGAGACGGACCCGGCCGCCGCTCACGAGGCCGTCCAGCGCGGTCGTGCCGGCGCGGCACAGCTCGGCCACCGCGTCCGGCGGCACCGGCACACCGACCACCCCGCCCGGATTGACCGCGATCCCGACCTGTGCGGGCAGCCCGCGGGCGAACTCGACGGCGGGGGCGATCGTGTACGACATGTGGTTGCCGACGACCTGGCGGAACTGCTCCTCCGAGCTGAACACCGGGACGAACACCTGCCCCTCGATCTCCAGCGTGGGCAGGTCCAGCGGCCCGCTGTGCGGGCCGCCGTCGCCGGGCAGCGGCACCCAGAGGAAGCTGCGACCGAGTACCTCGATGATCCGGCCGCCTGCCCCGGGGACGCCGAGGGAGGCGGAGAGCACCTCCTCCAGTTCGTTGCCGGGCCATCCGCCGTGCGGATGGGGCTGTGCCTGTGGGGGGAAGTCCGCGGGAAGGTCCGCCGGAAGATCCATCTGCTTACCGCCTGCTCAGAACCACTGCTGTGGCACAAAAGGCTAGCGGGTGCGCGCGGGCGGTCATTCGGCCGCGAAGTCGATCCGGCGCAGGACGTCCGCCGCGTCCCGGTCGAGCAGCACCGCCGAGCCGCAGCCCTCGGGCAGCCGGCCCTGCTCGACGGAGCGCAGCAGCCGGCGGGTTACCCGGCGGTGCCTGAGGAACGCGTACCGCGAGACGCCGCGGCCGCGTGCCTGCTGTCCGTCCAGGGCCGTGTCCGCGGAGACGTCGAGCACGAGCAGCCGGAGCGTGCCGCCGCGGCGCCGTGCCGAGCGGGCCAGCCAGCCGCGCACCCAGGGCTGTGTGCCGCAATCGTGCACGACCACTCCGGTACCGGCGCGCAGGGCGCGGTGCAGACCCGCGTAGTGCGCCAGGCGGACGAGGGGGCGGTACACCGCGTAGGGAAGGAAGCGGGCCAGACGGGTGTCCCAGCGGTCCCTGGTGTCCTGGGAGTCGACCCGGACACCTCGCACGGCGCGTCGCATCAGCGTGGACTTGCCGCTGCCGGGCAGACCCGTGACGACGACGACGTCGCCCGCGGGGAAGGTGAGCCCTTGCGGGCTGCGGCCCGCGCGGTCGCGCAGATCGCGGACCACGCCCTTGCGCAGCGGTCCGCAGGCACCCCGCACCGGGGCACCGGGCTGCTCGGACACCGCGAGGCCCGAGGTGGTGGCGTACACCGTCGTCCTGTTCACCGTCATCGCCCTCCCCATGGGTCAGGAAGTTGCCTGCCCGTCGAGTGTAAAGAGAAGGTAATGCGCTGGTCTCTCGTTTTCATGCTGGTGCCGCCACAAGCCGGTCACAGATGCCGCCCTGCCACCACGGGGCGATGCGTGCAATGATGTGCGCGCCAACTGCATACCGGCCGCTTGAATCCGCGCGGGAGAGTTCCGGGCACACGTCTGTGTGCCGGACGCCGAAGGAGCAAGTCCCTCCCTTGAATCTCTCAGGCCCCGATACCGCGCGGGCGAGGCACATCTGGAAAGCGGGCCGCTTCTGGTGGCTCCACCCAAGGTGCAAGCCCTGACGACCCGTCTCGGGAGTCATGGCGAACCTCTCAGGTTCCGATGACAGATGGGGAGGAACGACCTCGCCCTCCCCTGCGCCCGGCTCGCCCGTGCGAGGGACCCATCGCCCCGGGAGCACAACCGATGAGCAGCAACAGCCCCCTGCGCCGTACCGCGCTCGATGCCCTGCATCGTTCGCTGGGCGCGACGATGACCGACTTCGCCGGCTGGGACATGCCCCTGCGCTACCGGTCCGAGCGTGACGAGCACCTGGCCGTCCGTACGAAGGCAGGTCTGTTCGACCTCTCGCACATGGGTGAGATCACGGTCACCGGGCCCCAGGCGAACCGGCTCCTCGATCACGCCCTGGTCGGCAACATCTCCTCCCTCGGTGTCGGCCGCGCCCGCTACACCATGATCTGCCAGGAGGACGGCGGCATCCTGGACGACCTGATCGTGTACCGGCTCGGTGAGCAGGAGTACATGGTCGTCGCCAACGCCTCCAACGCGCGGACCGTGCTGGACGCGCTCCAGGAGCGGGCGGCCGGGTTCGAGGCCGAGGTGCGCGACGACCGGGACGCCTACGCGCTGATCGCCGTACAGGGCCCCGAGTCCCCCGGCATCCTGAAGTCGCTGACCGACGCCGACCTCGACGGACTGAAGTACTACGCGGGGCTGCCCGGCACGGTCGCCGGCGTCCCGGCGCTCATCGCCCGCACCGGCTACACGGGGGAGGACGGCTTCGAGCTGTTCGTCGCCCCGGAGCACGCCGAGAAGCTGTGGCTGGCGCTGACGGAGGCGGGCTCGCCGGTGGGTCTCATCCCCTGCGGCCTCTCCTGCCGGGACACGCTGCGCCTCGAGGCGGGCATGCCGCTGTACGGCCACGAGCTCACCATGGCCCTGACCCCGTTCGACGCCGGACTCGGCCGGGTCGTGAAGTTCGAGAAGGAGGGCGACTTCGTGGGGCGCGAGGCGCTGCTCCGGGCCGCCGAGCGCGCCGAGCAGAACCCGCCGCGCGTCCTGGTCGGCCTGGTCGCCGAGGGCCGCCGCGTCCCGCGCGCCGGTTACGCGGTCGTATCGGGCGGCGAGGTCATCGGCGAGGTCACCTCGGGTGCGCCCTCCCCCACGCTGGGCAAGCCGATCGCGATGGCGTACGTCGATGCCGCGCACTCCGTGCCGGGCGCCCCCGGGGTCGGGGTGGACATCCGGGGCAGCCACGAACCCTACGAGGTCGTGGCGCTGCCGTTCTACAAGCGCCAGAAGTAGAGACTGGGCCAGGGCGGACGGGACCGCGATCGCGTCCGTCCCTGCTCACGAGCGTCTCCAGCAGTCCCCCATCACCACACTCCTCCGACCTTCAGGAGAATTCAGGCCATGAGCAACCCCCAGCAGCTGCGTTACAGCAAGGAGCACGAGTGGCTGTCGGCCGCCGAGGACGGCGTCGCGACGGTCGGTATCACCGAGCACGCGGCCAACGCCCTCGGCGATGTCGTGTTCGTCCAGCTCCCGGAGGTCGGTGACACGGTGGCCGCGGGCGAGACCTGCGGCGAGCTGGAGTCGACCAAGTCGGTGAGCGACCTCTACTCGCCGGTCGGCGGCGAGGTCACGGCGGTCAACGAGGACGTGGTCGACGATCCGTCGCTGGTGAACTCCGCCCCCTTCGAGGGCGGCTGGCTGTTCAAGGTGCGCGTCACGGAGGAGCCCGCCGACCTGCTCACCGCCGACGAGTACGACACTCACATCGCCGGCTGAGGAGTCACAGCACCACATGTCGCTTCTGAACACGCCCCTGCACGAGCTCGACCCGGACGTCGCCGCGGCCGTCGACGCCGAGCTGGACCGCCAGCAGTCCACCCTCGAGATGATCGCCTCGGAGAACTTCGCTCCGGTCGCGGTCATGGAGGCGCAGGGCTCGGTCCTCACCAACAAGTACGCCGAGGGCTATCCCGGCCGCCGCTACTACGGCGGCTGTGAGCACGTCGACGTGGTCGAGCAGATCGCCATCGACCGCATCAAGGAGCTCTTCGGCGCCGAGCACGCCAATGTGCAGCCGCACTCCGGCGCACAGGCGAACGCGGCCGCGATGTTCGCGCTGCTGCAGCCCGGCGACACGATCATGGGTCTCAACCTCGCTCACGGCGGGCACCTGACCCACGGAATGAAGATCAACTTCTCCGGCAAGCTCTACAACGTGGTCGCCTACCATGTCGGCGACGGCGGTGTCGTCGACATGGACGAGGTCGAGCGCCTGGCCAAGGAGAACCGGCCGAAGCTGATCGTGGCCGGCTGGTCCGCCTACCCGCGGCAGCTGGACTTCGCCGCCTTCCGCCGGATCGCGGACGAGGTCGGCGCGTACCTCATGGTCGACATGGCGCACTTCGCCGGTCTCGTCGCGGCGGGCCTGCACCCGAACCCGGTGCCGCACGCCCATGTCGTCACCACCACGACCCACAAGACGCTGGGCGGCCCTCGCGGTGGTGTGATCCTGTCCACCGCCGAGCTGGCCAAGAAGATCAACTCCGCGGTCTTCCCCGGTCAGCAGGGCGGACCGCTGGAGCACGTGATCGCCGCCAAGGCCGTCGCCTTCAAGATCGCCGGCACCGAGGAGTTCAGGGAGCGGCAGCGCCGGACCCTGGAGGGCGCGCGGATCCTCGCCGAGCGTCTGGTGAAGGACGATGTCAGGGCCGTGGGCGTGGACGTGCTGTCCGGCGGCACCGACGTGCACCTCGTCCTCGTCGACCTGCGCGACTCCGATCTCGACGGACAGCAGGCCGAGGACCGGCTGCACGAGGTCGGCATCACGGTCAACCGCAACGCGATCCCGAACGACCCGCGTCCGCCGATGGTCACCTCGGGTCTGCGCATCGGTACGCCCGCCCTGGCGACCCGCGGCTTCACGGCCGCGGACTTCGCCGAGGTCGCGGACGTCATCGCGCAGGCGCTCAAGCCGTCCTACGACGCGCAGGCGCTGAAGGCCCGGGTCACGGCCCTGGCCGACAAGCACCCGCTGTACCCGGGCCTGCGGAAGTAAGACACCTCGGGGCATCGCGCACACTGGAAGCACATGCGTCGTGCGCGGTGCCCCGCCCCCTGCACCACCCCCTGTACCTGAGGAGTCACCGTGGCCATCTCGGTCTTCGACCTGTTCTCGATCGGTATCGGCCCGTCCAGCTCCCACACGGTCGGCCCCATGCGCGCTGCGCGCATGTTCGCCCTGCGACTGCGCAACGAGGGCCTGCTGGACTCGGCCGGGTCCATACGGGCGGAGCTGTACGGCTCGCTCGGCGCCACCGGCCACGGCCACGGCACGCCCAAGGCGGTGCTGCTCGGCCTGGAGGGCGACTCGCCGCGCACGGTGGATGTGGAGACCGCCGACCAGCGGGTGGAGGACATCAGGACCACCGGCCGGATCCGGCTGCTCGGCGAGCACGAGATCGCCTTCTCCTTCGACGACGACCTGGTCCTGCACCGCCGCGAGACCCTCCCCTACCACGCGAACGGCATGACGCTGTGGGCGTTCGACGCCTCAGGCGACGAGCTGCTGTCGAAGACGTACTACTCCGTGGGCGGCGGCTTCGTCGTCGACGAGGACGCGGTGGGCGCGGACCGCATCAAGCTGGACGACACGGTGCTGAAATACCCCTTCCGCACGGGCGACGAGCTGCTGCGCCTGACGAAGGAGACGGGCCTGTCGATCTCGTCGCTGATGCTGGAGAACGAGCGGGCCTGGCGCACGGAGGAGGAGATCCACGAGGGCCTGCTGGAGATCTGGCGGGTGATGCAGGCGTGCGTGGCGCGCGGCATGTCGCGTGAGGGAATCCTGCCGGGCGGTCTCCGGGTGCGCCGGCGCGCTGCCGTCACCGCCCGCCAGCTGCGCGCCGAGGGCGACCCGCTCTCCCGCGCCATGGAGTGGATCACGCTCTACGCGATGGCGGTGAACGAGGAGAACGCGGCGGGCGGCCGCGTGGTCACGGCTCCGACGAACGGCGCCGCGGGCATCATCCCCGCCGTACTGCACTACTACATCAACTTCGTGCCCGGCGCCGACGAGGAGGGTGTCGTGCGCTTCCTGCTCGCCGCCGGCGCGATCGGCATGCTCTTCAAGGAGAACGCGTCCATCTCCGGTGCCGAGGTCGGCTGCCAGGGCGAGGTCGGCTCGGCCTGCTCGATGGCGGCGGGCGCGCTCGCGGAGGTGCTGGGCGGCACACCGGAGCAGGTCGAGAACGCGGCCGAGATCGGCATGGAGCACAACCTGGGCCTGACCTGCGACCCGGTCGGCGGTCTGGTGCAGATCCCGTGCATCGAGCGCAACGGCATGGCGGCGGTCAAGGCCGTCACGGCGGCACGCATGGCGATGCGCGGCGACGGCAGCCACAAGGTCTCCCTCGACAAGGTCATCAAGACCATGAAGGAGACCGGTGCCGACATGAGCGTGAAGTACAAGGAGACGGCGCGCGGCGGTCTCGCCGTGAACATCATCGAGTGCTGACGGGCACCGTCCGACTCGGCTTCCATCAACTCGACCTCGCCTGAGCGAAGTTGGCGAGTGCGAAGACGAGGGCGACCGGGGGTTCCGAAGGCGCCGGCCACGGCGCGAACCGGATCCTGCCGTCAACCAGGGCTGAACATCCAGCTTTTGGGGCATATCACCCGTGTCATGGTGACAAGGCATCCATCCCTGTCCCCCACCAGCACACTTCAGGGAGCCCCCATGCTGCGAGGCATCGACATCAGCGCCTACCAATCGTCCTCATACGACACGGACGGCCTCTCCTTCGTCTTCATCAAGGCGACGGAGGGGCGTTCGTATGTGAACCCCAAACTCACCGCACAGACGAAGACCGCACAGGACGCCGGCTGCGTGGCCGGCTTCTACCACTTCCTGTGGCCGGGCAACATCTCGGCGCAGGCGGACTACTTCGTCGCCAACGCCCCTGAAAGGGCCGGCGACCTGCTGGCCGTGGACTGGGAGACGACCGGCGACGGCACGCACGCGAGCAACGCCGAGAAGGACCAGTTCATCCGCAGGGTCAAACAGCTCCGGCCGCACAACCGGGTTCTCCTCTACGCGAGCCGCAACTTCTGGCTGAACATCGACACCACCTCGTACGCCGGCGACGGTCTGTGGATCGCCGATTACGTGACGGCGGGCAAGCCCCGCATCAAGGCGAAGTGGCTCTTCCATCAGTACACCTCCGACCCCCTGGACCGGGACGTCGCCGACTTCACCAGCAAGGCCGCCCTGAGCACGTGGGCGGCCGGAGCGTGACCGCGCGCCGCGCGGGGCCCGGTGCGAAACGGCCGCCGACCGGGGCCACGCCCCGCTCGGGTCGATCGACAAGCACGGTCGCTCCCAGCCGACCTGATCCGAACGACAGCCCCTAGCCGCGGAACTCCGGTGTGCGCTCGGGCGAGGCCTCGGCCAGCGCCCCGGTGACGGCGTCGACGCCCGCCCTCAGGCCGTAGACCGGGGTGTTGGGCTGCTGGCGCCAGGAGTCGTCGATGCCGCCCGCGTCGACCGTGTCGAAACCGAGGGCGTCGATGAGGTCCCGCACCCGGCGCTTGGCCGCCTCGTCGTCGCCCGCGACCGGCAGCGCCATACGGTCGGGGTCGCCGGCGGGGCGCGGGCGCTCCAGGATGTCCTGGGCGAAGGTGCCGTTGAAGGCCTTGACGACGGGGTGGCCGATCTGCCGTTCGGTCCAGCGGCTCTCGGTGAGTCCCTCGTCCTCGATGCCCGCGATCCTGCCGTCCCGCTCCCGGGGGTAGTAGTTGCCGGTGTCGATCACGGCGGCCCCCGGCGCCGCCCCGTCCAGCAGGCCGGACGGCAGGTCCGGGACCGCCTTCACCGGGACCGTGATCACGACCACCTCGGCGTCGCGGGCCGCCTCCGTGACGGTGACGGGCGTCGCGCCCGTCTCCTCGGCCAGTGCCTTGAGTGTCTGCGGGCCGCGGGAGTTGGCCACGGAGACGTCGTGTCCGAGGGCGGTGAGCCGCCGGGTGAGATTGCCGCCGATGTTGCCCGCGCCGATGATGCCGATCTTCATGACTCGCCTCGCCCTTCCGGGGGGTCGGTGCCCTTGCACAGGGTTGTGGGCAGCACCAACCTCGGGCTCCGGCGGACTATTCCGGATGTACGCCGTCGGGGTGACCCCGTTAGGGCGGGGCCGGGTGCGACGCGACTCCGGTGCCGGGTACGACGAGGGGGTGTCCTTGTCCCGGCCGGGACAAGGACACCCCCTCGTCATCGGCTCAGCTGCTCAGGTAGGTCCAGAACTCGTCGAACGACAGGACCTTGTCGCCGTTGAGGTCGCGGGTCCTGATGACGGCCTCCGCCACGGTGTCGGTGACGTTCCAGTCGCCCCCCTGGGCCAGGGCGGACTTGAACTCGGCGGCGGTGATGAATCCGTCACCGTCCGCATCGATCCGCTCGAACTGCTTGCGTGCTTCCTCGATGTCCGCCACCGATCCGCCCCTTCATGGTGCCTCTGCCGTCGCGTCGTACGGCCGTCCTACTGACGAGGTCAGATTAACGGCCCGTCCGCGCCCTCAGTGCGGCGACCACCCAGGCGAACTCTTCCCTGTGCTGCGGCGCCGGCTGCCCGTTGACGACGCACAGCAGTTCACGGTAGCGGGCGACCCGTTCGTCGAAGGCCGTCTCCATGCGGTCCAGTACGGCGGCCCGGTCGGCATCCCCGAGCAGGTCGTGCAGCACCGGATCGGCTGCCGGGGTCTCCGGCGCGATCCCCCGCTCCCGTGCCGCCCCCGCCAACTCCACCAGGCGCTTGACGAACCACAGGGACGCACCGGCAGGGACGTCGGGTCCCCGGTCCGCGGCGTTGAACTCGGTCGCCTTCCGCATCGTGGCCCGGAAGTCCGGGTCCTGGAGCATCTCGGCCAGTTCCACCCAGGCGTCGACCTGCTCGGGTGTCGGGTCCTCCGGCAGGTCCGCCGCGGAACGCCGCATCCGCTCCCGGATCGCCGGGTCCACCGTGTCGAGCCCGTGGAGCAGCTCCTCCACGAACTCCTCCATGATCCGTTTCCGCTCGGCCGCCGACAGCCTCGCCAGTTTGTTCATCAGGGTCATCTCCTCCGCACTCGAACCACGTCGCGCCACGGTCGACAGCACCGCCCGGGTCACCTTCAGAGCGCGGATCTGCGCGTCCAGGGCCGCCACATGCGCGGCCGCCACCTCGGCGACCGTTGCCTCGCCGCCCAGTACCCTGCGCACGTCCGCCAGGCCGAGACCCAGTTCGCGCAGGGTGCGGATCAGCTCGAGGCGCGCCACGGACGCGGCGTCGTACAACCGGTAGCCGCCCGAGGAGCGGGCCACCGGGGGCAGGGCGTCCTCGTCAGACCAGTAGCGAATGGTGCGGACGGTCAGTCCGGTCGCCCTGGCCAGTTCGCCGATGGTGAAAAGGCCGGTGCCGTTCTCGATCATGTCTGCGAGTGTGGGCCTTCCAGTGGGTGGAGACTCAAGCCGAGGAGACGCACTCATGGCCGATGGTCTGCGGGACATTCTGGACGCCGCGGCGCGGGGCGTCTTCCCTCCGGCGGACGGCGGTACCACGGTCGTACGCCAGCACTCCCCCCGTGACGCGGGGATCATCGCCTTCACCGCGCACTCCGTGGTGTTCACGGACGAGGACCCGGACTGGGTGCGCGGAACACTGCGGGGCATCGAGTGCGACGCGCTGGCCGCGACGATGAACGCCCGATTCCTCGCCGCCTTCATGGAACGCACCGGGCGCACGACCGACACGATCGACGTGCTCGTGGTCGGGTCCGCGCTGGCCGGTGAACCGCCGTTGCCGCTGCGGCCGGTCGAGGACCCGGGCCATCCTCGGGTGGTCGGCTCGCGCAGGCGCCGGGACGACGTGCGGGTGTGGACAGCACAAGGCGGTCTGCTCGTCCTCGGGCGCGGGGTGGCCGGACGCCTGGAGGTCGCCGTCGAGGTGGCCCCGGAGGCACGGCACCGGGGACTGGGACGTGCGCTGGTCTCGGCGGCGCGGCGGCTGAGCGCGGGCGAGCCGGTGTGGGCCCAGGTGTCGGCGGGCAACGCCCGCAGTCTGCGGGCGTTGCAGGCGGCCGGTTACCGCCCGGTGGCCTCGGAGGCGCTCTTCCTCGCGCCCTAGCGTGTGGCAGTCCGGCGCCACGAGCGGCCGCGCGTCATCGGAAGACACCCGTGTGACCCAGCGAGTAGCGGCCCGGCTGCGGGTAGACGGCGAGGCCGTGCGGACCGCTTCCTACCTTGATGCGGGCCAGTTGACGCCCCGTCCGGGTGTCGATCGCGTACACCTCGGAGTTGTAGCGCCCGGAGAGCCACAGCACCGTGCCGTCCGTCGAGACACCGCCCATGTCGGGGCTGCCGCCCTGGGGCAGCCGCCATTTCTTGACCAGCCGGTGCGTCGCGAAGTCGAACACGGAGACGGTGCCCTCGCCGCGGTTGGAGATGTACATCTCGCGGGAGTCCCGGCTCACGTAGAGGCCGTGGGCACCCTTGCCGGTGCGCAGGAAGGAGGGCTCGCCGAAGCGGTCGCCGTCGAGGATCCACAGCCCGTCGGCCACCATGTCCGCGATGTAGAACGTCCTGCCGTCCGGCGAGATCTTCACGTCCTGCGGCATGGCCCCGCGCAACGGCAGCTTCTGCCGGCCGATCACCTCCATCTTCTCGGTGTCGACCTTGAGGAGTTCGCCACTGAACTCGCAGGAGACGATGAAGTAGCGGCCGTCGATCGAGAAGTCGGCGTGGTTGACGCCCGAACAGTCGACCGGCAGGGACTTCGCCACCTTCATGGTGTGTGCGTCGCGGAAGACCAGCCTGCGGTCCTTGGACGCCATCACCACCGCGTATTTGCCGTTCGGCGTGAAATACAGGTTGTAGGGGTCGTGGACGTCGACCGGATCGCCCGCCTTCCCGGTCCTCGGGTCGATGGGGGTGAGGGAGTTGCCCAGGTCGTTGTTGACCCAGAGTGTCTTCAGGTCCCAGGACGGCACGACGTGCTGGGGCTGGCGGCCGACCCGGATCGTCTCGATGACCTTGTACGTCCCGGGGTCGATGACGGACACCGTGTTGGAGTTGGTGTTGGGGACGTAGACGCGGGACGGGAAGTCCTTGACCACCTCGGAGAGCCGGTTGGGACGGTCCGCGGCGTAGAGGTCCTTCGGATCGAGCACCGGGGGCATGCCCGGCAGGGTCTGGACCGTCCGCTGCTGCTGGGTGGGCGCGACGGCGCTCCTGGACGGACGGGTCTCGTCCTTGTGGGACGGGCCGATGCCGCAGCCGGCCAGCGCGGTGAGTGCGGTGAGTGCGGCGCCTGCGATCAGTACACGCGTGACGGTCGTGGGGTGCATCAGCTCAGCAGCTCCGTGGCGGTCACCGCGGAGATGCCGCGGTGGTCGAGTTCGTGCAGAAGGACGGGGAAGGCGGTGACCGTGTCCGGGTAGCCGAGGTGCAGGCTCACCACCGAACCGTTGCGGACCTCGTCGACGACCCTGCGGGTGATGGCGGGTGCGCCCGGTGAGGTGTAGTCGAGGGAGTCGACGTCGTACGACAGGACGTGCGGATAGCCGACGCGGCGGGCAACACGTGCGACGGCGTCGGTCGCCCGGGGCGCGCGGGAGGGGCGGAACCAGGTGCCGATGGATCCGGTGAGCCGCCGCAGACGGTCGGCGCAGCCCTGGATCTCGGCGGTGGCGTCCGACTCGGACATGGTGTTGATACCGCGGTGGTGCAGTGTGTGGTTGCCGAGGTCGTGACCGCCGTCGACGATGCGCCGGGCGACGTCCGGGTGGTCGTCGAGCCAGGTTCCGACCGCGAGCACCGTGACCTTCGCGCCCGCCTTCTCCGCCGTGTCGAGGATCGACCGGGTGATGCCGGGGTCGCCCTGGCCGTGGAAGGTGAGCGCCACCCTGGGGTGGTCCCGTGGACCGTGGGTGATCTGGTCCGGCTGGTGCGGATAGGAGCGGGGCGGCGGAGCCGCGGACGAGGTGCGCGAGGTACCGGCGGCGCGGGAGGGCAGAGGCCGGTGCACCACGCTGCCGCCGGGGGAGCAGGCGGCGGCGAACGCACCCACGGCGACTCCCGCGCCCGCGCGCAGCGCCGTGCGGCGGTCGGGCACCGTATCCGCGGGGCCCGTATCGGGGTCCGGCGATGTGGGAGGGACGGGCGTGGTCACCCTTCCCATTTAAGGGCGAGAAGGTCCCAAAAGCGGCGATTGGCCCGATGGACGCGGGGGCGGGTCGCTCGACCCGGTCCGCGGACGGTACGCACCGCAGGGGATCAGCGGTCGGCGACCCGCATCTCGAACCAGGTCGTCTTACCGCGCGGAAGCAGGTCGACGCCCCAGCGGTCGGAGAGCTTGTCGACGAGGAAGAGGCCCCTGCCGCTCACGTCCAGTTCCTGGACCGGCATCAGGCAGGGCAGCCCGCGGGAGGGATCGCGGACCTCGACACGGATCCAGCCCCGGCGCCGCCGCATGCGTAACCCGAAGACACGCGCCCCGGTGTGCCGCACCGCGTTGCCGACGAGTTCGGAGACGAGCAGGACCGCATCCTCGGTCATCCTCGGAGTGAGTCCCCAGTGACGCAGAATCACGACCTGGGTGAGCCGTCGTGCGGTTGCCGCGGATTCGGGCCGCGACGGCAACGGCACCTCCGCCTCCGTAGGGTTCCCGAACAACTCCAGCGCCTTGTGCGCCCGTTCGTCCTCGATCGCCGGCGACCAGCGTGCCGCGGTTGCACTCCCGTGCCGCCGCGGCTGTTCGATACCCTCCAGCCCCGCCATGGACCCATCATGGCCGCCCGCAGGGCCGTCCGGAGGTGTTACGGCGGAATACGCCCCCCGGAAACACACATTCCACACCATTCACCCGGCATATGCCAGATGCAATTCAGGGCCACCGGCACCCCGACTGACCTGCGGAAACAGACCAGTCGGGGGCAATCGCCAGGTGCTCGCACCGAGGTGCACTTAAGGTTGTCTTAAGGCTGCGATAAACCGCCCGTCGGGGGACCTCGGGTGAGACACGGCGTCAACTGCAAGAGGGCCGGGGTGATTTAATGAATGATTCTCATCTCTGACTGCCAAGTCGCCCGCCGTGCACGGTCGGTGACGGCCGGATCAGAGGAACTTCGCCTTGCCCGGGCCCTCTTCCACGAAGCTGCGCATCCCGCGCTCGCGGTCCTCGGTCGCGAACAGCCCGGCGAACCAGGTCCGTTCCACGGCGAGGCCCGTCTCGATGTCCGTCTCCAGGCCCGTGTCGACGGCTTCCTTGGCGGCGCGCAGCGCGATCGCCGGGCCCTGGGCCAGTCTCGCCGCCCAGGCGTGCGCCTTGGCGTACACGTCCTCGGCCGGCACCACCCGGTCGACCAGACCGAGTCGCAGCGCCTCGTCCGCCTTCACCATACGGCCCGTGAAGATCAGGTCCTTCGCCCTGGACGGGCCGATCAGACGCGCAAGGCGCTGGGTGCCGCCGGCACCGGGAATCAGGCCGAGCAGGATCTCGGGCTGCCCCAGCTTCGCGTTCTCGGCGGCGATGCGGTAGTCCGCGCACAGCGCCAACTCGCAGCCCCCGCCGAGGGCGTAGCCCGTGACGGCGGCGACGACCGGCTTGGGGATGCGGGCGATCGCGGTGAAGGATTCCTGCAGGGCGCGGGAGCGCAGGACCATCGCGGCATGGTCCATGCCCTGCATCTCCTTGATGTCCGCACCCGCGGCGAACACCTTCTCCCCACCGTGGATGATCACGGCGCGCACGTCCTCGCGGCGCGTGAGCTCCTCGGCGAGCTCCCTGAGCCGGTCCTGGGTGGCGACGTCCAGCGCGTTCATGGGCGGGCGGTCCAGACGGAGGGTGCCCACGCCCTCGGCGACTTCGAGATGCACAGTCATGCAGGAAGGTTAACGGCCACTAACGGCGACGGGCCCGGTGTGCTCGCTCACAGCGGCACAACGGGCCCGGGTCACCGGATCGGAGCTACTTGATCCATTCGTCCCAGGGCATGTTCCAGCCGTTGAGTCCGTTGTCGGGCGCGACCGTCCTGTCGTTGGAGTTCTTCACGACGACGACGTCACCGATCATCGAGTTGTTGTAGAACCAGGAGGCCGGCACCGACTTGTCGTAGCCGCCGCGCACATCGCGCAGACCCACGCAGCCGTGGCTCGCGTTGTAGTTGCCGAAGGCGCCGCCACCCCAGTAGTTGCCGTGGATGAAGGTGCCGGAGTCGGTCAGGCGCTGCGCGTGCGGCACGTCCTTGATGTCGTACTCGCCGCCGTAGCCGACGGTCTCGCCGTTCATCCGGGTCACGACCAGGCGTTCACTGATGACCATCTGGCCGTTCCAGGTGTCGTAGCCCGGCTTGCCGGTGGTCACCGGGAGGGTCTTGAGGACCTTGCCGTCGCGCTTGACGACCATCTTGTGGCTCTTGGCGTCGACGGTGGAGACCTGGCTGCGGCCGATCGTGAAGTTCACGGTCTTGGCCTGCTTGCCGTACACACCGGGGCGGCCCTCGACGCCGTCGAGGTTCAGGCGGACGGTGACCTTGGTGCCGGCCTGCCAGTAGTTCTCGGGCCGGAAGTCGAGGCGGTCGTTGCCGAACCAGTGGCCGCGGACGTCGACGGCCGGCTCGGTCTTGATGGTGATGGCCTTCTCGACGTCGGCCGGGTGGGTGATGCCCCGGGTGAAGCGGATCGAGAACGGCATGCCCACACCGACGGTGGAACCGTCCTCGGGCCGGAAGTTGCCGATGAAGGTGTTCTTCGGGGTGAGCGTGGTGAACGAGGACTCCTCCGCGGAGGTGAGACCCGCGGAGTCCCTGGCGACCGCGTGGACCTTGTACGTGGTGGCGGCGGCGAGGTGGGTGGCGGGCGTCCAGGTGGCGCCTTCGCCGGTTATCGACCCGGCGACCTCCGTGCCCTTGGCGTCCTCCACCTTGACCTCGGTCAACTTGCCCTTGGCGGCCGTCACTTTGAGGGCACCGCTGGTGTCCACGGCCTTGGCCCCGTTCTTCGGGGCTATGGTGACCACGGCCTGGGACTGCTTGCTGGCGGACTTGGTCGAGTCCCCGGCCTTGGCGTCCCCGGCTCCTGCGTCCGAGCCCCCTCCTCCGCCGCACGCGGTGGCGGCGAGCAGGAGGGCACCGCATATCAGCGCCACGACCCCCGTCCGTCCGCGCTTCCCCGCACCAACCGACGCCCCCGATATCGGTCGCCCGTTCACGTTGTTTCTCCCCTCGCACGGCCTGTTGAGGCCCGCACTCCTGCGCGACCCGCGCGCGCATTGCGCAAATTAATCACACCCCCTGCCCCGATGACTCCCCGCGATTGTCACTGTTCAGTCCCAAAGCAGGGCCGCGCGCAGGCGCATCGCGTCCAGGGGCCGCGCACCCCCCGTGTGCCCCCATGCGGCACTACCACACCGCGCTGCCCGCCTTCCACTCGTCCCAGCTCATGTTCCAGCCGCCCAGCCCGTTGTCGGGCGCCACCTTCTTGTCGTCGCTGTGGACGACCTCGATCACGTCGCCCACGAGGCTGTGGTCGAAGAACCAGCCCGCCGGGGTGCCGGACCCGCCGCCCCTGACGTCCTTCAGGCCGACGCACCCATGGCTGACGTTGACGCGCCCGGGGGCGTCGGGCGACCAGTAGTTGCCGTGGACGAAGGTGCCCGACTCGGTCAGGCGCATGGCGTGCGGGACGTCGGGGATGTCGTACTCGCCGCCGAAGCCGACGGTGCGGCTGTTCATACGCGTGACCGCGAGCATCTCCATCACCACCATCTTCCCGTTGTACGTGGTGGTTCTGGGAGCGCCCGCGGTGATCGGCACGGTGGCGACCACCTTGCCGTCGCGGCGGACCTTCATCGTGTGCGCCGCCGCGTCCACGAGCGAGACCTGACTGCGTCCGACCGTGAACGAGACGTTCTTGTACTGCAGTCCGTACGCCCCGGGCGCGCCCTCGACATCACGCAGCCGCAGCGCGACGGTCACCCTGGTGCCGGGTCTCCAGTACTGCCGGGGCCGGAAGTCGAGGCGTTTGTCGCCGAACCAGTGGGGACGGATCTCGACGGCCGGCCTGGCCGTCACGCGGATCGCCCGCTCGACCGCGGCACGATTCGCGATCTGCCGGTTGAACTGGACGGACACGATCATTCCGGTGCCCACGGTCGCGCGGTTCTCCGGCATGAGGTATCCGACGAAGCGCCGGTCGGGAACAAAGGTGGTGAAGGTGGCGTGGCGGGCCACACGCCGGCCGTCACCGTCGAGGGCCACCGCGTCGATCGTGTACTCGGCGGCGAGGACCAACCGGGGGTCGTCGGGCTTCCAGACCGTCTCGTCGGCGGAGAGACGCCCGAGCACCGGGAACTCCTGGCCGTCCTGGGACCTGACGACGGTCACCGACTCGAGACGGCCGCTCGGCACCCGGACCCGCAGCCGCCCCCCGGCGTGCACGCCCCTGCTGCCGTCGTCGGGAGAGACGCGGATGACGTCGTCGGGCGCGGCAGGCCTGCCGAACACGTCGCCTACCCCGCTCGAAGTGCAGCCGGCCAGGAGGGCCACCCAGGTCAGTGCCGTGGCGAGGACGGCCCCTGCGCGCCACGCGCGCGTCTGTACGTGCATCACGACGGTTCCAACGACCCAGCCCCTCCTGGGGAAACGTGAGTGCGAGCCAAGCTCTGGGCAGAACAGGGGGGAGGACGACGCGACGACGAGCCGCGCCCGTGAGCCGCAGGGGCGCGTCGAAGGCGGACAAGCCAGGAAAGGGCGGGACGCCGTGCGCCCATTTCCGCGTCGTCCACCGAGCCGCGGGAGGCTTACAGGTGTCGAGCGCAGCCGAGCGGGAGGCAGTGCAGGGGGAGCGGGCGGACGAGGTGCGGTCCGTGCGCCCGGCCGCCGTGCTGAACGGCAGTCGGCGTCCGGTGCTGCCCGTGCCCGTGTGGCCGGGCGCGCCCACGCCGTTGGGGGCGCGCTTCCGTGCGGGCCCGGACGGGGTCGTGGGCACCAACTTCGCGCTGTGGGCGGGCGGCGCCGAGGCGGTCGAACTGTGCCTGTTCGACGGGGCGGGCGTGGAGAGCCGCGAGACGCGGGTGCGGCTCACCGAGCTGACCCATGAGATCTGGCACGGCTTCGTACCGGGCGTGATGCCGGGACAGCGCTACGGCTACCGGGTGCACGGCCGTTGGGACCCGTGGACCGGGGCGCGGTGGAACCCGGCCAAGCTCCTCCTCGACCCCTATGCACGCGCTGTGGACGGCGACTTCGGCCTGCCACCCGAGGTGTACGGGCATGTGCGGGACTGGCCAGACCAGCGGGTGGCGGACACCGTGCGCGACGAACGCGACTCCGCACCCCATGTGCCCAAGGGCGTGGTCGTGCACGATGACGACGACTGGGCGGACGACCACCGTCCGAAAACGCCGTGGGCGGACTCGGTGATCTACGAGTTGCACGTCCGCGGCTTCACCCGGCTGCACCCGGACATCCCCGGGGAACTACGCGGCACCTATGCCGGTCTGGCGCACCCGGCCGCCGTCGAGCACCTGGTGAAGCTGGGCGTGACCGCCGTGGAACTGCTGCCGGTCCACCAGTTCGCGCACGAGGACCACCTGCTGCGGCGCGGCCTGAGGAACTACTGGGGATACAACTCGATCGGCTACTTCGCCCCGCACGCGGGCTACGCGGCCTCCGGCACGACGGGCCAGCAGGTCGGCGAGTTCAAGCGGATGGTGCGGGCGCTGCACGCCGCGGGGATCGAGGTCATCCTCGACGTCGTCTACAACCACACGGCGGAGGCGGACCAGCTCGGCCCGATGCTGTCCCTCAAGGGCATCGACAATCGCGGCTACTACCGCCTCCAGTCGGACGCCCGCCAGTACGCGGACTACACGGGCTGCGGCAACACGCTGCACGTGGTGCAGCCGCACGTCCTGCGGCTGATCACCGACTCCCTGCGCTACTGGGTGACCGAGATGGGCGTCGACGGCTTCCGCTTCGACCTCGCAGCGGCGCTCGCCAGGTCCATGCACGACGTCGACATGCTCTCCCCGTTCCTGGCGGTGATCGCCCAGGACCCGGTGCTGCGCCGGGTGAAACTGATCGCGGAACCGTGGGACGTGGGGTCCGGCGGATACCAGGTCGGCGCGTTCCCACCCCTGTGGACGGAGTGGAACGACCGCTACCGCAATGCCGTACGGGACTTCTGGCGGGGTGCGCTGCCGGACGTACGGGACCTGGGCTACCGCCTGTCCGGCTCCAGCGACCTGTACGCATGGGGCGGCCGCCGGCCGTACGCGTCGGTCAACTTCGTGACGGCGCACGACGGTTTCACACTGCGCGACCTGGTGTCGTTCGAGCGCAAGCACAACGAGGCCAACGGCGAGGGCAACCGAGACGGCTCCGACGACAACCGCTCCTGGAACTGCGGCGCGGAGGGCGAGACCGACGACGAGCGGGTACGCACCCTGCGGCGGCGGCAGTTGCGGAACCTGCTGACCACGCTGCTGCTGTCGACGGGGGTGCCGATGCTGGTGGCGGGCGACGAGATGGGCCGCACCCAGCGCGGGAACAACAACGCCTACTGCCAGGACAACGAGATCGGCTGGGTGGACTGGAGCCTGCTTCAGGACCCGGGCTGGCGGGCGCTGTTCGCCCTCACCTCGCGTCTGATCGAGCTGCGCCACCGCCATCCGGTGCTGCGCCGCCGTGCGTTCTTCTCCGGGCGGGCCCATTCGGCGGACGGTCTGCGGGACCTGGCGTGGTTCACCGCACGCGGGGCGGAGATGACCGAACGCGACTGGTACGCGCCCGCGGCCACCCTGGGCATGTACCTCTCCGGCCGCGACATCCCGGGCCGGGACTCCCGGGGCGCCCCGGTGGTGGACGACAGCTTCCTTGCGGTGCTGCACGCCGGGGACCGCCCGACGGCCTTCGTGCTGCCGGGACCGCCGTGGGCGCAACGTTACGAACTGGTCGTGGACACCTCCCGCGAGGAGCAGACTCTGCCACCGCAGACGGTGCACCGGGCGGGTACGACGGTCACGGTGCCGGCGCGGGCGGTGCTGCTGCTGCGGGTCTCGGAGTGAGGGCGTCCCGTCACCTGGCCGACCGGAAGGACCGGCCCTAGCCCAGGATTCCGCGGTCGTAGGCCACCGCCACCGCCGCCGCCCGGTCCTTCACGCCCAGTTTGGCGTAGAGATGCGTCAGATGGGTCTTCACCGTGGCCTCGCTGATGAACAGCACCCGGGCGATCTCGCGGTTGGACGTGCCCTTGGCCACGAGCGCCAGCACTTCGCGTTCGCGGACGGAGAGCGGCTCGTTCCCGGGGGCGCGCACCGCCGAGACCAGCCGGGAGGCCACCGCCGGGGACAGCACCGTGCGGCCCTCGGCCGCGGCCCGTACCGCGGTGAAGAGTTCGTCGCGCGGCGCGTCCTTGAGCAGATAGCCCGTCGCGCCCGCCTCGATGGCGGGCAGGGTGTCCGAGTCGGTGTCGTACGTCGTCAGGACCAGGATCTTCGCGCGGGCGCCCGAGCGGGTGAGCGTGGCTATGGCCTCCACCCCGCCGCCGCCCGGCATCCGCAGATCCATCAGGATGACGTCCGGGTCGAGTCCGGAGGCCAGGGCCACCGCCTCCACACCGCCCGACGCCTCGCCCAGGACACGGAACCCGGGGGCGTTCTCGAACATGCCGCGCAGCCCGTCCCGAACGACGGGATGGTCGTCGACGATCAGCAGGGAGACGGTCGCGTCATCGGTCATCGCCCACCAACGGTACGCGAGCCGAGACCGCCGTGCCCTGTCCCGGCTCCGACTCGAGGACGAGGGAGCCCGCGATGCGCTCGGCACGGGCCCGCATGCCGTCGAGTCCGAAGCCCCTCGTGCCGGTGCGTTCCGGGAGCCGGTGCGGATCGAAACCGCGGCCGTCGTCGCGGATGTCGAGGCTCACCTCGTCACCCATGAAGCTGAGCGTGACTCCGACGCGGGTGGCGCAGGCGTGACGGGAGGTGTTGGAGAGTGCCTCCTGCGCGATACGCAGCAGCGTGGCGGACACCTCGTCGTGGAGCGGCACCGCGGTGCCCGTGACCGTGAACCGGGCCCCCACTCCGGTCCGTTCGCCCCACTGGGCGACCGTCTTCTCCAGGGCCTCGGGCAGCCCGGCGTGCTCCAGGTCGACGGGGGCGAGGTTGTGGACGGAGCGGCGGGCCTCGCCGAGGCTGTGCCGGGCGAGCGCGGCGGCCCGGTCGAGATGGGTGCGGGCCACTGTGAGGTCGCAGGCACCCGCGACCACCTGGAGCTGCGCGATGATCCCGGTCAGGCCCTGAGCGATGGTGTCGTGGATCTCGGCGGCGAGGCGCCGGCGCTCGTCGGCGACCCCGGCTTCCCTGGCCTGGACGAGGAGTTGGGCGTGAAGGGCCGCGTTCTCGTCGAGGGCCTGCTTCAGGGCCGCATTGGTGCGCTCGAGTTCGGCGATGGTGTCGCTCTGCACACGAGCGCGTTCGTCCTCGTGCGCCGCGATGCGGGCGAAGACGGCGAGCAGGGCGAGGTTGACGCCGAGCAGCACCCCGAAGCCGAGCCAGCCGACCCCGCCCCGCGGCGGCATTCCCCCGGCCTGTGAACCGGACATCGTGACGGCGGTGGCGACAAGGCCGTATTTCACCAGGCGCTGCGGCAGCAGCCGGTTGGCGCCGAAGTAGCCCGTGACGGCGAAGAGGGCGAAGAACGGATTGAGCCAGCTGAGGGCGAAGCCGAGCACCCAGCGGACGGTGTAGTAGGCGGCGCCGGCCCGGGAAGGTCCCGTGCGCCCACGGGACACCCTCCCCCACACCCACTGCAGGACGAGGGCCGCCGCCACCATCGCACCGGCCGCGTACCTGGCTCCGGTGGTCATGCCGACCGCGTCCGCGGAGACGATCGAGGTCAGGGTCCCCCCGGCGAGGAGACCGTACGGTCCCCACCGGTGCCAGGCCGCCCAACGCTGCTCCACTGCGGCCGACCCCGGGGCCGACCAGGCACCGACGGCGATGCCCGGCACCTGTTGCGTCTCGGCTGTCATACGACCAGTCTGCACAGCGGGTACCGGCCTCACTCCCAGCGAAACCATCGTGCGGCCAGGGCCGACAGGAGCACCGTCCACGCGGCGAGCACGCCGAGGTGGCCCCAGCCGGGCCAGTCGCCGGAGGCCGCCTGGCCGAGCGCGCGGGCGGCCGCCCCGAACGGGGTCAGCTCCACGACCCGGGCCAGTGTGTGCGGCATGGACTGCACCGGCAGCCACACCCCCGCGCAGAACATCATCGGGAAGTACACGGCGGACCCGATCGCACCCGCGATCTTCGTCGTACGGGAGACGGCCGAGACCACCGAACCCAGCGCGATGGCGGCGAGGACGGCCAGGACCAGGGCTAGGACGTATCCGGCGAGTTGCTCCGGCAGACGCACGTCGAAGACGAGCCGGCCCACGGCGAGCGCGAGCAGCGTGGAGACGAGGACGGCCAGTCCGTGCACCAGCATCTGCGCGGACAGCAGTGACGAGGGCCGCACGGGCGTGGTGGACATACGGCGCAGGATGCCGCGCTCGCGGTAGCCGGTGAGGGCCTGCGGCATGGACTGCACCCCGGCGGTGATCATGGCGACCAGGACCACCACGGGGACGTACAGATCCACGAGCCTGAGGCCGCCGAGGGACTTGTCGCTCTCCCTGAAGGCCGGGATGGAACCGAGGATCACCAGCAGCAGCGTGGGGAACATCAGGATCCAGAAGATGCCGCCGGGTTCGCGGCGGAAGAGCCGTACCTCCGTGCGCAGGACGGCCGCCCGCGGACGCGCCGTGGAAAGGGTCGAGGTGCTCATGCCGAGGCCTCCGTCAGGTCCAGGAACGCGTCGTCCAGCGTGGCGTCGGTGACGCGGAGTTGATGGGCGGTGATGTGCTGCCGGGCGAGCAGGGAGATGACCGCGTTGACGGTCTCGTCGGTGCCGGCGAGCGTGATCCGGCCGTCCTTGTGGGCGACGGACGCGAGCGCCGGCAGCGCCTGAAGTTCGTCCTCGTCCAGCGGCGCCGACGGGGTGAAGCTGATGACCGTGGAACCGGACGCCCGGCGGATCAGTCCGGCCGGGGTGTCCAGGGCGGCGATCCGGCCCTTGTCGATGACCGCGATCCGGTCGCAGAGCCGCTGCGCCTCCTCCATGAAGTGCGTGACGAGCAGGACGGTGACGCCGTTCCCCCGTACGTCCTCGATCAGCCGCCAGGTGTCGCGGCGGGCTCGCGGGTCGAGTCCGGTGGTGAGCTCGTCGAGGACGACCACCCTCGGGTTGCCGATGAGGGCGAGCGCGATGAACAGGCGCTGTTTCTGGCCGCCGCTGAGTTTGCCGAACCGGGCGGTGAGCTGTCCGGTGATGTCGAGGTGCTCGGCGAGCGGGCGCCAGTCGGCGGGGTGCGGGTAGAAGGACGCGTACAGCTCCAGCGCCTCGCGCACGGTGATCTTGGCCTGCAGTTCGCTCTGCTGGAGCTGGGCGCCGAGGACCCGGGAGACCTGCTCGTGGTCGGCGACGGGATCGAGCCCGGCGACCCGGACCCGTCCCTCGTCGGGAGTCCTGAGGCCCTCGACGCACTCGACGGTGGTGGTCTTGCCCGCGCCGTTCGGGCCGAGGATTCCGAAGATCTCGCCCTCCTCCACGGCGAAGGTGACGCCGTCGACGACGGCCCTTCCCCCGTAGGACTTGCGCGGTCCGCTGACTTCGATGACGGGATGCGTGGTCATGGCTCGAGGGTCCCGGCCGGAGCCCGTCCGGCACATCGGCCGCCTCGCTCGAAGGTGCATCAGCCGATCGGTTGATGCAGGGGTACGACCCGGCGGCCGACGGACCGGGCGACTCCTCGTACACGCAGGTCGTAGGACCGCAGACGGACCGGGTCCGGCCAAAACTCGCTGGGCACTGTCGGTGCCGGTCCGTAGGCTCCCCCTGATGCCCACACAACGTGTAGCCCCCAAGGACCGCTCCGCCGTGCGCACCCTGCTGCGCCTGTGGCCGTATGTGCGACCGGTGCGGGTGCGGCTGTTCACCGCCGCGTTCGTCGCGATCGTCGCGTCGTGCGTCGGCCTGGTGATCCCGCTGGTCCTCAAGTGGCTCGTGGACGGGCCGGTGGCCGACCGGGATCCGGCGGGGGTGTGGCTCGGCGCGCTGTACCTGCTGCTGCTCGGGATCGCCGAGGCGGTGCTGTTCGGGATACGGCGGTGGCTGGTGGCCCGCCCGCTGTCCCGGGTCGAGGCGGACATGCGGGCGGACCTGTACCGGCATCTGCAGCGGTTGCCGATCGCCTTCCACGACCGCTGGGCGTCGGGGCAGCTGCTCTCGCGTGCCACGACCGATCTGATGCTGCTGCGTCAGTTCCTCGCCTTTCCCCTGACCTTCCTCCTGGTCAATGGCGTGACCATCCTGGTGGGCGTGATCATCATGCTGCTCCAGGACTGGACGCTCGGGCTGGTGATCCTCGGCCCGGGCATCCCGGTCGTCGTGATGTGCGCGCTCTTCGAGCGGCGGTACGCCGAGGTGGCGCGGCAGGCCCAGGACCAGGTGGGCGATCTGACCACCGTGGTCGAGGAGAGCGTCCTCGGTATCCGCATCATCAAGGGGTTCGGGCGGCACCGCAGCCAGGCACGCACCTTCCGGGAGCTGTCGCGGACGCTGCGCGGCACGGAACTGGCCAAGGCACGGCTGCTGGCGTCGATCTGGGCGGTCATCGTCACCCTGCCGGAGCTCGCCATCGGGGCGGCGCTGGTGCTGGGGACGGTCCAGGTGGCGGACGGCGGCCTGTCCGCGGGGACGCTGGTGGCCTTTCTGTCCACGGCGCTGGCGTTGCGGTGGCCGGTGGACTCGATCGGGTTCCTGCTGGCGATGAGCCAGGAGGCGGCGACTGCGACGGAGCGGTACTTCGAGGTGATGGGCGAGGAACCGGAGTCCGCCGGGGCCGGCGTCCCGGAGCCGTCACCGGCCGGGACCGGGCCGCGCGGCCCGGCGCCTGAAGGCGCCCGCCCCGAACCCGCCGGAGCGGTCCTCACCGCACCGGACGGACTCCGGTTCGACGACGTCCGGTTCCGCTACCCGGACGCCCCGCCCGGCTCCCCCGCGGTCCTCGACCGCATCGACCTCCATATCCGCCCGGGCGAGACCATGGCCCTCGTCGGGGCCACGGGCAGCGGCAAGACCACCCTCACCGCCCTCATCCCCCGACTGCACGAGGTCACCTCCGGCAGGATCACGCTGGACGGCCGGGACATCACCGCCATGCCCCGGGCCACTCTGCGCGAACTCGTGGCCGTCGCCTTCGAGGAACCGACCCTCTTCTCCGCCACCGTCGGCGACAACGTCCTGATGGGCGCCCCGGACACCGCCGGCGAGCAGGACCTCGAGCAGGCCCTCGGCATCGCACAGGCCGACTTCGCCCACGCACTCCCCCAGGGCACGCGGACCCAGGTGGGCGAGCAAGGGCTCAGCCTCTCGGGCGGCCAGCGGCAGCGCCTCGCCCTGGCCCGCGCGGTCGTCGGCAGCCCCCGCTTCCTCGTCCTGGACGACCCCCTCTCCGCCCTCGACGTGCACACGGAGGCCGCGGTCGAGGCGGCCCTTCGCCGGGTCCTCGAAGGGACGACCGCCCTGGTCGTGGCCCACCGCCCGTCCACGGTCCTGCTGGCCGACCGCGTCGCTCTGCTCTCCGGCGGCCGTATCACCGCCGTCGGCACCCACCATGAACTGCTGCGCACGAACGCCGAGTACGCCCATCTGATGTCCGGAGATTCCCAGGACGAGGAATGCGAGGAGGCCCGATGACCGCGCCCGCCCCCAAGCTCTCTGCGTCGTCCGAGCAGGAAGGACCCCGAGCGGACGCGCCGCACGGCCAGGACCTGGACGGGTACCGGCCAAAACCGCCGTCCGCCGCCTCCGACGACCCCTTCGACCACGACACCCTCCCGGCGCCCCCGGGCGCCACTGCCCTGCTGCTGCGGTCGCTGCTCGCGCCGCTCAGGCCCCAGGTCGTGCTGACCTGTGTGCTGCTCCTGCTTCAGCAGGCCGCCGTGCAGGTGGGCCCGCTGCTGGTGGCGTACGCGATCGACCACGCGGTACCGGCGCTGAGGGACCACGACCACGGGCCGCTGATCGCGGTGGCGGTCGCCTATCTGCTGGCCGCAGCGACCGCGGGCGGGCTCCAGTACCTGTTCATCGTCGTCTCCGCCCGTGTGAACCAGGACGTACTGCTCGATCTGCGCGGCCGGATCTTCCGTCACGCGCAGGCGCTCAGCGTCGACTTCCACGAGCGCTACACCTCCGGCCGACTGATCTCGCGGTCCACCACGGACGTCGAGTCGCTGCGCGAACTGCTCGCCGAGGGACTGCAGGAACTGGTCACGGTCGTCCTGTCGTTCGTCTACATCTCGGCGCTGCTGCTGTGGCTGGACCTCGGCCTTGGCGCGGTGGCCGTGGCGTCGCTGGTGCCGCTCTACTGGCTCGTACGGCTCTACCAGCGCCGGGCCGGGCGGATCTTCCGCCGTCGGTCGACGGCCATCGCCGCGGTGATCGTGAAGTTCGCCGAGACGATGAACGGCATCAGACCGGTGCGCGCGTTCCGGCGCGAGGCGGCCAACGACGCCGGCTTCCGCGTCCTCAACGAGCGGCACGCCCGGACCAACGGCGACGCGCTCCTGGAGATGGCCCGCTATGTCGTCGGCTCCCGGCTGATCGCCAACACGGCCGTCGCCGGAATCGTGCTGTGGGGCGCCTACCGGGTGGCGGAGGGCTCGCTGGAGCTCGGTGTGCTGGCGGCCGCGGTCCTGTACCTGCGGCGTCTGTACGATCCCATCGACCGGCTCGGCATGTTCCTCAACGCCTACCAGTCGGCGGCGGCCTCGATGGAGAAGATCGCGGGGCTGCTGGCTCAGGTTCCCACGGTGCCCGAACCGTCCGCGCCCGCGCAGCTCCCACCGCTCGAGGGCGAACTGCCCGGACGTGAAGTCGTGTTCGAGGACGTGCGCTTCGCGTACCGCACGGGAGCCGAGGTGCTCCCCCGCTTCTCGCTGACGCTGCCCGCCGGCCGGACCGTCGCGGTCGTCGGCGCGACCGGTGCCGGTAAGTCCACGCTCGCCAAGCTCCTCGCCCGCTTCTACGACCCCTCCGACGGACGGGTCCTGCTGGACGGCACGGACCTGCGCGACCTCGGCCTGGCCGAGCTGCGGCGTGGGGTGGTGATGGTGACCCAGGAGGCGTTCCTCTTCTCGGGCACGGTCGCCGAGAACATCGCGATCGGCCGCCCCGACGCGACCCGGGAGGAGATCGAGCAGGCGGCCAAGGCCATCGGCGCGCACGACTTCATCAGCGCACTGCCCGAGGGCTACGACACAGATGTACGCAAACGCGGTGGCCGGATCTCGGCGGGGCAGCGGCAGCTCGTCGCGTTCGCCCGCGCGTTGCTCGCCGACCCGGCCGTCCTGATCCTCGACGAGGCGACCAGTTCCCTGGACATCCCCGGTGAACGGGCCGTCCAGCGGGCGATGGTGACGGTGCTGCGGGGGCGCACGGCCGTCGTAATCGCGCACCGGCTGTCGACGGTGGAGATCGCGGACCGTGTGCTGGTCATGGAGGACGGCCGTGTCGTCGAGGACGGCAGCCCGGCCGCGCTCATCGCGGGCACGGGCCGGTTCGCGGACCTGCACCGGGCCTGGCGGGACAGTCTCGCGTGAGGGGCGTCGACGCGTACGAGGATCCCGGGACGCCCGACCACCGCGGCGGCTGGTGGTACCTGTGGTGGCTGGTGAGCCGTCAGCCGGGCCGGTGCGCCGCCGGGGCGCTGCTGGGCACTGCGTGGATGGTGCTGCTGGCCGCGACGCCGTACCTCATGGCCCGCGCGATCGACGACGGCCTGGAGCCGGGCGACATGGGCGCGCTGTGCGGGTGGACCGTGGCGCTGTTCGTGGTGGGGTCGTTCAACGCCTGGCTGAGCATCATGCGGCACCGCACGATGACCCGGGTGCGGATGGACGCCAACTTCCGCACGGTCAAGGTCGTGCTGGGGCAGGCCGTCCGGCTCGGGGCGGCGCTGCCCGGACGTGCAGGGGCCGGGGAGGTGGTCACGATCGGGGTGGGCGACGTGCAGACGATCAGCCAGTCCCTGACCTTCGTCGGACCGGGTGTCGGGGCGGTCGTCGCCTACGCGGTGATCGCCGGACTGCTGCTGTCGGTGTCCCTGCAGCTCGCCGTCGTGGTCCTGCTCGGCGTCCCGCTGATCGCCCTGCTGGTGGGACCGCTGACAGTGCGGCTTCAGGGGGCGGAGGCGCGCTACCGCGAGCGGCAGGGTGTGCTGACCGCGCGGATCGGCGATCTCGCGGGCGGTCTGCGCGTCCTCAACGGCCTGGGCGGCAAGGGTCTGTTCGCCGACGCCTTCCGTCGGGACTCGCAGCGGCTGCGCGAGCAGGGCTACCGGGTGGGGGCGGTGACGAGCTGGATCCAGGCACTCGGCGTGGGGCTGCCGACGTTGTTCCTCGCGGTGGTGACCTGGCTGGCGGCCCGGCTGGCCGCGCGCGGCGACATCACCGTGGGCGAGCTCGTGTCGGTGTACGGCTATGTCGCCGTCCTGGTGGGCCCGGTGGCGTTCTTCATCGAGTGCGGTTACCAGCTCAGCCGGGGCGTGGTGGCCGCCCGCCGCGTCGTCGGGCTGCTGCGTCTCGAACCCGTGGCGGACGACGGCTCCGCGGACGCGCCCGCCGAACCCTCGGTCCTGCACGACCCGGAGTCCGGTGTGCGGGTGCCGCCGGGCCGGTTGACGGCGCTGGCCGCCGCCCGGTCCGCCGACGCGAGGGCCGTAGTCGACCGGCTGGGCCGCTACGTCCCGTCCGAGGCGACCTGGGGCGGATCCCGGCTGGACGGGATCGCCCTGGCGCAGGTGCGCGAACGGATCCTGGTCGCCGACCACGAGGCCGACCTGTTCGCCGGACCGCTGCGCGAGCTGGTGAGCGGACGCCGGGACCGCGACGAGCACGACATCGAGCGAGCGGTCCACGCGGCCGCCGCCGACGACATCGTGCTCGGCCTGCCCGAGGGTCTCGACACGCAGGTGGCCGCGCAGGGCCGCAGCCTCTCCGGCGGCCAGCGCCAGCGTGTACGGCTGGTACGGGCACTGCTGGCCGACCCCGAGGTGCTGCTCGCGGTGGAACCCACCTCGGCGCTCGACGCCCACACCGAGGCGGTGGTGGCCGACCGGCTGAGCGCCGCCCGCAACGGGCGCACCACCGTCGTCACCACCACCTCGCCGCTCGTCCTGGACCGTGCGGACACGGTGCATTTCCTGGTCGACGGAAAGGTCGCGGCCACCGGCAGCCATCGTGACCTCCTCGCGGCGGACCCCGGCTACCGGGCGCTGGTGGCGCGGGACGCGGACGCCGAGGAGGCCGTGCGTTGACCACGAAGGCCATGGGCCGGCTGCCGATCGCGGAGCCGGCGGACGTGCGGCGCGCCGCCGCACGCCTTGTGCGGGCCGACGCCCGCGCCTTCGGCGCCGCACTGGCCCTGAACGCGGCGGCGGCCGGCGCCGGGCTCGTCGGGCCGTGGCTGGTCGGCCGCATCGTCGACGAGGTCAAGGCCGGGCACGGTGTCGGTGCCGTGGACCGGATGGCACTCGCCATCCTGCTGTGCTCGCTGGCACAGCTGCTGCTGGCCCGCTGGGCCCGGTACGTGGGGCACCGCTTCGGGGAGCGGACGCTCGCACGCGTGCGCGAGGAGTTCGTCGACCGGGCCCTCGCGCTGCCCGCTTCCGTGGTGGAACGGGCCGGCACCGGCGATCTGACGGCCCGTGGCACCGCTGATGTGTCCGCCGTGGGCACCACCCTGCGCGACGCCGGTCCCGAGTTGCTGATCAACACCGTGCACGCGGCGTTCGTGCTCGGTGCGGTGTTCGTGCTCGATCCTCTGCTGGGCGCCGTCGGGATCCTCGGGATCGTGCCCGTCCGGTTCGCGCTGCGCTGGTATCTGCGCCGAGCCCGGGACGGTTATCTGGCCGAGGGCGCGGCGACCTCGGAGGTCGCGGAGATCCTCGCGGCCACCGCGACCGGTGCCCGCGCGGTCGAGGCGTTCGGGCTCCAGGAGCGGCGGACCGCCGCGAGCCACGAGGCGCTGGAGACCTCACGGCGTACCCGGATGTACACGCTCCACCTGCGCACCGTGTTCTTTCCGGTGGTGGAGGTGTCGTACATCCTCCCGGTCGCGGGCGTGCTGCTGGTCGGCGGGGTGCTGCACGCGCACGGGGCCATGAGCCTCGGGGCGGTGGTGGCGGCCTCGCTCTATCTGCGGCAGTTCGCCGAACCGCTCGACCAGATCCTGGTGCGCGTCGAGCAGTTGCAGAGCAGCGGCGCCTCCTTCGCCCGGGTGGAGGGACTGGCCCGGTCCCCGCGCTCCGCGCCGGACGGCGACGGTCCCGGCCCGGCGGACGACCGGATCGATGTGCGCGGGGTCCGCTACTCCTACGACCGCGGGAGCGAGGTGCTGCGCGGGGTGGACCTGACCGTGCGGCCCGGGGAGCGGCTGGCGGTCGTCGGCCCCTCGGGCGCCGGGAAGACCACATTGAGCAGGCTGCTGGCCGGCGTCGACGCGCCCGGAGCGGGCTCGGTGACCGTCGGCGGGGTGCCGATCGCCGGTCTCGGCCCCGAACGACTGCGCCGCCAGGTCGTCCTCGTCACCCAGGAGCACCACGTCTTCCTGGGCACCGTCCGCGACAACCTGCGGATCGCCGATCCGTCCGCCACGGACGGGAGCCTGTGGGCCGCCCTGGCCGCCGTCGGCGCCGACGGCTGGGTGCGGGACCTGCCGGAGGGCCTGGACACGGCGCTGGAACCGGGCGGCCACTCGCCGGGCTCCGGTGACGATCGCCCGGGAGGGAGCCTCGCCACGGACGGCTCCCAGGCGCAGCAACTCGCCCTGGCCCGGGTGGTCCTGGCGGATCCGCACACCCTGATCCTCGACGAGGCGACGGCGCTCCTGGACCCGAGCACCGCACGCCACACCGAGCGCGCCCTGGCCGCGGTGCTCGAGGGCAGAACCGTCATCGCCGTCGCGCACCGGCTGCACACCGCGCACGACGCGGACCGGGTGGCCGTGATGGAGGACGGCCGGCTGGCCGAACTGGGCTCGCACGACGAACTGGTGGCGGCCGACGGAGCGTACGCCGCGCTGTGGCGCTCCTGGCACGGGGAGCGGCCGACGCCTGCCTGAGGGGACGGTCCGCGCACCGGGATCGGTCGAACAGTCCGTATACCGAACGTGACCTTTCACCCAACGAACCATTTCCGGACAAGTTCTTGACGCGCTCCTGACAGAAAGCGCACTCCCCTGGCACGCTTCCCACGGCCGCTTCACAGCACCCCCACAGCTCCACGTCGTGCGGCGGCCCGTCACCTTCATGCACCTGGTTCCGCGTTCCGCCTGTTCTGCCCGGACGGCCGACCAGCCGTCCGGTCTCCCCTGGCCGCGCGACCCGCGGCCACGCAGAAGGAGTCAGTGTTGAGAAGCAGTTCCTCTCGCAGACGCACCTCCCACACCCCCGCCCGCAGCGCCGTCGCCTTCGCCCTCGTCGGCGTCTCCGCCCTGCTGGCCGCCGCCGTCCAGACGGGCGCCGCGAGCGCCGCGGCTCCGGCCGCCCCCGCCGCCGGGAAGATCAATCCCGCACACACCGCGCTGAAGCTGTCCCCCTCGCAGCGTGCCGAGCTGATCCGCGACGCCGACACGGCGAAGGCGGACACCGCCCGGGCGATCGGCCTCGGCGCCCAGGAGAAGCTCGTCGTCCGTGACGTCGTCAAGGACGGCGACGGCACCCTCCACACCCGCTACGAGCGCACCTACGCCGGGCTTCCGGTCCTCGGCGGCGACCTGGTGGTGGACACGGCCGCGTCCGGGCAGACCGAGCAGGTCGTCAAGGCGACCCAGGCCACCGTCAAGGTCGCCTCGCTCACGCCGGCGGTCTCCGCCTCGACCGCACAGAAGCAGGCGCTGTCCGTCGCCCGGGCGGCGGGCTCGCAGCAGACCGGCGCCGACAGCGCGCCCCGCAAGGTGATCTGGGCGGCCGGCGGCAAGCCCACCCTCGCGTACGAGACTGTCATCGGCGGCTTCCAGGACGACGGGACGCCGAACCAGCTGCACGTCGTCACCGACGCCGCCACGGGCAAGGAGCTCTTCCGCTACCAGGGTGTCAAGAACGGCATCGGCAACACCCAGTACAGCGGACAGGTCACGCTGACCACCACGCAGTCGGGCTCGACGTACACGCTGAACGACGGCTCGCGCGGCGGCCACAAGACGTACAACCTCAACCGCGGCACGTCCGGCACCGGCACGCTGTTCTCGCAGTCGAGCGACACGTGGGGCAACGGCACCACGTCGAACGCCGCGACCGCCGGCGCCGACGCCCACTACGGCGCCGCGACCACCTGGGACTTCTACAAGAGCACCTTCGGCCGCAGCGGCATCAGGAACGACGGCAAGGCGGCCTACTCCCGGGTGCACTACGGCAACTCGTACGTCAACGCGTTCTGGGACGACAGCTGCTTCTGCATGACCTACGGCGACGGCTCGGGCAACGCCGACCCGCTGACGGCCCTGGACGTGGCCGGTCACGAGATGAGCCACGGCGTCACCTCCAACACCGCCGGTCTCAACTACTCCGGCGAGTCCGGCGGTCTGAACGAGGCGACCTCGGACATCTTCGGCACCGGCGTGGAGTTCTACGCGAACAACTCCGCCGACCCGGGTGACTACCTGATCGGCGAGAAGATCGACATCAACGGCGACGGCACCCCGCTGCGCTACATGGACAAGCCCAGCAAGGACGGCGCGTCCAAGGACAGCTGGTACTCGGGGATCGGATCGGTCGACGTGCACTACTCGTCGGGCCCCGCGAACCACTTCTTCTACCTGCTGAGCGAGGGCAGCGGCGCCAAGGTCATCAACGGCGTGAGCTACAACTCGCCGACCGCGGACGGGCTGCCGGTCACCGGTATCGGCCGCGACAAGGCGCTGCAGATCTGGTACCGCGCGCTCACCACCAAGTTCACCTCGACCACCAACTACGCGGCGGCCCGCACCGGCACGCTCGCGGCGGCCGGTGAGCTGTACGGCACCACGAGCGCCGAGTACAAGGCGGTGCAGGACGCCTGGGCGGCGGTCGCGGTCGGGGCCCGCTCCGGCGGGGGCGGCGGTGGCGGCACCTCGTTCGAGAACACCACGCCGGTGTCCATTCCGGACAACGGGCCGGCGGTCACCTCGTCGATCACCGTGTCCGGCAGGACCGGAAACGCGCCGAGCAATCTCCAGGTGACCGTCGACATCACGCACACCTGGCGGGGCGACCTGGTCATCGACCTGGTGGGCCCCTCCGGCACCGCGTACCGCCTGAAGAACGCCAGCTCGTCCGACTCGGCGGACAACGTGCAGGCCACCTACACGGTCAACGCCTCGGCCCAAACGGCCAACGGGACGTGGCAGCTGAGGGTCCAGGACCAGGCGGCCCAGGACGTCGGCCGGATCAACAGCTGGAAGCTGACCTTCCCGTAAACCGCTCCCGCAAGCGGCAGGGACAAGGCGCCGTCCGGGGGTTCGCCCCCCGGGCGGCGCCCGTTCGTCCTCCGACAACGTTCATCACTCTGTCGAATTTGAGACAACCTCACGTCCGGCACCTGACATGTACGCGTCTTTGATGTCACTCTTCCACCGCACGGCTCACCCGCACCGCAACTTCATTCCGTCCGAACGGCACCCCACGCCGTCCGGGCGCCCCCACAGAAGGAGTTTGCGTGACTTCCCTCTACGCGCGTCACAAGCGCACCACCCTGGCCATCGCCACCGCCGTCGCATCAGGAGCCCTGCTCACCACCGGCTTGAGCACCGGTGTCGCCACCGCCCAGGACGCGACCCCGGGAGCGGGCAGGACCGCCGCCGCCCCGCTCGCCGCCGCCCCGGTCACCCTGTCCTCGACCGCGCGCGCCTCCCTCGTCGAGCAGGCACGGACCGCGGCACCCGAAACGGCCCGGAAGATAGGCCTCGGCGTCAAGGAACAACTGGTCGTCAAGGACGTCGTCAAGGACGTCGACGGAACGGTCCACACACGCTACGAGCGCACCTACGCCGGCCTTCCGGTCCTCGGCGGCGACCTGGTCGTCCACGAGTCGAAGTCCGGCAGGACCGAGGGCGTGACCAGAGCGACGCAGGCGACGATCAAGGTGGCCTCCCTCAAGCCGCAGGTCACCGCGGCGACGGCCGAGAAGCAGGCCGTCAAGGCCGCGCAGGCGGCGGGCTCGGACCGGTCCGCGGCCGACGGCACGGCGCGCAAGGTGATCTGGGCCGGCTCGGGCACCCCGGTCCTCGCGTACGAGACGGTCGTCGGCGGGCTCCAGGACGACGGCACCCCGAACCAGCTGCACGTCGTCACCGACGCCGCCACCGGCAGGAAGCTCTACGAGTACCAGGGGATCGAGACCGGCACGGGCAAGAGCCTGTACTCGGGCACGGTCACCCTGAACACCACCAAGTCCGGTTCGACGTACCAGCTGTACGACACCACGCGCGGCGGCCACAAGACGTACAACCTGGCGCACAGGACCTCCGGCACCGGCACGCTGTTCACCGACGCGGACGACGTCTGGGGCACGGGCACGGCCTCCAGCTCCTCCACGGACCAGACCGCGGCCGCGGACGCCGCCTACGGCGCACAGGCCACCTGGGACTTCTACAAGAGCACCTTCGGCCGCAGCGGCATCAAGAACGACGGCAAGGCCGCATACTCCCGGGTGCACTACGGCAACTCGTACGTCAACGCGTTCTGGGACGACAGCTGCTTCTGCATGACCTACGGCGACGGCTCGGGCAACAACCACCCGCTGACCTCGCTGGACGTGGCCGGTCACGAGATGAGCCACGGCGTCACCTCCAACACCGCCGGCCTCAACTACTCCGGCGAGTCCGGCGGCCTGAACGAGGCCACCTCGGACATCTTCGGCACCGGCGTCGAGTTCGCCGCGAACAACTCCGCCGACCCGGGCGACTACCTCATCGGCGAGAAGATCAACATCAACGGCGACGGCACCCCGCTGCGCTATATGGACAAGCCCAGCAAGGACGGCGGCTCCGCCGACAACTGGTCCTCGAGCGTGGGCAACCTCGACGTGCACTACTCGTCGGGCGTGGCGAACCACTTCTTCTACCTGCTGTCCGAGGGCAGCGGCAGCAAGACGATCAACGGGGTGACCTACAACTCGCCCACCTCCAACGGCTCCACCGTCACCGGCATCGGCCGCGCCAAGGCGCTCCAGATCTGGTACAAGGCGCTCACGACGTACTTCACGTCGACCACCAACTACAAGTCGGCCCGCACGGGCACGCTCTCGGCTGCCGCCGCCCTCTACGGCTCCGGCAGCGCCGAGTACAACGCGGTGGCGTCGGCCTGGTCCGCCGTCAACGTGAACTAGTACACAGATAGGACATGGCGGCCCCCGGGGCGACGACGCCGCCGGGGGCCGTCCTACGCTGGGCCCATGTCGTTCACGTACGAGGATGTGGGTGCGACCCGCAAGCCCGGCCACTGCCCAGAGGGCTTCCGTCCCCTGCACCTTCGCACAAGGATCGGCGAGGGCCACGAGGTGTTCCGCCGGGCGGCCGAGGCGGTCCTCACCTGGGAGATGCACCGGGCGGCGGGCCTCGGCGTCATCGCGGCCGAGGACCGGGCCGCCGCCGGAGTCGATGTCACCGTCACCCTCGGCGGTGTGATCAAGGCCCCCTGTCGGGTGGTCTGGACGGTCGAGGAGCACCGCCGGGCGGGCTGGGCGTACGGGACGCTGCCCGGCCACCCGGAGTGCGGCGAGGAGTCCTTCGTCGTGGACCGCACCGGGGACGGCACGGTCTGGCTGACGATCACGGCCTTCAGCCGCCCGGCCAAGTGGTACACGAAGGCGGGCGGCCCGGCCGCACGGGGCCTCCAGCACGCCTACGCACGACGGTGCGGCGCGGCGCTGCAGAGGCTGTGCGGGGACGAGGACTCCTAGCCCACGGCGACAGGACCGGCGCCGCCCCGCACGCCCCGCTCAGCGCATCAGCAGCCCGGCTCCCTCCCCCGCCTCCTCCGACGGCACCGCCACCAGGCCCAGCTCCGCACCGGAGGCCAGCAGGCGATGCGCCGGCAGGATCCGCACGGTGTAGCCGTACGGCCCGGTCCGGTCCAGCGCCAGCGGGCCCTCGTACACCCAGCGGCCGTCCGGCTCAGGACCGCCCGCCGGTTTCAGCGCGGTCGCCGTCGCGTCCGCGAGGCGGTCGTCGGAGTCGACGCGGCCCGAGACCGCCTGGACCTCCACGTCGCCGGGCGCCAGTTCGCCGAGGCCGACACGGACGCGGAGCGCCAGTGTCGTGCCCAGTTCGGCCGTCGCCGCCGCTGCCGGGGTCTCGACGTGGTCGACCGTGACGCCCGGCCAGGCCGCCCGTACCCGTGCCTTCCACGCCGCGAGCTCACGCGCCGTGTCCGGCCTCATCGCCCGGTGCGCATGGGCCGCCGGGGTGTAGAGGCGCTCCACGTACTCGCGCACCATCCGCCCGGCCAGCACCTTCGGGCCCAGGTTCATCAGCGTACGGCGGACCATCTCGATCCAGCGGTCGGGCAGTCCGCCCTGGCCCCGCTCGTAGAAGCGCGGGGCCACCCGCTTCCCCAGCAGCTCGTACAGCGCATGTGCCTCGAGGTCGTCGCGCCTGTCCTCGTCCGTCGCCGCGCCGTCGGCCGTGGGGATCGACCAGCCGAAGTCCGGCTGGTACCACTCGTCCCACCAGCCGTCCCGGACCGAGAGGTTGAGGCCGCCGTTGAGCGCCGCCTTCATACCACTGGTGCCACAGGCCTCCAGCGGGCGCAGCGGGTTGTTCAGCCAGACGTCGCAGCCCGGATAGAGCTTCTGCGCCATCGCCATGCCGTAGTCCGGGAGGAAGACGATCCGGTGGCGCACGCGCGGGTCGTCCGCGAACCGGACCAGTTCCTGGATCAGGCGCTTGCCGCCGTCGTCCGCCGGATGCGCCTTGCCGGCCACCACGATCTGGATCGGGCGCTCGGGATGCAGCAGCAGTTCCATCAGCCGGTCCCGGTCGCGCAGCATCAGCGTCAGCCGCTTGTACGAGGGCACACGCCGGGCGAATCCGATCGTCAGCACGTCAGGATCCAGCGCCCCGTCGATCCAGCCGAGTTCGGCCGTCCCCGCACCCCGCTGCCGCCAGGACGCGTACAGCCGCTCCCGTACCTCCACCACCAGTTGTTCGCGCAGGTCCCGGCGCAGATCCCAGATCTCCTGGTCGGCGATCTCCTCGATCGCGTCCCAGCGTTCGGGGCCGCCCACCGTCAGGGCGTCCTCGGTACGCTCGGCGCCGATCTGCCGCGCCCCGAGCCGGAACACCTCCGGCGCCACCCAGGTCGGCGCGTGCACCCCGTTGGTCACGGACGTGATCGGCACCTCGTCGGGATCGAAGCCCGGCCACAGGCCCGAGAACATCCCCCGGCTGACGTTGCCGTGCAGCAGGGACACGCCGTTGGCGCGCTGGCCGAGCCTGAGACCCATGACCGCCATGTTGAACAGATTCGGCTCACCGCCCGGGTACGTCTCCATCCCGAGTCGCAGAATCCGCTCCACGTCGATCCCGGGCAGTTCCGCGTCCGGGCCGAAGTGCCGGGCCACCAGTTCCCGGTCGAAGCGGTCGATGCCCGCGGGGACGGGGGTGTGGGTGGTGAAGACCGTGCCCGCCCGGACCGCTTCCAGGGCGGAGTCGAAGTCGAGACCGCCGTCGCACAGCTCGGCGATCCGCTCCAGGCCGAGGAAACCGGCGTGGCCCTCGTTGGTGTGGAACACCTCGGGCCCGGCGTGCCCGGTCAGCCGGCAGTATGTGCGTACCGCGCGCACCCCGCCGATGCCGAGCAGCATCTCCTGCAGCAGCCGGTGCTCGCTGCCGCCGCCGTACAGCCGGTCGGTGACGCCCCGTTCGCCGAGGTCGTTCTCCTCGACGTCCGAGTCGAGCATGAGCAGCGGCACCCGGCCCACCTGGGCTAGCCAGACGCGGGCCTGGAGCCGGCGGCCGCCCGGCAGCCCCAGGGAGACCCGGGCGTGCGTGCCGTCGGGCTCGCGCAGGGGCACCACGGGCAGTTCGTTCGGGTCCAGCACCGGATAGTGCTCCTGCTGCCAGCCGTCCCGCGAGAGGGTCTGCCGGAAGTAGCCGTGGCGGTACAGCAGACCGACGCCGATCAGGGGGACGCCGAGGTCGCTGGCCGCCTTCAGATGGTCGCCGGCGAGGATGCCGAGGCCGCCGGAGTACTGGGGCAGCGCCGCCGTGATGCCGAACTCGGGCGAGAAATAGGCGATGGCGGCGGGGAGGTCGGAGCCGGACGAACGGGACTGGTACCAGCGGTCGCCGCTCATATAGTCGGCGAGGTCGTCGCCGACCGCGGCGAGGCGGCGCAGGAAGCGGCGGTCCTCGGCCAGCTCGGCGAGCCGGGCGGGAGGCACGCTCCCCAGCAGCCGCACCGGGTCGCCGTCGCAGGCGGCCCAGCACTCGGGGTCGACGGACTGGAAGAGGTCACGGGTCTCCGCATGCCACGACCAGCGCAGATTGCGCGCCAGGTCGCTCAGCGGGTGAAGGGCTTCGGGGAGGACGGGACGTACGGTGAACCTGCGGATGGCCTTCACGAATTCCACCTTCACGGAGGACGTGGGCGGCATGTCACACCCGACGGTACGCCGCTGGGTTCGCCTACCGTCGGGTTTGTACGCAGCCCGGGTCGCCGCCGCGGCGAGGTTCCGCCGTCCCCCGGACACCCGCACGGCGGCCCTACGAGGCGCCCTCCGCGCGCCGGACGGGGCGGGATCGCCCGAACCGGGACGCCCGAAAGACAACGCAACCTTTACATACCGACCCCTGCCGATATGGCCGATTCCGCCCTCCTGGGCGACCTTGTGACGGTTCACGCCGCACGAGAGGCTGCCCACTGGCGTAGCGGCCGGCGTACCGCCCGGACACGGACGAACCCCGGCCGCGCCACGCCGAGTCGAGGAGGGGAACTCGAGTCATGACACGGACGGGAAACGCGCGTCTGCGCTGGGCAGGCAGCCTCACCGCGGTCACCACGGTCGCCGCGCTCTCGGCCCTCAGCCCGACCGCGCAGGCCGCCCCGGAGGGGGTCGTCCTGGGCGCCGGTGGCCCCGGCGCCGTCAGCGGAAGTTACATCGTCACGCTCAAGGGGGGAACGAAGGCCCCGTCGGCACTCGGCAGGAGCATCGCCGAGAAGTACGGGGCGAAAATAAGCCAGACCTACGGAACCGCCCTCAACGGGTACGCGGTGAGAGTCGACGAGCGGCAGGCCCGGCGCCTGGCGGCGGACTCCCACGTGGCATCGGTCGTCCAGGACACCAGAGTCACCCTGGACCACTACCAGAAGGACCCGCCCTCGTGGGGCCTGGACCGTATCGACCAGCCGAGCCGGTCGCTCGACCGCGGCTACACCTGGCCCGAACCGGCGGGCGCGGGCGTGACGGTGTACGTCATCGACACCGGAATCCGCATCTCGCACAAGGATTTCGGCGGCCGGGCCGGCTACGGCTGGGACTTCGTGGACAACGACAGGACCGCGTCCGACGCCAACGGGCACGGCACGCACGTCGCCGGGACCGCCGTGGGCACCGGATACGGGGTCGCCAAGCGGGCGAAGGTCGTCGCGGTGCGCGTCCTGGACGCGAAGGGCGCGGGCACCACCGCGCAGGTGATCGCGGGCATCGACTGGGTCACCAGGCACGCGAGAAAGCCCGCGGTGGCGAACCTGAGCCTCGGCGGCTACGCGAGCACCCAACTGGACGCGGCCGTGCGCAACTCCATCGCCTCCGGCGTCAGCTACACCGTCGCTGCCGGCAACGAGGGGCTCCCGGCCGGTCTGTACTCCCCGGCCCGCGTCCCCCAGGCCGTCACGGTGGGTGCCGGCGACCGGAACGACACCCGGGCGGTCTTCTCCAACTGGGGTTCGAGCCTGGACCTGTTCGCCCCCGGCGTCGCCATCACCTCCGACTCGTCCGCGAGCGACACCGCCACGGCGACCCTCTCCGGTACGTCGATGGCGGCACCGCATGTCGCGGGGGCGGCGGCGCTCTATCTCGCCAAACATCCGAAGGCCACTCCGGCACAGGTGAGCCGGGCGCTGGTGCAGCAGGCAGTGCACGGGAAGGTGAAGAACGCGGGGACCGGATCACCCAACAGGCTGCTGCATGTGGCCAATCCCTGACCGACAGTCGAACGGACAGGCGTAAAGAAGAATTAACCGGACACGCGTAACCTTGCCGGCCTCGCCCCTGAGGGCGGGGCCGGACCTTTTCGCTGTTCCGGATGCGGCCGGTCTTGAAGGTAGACATACGCGTGAGTAGTTAACAAAGTGCCGGAATGCCCACCCGCACAGGGTGGGAAGGCTCCTCCGGTAGCCCCGCTTGACCCGTCTTCCGACACCCTCATCCGCCCACCCACGTCGACGCGGACAGGAGCGGTCATGCCCCCGACGCACCACTCGCCGGCACCCTCGACCAACAGCACCGTCGCCCCCTCGAAGGAGCAGGCCGACGCCGTGCCCCCCGCCCCGCGGACATCCTCCGCGGCCCCGAGTCCCACTCCGCCCCCGGACGCCGGTCCCACGATCGGGCGAATCCCCGTACTCGACGTACGCCCCCTCGTCCTCCAGGGCCGGCGTCCGGCCAAGGCGGTGGTGGACGAGGAGTTCGAGATCTCCGCCACGGTCTTCCGCGAGGGCCATGACGCCGTCGCCGCCAATGTCGTCCTCGCAGACCCCGAAGGCCGGCCCGGCCCCTGGACCCCGATGCGCGAACTGGCCCCCGGCACCGACCGCTGGGGCGCCACCGTCTCCCTGCCGAGCGAGGGCCGGTGGACCTACGCCGTTCAGGCGTGGGGCGATCCGGTCACCACCTGGCGGCACCACGCCGAGATCAAGATCCCTGCCGGTCTCGACACCGAACTGGTCCTGGAGGAAGGCGCACGGCTCTACGAACGCGCGGCCGCCGGCGTCCCGGAGGACGAGGACGGACGACAGGCCCTCCTGGCCGCGGTGGACGCCCTGCGGGACACCGGCCGTCCGGCGGCCTCTCGTCTGGCGGGTGCGTTGACGCCTGAGGTGGGTGGGGTGTTGGGGCGGTTTCCGTTGCGTGAGGGGGTGTCGTGTTCGGATGTGCGGGGGG
>NZ_LMWH01000184.1 GCF_001507435.1 Streptomyces sp. NRRL F-5122
TGGTGCAGCCGGGGCGTTCGGTGATCGCCTCGAGCACCCGGGCACGGGTGCGGCCCAGCAGTTTCCGGTTGTGTAGCCGGTGGTTGAGTCCGACCTCGGGGAGCAGTTCGCGGGCTTGGGTGCGCAGGGTGTGGCGTTTGCGGCGCGGCGAGGGCTGCGGCGGCCACCGATAGAGCACCAGGCCGGGCCCGGTTGTCTTCCCAGGGGACCGGGGCTGATGCGTTCTTGTGGGGCTCCCTGGGGGCGGGTTCAGCACAGAACAGGACCCCCGCCGGGCCGGGAACGCCTTCGACTTCGTACCCTTCG
>NZ_LMWH01000185.1 GCF_001507435.1 Streptomyces sp. NRRL F-5122
GTACTGGCTCGGGGGGCCGTTTGTGGCATGCCCGGGGGCCGGCGGCGGCCGCCGTACGCAGACAGCCGCCCTGGGGGGGGGCGCACTGGCACTCGGGAGAGCCCAAGCGACCCCCGTCGCCCCTCCCCAGGGCCAGTGCCCCGCCCCCCACGGCGGGGGTTTGGGGATCGCGCCGGGCGCCGGCCCCCCGGCATGCCAGGAACTGCCCCACGAGCCAGTCCCGCAGTTCGTCCACCGGTGGCTGCTTGTCCTCGTCGAGCCAGATCAGGGAGGCGGCCTCCACTGCGGTGATCCACGTCCGCACGG
>NZ_LMWH01000186.1 GCF_001507435.1 Streptomyces sp. NRRL F-5122
GCCGAACTGGTTGCGCAGCGCCGCGATCATCTTCATCTGGGGCGAGTCGTCCTGGCGGGACGCGAACCGGGCGAACAGCGAGGCGGTGATGGCCGGCAGGGGCACGGCGTTGTTGATGGCCGCCTCGATCGTCCACCGGCCCTCGCCGGAGTCCTCGGCGTATCCGCGGAGCTTGTCGAGGTGCTCGTCCTGGTCGAGGGCGTTGACCGCGAGGTCGAGCAGCCACGAGCGGATGACGGTGCCCTCCTGCCAGGAGCGGAAGACCTCGCGGACGTTCTCCACGGACTTGACCTTCTCCAGCAGT
>NZ_LMWH01000187.1 GCF_001507435.1 Streptomyces sp. NRRL F-5122
TTGCGGGCCGTCTTCGACAAGCTCAAGGCCAAGTTCGGCACCGTCCTGGTGATCGTGGACCAGCCCGCCTCCATCGGCGCCCTCCCGCTGACCGTCGCCCGCAACGCCGACTGCAAGGTCGCCTACCTGCCCGGCCTCGCGATGCGCCGGATCGCCGATCTCTACCCGGGTGAGGCCAAGACCGACGCCCGCGACGCGGCCGTCATCGCGGACGCCGCCCGCACCATCCCCCACACCCTGCGCTCCCTCGAACTGGCCGACGAGATCACCGCCGAGCTGACCATGCTGGTCGGCTTCGACCAGG
>NZ_LMWH01000188.1 GCF_001507435.1 Streptomyces sp. NRRL F-5122
GGCTCATTAGGCTTCGCGATATCCCGGGGTTTCCCGCCAGCCTCCAGGGTGGTGTCGACGTCGTGGACCGCCCTCGTCTCGTCCGCACCGCTGTAGGCCCGCTCCACCGCCCACGTCACCCTCCTGTCCGGGGAGCACCTAGGCGTGCAAGGCGTCTCCGGCGCTCGCCTCCTTCAGCCGTGCGCCCCCCCCCAAGGCGGAAACCGCCCGCCACCCACCCCCCCCCGGGGCCACCTTTGGGCGCCCCCCGCCGCAACCTCCCCGGACAGAGCACCTATGCGTGGAGGACCTTGCGAAGGGATT
>NZ_LMWH01000189.1 GCF_001507435.1 Streptomyces sp. NRRL F-5122
GCAGGGCCGCGAACTCGGCCTCGATCCAGTTCAGCCAGGATCCGTAGGTCGGCAGGAAGACCAGCTCGACCTCGTGGCCGGCCGCCCAGGCACGGACCTCGGCGTGCTTGTGCGGGGAGAAGTTGTCCAGCACCACATACAGCTTCTGGCCGGGCCAGCGAGCCCGCAGGGCCTTGAGCAGGCCGAGGAACTCCCGCCAGCGCTTGCGCGGGCGGATGCGGTAGTACAGCTTGCCGGTGGCCAGATCGAGGGCGGCGATCATGTGCCTCACACCGCCGTAACGGTTGTAGGTGGCCCGTA
>NZ_LMWH01000190.1 GCF_001507435.1 Streptomyces sp. NRRL F-5122
GGGGAGGGTCAGTTCCATCCGCACCCGAATTCTCGTAGTTGGACAGCGCGGCGGCTGAGCTGGGATCTACCGGAAATGAACCGGAGACTCCCGCGACCACACCCGGCGCGCTCCCCTCGCTTGCATACCGGCACGAGGGGTTTTTTGGTGCACAGGCACCACTCGAACAACGAACAAACCTCGCAAAAACCCTGAGCATCGAGAAGAGAATGCCGATGACCGAGCCGGCCACCGGGGCCCCTCCTCCCCAACCGCGGCCCAGATCCGGAGGACACCACTCCGCGCCCGAGCACGTGACGG
>NZ_LMWH01000191.1 GCF_001507435.1 Streptomyces sp. NRRL F-5122
GACCTTGCTCAACGACGCGGACGCGGCGGGCGTGGCCGAGATGGAGTTCGGCGCGGGCCGCGACCGCCGGGGCACCGTCATCGTGCTGACGCTGGGCACGGGCATCGGCAGCGCCCTGTTCGTGGACGGTGTGCTCGTACCGAACACGGAGCTCGGTCATCTGGAGCTGAACGGTCACGACGCCGAGAAATGCGCTTCGCCGAAGGCCAAGGAGGACCACGAGCTCACGTGGGAGCACTGGGCCCGCCGGGTGCAGAAGTACCTCGCGCACGTGGAGATGCTGTTCTCGCCCGAGCTGT
>NZ_LMWH01000192.1 GCF_001507435.1 Streptomyces sp. NRRL F-5122
GGGTGGTGCAGGTCGAAGGCGGGGGATTCGGAACGGATGCGCGGCAGGGTGAGGAAGTTGTGCCGCGGGGGCGGGCAGGAGGTCGCCCACTCGAGGGAACGACCGTAGCCCCACGGGTCGTCGACGCCGACCGGCTTGCCGTACTTGGCCGTCTTCCACACGTTGTAGAGGAACGGCAGGATCGACAGACCGAGCAGGAACGAGGAGATCGTCGACACCGTGTTGAGGGCGGTGAAGCCGTCGGCCGCGAGGTAGTCGGCGTAACGGCGCGGCATGCCCTCGGCGCCCAGCCAGTGCTG
>NZ_LMWH01000193.1 GCF_001507435.1 Streptomyces sp. NRRL F-5122
CCGCGAAGACGACGGTCCAGTTGCGCTGGCCGGCCTTGCGGGCGGCGATGGTCACCGCGATCGCGGCGGAGCTGATCAGCACCAGCACACCGGTGGCATAGGCGCCGCCCTGCGCGTCCACGTCGGCATCGAAGATCCAGGTGACCAGGAAGGCGACCAGGGTGAAGACGATGACCATCGGCCGCACGGCGCGCGCCCAGTGCGGGGCCATGCCGTAGCGGGGCAGATAGCGGGGCATCAGGTTGAGCAGTCCGGCCATCGCGGAGGCGCCCGCGAACCACAGGATGGCGATGGTCGAG
>NZ_LMWH01000194.1 GCF_001507435.1 Streptomyces sp. NRRL F-5122
ATCTGGCAACCCGACGCCGTCAACTCCGCGATCTGCTGCAACGTCGCACCGATGTCCGACGTACGCGTCGTCGTCATCGACTGCACCGACACCGGAGCGTCTCCACCCACCGCCACGGATCCGACCTGGATCTGCCGGCTCTTCCGACGCTCGGCGAGCTTGAGCGGAACGGACGGCATGCCGAGTGAAATCGCAGTCATCTGCTGTGCAACCCCAAGTTATGGATCAAGGTCCAGCCCCGGAACGACGGGCTCCAGGCTTTGAGCCTACGGCACGGGCACGGACCCCAGCACATCACGGTCCGTAAACCCACCCAATGGGCTGCGGCCGGGAAAAAAGCCTCCCCGGCCGCCGCCAACTCCGCGTGACTAGGAGATTTTCACCGGGTTAACCACGTCCGCGATCAGCACCAGCAGGGTGAAGCAGACGAAGATCCCGGCCACCACATAGGCCACCGGCATCAGCTTCGCCACGTCGAACGGACCCGGGTCGGGGCGGCGCAGCACCTTGGCCACGGCGCGCCGCAGCGACTCCCACAGGGCGCCCGCGATGTGCCCGCCGTCGAGCGGGAGCAGCGGAAGCATGTTGAACAGGAACAGGGACAGATTGAAGCCCGCGACCAGCAGCAGCATCATGGCGATCTGCTGGGACGGCGGGATGTCCAGGGTGAACACCTCGCCGCCCACACGGGCCGCGCCGACCACGCCCATCGGGGAGTCCGGCTCACGCGGGGCGTTGCCGAAGGCCGCGTCCCACAGGGCGGGAATCTTGCCCGGGAGCGACAGCAGCGACTCGACGCCGTTCTCCATCATGTCGCCCATGCGCTGCACGGACTGGTCGAAGGACTGCTGGACGATGCCGCTGGCGGGGGTGAAGCCGAGGAAGCCGGCGTACACGTACTTGCCCTCGACATAGCCGCCGTTGCCGTCCGTCTTGCTGACCTGGTTCTTGATCAGGTGAGCCTGGAGGTCGACGGTCCGTCCGTTGCGCTCGACGGTGATCGTGACGTCCTTGCCCGGGTTGGCACGGATGTCGGACTGGAGGACGGACCAGTCCTTCACCGGCTTGCCGCCGAACGAGACGATCTTGTCGCCCGCCCGGAGCCCCGCGGCCTGTGCGGGTGCGGCCGGATCGCCCTTCGCGCACTTGGTGCGGTTCTCGCTCTGCTGGATGACGCAGTCGGAGACCTTGGAGACGGTGGTGGTCTGGGTCTGGACACCGAAGGTCATCATCACGCCGAGGAAGACCGCCACGGCGAGGATCAGGTTCATGAAGGGGCCCGCGAACATGACGATGACCCGCTTCCACGGCTTGCGCGTGTAGAAGAGGCGGTCCTCGTCACCGGGCTGCAGCTCCTCGAAGGACTGCGCCCGTGCGTCCTCGATCATCCCCCGCCACGGCGAGGTGGAACGGGCCTCGATCCGGCCGTCCGGCCCCGGCGGGAACATCCCGATCATGCGGATGTAGCCGCCGAGCGGGACCGCCTTGATGCCGTACTCGGTCTCGCCCTTCTTGCGCGACCAGACGGTCGGGCCGAACCCGACCATGTACTGCGGCACCCGGATACCGAAGAGCTTGGCCGTCGACAGATGCCCCAGCTCGTGCCAGGCGATCGAGACCAGAAGTCCGACTGCGAAGACGACTATGCCGAGGATCATCATCAAGGTCGTCATGCACGAGCCTCCGCGCTTGCCGTCTGGGCCGTCAGTTCCCTGGCCCGGGCACGCGCCCAGGCCTCCGCTTCGAGGACGTCCGCGACGGTCAGGGAAGTTCCCGAGCGAGGGGTGCCATGCTCCTCCACCACCCGGATGACCGTCTCCATGATCCCGAGATACGGCAGGGCGCCGTTCAGGAACGCGTCGACACACTCCTCATTGGCGGCATTGAACACCGCCGGGGCCGTGCCCGCGAGCTGTCCCACATGCCGGGCGAGTCCCACCGAGGGGAACGCCTCGTTGTCCAGCGGGAAGAACTCCCAGGTCGAGGCCTTGCTCCAGTCGAAAGCGGGCGCCGCATCGGGCACCCGTTCGGGCCAGCCGATACCGATGGCGATCGGCCCCCTCATGTCCGGGGGCGTCGCCTGCGCCACAGTCGATCCATCCGTGAACTCCACCATCGAGTGGACATACGACTGCGGGTGCACGACGACCTCGATGCGATCGAAGGGAATGTCGTACAGCAGATGGGCCTCGATCACCTCGAGGCCCTTGTTCACCAGGGTCGCGGAATTGATGGTGATGACCGGGCCCATCGCCCAGGTGGGGTGGGCGAGCGCGTCCTCGGGCGTGACGTCGGCCAGCTGGTCCCTCGTCCGGCCGCGGAAGGGACCCCCCGAGGCGGTGACGACGAGTCTGCGCACGTCGGCGCGGGTTCCGGAGGCGAGGGCCTGGAAGAGGGCGGCGTGCTCGGAGTCCACCGGGATGATCTGGCCGGGCTTGGCCAGCGCCTTCACCAGCGGGCCGCCGACGATGAGCGACTCCTTGTTGGCGAGCGCGAGTGTGCGGCCCGCCTCCAGGGCGGCGAGGGTGGGCGCGAGGCCGATGGAGCCGGTGATGCCGTTCAGCACGGTGTGGCAGTCCGAGGCGGCGAGCGCGGTGGCCGCGTCGGGTCCGGCGAGGATCTCGGGGAGGGGCTCTCCTGACCCGTACTGCGCCGAGAGCGCCTCGCGCAGCGCCGGCACGACGTCCTCGCGCGCCACCGCGACCGTCCGCACCCGCAGGCGGCGGGCCTGCTCGGCGAGCAGTCCGACCCGGCCGCCGTTGGCGGAGAGCCCGGTGACCTTGAACCGGTCGGGGTTGCGCAGCACGAGGTCGACGGCCTGGGTGCCGATCGAGCCGGTGGAGCCGAGGATCACGACGTCCCGCACTCCGTCCACGGGATCGAAGACGAGATGGGGGTCGGCAAGAGGGGCTGGACTGTCGCTCATTCCTCCATTGTGGCCGTAGCACGGTGCCCGGGGGGACAGGGTGCCCCACTCCTCACCGAAGGTCCCCCGGCAGACCGGTCCTGACATGCCGGTGCCGCCCCCGGACATCACGGAGATGCCGTCATGTCCGGGGATCCGATCTGCCTGGGCGGGGGAAGGCTCCGCGGACGCCGAGAGGGCGCCGCCGGCGCGGATCGGCACCGCCCGGCGGGCGCGGTCGGCCTGCCGGCCACCGCGACCGCCGGACTCCGGGACCTCGCCGCGGCCTACTCCGGCGCCGGGACCGTCGCATCGGTGACCGCCGGGCACGCGGTGGCCGGCCGTCAGCGGATCGGACGGTGCACGTTCTCCCGGCTGCTGGCACCCGGAGTCGTGTCCGCGATCCACGGGCCGTCCCCGGACGGGTCGACGATCCCGTCCTCCAGCCATTCGTAGGTACCGGTCAGGACTCCCTTGACCACCTTGCGGTCGAGGTCGTCCGTGTTGCTCCACAGCCGGCCGAACAACTCCTCGACGCGGATCCGGGACTGCCGGCAGAAGGCGTCGGCGAGCTGGTACGCCTCCCGCCCGTGCTGCCCGGACCTGCGCAGATGCTCGGCGCGCACACAGGCCGCGCTCATCGCGAACAGTTCGGCGCCGATGTCCACGATCCGGCCCAGGAAGCCCTGCTTGGTCTCCATGCGGCCCTGCCAGCGGGACATCGCGTAGAAGGTGGAGCGGGCGAGCTTGCGGGCGCTGCGTTCGACGTAGCGCAGATGCGGGGAGAGGTCGACCTCCTGACGGAACTCCCCGTACGCGCCCGGGACCTGCCCCTGTCCGGCGACCAGTTTGGGCAGCCACTTGGCGTAGAAGACGCCGGCGTTCGCGCCCGCCTTCGCCTTGTCGGCCAGGGACTTGTCGGGATCGATCAGGTCTCCCGCCACCGACAGATGGGCGTCCACGGCCTCGCGGGCGATCAGCAGGTGCATGATCTCCGTGGAGCCCTCGAAGATGCGGTTGATGCGCAGGTCCCGCAGCAGTTGCTCGGCGGGCACCGCCCGCTCGCCCCGGGCCTTGAGGGACTCGGCGGTCTCGAAGCCGCGGCCGCCGCGGATCTGGACCAGTTCGTCGGCCATCAGCCAGGCCATCTCCGAACCGTAGAGCTTGGCGAGAGCGGCCTCGATGCGGATGTCGTTGCGGTCCTCGTCGGCCATCTGCGAGGAGAGGTCCACGACCGCCTCGATGGCGAAGGTCGTCGCCGCGATGAAGGAGATCTTCGAACCGACCGCCTCGTGCAGTGCGACCGGCTTGCCCCACTGCTCGCGGGCTCCCGACCACTCGCGGGCGATCTTCAGACACCACTTGCCCGCGCCCACGCACATCGCGGGCAGTGAGAGCCGGCCGGTGTTCAGCGTGGTCAGCGCGATCTTCAGACCCGCACCCTCCGGGCCGATGCGGTTGGCCGCCGGGACACGGACCCGGTGGAAGCGGGTGACACCGTTCTCGAGGCCGCGCAGGCCCATGAAGGCGTTGCGGTTCTCGACCGTGATGCCCTCCGACGCGGCCTCGACGACGAACGCCGTGATGCCGCCGCCGTGGCCGTCGGACTTGGGGACGCGCGCCATGACCACGAGCAGGTCGGCCACCACGCCGTTGGTGGTCCACAGTTTCACGCCGTCGATCACGTAGTCGTCCCCGTCCGGGACGGCCGTCGTGGCGAGGCGGGCGGGGTCCGAGCCCACGTCCGGCTCGGTGAGGAGGAACGCGGAGATGTCGGTGCGGGCGCAGCGGGGCAGGAACGTGTCCTTCTGCTCCTGCGTCCCGAAGATTTTCAGGGGCTGCGGTACGCCGATCGACTGATGCGCGGACAGCAGCGCGCCGACCGCGGGATTCGCGGAGCCGGCCAGAGAAAGCGCCTTGTTGTAGTACACCTGGGTGAGGCCGAGGCCGCCGTACTTGGTGTCGATCTTCATGCCGAAGGCGCCGAGTTCCTTGAGCCCGTTGATCGTCTCGTCCGGGATCCGGGCCTCGCGCTCGATGCGCGCGGAGTCGATCTGTGTCTCGCAGAAGTCGCGCAGCTTGGCGAGGAACTCCTCGCCGCGCTGTACGTGCTCGTCGGCGGGCAGCGGATGGGGGTGGATGAGGTCGAGCCGGAAACGGCCGAGAAACAGCTCCTTGGCGAAGCTGGGCTTGCGCCAGTCCTGCTCGCGCGCGGCCTCGGCGACCTGTCGCGCCTCACGCTCGGTGACAGTGGGCTTGGGAGTGGGGGCTGTTGGTGCGGACATGAGGCTCACCTCGCCGCGAATAGGGATCATTTTGGACATACGCCGATCAAGCTGCCGTACAGCGGCCAAGAGTGCCGTACGGCGACCCTGCGGGCGTACGTTACTGATCGGTGCTACTGGATCGTTCGTACCCGATTCGGGGCGAGGTCACCAGTCTTCGTGCAACCGCCTACCCGGGATTGCGCGTCAACCGATCCCCGTCGACCGCACCTTGATGTCAAGTCGACCCCTCCGGCACGACGGCCTCCGCCTCGGCCCTGACGGTGCCGTGGCGGCCGCCCGCGGGCCGGGGCCCAGGCAGTACTTTCCGAGCATCTCGACGGCGACCTGCCGGCGACCGCCAAGGAGCCGCTCGCATACGTCCGTTCGGTGGTCCCCGGGCGCCAGGGCGGCGCTCGCCACTTCCGGGAAAGTCTCGAATCGAAGCGCTTCGACAACCTATGGACACCATCCCTGTGTGGAGCTACTGTCAGGCAACCCCCATATCTCCGTTCCGTATATGCGCCGCGTCGAAGCGCTTCAGTCCCTTGGAGAGCTGGATGGTCACCCTCGCCGAGGTCGCCCAGCACGCCGGAGTGTCGGCGAGCACGGTGAGCTACGTCCTCAGCGGCAAGCGGTCCATCTCCGCGGCCACCCGGGAGCGGGTCGAGCAGAGTATCCGGGAGCTCGGTTACCACCCGAACGCCGGGGCCCGCGCCCTCGCGAGCAGCAGGTCGAACATCATCGCGCTGATGGTCCCGCTGCGTACGGACATGTACGTGCCGGTGATGATGGAGATCGCCATCGCCGTGGCGACCACCGCGCGCACACACGGCTACGACGTCCTGCTGCTCACCGGCGAGGAGGGCCCCGACGCGGTGCGCAGGGTCACCGGCAGCGGCCTGGCCGAGGCGATGATCCTGATGGACGTGGAGCTCGACGACGAGCGGCTGCCGCTCCTGCGTGGGACGGACCAGCCGTCGGTGCTCATCGGGCTGCCCACCAGCACCTCGGGGCTGACCTGTGTCGACCTGGACTTCGCGGCCACGGGCGCGCTGTGCGCCGAGCACCTGGCGATGCTGGGACACCGCGACATCGCCGTCATCGGCGAGGCACCGGCCGTCTACGAGCGGCACACGGGCTTCGCGGAGCGCACGCTCGACGGGCTGAGGTCCCGCTCCCGCGAGCTGGGGCTGCGGGTGCTGCATCGCCCCTGCGAGGGCGGGTATGACGCGATGGCCCTGACACTCGCCCGGATCTTCGACGAACGGCCCGCCACCACGGGGTTCGTGGTGCAGAACGAGTCCGCGGTCGAGCCCCTGCTCGCACTGCTGCGTCAGCAGGGTCGGGCCGTGCCGGAGGACGTCTCCGTGCTCGCCGTCTGCCCGGACCAGGTCGCCGTGCAGGCGTCGGTCCGGCTGACGTCGGTCGCCATCCCCGCCCAGGAGATGGGCAGACGAGCGGTCGAACTGCTCGTGGCGAAGCTGGACGGCCGCGGGACGGAGGAAGTGGTGCTGCTCGCCCCCGAGTTGACGGTCAGGGCGAGCACGGGCCCCGCGCCGGCCGCACCGTGACGACTCTCCTCCGGCCGGCCGCATCCCCACGGAACAGCGATCGCCGGGGCCGGTCAGTCGCCGCCGTGTGCGGCCGGGGGCCGTTGCGCAGGGCGCGTGCCTGGCGTGCCAGAGCGAGGAGTCGACCGGTGGTCGACCACAGGGCGCTGTCCTCGACGGCCCAGCCGCTGCCGGCGTACTCGGTGCGGATCCGGACCAGGACCCGGTCCTCGACCGGTGCGGCCTCCAGGGCGTCGGTGAAGTGAACGGTCAGTTCCGCGGTCCGCACGGGACGAGGGACGGTCCACACGGCGAACAGGCCGGGCGGCAGCGCATCCGCGAGGACGACCGGTGTGCCCGCGTCCAACGGCCTGCGGTCGGTGAAGCGCAGCCAGGCGAGGAGCTCGGCCCGCGGGCCCCGCCCAGCGGCCGGGCCTCGCTCGCCGGTCGGATCTCCAGATGGGCGGCGAAAGCCGCCAGGTCGCTCGGGAGGGTGAGCGGTGGCACGCCTCGGAGGCCGGCGCGGGCGGCGCCGACAGATCGGCGAGGGCCGGGCCTGCGCCTCCCCACCCGAACACCGCCGAGCCTGCCTGCACCGGGGCGCCACCCTGTGTCGCGGTGAGGGTGCACATGGATGTACGACGGCCCTCGCGCAGGGTTCGGGCCGTGAAGCGGAGCGGGCGTTCGTCCACAGGGGCCAGGAAGTGCGCACCCAGGGTGCGGACGGGAGCCGCCTCGCCGGCCCGTCGGACCAGGTCCTCGCGCATGGCGCCGAGAGCGAGCGCGGCCACGTACCCGCCTTGGGCGCCGTCCCAGGACCGATACGGGGGTGCGTCGTCGGCGCCACCGGTCATCCGGACGGGACACACGCCACCGCCGGTGCGCGCCACCCCGCGGGCTGCCTGCTGGACCTCCACCTCCATGACGTCATCACGCGTCATGGCCCCGCCAGGATCGTCCTGGACCTGTCCGGGCTCACCTTCTGTGACGCCAGTGGCCTGCTGGTGCTGGTCGCGCCCACCACGCCGCCCGCCGGTGCCACGGCCGGCTGCACCTGGTGTGTCCGCACGGTTTGACCAGGTACCTGCTGCGGATCACCGGTCTGTCCGAGACGATCCCTGCCCACCGGACCCTCTCGCACGCGCTCGCGCCGGTGGGCGCGGACCGACCCCATGGAAGAGGTCCGGCCTGGGCCGGCATCGCGCATGACGGGACCGGCACTTCTTGAGCACTTGTCCTCCTTACGGTCGTGCCGTACGGGCCGCCAGGCTCCGTACGGATGGTGTCCGGTCCGGCATCAGCCACGTACAGCGAAAGACAGACACAATGAGTAGCCCATCCGTCACCGTCCGCGGGAATTCTCGGCACGCGGTTGTCATTGGCGGGAGCATCGCAGGACTCCTTGCCGCACGCGCCCTCCACGACAGGTTCGACAAGGTCACGGTCGTCGACCGCGACACCCTGCCCGACACGGCGGCGCCGCGACGGGGTGTGCCGCAGAGCCGGCAACTGCACGGCCTTCTGGCGAGTGGCACGGCGGCATTGGAGGAGCTCCTTCCGGGCATCACGGAGGAACTGGTCGACGAGGGCGCACCGCGTGGCGATCTGCAAAAGGACGCTCTCTGGTATCTCGACGGGCATCTCATGCGTCAGGCCGAGTCCGGAATCATCGGTATAGCGCCGACCCGTCCGTTGCTCGAGCACGTGATCCGCCGACGCGTCGCGACGTCTCTTCCCGGCGTCACCGTCATGGACGCCTGTGAGGTGACAGGTCTTGTCACGGACCGGCGGGGCGATCGGGTGTCCGGCGTCCGCCTCTATCAACCCGGCGTGAACGCGCAGGAGTACGAGATGCCCGCCGATCTCGTCGTCGACGCGTCCGGACGTGGATCGCGGGCCGGTGTATGGCTGTCGCAGCTCGGCTTCCCCACGGCGTCGGAATCCACGATCCGCGTTGACATGGTCTATGTGCACCGGCACTACCGCAGTGAACCGGGCCTGTTGGACGGAAAGCTGGCGGTGAGTTTCACCGCCTCCCCCGGTCAGCCCCGGTCGGCGAACGTCCTGCGACAGGAAGGCGGGCGCTTCTCCCTCGCGCTGACAGGCATGTTGGGCGAGGAACCGCCGACGGATCCCGACGGGATGCTCGCTTTCGCCGAGTCCCTTGGCGCTCCCCGGATCGTCGAGATCCTGAAGACCGCCGAGCCGTTGAGCGAGCCGGCGAAGATGCGCTATCCACAGAGTGTCCGCCGGCACCACGAGAAGGTGGACCGGCAGCCGGAGGGGCTGGTCATCCTCGGTGACGCACTGTGCAGTTTCAATCCCGTCTACGGTCAGGGCATGAGCGTGGCCGCGATGGAGGCCGTCCTGCTCAGCAGTTTGCTGCGCGAAGGGGTCGAGAACCTGCCTCGGCGTTTCTACCGGTCGGCCGCGAAGCTCCTCGACACACCTTGGGCGCTTTCGGCGGGTGGCGACCTGCGCTTTCCCGAAGTGGAAGGCAAGCGGACGCCCATTGACAGACTCATGAACCGGTATCTCGACCGCTATCGACGAGCCGCCACCGTAGATGCCGGACTCGGCCGGACTCTGCTCGGTGTGATCAACCTGCTCGAGCCCCCCACGCGCCTGCTTTCACCGTCGCTTGTTCTACGCACTCTGCGTACGAAGCCTGCCTCCGCCTAGAGAATCACGCCGGTGGACTTACACGAACGGGGCGGCGCACACCGACGGACTGTCGGGGTACGCCGCCCTCGGGTGGGACGGGCGCGGAGGTGACCCGCGTCGGCACGGCGGTTACTTCGGGTCGTCGTTGAACTTCGAGGTCGACCAGAAGTAGCCGAGTACCGCGAGGCCCAGGCACCAGACGACGGCGAGCCATCCGTTGTTGCCGATGCCGCTGCCGAGCAGCAGGCCACGCAGGGTCTCGATGGCGGGCGTGAACGGCTGGTACTCGGCGATCGGCTGGAACCAGCCCGGCATCGCGTCGATGGGGACGAAGGCGCTGGACAGCAACGGCAGCAGGATCAGCGGCATCGCGTTGTTGCCTGCGGCCTCGGCGTTCGGACTGACCAGGCCCATGCCGACCGCGATCCAGGTGAGCGCCATGGCGAAGAGCACAAGCAGTCCGAACGCCGCGAGCCACTCCAGAACGGTGGCGTCGGTGGAGCGGAAGCCGATCGCCACGGCGAGTGCACCGACGAGAACCACGCTGATGATCGACTGGAGCACGCTGCCGATCACGTGTCCGACGATCACGGAACCGCGGTGGATCGCCATCGTACGGAAGCGGGCGATGATGCCCTCGGTCATGTCGTTGGAGACGGAGACCGCGGTCCCGACCACGGTGCTGCCGACGGTCATCAGCAGCAGGCCCGGGACGATGTAGGCGATGTACTCGGTGCGGTCGGGACCGCCGCCGCCGATCCCGGCACTCATGGTGTCGCCGAAGATGTAGACGAAGAGCAGCAGCAGCATGACCGGCGTGAGCAGCAGGTTCAGGGTGAGCGACGGGTAGCGACGGGCATGCAGCAGGTTGCGCCGCAGCATCGTGGAGCAGTCGCGTACGGCGAGGGAGAGGGAACTCATCGGACGGACTCCTTGGGCTGGTCGGGGACGCCGGCGCCGCCGGTCAGGGCGAAGAAAACGTCGTCGAGGTCGGGGGTGTGGACGGTCAGTTCGTCGGCCTCGATGCCGGCCGAGTCCAGCCGATCGAGGATGGAACGCAGTTCACGCTGGCTGCCGTCGCTCGGGAGTTGCAGCGCGAGTGCCTCGTCGTCCCGGGAGGCCTCGCGGAGTGCGGTGGCGGCGCTCCGGTAGGCGGCCGGGTCGGTGAAGCGGAGCCGGACGTGTCCGCCGGGGACGAGCCGCTTCAGCTCCTCGGCGGTGCCCTCAGCGGCGACCCTGCCGTCGTTGAGCACGGCGATGCGGTCGGCCAACTCGTCGGCCTCCTCCAGGTACTGGGTGGTGAGGAAGACGGTGACGCCGTCGGAGACGAGTTCGCGGACGATCCGCCACATGTTGTGGCGCGAGCGCGGGTCGAGGCCGGTGGTCGGCTCGTCGAGGAAGATGATCCGCGGGTTGCCGACCAGGGTCATGGCGATGTCCAGGCGCCGCTTCATACCGCCGGAGTAGGTGGAAGCGGGTTTCTTCGCGGCCTCGGTGAGGTCGAAGCGCTCCAGCAGCCGGGCGGTGACCTGCCGCCCCTCGTGCTTGGACAGATGGTGCAGGTCCGCCATGAGGAGCATGTTCTCCTCACCGGTGATCAGGCTGTCGACGGCGGAGAACTGCCCGGTGACACCGATCGCGGCGCGCAGGGCCTGCGCTTCGGTGGCCAGGTCGTGGCCGCCGACGCGGATCCGGCCACTGGCGGGGTCGGGGGAGATGAGGGTGGACAGGATCTTGACGGCGGTGGTCTTGCCCGCGCCGTTCGGGCCGAGCAAGCAGAAGATCGTTCCTTCCGGGACTGCCAGGTCGACGCCGTCGAGGACGGTCTTGTCGCCGTAGGACTTGCGCAGCCCCTCGGCAGCGATGGCCAGTTCGGTCATGGTGGGAGGCTCCTTCAGAGGCTGCGGGCGGTGATGTCGCCGTAGGCGGTGGTCGCGTGGACGGTCAGCTCGGCCGTGCCTTCGGTGTTCTTGAATGCGTTGTGGATCCGGCCGTGGCCGGTGCCGGCGTCCAGGGAGGCGGAGACTCCGTGAGCGGCACCGACCGACACCTCGCCGTGCTCGGTGCGCAGTGTGACCGTGCCGCGCACGGCCTCGGTGATGTGGATGTCGCCCTCTTGCGTGCTGATCTCCGCAGCGCCACCCAGGCGGCCGACCGTGACGTCTCCGGCGAGGACGGTGAGACGGACGCTCGCTGCCTCGTCGACCTCGACCGCGCCTTGCGCGCCCTCGAAGACGACGTCGCCGAGCTGTCCGACGCCCCGGAACCCGGCGCCGGCCGCCTTCGCCTCGACGTGGGAACCGACGGGCAGTTGGACGGTCACCTCGATGGATCCGGGGTTGCCGAGCATCCGGTTCTTCGCCGTCGAGGCCTCGATCCGCAGAACGCCGTCGGCGTATTCGACCGTGGTCTGCTCCGCCGCCTTCACATCGCGGCCCTTCGAGGCATCCACGGGCAGGACCTCGACCACGGTGTCGGCCCGGTCGGCGGCGATGAGCTGGATGCGTCCCGCAGGGATGTCGAGGACGGCCGAGACCGGGGCGGGGGTGTCGAACCTCTGCATCGTGCGCTCCTTCTTCTGCGTCGCGCGCCCCTTCGAGCGCCTTTCCTAACGACGGAAACGCTACGTTGCATTCAAAAGTCTGGCAACAAGCTTGTTGCGCTAAACCACCATAATCGCAGGTAGATTGCTAAGAATCGTTGCACTGGATGGAAATCTAACGCAACGCACTCCACTGCGTTCGTTGCAATGAATAGAGGTGAACGCTATACCGCAGACCCGCGGACCGGTCAGCGCCTCCACCCCCGGCCGGAGCCCACGTCGAGAACATCGGCCGCTCCGCGGAGCAGGACCGCGAAGTCCAGACGGTGCGATGCGCGAGACGTTCAGCGCCTCATTGCCGTAGCTCGCGATCGAGTCGGCCATGCGGCGGCATGACACCGTGCAAGGACAGCAACGCGTGGGTCCCCACCGTTTCGGCCGCCCCGGTGTGCGACTCAGGGGCGGATGAGCCCCGTTGGTTCAGCTTGGTGCGGAGCGCGTTGGCCCACGGCGGATCCAATTCGGTCATGATGGCCAGGGACGCCTGCCAGTTCCTGCGAGCGGCCTCTGTGTCGCCCGCGACGGAACGGACGTCCCCAAGACGGCTCAACGCGCAGCCCTCGTTGTAGAGCGCGCGGCACGAACGGAACAGTTCGACGGCTCTTAGTTCGTATCCCACGGCCAGGTCGTACTGACCCAGGTGCGCATGGGCGAAGGCCAAGGTGTCCAGGGTCCGGGCCACGTTCATCGGCTCCGTGCTCTCGTCGAAGCACTCGAGTGCCGACTGCGCGTGGAGAACGGCCTCCTCGCTCTTGTCCAGCAGCACCAGGAACCAGGCGATGGCGTAGAGGCACCGTCCCGCCATGATCGTCTCGTCGTGGGAGCGATAGACGACAAGGGCCTGCTCCGCCTGGTCCACCGCCTCTTGCGGACGGCCGCCCTTGGCCATTACCCAGGCGAGTGCGCGGTGCGCATGGGCCAGGTCAAGAGGGAGGCCCAGCTCCGCGTAGAGGTCACGTGCGCGCTCCAAGTGGTGTTGCGCCTCCTCGTACCCGTGGACGAGCGAGGTGACACGGCCCAGACGTCGATGCGCGTGCGCATGTGCACGCTGGTCCGCCAGTCGCTGTGCCGAGTCGAACGCCATCCGTTGCACGGACGCCCACTCGTGAAACAGACCCGACAACTCGTAGAAGCCGCCCAGTGCGTAGCCCAGCCGCCAGGCGTGTTCGTGCAGACCCGCCTCGGCAGCTCGGCGGATCGCCTCGGTGAGAACGCCCCGCTCGGAGGAAAACCACCCCAAGGCGCTTTCAGCGTCCGGGAAGACGGTCGACTCGGACATGGACTCAGGGTCGACGACGGCAGCGGCAGCCCGTGCGAGAAGCACATAGTGGTCCAGGACGCGTCTGAGGACCGCCTGTTGTTCCGTTTCGGAAGTCTCGGCCTCCACCAATTCGAGGGCGTAGGCCTGGAGGAGGTCGTGGAGCGTGAATCGGCCCGGCACATGTTCGATCACCAGGTGCGTCTGGCTGAGTTCGGCCAACGATCGGCCGGTCGCGGTGACCGTCATGTCGGCCAGGGCCGCGGCAGCCGGCACGGAGATGTCCGGACCGGGTCGCAGGGCGAGCAGCCGGAAGAGCCGCGCGGCGCCGGGTGACAGGTTCCGACAGGACCACGAGAAGACGTTGCGTATGTCGAGCGCCGAATCGGGTCCCACGAATCCGCTCAACGGGCCCGTCTCCCGCATGTGCTGTGCGACAGACGTCATCGTGAAACCGCGGTGGGTGGCCAGCCGCGCGGCGACAATGGCCAGGGCCAGTGGCAACCGGCCGCAGAGCGCGGTGATGTCACGCACCGCCTTCGGTTCGGCGGCCAACCGGGCGGAGCCGAGCCGATCGGCCAGCAGCGCCCGTGCGCCCTTCTCGTCCAGGACGCCCAAGTCCACCGGGCGAGCACCCTCGTTCGCCACCAGTCCCAGCAGCTTGTTGCGGCTGGTGACCAGGACGAGGCTATCCGACGCGCCGGGGAGCAGCGGTCTGACCTGTTCGGAGTCCAGCGCGTTGTCGAGGACGACGAGCACACGCCGGCCGGCCAGAACACTGCGGTAGAGCGCGGTCTGGCCGTCCGGGTCCCGGGGCATGTGCTGTGGCATGACACCCAATCCGCGCAAAAAGCCCCGAAGGACGTGCTGCGGACTCAGCGGAGGCTGGGAGGGATCAAAACCGCGGAGGTTGACATAGAGCTGCCCTTCCGGAAATCGGTCGGACAGCCGGTGCGCCACATGGAGGGCAAGGGCGGTCTTGCCCACTCCGGCCATGCCACCGATCGCGCTGATGACCAACGTTCGGCCGGCACCGGGCGCGGCGACGGCGCCGCCCACCTCCGCGACCAACCGGGCGACTTCGGCCCGCCTGCCGGTGAACGGCTCGGGGGCCGGCGGCAACTGGGCCGGCGGTACGGATACGGGTGCCGGGGGCCTGTGCATCGGCAGGCCGGACAGCACGCGCCGATGGGCTTCCCTCAACTCTGCGCCGGGGTCGATGCCCAACTCGTCCGCGAGAACGGCACGCACCGACCGGTAGTTGTCCAGGGCCTCCGACTGCCGTCCCGCGGCGGCGAGACACAAGATGAGCCGGGCCTGCAGAGGTTCGTCCAGTGGGTCCCTTCGTACGGCGATCTGCAGTGGAGCGAGGACCACCTCGGGTGTGCCGGTCTGCAGGGCGACATCGGCGGCCTCCGCCAGAACGGCGGCATACTCGCGCTGCAACCCGGTGAACATCGGGTGCTGGGCCGCTTGGGGGGTGATTCCGCGGACAACGGGAGCCGTCCACAGGGACAGTGCCCGCACCCACAGGTCGAGCGACCCGCGAGAGGCGGCGGCCGCGCGCGCCTGGCGCACCAGTGAGTGGAACTCCTGGAGATCCAGACAGCCCGGTTCCGTCCGCAGCCGATAGCCTTCGGCACCGGGCAGCAGCCACTGGCCCGTTGCCCGCCGCTTCAGACCGGGTTCCAGAAGTCGGCGAAGTTCACCGATGTGCCGGTGGACGACGTTCGCGGCATTCTCCGGGGGCCGTTGCCCCCACAGAACATCGATGAATTCCGCGAGGGTCACCGGCGATCCGTTGCGAACGAGCAGTGCGGCAAGGACGCTACGTCGTTGCGGCGGCCCCAGGACGAGGTTCTCCCCTGCGCGCCGCCCTGCCAGTGAGCCGAGCAACGTCCACCGTACGGGTTTCTGAGGCAAATCCAACGTAAAATCGTCCGAACTTCGACCGTCTCCAACGGTCTATAGTAACGAATGACGAATATGCCGAACGGTCCGGTTATGTTACGGGCGCGTTCTGCAACTCCATCAAGAGAAACCGGCTGCGACGACCATGCGACAGGCCATCGGACGCGAATCGACTGCCGGTGGACTCGCCCTGCGGGCACTACGCCGGTACCCGAATCGCATCGCGTTCGCATGGGACGGCTCTTCCCTGACGTATGCGGCCGCCCTCGCTCTGATCGGCAGGATGCAGGCGGTGTTCGCCGGTCACGGTCTACGGCCAGGACAGTGCATGGCCCTGCTGTCCGGAAACCGCGCGGAAGCCTGGTGCGCGGGCGTCGCCGCACAGGCTTTCGGCCTCACGGTCACCTGGTTGCACCCCTTGGCCCCGGCCGAAGACCACGCTCATCAACTGAACGACGCCGGTGCGGACGTTCTGCTGGTCGACGTGCGCCGATTCGCAGAGTGCGGTGGGGCACTGGCAGCACACGTCGGTGGACTCCGGGTGGTGTTCACCGTGGGCCCCGCCGACTACGGCACCGATCTGCTGCGGGAGGCGGAACACGTCGGTCCGTCCATGGCCAGGGACGTGGCCACCCCGGAGGGGATCGCGTCCTTGTCCCTGGCTCCCCCGTTGATCTACGCGCTCCTCGACGATCCCGCCCTGCGCACAGCCGATCTGGCCTCGTTGGAGCTTCTCCTGTACGGCGCTTCGGCCATCACGCCTGACCGCCTTGCCGAAGGCCTCGACCGCATCGGGGGCGTCTTCTCCCAGTTCTACGGTCAGACCGAGTGCTATCCCATCTCACTGCTCCGCCGCACTGAGCACGACCCGGAAAGACCCGAACTGCTGACGTCCGCCGGACAGCCCGTCACGGCATCCACCGTCGCCATTCTGGATGACGAGGGCAATGAGGTGAGCACCGGCAACACGGGCGAGATCTGCGTGCGAAGCCCGCTGGCCATGAACGGCTATCACCGCCGGCCCGGACTCACGGAGGAGGTCTTCGCTCACGGGTGGCTCCACACCGGAGACATCGGCAGGGTCGACGATCGCGGATATGTCTTCATCGTCGACCGAAAGAAAGACATGATCATCAGAAACGGTGTCAACGTCTTCTCGCGGGGCGTCGAAAACGCCCTGTCCGAGCACCCGGCCGTCTCACAAGCGGCCGTCTTCGGCACGCCTGACGCCGTCACGGGTGAGGCGGTCAATTCGTCACATCGGCAGTTTAGCTGCTCGATATCACTCGGCCGCACCACCCATGGGCCATGGCCCTCGATATTCGAGAGGTTCTCCGGAACCGCGGAATCAATCGTGGCACAGTCCGGTCGACACCTCATCACATGTCCCGGCGGAGGCACTCAGGCCGTGCCGCCGGTCGGGCCCACGACGAACCGGCTGCCGTCGACGGCCTCGCCGCTCGTCTCGCCGACGTTCGAACCCCTGGCGAGACGATGGACCGGCCGACCCGGGCAGTCGCCTGGTCGGGACCTTGCCGTCGGCGAGGACAGGGGCCGAGCGCGGTGCCGCAGGAACCATTCAACGGGACGCCTGTCAACGGAGCGTTGATGCCACGTTGACGCACGTCCCGGGAATCGTCCTCACGCATGCGGCACTTGTTGGGCACTTGGCCCGGATAGCTTCGAGTGCCGGAATTGCGACTCGATTGCCGGTGCACTCCCTGGCGGGTCCAGGAGGTGCCGTTACAAGCCCCACAGAGACACGGATCATGTTGACGAGAGAACTCCGCTTCACCCTGCTGGGCCCCATGCAGGGTTGGCGAGGCGGAACAGAACTGGACCTGGGCTCCCCACAGCAGCAGGCCACCCTCGCAGTGCTCCTCCTCAAGGCGGGCGCACAGACGTCCAAGGCGCAACTCATCGACGCGATTTGGGGTTCCAGTCCGCCTCGCGCCGCCGACGGCACGATCCGTACATACCTGTTGAGACTGCGCCGGATTCTGCGCGGCGGTGAACCGGAAAGCCCGATCAGGACGGTGGCAGGGGGCTACATGATTCCCACGGGAGCCGTCGATCTCGACACCACCCACTTCGCCGATCTCGTCCACCGGGTCCACAGCCGGAGGCCGGAGGATCATGAGGACAACGCCGTTCGCCTGAGAGACGCACTGGCCCTCTGGCGCGGCACCGCGCTTGCCGGTGTCCCGGGACCGTTCGCCGATGCGCAGCGCGATCGGTTGTCCCAACTGCACGCGGCGGCCGGTGAGGAGGTCGTCGCGGCCGATGTCCACATGGGGCGCTACGCCACGGCCCTGGCCGATCTGGCCTTGCTGATAGCGGCAAACCCTTTGCGTGAACGCCTTCGTGAGCTGCAGATGCTCGCCCTCTACCGTTCCGGTCGGCAGGCGGATGCCCTCGAGGCCTACGACCGGATACGCAGGCATCTCGCTCGGGAACTGGGTATCGATCCCGGCCGCGAGTTGCAGCAGCTTCACCGGCGCATCCTCACGCGCGTTCCAGGTCTGTAGCGTCGGTTGAAACGTCCTCCCGGACGGCGAACGCGCACTGGTGGCGTTGCTACTGCTGAACCGAGCGGCCGCGTTGGAAGATCGTCCCGGGCGTCCGGCACCCGAGGCAGCCCGATCACAAGGCGCGCACGGGCTCGACGGCTCCGATCGACGGGTCCCCGACCACACCGCGTGGGAGACTCAAGCATGATTATCGAACGCGCGTACGTTAGCGGCGTCTCGCCTGGCGAGGGGGAGTGGCCCTGGTTCCTGCCTTGCGTGCGCGGGCTCGTGGCGGACGGCCTGCGCTTCACCGCGCCCGTGACCTATCTGGTCGGCGAGAACGGGTCGGGCAAGTCGACGCTGGTCGAGGCTCTCGCCGAGGGCTTCGGCCTGGACTCCTGGGGCGGTTCGCACGACTGGCGCCATGCCAGTCACCGCCCCAGGTCGGTGCTCGGTGAGCGGATCCGCTTCGACGCGGCACCGCGCGGACGGCGAATGCTGGGCAGTTGGTCCGCCCGCAAGGGCTTCTTCCTGCGCGCCGAGACGGCGTTGAACGCACTGGACCGCGAAGGGTTCGCACCGGAGTCGGTCAGCCATGGGGAGGGCTTCCTCGCGGCGTTCCGGGGGAAGTTCCTGCATCCCGGTCTGTATGTGATGGACGAGCCGGAGGCCGCGCTTTCGTTCTCCTCCTGCCTGGAACTGCTCGGCCATATCGACCAGTTGGTGAGAAGCGGCGGCCAGGTCGTCTGCGCCACGCACTCACCGCTGCTGACCGCGCTGCCGGGTGCGGACATCATCGAGGTCGGCGACCACGGCATGCGCCGGGTGGCCTGGGACGAGCTCGCCCTGGTCGACCACTGGCGTCGCTACCTCGCCGACCCCCGGTCCTACCTGCGGCACATCCTGGACTGACACAGCGGCCGTACTCGGCGGACGGCCGAAGACGGGGCGGACCGTGGCGTCTCTTGCGTTCCCGGCCAGAGCACCGGCGGCCGAAGCCCCCGCACAGCGGGCTTCGGCCGTCGGTGGGACCTAGGTCTCAGAGGGCGAGGCCCGTGAGGACCAGGACGCGCTCGTAGGTGTAGTCGTCCATCGCGAACTTCACGCCCTCGCGTCCCACACCGGACTGCTTGACGCCGCCGTACGGCATCTGGTCCGCACGGTAGGAAGGCACGTCGCCGATGACGACACCGCCCACCTCCAGTGCACGGTGCGCCCGGAAGGCGGTCTGGAGGTCATGGGTGAACACGCCCGCCTGGAGGCCGTACTTGGAGTCGTTGACCGCGGCGAAGGCCTCGGCCTCGCCGTCCACCTTCCGTACGGTGAGAACCGGCCCGAAGACCTCCTCGCAGGAGATGGTCACATCGGCCGGCACATCGGTCAGGACGGTCGGCGCGTAGGAGGCACCGTCACGCTTGCCGCCGGCCAGCAGCGTGGCGCCGGCGGCGACGGCCTCGTCGACCCAGGTCTCCACACGCTTCGCCGCGTCCTCGCTCACCAGCGGGCCGACGTCCGTCGCGTCGTCCGAGGGGTCGCCGGTGACCTGCGCCTCGACGGCGGCGACGATGCGCGGCAGCAGTCGCTCGTAGATCGCCGCGTCGGCGATCACACGCTGCACGGAGATGCAGGACTGGCCGCCCTGGTAGTTGGAGAAGGTGGCGATGCGACTCGCGGCCCAGTCCAGGTCCGCGTCGCCGGCGTAGTCACCGAGGACGACGGCCGCGCCGTTGCCGCCGAGTTCCAGGGTGAGGTGCTTGCGCGGCACCGAGTCCATGATCGCGTAGCCGACCCGGTCGGAGCCCGTGAAGGAGATGACGGGCAGTCGCTCGTCCCGGACCAGGGCGGGCATGCGGTCGTTGCCGACCGGCAGGATCGACCAGGACCCGGCCGGCAGGTCGGTCTCGGCGAGCAGGTCACCGATGATCAGGCCGGACAGTGGGGTGGCGGGCGCCGGCTTGAGGATGATCGGGGCGCCCGCGGCGATGGCGGGGGCGATCTTGTGGGCGCACAGGTTCAGCGGGAAGTTGAACGGTGCTATGCCGAGGACGACACCCTTCGGGAAGCGGCGGGTCAGCGCCAGCCGGCCCTGGCCGCCGGCATCGGTGTCCAGACGCTGGGCCTCCCCGCCGTTGAAGCGACGGGCCTCCTCAGCCGCGAACCGGAACACGGAGACGGCACGGCCTACCTCACCGCGGGCCCACTTGACGGGCTTGCCGTTCTCGGCGGAGATCAGCTGCGCGATCTCCTCGGTGCGCTCGGCGAGGCGCTTGGAGACATGGTCGAGGGCGGCGGCGCGGACGTGGGCCGGCGTGGCGGCGAACTCGTCCCGTACGGCGTACGCGGCGGCCACCGCCTCCTCTACCTGGGCCTCGGTCGGAACGCTGACCTTGCCGACGAGCCTGCCGTCCCACGGCGAGGTGACGTCGAAGGTGGTCTCACCGGTGGCCCGGCGGCCGGCGAGCCAGAAGGCGTGGGTGGAGGTCATGATCGGGTCCCGGCCCTTCCGAGGTTGGTGGTGCGTGGAGTTCGTGGTCCACGGTAGGCCCGGGGGGGCGCTGGGTCGTTTGTCCGGGGAGTAGCAGTACAGGGCGGGTCTTCTACGCCTTGTACAGGCGTGGAGGGGGGATCACTCCCCCGCCGCGGCCGTCGCCTTCAGCGCCAGCCACAGCTCCATACGGACGTCCGGATCGTCGAGCGAACGCCCGAGGATCTCCTCGACCCGCCGCATCCGGTAGCGCAGCGTGTGGCGGTGGACGCCGAGGTCGGCCGCAGCCGCGTCCCACTGGCCGTGGCGGGAGAGCCAGGCCCGCAGTGAGGCGACCAGGTCACCCCGTCCCGTGGCGTCGTGCTCGCGCAGGGCGCGCAGCAGTCCGTCCGCGAAGGCGCGCACCGCGTCGTCCGCGAGCAGTGGCAGTACCGAGCCCGCCGCCAGCTCCTCGTGCTCGACCAGCGACCGGCCCCGGCGCCGGGCCACCGACAGCGCCTGTTCGGCCTGCTTGTACGCGGCGGCCGCGGCGATCGGTCCCGCCGGCGCGGACAGCCCCACCACCAGTTCGTCCTCGTCGGCGGCAGCCTGTTCCAGGGTCGCGGCGCGTGCGGCCTGCACCGCGAGCGCGTACTCCTGGCAGGCGGCGACGGCCGCGCCTCCGTCGGTGGCGAGCACCACCAGCCGCTCCCCTTCAGGAACGACGAGCACCGCCTCGCCGGAGCGCGCCGCGGCGGACTCGACGATCTCGGCAAGGCCGCTCAGCGGATCACCGTTCATGTCGGCGGCGGCGAGCACCGCGGCGGCCGGTGCCGTGGGCGCCGAGCGCGCGTGGCCGTCGGCGTGCGCGCGGGCCGCCGACGCGGACGCCGACTCGGCGAGGATCAGCCGGAAGGGCGCGTCGAGGAGATCGCCGTACAGGTCACCGGCCACCGCGCGTGCGTGGTCCGGCTCCCCGGCCAGCAGCATGCGCAGCACGGCGGCCCCGATCCGCTGCTCGGCGGCGTGCAGGGAGCGGGACCGCTCGGTGGTGAGGGTCAGCAGGGCGATCGCGGAGTGGACGGCGTACCGCTCGGCGGTGCCCAGTGCGGCGGCCGTGCCCACGGCGAGCGCGGCGCGCGGGCGCCGCCCGGTGCCCAGGGAGTGCAGCTCGACCCGGTCCTCACCGCTCGGCCCTCCCACCACGGAACTGGCCGGCGCGGGCCGCTCCCGCAGCCGCTCCACGTCGGCGGTGAGCCGTGCGGCCCGCCGCCCCGCCCACTCAGGCGCGGCCGCGACGACGGCACCCGAGGCGTCGTAGAGCGCGGCCCAGCCGTCGACCTGCCCGGCGAGCGCTGCGAGCAGGCCCTCGGGACCGTCGGTCAGGGCCTGCTTGGTCAGCTCCCGCTGGGCGGCGAAGCCCGCGGTCACGGCCCGGTACTGGTCGGCCGCTATGGCGGCGGAGACGGCTTTGCTGATGGCGAGGAAGGGGGTGCGCCGCGGCACCTCCAGCAGCGGGAGCCCCTCCTCCCGCGCCGCGTCCACCAAAGCCTTCGGGATGTCGTCGTAGTTCACCCCGACGGCGAATCCGAGCCCGACCACTCCCGCGCCCACCAGCCGCTTCACATACCGGCTCATGGCCTCGGGATCGTCGGCGTCCAGTTTCAGCGCCGTGATCAGCAGCAGTTCGCCGCCCTCCATGTAGGGCACGGGGTCGGCGAGTTCGCTGACGTGCGCCCAGCGGACGGGGACGTCCAGATGGTCCTCGCCCGCGCGCACGGTCAGCTTCAGCGCGGAGTGGTGGACGAGCGAGGCGAGCGTCGGGGGCATGAGGCCTTCAGGTCGGCACGGACGGGGTTTCTTCACGGAATCCGTGATCCGCCACGGATTCCGTGATCTTTGTGATCCTTTGGCCGCCACGTATGAACGGCCTATGCCGATTCTGCCTCACCGTACGGTCGCCATGTGCCCCGAAGCCCGGACATCCGACCGCCGCACTCAGCCCCGCAGGTCCACCAGCAGCGGGGGCGCGTGCTCACCCTTCACATTCGTCAGCGAGAGCACGGCGTGCCCGGGTGGGACCGCATGCGCCAGTTCGGAGGCGGACCACCGTTCGCGTTCGACCTGGCGGACGGTCACCGCGCGGGCGGTCGGCGCACGTCCGGTGATCACGCGGCGCAGCGCGTGCAGCGCCTTGCCCGCCGGGGTCTCGGCGATGATCTGCCGGTCGGTGACGTCCCGCGCCTCGATCCACTCCTTGCCCCACACCTCGGCGAAGTCCTGCCCGTCCCAGGGGGTGAGCCCGGACAGGGCCATCCGGCAGCCGGTCGCGCCGAGGAGCGGGCCGCGCAGGGGCCGGGGCACGTCGTCGAGGGTGCGCAGGGTGAGCACGGCTCCGGCGTTCGCGGAGCGCAGCCGCTGGATGCCCCGGACGGACTCGGGGGTCACCACGCCCGTCGCGTCGTCGAGCACCAGGCACGCGAAGAGGGACCGGTCCTCGCGCGTCGCGACACTGGCCGTGAACTGGGCGAGCACCAGTCGCGCGAGGATTCGGGAGGCATCCGCGTGGCCGCGCTCGGGAAGGTCGATCCGGACGCGCACCGGGTGGTCCAGGGCCCGCAGCGAGAACGGCCGGGACTGCCCGGAGGTGTCGAAGAACGGGGCGAAGGCGGGCCGGTCGAGCAGTGCGACCCGGTCGGCGAGGACACTTCCCACATCGCCCGGGTGTGCCGCCTGCCGTTCGCGCGCGTCCAGTTCCCGCAGCAGCGAGTCCCGCCCGGTGTCCTGCAGGGCCTTGCGCAGCGCGGCGAGCGGATCGGACGCGCCGTCCAGGAGCTGCCTCAGTTCCGGCACGGACGGGAATCGGCCGTGCACGGCCCGGAACGGGCCGAGGAGCTGGGCCAGCACGGTCGTGGAGCGGCGGCTGTCCCCGCCGGGATGGGGGTCGGCGAGGTCGCCCACGAGCGCCTCGGCCAGAACCGCCGCCGCCTCGTCCGGGTCGGTGGTCCCGCCGTACAGATCGAGGTCGTAGACGGATTCGGGATGGCCGATGCGGACGACGACGTCATAGGCGTCCGCGGGTCCCAGACCCGCACCCGCCGCGCCGACGACGACCACGGCGGCCCGTCCGGCCAGCGCCTGCAGACACAGCGACTCCGCGAGGGGCCGGACCACCGAGCCGGTCTTGCCGGAACCCGCGGGCCCCACCGCGACCAGGGAGGTGCCCAGCAGATCGGGGCCGAGGGCGAGCCCGGACCCGCGGTAGGCGTAGGGGTTGCGGGGATCGTCGACGGTGGACCCGAGCCGCACCTGTCCGGTGATCAGATCGTGCAGCGCGATCCGGGCCGGCAGGTCGCGCTCCCCGGAGGGGTGCAGACAGGCGGCCGCGCCGTCCTTGAGGACCGCGCCGGTGAAGGCGGCGAGACCGTGCCGGCCGCTGTGCACGCCCTGCCAGGCGCGCGCGATACGGGCGTGGTCGACATCGCGCATACGTCCCGCACGGGCGTCGGCGGCGAGCCGGTCGGCCGCGTCCTGCGCCCCCGCGGCGCGCAGCTGGTTCCACTGCGCGGGGTCCTCCTCGGGTGCCGGGGGCCGCTCGTGCACGGGCGGCGCGGCGGCGCGCCACGCGGGCGGCCCGAACCGCCGCCAGACCTCACCCCAGCGGCCCAGCTTGCCGACGGTGATCATGATCGCGAGGGCGATGAGCGTGTAGTAGCCGTACCAGAGGAAGGCGTTCCCGACGCGGTCGCCGCTGTGGCGCCAGGAGTCGGGGGTGAACAGCTCGAGGGGGACGACCCACCAGCCGCCGAGGTAGCCGTTCCACAGCAGCGACCAGATCAGCCAGCCCACCAGGAAGGCGATGAGCGCTCCGCTGAGCAGCTGCCGGGTCGGCGTCCGCTCGGGCTCCTGTTCGGGCCGCGGCCGGTGGCCGAAGCGCCACACGCCGGGCGCCGCCTGCGGCCGTGGCGTTCGCACCCAGGCCAGGAACGCGGGACCGTCCGGGGGCGGTGGCGTCCCGGGGGCGTGCGCCGGCCGGGGCGGCACCTGGGGCGGTCCCGCCGGACGCGGCACGGAACCGGCCCGTGCGACCCGTGCGTCCTGCGTCCCGTCGCTGTCCATCGCCTTGCCCCCTGACCAGCCGCTCCGTGCACCGTCCGCGAGTCAATCTAGCGCCCCCGCCAAGGGAGTTCGCCGCATATGCGGCCGGGACCGCGAGGGCGCGCCCCCGCACGCTATGTCCACCACGGACAAGCGGAGGCGGCCAAGGCGCCCACATGGAGCATGCCCACCTTCCATTGCCCGCCTTAGCCTGCGAGAAAAGAAGGTAAGCGTCCGAAAAGCACCCCCGCCCGGAGCACCCGGCCCGCCGCAGCGCGGGTGCGCCGAGTCCCCGGGCCGGTTCGCACGATCATCAGGGAGCCCCCATGACCGCACTTCCGCAGGAGCGTCGCGTCGTCACCGCCATCCCCGGCCCGAAGTCGCAGGAGCTGCAGGCCCGCCGTACCGCCGCGGTCGCGCAGGGCGTGGGCTCCGTGCTGCCGGTCTTCACCACGCGCGCGGGCGGCGGGATCATCGAGGACGTCGACGGCAACCGTCTGATCGACTTCGGCTCCGGCATCGCGGTGACGTCCGTGGGCGCCTCCGCCGAGGCCGTGGTACGCCGCGCCTCCGCGCAGCTCCAGGACTTCACCCACACCTGTTTCATGGTCACGCCGTACGAGGGCTACGTCGCCGTCGCCGAGGCGCTGGCCGAGCTCACGCCGGGTGACCACGCCAAGAAGTCCGCGCTGTTCAACTCGGGCGCCGAGGCCGTCGAGAACGCGGTCAAGATCGCCCGCGCCTACACCAAGCGCCAGGCGGTCGTCGTCTTCGACCACGGCTACCACGGCCGGACCAACCTGACGATGGCGCTGACGTCCAAGAACATGCCGTACAAGCACGGCTTCGGCCCATTCGCGCCCGAGGTCTACCGCATGCCGTTGGCGTACGCGTACCGCTGGCCCACCGGTCCGGACAACTGCGGCCCCGAGGCCGCCGCACAGGCCATCGACCAGATCACCAAGCAGGTCGGCGCGGACAACGTGGCCGCGATCATCATCGAGCCGGTGCTCGGTGAGGGCGGCTTCATCGAGCCCGCGAAGGGTTTCCTGCCCGCTCTGCGCAAGTTCGCCACGGACAACGGCATCGTCTTCGTCGCCGACGAGATCCAGTCCGGCTTCTGCCGCACCGGCCAATGGTTCGCGTGCGAGGACGAGGGAATCGTCCCGGACCTGATCACCACCGCCAAGGGCATCGCGGGCGGTCTGCCGCTCGCCGCCGTGACCGGTCGCGCCGAGATCATGGACGCCGCGCACTCGGGCGGCCTCGGCGGCACCTACGGCGGCAACCCGGTCGCCTGCGCAGGTGCGCTCGGCGCGATCGAGACCATGAAGGAGTTCGACCTCAACGCCCGGGCGAAGGACATCGAGGAGACCATGAAGGCCCGCCTCACGGCGATGGCCGAGAAGTTCGACATCATCGGCGACGTCCGCGGCCGCGGCGCGATGATCGCGATCGAGCTGGTCAAGGATCGCGCCACCAAGGAACCGAACCCGGAGGCCACCGGTGCGCTGGCCAAGGCCTGCCACCAGGAGGGCCTACTCGTCCTGACCTGCGGCACCTACGGCAACGTGCTGCGCTTCCTGCCGCCGCTCGTCATCGGCCAGGACCTGCTCAACGAGGGTCTCGACATCATCGAGCAGGCCTTCGCGCGCATCTGAGCCCGCCCGCGTCGCCGCCGCTGGGGCCGCGGAGGTCAGAGGGTGTGAAGAACGTGTGCGAGGTGGATGGCAAGACGCCTTTCCGGCTGTCGGAGCCGTTTTCCCTGCCGTAGGTTCTACCCAGATGAGAGAAACACCCCACCCACAGGGGACTGTGGGTGACATCGGGCCGAGGCCTCCCCAGCTTCGACCTGGTCGTGCCCTCGCGCACAAACCCGGAGCTTTCGGCTCTGGATCTCCTCACCGATCGGACGGCCGCACGCCCCAAACCCCCCGGGGCGGGCGGCACCCCGATCCGGACGGCCGCCTCGGAACCACCCCCGTCGCACCCGCGCAAGCAGGTCAGGGGACGTGGACGGGAGAGCTGTCCACCTGAAGGGCCGGCACACACCCCCCCTTGTGCCGGCCCTTCAGCGCGTCCGGACCCGCTCGCGGCTCGGGCCGGGCCCACGGGGGCATGCCGGCGCCCGGCGCACCTCCTCGCACGGATCGCACGCCGGGGACCTCACTCCACCCGGCCGTCCGACAGGCCGGGTGCCGTACGACGTTCGGTGCACGGCGGGTCGGATCCACCGAAGCCGGCATACTCGCTATATTCGGACATATGGACGAGGCGCCCAGACGCATCGACCCCACGACGGACCGGGTGTCCGCCGCGCTCGTGCTGGGCTGCTCCCCGGAACAGATCGGCCCGTGCACCCGCTGCCAGGGACTGACCTGCCGATACGGCCGCAACGCTCGACTCGTGTGCCCCCACTGCCGTGCCGTCGACGTGAGGACCGGGTCCGCGCCGGGGTGACGGCCCGCACGCACCGCCCCGGCATGAATCGGACGCCGTGCCGTCAGGCCCACGGCCACCCTGTCGGCCGGGCGGAGCCATAGTGCAGAGGTCGTCGCGCGCGGTATCCAAGATCGCGAGGACGCCGGTTCGAATCCGGCCGGTTCCGCTCTCCTGCCGCCGGCCCGGCAGGACGCCCCGCGTTGGGCCGCGCGGCGGGTGTCGACGTACCGCTCAGGGATGCCGCGTTCGCCACGCGCGGGCACCCGCGGGTACTGCCGGCCGCACTGCCTGCGAAGCTGTACAGCGTGTCGCGCATCCCGGAGCCAGAGCTGGAGGACCCGCCTGCGGTGCACGGTGGAATGCCACCGCTCCCGGGGCGGCCTGCTCGCGTTCTGGGCCTGCTGGGACCCCTCTTCCTCCTGCTCTCCTGGCAGGTCGCCGTCCGCGGGCCGCTGGTGCGGGTGGACGAACGGCTGGGCAGGGCCCTGGTCCGTCCGAGCCGGATCTCGGAACTCCTCGCCGACCTGGGCAGTGCCACCATCGCCGTTCCGCTGCTGGTCATCGTGCTGACCTGGGTCGCCCAGCGGGGCCGGGACGCCGGTGCGCAGCGGTGGTGGCTGCCGCCCGCCGCCGCGGCCGGGCTGACGGCTGCCTATCCCGTGCTGATCCTCGCCTTGAAGACGCTGTTCGCCCGGCCGGGCCCACCGCTCATGGGCCCGGTCACGGGCTTCTACCCTTCGGGGCACACGGCCACCGCGATGATCGCCTACGGCGCGGCGGCCCTGGTCCTGTCGCCCTGGCTGCACACGCCCCAGGCCCGCCTCCAGCTCCTCGCCGTCTGGCTCACCCTGAACGCGGGCGTCGCCTTCGGGCTGGTCCGCAGCGGTTACCACTGGCCCCTGGACGTGCTGGGCAGTTGGTGCCTGTGCGCGATGCTGCTGTACTCGCTGTGGCTCTGCCTCAGCCGAAGTAGCCGTCGAACGTCCGCTGGAACTCCCAGCTCCCGAACCGGTCCCAGTTGATCGACCACGTCATCAGGCCGCGCAGGCCGGGCCAGGTTCCGTGGGTGGTGTACGAACCGCAGTTCGCCTTTCTGGTCAGGCAGTCGAGGGTCTTCGTGACCTCCGACGGGGCCACGTAGCCGTTGCCCGCGTTGGTCGACGCCGGCATGCCTATCGCCACCTGGTCGGGCCGCAGCGGCGGGAAGACGTTGTTCGCGTCACCCGCCACCGGGAAGCCGGTGAGGAGCATGTCCGTCATCGCGATGTGGAAGTCCGCCCCGCCCATGGAGTGGTACTGGTTGTCGAGGCCCATGATCGGGCCGGAGTTGTAGTCCTGGACGTGGAGCAGCGTGAGATCGTCGCGCAGGGCGTGGATCACCGGGAGATACGCCCCGCACCGGGGATCCTGACCGCCCCACTTGCCCGTGCCGTAGTACTGGTAGCCCATCTGCACGAAGAACGTCTCCGGGGCCATCGTCAGCACGAACCCGGAGCCGTATCTGGCCTTCAGGGTCTTCAGGGCCGAGATCAGGTTGACGATCACCGGGGTCGTCGGGTTCCTGAAATCCGTGTCGTTCGCGTTCAGGGACAGCGAGTGGCCCTCGAAGTCGATGTCCAGGCCGTCGAGGCCGTAGGTGTCGATGATCTTCGAGACCGAGGAGACGAAGGCGTCCCGGGCCGCCGTGGTCGTCAGCTGCACCTGGCCGTTCTGGCCGCCGATCGATATCAGCACCTTCTTGCCGGCCGCCTGCTTGGCCTTGACGGCCGCCTTGAACTCGGCGTCGCTCTCCACGCCGGCGCACTCGGTGACCGGGCACCGGGTGAACCGGATGTCGCCCGAGGTGACGGAGGTGGGTTCACCGAAGGCGAGGTCGATGACGTCCCAGCTGTCGGGGACGTCCGCAAGACGCGTGTACCCGGAGCCGTTGGCGAAGCTCGCGTGGAGGTAGCCGACCAGGGCGTGTGCCGGGAGGCCGACGGAGCCCCCCGATCCCGCGGCGGTCGTCGCGGTCACCGTCGCCGATTTCGCGGACTCCCCCGCGTCGTTGACGGCCGCCACCTGGAAGCCGTACGCCGTGGCGGACGCCAGGCCGGTCACGGTGGCCGATGTGCCGGCGACCGTCTGGACCCTCGCGCCGTCCCGGTAGACGGCATAGCTCGTGGCGCCCGTGACCGCCGACCAGGACAGGGCGACGCTGGAGGAGGTGACGGCGCCGGTCCTCAGTCCGGACGGCGCGGCGGGCGGCTGGCCGGCGACCGCGCCCGGTCCGACCAGCGAGATGTCGTCGGCGTAGTAGGCGCCCGTGCCGTACCAGCCGTGCGTGTAGATCGTGACCTTGGTGGTCGAGGGGCCGGTGCGGAAGGTCGTCGTGAGCTGCTGCCAGTCGGTCGCCGACTGGGTCCAAGTGGACACGTCGGTGGTGCCGGTGCCGCTCGCGCCCAGGTACACGTAGCTGCCGCGGACCTGACCGCCGAGTGTGTACTGCGCGTTCGGCTGTACCGTCACCGTCTGGCTGCACTGGGCGTTGTCGCTGCCGGCCGGGGTCGCCTGCAGTGCCGAGGTTCCGCTGTGCACCGGGGAACCGACGATGGCGCCGGCGGTGCAGCTCCAGCCGTCGAGGCCGGACTCGAAACCGCCGTTGCGCGCGAGGTCCACGTCGGCCGCGCGGGCGGCCGGAGCGAGCGCGGCCAGGCCGGGCAGGGCCAGGGCCGTTGCCGTGCACACGGCCAGCAGCCGTCGCCGGACGAAGGGTCTGGTGCGATCCACAAGTGCCTCCGGGCATGGGGGAATTGGAGGGTGGAGCGCGCCCAACTTGGTCCAGACCAATCCGGTTGTCAAGACCTCCGCCGGTGGCGGACGCGGCCGGGGACCCGCCGTGAGCTCCGGCGGGTCCCCGGCCGCGGTCCTGGTCAGCTGTCGAAGCCCAGACCCAGCCGGTCCATCGTCTTCAGCCAGAGGTTGCGCCGGCCGCCGTGCGCGTCGGCACGGGCCAGGGACCACTTGGTCAGTGCGATGCCCGTCCAGGCGAAGGGCTCCGGCGGGAACGGCAGGGGCTTCTTGCGGACCATCTCCAGCTCGGTCCGCTCCGTGCGCTCCCCCGCCAGCAGATCGAGCATCACCTCGGCGCCGAAGCGGGTGGCCCCGACACCGAGGCCCGTGTAGCCGGCCGCGTACGCCACCCTCTCCCGGTACGCCGTCCCGAAGAACGCCGAGAAGCGCGAGCAGGTGTCGATCGCGCCGCCCCACGCGTGCGTGAAGCGGACTCTCTCCAACTGCGGGAAGCAGCCGAAGAAGTGCTCGGCGAGCTTCGCGTACGTCTCCGGGCGGTCGTCGTACTCCGCTCGCACCCGGCCGCCGTACGAGTAGATCGCGTCGTAGCCGCCCCACAGGATGCGGTTGTCGGCGGAGAGCCGGAAGTAGTGGAACTGATTGGCCGAGTCCCCGAGGCCCTGGCGCCTGCTCCAGCCGATGGACGCCAACCGGTCGGGGCTCAGCGGCTCGGTCATCAGCGCGTAGTCGTAGACCGGCACCGTATAGGAGCGGACCCGCTTGACCAGGTTCGGGAAGATGTTGGTGCCGAGTGCGACGCGGCGGGCGCGCACCCGGCCGTAGGGGGTGCGCACGGCCATGCCGGCCCCGTACGGCTTCAGTGTGAGCGCGGGTGTGTGCTCGTAGATCCTGACGCCCAGCCGGAGGCAGGCTCGTTTGAGCCCCCAGGCCAGCTTGGCCGGGTGGACCAAGGCGACGCCCCGGCGGTCGTACAGACCGGCGACGAAGGTCGGCGAGTCGACCTGCTCCCGCACCGCCTCCGCGTCCAGGAACTCGGTGTCCTCGGCAAGCCCCCGGCGCACCGTCTCCTCGTACCAGTCACGGAGTTCGAAGGCCTGGTACGTCTCGGTCGCCACGTCGATCTCGCCGGTGCGCTCGAAGTCGCAGTCCAGCGAGTGGCGGGCGACCGCCTTCTCGATCTCGTCGAGATTGCGGGCGCCCAGCTCCTGCAACTTGTGGATCTCGTCCGGCCAGCGGGCGACCCCGTTGGCCAGGCCGTGTGTGAGGGAGGCGGCGCAGAACCCGCCGTTGCGGCCCGAGGCGGCCCAGCCCGCCTCGCGGCCCTCGAGCAGTACGACGTCCCGCAGCGGATCGCGCTCCTTGGCGATGAGCGCGGTCCACAGTCCGCTGTAGCCGCCGCCGACGACCAGCAGATCGCAGGTCTCGGCGCCGGTGAGAGCGGGTTCGGGGTGGGGCCTGCCCGGGTCGTCCAGCCAGTACGGGACCGGCTGGGCTTCGGAAAGAGATGTGGTCCAACGGGTCATGGCGCTCGGGGCCATGATGTCAACTCCCTACAGATGCACTACGCCTTCCGGCGGTTCCGGCGGTTGCCCACGGCCATGGAGAGAAGGACGAACAGAACGGCGAGGACGAACATGGTCGTGCCGATGACATTGATCTGGACGGGCGTACCGCGCTGCGCCGAGCCCCAGACGAACATGGGGAAGGTGACGGTCGAGCCCGCGTTGAAGTTCGTGATGATGAAATCGTCGAAGGAGAGCGCGAAGGCGAGCAGCGCGCCCGCGGCGATTCCGGGTGCCGCGATCGGCAGGGTGACCCGAAGGAAGGTCTGCAGCGGGCCCGCGTACAGGTCCTGCGCGGCCTGTTCCAGCCTAGGGTCCATCGACATGACACGTGCCTTGACCGCGGTCACGACAAAGCTGAGGCAGAACATGATGTGGGCGATGAGGATCGTCCAGAAACCCAGCTGGGCGCCCATGTTGAGGAACAGGGTCAGCAGCGAGGCGGCCATGACCACCTCGGGCATCGCCATCGGCAGGAAGATCAGCGAGTTCACCGCGCCGCGCGCCCGGAAGCGGTAGCGGACCAGCGCGAAGGCGATCATCGTGCCGAGGACCGTGGCCCCGATCGTGGCCCAGACGGCGATCTGAAGGCTGACCGACAGCGAGCCGCACATGTCGGCGACACCGCACGGGTCCTTCCACGCGTCCAGCGAGAACTGCTGCCATTCGTAATTGAAGCGCCCCTTCGGTTTGTTGAAGGAGAACACCGTCACGACGATGTTCGGCAGCAGAAGATATCCGAGGGTCACCAGTCCGGCGAGGACGACGAGATGGCGCTTGAACCAGTTGACGAATCCCATTTAGACCAGATCCTCCGTGCCGGACCTGCGGATGTAGAACGTGACCATGGCGAGGATCGCGGCCATGAGGATGAACGAGAGAGCCGCCGCCGTCGGATAGTCGAGGATCCGCAGGAACTGTGTCTGTATGACGTTGCCGACCATCCGGGTGTCGGTGGAGCCCAGCAGGTCGGCGTTGACGTAGTCGCCCGCGGCCGGGATGAAGGTCAGCAGCGTACCGGAGACCACGCCCGGCATCGACAGCGGGAAGGTGACCTTCCGGAAGGTCGTGAACGGGGTGGCGTACAGGTCCCCGGCCGCCTCGTGGAGGCGGCCGTCGATGCGCTCGAGCGAGGTGTACAGCGGCAGGATCATGAACGGCAGGAAGTTGTACGTCAGACCGCAGACCACCGCAAGCGGGGTGGCGAGCACCCGGTCCCCCGCGGTCCAGCCGAGCCAGTTGGTGACGTCCAGCACGTGCAGCGTGTTGAGGGCGCCGACGACCGGACCGTTGTCCGCGAGGATCGTCTTCCAGGCGAGCGTACGGATCAGGAAGCTCGTGAAGAACGGCGCGATGACCAGGATCATCACCAGGTTCCGCCAGCGGCCGGCACGGAACGCGATGAGGTACGCGAGCGGGTAGCCGAGGACCAGGCACAGCAGCGTCGCTGCGGCCGCGTACAGGACCGAGCGCAGGAACTGCGGCCAGTACGTCGACAGCGCGTCCCAGTAGGTCGCGAAGTGCCAGGTGACCTTGTAGCCCTGCTCCAGGGAACCGGTCTGCACGGACGTGGAGCCCTGATAGATCATCGGCAGCGCGAAGAAGACCAGCAGCCACAGGATGCCGGGCAGCAGCAGCCAGTACGGCGTGAAGCGGCCCCGCCTGCGCGGGGGCTTCGTCGCGGGCGTGGTGGGCGCCGGTGGCGCGGGCGCCTCGGTGACGGCGGCCATCAGGCGGCCACCCCTTCCTCGGGCTGTACCGTCTCCACACCCGCGTCGATGTCCTGGGCGGCGTCCAGTCCGAAGGTGTGCGCGGGATTCCAGTGCAGGACGACCTCGGCGCCGGGCACCAGCCGCGGGTCGCGGTCGATGTTCTGGGCGTAGACCTCGAACTCCGGGCAGACCGGGCTGTCGACGACGTACTGGGTGGACACCCCGATGAAGCTGGAGTCGGCGATGCGTCCCGAGATGCGGTTGCGGCCCTCGGGGATGTCGCCCGCGTCGTCGGCATGGGTGAGGGATATCTTCTCCGGCCGTACGCCGACCAGTATCTTTCCGCCCGCCGTCGCCGACGCGGAACATCGTGCCTCGGGCAGGGTGAGCTTGCCTCCGCCCGCCTTCAGGCTGATCCGGTCGCCGCTCCTGGAGTCCACCTCGGCCTCGATCAGGTTGGAGGTGCCGAGGAAGTTGGCGACGAAGGTGGTCTGCGGGTTCTCGTACAGATCGGTGGGCGAGCCGAGCTGTTCGACGCGGCCCGCGTTCATCACGGCGACGGTGTCGGCCATCGTCATGGCCTCCTCCTGGTCGTGCGTGACATGGATGAAGGTGATGCCCACCTCGGTCTGGATGCGCTTGAGCTCCAGCTGCATCTGGCGCCTCAGCTTGAGGTCGAGGGCACCGAGCGGCTCGTCGAGGAGCAGCACCTTCGGGTGGTTGATCAGTGCGCGGGCCACCGCGACGCGCTGCTGCTGGCCACCGGAGAGCTGGTGCGGCTTCTTGCGCGCCTGCTCGCCCAGCTGCACCAGGTCCAGCATGTCCTCGACCTGCTTCTTCACCGACTTGATGCCGCGACGGCGCAGACCGAAGGCGACGTTCTCGAAGATGTCGAGGTGCGGGAAGAGGGCGTAGGACTGGAAGACGGTGTTCACCGGCCGCTTGTACGGGGGCAGACGGGTGACGTCCTGGTCGCCGAGGTGGACCGTCCCGGAGGAAGGCTCCTCCAGACCGGCGATCATGCGCAGGGTGGTGGTCTTGCCGCAGCCGGACGCGCCGAGCAGGGCGAAGAAGGAGCCCTGCGGCACGGTCAGGTCGAGCGGGTGCACGGCGGTGAAGGAGCCGTAGGTCTTGCCGATGCCGGAGAGGCGGACATCGCCGCTGTTGTCCGTCGTCATCTTCGTCACGCCCCTGTCAGCTTCGCGAACTTCTCTTCGTAGGCCGTCTCTTCCTTCTGCGTCAGCGAGCGGAAGGCGTGGGACTTCGCGGCCATGGCCTTGTCGGGAAGGATCAGCGGATTGTTCGCCGCGTCCTTGTCGATCTTCTCGAGGTAGGGCTTCACACCGTCGACGGGGCTGACGTAGTTGACGTAGCCGGCGAGCGCGGCGGCCTGGTCGGGCTCGTAGTAGAAGTCGATGAGCCGTTCCGCGTTCGCTTTGTGACGGGCCTTGTTCGGGACCAGCATGTTGTCCGTCGAGGTCATGTAGCCGCTGTCCGGGATGATGTAGGCGACGTCCGGGCTGTCCGCCTGGAGCTGGACGATGTCACCGCCCCAGGCCACACAGGCGGCCAGGTCGCCCTTGGTGAGGTCGGACGTGTAGTCGTTGCCGGTGAAGCGGCGGATCTGCCCCTTGTCGACGGCCTTCTGCAGACGGGCGATCACCGCGTCGAAGTCGTCGTCGGTGAACTTCGCCGGGTCCTTGCCCATGTCGAGCAGGGTCATGCCGATGCTGTCGCGCATCTCCGACAGAAAACCCACGCGGCCCTTGAGCTTGGGGTTGTCGAGAAGGTCGGAGACCGACTTCACCTCGACGCCGTCGAGCGCCTTCTTGTTGTATGCGATGACGGTCGATATGCCCTGCCAGGGGTAGGAGTAGGCGCGTCCGGGGTCCCAGTCGGGGCTGCGGAACTGGCCCGACAGGTTGGCGAAGGCGTGCGGGAGGTTCGCCGGGTCCAGCTTCTGCACCCAGCCCAGCCGGATCACCCGGGCGGCCAGCCAGTCGGTGAGGACGATCAGATCCCGGCCGGTGTCCTGGCCGGCGGCGAGCTGCGGCTTGATCTTGCCGAAGAACTCGTTGTTGTCGTTGATGTCCTCGGTGTACTTGACCGTGATGCCGGTCCTCCTGCCGAACGCCTCGAGCGTCGGGTGGTGCTTCCCGCTGTCGTCGACATCGATGTACTCGGGCCAGTTGGAGAAGTTGACCACCTTCTCCTTGGAGGAGTGGTCCTCGGCGGAGGTGCCGCCCTGTGTCTTGCCGGCCGCGGGAATCCCGCAGGCGCTCAGCGCCCCGAGGCCGCCCACCGCGAGCGCGCCGCCCGCGGAGGCGCGCAGCAGCGAACGACGGGTGAGGGAGGCCCTGCCGTTGCGGAAGCTGCGCCGCATGGCGGCCACTTGGGCCGGGGTCAGGCGGTCGGGCTCGTTCTGCTCCATGCGCGTGGTGCCCTTTCGGGAGGTGTACGGCCGGGGGGTCGGGCGGCCGTTTCTGCTATCGGTCCCCGAAGATCGTGCGGTGCCAGTCCTTCCTGGCGACCGCGGTGTTGTCGAACATGACATGCTTGATCTGGGTGTACTCCTCGAACGAGTACGAGGACATGTCTTTGCCGAACCCGGAGGCCTTGTAGCCGCCGTGCGGCATCTCGCTGATGATCGGGATGTGGTCGTTGACCCACACACAGCCCGCCTTGATCTCGCGGGTCGCCCGGTTCGCCCGGTAGACGTCACGGCTCCAGGCGGAGGCGGCCAGGCCGTACGGAGTGTCGTTGGCGAGCCGGATCCCCTCGTCGTCACCGTCGAAGGGCAGGACGACGAGCACGGGTCCGAAGATCTCGCACTGGACGATCTCGCTGTCCTGCCGCGCGTCGGCGATGAGGGTGGGCCGGTAGTAGGCACCGCCCCCGAGCTCCCCGCCGGGGGCCGCACCGCCGGTCACCACGCGCGCGTACGCACGTGCCCGGTCGACGAAGCCTGCGACACGGTCCCGCTGCGCGTGCGAGATCAGGGGGCCGAGGTCGGTGCCGGGGGCGAAGGGGTCGCCGAGCCTGACGGTCTCCATGAGGGCGGCGGCCCCCCGGACGAACTCCTCGTAGAGAGGACGCTGCACATACGCGCGCGTGGCGGCCGTGCAGTCCTGGCCGGTGTTGATGAGCGCGCCCGCGACCGCGCCGTGGACCGCTGCCTCCAGGTCGGCGTCGTCGAAGACCACGAACGGCGCCTTGCCGCCGAGTTCCAGGTGGAGGCGTTTGACCGTGGAGGTGGCGATCTCGGCGACACGCCTGCCGACGGCCGTGGAACCGGTGAAGGAGGTCATCGCCACGTCGGGGTGGCCGACGAGGTGCTCGCCCGCCTCCTTGCCGGTCCCCGTCACGATGTTGACGACACCGTCCGGGATCCCCGCGTCGGTGGCGGCCTCGGCGAAGAGCAGCGAGGTGAGCGGGGTGAGCTCGGCGGGCTTCAGCACGATGGTGTTGCCCGCGGCGATCGCCGGGAGGATCTTCCAGGCGGCCATCTGGAGGGGGTAGTTCCAGGGGGCGATGGAACCGACGACGCCGATGGGCTCGCGGCGCACATAAGAGGTGTGGTCGCCGGAGTACTCGCCCGCGGACTGCCCCTGGAGATGCCGGGCGGCACCCGCGAAGAAGGAGGCATTGTCGATCGTGCCCGGCACGTCGAACTCCCGCGTCAGCTTCAGGGGTTTGCCGCACTGGAGGGACTCGTAGCGGGCGAACTCCTCGGCGCGTTCGGCGAGTACGGCGGCGAAGCGGTGCAGCGCGTCGGAACGATCACCGGGGGTGGCCGTGGACCAGCCGGGAAAGGCCGCGCGGGCGGCGGCCACCGCGCGGTCTACGTCCTCGGCGCCGGCCAGTTCGTACGGGTGGACCTCGGCGCCCGTCGACGGGTCGACGATCGCGTGGCTGCGTCCCGAGGTGCCCTTGGCCGGCCTGCCCGCGATGTACTGCGCACCGTTCGAGAACCGTTTCCCCACCTCGTCCCCGGAGGGGGTGTCGGTGTGGCCGGCGTTGCCCACGTTGTGCATGTCGCTCTCCTTCGCCCCCGCCGGCGTCCACCGCGGGGACCGGCGTAGCTCCGGCTCGATTTGAGTGCCGATCCTGACAGAGGGAGTGGACTCCAACAAGTGATTCCGTTGTTGCCTTTTGGTTACGCGACGGAATCTGTCGACCAGCTGTCTACTCCTCCTGGAAAAGGAAGGACGGATTGTCAGTGGTGCGTGCCACACTCCCGTGCATGGGGAGCATCGATTCCCGGGAATCCCTGGTCGGGGCGGTCCGGGCCGGGGCGAGGGTGAAGTATCTGCACTTCTGGGGGCATCGGCCGCGCCGGGACGGACAGATGGGAGCGAGCTGTCTCAGCCAGTGGTGGCCGTCTCCGTTCACCGTGGACGGCGTCGCGTACGCGACGGCGGAGCACTGGATGATGGCGTCGAAGGCGCGGCTGTTCGGCGACGCGGGGGCCGAGCGCGAGGTGCTTCAGGCGTCGAGCCCCGCGCTGGCCAAGAAGGTGGGGCGGCTGGTACGCGGCTTCGACGACGTCATATGGGCGCGCGAGCGGTTCGGGATCGTGGTCGAGGGCAGCGTCCACAAGTTCTCCGCGCACGAGGAACTGCGGGCGTTCCTGCTGGCCACCGGTGACCGGGTACTGGTCGAGGCGAGCCCGGTGGACCGGGTCTGGGGCATAGGGATCGCGGCGGACGACGAGCGGGCGGCCGACCCGGAGCGCTGGCGGGGACCGAATCTGCTGGGGTTCGCACTGATGGCGGCGCGGGAGCGGCTGGCCGCCTCCTAGCGTTCCCGACGGCACCCCGCCACCCCCTCCCCGCCGGCGGCACTTCCGTGCCCTGCCGCTGCGGACAAGCACAGGGATATGAGGTGCCGCCGTGTCACACACCGGCACGCGCTCGACGCGCTAGGGCAGCCGAGGCACCACGAGCGACGTCGAGTAGCCGTCCTCCGTACTCGTCCACGGGTCGTCGTCGCTGCCCGGGGCCAAGAAGATGGCGACGGTCACGACGAGACCGATGGCAAGACCGACCGCTCCGCAGATGATGCCAGCCAGGGCCATGCCCCCGTTCGTGGCCTCACCTCGGTTCGACTTGCGGCGGCCGACGATTCCGAAGATCACGGCCAGCGCGCCCACGAACATGGCCACAGGACCGAGACAGAACCCGACGGCTGAGATGATCCCGAGCACGAGCGAGGCGGTGCCCATTCCATTGCTCGGCGCGAGCGGCATCCCGGGCCAGCCGTAGCCGGGGACATGGCCCTGGGGGCCGTACGGTGCGCCGTAGCCGGGGTATGCGGGGTACTGCGGATAGGCGTAGGCCGTCGGCTGCCCGGGCCCTTCGGGTCCGATGGGCGGTGGCGGCACGGGCTGACCGGGTACGGGCGGCGCGTACGGGTTGCCGGCGGCGGCCGGGGAGGGCGGGGCGAACGGGTTGCCGACCGGGGCCGGGGAGGGCGGCGCGAACGGGTTGCCGACCGGGGCCGGGGAGGGCGGCGCGAACGGGTTGCCGACCGGGGCCGCGGCGGTGGGGCCCGGCGGGGCGAAGGGATGGCCCCAGGGCCCCTGGGCCGGAGCGCCGGGCATCCCGGGGCCGGGCAGGGCGGCGACCGTGGGCTGGTCGTGCGGGAACGGAGCGCCGCCGGGGACCCGGTCCTGCGGGCCGGCGGGAGCTCCCGGGACCGGCGAGCCGAGACCCGTGCGGGGCGCGTCGTCGGCGGGCGGCGCCCACGGATCGAACGCGGGGAGCGGATCTGCGGCCGGCTTGTCGAGCGCGACCCCGGGCACCCGGCCCGCGGGGGTGCCCGGTATCCCGGGGCCCTCGGCCCCGGGCGCACCCGGCGCCCGTTCCGTACCGTCGCCCGGCGTGGCCCCCGGCCCCATGGCGCCGTGCTGAGGCGTTCCCGGCGCCTGCGCGTCCTCGGACATGCGTGAGTCCCCCCTCCGTCGTACCTGCCGTCATGCTACGGCCCGGGCCGGACACACATGACCCTCGTCCTACGATGATCCCTGAACCACCGATCAGCCGATCACCCGCGTCCCGCCCGAACAGGGTGCCGGGGCGCCGCTCCCGGGGAGGACCCCTTGACCGACCACCGTGACGCCCCCGCCGTGCGCGATCTGCATGCCTTCATCGCCGGACTGCCCAAGGCCGAACTGCACGTGCACCACGTGGGCTCTGCCTCCCCGCGCATCGTCTCGGAACTGGCCGCACGTCACCCCGACTCCAAGGTGCCCACCGACCCCGAGGCCCTGGTCGACTACTTCACGTTCACGGACTTCGCCCACTTCATCGAGGTCTATCTGTCCGTGGTCGACCTCATCCGGACCCCCGAGGACGTACGCCTGCTGACCTACGAGGTCGCGCGCGACATGGCCCGGCAGCAGGTGCGCTACGCCGAGCTGACGATCACCCCCTTCTCGTCCACCCGCCGCGGCATCGACGAGCGGGCGTTCATGGACGCGATCGAGGACGCCCGCAAGGCCGCGGAGGCCGAGTTCGGGACCGTACTGCGCTGGTGCTTCGACATCCCCGGCGAGGCCGGCCTCGAATCCGCCGAGGAGACCGCCCGGCTCGCCACCGACGACCGGCTGCGCCCAGAGGGGCTCGTCTCCTTCGGGCTCGGCGGCCCCGAAATCGGTGTGCCCCGGCCGCAGTTCAAGCCGTACTTCGACCGGGCGATAGCGGCGGGCCTGCGTTCCGTGCCGCACGCGGGAGAGACGACCGGTCCCGAGACGGTCTGGGACGCCCTGAACGAACTGCGCGCCGAGCGCATCGGCCACGGCACGAGTTCCGCCCGGGACCCGAAGCTGCTGGCGCACCTCGCCGAGCACCGCATCCCGCTGGAGGTCTGCCCGACCTCCAACATCGCGACGCGCGCCGTCCGCACGCTCGAGGAGCACCCCATCAAGGAGTTCATGCGCGCCGGCGTGATCGTCACCGTCAACTCGGACGACCCGCCGATGTTCGGCACCGATCTCAACAACGAGTACGCGGTCGCCGCACGACTGCTGGACCTCGACGAACGGGGTCTGGCCTCGCTCGCCAGGAACGGGGTCGAGGCGTCCTTCCTCGACGACGCGGGCAAGGCGAAACTGGTCGCCGAGATCGACGCCTACACTGCGGCGTGGCTCGCTCCCTGACCAGCACAATGGGCCCATGCGCACCGTGACTGCCGTCGCCCATCGCGGCGACCCCTACCGCCACCGTGAGAACACGCTCGCCTCGCTGCGTTCCGCGCTCCGCCGGGGCGCGGACGCCGTCGAGGTCGATGTTCGGCTCACCCGGGACGGTGTCCCCGTGCTCCTGCACGACGGGACACTGAAGCGGCTGTGGGAGCAGGACCGGCCGCTCGCCTCGCTCTCGTCCGACGAGGTGCAGGGGCTGACCGCCGGCGGGGTGCCGACGCTGGCCGACGCGCTGATGGCGTCCGACGGCGGCCGGGTCATGATCGACCTGCCGGGCGAGCCCTCGGTCCGCGCCGTGCGCCGGGTGGTGGACGTCGTGCGGCAGTGCGGCGCGTCGGAGCGCGTCTACTACTGCGCCGGGGCGCAGGCCATGCTGGCCGTCCGGGCCGCCGACCCCTCGGCGGAGATCGCCCTGACCTGGACGAGCCTCGCCCCGCCCCGGCCCGCGCTGCTCGATGCGGTGCGCCCGCGCTGGCTCAACTACCGGTTCAGCCTGGTCGACCGGGACCTCGCGGCGCGTGTGCGCCGGGGCGGCCATCTGCTGTCGGTGTGGACCCCGGACACGCGCCGCTCCATGCGGCGCCTGCTCGACCTGGGCGTGGACTCGATCACCACCAACCGCCTCGACGCGCTGCACGCGCTGCGCGGGCGCTGAGGCGGGCGGCGGTCCCGGGGCCGTTCGGTGGCCGGGCTCACGCTGCCGCGGGGGCCGGCCGGGTGACCGCGGCCGTCAGCTCCTCCAGCCGCTTGATCTTCTTCCGGACGACATACAGCGGGACGATCCCGAACACCCCGAACGACATGTCGATCACCGTCCACCAGAACGGGATCCCGCGGATCGGACCGCAGATCAGGGCGAGCGGGATGATGCCCGCGCAGGCGATCATCCCGAACTCGACGACCCAGATGTTGCGGACGGGGTCGCGGAAGGGCCCGTAGAAGGCCACCGCGATCACCAGGTGTGCGAACGCCAGCCAGTCCGTGCCGTAAAGGACGAAGGGCTGTTCGGCATCGGTGGCGTCGAGTCCGCGGCGCACCCGCTCGATCCAGTCCATAAGGGCGGGCAGGTGCTCCGGCACGGACAGGGACCTCAGCAGATCCTCGGTCCAGCGCAGTTCGTGGACCAGGGGAAAGGCCGTGGCACCGCTGAGTACCAGGCAGACGACGAAGAAGACCAGCCACGCGCGGATGCCCCTCGACAGGGCCGCTCTGTCGCTCATGGCATGAGCGTACCCCTCGAATTGAACATGTTCAAAAGTGGCTGGACGGGGACCCCGCCGCCCGCGTACGGGGGGTGGGACACGAGAACGCGCTAAGCGGCCACGGCGGCTCGTTCACGCGCGGCACGCACGGCCTCGGACAGTCCGGTGATGTCGTACGCGCCGTAGTGCCTACGCCCGTTGACGAAGAACGTGGGCGTTCCGGCGACGCCGCCGAGATCCGCCGAATCGACGTCCTCGGCCACGCGCGCGGCGCCCGCGTGGGCGCGCATGTCCCGCTCGAAGCGCCGCAGATCGAGTCCCAGGTCCGCGGCATGGCCCAGCAGGTCGTCGAGCGTCAGGGCGCCCTGGTGGCTGATCAGCAGATCGTGCATGTCCCAGAAGCGACCCTGCAGCGCGGCCACCTCCGCGGCCTCTGCGGCGAGTTGGGCGTGCGGATGGACATCGGTCAGCGGCAGATGCCGCCATACGTACCGCACGTCCCCGAAGTCCGCGAGGAGTTCCCGCACGACCGGCTCCGCCTGACCGCAGAAGGGGCACTCGTAGTCGCCGTACTCCACGACCGTCACGGGTGCCTCGTGCGGTCCGCGCACATGGTCGCGGCCGGGGCCGACGGGCACCCCCAGATCGACGATCGTCTCGGCCTTTCCGAACAGTGCACGCAACTGCCGGGGACGCGACAGCATCCCGATCACGCCGGTGGCGAGCCGGCCGGTCACGAAGGAGCCGACCACGGCCGCCAGGATGCCGATCTTGGCCTCCTCCAGCCGGGCGCCGCTGAAGGCGAGCGTGGCGATGAGCAGGGAGACCGTGAAACCGACTCCGGCCATGGTCCCGCCCGCGGCGACGGTCCCCCAGCCGACCGGGACCCGGAGCCGTCCGCGGCTGAGCGCCTGGGCCAGGGCCGACGCCCCGACGATGCCGATCGGTTTGCCGAGGACGTACGCCAGCAGGATGCCCAGGGTCACCGGCGAGGTGAACGCCCGTCCCAACTGCTCGCCGCCGATCGGGATGCCGACGTTGGCCAGCGCGAAGAGGGGAACGATCACATAGCCGGCCCAGGGGTGGTACATGCGCTGCAGGCGCTCGTTCGGCGAGAGGGCCGTGGCGATGCCGACACGTACGGTGCGCTCGAGTTCGGGCGTCGGCTGCTCGCGGAACAACCGGAACAGGTCGCTGACGCGCTCCAGATCGGCGCGCGCCGCCGGATAGGCGTAGGTGATCAGACCCATGGCGAGCCCGATGACAACCGGGTCCACCCCCGATTCGAGCAGGGCGACCCATGCCACCAGCGCGAGCAGCGCGTACACGACTCCGCGGCGGACCCCGAGCCATCGCACCAGCAGGACGACGGCGAAGACGCCGACGGCCACGAACAGCGCCGGCACGTTGATGCGGTCGCTGTAGGCGACGGCGATGACGACGAGGGCCAGCAGGTCGTCGACCACGGTGATCGTGAGAACGAAGACCCGCAGTCCCGGTGGCATTCGGCGTCCGACGACGGCCAGCACACCCAGTACGAAGGCGGTGTCGGTGGACATCGCCGCGCCCCAGCCCTGCGTCGTCCCATGGCCCGCGTTGATCGCCAGATAGATGCCGATCGGCACGAGCATGCCGCCGACGCCCGCAGCGAGCGACAGGGCCAGACGTGAGCGGTCGCGCAGTTCGCCCATGTCGAACTCGCGGCGCGCCTCCAGACCGACGACGAAGAAGAACAGCGCCATCAGTCCGCTGTTCACCCACTCGCGCAGCGCGAGCGACACACCGTACGGACCGATCCGTACGGACAGGTGGGTGTGCCAGAACGCCTCGTAGCCCGACGGCGCGGAGTTGGCCCACACGAGCGCAAGGACGGCCGCCGCCACCAGGACGGCCGCGCTGCCGGTCTCGGTCTGCAGGAAGTCGCGCAGCGGCGAGTGAGAGTTCTTGCCGCAGGCGGTCTGCCCCGTGTAGTCGTCGGCTTCGCTGGACATGCTCAGGCGCTCACTCGGCGATCGCCAGGTGGTTCGAACGCATCCGCCGCCTCCCGTTCCGGCAGACCGGAACAACCAGGGCAATCCGCCCTGACGAGGTCTGCTGTCACTCACAAACACCCGAAGCCCGACGTCCCATTCCGTGAGGAGGAAGGGTGTCCGTATGCGGGCCGTACCGGACGCCGGACCGGCCGGGACCCTTGCGGGCCCGGGCCGGGCCCCGCCGTCACCCACCCATGGTCAGCACCATGCGGAACCGTGCCGCGCCGGACAGCATGCGCGCGTAGGCGTCGTTGACCTCCTCCAGCGGCATCGTCTCGACCATGGGCCGGACGCCGCTGCGGGCGCTGAAGGCCATGGTCTCCTCGACCTCCCGCGCCGTGCCCGACGGATGCCCGCTCACCACCCGGCTGGTGCCGATCAGCTGCACCGGTGCCACCTCGAGCGACTGGTCCGTCACCCCGATGGTGACCAGCTGACCGCGCGGGGCGAGTCCGTCGATCGTCGCCGACATGGCGTCCGCGCTCGCCGCCGTGCCGAGGACCACCTTCGCCCCGCCCAGTTCCTTGAGCATCCGGGCCGGGTCCGAGGCCGAGCTGTCGATGTAGTGGTCCGCGCCCAGTTGTCTGGCCAGCGCCTCCTTGTCCCGGCCGCGGGCGATCGCCACGGTCTCGAAACCCATCCTGGCGGCGTACTGGACGCCGAGGTGCCCGAGGCCGCCGATGCCGAGGACCGCGACCAGGTCACCGGCGCGGGCCACACTTGTGCGCAGCCCCATGAAGGAGGTCACACCCGCGCATCCGAGCGGTGCGGCGTCGACCGCGGACAGACCCTCCGGAATCTGGGCCAGGGCCTCGACGGGCGCGACCATGTGGGTGGCGTATCCGCCGTCGTACGCCAGCCCCGGCACCTTGAGGTTCTCGCAGCTGATGAAGTCGCCCTGGCGGCAGCGGCGGCAGTGACCGCACTGACCCCCGAACCACCCCACCTCGACCCGGGTGCCCACCGCCCAGCCGACGACCCCCTCGCCCACCGAGTCGATCCGGCCGGCCACCTCGTGCCCGGTCACGAGAGGGAACCGCACGGCCGGGGAGGGTGTCTGCACGAAGACCGAGTCGGTGTGGCAGACACCGGACGCCTCCACGGCGATCCGTACATGTCCCGGCCCCGGCTCGGGCAGCTCCCGTTCGACGATCTCGAAACTCCCCCGGGGCTCGGCCACCTGGGCGACTCGCATCACGGACATGGTTCTTCCGCTCCTTTGCTGTTGTCGGCACACCGGACATTCAGCTAGGAATCATCCCTTTCCCGGACCCGCCGGGGCGCCAAGACGCGCGGCACCCCGCACCGTCCGGTGCACGGGCCGGTGGACCGGCCGCGGGCGTGTCCGGTCGCGGCGGGCGCCCGTACCCGCTCAGCTCTCGCGCCAGCCGAGCTTGATGAGCATGTTCTTCGCCTCCTCCGCGACCTCGGCCTCGGCGACCACGTCGTAGCGGGCGGCGACGATCTGGCTGCGGGACGCGAAGTCGCGTCGGCCCCCGGTGAACGCGTGGCCGGCGAAGCCGAAGAGCGCACCGAAGATCGCGCCGTAGAACAGACCGCTGATCATCAGTACCAGCACGTGATGGTTGCCCGCGGCGAACAGTGACAGCAGCAGGCCGATGAGCAGCCCGAACCAGGCGCCCGAGCCCGCGCCGGCCAAGGCGGCCCGCCCGCGGGTGAGCCGGCCGAGCACCGTCTCCACCATCCGCAGGTCCGAGCCGATGATCGCGGTGCGCTCCACCGGGAACTTGCTGTCGGAGAGGAAGTCGACCGCACGCTGTGCGCCCTCGTAGGTCGGATACGAGCCGACCACCGGCCGGTCGAGCGGCGCCGTGGGCGGATGCTGGGTCATCACGGGGCTCCCTTCCTCGCCTCCCCCGTGAAGCAGCCTGCTGCGCGGCGGCGGCCCCCGCAAGGCGGGCACGAGAGCAGGGAGGAGGGCGGGCGCGGCCCCACCGGCTCCCCCGCCGTCGGGAGCGTCAGCGGGCGGAGGGCGACGGCTCGCCCCGCATCGCGTTCGACGCCACCCGTCGCTCCCGGGTCGGCGACACCGGACCGCCCGGCGCGTCGCTTCCCACGGCCGAGGACCGTGCCGTCGGGCGGGGTTCGACACGCTCGGGCGGCACCGACGGCACGGGCGACGCCGACGGGGTGGGCACCACCGAGGGGGTGGGCGACCCCGCGTGCCCGCTCGCGGGCGGCGGCGCGAGCGGCACCGCCGGGGAGGCGGGCGCACCGGGGCTCGCCAGGTGAAGGGGCAGCGCGACAAGAACGGCGACCGCGCAGGACGCGCCGATCCCCGCCGCGGCACGCAGCAGCCTGCGGCGGCCCGCGGCGCGGCGGATCGCCTCGTACCGACCGGGGGGCGGGCCGAGGTGCTCGGCGGGCGGCCGCAGGATCACCGCGAGAGGGTCGTCGGAGCCGAACTCCGGGCCGTCGTCAAGGCGTGTGGTCAAGGCTTCTCCTCAGGTGGACGCGGAGCAGTTCTCGGGCCGCGTGGAGATCGGCCTTGACGGTTCCTTCCTTGCGCCCGGTCAGCGCGGACACCTCCCGGATCGGCATGTCGGCGTAGTAGTGCAGCAGGATCGGCACCCGGAGTCGTTCGGGAAGCGACTGTACGAGCAGCCGCACCGACGGGTCGGTCTGCTCGGTGTGCGGGCGGACGGCGGCCTCGGAGGTGGCGCGGCGCACGGCTCTGCGCTCGCGTTCCAGTTTGCGCCAGTGGTCCCGGACGATGTTGGCCGCGGTGACGAAGAGGAAGCCGCGGGGCTCCTCCACAGTCGTCCAGCGGGCCCAGAGCCGGGTGAACGCCTCCGAGGCGATCTCGTGGGCCGTCTCGTCGTCGTCGACGAGACGGCGGCACCAGCCGGCGAGGCGCGGGTAGAGGGCGGCGAACAGCTCGGACGCCGCCTTGTCACGGGACCGTTTCAACGCTCTCCATGGTCGTGGGGGCACTCGTGGGGAAGGATGCCGGGCCGACGGCGTACGTTCCATGGGCCCGGCATCCGAGCAGGACCGGGTCAGGGGGCAGCGGAGCTCAGCGTCGCGAACACGATGACGTTGTCGAGGTAGCCGTCACCGCTACGGGGTCCACCGCACGTGATGAGCCGCAGCTCCGGACGGTTCACATCCCCGTAGACGTCCTGTGCGGGGAAGTCGGTCTTGGCGACCGTCCGCACGTCGCCGACGGTGAACACCGCGGACGTGCCGTTCTCCAGACGCACCACGATCCGGTCGCCCCGGTGCAGCCGCGCGAGGTGCCGGAACACCCCGTCCCCGTAGGCACCGACGGTGACGTGCCCGAGGAGGACCGACGGGCCGACCTGGCCCGGCGTCGGCGACTGCCGGTACCAGCCCGCCCGGTCGTCCGCCTGGATCGGGGGCACCTGCACGCTTCCGTCCGGCGCCAGCCCCAGCTGCATGACCGGGGTGTCGACGCCGATGGCCGGGATCCGCAGCCCGACCGGGACCGAGCGACCGAGGGGGTGTACGGCCCGTGCGGCAGCATGCGGGGGCGGCGGCGTGCTCACGGCCGGTGCGGTCGTGGCCCGATGGTTCGGATGGCCGGCGCACCCCATGAGCACGCAGGCCATAGCGGCCGTGGCGAAGGCGCGCCTGGAGAGCGGTGTCATGCCCCGGTCGCCCGGCGGCGACGCACGACGAAGACCGCCGCGCCGCCCGCGACGAGCGCCGCGGCGGCACCCCCGCCGATCAGCCCGCCCTCGGACCCGGACGACGAGGACACCGCCGTCACTCCGGTGTCGGGCGCGCCCTTCGGCACGACGGAGACCTGGCCGCGCCCGTTGGCCCGCGTCGGCGCCGCGCTCGGGACCGCGCTCGGGGCCGAGGACCGGGTGGCCGGGACGGGGCTCGGACCGGCCGGGGCGGCCGCGCCCGGGCGGGTGCTGGGGACCGGGCTCGGCCCGTCGGCGAACGCGGGCACGGTGCCGGCCAGCACGATGGTGCTCCCGAGTGCCAGGGCGCTGAGGACAGTTCGGCGCATCGAATCGCTCTCTTTCGTCGGCCCGCCCCATACGCGGCGGGCTGAGTTACGGATCGAGCGAAGAGACGAGGCGGCAAGGGAGCGGGTTGTAAAGAGCCGGCAAAGCCGCCGGGCCGCGGCGCGGCGGCCCGGTTCCCGGCGTACAGCGCGGGAACGGCGGCTCCGTCCGAGTGGAGCGGCCGTCCGGCCCGCTCCGCAGGCCAGTCGGGGCGGCGGAGCGGCGTGAGTCCCGGGCGGGCCGTCGTCCTCCTACTTGACCAGGAGCGCGGGCCGGGTGGCCAGATGCAGCAACTGCTCCATGGGGCCGCGGCGGAAGTGGCGGGCCCACACGGTCGCCACCAGCGCGGCGGACGCGATGAAGCCGAGCAGCACCGGCAGCGCGGCCATGGTCTCGTCCTCCACCAGGGGCACGTACCAGACATGGGTGAGGAACCACAGGGCGACGATGTGCGCTACGTAGACCGTGAGCGCCATCTTGCCGACCGACGCGACGGGCGTGGCCATACGGGTGAGTCGCGGCAGCCTGGCGGCGACGGTCAGACACGTGGCGACCGCCATGACGACGACGCCGATGTTGCCGACGATGGAGAACGTCGTCTCGCTGTGCGGTGCTGCCACCAGCAACCACGCGAGCGGGGTTCGGCCCTCGGGATCGCCGACCGTGTCGGACCACCACGCAGCCGACGCCGAACCGCCGTCCGTGGCGGCCGCGACGGCCGTCATGGCGTGCGGGACCAGATGCAGGGCCAGCCAGGACCCCCCGTAGCCGAGCAGGGCGAGCCCCCCGCCGGTCAGGGCCATCCGGGACCGGATACCGGGGCGAGTGAGGTCGAGTCGGGCCAGCGCCATGCCCGCGACCAGGAACGGCACCCAGGTGAGCACCGGATACGTCCCGGTGAACAGCAGCTCGACGATGCCGTCCGTGCCGGTGACCCGGGCCAGCGGGTCATGGTCGATGACGGACTGTGCCCAGTTCCCGTTGTCGATCGAGGCGTTTATCGCGTGCAGCACCAGGGGCATGACCACCGCACCCGTGGCGGCGATGAGCGTGAGCGCCCCCGCGCGCAGCCGGTACAGCGGGAGGACGACGAGGAACAGCAGCGCGTAGAAGCTGAGTATCACGTCGATCGAGGTGCCCAGGGCCGTCAGCGCATAGCCGATCACGCCGATGACGACCGTGCGGATCACGATCCTGGTCATCGCCTGGCGGCCGGAGCGGCCGGTACGGGGCTGTGGACGGCCCATGATGATGATCAGCGAGAAACCCGCGAGCACCGCGAAGAGGGCGGAGGACCGCCCGCGCGCCAGCTCCAGGAGGAAGCCCACCGGGCCGCCCACCGACACATCGGGGCCGACGTGGGCCGCGTACATGCCGAAGACCGCGAGCCCACGGGCCAGGTCGATACCGATCAGCCGCCCGGTCGACGGCGTGGCGGCGGACGCGCGGGTTCGGTCCGCCTCGAGCGGGCGCGGCTCCGCCGGGGGCGCGGGCGCCAATACGTTCTGCGTCATGCCCTCAGCATTCGCCGCGGCCTCGCCCCAGCCATCCCGGCGGCTTTCCGAAGGCACCCCGCCGACCGGCCGAAGCTCCCCCCGCCAACCGGCTGGAATCCGGCCGCGCGGCCGTCGACACCCACTTCCCCCGCCACGGACGACCCTGACGGGGTACGCATCCAAGAGAGGGGATGCGAGGAGCGGAGCGCACGTGATCCGGGTACTGGTGGTCGACGACGAGGCCCTCATCCGCACGGGCTTCACGCACATTCTCGACGCGGCGGACGACATCCAGGTCGTCGCGGCGGTCCCCGGCGGCCAGGCCGTGCGGACCGTCCAGGAGCTGCGCCCCGACCTCGTACTGCTGGACATCCGGATGCCGGACGTGGACGGGCTCACGATTCTGGCCGAGGTCCGTCGCATGCAGGACCCGCCCGTGGTGGCCATGCTCACGACGTTCGACACCGACGAATACGTGGCGGCCGCACTCCGCTCGGGGGCCGCCGGATTCCTGCTCAAGGACACCGACCCCGAACAGCTTCCCCATCTCGTGCGCACGCTGGCCCGGGGCGGGACCGTGCTGTCGTCCAAGGTCACCCGCACCATGGTCGACGCCTATCTCGACAGGGGTGCGCACGAGCCCTCCGCCGTCCGCCTCGTCGAGCGGTTGTCCGAGCGCGAGCGAGCCGTTCTTGTACTCATGGCCGAGGGCCTGGCCAACACCGACATCGGCGAGCGGATGCACCTGAGCACCGGCACGGTCAAAGGGCACGTCAGCGCGGTACTGAGCAAGCTGCAGGTCGGCAGCCGGGTCCAGGCGGTGCTGATCGCCGAGCGCGCGGGGCTGCTCACGCCGCCGCAGGACGAGGACACTCCATGAGCCCCTGGCGCCTGCCCGCCCCCGTCGTGGACGGCCTCCTGGTCGGGGCCGCCCTGGTGGACACATGGGTCAACGTCGACCTCACGGACCCGGCGGAGACGGCCTGCGCGCTGCTCGCCGCCTTCGCCCTCGCGCTGCGCCGCCGACTGCCGCTGACGACCTTCGTGCTCACCCTCCCCACCGCCCTGATCACCGACGCGGTGTTCGCCACCATCGCCGCGCTGTACACGCTCTCCTCGCTCAGCCGACGCCTCTGGCTGCCGGCGGTCTGCGCCCTGGCCTTCGCGGCGGCCGACTTCCTGCCCTGGCCGTGGTCGGCGGTGCGGCCGGCGGAGCTCACCCGGACCCCCGGTCTGATCCAGCTCATCTACACCCTGGCCACCGCGGCCGCCCCCGTCTTCCTGGGCCAGCTCGTGCAGGCCCACCGGGAACTGTCCCTGCGGCTCGCGGAAATCTCCGAGGCCCGTGAGCACGAACGGCTCCTGACCGACCAGAGCATCCTGTCGGAGGAACGGGCCCAGCTGGCCCGGGAGATGCACGACGTCGTCTCGCACCAGGTCAGCCTCATCGCCGTGCAGGCCGGGGCGCTCCAGGTGGGCAGCCGGGACAACGAGACCAGGGCAGCGGCGGCCACGATCCGGCAGCTCAGCGTGCAGACCCTGGACGAACTGCGGCACATGGTCAGCGTGCTGCGCGCCTCGGGCGGCCGCCGTACCGAGCTCACGCCGCAGCCCTCCCTGGCCGACCTGCGCCGGCTGGTCGCCGGCAGCGGCATCGAGGCGGAACTGGAGACGGATCTGCCCGGCGACCTCCCGCCCACCGTCCAGCGCGCCGTGTACCGCGCGGTCCAGGAGGCCCTGACCAACGTCCGCAAACACGCCCCCGGTGCCAGGGCGACGGTGCGGATCCACCACGGCGACGGCGCCCTCCACACCGTCGTCACGAACACCGCACCCACCCGGCCGGCGCTCGCCCTGCCCAGCGCCCACCACGGCCTCGTCGGCCTGCGCCAACGCGCCGAACTCCTCGGCGGCACGGTCGAGGCCGGCCCGACGGCCGACGGCGGCTACCGACTGCATCTGGAGCTGCCGTCCGAGGGCCCGACCAACCACGAGTAGGCGGCGCCGCTCGGCGGACACCCGACGGATGTGACGCCCTACAGCCCCACGATCGTGTTCCACCGCTTGGCGAACTCCACCCGCTCCAAGGACGTGATGTCCCGTGCGATCGCCAAGATCGCGGCCCGGTTGCTCGGCGCAGGAACGGTCTCCGGGCGCCACGTACGCGCCGGGTACGCCGCAGCCGGCGAGTGCGCCGAGGAGCGCGCCCCCACCGAGGGTGCGCAGCAGCTGGCGGCGGGTCGGGGTGGGCTTCTTCGGTGTCCGGTGCATCCGGGCAAGCATGCCGCCGCCGCCCTCGGGCCGACAATCGACGCCCCGTCGAGCCGCTCCCCGTGAATCCGACACCTTGTCGGCCGGGGCGGAACGGCGTTTCGGGCGTGCCTCGCACCGCAAAGCGCGCGGCCCCGGGAGGGACAACTCCCTCCCGGGGCCGCGCGCTTGCGGTGGCTCGCTCACACGTCCAGCGACGTCATCACGTGCTTGATCCGGGTGTAGTCGTCGAAGCCGTACGCCGAGAGGTCCTTGCCGTAGCCGGACTTCTTGAAGCCGCCGTGCGGCATCTCCGCGACCAGCGGGATGTGCGTGTTGATCCATACGCAGCCGAAGTCGAGGGCCTTGGACAGACGCATCGCACGCGCGTGGTCCTTCGTCCACACCGAGGAGGCGAGTGCGTACTCGACACCGTTCGCGTACTCGAGGGCCTGCTGCTCGTCCGTGAAGGACTGGACGGTGATGACCGGGCCGAAGACCTCGTTCTGGATGATCTCGTCGTCCTGGAGGAGGCCCGCGACGACGGTCGGCGCGTAGAAGTAGCCCTTCTCGCCGACCTGGTGGCCGCCGGCCACCACCTTGGCGTGTGCGGGCAGGCGCTCGATGAAGCCCGCGACCTGCTTGAGCTGGTTCGGGTTGTTGAGCGGCCCGTAGAGCACGTCCTCGTCGTCCGGCTGACCGGTCCTGGTCTCCGACGCGGCCTTGGCGAGCGCGGCCACGAACTCGTCGTGGATGGACTCCTGGACGAGGACGCGGGTGGCGGCCGTGCAGTCCTGGCCGGCGTTGAAGAAGCCCGCCACCGAGATGTCCTCGACGGCCTTGGCGATGTCGGTGTCCTCGAAGACGACGACCGGCGCCTTGCCGCCCAGCTCCAGGTGGACGCGCTTGAGGTCCTTCGACGCGGACTCGGCGACCGACATGCCCGCACGGACGGAACCGGTGATGGACGCCATCGCCGGGGTGGGGTGCTCGACCATCATCCGGCCGGTGTCGCGGTCGCCGCAGATGACGTTGAAGACACCCTTGGGCAGGACCGAGCCGATGATGTCGGCGATCAGGACCGTGGACGCCGGGGTGGTGTCGGACGGCTTGAGGACGACCGTGTTGCCCGCCGCGATCGCCGGGGCGAACTTCCACACCGCCATCATCATCGGGTAGTTCCACGGCGCCACCTGGGCGCAGACGCCGACCGGTTCGCGGCGGACGAACGAGGTCAGTCCGTCCATGTACTCGCCGGCCGAGCGGCCCTCGAGCATCCGTGCCGCGCCCGCGAAGAAGCGGATCTGGTCCACCATCGGCGGGATCTCCTCCGAGCGGGTCAGCCCGATCGGCTTGCCCGTGTTCTCGACCTCGGCGGCGATCAACTCCTCGGCGCGCTCCTCGAACGCGTCGGCGATCTTCAGGAGGGCCTTCTGGCGCTCGGCAGGCGTGGCGTCCCGCCATGCCGGGAAGGCCGCGGCGGCTGCGGCCATCGCGGCGTCGACGTCGGCCTGCCCGGACAGCGGGGCGGTCGCGTACGCCTCACCGGTCGCGGGGTTGACCACCTCGGTGGTCCGACCGTCGGCGGCGTCACGGAATTCGCCGTCGATGTAATTGCGCAGACGACGCAGCTCGGTGCTCACTGCCGGCCCTCCAAGTTCGGTGTCCAATCGCTGAGACACCCACCCTAATCCGTGGCCCCACGTTTTCAACAGTCCCGATCCCGCCATCGCTGCGAAATCCGCAGGCTTCCCTCACATAGACAACGAATTTCATCGATCCAGCCTTGCGAAACTGTCGAGACGTCGTGCACAGTGACGTCGTGGCCAGTCGAAGCGCAGACCAGAGGGACTCCCGCGAGTTCAGGAACGGCAACACCCAGCCGGACGCCGTGTCCCTCGCGATCATCGAGCAGCTCCAGGAGGACGGCCGTCGGCCGTACGCAGCGATCGGCAAGGCGGTCGGCCTCTCGGAGGCGGCCGTGCGCCAGCGCGTCCAGAAGCTGCTCGACCAAGGCGTGATGCAGATCGTCGCCGTCACGGACCCGCTCACCGTGGGCTTCCGCCGGCAGGCGATGGTCGGGATCAACGTCGAGGGCGACGTGGAGTCCGTCGCGGACGTGCTGACCGCTATGTCGGAATGCGAGTACGTGGTGATGACCGCAGGCTCGTTCGACCTGATGGTGGAGGTCGTCTGCGAGGACGACGACCACCTGCTGGATGTCATCAACAAACGCATCCGGGCCCTGCCCGGAGTGCGCTCCACCGAGAGCTTCGTCTACCTCAAGCTCAAGAAGCAGACCTACATGTGGGGAACCCGATAGCCGTGAGCACAAAGGACCTCAGCAAGACCGCGTACGACCACCTGTGGATGCACTTCACCCGCATGTCCTCGTACGAGAACGCGCCCGTCCCCACCATCGTCCGGGGCGAGGGCACCTACATCTACGACGACAAGGGCAAGCGTTACCTCGACGGTCTCGCCGGTCTGTTCGTGGTCCAGGCGGGCCACGGCCGCACCGAGTTGGCGGAGACGGCGTTCAAGCAGGCTCAGGAGCTGGCGTTCTTCCCCGTGTGGTCGTACGCCCACCCGAAGGCCGTGGAGCTGGCGGAACGTCTCGCCGACCAGGCACCCGGAGACCTGAACAAGGTCTTCTTCACCACCGGCGGCGGCGAGGCGGTCGAGACCGCCTGGAAGCTCGCCAAGCAGTACTTCAAGCTGGTCGGCAAGCCCACCAAGTACAAGGTCATCTCGCGTGCGGTCGCCTACCACGGCACCCCGCAGGGCGCCCTGTCCATCACCGGACTGCCGGGACTGAAGGCCCCCTTCGAGCCGCTGGTCCCCGGCGCGCACAAGGTGCCGAACACCAACATCTACCGCGCCCCGATCTTCGGTGACGACCCCGAGGCCTTCGGCCGCTGGGCCGCCGACCAGATCGAGCAGCAGATCCTCTTCGAGGGCCCGGACACGGTCGCCGCGGTCTTCCTTGAGCCCGTGCAGAACGCCGGCGGCTGTTTCCCGCCGCCGCCCGGGTACTTCCAGCGCGTCCGCGAGATCTGCGACCAGTACGACGTGCTGCTCGTGTCGGACGAGGTCATCTGCGCCTTCGGTCGCCTGGGCACGACGTTCGCCTGCGACAAGTTCGGCTACGTCCCGGACATGATCACCTGCGCCAAGGGCATGACCTCGGGCTACTCCCCGATCGGCGCGTGCATCGTCTCCGACCGCCTGGCCGAGCCGTTCTACAAGGGCGACAACACCTTCCTGCACGGCTACACCTTCGGCGGCCACCCGGTCTCCGCGGCCGTGGGCCTGGCCAACCTCGACCTGTTCGAGCGCGAGAAGCTCAACCAGCACGTGCTCGACAACGAGGCCGCCTTCCTGACGACCCTGCAGAAGCTGCACGACCTGCCGATCGTCGGAGACGTCCGCGGCAACGGCTTCTTCTACGGCATCGAACTCGTCAAGGACAAGGCGACCAAGGAGTCCTTCAACGAGGAGGAGACCGAGCGCGTCCTGTACGGCTTCCTGTCCAAGGCGCTGTTCGAGAACGGCCTGTACTGCCGGGCCGACGACCGCGGCGACCCGGTCGTGCAGCTCGCCCCGCCGCTGATCTCCGACCAGCGGACGTTCGACGAGATCGAGCAGATCCTGCGCGCGACGCTGACGGAGGCCTGGACCAAGCTCTGAGCCACCCGAGGCACAGATCATCCTTCTGGATGATCAAAAACCGGCCCCGTACCGCCCGTTGGAGTGAGAAACGGCGGTACGGGGCCGTCGCTGTCCGCGGCTTCCGGCGCAGTCTGCCTAGCGTGCCATGTGACCGATCGCTTCTGCCTTCGTTCCCCCGAACGGGTCCCCCGGACGGGGATCGGCACGGGACTACGGATCTGAACCGAGGTGTACGCGATGGTGACCCCGCCGGACAACGACGTGCTCTGGGCACGCGCTCTGCACTTCCAGCACAACGGCTCGCCCGCACTCTGCGGTGTCTCGCTGGGTGTACGCGAGGGCGAGATCTTCGCCGTCACGGGCCCCCGCGGCAGCGGCAAGACGACCCTCCTGCAGTGTCTGGCCGGGTTACTGCCCGTCCAGCGCGGTGAGGTCTGGTTCAACAGCACACCGGTGCACACCATGGGCGCGATCACCCGGGAGCGGCTGCGCCGGGACCGGTTCGGCTGGATCGATCCTGCACCTCTGCTCCTGCCCGAACTGAACGCCTGGGAGAACGCCGCTCTGCCGCTGATGCTGCGCGGCACGAGCCGGCGCCGGGCCAAGACCAGCGCCCTCGAGTGGCTGGAACGCCTCGACGTGGGCGACCGCGCCCGCAAGCGCCCCTACGAGCTCCCTCAGGCCGACCGGCAGCGGATCGCCGTCGCCCGGGCGCTCGCCTCGTGCCCGACCGTGCTCTTCGCGGACGAGCCGACCGCCTCGCTGCATCGCGCCGATGCCGGCCAGGTGCTGCGCACGCTCACCGCGGCGGCCCGCTCGCACGGCATCACCGTCGTACTGGCCACGCATCCGGCGGACGCCGTCGCGGTCGCCGACCGCACGATGTCCCTGCTGGACGGACGGCAGGTCAGGACCGTCCATCTGCCACCCGTCCCCGAGGAAGGCCGAGCGCCGTGCTCGCTCTCCGTCTAGCGCGCGGGGCCCACCCCCTGGTCCAGTTCCGTCGGCTCCTGGTCGCGGCGGCCTCGGCGGGTACGGGCTTCCTGCTGCTGTGCACGCTGGGATACGCGCTCGCGCATCCGGAGGCGTCGGCCGGTTCGGTACAGCGGCTGGCCTGGTGCGCCGTGCCGACGGCCGCCACCGTGTACCTCGCGGTCACCGTCGCCCGTACGGACCCGGGGACCCGCCCTCGGTCGGGTCTCTCGACGATCGGTCTCGGCCCGGCGCGGCTGATGGCCCTCTCGGCGGTGACCACGGCCCTGTCGACCGTGCTCGGCTCGCTGCTCGCGCTGCTGGCCTTCCTGCACCTGCGCGGTGACCTGCCCGTACTTCGGTCGGACCGGACGGCCGCCGGATTCCTCGCCGCGGACCAGTCCCTGCCGCTGCCCGCCGTGCTGACCCTCCTCGTTCTGGTGCCGCTCGCCGCGTCCCTGGGCAGCGCCCTGGCCCTGCGCCCGAAGGACGGACGGGCGCGGCGGCCCGGGCGGACCGACACCGGCGCGCAGACCGCCGCCGAGTCCGGGGACGTGCCGGACGATCGGGCCCCGGACTCCCCCGACGAGATGTCCGTGCCGGACCTGCCGCTCGCTCCCCGGCCCGCCCCTGGCGGCCTCCCCTGGGGTGTGGCCACGCTCGCCGCGGGGCTCGCCGTGGAGACGCATGCGAGCGGGGGCGGTCAGCAACAGGGTCTGCATCTGCCCGGCGGTCTCGCGGGCGGACCCGCCGGGGTGCTGGCGGGCTGGGCGCTGACCGCGCTGGGGCTGGCGCTGGCCGGGCCCGCGCTCGCCTATCTGTGCGGTTCGCTGCTGCAGTCGATGAGTCCGGGGGCGGTGCGCCTGCTCGCCGGCCGCGGTCTGCAGGAGGAGGCGCGGCGGATCGGCCGTCCGCTCGGCGTGGTCTGCGCGGTGGCGTCGGCGGCCTACGCGACGGCGGCGCTGTACGGCGGCGCGGGCCCGTCCCTGGGGCCGCTCACCGTGCTCGGTGCCGTGCTCGTGGCGGGCTGCACGCTCGCAACGCTGGCGACGGCGGCGGTCGAGGCGCGGCAGGACCGCGCCGACACGATCGCCGCACTCGTACGGCTGGGCGCGCCGGCCACCGTGCTGCGCACCGCGGCACTGCTGCGCGCGGGGGCGCTGGTGGTGGTGTTCGTGCCGGTGACATGGGTGGTCGCGGAGCTGGCGGCGATGCCGCTGACCCGTGGATAGGGCCGGCGCGCTGGTCCTTCGAGAGCCGGCTGGGAATCACCCGGGCCGGCGGCGATGACTTTCAGGACGGTTCGCGGTCCATGACTGCGTAGGACCCGCACACCACCGGGAGAGAGTGCTCATGTACCAGCAAATGATCTTCGTGAACCTGCCCGTCGCCGACGTCGACACGTCGAAGAAGTTCTTCACGGAGCTGGGCTACACGATCAATCCGCAGTTCACGACGGACGACTGCGCATGCGTCGTCATCAGCGACACCGTCATCGCGATGCTGCTGAGCAAGCGGCGCTACGCCGACTTCACACAGAAGGAGATCGCGGACGCCACGAAGACCAGCGAGGTGCTGCTCTGCCTGAGCGCCGAAAGCCGGGCGAAGGTCGACGAACTGGTCGACCGGGCGCTCGCGGCGGGCGGCTCCGGCTCCCGTGAGGCGGTCGACCACGGCTATATGTACGGCCGCGCGTTCGACGACCTGGACGGCCACACCTGGGAGGTCATGTGGATGGACCCGGCGGCCGTGCAGGGCTGAGCGGGCGTCGCCGAACGGCGTACGACTGCGGGGGGCTTGAGGGCGTGTCGGCGGGGTTCAAACGCCGGAATGGTTAACGAGAGTGTAAAGGCGACGGTCATGCCGGACATCGGCGTTGACAGCACTTACCCGCCCCTTATAGACCTGTGAGTCTCTTGGGATTGCTGTTGTTGCAGCAACAGCCCCTGGAACCCCCCGCAGTTGCGCATCCCGCGAAGGGCAATCGTGTCCATATCCTCCCGCACCGCTCGAACGGTGCGCATCCTCGGCGTCGCATCCGCCACCGCCGCGCTCGCTCTCGGCGCCGCCGGCAACGCGCTCGCCTGCAACATCCGTGACTTCTCGGCCGTCGCGTCCTGCGACGACAACGGGAAGGGCCTCATCACCGTCAAGGACATCGACTCCTCCGGCAAGACCGCGACCGTCACGGTCTACCTGGAGTCGAACGGCGCAGACGCCAAGCAGATCGGTGAGCAGACCGTCAACGGCACCAAGGAGGGCGCGACCATCACGTTCTCCGAGGACTGGGCGGCCAACTCCCAGTACCGCGTGCACGTGAAGGTCAACGGCCTCGTCGACGAGGACATCAAGCCGCTCCTGACCACGCCGGGCAAGGCGTGCCAGACGGCCGAGACGACGCCGCCGGCGTCCGACACCCCGACCCCGTCGGCGCCCGCATCTCCGTCCGATTCCGCCGCCCCTTCGGCGTCGGCGTCGGACAGCGCGGCTCCGGTTCCGGCCGGGGACAACTCGCCCTCGCCCGCGGCCGGTACCTCGAACCTCGCTGAGACCGGTGCCAGCTCCAGCACGCCCATGATCGCCGGGATCGCCGGTGGTCTGGTCGTCATCGGCGGTGGCGCGGTGTTCTTCGGCATGCGCCGTCGCAGCGCGTCGAAGGTCGGCTGACGCCTCCACGAGGCGCGTACGCACAAAGGCCCGTCCCCTGCCGGGGGCGGGCCTTTGTGCATGCCCGAACGTGCGGTCGCCCTAGACGCCGGAAGAGCCCCCGAGGACGACGACTTCGGCCGCGTCGAAGACGACACCGACCTCGTCCCCGGGCTCCGGTGCGGTGCGCAGTGGGCATGCCGCCTCCAACCCGGGGGCCTGCTCGGGCCGGAGGTGCACCGCGACATGGGTTCCGCGGAAGGTGCGCGCGGCCACGGTGCAGCGCAGTCCGTCGGAGGCGTCGACGAGCCGTACCCCGGCAGGCCGGACAAGCAGTGTGCCCGGTCCCTGCGGTGAGCCCTCCGGAACGGGGAGCTTGCCCCACGGTGTGTCCGCCGCCTGGCCGGTGACGGTCGCCGCCACCACGTTGCCGAACCCGAGGAAGCGCGCGACGAACTCGTCCGCGGGCCGTTGCCAGACCTCAAGAGGGCTGCCGGACTGGGCGATCCGCCCGTCGCGCATCACGACCACCCGGTCGGCGAGTGCAAAAGCCTCGCCCTGGTCGTGGGTGACGGCGAGCACGGTCGTGCCCAAGCGCCCGAAGAGCTCCCGCAGTTCCACCACCAGGCGTTCACGCAGCGACCGGTCGAGCTGTCCCAGCGGTTCGTCCAGCATCAGCAGCCGGGGCCCGGGCGCGAGGGCCCGGGCGAGCGCGACCCTCTGCTGCTCCCCTCCGGAGAGCGAGGCGACGGCCCTGCGCGCGGCCCCGGGCAGCCCGACGAGGTCGAGCAACTCCGCGACCCTGGCCTCCTGCTCGCCGCGCGCGGCACCGTGCATACGGAGTCCGAAGGCGACGTTCCCGCCCACGTCCCGCTGCGGGAAGAGCTGATGGTCCTGGAACATCAGGCCCACTCCGCGCCGGTGCACGGGTGTCCCTTCCAGATCACGACCCTCGAGGAACACCCGCCCGCCGTCCAGGGGTTGAAGCCCCGCCACGGTCCGCAGCAGTGTCGACTTGCCGCTTCCGCTCGGTCCGAGCACGCAGACGATCTCGCGCTCGGCGACCTCGAGGCCGACCCGGTCGAGTGCCGCGCGCCCCGCGAAACGTACGGTCGCCTCCTCAAGCTTGAGCATCGTCAGAACTCCCCCGTCCGATCCGTCCGCAGCCTCTCCAGGACCAGCAGCGCCACCGCGCACACCACCATCAGAATCGTCGAAAGGGCCATGGCCTGGCCGTAGTTGAGATCACCGGGCCGTCCGAGCAGGCGGGCCACGGCGACGGGGAGCGTCGGATTGTCGGGCCGCGCGATGAACACCGTCGCCCCGAACTCGCCCAGCGACACGGCGAACGCGAACCCGGCCGCGACCAGCAGCGCCCGTCGCACGATCGGCAGGTCGACCTCCCGCCACACCCGCCACGGCGAGGCCCCGAGCACGGCCGCGGCCTCCCGCAGCCGTTCGTCCACCGCCCGCAGGACGGGCAGCATCGTGCGTACGACGAAGGGGGCGCCCACCAGCGCCTGTGCGAGCGGCACCAGGATCCAGGAACCGCGCAGATCCAGTGGCGGCCTGTCGAGGGTGATCAGGAATCCGAAGCCCACGGTCACGGCGGACACGCCCAGCGGCAGCATGAGCAGGGCGTCGAACGCCCGCACGAGGCGGCCGGCGTCCCGACGGGCCAGGGCCGCGGCGGCGAGCGAGCCGATCAGCACGGCGATCACCGTGGCCACCGCGGCGTATCGCAGCGAGTTGCCGATGGCCTCGATCGGAGCGACCAGGAAGGTGCCGCCGTCGTCGCGTGTCAGCGCCCTGTAGTACGCGAACCGGGGCGCGTCGAGGGATCGTTGCACCAGGACGGCGAGCGGCAGCACGAGCAAAACGGCCACCGTGACGAGAACTGCGCCGAGCAGCGCCCGCTGCGCCGCGCCGCGCGGCCTGCGCGCCGTGAGGGAGGCGTCGACCAGCCGCAGCGCGCTCTCCCGGCGGCGCACGGTCCAGGCGTGCAGCACGAGGATCGCTCCCACCGCCGCGAACTGGAGCAGCGTGAGCACGGCGGCCGTGGACAGGTCGAAGATCTCCGAGGTCTGCCGGTAGATCTCCACCTCCAGCGTGGAGAAGGTGGGGCCGCCGAGGATCTGCACCACGCCGAACGAGGTGAAGGTGAACAGGAACACCATCAGGGCGGCGGCCGCCACGGCCGGGCCCAGCGCGGGCAGCGTCACCCTCCGCCAGGCCGCGAGCCGGGAGGCGCCGAGCATCCGGGCCGCCTCCTCCTGGCGCGGATCGAGCTGTGCCCACAGACCGCCCACCGTGCGCACCACGACCGCGTAGTTGAAGAAGACATGGGCCAGCAGAATGGCCCATACGGTCGTGTCGAGCCGCAGACCCCACAGGTCGTCGAGGAGTCCGCCACGCCCGACGAGCGCCAGGAAGGCGGTGCCGACGACGACGGTCGGCAGCACGAACGGGACCGTGACGACGGCCCGCAGCACGTCCTTGCCGGGGAAGTCCAGGCGCGCGAAGACATAGGCGCCGGGGAGCGCGACCAGCAGCGTGAGGGCGGTGGAGGCGAGCGCCTGCCAGGTCGTGAACCACAGCACATGCCGGATGTCGGGCTGGGCGAGCACCTCGGCGAGACGCCCGAACCGCCAGGTCCCGTCGACGTGCAGGCCGCGCGCGACGATCGCGGCGACGGGATAGGCGAAGAAGACCGCGAAGAACGCGACGGGCAGGGCCATCAGCCCGAGCCGCGCCGCGCTCCCGCGGGCTCCCGGGGCCGTCTCGGCGGCCTCGCTCACTTCAGTACGAGCGACGTCCACGACTTGACCCACTGGTCACGGTTGGCGGCGATCAGGTCCGGGGCCATGGTCTCGGGGTCCGTGGCCGCGGGACCGTACTCGGTGAACTCGGCCGGCACCTTCGCGCCCTGGACCACCGGGTACACGAACATGTTGAGCGGCATGTCCTCCTGGAACGTCCTGCCGATCAGGAAGTCGACGAACGCCTTGGCGCCCTTGGTGTTGCGGGCGTTGCTCAGCACGCCCGCGAACTCGATCTGACGGAAGCAGGTGCCGGTCGCGACGCCGGTCGGCGCCGTCTTGGGCCGCGGCTGGGCGTAGACGACCTCGGCGGGCGGCGAGGACGCGTACGACACGACGAGCGGCCGGTCGCCACCCGCCTTCCTGCCCCCTGCCGAACCGGAGAACTCCTGGTCGTACGCCTGCTCCCAGCCGTCGACCACCTTGACGCCGTTGGCCTTGAGCTTCTTCCAGTAGTCCGGCCAGCCGGTGGCGCCGTACTCGGCGGCGGTGCCCAGCAGGAAGCCGAGGCCGGGCGAGGACGTGGAGGCGTTCTCGGTGACGAGGAGGTTCTTGTACGCGGGCTTCGTCAGGTCGTCGAAGGAGGCCGGCGGGGTCAGCTTGTGGTCGGCGAAGTACTTCTTGTCGTAGTTGACGCAGATGTCGCCGTAGTCGATCGGGGTCACCCGGTGCTTGTCCTTGTCGAGCTGGAACCCGGCTCCCACCTGGTCGAGCCCCTTGGCCTCGTACGGCTGGAACAGCCCGTTGTCGAGTGCCCGCGACAGCAGGGTGTTGTCGACGCCGAAGAAGACGTCGCCCTGCGGATTGTCCTTGGTGAGGATCGCCTTGTTGACGGCCTGCCCGGCGTCGCCGTCCTTGAGGACCTTGACCTTGTAACCGGACTCCCGCTCGAAGGCCGAGACGACGCTCTTGGAGGCGGCCCACGAGTCGTGGCTGACGAGGGTCACGGTCCTGGAGTCGCCGCCGCTCCCGCTCGCGGAGCCGGACGAGCCGCACGCGGACAACGTGACCATGCCCAGCCCGACGACCGCGGCCGCGAACCGCTTACCGGTGATGCTCACTGAATTTTCCTCCTGGGGTGTCCAGGAAGAGACGCGGCCCTGCCCGGGACCTTTCGGATCCGGGCAGGGCGCAACAGCTCGAGTGAAGACCGAACTTCCTACCCAGAATGACCTGGGCGAGGTTCAGAGGGTCTGCGGGCTCTCCCGCACTCTCAGCGCTGTGGCGCTCCCCTGTCGGAATATGAAGATGTACTGACCGGGGCCAGACTACCGCCCTAACGCTCGCCGGCCGCCAGCTGCCCGCACGCTCCGTCGATCTCCTGGCCACGGGTGTCCCGGACGGTCACCGGCACTCCGTGCGCGGCGATCGCCTCGACGAAGGCCTTCTCGTCCTCGGGACGTGACGCGGTCCACTTGGAGCCGGGAGTCGGGTTCAGCGGGATCAGGTTCACATGGACGGGCTTGCCCTTGAGCAGCCGGCCGAGACGGTCGCCCCGCCATGCCTGGTCGTTGATGTCCCGGATCAGGGCGTACTCGATGGACAGCCGGCGGCCGGACTTCTCGACGTAGTCGAAGCCGGCGTCGAGGACCTCGCGGACCTTCCACCGGGTGTTGACGGGCACCAGGGTGTCGCGCAGTTCGTCGTCCGGCGCGTGCAGTGAGATGGCGAGCCGGCACTTGAAGCCCTCGTCGGCGAAGCGGTGGATCGCCGGCACCAGTCCGACGGTCGACACGGTGATACCGCGCTGCGAGAGCCCGAGCCCGTCCGGGGCGGGGTCGGTGAGCGCGCGGATGGCGCCGACGACGCGCTTGTAGTTGGCGAGGGGCTCGCCCATGCCCATGAAGACGATGTTGGACAGCCTCGTCGGGCCGCCGGGGATCTCTCCGTCGCGCAGCGCCCGCATGCCGTCCACGATCTGGTGCACGATCTCCGCGGTGGACAGGTTGCGGTCCAGCCCGACCTGGCCCGTCGCACAGAACGGGCAGTTCATGCCGCAGCCCGCCTGGGAGCTGATGCACATGGTGACCCGGTCGGGATAACGCATGAGCACGGACTCGACGAGGGTCCCGTCGAACAGCCGCCACAGCGTCTTGCGGGTCGTGTCCTCGTCGGTCGACAGATGCCGTACGACGGTCATCAGCTCGGGAAGCAGCGCCTCCTGCAACCCCGCCCGGGCGGAGGCGGGGATGTCCGTCCACTGATCGGGGTCGTGCGCGTACCGGCCGAAGTAGTGCTGCGAGAGCTGTTTGGCGCGGAACGGCTTCTCACCGATCGCGGCGACCGCCTCCTTGCGCTCGGCGGGCGTGAGGTCGGCGAGGTGCCGCGGCGGCGTCTTGGCTCCGCGCGGCGCGGCGAAAGTGAGTTCTCCGGGCTTAGGCATGGCCTTATCAGTGTCGCAGATCCAATCGGGTGACCTGCGGCCGTCGTTCGCTACGACTGTCGTTAGTAGGCGTCACCGGTCATCGTCGAGCGGCCTCGGACGGCCCGGAGAGGGCCCGGCGGTGATCACTCGTCGGCTGCCCGCCAGTCGTCGGGCCGGACCCTGACCCGGCGGTTGCGGGCGTGCCCGCGCCGGCGGTGGATACCGACGGGTGCGGGTGATCGCGCGCCCCGGTCGTTCACTGCGCCGACCGGGACGGCGGTGCGCGTCAGCGCTGTGCCGTTCTGTGGCGTACGACCCGCAGAGCCGCCTGGCCGAACAGGGCGGCAAGCGCGAGGACGAGCACGCTGGAGGCGATCTGGTAGCCCCAGTAGTCGCCCGGATCAAGGGAGTTGATCAGGTAGGAGTCCTCAGGCAGGGCGTCGTAGAACTGCAGGCCGAGCACACCGCCGGGGTGCAGGCCGTGGACCTTGGAGAACAGCGGGAAGTCGAGCAGCAGCACCGCCCGGGAGCGGACCAGGACCGCGGCCGCCAGCCAGGCGAGCGCGGGCCCCGCGACCAGGGCGAGCCAGGCGCGGCGCAGCAGGGTGCCGGCCAGGGCGCCGGCCGCGACGCCGAGCACGACGTAGGCGACGGTGACGGGGCCGATGGTGTAGTACGCGTTCTGCCGGTCGGAGCCGTAGGTGAGCAGGTCGAGACGGAGGGCGTGCACGACGCTGATCCGGTACGCCACCACCAAGGGCACGGTCATCGCCGCGATGATCACCGCCAACGTCGACCAGCGGGCGGTGAACCAGCGCCCGGGGGCGATCGACTGGGTCAGGACAAGGACGACACGCCCGCTCTCCCACTCGCGCGCGGTGAGCACACCGGTCAGCAGCGCCGCGAGCAACGCCGGCCGGAAGGCAACGCTGGTGCCGTCGCTCAGCAGTTTCGCCGTCTTGTTGTGGGCGTCGTCGACGTAACGCCCGAAGTGGTAGGCGCGGCTGCCGACGTGGTCGCGCAGCGCCACGGCGTCCGTCCAGCCGTCGTAGTGGTGGATGAGCACGGCCGCGGCGCGCCCGGCCAGCACCAGCAGGATCAGCAGGGGAATCCAGTACTGCCGCACGGCGATCCGCACCAGCGGCAGACGGCCCCCGGGCCGGGGCGTCTTCAGCCCTGAAGTTCCGGAGGCGATGGGGGTGGTGGCGCTCATGCGGCGGTTTCCTTGACATGCAGGCGGGACGGCGGGGTCGGGGAGAAGGCCAGTCCGGGGACCCCGGACGCGGCGAGGTGGGCCAGGACCAGCTCCTCCAGCGAGGGCGGCCTGACCTCCCAGTCGTCACCCGGCGCTCCCGCGGGGCGGATCAGCGCGCTGGTGCCGCGGCCGGCCGGGCGGGCTTCGACGACCGTGTGGCCTGCCAGCCGGTCGGCGCCGCCCGGCAGGGTGACCACGGCGTGGGCGGCGATGAGCTCGTCGATACCGCCGCACAGCCGGGTGGTGCCCTCGTCGAGCAGCAGCAGGTGATCGCAGGCGTCGGCCAGCTCGGAGATGATGTGCGAGGACATCACCACCGTGGTGCCGGTGTCGGCGACATGGGCCATGAGCAGACCCATCAGCTCCTGACGGGCCAGCACGTCCAGATCCGCCATCGGCTCGTCGAGCAGCAGCAGGTCGGCGCGCTTGCCCAGGGCGATGGCCAGCGCGATGCGGGTGCGCTCACCGCCGGACAGATCGCCGATCCGGTCGTCCTTGTGGAACCGTTCCGGATCCGCGACCCGCGTCGCCAGCTCCGCGTCCCAGTTTCCGACGTTCAGGCGCGCGCCGAGCCGCAGTGTCTCGGCGACGGTGAACCGGTGGAACAGCGGGCGGTGCTGGGCGAGATGGGCGACACGGGGGTGCCCGGCCCACACCGGGCCGCCGAACACCTCCAGGGATCCGCGGTCGGTCCGCTGCACGCCGGCCGCCAGCTCCAGCAAGGTGGACTTGCCCGCGCCGTTGGGGCCGACGAGAGCGCAGACCACCCCGGCGGGAATGTGGAAGGTGCAGTCGTCGAGTACGTCCGCACCCCTGCGCCGGTATCTCTTGCTGACGCCGTCGGCGACGAGCGCCGCATCAGGCCTGGGGGGGTACGACATCGGGTTCCTTCGATGGATAGAGATCTTCGAGCACGTCGGTGAAGAGAGCGGCGAGGTCGTCACGTTCCAGCCCCGCCGCACGGGCCCGGGCGGCCACGTCGGCGAGTTCGGCATGCCAGGGCGAGTCGGCGGAGGACGCGCCGAGCGTGCCGGTCACGAACGTCCCATGCCTGCGCCGGGTCTCGACCAGGCCCTGGGACTCCAGCTCGCGATACGCCTTGAGCACGGTGTTGGGATTGAGCGCGGTGGCCTCGACCACCGCACGCGCCGTGGGCAGCCGGTCACCCGGCTGCAGCAGACCCAGCCGCAGGGCCTGCTGCACCTGTTGGACGATCTGCACGTAGCTGGGAACCCCGCTCCGCCGATCGATCCGGAAGGAGAACGCCACCGACGCACCCCCATTCCACTAATGAACTAGTGGAATGATGCATTGAGGCGGGACCCCACGTCAAGCCCGGTCCGGCGACGGGCGGCGGGGCGCGTTCAACAACGGGGCCCGGAGGCAGGGAGGCGGCGAGGCCCATACACGGGCAGCCGTACGCACAACAGCGCCCCGCCCGCCGGACGGGGCGCCTGCGCGACGCGAGTCGACACACCGCGCGAGCCACTCGTCGGTACGGGCGGCGCTGATCCATCAGCACCTGCGAATGGCCACGATCGCCGAATGGCCGACACGACACGGCGTGACGCGACGGGAGATCGACCCACCAAGCGGCTTCGGAGGGCCCGGAGACGGCCTCAAGGCCCCGGCTTCGGGCCGTGGACCTACCCTCCGAAGCCGTCCCGGACGATGCGGCGGGCCACCGTGACACGGGCCCCGGCGAGTTCAGCGGCGATCACAGCTGTGCCCTCCCCCATGCCCGCGACCCCTCCCCAGAAGCCCGTCCATGACACACGGAGTCGATCATCGGGGGTCGCATGCGTAAAGGCCCTTCCGGGCAGTGCGGCCCGTCTGTGATTCAAACGAAACCCTCAGGCTCAAGGCGCGGCCCGAGGATCACCCCTGTCCGCCGACGACCAGCCGGTGCGGTCCTGCCGGTACGAGTTCGCCGATCACCGGGGCGCCCGGCACCTCACCGGCGACCAGAAGACCGCCGGAGGTCTGGGCGTCGGCGAGCAGGAGCCGGGTCAGTTCGTCGGTGCGGCCGAAGTCCGTGTGCGGGGCGACCCATTCGAGGTTGCGGCGGGTGCCGCCGCTGATGTGCCCGGCCCGGGCGGCGTCCCACGCGCCGTCGAGGAAGGGGACCGCGACGGGGTCGACGACTGCGGTCACCCCCGAGGCGCGCGCCAGTTTGTACAGATGTCCCAGCAGGCCGAATCCGGTGACGTCGGTGGCGCAGACCGCGCCCGCCGCGAGCGCGGCCCGCGACGCGTCGCGGTTGAGCGCCGCCATCGTCTCGACCGCCTGCGGGAAGACCTCGCCGGTCGTCTTGTGCCGGTTGTTGAGCACCCCCAGTCCCAGCGGCTTGGTCAGCGACAACGGCGTTCCCGGCCGCCCGGCGTCGTTGCGCAGCAGTCGCGAAGGGTCGGCGGTGCCGGTCACGGCCATGCCGTACTTGGGTTCCGGGTCGTCGACGCTGTGACCGCCCGCCACCGCGCACCCGGCCGCCGTGGCGACATCCAGCCCGCCCCGCAGCACCTCGCGCGCCAGATCGAACGGCAGCAGGTCGCGCGGCCAGCACAGCAGGTTGACCGCCACGAGCGGTGTGCCGCCCATCGCGTAGACGTCCGAGAGCGCGTTGGCGGCGGCGATACGGCCCCAGTCGTACGGATCGTCCACCACCGGGGTGAAGAAGTCCGCGGTGGTGACGACGGCGGGCGCACCCGGGCCGCCCGGCATCCGGACGACGGCCGCGTCGTCGCCGGTGTCGATGCCCACGAGCAGATCGCCCGCCCCGTCGCCGCCCCCTCCGGCGGGCATCAGTCCGGCCACGATCTCCTCCAGCTCACCCGGAGGGATCTTGCAGGCGCAGCCGCCGCCGTGCGCGTACTGCGTGAGGCGCACGGTCTCCTGCCGGACGCCGGTCTCCATACCCGTCATGGCCGTCCTGGTCCTTTCACCTCGGGGGTCGCGCCGTGTGGCGCGTTGACACGTCCCGGGGGCGCGGGTTCGATGGGCGTGGCCGGGGCGAGCCCGCGACGACGGCCTGCGGGGAGACGTAAAGGCGCCTGGTGGCCCTCCCGGTCTTCAAAACCGAGGTGTCCGAGCAACTCGGGCAGGCGGGTTCGATTCCCGTCCGTCTCCGCCGTCCCGTCCGCGTCAGCCATCGCCCGGGCCCACCGCGCGGCAGCGGCGCAGGGTGCCGTCCACACGGACGGTGCGACCGCGCTCGTCCAGGTACTCCAGCAGCGGGATCACGACCCGGCGCGTGGTGTCCAGCGCCCGGCGCGCCTGACTCGCGGTGAACGGCTGGGCCAGCCGCGCCAGCACGGCTGCGGCCCGTGTGTCCGCCCCCGGCAGCAGCACGATGCCCTCGCCGATCCGCAGCAGTTCGCCCGCCGCCTCGGCGGCCGCCAGCAGCTTGGGCGTCAGTCCCAGTTCCCGCAGCCGTTCGGCCTCCGGTGCGCGGAACGGCGCACGGGCGAGATCGGCGCGTACCGCCTCGACGGCGGCCTCGGCCCGGGCAGGCAGCGCGGGACGCGCACGGCTGCCGTAGAGGCGGCCGTCGCTGTGGCCCAACCCGGGCAACCGCTCCAGCAGTGCCTCGACGAGCACGCGTTCCGGCAGGCCGAGCGCCTGCCGTGCCGCCTCCAGGGGCATGCCGGGCTCGAGCGGGTTGCGGGCGGCGTGGTCCTCGACGACGCGGCCGAGCCGCTCGCGCAGTTCCTCCCAGTACGCGGGGTCCGCGAGCCATTCCCCGGCGACGGGATCGGTGGTCGGCGGCACCCCCATGGCGAGGAGCTCGGAGCGGCGGACCAGACCGCGGCGGCGAAGCTCCCCCGCCTCGTCGGCGGCACCCCGCGCGGCCCGCAGCTCCCGGTCACGCGCGGCCGCCGCGCCCCGCCTGGTCAGGCGCGGTGGACGAACGTCGAGCACGGTGATCCCCGCCGCAACGCGATGCCGTCCGGGGTCGCGCAGCAGCGCGGCGTCGCCGACCCGCAGCGGCAGCGGTACGGCCGTCCGCAGCCGCGCGGTGTCCTTCCCGAGCGGACGGACCGTCACCGGCACCGCGGCCGTGCCCACGTGCAGCGTCAGTTCACGCGGCAGCTCGCGGGCCGGGTCGCCGCGCAGCCGTACGTCGACGGTGTCGGTCGTCAGCCAGCGGTCCGAAGTGAGCAGTGCGTCCCCGCGGCGCAGACCACCGGCGCCGGGTCCGGTCACATTGACCGCCACCCGGGCGACCGCGCCGGCCTCCTCCCGCGGCTCCTTCAGGGACTCCAGGCCGCGCACCCGCAACACCGCGCCGTCGCGGGCGAGCCGGAGCCGGTCGCCGACGCGCACGGTGCCCGCGCCGAGGGTGCCGGTGACGACGGTGCCACGGCCCCGCACCGTGAACGCGCGGTCCACCCAGAGGCGGACGTCCGCGTCGCGGTCGGGCTCGGGCAGCTCGCCGGCCAGCCGGCCCAGGGCCGTACGGAGTGCGTCCAGGCCCGCGCCGGTCACCGCGCTGACGGCCACGGCGGGCACCTTGCCGAGAGAGGACTCGGCGATCCGGGCCAGTGCCTGGTCGCGGGCGGCGCCCGGATCGGCGAGGTCGCTGCGGGACACGACGAGCACACCGTGCCGCACCCCGAGGGCGTCCAGGACGGCCAGGTGCTCCTCGGACTGCGGCTGCCAGCCCTGGTCGGCGGCGACGACGAAGAGGACGGCGGGGACCGGGCCCACACCCGCCAGCATGTTGCCCACCAGGCGCTCGTGCCCCGGTACGTCCACGAAGGCGAGGTCGCCCGCGCCGGGCAGCCGCGTCCACACGAAGCCGAGGTCGAGCGTCATGCCCCGGCGCCGCTCCTCCTCCCAGCGGTCGGGTTCCATGCCGGTCAGTGCGCGCAGCAGCGCCGACTTGCCGTGATCGACGTGGCCGGCGGTGGCGAGGACATGCACGGTCAGGCCCCCCTTCCCGGAACATCCGGCGCCTGCCGCGCGACCGCCGCCCGGCGCACCGCCACGGCGAGGGCCGCGTCGGCATCCTCCGGCACCGCTCGCAGGTCCAGCAGGCAGCGGCCCTCCTCGACGCGGGCCAGTACGGCGGGGTCCGCGCCCCGCAGCGGGGCCGCGTACCGGGCGGGCAGCGAGACGGCCGCGCTCGGCAGCGTCACCCCGGGTGCGCCGCCCCCGCCGACCACCGCGTCGGTGCCGACGGCGCGGCCGTCGATCCCGTCCTCGCGCAACTCGGCCGCGAGGCGTTCGGCGCGCTGCCGCAGCCGGGCGGGATCGGCGTGCAGGGCGGTCCGGGTCGGAGTGTCGGGGCCGCGTACGCTCGCCTCCAGTGCCGCGAGCGTCAGCTTGTCCACGCGCAGCGCGCGGGCCAGCGGGTGCCGGGCCAGCCTGCGTACCAACTCGGTGTCGCCCAGCACGAGTCCGCACTGCGGTCCGCCGAGGAGCTTGTCGCCGCTGGCGGTGACCAGGGACGCCCCGGCGCGCAGCCGGCTCGCCGCGTCGGGCTCCCCGGGCAGTACCGGATCCGGGGCGAGCAGTCCCGAGCCGATGTCCACCACCACGGGCACACCGAGTGCAGCCAGTTCGGCCACCGACGCCTCCCGGGTGAAGCCGGTGACACGGAAGTTGGAGGGGTGCACCTTCAGGACGAAGCCGGTGTATGGGCCGACGGCCGCGGCGTAGTCGGCCGGCGTGGTGCGGTTGGTCGTGCCGACCTCCCGCAGCCGGGCGCCGGTGGAGACCAGCAGATCGGGCAGGCGGAAGCCGTCGCCGATCTCCACCATCTCGCCCCGGCTGACGATGATCTCGCGCCCTTGGGCGAGGGCGGTGGCGGCCAGTACCAGGGCGGCCGCGCCGTTGTTGACCATGTGGGCGGCCCCGGCGGCCGGCACGGCGCGCAGCAGTGCGTCCAGAGCGGACCGGCCCCGTCGGGAACGGGCTCCGGTGGCGAGATCGAGTTCCACGTCGGTGGTCCCCGAGGCGGCCAGCACCGCCTCCCTGGCCGCGGCGGAGAGGGCGGCCCGGCCCAGATTGGTGTGCAGCAGGACCCCGGTGGCGTTGATCACCGGACGCAACGCGCACGCGGTGGCGGGCAGGGCGGCGACCGCGTGGTCGGCGACCTCACCGACGGGCACTTCACCCGCCCTCGCCCGCGCCTGCACCCCTGTGACCACGTCCTTGACCAGCCCTCTCCCCAGTCGCTCCGCCGCCGCGACGAGCCGGGGATCGGCCAGCAGCACATCGGTGCGCGGCAGCCGCCGCCGTTCGTCCACGTCCGGGACCGTGTGCGCGGCGGGGGCCCGTCCGGCGGAGGCGTGGTCGCGGTCCATCTCGTGCACCCTCGCTCTGGCCCTGCTGAAACCCCGTCAGGTTACGGCCGAGGCGACCGACGGGGCGTGCGCCACACCGGAGTGACGGCCGTCCGGCGCGGGGGCGCCGACGCGCGGTCCGTCCGGGACGCGGCGGGCGACGGTCCGCACCTGTGTCGGCAGGGCGGCCGGTCGAGCGCGCGGCGCGTGGGCACCCGCACCGGCGCGCCCCCCACCCGTGTCACTCTTCGTCCCGGCCCTCCCCGCGGGCCTGGAGGCGACGGCGTTGCGGTTCCACCACGTACGACGGGTCCTTCGTGGAGGTCACGCCCGCCTCGAAGGTGCCGAAGCGCTGCAGGACGCTGCCCGCCATCAGGGCCAGTCCGCCCAGCGCGGCGGCGACGCGGCTTCGGCGGGCGAGGGTCAGCGCGGTGACCGCGCCGCCCAGGGTGAGGTATTCGGAGGCCTTGCGCAGTCGGTGCGGGTGGCCGGTGGTGTACGCCTGCGTCACCAGGCCCGGCCGCCGGTCGATGAGCCGCGACGCGACGATCTCGGCCGCCGCGCCGACCGCACCGAGCCGTCGTGCCGGGCCGGCCTCGGCCACCGGTGCCGTCAGCATGCCGAGACCGGCCGCACTGGCGGCGGCGGAGCCGGTGAAGACGAACGGCAGCTCGCGACGGGCGTCGTGCCACGCGGGCACCGCCGTCTGCGACAGCAGGACCGCCGTGTACGAGGCGACCCCGGGGGCGAAGACGGCCGCGGACAGGCCCGCGGGGCGCGCGGCCAGCCGCAGCAGCCGCCCGGGCAGCGTGCCGCGCACGGCGGCGGGCAGCACCTCGGCGGTGGCCGCCAATGCGCTGCCGGGCCCGTAGGCCACGAGGATCCACGTGCCGACGGACATCGGCGAACTCGGCTTGGCGACCCGCAGCATGTGGTGGAAGCGCTCGGGCCGGCCGAGGTCCGCGACCAGCAGGTACATGCTCGCGAGCAGGGCGGCGAACCCGCCGACCCGTGCGGTCCTGCGCAGTTCGGGACGATCCGTCAGGTCCGCCCCGGCCGCGAGCAGCGCGGCCCCGGCCGACAGCCCGCCGGTGAAGAGGTACGCGGGGATCTTCCACTCCCACACCGGAGGTTTGAGGACCGGACGCCCGTAGTAGGAGCGGAACGTCGCCCTCGGCACCATGGACCGCTCACGGCTGCCGTCGTCGTCCCGGCCGTCGCGGCCCTGCCGTACGGCCCCGTCGCGGCTCACCGTCGTCCCCCGCGCACGAAGACCGCCGCCGAGACGGCCAGCAGCGCCGACGCCGCCACACCCGCGTGCTTCCACATCGACATCAGGTCGCGGGTCGGCACGACGGGGTCCGGCGGGAGCCCGTACACCTCCGGGTCGTCGAGCAGCAGGAAGAACGCGCCATCGCCGCCCACGCCGTCCTCGGGGTCACGGCCGTAGAGCTGGGCCTCGGTCACCCCGGCCTCGTGCAGGGCCGCCAGGCGCCGGTCCGCATTCCGGCGCAGCTCGTCCAGCGGGCCGAACTGGATGGAGTCGGTCGGGCAGGCCTTGGCGCAGGCCGGTTCCAGCCCGTCGCGCAGCCGGTCGTAGCACATGGTGCACTTCCAGGCGCGGCCGTCGTCGGGGCGCCGGTCGATGACGCCGTACGGGCAGCCCGACACGCAGTAGCCGCAGCCGTTGCAGATGTCGGGCTGCACCACGACCGTTCCGAACTCGGTGCGGAACAGGGCGCCGGTGGGACACACGTCCAGGCATCCGGCGTGCGTGCAGTGCTTGCACACGTCGGAGGACATCAGCCAGCGGAACTGGGTACGGGTCTCCGTGCCCGTGCCCGCACCGGGGAGATCGAAGGAGGGGAAGCCGAGGTCGACCGGGGCCGTGCCGAGGTCGCCGCCGCCTCGCCTGGCGACCTCCAGAGCGTCCGCCACCACCTCCTCGGCCTCCTCGGTGCTGGACGGCCCGACGGGCAGGCCGGCGAGGCCCGCGTCCTGCCGGCCGAGCGGCCGCTCCTGCTCGATGAAGGCGACGTGCCGCCAGGAACTCGCGCCCAGCATGCCGGTGTTGTCGAAGGACATGCCCAGCAGGTCGATGCCGTCCTCGGGGATGCCGTTCCACTCCTTGCAGGCCACCTCGCACGCCTTGCAGCCGATGCACACGGAGGTGTCGGTGAAGAAGCCCATCCGGGGCGGATGCTCACGGTGGCCGGCATCGCCGGCGGGATCCGCGAGCGGCCCGTAGAAGCTGTTCTCGGCTGTCATGACTGCTCCTCGGGCCGGTCCGATTCGATGTGCGCCCGCTCGACGTGGCCGCCGGCCGTCGCTATGCGGGTGCCGGTCTCGGTCGTGATGCCCGCCCGGCGGCGGTAGTCCGCGACGTACTCGAGCAGGGCCGGTCCCCTCGGGCGCCGCCCCGGACGCACGTCGCAGGTCAGCACCTTGCTCTCCTGGATGAACACGTTCGGGTCGGCCACCACGCCGATCAGGTCGTTGACCACGTCGCCCTTGGTGAGCCCGGTCTGGCCCCAGTGGTAGGGCATCCACACCTGGTGCACCACCCGGCCGTCGACGCGCAGGGGCGCCATCCGGTCGGTCACCACGACGCGCGCGTCGACAGCGGTCCTGCTGGTGATCACATGGGCCCAGTCCAGATGGTGCAGCCCGCGCTCGACCGCCAGCTCGGGCGAGACCTCCACGAACAACTCCGGCTGGAGCTCGGCGAGGTAGGGCAGCTGCCGGCTCATCGCACCCGCCGTGTGGTGCTCGGTCAGCCGCGCCGCGGTGAACACGAACGGGAACACCTCGAAGTGCGCCTCGGGCGGGGCGGGGTTGGAGGGGTTGTCGGGGCGCCCGTAGACCTTGCGCACGGGGTTGCCCTGCTGTCCGTAGAGCAGGTTGCGCATCGGCGACTCGTGCGGCTCGTAGTGCGTGGGCATCGGGCCGTCGGCGAGTCCGGCCGGGGCGAACAGCCAGCCCTTCCCGTCGCGCATCATGATGAACGCGTCGTCCCCGTCCAGCGCCTGAATGCCCGACGCCCCCTCCGGGGCCTTGTAGTCCGGCGGCTTGTTCTTCTCGAAGTCGGGAGTGTCGTGGCCGGTCCACTCACCGGCCTCCGCGTCCCACCAGACCAGCTTCTTCCGCGCGCTCCAGGGCCGCCCCTGCGGGTCGGCGGAGGCGCGGTTGTACAGCACCCGCCGGTTGAGGGGCCATGTCCAGCCCCACTCCGCGTCGTACGGGCCCGTCTCGAAACGGGAGGTGCGCCGGCGGGACTGGTTGGTCTCCCCCGCGTACACGCCGCTGTAGATCCAGCAGCCGCAGGCGGTGGTGCCGTCGGCCTTGAGGTCGAGATAACCGTCGACCGTCCGGCCGGTGTTCAGGTCGATGCCGTTGATGTGGCGCAGCACGTCCGACGGGGACGGCTCTTCGCCCTCCGTCTCGTAGTCCCAGGCCAGGTCCAGCACGGGGCGGTCGCGCTCGTCGGTCGAGCCGGCCAGCTTCTCCTTCAGCCGCACCCCGAGCTGGTGAAAGAACCACAGCTCCGACCGCTGGTCACCGGACGGTTCGACTGCCTGGTCGCGCCATTGGAGCATGCGTTGCGTCTGTGTGAAGGTGCCGGCCTTCTCCACGTGCGAGGCCGCGGGGAAGAAGAAGACCTCGGTACGGCACTTCTCGGTGACGATCTCCCCGGTCTCGATCTCCGGTGCGTCCTTCCAGAACGTGGCGCTCTCGATCATGGCGAGGTCGCGCACGACCAGCCAGTCGAGGTTCGCCATGCCCAGGCGTTGCAGCCGGCCGTGCGCCGAGCCGACCGCGGGATTCTGTCCCAGGAGGAAGTAGCCGAAGACCTTTCCGCCGTCGACCATGTCCATCACGGTGCGGTAGGTGCCGTGGTCGCCGTTGATCCGGGGCAGGTAGTCGAAGCAGTAGTCGTTCTCGGCCGTCGCGGCGTCGCCCCAGTACTCCTTGAGCAGCGAGACCATATAGGCGTCGGCGGCGCCCCAGAACCCCTTCTGGCCCCGGCCGCGGACCCCGTCCAGATAGGTGGACAGGTCCTCGTGGGTGGTGTCCGGCATCGGCAGGTAACCCGGCAGCAGATTGAACAGCGTGGGCACGTCCGTGGAGCCCTGGATGCTGGCGTGGCCGCGCAGCGCGAAGATCCCGCCGCCCGGGCGCCCGATGTTGCCCAGCAGCAGCTGGACGATCGATCCGGCCCGGATGAACTGGGCGCCCACCGAGTGCTGGGTCCAGCCCACGCTGTACACCAGCGCGGTGGTGCGCTCCCTGCCGGAGTTCTCCGTCCAGGCCCGGCACACATCGAGGAACAGCTCCTGCGGCACACCGCAGATCCGCTCCACCATCTCGGGGGTGTAGCGGGAGAAGTGCCGCTTGAGCACCTGGAACACACAGCGCGGGTGCTCCAGCGCGGGGTCGGACTCGATGCCGCCCGCGGCCCCCTCTATGAACGGGCCGCCCGCGCCGTGCTGGTAGGGGGCGGACACCTCCTTGAGGTGGTGGCCCGGCTGCTCCTCCATGGGGGTGCTCGCATAGGACCAGCTCGACGCGTCGTAGGACGCGGTCTGCGGGTCGTAGCCGCTGAACAGCCCGTCCAGGTCCTCGGTGTCCTGGTACCGCTCGCTCAGCAGGAAGGGCGCGTTCGTGTACGCCCGCACGTACTCCCGGAAGTCCAGGTCGTGCGTGAGGATGTAATTGATCACGCCGCCGAGGAAGGCGATGTCGGTGCCCGCCCGCAGCGTGACGTGCTGGTCCGCGTGAGCGCTCGTCCGGGTGAACCGCGGGTCGATGTGGATGACCTTGGCGCCTCGCGCCTTGGCCTCGATGACCCACTGGAACCCGACGGGGTGGGCCTCCGCCATGTTGGAACCCATGATGATGATGCACTCGGAGTTGATCAGGTCCTGCTGGTAGTCGGTGGCACCACCACGTCCGAACGAGGCTCCCAGACCGGGAACCGTGGCGGAGTGTCAAATACGGGCCTGGTTCTCGATCTGCAGGGCGCCCAGGGCGGTGAACAACTTCTTGATGAGGTAGTTCTCCTCGTTGTCCAGCGTCGCCCCGCCGAGACTGGCCAGACCCATGGTGCGGCGCAGCGGCCTGCCGTCCGCGTCGGTGTCCTGCCAGCCCTTGCGCCGTGCGTCGAGCACCCGGTCGACCACCATGTCCATGGCCGTGTCCAGGTCCAGTTCCTGCCAGGCGGTGCCGTACGGCGGGCGGTAGAGCACGCGCTGCTCCCGCTGCGGACCGGTGACCAGCTGCTTGCTTGCCGAGCCCTTCGGGCACAGCCGGCCGCGGGAGATGGGGCTGTCCGGGTTGCCCTCGATCTGGACGACCTTCCCGTCCTTGACGAAGACGCGCTGCGCACAGCCCACGGCGCAGTACGGGCACACCGATCCGGCCACCCGGTCGGCGCTCTCCGTACGGGAGGTGAGCCCGGCCGAGCGGGCCGACTGTGCGGCCTTGCCCCGGCCAAGCGGGTCCGTCCCGGTGAGCTGCCGGTAGACGGGCCAGGCCTCGATCCAGCGCTTCACGCCCATCCGCCTGCTCCTTCGTGCGGTGGCCCCCGCCTGCTGTCGACGCTACCGGCCGACCGGCCGCCCGCAAGTCCGGCACACCCGGGATCGGGGCGGGCAGGCACCTCGACCATCGAGCAGCCGGGGGCGGTCGGCATGCCTGACACCGACACCGGTCGGTGTCCCCAGCGACGGGGCCGGTGGGCGCTCCTGGCCCGCCCCCGGTCGGCAATCCGACCGCCGACATCCCGGCCGTCGGCGCCCGTCGGCCCTCCCGACCCCGCACCGGTCGACATCCGGACCTCCGGCACCAGCCGCTCCTCCGGACCGCCGGCATACTCCTCGGCCGCCTTGGCCGTCGGACCCCGCCGTCATTCCGGCCTCTGTATGCGGGCGTTCCGCATACAGAGGCGAGCGTGACGGTCGGAGCAGGGCATCGCCGGCTCGAGTCGGTGGCGCAGGCAGTCCGCCCCGCAGGGCCGCCCCCGGCGTCGGAGCACGTCGAAGCGGCCGCCCTCCGGCAGACGGGCCGGGAAACGGATCCCGCTCAGGGGGCCCGTGGTACCGATGAGACGGAGAGACCTAGAATCGAATACATGAGCGAATACCCGCCGCCCCGCCCCGGCCCCACAGCACTTCGCACCGTGTGCATCGATCCGGCAGGCGACGGCGCCACCGGCCCGGCCGGACCGCTGCGAACGGCCGATCGAGCGGGCCCGGTGGCCGACTGCCGGACCGTGACCGAACGCGGCCGGTCGGTTCGGCGTCCCGACTGCTCCGGTGCTCGACGCACCCCGGCGGTCGGCGCCGGAGAGCACGCACCACGGGCGGAGACAGCGTTCGGATCCACGCTCGGATCCATCAAAGGGGTCACGGTCGCGCGGCTGCCGTGACACCGTGCCCGGATACATGTCAGGGAAGGGACGGATGATCCTGTGGGCATGTCCCCAAAGCGACCTGTGGTGGTGCATCCGCCGTCGCCGGGCGGCAGACGCCGGGTGACGGTGGAGGCGGTGAACCTCGGTCTGGCCCAGGAGCCCCGGGACGTGGAGGAGTTCCTGAGGCGGGCCGGACTCGAGGACGTCGACGCACGGACGTCGGACCTGATCGAGTGGCGCGGGGGTGGACCGGACGTATGGCCGGAATGACCGAATCGGCAGCCGGTGAACGCGAGAGGCCCGCCGTCCACCGGACGGCGGGCCTCTCGACCGTGAAGCGCGGGTCGGTGGCGTGCGGAACGATCCGTCAGCCGTTGCCGACGAAGAGGACGAGGAGCAGCCACACCACGGGCGCCGTCGGCAGGAGCGAGTCGAGGCGGTCCATGATGCCGCCGTGTCCCGGCAGCAGAGTGCCCATGTCCTTGATGCCGAGGTCGCGCTTGATCATGGACTCGCCCAGGTCGCCGAGTGTGGCGCTGGCCGCGACCGCGAGACCGAGCAGCAGTCCCTGCCACCAGGAGCCGCCGTCGATCAGGAACTGCATGCACAGCGCGCCCGCCACTATCGCGAAGGTGACCGCACCGATGAGTCCCTCGCGGGTCTTGCCGGGGCTGATGCGCGGCGCGAGCTTGTGCTTGCCGAAGCGCCAGCCGATCGCGTAGGCGCCCGTGTCGCTGACGACCGTCAGCACGAGGAAGGTCAGAACGCGCCGCGGGCCGTCGTCCGCCGTCAGCATCAAGGACACGAACGTGGCCAGGAAGGGCACGTAGAAGGCGGCGAAGAGGCCCGCCGTGACGTCCTTGAGATAGCCGTCCGGCGGCTCCGTCATGCGCCAGACGAGGATCGCGAGCGCCGTCAGCGCCATCGCCACCCAGGCGCCCTCGGCGCCACGCACATAGCCGGCGACGACCATCGCCGCACCGCCGACCGCCAGTGGTACGAGAGGCGCCTTGATGCCCTTGCGCTCCTCGAGCCGCTTCGTCAGCTCCCACAGGCCCACCACCACGGCGACCGCCACGACGCCGACGAAAACGGCCTTGACGATGAACAGTGACGCCACGATCACGATGCCGAGCCCGACGCCGACCCCTATGGCCGCACCCAGGTCACGGCCCGCGCTCTTCTTCTGCGGCGCGGGCGCCGGCTGTGGGGCGTCGGGCATGGGCTCCGGATTCTCAGGTACCGCCCAGTGGGACGGCGCCTGCAGCGTCTCGTCTCGGAACAAGGGGCCGCTCACCCGAACGGCCCCCCGGTCGTCATCCTGGTCTCCGCCGGGTGCGGGTACCTCGGGCACGATGGGCATGGGGCGAGTCTGCTGGGCGTCATGCGCATCGTACGCGGAACCCGCCGGGCCGGGGCCGTGAGCCGGCCCCTGGTCGGCGGGTCCCCAGTACCCGGTCTGTGGCGGCGCCCCCCAGGAAGAGTCGTTCATCAGACCTCGAGAAGCTCCGCTTCCTTGTGCTTGAGCAGCTCGTCCACCTGCGCGACGTACTTCGCGGTGGTGTCGTCGAGCTCCTTCTCCGCACGGCGGCCCTCGTCCTCGCCGACCTCGCCGTCCTTGACGAGCTTGTCGATGGCGTCCTTGGCCTTGCGACGCACGGAGCGGATCGCGACCTTGGCGTCCTCGCCCTTGCCCTTGGCGACCTTGATGTACTCGCGGCGGCGCTCCTCGGTGAGCTCGGGGAACACCACACGGATGATATTGCCGTCATTGCTCGGGTTGACGCCCAGGTCGGAGTCGCGGATCGCCTGCTCGATGTTGCGCAGCGCGCTCTTGTCGAAGGGCGTCACGACGGCCATGCGCGGCTCCGGCACGGAGAACGAGGCCAGCTGGTTGATCGGCGTCGGTGCGCCGTAGTAGTCGGCCACGATCTTGTTGAACATCGCCGGGTGCGCACGACCGGTGCGGATCGCGGCGAAGTCCTCCTTGGCGACCACGACGGCCTTCTCCATCTTCTCCTCGGCCTCGAGGAGGGTCTCTTCGATCACCACTTGCTCCTGCGTGTCTTGAGTAGGCCCGGCATCCGTGGGCGGCGGCCGGCTGCGTCGCGTCTTCTTCCTGCACGGTTCCGGACCGGTAGACCATTGTCCATCCCCCGGTCAGGGTCCGTCGTCCGGACGGGGTTCACCCCGAACAGGTCTGCCCGCCGGTCAGTTCCGGCCGTCTTGGTCACCCACGAGTGTGCCGATCTTCTCACCCTTGACGGCCCGTGCGATATTGCCCTCCGCCAGGAGCTCGAAGACCAGGATGGGCAGCTTGTTGTCCCGGCACAGCGTGATCGCGGTCATGTCGGCGACCTTGAGGTCCCGGGTGATGACCTCGCCGTAGCTGAGCGAGTCGAACTTGACGGCCTCGGGGTTGGTCTTCGGGTCGGAGTCGTAGACGCCGTCCACCCCGTTCTTGCCCATGAGCAACGCCTCGGCGTCGATCTCCAGGGCACGCTGGGCGGCGGTCGTGTCGGTCGAGAAGTACGGCATGCCCATACCGGCGCCGAAGATGACCACGCGGCCCTTCTCCAGGTGGCGCACGGCACGCAGCGGAATGTACGGCTCGGCGACCTGGCCCATGGTGATGGCGGTCTGCACCCGCGAGTCGATGCCCTCCTTCTCCAGGAAGTCCTGGAGGGCGAGGCAGTTCATGACCGTGCCGAGCATGCCCATGTAGTCGGAACGGGCACGGTCCATGCCGCGCTGCTGAAGCTCGGCCCCGCGGAAGAAGTTGCCGCCGCCGATGACGACGGCGATCTGCGAACCGTCGCGCACCACGGCCGCGATCTCACGGGCGATGGCGTGCACCACATCGGGGTCGACGCCGAGTCCGGTCCCGCCGGAGAACGCCTCTCCGGACAGCTTCAGCAGAAAGCGGCCGCGTACTTTGCCGTCGTCGCTCTTCTCGGCCTTGGTGGTCATGGAGATCTCCTCGTGGTGCACATACGAAGAAGGCCATTGCCGGTGGGGTGTGGTTCGCAACCCATGCGCGGCAATGGCCTCCTCGTCAGATCTGCTGTCGTCCGTCACGCGTGCGTGCGGGACGGCATACGCGAACTGCACGGACGACTGCTTACGACCCTATCGGGGTCGCCCGTCGATCGCGGTGCGGACTCAGATGCCGACCTTGATGCGCGTGAAGCGCTTCAGGGTGACACCCGCCTCGTCCAGAACCTTCTGGACGGACTTCTTGTTGTCCAGCGCGTACGGCTGGCCGAGCAGGGTGGCGTCCTTGAAGAAGCCGTTCAGACGACCCTCGACGATCTTGGCGATCGCGGCCTCGGGCTTGCCCTCGGCGCGGGTGGTCTCCTCGGCGATACGGCGCTCGGACTCGACGACCTCGGCCGGAATGTCCTCCTTGGAGAGGTACTTCGGCGCGAAGGCGGCGATGTGCTGGGCGACGCCCTTGGCGACATCGGCGTTCGGCTTGTCCAGCTCGACGAGGACACCGATCTGCGGGGGCAGGTCGGGCATGGTGCGGTGCATGTACGCCGTCACGAAGCCGTCGGCGAACTGCGCGAAGCGGTCCAGGACGATCTTCTCGCCGAGGTTGGCGTTGGCCTCGTCGACGAACGCCTGGACGGTCTTGCCGGCCTCGATCTCGGAGGCGAGCAGCGCCTCGAGGTCGGCCGGGGAGCTCTTGGCGACGTGCTCGGCGATCGCCGTGGCGACGGCCTGGAACTTGTCACCCTTGGCGACGAAGTCGGTCTCGCACTTCAGCTCGACGAGGACACCGGAGGAGTTGTCGTCGGCGATGACGGAGACCACGGCGCCGTTCTCGGCGGAGCGGCCCTCGCGCTTGGCGACGCCCTTCTGGCCCTTGATGCGGAGCGCCTCGACGGCCTTCTCGACGTTGCCCTCGGCCTCGTCCAGCGCCTTCTTGCAGTCCATCATGCCGGCGCCGGTGAGCTCACGGAGCTTCTTGACGTCGGCGGCGGTGTAGTTCGCCATGATCTGTGAATCTCTTCTCGGAGTTCGAAGTCTCGAAGTCGGCGGCCGCCGCGGCTTGGGCGGGCGTCCGCCAAGGATCTACGGGCTACGAAGATCTACGGGCTGCGGGTGAACGGCGGGTGGCGCGGTCGGCGCCACCCGCCCTCACTTCAGCCGAACGGCCTGAGGTCAGGCCTGCTCGCCCTCGGCGGCCGGGGTCTCGGCGGCAGCCTCGGGAGCCGCAGCCTCGGCGGCCGGCTCGGCCGCAGCCTCGGGAGCCGCAGCCTCGGCGGCCGGCGTCTCGGCCGCAGCCTCGGCGGCGGGGGCCTCCTCGGCCTTCTTCTCGCCCTCGAGAAGGTCGCGCTCCCACTCGGCGAGCGGCTCGCCCGCGGCCTTCTCGCCCTTGCCCTCGGTGGCGACACCCGAACGGGCGATGAGGCCCTCGGCGACGGCGTCGGCGATCACACGGGTGAGCAGGGTGACGGAGCGGATGGCGTCGTCGTTGCCCGGGATCTTGTAGTCGACCTCGTCGGGGTCGCAGTTGGTGTCGAGGATGGCGACGACCGGGATGTTGAGCTTGCGGGCCTCGCCGACCGCGATGTGCTCCTTCTTGGTGTCCACGATCCAGACGGCGCTCGGCACCTTCTGCATCTCGCGGATACCGCCGAGGGTCTTCTCCAGCTTGGCCTTCTCGCGGGAGAGGACCAGGAGCTCCTTCTTGGTCAGACCGGAGGCCGCGACGTCCTCGAAGTCGATCTGCTCGAGCTCCTTGAGGCGCTGCAGACGCTTGTAGACGGTCGAGAAGTTGGTGAGCATGCCGCCCAGCCAGCGCTGGTTGACGTAGGGCATGCCGACGCGGGTGGCCTGCTCGGCGATGGCCTCCTGCGCCTGCTTCTTCGTACCGACGAACATGACCGTACCGCCGTGGGCGACGGTCTCCTTGACGAACTCGTAGGCGCGGTCGATGTACGACAGCGACTGGAGCAGGTCGATGATGTAGATGCCGTTGCGCTCGGTGAAGATGAAGCGCTTCATCTTCGGGTTCCAGCGACGGGTCTGGTGACCGAAGTGGACGCCGCTCTCCAGCAGCTCCCGCATCGTGACGACGGCCATGGCCGTTCTCCTTGAGTTTTCTCGGTTGTGCCGCGGGTGCCGGATGACACCCGCGCCTGACGCCCGCGATGCGCCGTGCCACTGGGGACCGAGGGGCGCTGACACCGGTTGCGTAAGGACCCGGTGTCGGGGCGTGCGAAGTCGACCCGGTGGCCCGGGTCGCCACAAGAAGTGTACGGGACACGCGGAGCGGCAGATGACGCCGCTGTCCACAACCCGGCAGTTGTCCACAGATCCGGCCAAGATCACCCGTGATCCGGGACCGTTTCCCCCATGCGAGCTGAACGATGCGCCCGGACCTGGTCCGCGGTGCTGCTGGTGATGACATTGAGCGTACTGACCCCGGTGGCCTGGGCGGGTACTTCGGCCTGGCGGCGTCCGGCCACGGCGCCACCGCCGGCCGCCGACGATCACGTACCCGCCGTCGCCCGGGGATGGCCGGTGGGGCGGCGTCCCGAGATCCTCCGGGGCTGGGACCCTCCGGCGGGTCCGTACGGTCCGGGTCACCGGGGCGTGGACCTGGCGGCGGCGCCCGGCGATCCCGTGCGGGCGGTGGCGGCGGGCCGGGTCGTGTTCGCGGGGCGGGTGGCGGGACGAGGCGTCGTCTCGGTCGACCTGGCGGACACGGGCGACCCTCCGCTGCGTACCACGTACGAGCCCGTCCACGCGTCGGTCGGCGAGGGCGACGAGGTGGTGTCCGGCGGGGAGCTGGGCGTGCTGGAGACGCCGACCGCCCACTGCCCGCGCGCCTGCCTGCACTGGGGGTTGCGGAGAGGGGAGGCGTATCTGGATCCGCTGGCCCTGCTGCCGCCGTGGCTGCTGAGGGCCGGGCCCTCCCGTTTGTTGCCACTGCACAACGTGTCGTTGCCGTGAAGACGGCCCTGCCCTGCGACCGGGTCCGCGGATGCCGCACCCGGAGCTGTGCTCAGCCCCTGACGCCCCGCAGGACCATCGCGACCGCCGCTTCGGTGATGGCCTCCGGATCCTCCGCGGCACCCAGCTCGATACGCCGGACGGCCGCGTCGACCACACCCTGGAGCAGCATCGCCGCCAGGCGCGGCTCGCGGTGCCCCGTTCCGGCCAGAGCATCGACGATCATCGCGACGAGCCCGCCGTGTGCCGCCCGGATCTTCTCGCGCGCCCCTGCGTCGAGCTCACTCGCGGAGATGGCCACCACGGCCCGGTGCCGCCGGTCCCCCACCAGCGCCAGTTGCCGCCGTACGTACGCCTCGATCTTGGCCTCGGGCCCGTCCGCCACCGCCATGGCCACCTCGACCTCCGCCGCCCATACGGGGAAGTCGACCGCGCACAGCTCCTCCACGACGGCCGCGCGGGAGCGGAAGTACTCGTACACGGAAGACCGCGCCAGACCCGTCCGCTCGGCGAGAGCCGGAAAGGTCAGCGCCTCCGTACCGCCCTCCGACAGAAGGGACCGTGCCGCGTCCAGCAGGGCGGCTCGCTGCATCGACCGGTGCTCGGCCACGGAGGCCGCTCGAATCCTTGGCACGTCAACCACTGTACGGACCGTCGGCCTCGGACGGGAGACGCTCCCACCACATGCCGCGGACACATGCTCCGTCCGTCGCAGTGACCTGCGCGGATGGTGTCCACACCAGGCGCGCGCACCGCGCTGCCCATCGTCTCCACAGGGACGCGCACACCGCGCCGCCCGGCTCAGCGCCCGAAGCCGGCCAGCTTCGCCCTCAGCTGCAGCACGGACTTCGTGTGGATCTGGCTCACCCGGCTCTCGGTCACTCCGAGCACATTGCCGATCTCGGCGAGGGTGAGCCCTTCGTAGTAGTACAGGGTGACGACGGTCTTCTCCCGTTCGGGCAGCGTATTGATCGCCCAGGCCAGGAAACGCCGCAGCTCACGGTCCTCGGCGACCTCCACCGGGTTGTCGGCGGCGGTGTCCTCGAGGGTGTCCATCAGGCTCAGCCGATCGCCCCCCTCACCCCCCACGTGGAGGAGCTCCTCCAGTGCCACCACGTTCGCCAGCGACAACTGACTGAAGACGGCATGGAGATCCTCGACGCCGATCCCCATCTCCTCGGCCACCTCAGCCTCGGACGGCGTTCGACGCAGCCGGGCCTCCAAGGTCGCGTACGCCCGCTCCACGCTGCGCGCCTTCTGCCGGACCGACCGCGGGATCCAGTCCAGCGCCCGCAGTTCGTCGATCATCGCGCCCCGGATCCGCGTGATCGCGTACGTCTCGAACTTGATCTCCCGGTCGATGTCGAACTTCTCGATCGCGTCGATCAGTCCGAAGACCCCCGACGACACGAAGTCCGCCTGCTCCACATTGGCCGGGAGCCCCACGCTCACCCGCCCGGCCACGTACTTCACGAGCGGCGAATAGTGCAGGATCAGCTGCTCCCGTAACCGCTCGTCCCCCGTCTCCTTGTACGACCGCCACAATTCGTCGAGTGTCGAGGGAGCGGGCGGGCGCACGCTGCCGCCGTCACGGGCGGCTGGGGGAATCGCCGCCCGGTCGGACCCGGAGGTGTGCTGGGGCATTCGTCGCCTTGTGCCGTTCTGCTGTGAACCGCTGCTGCCTGGGCGAGCTGTCGGTCTGATGTCGAGTTGCCTGTCTGAGTCGGAATCCTCGTGAGCGTAGCGTGACTGCGGTGTCGCAGTGTGCGAAGGGGAAGGGATCACCCGTGCGCGAACAGGCTCGGCGGACCCCGCCCCGGACACCCGGCCGTCGCCCTGCGTGATCGCCGGAAAGGGTCAACTACGGTAATAACCAAGGCTGTCGGGGGATCGCCCGGACGGCCGAACACAGTCGGTCAACACTGGTGGCGATCTTGCCGGGCCGCGGTCACGGCCTGGCGTGTCAACTTCCAGCCGTCGTCGTGTCGTTCGACAAAACCAAGTGATCGGAGTTCGTACAGCCTCGCGACGGCGTCCTCCTCGGTCGTCTGTGCGCCGCCGGCGATATCGGGCACTGTCGCCGCAGTGCCGCCCGGCAGCGCGGCCAGAACCCGCAGGGCGGCCGGTTCGAGCAGGTCACGGGGCAGTACGGGGCCGCGCCGGTCCGGGGCGAGTTCGCCGATGCCGCCCACCAGCTCCACGATGTCCGCGGCGTCCGAGACGAGCACCGCCTCTCCCCGCAGCAGTTCATGGACGCCGGCCGAGAGCCCGCTGGTGACCGGACCGGGCACCCCCATGGTGAATCTGCCGAGCCGCTGCGCCGCCCGGGCGGTGACCAGTGCGCCGCTGCGGTACGCCGCCTCGACGACCACGGTGCCCCGGGTGAGCGCCGCGATCACCCGGTTCCGGAGCAGAAACCTGCTGGGCGTCGGATGATCGCCGGGCGGCAGCTCGCCCACGACCAGCCCCTGCTGCGCGATCCTGGTGATCAGCTCGGTGTGCCCACGCGGATAGGGCCGGTCCACTCCGCAGGCCAGCACGGCCACGGTGGCCCCACCCGCCGCCAGGCTCCCCCGGTGGGCGGCCCCGTCCACGCCGTACGCCCCACCGGAGACGACCACCCAGCCGCGCTCCGCGAGTCCCGCGCCGAGGGTGGCCGCCGCATGCGCCCCGTACTCGGTACAGGCGCGGGCACCCACGAGCGCGACGGACTTGAGGGCCCACATCCGCAGATTGGGTGAACCGCGTACCCAGAGACCGACGGGCCGCGCGTCCCCCAGATCGTCGAGCTGGGCGGGCCACTCGGACGCTCCCGGGCACACGAACCGCACTCCAGCCTGCCGGGCCGAGTCCCAGTCGCGCAGCGGCTCGGCGCGGCAGGCCCGCGCCCGCATCCCGGCCCACCGCTTCCCCGTCGCTCCCGGGAGCGGCCTCCCGCCCTCGAGCAGCCGCCGGACCAGTTCCTCCGCACCCCACTCCCGCAGCCAGCGGCCCGCCACCTCGTCGCCGGGTTCGACGACCCGGGTCAGAAGGGCCCGGGCCAGTCGCTCACCGTCCGGGAGGTGGCTCCCGTCCGCGGCGCCTTCCCCGTTCATGCCGGAGCCCCGATGGCCATCGGCACACCCCGGGGCACTCCGGTGCGCAGTTGCAGGGCGAGCGCCACGTCCGTCGCGTCCGGGCGGTCGTGTCCCGCGAGGTCCGCGACGGTCCAGGCCACCCGCAGCACACGGTCGAGCCCCCGGGCCGTGAGCACTCCGCGCTCCAGACTCCGCTCCGCCTCGTGCATGGCGCCGCTCGCCGCATGCCAGCGGCTGCGCAGCTCCCGTCCCGGCACTTCGCTGTTCGTCCCCCAGGGGGTGCCCGCCAGCCGCAGCGCCGCCCTGTGTCTGGCCTCCCGGACCCGGTGGGCGACCGTCGTGGTGGACTCGCCCCGCGCGTCGCGTTCGGTGAGCTCGGCACGGGTGACCGGGTCGACCTCGACGCGCAGGTCCACCCGGTCCAGCAATGGGCCGGAGAGCCGGGCCTGATAGCGGCGGACGGCCGAGGGCGGGCACTCGCACAGGGTGTCGCGCTGGGAGAAGCGGCCACACGGGCAGGGATTGGCTGCGAGCACCATGAGGAATCTCGCCGGGAAGCGCACGACCCCCGCGCTGCGGGCGATCACGACGTGCCCGGACTCCAGGGGCTGACGCAGCGCATCCAGGGCCTGGCCGGTGAATTCGGGCGCTTCGTCCAGAAAGAGCACCCCGCGGTGGGAGAGCGACACCGCTCCGGGGCGGGCCGTGCCGGGGCCTCCGCCCACCAGTGCCTGCATGGTGGCCGAGTGGTGCGGGGCGCAGTAGGGGGCCGTGTCGATCAGGGGTTTGCCGGCGGGAAGCAGGCCGGCCACCGAGTGCACGGCGGTGACCTCCAGGGACTCCTGCCGGCTGAGTCCCGGCAGCAGGGCGGGCAACCGCTCGGCGAGCATCGTCTTCCCGGCGCCCGGTGGTCCTTGCAGGAACAGGTGGTGCCCGCCGGCCGCGGCCACCTCCAGCGCCGTGCGGGCCGAGGTCTGGCCTACGACGTCGGAGAGATCGAGGCCCTGGTCCTGCTGCGCGGCGCCGAGGCTGTGCATCCCCGTGGCGGACCCGCTGCCCGGCATCCGCAGCCCCGCGAGGAGCGGATCGGGGCGGCCGCGTTCGTCCGGCTCCTCCTCGGGCACGGGCTCGTCGGCGAGTACGGCGATCAGCTGGCGCAGACTGCGGACGCCCAGCACGGACACGCCGGGAACGAGCGAGGCCTCGGCGGCGGCACACTCCGGCACGACCACCTGTTCGTACCCTGCGTCCACCGCGGCCAGGACCGCCGGGAGAATGCCCCGCACGGGCCGGACCCGCCCGTCCAGGCCCAGTTCGCCGATCATCACGATGTCGGCGAGCACCCGGGGATCGATCCGTTCGGCCGCTCCGAGCACCGCGCAGGCCACGGCGAGGTCGAACCCGCTGCCCGCCTTCGGCACGGACGCGGGGCTGAGACCGACGGTGAGCTTCTTCTGCGGCCAGTCGGCACCCGAGTTCACCACGGCCGCCCGCACGCGGTCCCGGCTCTCGGTCAGGCTCTTGTCCGGCAGGCCCACCAGGGTGAACGCCGCCACGCCCGGTTCGAGGTCGGCCTGGACCTCGACCACGACGCCCTCGACACCGACCAGTGCCACGGAGCAGGTGCGCGCGAACCCCATCACGCCACCCCCCGGGCGTGTTCCACCACGGGGGCGCCGCGCCCTGGCAGGACGACGCCGACCAGGTCGATGCGCACCCCTCCCGGGGGCGCCCCTCCATGTGCCTGGACCCAGCGCTCGGCGAGACCGCGCAGCCGATGGGCCTTGGCGGGCGTGACGGCGGCCATCGGGTGCTCGAAGCGGCCGCCCCGGCGTGTCTTGACCTCGCACACGACCAGGGCGTCGCCGTCCCTGGCCACGATGTCGATCTCGCCGCTTCGGCCGCAGCGCCAGTTGCGCTCCAGGACCGTCATCCCCGCGGCCGTCAGCCGCCGGGCCGCCACATCCTCGCCGAACCTGCCGAGTGCCTCTCGTGCGTTCATGTCGGCACCACCTCCGGTGCCAACCGTCACGCATCCGCCTCCGCAGAGTGGATCTTGGTGGACAACTCGGAGGCTGTGGACAACTTCGTCACCCTCCCGGGGACGGCGTCGGCCGTCAGCCGCTCGGGAGCTCCAGGTCGCTCTTGTTCAGCTCCTCGATATTCACGTCCTTGAACGTGAGCACGCGCACCTGCTTCACGAAGCGAGCAGGCCGGTACATGTCCCAGACCCAGGCATCCGCCATGGACACCTCGAAGAACACCTCGCCCTGCACCGAGTGCACCTGCATCTCGTAGTCGTTGGTGAGGTAGAAGCGCCGTTCGGTCTCGATCACATATTTGAACAGACCGACGACATCGCGGTACTCCCGGTAGAGCTTCAGCTCCATCTCGGTCTCGTACTTCTCGAGGTCCTCGGCGCTCATGGCATGTTCCCCTTCAGCCGTGCGATCCCACCATTGTGCGCCAGTCCCGTGCGCCTCTAGACGATTTCTGTGTCCAGGATTGCGGGACCGGCCGGGGGACCTTCGTCGAGCAGCATGCGGAGCAGCTCGGCGAGTCTCTTCGGATACACCGTCTCATGCGCCTCGGCCAGTTCTCCGCACGACCACCACCGTGCACCGGCGACACTGCGTTTTTCCAGCTCCGTCAGGCCCAGCGCGGCCGTGGCCCGGCCCGTCCCGGTCGTGCGGGCGAGGTAGTACCACTCGTCCTGATCCCAGCGGCGACCGGCGAACGGGAACGAGCACCTTCGCTTCCACAGCACCGATCCGAGCTCGACATCGATGATGCCGGTCTCCTCCGCCAGCTCGCGCAGAGCGGCCTGCTCACGCGTCTCGTCGCCCTCCACGCCGCCGCCGGGGGTGAACCACCAGTCGTCCGAGGGATCGTCCGGCTCGTGCCCATGGAGCAGCAGAATGCGGTCCTGCGGGTCGAGCAGCACCACTCTGGCCACCTTGCGCAGCCCACCCGTGTACCCGTCGTGCGCGCCCGGCTCGGCCGCCCGAGGGTCGAAGAACGGTGTCGGCTCAGCGGACACCGGCCAGCTCCGTCCGCGGGGCGGTGCGCCTGCGGCCCGCGCGGTCGGCGATCGCTCCGAGCGCCGCGCCCGCCATGACCAGCACCGCGCCGGCCACGATCACGCCGAAGATCGGCCGCAGGGGTCCGGGCGAGGAGATCGGGCCGAGCGTCTCGAAGCCCGTCGGGCGCTCCAGCATGCCGTTCATCGGCCACACCACCGAGTCCACGCGGGCGTCCACCGCACTGCGGGGCACCGTGCCGCTGAAGGCCTCCGTGAGGTGTGCCGTGGAGTCCAGGGAACCGCTGCGCTCGTCACCGAGGAGGAACAGCCGCCCCTTGGGGACGGTGATGGTCGGGATCGTCTTCAGCTCGGCAGGCTGGCCCTTGCCGAGGTAGGACTCCTGGATCCGCTTGCCGTTCACGGTCAGTCTGCCCTCGGTGCAGCAGGCGATGGTGTCGCCGCCGACCGCCACGACCCGCTTGACGATGGGCATGTTGCCCCAGCTCTTCTGCTTGAAGACGACGACGTCGCCCCGCGTGATGTCGGCGCTGTCGACACGCTGGGCCAGGACCCGGTCACCGGCCTTGATCGTGGGAGTCATGGAGTCGGTCGGCACGGTGTAGGGGCGGTAGACGAACGCTCCCCACACGAACCCGCCGAGGAAGAGCACACAGCCGAGGGCCACGGCCAGTCCCGACAGGGTCCTGCCGAGGCGCCCGCGGCCCTCTTCCGTACGACCAGTCCTGCTCATCCCAGTGCTCCCCAGGTCGGAGACTCGCTTCCGTGGCCCGCGAACGGCCCACGGAAGATCGGCGATCTGGGACGGCACACTACCGGTCGGTACCTCCGCCGGTAACCCTCGGGTTTCCGGCGGTAAGGCTTGCGGCGACACGCCTCCTGCGCCACAGCACCAGCGGGACCGCGCCCGTCAGGCCGAGCGCTGCCGGAGCCGTCACGCTCAGACCCTGGTCAAAGGTGTCCGGGACCGGCAGCGTGTTCCAGCGGGTGGGCGGCCAGGCGATCACGATGGCGCGGCCCACGACGTTCCCGACGGGCACGAAGCCCTGGTACCGGTCCTGTTGGTGGTAGCGGGAGTCCAGCGAGTTCTGCCGGTGGTCACCCATGACCCAGATTTTGCCCGCCGGAACCGTGACCTTGAACTGACCGCCCTGGTCGTCGACGCTGCACGGGGTGTTCCCGGGGTAGACGTAGGGCTCGTTCAATGCCTTGCCGTTGACCATCAGCGGGCCGGTGCCCCGGCACTCGATGGTGTCGCCCGCGACGCCCACCACCCGCTTGATGAGGTCCTTCTCCTCCGCGGACGGCATGAGGCCGATCCAGCTGAGGGCCGTCTGAAGCGCGTTGGGCGTGACGGTGGGCTCGCCCGCCAGCCAGTTGTCCGGATCGTGGAAGACGACGACCTCGCCGCGCGACGGCTCGGAGCCGAACCACGGGGTCAGCTTGTCCACCAGCACACGGTCGCCCTGCTGGAGGGTGTTCTGCATCGAGTCCGAGGGGATCGAGAACGCCTGCACCAGGAATGTCTTGATCAGCAACGCGAGGACCAGCGCGATACCGATGAGGAGCGGAAGTTCCTTCCAGAAGGAACGCTGCTTCTGCGGCTGGGGGTTCTGACCGTCGCCCTGTGCGCCGCCGCCGGGGGAGCTACCCCCCGAGCCGCCGTCGTGGTCCACGGCCGGGGCAGCCGTCTCGTCGGGTCGCTCTTCGGGACCTTCGTGTCCGGATCGTGCGCCGACCGCCAAATCCCCCACGTCCACTCCTCACTCCGTATCGCCGCCGGCGCCCCAGTCGACGCAGGCCCACCACTCCCATAACGAGCGGGAGTTCCGCAGGGCTCGGGAGCGGGATCAATCCATATCGATCCGCAGAGGCCACCCTATGCGACGGACCGAGTGCGGTGGCCGATCCGCCCGGCACCGACGCGTAAGTGTCAGGGTCCTTCAGACGTGTCCAGTGCCCGATGGGCCAGGCGATGACCACGGCGCGGCCGACGACGGATTTCTCGGAGACGGTACCGCTGAACGCCTCGGTGCGGTGGTAACGCGAGTCCGCCGAGTTGGCGCGGTGGTCGCCCATGACCCACAGACGGCCGGGAGGAACGGTCACCGAGAACGCGAAGTCCGAAGGTTTGTTCTCCGGGTGAATGTATGGCTCATTCAGTGGAGTGCCGTTGACGGTGACACGTCCTTGGGTGTCGCAGCACTTGACGGTGTCTCCACCGACGGCGACCACCCGCTTGATGAGGTCCTTGTCGTTGTCGGAGGGCAGCAGGCCGATCCAGGTGAGCCCTTCCTTGGCCTGCTTGATGCCGACGGGATCGTTCGTCTTGGTCGTCTTCTCCCCGGCCAGCCAGTCGCCCGGGTCCCTGAAGACGACGACGTCTCCGCGTTGCGGCTTGGAGCCGAACCACGGGGTCAGCTTGTCGACCAGGACTCGGTCGCCGACCTGGATCGTGTTCTCCATGGAGCCCGACGGGATCACGAAGGCCTGCACGAGGAACGTCTTGAGGACGAGTGCTATGAGCACGGCGACGCCGGCCAGGAGAGGTATCTCCTTGACGGCGGAGCGCCTCCGCTTGCGCTTGACCTTGCGCTGGAGCCTGCGCCGCTCGGCGCGACTGCGCCCGGTGGGGCCGGCAGACCCTCCGGCGCGCCGCGCGCCGGTGGGCAGGAGGTTCTGGGTGACGGTGTCGATCGGCACCCCACGCGGCTTGCCCCGGTTACCCATGGTCACCGTCCGCGACGGGTACACGCGCGTAGGCGCCGGGACGTGTGATGTGCCTCTGGTCCGCGGAGGGCCAGAGCACCCAGTCGGCCCTGCCGATCACCGCACCGAGCGGGATCATCCCGCCGCCCGGCGAACCCAGGTGGTCGCGGGAGTCGCTGGAGTCGCTGCGGTGGTCGCCGAGCACGAACAGCGTGCCGTCGGGCACGACGACGTCGAAGGCGACGTCGGACGGGCTGTTGCCGGGGTACAGAAACGACGACTCGTCGACCGACCGGCCGTTCACCTCGAGTCTCCCCTCCCTGTCGCAGCAGACCACACGGTCTCCCCCCACACCTACTACCCGCTTGACGTAGTCGGCGTTCCCGAAGTACCCGGAGCCGTCGAACACGACGACGTCTCCCCGCTGCGGCTTCGATCCGAAACGGTACGCCAACTTATTTACGAGCACGCGGTCCCCAACCCTCAATCCACGCTCCATGGAACCGCTGGGGATTTCGAAGGGCTGCATCACGAACGTGCTGAGGGCGAGGAGAAACAGCAGGCAGATCAACACGGTCAGGATGATCCGTCCGCCGGGCACCCGGTCGACCACGCCGGACACCAACACGAAGCGCGACCGCCCCGCAGGAGCCGGTGTGTCCGAGATCTCCTCGGACTCCACGGGATCGCGGGAGCGGTCGCGCTCCATGTGCTGTGCTTCGGTGTCCATCGGGGCCAGATGCTATCCGGCCCCCCTGTGGACCCCCGGAGGCGCTCAGTTCTCGCGCTTCTCCTTGATCTTCGCCGCCTTGCCCCGCAGGTCGCGCAGGTAGTACAGCTTGGCGCGGCGCACGTCACCCTTGGTGACCAGCTCGATCTTCTCCACGATCGGGGTGTGCACCGGGAAGGTGCGCTCGACGCCGACGGAGAAGGAGACCTTGCGGACCGTGAAGGTCTCGCGCACGCCGGCGCCCTGGCGACGGATCACCACGCCCTTGAACTGCTGCACACGGGAGCGGTTGCCCTCGATGACGCGGACGTGGACATTGACGGTGTCACCCGGGCGGAAGGCCGGGATGTCGCTGCGCAGCGACGCGACGTCGACGGAGTCGAGCAGGTGAGACATTTCGTCTGCTTTCTTCACCGATGCCACAGGTCATCGGCGGGAGATCGTTTTCGATAAGAAGCGCCGACCGCGTCGGGGCGGGCGTCGTGTCCCCCTGTGGCAGGGGCGCGCGCCGGAAGCGGACAACAGCCGCCTATTCTTCCATGCCCTCCGGCCTGCGCCAAAATCGGCCGTGCGCCGCGCCGTCGGGGTCCGGTGCCCAGCCGAGGACGGAGAGCATCTCGCGGTCCTTCTTGTCGAAGGCCGCGGGGTCGCAGCGCTCGATCAGGTCGGGCCGGTTGGCCGTCGTGCGCTTCAGCGCCTCGTCCCGGCGCCAGCGGGCGATCCTGCCGTGGTGGCCGCTGAGCAGGACCTCGGGGATGTCCCGGCCGCGCCAGAGCGGCGGCTTGGTGTAGACGGGCCCCTCCAGGAGGTTCGCCATCGCGCCGGGCGCGAAGGAGTCGTCCCGGTGCGATTCGGCATTGCCCAGGACCCCGGGCAGCAAGCGGGCCACCGCTTCGGTGATGACGAGGACGGCCGCCTCGCCGCCGGCGAGGACGTAGTCGCCGATGGACACCTCGTACACCGGTATCCGGGTCGCGTACTCGTCGACGACGCGGCGGTCGATCCCCTCGTAGCGGGCAGGCGTGAAGATCAGCCAGGGGCGCTCGGAGAGTTCGACGGCGAGTTCCTGGGTGAAAGGACGGCCGCTGGGCGTGGGCACGAGCAGGGCGGGCGCCGCGGCGCCGGTCTCGTAGCCGTCGGCCAGGATCTCGTCCAGCGCCGCACCCCAGGGATCGGTCTTCATGACCATGCCGGGGCCGCCGCCGTAGGGGGTGTCGTCGACCGTGTTGTGGCGGTCGTACGTCCAGGAGCGCAGATCGTGCACATGGACGTTCAGCTGTCCACGCGCGCGTGCCTTGCCGACGAGGGAGACGTTCAGCGGTTCCAGGTACTCGGGGAAGATCGTGACGACGTCGAGCCTCATCACTCCCCTTCCTCCGGCTCGCGGGACGACGCGATCTCCGCACGGTCGTCGATCAGGCCCGGCGGGGGGTCGATGACCGCCCGCTGCTCCTCGAGGTCGATCTCGGTGACGATCTCCTCGACGAACGGGATCAGCACCTCGGTACCGTCCGGGCGCTCCACCACGAACAGGTCCTGGTGGGGCAGATGCGAGATCTCGGTGATCCGGCCCACCTCCGTGCCGTCGACGGTCACCACGTCCAGGTCCATGAGCTGGTGGTCGTAGTACTCGTCCTCGCCCTCCGGAAGCTCGTCCGGGTCGATCTCGGCGATCAGGAGGGTGTTGCGCAGTGCCTCGGCGGCGGTGCGGTCCTGGACGCCGTCGAAGCGCAGGAGCAGCCGTCCGCTGTGCACCCGGCCCGTCGCGATGGTGAGCGGGCCAACGGCCGCGGGTTCGGTCGCCAGCACGGCGCCGGGGGCGAGCCTGAGTTCGGGCTCGTCGGTACGTACCTCCACGGTGACCTCGCCCTTGATGCCGTGGGCGCGGCCGATCCGTGCGACTACCAGCTGCACTTGTGAAGATCTCCTGTCGTAACGACCGCGGGCCGGGGACGGCCCAGTGGCCCTCCCCGGCCCGAGCCGGTTGCGATAAGCGTCAGCGGACGTGATCCACGTCGACGAGGTCGACACGGACACCACGGCCGCCGATGGCGCCCACGACGGTACGCAGAGCGCGCGCGGTACGGCCGTTGCGGCCGATCACCTTGCCGAGGTCGTCGGGGTGCACCCGGACCTCGAGCACACGCCCGCGGCGCAGGTTGCGCGAGGCCACCTGCACATCGTCAGGGTTGTCGACGATGCCCTTCACGAGGTGCTCGAGAGCCTCCTCGAGCATGCTCAGGCCTCGGTCGACTCAGACGAAGACGACTCGGCCGCGGCCGCGTCCTTCTTCTCAGCCTTCTTCTTCTGGGTGATCGCCTCACCCTTGCCCTCGTCGTCACCGGCGAGCGCCTCGAAGGACGGACGCGCGGCCTTGGGCGCGGCCACCAGCAGCGGAGCCGGGGCGGGCTCGCCCTTGAACTTCTGCCAGTCGCCGGTCTTCTTCAGAATGGCGAGCACGGGCTCGGTCGGCTGCGCGCCGACACCCAGCCAGTACGCCACGCGGTCGGCGTCCACCTCGATGACCGACGGGTTGTAGGTCGGGTGGTACTTGCCGATCTCCTCGATCGCACGGCCGTCACGGCGGGTGCGGGAGTCGGCGACGACGATGCGGTAGTGAGGCGCACGGATCTTGCCCAGACGCTTCAGCTTGATCTTGACTGCCACGGGAGTGGATTCTCCTGGTTTGACGTGGTTGGGCACGGCGGGTCGGCCGCGTGGGGTTGCGGTACCCGAGTGCCCGACGGACGCGTCAGCCGGAGGAGAGAGGGGTCCTGTGCGGCTGTCGAGTACAGCTTGCCATTCTGCCACACCTTGACGGAGCCTCGGCCCGCCAGGGGTGCGCCCGGACATGCCGACGGGGCATCCGGCGCCGGGCGACGGCCCCGGCGCTCACGGATGCCCGTCCACCGTGCCGGCCCCGGCGTACGTGTGCGCAGTGCGTGTGGAGCGACTCACCGAGTACGGCTGCCACGAGCAGCCGTCTTCTCAGCCTGCCGCCGCACCCACCGGCTCCGGGATACGGAACGGCTTTCCGCATCCGCCGCACATGATCGGGGCCTGGGCCAGCACCGACGGAACCACACGGACGTTGCGGCCGCAGTCGCAGACCGCCTTGACGCGAACGCCGCCTCCGGAGGAGCCGTGGCGGGCGGCGGGACCCCGGAACGTGCGGGACGTGTCCGCGGCCGTCGCCGCCGAGTGCGCCTTCAGCGCCCGCTGCAGCCGCTCCATCGTCGGCCGGTAGCGCCGCTTGGCCTCGGGGTTGAGCGTGACGAGGGAGAAACCGCTGCTCGGGTGCGGCTCCTCGGGATGGTCCAGGCCCAGCTCCTCGGCGATCGCGAGGAATCTGCGGTTGTGGTAGCGGCCGGCACGGGAGGTGTCGCGTACGCCGCGGGCGGCGGCGATGCCGTGGACTGCCTCATGGAGCAGTCGCTCGAAGGAGAGCTCGTGCCCACAGGCGGACGACGACTCTCCGATCAGGGACTCAGGCGCGGCAAGATCGGGCAGCTCGGGGTGGTACCGCTGAATGTCGGCCCACGCCTGCGCCAGCTCTGCGGCGAGAACAGGTGGTGTCGTGCTCACGTAATGACAACGAGCCTGAGCCCCCCTGTGTTCCTATTACGGGGCATCCCAAATAATTTGCACGTACCCGTCAGTTTGCCGCTGATGCGTCCGGAGGAGGGCGGGTGCGATGATCTGCGGAGAAGTCTCACAGCTCATACCAAGCCGGTGCGTAGTGACCTCTACGCACCGGCGCGTAGGTGAACCGCGCACAACGGGGCACCTGTGGTCTGCCGATGTGCAAGAGGCGTTTCGGCCTCTTCTCCCCTTACCTCAGTAAGCGCGCGCGACGACCGCGACGTTACCCGGTGCGTCGTCCGCGTCGGGAACCGCCCCGTCCTCGGTGACCAGACAGCGTACGGTCACGGCGTGTTCGGCCAGCTTGGCCTCGCCGTCCTCGCCGAGCACGGACCACGGAATGCGGGCCCAGCCGCCGGCGACCGCCGCCTCGACGGCCTCGTCGATGGTCGACACCTCCGCCGTACGGGACAGGCGGTGCTCGCGCGACTGCTTCAGGAGCAGCGCCTGGTCCTCCTCGAGGATCCCGGGAACCAGACCCGGGAGCGCCTCGAGCGCCACCGGCTCCTTGCCCCCGGCGATGCGGCGGGCCAGCATCGCGGTGCCGTTCTCCAGGTCGCGGGGGCCCACCTCGATGCGTACGGGCACACCCTTGAGCTCCCAGTCGACGGCTCGGCGGCCGAAGGGGGTGTCGGTGCGGTCGTCCACGTGGACGCGGACACCGGCCGCCGCGAGCCGCTCGCCGATCTCGTGGACCTTGGCCAGAACCGCCTCGTCATCCTTGATCGCGAGAACGACGGCCTGGATCTGCGCCAGACGCGGCGGGACCCGGAGCCCGTCGTCGTCGCCGTGCGTCATCACCAGGGCGCCGATCATGCGGGTGGTGGAGCCCCAGGAGGTCTGCCACACGTATTCCTGCGAGGCGTCCTTCGAGAGGTAGCGGGTGTTGAACGCCTTGGCGAAGTTCTGGCCCAGTTCGTGGCTGGTGACCATCTGGAGGGCCTTGCCGTCGCCCATCATGCTCTCGAGCGTCAGGGTGTTGACAGCACCGGCGAAGCGTTCCTTGACCGTCTTGCGCCCTGACACGAAGTCCATCGCGAGGACGTTCTCCAGGAAGTCGCCGTAGACGTGCCGCTGGATGTGCGCGGCGAAGTCGCGTGCCTCCTCATAGGTGGCGTGCGCGGTGTGGCCCTCCTGCCACAGGAACTCGGAGGTGCGCAGGAAGAGGCGGGGCCGCAGCTCCCAACGCACCACGTTCGCCCACTGGTTGATCAGCAGGGGCAGATCGCGGTAGCTCTGGATCCACTTGGAGAAGTACTCGTTGACGATGGTCTCGGAGGTGGGCCGGACCACGGCGGGCTCCTCGAGGTCCTTGCCCCCGGCGTGTGTGACGACCGCGAGTTCGGGCGCGAAGCCCTCGACGTGGTCGGCCTCCCGGGTGAGGTACGACTGCGGGATCAGCAGCGGGAAGTACGCGTTCTGGGTGCCGGTCCCCTTGATGCGGGCGTCCATCTCGGCCTGCATCCGCTCCCACAGCCCGTACCCGTACGGTCGGATGACCATGGTGCCGCGCACCGGCCCGTTGTCGGCCAGTTCGGCCTTGTTGATCAGGTCCTGGTACCAGCGCGGAAAGTCGTCCGCCCGGGGCGTGAGAACGGGTGCCTTAGCCATGGCGCGATGGTACGGGGACAGCTTCTTGCACCGTGAATCATTTTGTCGCCCGGGGGTGGGCGGGGGCGCGCGGACGGCTCACACGGAGTGCGTCGCAACCCCTGGACGCCACGACGGGCGCGGAGTTACCTGGCATGCGGGGGGTTTCCGGGTGGAACGCACGTCACGGGGGGCCAGGGAATCGAACACAGCGACAACTCTCGTCTGATTGGGGCGCTTTCGATGACACCGACGCTCGCGCGACATCACCTCCCCCACGCGGGGGCGACTGCCCGCGTGGACCGGCGTGAACGCGCGCGTGACTGGGTCGAGATCCAGGAGCGGATGCTCGTGCCGCTCTACGAGGCCGTCTACGAGCGGCTCGAGGTGAATCCCGGGACCCGTCTGCTCGGGCTCGGGTGCGGGGCGGGGCTCGCCCTGCTGATGGCCGCCGCCCGGGGCGCGTCGGTCACCGGTGTCGACCGCGGGGCGGACGAGCGGCTGGCCCTCGCCCGCGAGCGGCTGGAGCCGGGGCCGTGGGGCGTGCGGACGCGAGGGGACGCGCGGATCGTCGACGGGTCTGTCCGAACGGAGGCGACCATACCGGGCGCGCCGGCGTACAACCTGGTGACCGCCTTCGATCCGGTCGCAGGCGCGGCCGAGACCGAGGTGGATCTCGAGGAGCAGCTCACGGCGGCCCTACCGTTCGCCGAGCACGGCGCGTTCGTGGTGCTCGCCGGCTGGGGCCCGCCCGAGCGGTGCAGTGCCTCGTCCGTGCTCCGGGTCGCCGCGAAACTGGCCGACCCCCAGGGAGACGGCGGCCGTTGGCGCCCGTCCCGGCGCGACGACCTGGAGGAGACGGCGCAACGCTGCGGACTGCGGCCGGACGGGTCGGGGCGGGTGGCCTGTCCCTTCGGGTACGCCGATCCGGGCAGCGCGGTACGCGGGATGCTGTCGACGGGGCTCTTCGACGCGGCGATCGGCGCCACGGAACAGGCACAGGTCGACAAGGAGCTGGCGGAGGCACTGCACCCCTACCGGCGGCCGGACGGGACGGTGTGGATGCCGAACGTGTTCCGGTATCTGGTCGCGCGCGTCCCGTAGACCTACGATCGGGGCCCTTCCAGCGGCTCGCTCAGTCGTCCTTCCTCAGGCGCAGGACGCCGGCGATGCGGTACGCCTCCGCCTCGTCCAGGGTCTCGTCGACCAGGAGCGCCTCCGCGAGCGCGTCCAGTTGCCCACGGTGGTCGGTGAGTTTGCGGCACGCCTCCTCGTAGCACTCGTCCACGATGCGGCGCATCTCGCTCTCGATCACGTCCAGTGTGTGCGGGGCGGCGGTGAGGCCGTAGGCCTGCTGTGCATCGCTGGGGAGGGCCGAGAAGCGGCCCACCCGCTCGCTCATGCCCCAGCGGGCGACCATGCCGCGGGCGATGCCGGTGACCTGTTCGAGGTCGTTCTCGGAGCCGGTGGTGACGACCCCGAAGACCACGTGTTCCGCGGCCATGCCGCCCAGGGCGCCGATGATGCGGCCGCGCAGATACTCCTCCGTGTACGCGTATCTGTCGGCCTCCGGGGTCGACAGCGTCACCCCCAGCGCCCGGCCGCGCGGCACGATGGTGACCTTGCGGACCGGGTCGGCACCGGGCTGCAGCATCCCCAGCAGTGCGTGTCCGCTCTCGTGGTACGCGGTGCGCCGCCGCTCCTCCTCCGGCATCAGGAGCGAGCGTGCGGCACCCAGCTGGACCTTCTCCAGGGCCTCCAGGAAGTCGTGCTGCGCCACCTGCTGCTGTTGCCGCTTGACCGCGAGGAGCGCCGCCTCGTTGGCGAGGTTGGCCAGTTCCGCGCCGGTCATGCCCGGGGTCATCCGGGCCACCTGCGGCAGGTCCACGTCCGGGGCGAGGGGCATGTCGCGGGTGTGGATCCGCAGGATGGCCTGGCGGCCGTCGCGGTCCGGCGGCGAGACGGTGACCACCCGGTCGAAGCGGCCCGGACGGGTCAGCGCCGGATCCAGGACGTCGGCGCGGTTCGTCGCCGCGATGACGATCACGCCCTCGGACCCCGAGAAGCCGTCCATCTCCGTGAGGATCTGGTTCAGGGTCTGCTCGCGCTCGTCGTGGCCGCCCAGCGAGGCTCCGCCGCCCCGGATCCGCCCGATCGTGTCGATCTCGTCGATGAAGATGATCGAGGGAGCGGCCTTGCGGGCCTCGTTGAACAGTTCGCGGACGCGGGACGCGCCGACGCCCACGATCATCTCGATGAACTCGGAGGCGGAGGCGGAGAAGAACGGCACGCCCGCCTCGCCGGCCACCGCCCGGGCCAGCAGCGTCTTGCCCGTGCCCGGCGGGCCCGTCAGCAGGACGCCGCGCGGCATCTTCGCGCCCATGCTGCGGTACGCGTCCGGGTTCCTCAGGAAGTCGACGACGTCGTTCAGCTCGCCCTTGACCTCGTCGATCCCGGCGACATCGGCGAACGTGGTGCGTCTGATGCCCGGATGCAGCTCCACCGGCCTGGGGGGCGCCCTGCGGCCCAGCATGCCTCCCGGACCGCCGAGGCCCGTGCGCACCCGGCGGGCGATGAAGATCCACACCGCCGCCAGGATCAGCAGCGGCAGCAGCGAGATCAGCAGATTGGACAGGAAGCTGCGTTCCTGCACCACCGGCTGGGCTGTCACGGTGACGTGCTGCTGCGTCAGGTTCTGCCAGAGCTTGTCGTCCGCGAATGCCGGGCGCTGCGTCTTGAAGGTGGTGTACTCCCCGCCGCCCGGCCTCGGTTGCGGCCGCTTCAGCTGCCCCTGGATCGCGTCGCCCTTGGAGTAGACCTTGGTGACGTTGCCGCCGGCGACCTGCTTGCTGAACTCCGTGTACGAGATGGTCGCTTCGTTGGCCGCGGTGAAGTAGGTCACCGCGGCGTAGACGATGAGGAAGACGATGACTGCGGCGGCGGCGAGACCCCACCACCCGCCCGGCGCCCGCCGGCCGCCGATCCGCCGGGGCGACTCGTCCGAGGTGCCCTCCGTGCGCCACGGTTTGTCCGGGGTTTTCCGTGGTGGCGGCGCATTGGTCATACATCGGACGGTACGGCACCGGAAAGACCCCGGCATGCGCTGAGGGCGCCCCTCCGGTGAGGGACGCCCTCGGCGTCGTACGTCGTGAACCGCCGTACGGGTCAGCCCATGAACTTCTTGAACTCGTCCGGCAGCTCGAACTCCTGATCGCTCTGCTGCGGGAGGCCGAAGGCGCCCGCCTCCTGGGCCGCGGCGCGCCGGGCGGCCTCCTCCTGCTCCTGCTGCTTGCGCTTCATCGGGTTGCCGGAGCGCTGCTTGCCCTTGGCCTTCTTCGGCTGCTTCTTGGTCCGGCCGGGCCCCCCGCCCATGCCCGGGATCCCGGGCATGCCCGGCATGCCGCCGCCCTGGGCCATGCGGGACATCATCTTGCGGGCCTCGAAGAACCGCTCGACCAGGCTCTTGACCGCGCTGACCTCGACGCCCGAACCCTTGGCGATACGGGCCCTGCGCGAGCCGTTGATGATCGTCGGGTCCTGGCGCTCTCCCGGGGTCATCGACTTGATGATCGCGGCCGTGCGGTCGACGTCCCGCTCGTCCAGATTGTTGATCTGGTCCTTGATCTGGCCCATGCCCGGGAGCATGCCGAGCAGCTTGGAGATGGAGCCCATCTTCCTGACCTGCTCCATCTGGGCCAGGAAGTCGTCCAGGGTGAAGTCCTGGCCCTTCTTGGACGCCAGCTTGGAGGCCATCTTCTGGGCCTCTTCCTGGCTGAACGTCTTCTCCGCCTGCTCGATCAGGGTGAGCAGGTCACCCATGTCGAGGATGCGGGAGGCCATCCGGTCCGGGTGGAAGGCGTCGAAGTCCTCGAGCTTCTCGCCGTTCGACGCGAACATGATCGGCTTGCCGGTGATCTGCCGGATCGACAGCGCCGCACCACCACGGGCGTCACCGTCGAGCTTGGACAGGACCACGCCGTCGAAGCCGACGCCGTCGCGGAAGGACTCGGCCGTGTTGACCGCGTCCTGACCGATCATCGCGTCGACGACGAAGAGGATCTCGTCGGGCGAGACCGCGTCCCGGATGTCCGCGGCCTGCTGCATCATCTCCTGGTCGATGCCGAGCCGGCCGGCGGTGTCCACGATGACGATGTCGTGGACCTTGGTCCTGGCGAAGTCGATGGAGTCCTTGGCGACCTTGACCGGGTCACCGACGCCGTTGCCCGGCTCGGGCGCATAGACGGCGACGCCCGCACGCTCGGCGACGACGCTGAGCTGGTTGACCGCGTTCGGGCGCTGGAGGTCGGCGGCGACCAGCAGCGGGGAGTGTCCCTGCTCCTTGAGCCACCTGCCGAGCTTGCCCGCGAGGGTGGTCTTGCCGGCACCCTGCAGACCCGCGAGCATGATCACCGTCGGGGGCTGCTTGGCGAACCGGAGCCGGCGGGTCTCGCCGCCGAGGATCGTCACCAGCTCGTCGTTGACGATCTTGAGGACCTGCTGGGCGGGGTTCAGGGCCTTGGAGACCTCGCTCCCGAGGGCCCTTTCCTTGATGCTCTTGATGAAGGAGCGGACGACCGGCAGGGCGACGTCGGCTTCGAGAAGCGCAATACGGATCTCGCGGGCCGTGGCGTCGATGTCCGCCTCGGAGAGCCGGCCTTTCCCGCGGAGGTTTTTGAAAGTCGCGCTGAGGCGGTCGGAGAGGGTATCGAACACGGCGGCGTCGGTCCTCGGGGTCGGGGTCGTTTTGGGCTGCCCTCCAGAGTATCCGGCCCGGCGAGCAAATCGTCCCCGGCCGCCCGTCCGGCAGCGCACACCGGGCTCCGGGCGGCCAGGGCGTCACGCCCGCAACGTCTCCTCCAGCGCCCGCGCCACCGAGGCGGCCTCCTCGCCCGGCAGGGGCGCGCCCGTGGCGGTGGTCACATAGAAGGCGTCCACCGCGTTCGCGCCCAGGGTGCTGACGTGCGCGCTGCGCACCCGCACACCGCACTTCTCCAGGGCGCGGCCGATCCGGAACAACAGCCCCGGGGCGTCCTGGGCGCGGACCTCGATCACGGTGGCGTGCCGCGAGGCCGCCGGGGCGACCGTCACCCGCGGCGGAGGCGCCTCCACTCCCCGGCGGCGGGGATAGGCCGCGTCCCGCTCCGCCAGACGCGAGGCGACGTCCAGGGAGCCGTCCAGGGCCCGCACGAGATCCGCGCGCAGTCGAGCGGCCTGCGGAAGCGAGCCGTACTCCGCCGCGACCCGCCAGTCGAGCAGGAGGATCGTGCCCTCGCGGACCGGCTCCGGCAGGTCCAGCGCCCGCAGCTCCGCCGTGCGGACGGTGAGGCGGTGCACGGCCAGTACGCCCGACACCGCGGGCAGCACTCCGGGCTGGTCCGGCACGGCGATGAGCAGTTCCACGCCGAGGGGCTCAGGCGTCACGGACGGTTCCCCGGAGGGCGGCTCGGTCTGCGCGCGCAGGCCGAGAACGGGCCCGCCCGTACGGAACGCCTCGATGGCGAGCCGCTCCTGCTCGACGGTGGGTGTGACGGCCACCGGGTCGGCGGGCTCGTCGCCGGCCAGTACCGCCGAGACCCGCTTGACCAGGTCCGTCACCAGCGCCCCACGCCAGGACGACCAGGCGGCGGGACCGGTGGCGAGCGCGTCCGCCTCGGTCAGGGCGTGCAGCAGCTCCAGGGTGCGCTGGGAACCGACGGCCTCGGCGACCGAGCGCACCGTCGACGGGTCCTCCAGGTCGCGCCGGGTGGCCGTCTCGACCAGCAGCAGATGATGGCGCACAAGCGTGGCGAGGACGGCGACGTCGTCGCGGTCGAAGCCGATGCGGCCCGCCACGTCCCGTGCGATGATCTCGCCCGCCACGGAGTGGTCGCCGGGCCAGCCCTTGCCGATGTCGTGCAACAGCGCGGCGACCAGGAGGAGATCAGGGCGGCCCACCCGGCGGGTCAGCTCGGAGGCCTGCACGGCGGTCTCGATCAGATGCCGGTCGACGGTCCACAGATGCACGGCATTGCGCTGCGGGCGGCAGCGCACCCGCTCCCAGTCGGGCAGCAGACGGGTGATCAGTCCCTCGGCCTCGAGGGCCTCCCAGACCTCGACGGTCGGGCGCCCGGACCCCAGCAGGGTCACGAGTTGCTCGCGGGCCTCGGCGGGCCAGGGCGTGGGCAGGGGGCGCGCGGTGCCGGCCATGCGCCGTACGGCGTGCAGGGAGAGCGGAAGACCGGCCTGGGCGGCGGCCGCCGCGGCGCGCAGGGGCAGCACGGGGTCGCGCTCCGGACGAGCGGTGCGGGCGAGCACCACCTCGCCGTCCTGCTCCACCACCCCTTCGGCCAGCGGGGACCTCTCGACGACCGGTTTGCCACCGCCGAGGATGGCCCGCAGCCGAGGCCTCACGGCCCGCGACTTCAGGACGCGCCCCACCTCGCGCCAGGTGACATCGCTCGCATAGGAGATGACACGCGCCGCCTCGTAGACCTGGCGCAGCAGCGTGTCGGCGTCCAGCAGGCCGAGCTCGGCGGCGACCTGGTCCTGCTCCTGCAGGGACAGCCGGTCCGTGGCGCGCCCGGTGGCCAGATGCAGCGCGTCCCGCACGTCGAGCAGTCCGCGCCGGGCGTCGGCCAGTCCCTCACGCGGGGCGTCAGCGAGCCAGGAGGCGGCCACCGCGCGCAGCGCCGTGGCGTCACGCAGCCCGCCCCGCGCTTCCTTGAGATCGGGTTCCAGGAGGTACTGCAGTTCGCCCTGCCGCTCGGCCCGCTCGGCGCACAGCTCCCGCAACTGGGGAAGGCGTTTCGGCGCCTGGTTGCGCCAGTCGGCGAGGACGGCGGTGCGCAGGCCCGCGGTCAGCCCGAGGTCGCCCGCCAGATGCCGCGCGTCCAGCAGGCCGAGCTGCACCTTGAGGTCCTCCCCCGCGGTCCTGCGGGCCTCCGCCGGAGTACGCACGGAGTGGTCCAGGGCGATGCCGAGGTCCCAGACGGGGTACCACAGGCGGTCGGCGAGCGCGGCGACCTCCTTGGTGTCGCCGCCGTCGTGCAGCAGAAGCAGATCGAGGTCGCTGCGCGGGGACAGCTCGCCGCGCCCGTAGCCGCCGACCGCGACCAGGGCGACACCGCGCAGCCCTTCGGCCCCGGCGGTGAACAGCTGGGCGAGCCAGTCGTCCGTCAGCTTCGCCAGGGCCGAACGGCGCGGCGGCCCGGACTCCGCCCCCTCCTGGAGGAGACGCAGCCGGGCCGCCGCGTAGCCGCCGGGTTCCGAGCCCTCTGTTTCCGTACGTACGTCCGTACTCGTCACCCGGCGACTCCTGTTCCTTGGTGCCTTACAGCGCGTCCGGCCCGCGCTCGCCGGTCCGGACCCGGACCGCCGTCTCCACCGGGACGGACCAGACCTTGCCGTCCCCGATCTTGCCGGTGCGGGCCGCCTTGACGATGACGTCGATCAGCTGTTCGGCGTCGTCGTCCTCGGCCAGCACCTCGATGCGGATCTTGGGGACCAGATCGACCGTGTACTCGGCGCCCCGGTAGACCTCGGTGTGTCCCCGCTGACGACCGTAACCGCTCGCCTCGGTGACCGTCAGGCCGTGCACCCCGAAGGCCTGCAGGGCCTCCTTGATCTCGTCGAGCCGGTGGGGCTTCACGACGGCGGTGATGAGCTTCATGCGTCCACCTTCTTGCTCTGCGCGGCGGCCAGGACCGAGGCGGCGGAGCCGACGATCCCACCGCCGGCACCGCTGAAGTCGTATGCGGTCTCGGCGTGCTCGGCCTGGTCGATGCCGGACACCTCCTCGTCCTCGGTGACACGCATGCCGATGGTCTTGTCGAGGAGGAAGGCGAGAACCGCGGAGACCACCAGGGAGTAGGCCAGCACCGCGAAGACACCGGCGCACTGCTTCCAGAGCTGATCGGGACCGCCGCCGTAGAAGATGCCCTTAACGTCGGACTGACCCTTGCCGCTGGCGAAGAAGCCGATGAGCAGGGACCCGATGACACCACCGACCATGTGGACACCGACGACGTCGAGCGAGTCGTCGAAACCGAACCGGAACTTCAGGCCCACCGCCGCGGCACACGCGACACCGGCGATGGCGCCGACCGCGATCGCACCGAGCGGGGAGACCGCACCGCCGGACGGGGTGATCGCGACCAGGCCGGCCACAGCGCCGGAGGCGGCGCCCAGCGTGGTGAAAGCACCGTGGCGGATCTTCTCGTAGGCGAGCCAGGCCAGCATGGCGGCCGCGGTGGCGATCTGGGTGTTGACGAACATCAGCGGGCCGACGCCGTCGTCGTTGCCGAGCCAGGAGCCGGCATTGAAGCCGAACCAGCCGAACCACAGGAGGCCCGCGCCGAGCATGACCAGGGGGAGGCTGTGCGGACGCATCGGGTCCTTCTTGAATCCGACGCGCTTGCCGATGACCAGGATGACGCCGAGCGCCGCGGCGCCCGCGTTGATGTGGACGGCCGTACCGCCGGCGAAGTCGATCACACCGAGCTCATAGGCCCAGCCGCCGGTTCCCCAGACCCAGTGGGCGACCGGGAAGTACACGATCGTGACCCACAGCACCAGGAACAGCGCCCAGGCGGAGAACTTCACGCGGTCCGCCAGGGCGCCGCTTATCAGGGCGGGCGTGATGATGGCGAACATCAGCTGGAATACGGCGAAGACGAAGACCGGGATGGTGTATCCGGGCCAGAGGTCCATCGTGCCGATGCCGCTGAAACCGACCCAGTCGGAGGTCCAGCCGACGATCGATCCCTTGTCGGTGCCGAAGGCCAGGGAGAAGCCGTAGAGCACCCACAGGATGGTGACGATCCCCAGGCTGATGAAGCTCATCATCAGCATGTTCAGGGTGCTTTTGACGCGGACCATGCCTCCGTAGAAGAAGGCCAGGCCCGGGGTCATGAGCATCACCAGGGCGGAGCAGATCAGCATGAATCCTGTGTTGGCGGACGACAGCTTGGGTGCGTCCGCCGCAAGCATGATGGCGGCTGGTGCCATCGGCGTCTCCTCGTCGGTTGGTACGGCCCCGTGCGGGCGAAGCCTGAGCGGTCCGGATCAGTGAGGGGTGGGCCGGTTATGCGCCATGAGACTGGCGCAGCGCCGTTTCCGTGGAAGCCCCTCGATGTTTCACCGCAGTGACGAAGGCGCCGGGCGTGTTACGCCTTGATGAACTACCGGCTGCTGACCATATCGATCGTTTTCGTGACGCAATCCTCGACGAGGACGCGCCTTCACGCCCCTCGGCGTGCGCGCGTCCCGGGCCGACCGGGTGCCGTCGGGTGCGCGGTGCAGCGGTGGCGGAAAAGCAGGCCGACCGCGACGGCCATCCGATGACCTGGCATGGGGGAGCCGAGTCGGGCGGTTCGGGATGGCGGCCGCGGCCGGGGTCCCAGGGGGCCCTTGGACCGGGTGGGCCCGGGGGGTCAGACCGCGTCGGCGGTCTCCGGCAGATGGGTGGCGAGATGGTCGGTCAGTTCGACGACCTCCGAAAGATCACCGAAATCGCGTACAGCCGTGTCGACGGTCTTTCGGATACGTGTATTGACGCGTTCGGACCGCACCTTCTTCGCGATCTCCATGGACCGCCTGGCCAGCACCGCGCTCTCCTCGGGCTCACGCTGAAGGAGATGCACGGTCGCCATGCCGATGAGATTGAGGGCGTACGACCGCTGGTGCTCGCTGTCGTCGGCGAAGCGCTCGACGGCCTGCCGCATCAGGGGCTCGGCGAGGGAGGCGTACGTGGGACTGCGGCCCGCGACATAGGCCAGATCACGGAACGAGTGGGAGTTCTCGGCGTAGAGCTCTGCCTCGGAGAAGAAGCGGATCCAGTCGGGCTCGGGCTCGTCGAACTCGAGCACGTCGGCGAAGGTGTCCTCGGCCATCCGGACGGCGCGCTTGCACTTGCCGGGCTGGCCCATGTTCGCGTAGGCGCGCGCCTCCATCGCATACAGCATCGACTGGGTGCGTGGGCTCGCGCAGTCCCGGCTGCCGTACTGCGCCAGATGGATGAGTTCCAGGGCGTCGTCCGGCCGGCCGAGATGGATCATCTGGCGGCTCATGCTGGAGAGGATGTACGAGCCGAGCGGCTTCTCGCCCGCTTCCTTGGCGGCGTGCAGCGCGAGGACGAAGTACTTCTGCGCGGTGGGCTGAAGTCCGACGTCGTAGCTCATCCAGCCGGCCAGCTCGGCGAGCTCCGCGGCGACCTTGAACAGCCGCCTGGCGGTGGCCTCGGTCTGCGGCTCCTGCAGGAGGTCGGTCACCTCGTGGAGCTGGCCGACGACGGCCTTGCGGCGCAGACCGCCCCCGCACTGGGCGTCCCATTTGCGGAACATCACGGTGGTGGTCTCGAGGAGGTCGAGCTCGGGCTTGGACAGCCGGCCGCGGCCGCGCCCGGGCGGGGCGGAATCGGGGTCCTCGCGCGGGGCGGCGGGGCCCGGCACGAGCCAGCGCTGCATGGGTTCGATGAGGGCCGGGCCCGCGGACAGGGCCAGGGAGCTGCCGAGGAATCCGCGCCGCGCCAGCATCAGGTCGCTGCGCGAGAACTCGCTGATCAGCGCGACCGTCTGCGGTCCCGTCCACGGCAGGTCGATGCCGGACACGGAGGGTGACTGATGGGCGGTGCGCAGCCCGATGTCCTCGACGGCGACCACACAGCCGAAGCGCTCGGAGAACAGCTCCGAGAGGATCCGCGGGATCGGCTCGCGCGGGTTCTCCCCGTCCAGCCAGCGGCGTACCCGCGAGGTGTCGGTGGAGATGTGGTTGGCGCCCAGCTGACGGGCACGCCGGTTCACTTGGCGCGCCAGCTCGCCCTTGGACCAGCCGCTGCGCGCGAACCATGAGCCGAGCAGCTCATTGGGGCGCTTGTCAGCGTTCGTACCGCCTCCGCCGTTGTCGCCCACCGGAACGCCCCCATCCTTCAAACCACTTGTGCGCTGTGTGCGCAAAGCCCTACCAGAATGCCGTTGAATACGGTCCCGCGTCCGCCGGTTCTCACTCGCCGGACGGGAACCTGCTTGCCCCCGGCATACCCACGAGTGCGTGCATCCCCAGGGTTTGTGCACTCAAAGTAATCCTACGATCACGCACCCAGCCATGGCGATTCCAGAAACGCCACCATTCGCCACCCCTTCGAATGAACTCACTGTGGCCTCGGCACGATTCACTTGACACATGACAGCCGGCGGCGGATGGAGCGGTGCACTCACCGGCGCATACGACCGTACGCACCACCCGGCATGCACCTGGACGCCGTTCGGACCGCACGGCGGCCACAAACGGATCGGGCACTCGGAGTGACGTCCCCGTTCCGCCGCGTAACCACCAGCGCGTTGGACCCGTTGGAGGGGGCATGGGCTTCACGATCGGCGGCACGCGGGCGATCCGCGAAATCAGGCCCGGCGCTCGGCGCCGGGGCCGCTCCTCGGAGTGCACGGTCGTGGCCGAGTACACCGGCCTGTGGGGCTGGGACGTGGTGCCCGGGGCACGGGCGGTCGCGGGTGCGTGCTCGTGCGGCAGGAGCGACTGCACCAGGCCGGGTGCGCATCCACTGGACTTCGCGCCCGTCGTCGGCGCGGGCTCCACGCTCGACGAGGCGACCCGGGCCTGGGCGGAGGTCCCCGGCGCCGCGGTGATGCTGCCGGTCGGCCGGGCGTTCGACGTGATCGAGGTCGCCGAGGCGGCCGGACGGCGCGCCCTCGTCCGGCTGGAGCGCATGGGCCTCCCCCTCGGCCCGGTGACGGCGACCCCAGAGGGCCGCGCCCACTTCTTCGTCGCCCCGGGCTCCGCAGCCGAACTGCCCGATTTGCTGTACCGGATGGCGTGGGACGACACCGACCTCGACCTGCACGCGCTCGGTGCCGGCGCGCACATCACCGCCCCGCCCTCGGACCGCGCCGGCCTCGGCCCCGTTCGCTGGCTGCGCTCCCCCGCCCTCGACTCTGCGACTCATCCACCGGCCGCGCGCCTGCTGATCGGCACCCTCGCCTATCTGGCACACCGCTCACGCGCCTGAGTCGGCCGCGTCCCCGGCACAGCTAAAACAGAGGGGCCCCACTCCGTTCGCACCATGGAGTGGGGCCCTGACCGCTTACTGCGGTGAGGCGACCGTGCGCCTCGTGGGAGCCGTCAATCGCCGATAAGCGCATCCACGAACGCCTCCGGCTCGAACGGGGCCAGGTCGTCGGCGCCCTCGCCGAGACCCACCAGCTTGACCGGCACGCCCAGCTCGCGCTGGACCGCGACCACGATGCCGCCCTTTGCGGTGCCGTCGAGCTTGGTGAGCACGATGCCGGTGATGTCGACGACCTCGGCGAAGACGCGCGCCTGGACAAGGCCGTTCTGCCCGGTCGTGGCGTCGAGCACCAGCAGCACCTCGTCGAGCGGGGCGTGCTTCTCCACGACGCGCTTGACCTTGCCGAGCTCGTCCATGAGGCCGGTCTTGGTGTGCAGCCGGCCCGCGGTGTCGATGAGCACGACGTCGTAGCCCATCTCCTTGCACTCCTTGACCGCGTCGAAGGCGACGGAGGCGGGGTCGCCGCCCTCGGGCCCGCGCACGGTGTAGGCACCCACCCGCTCGCCCCAGGTCTGAAGCTGATCGGCGGCGGCGGCGCGGAAGGTGTCGGCGGCACCGAGGACGACAGTGCGTCCGTCGGCCACGAGGACGCGGGCGAGCTTGCCGGTGGTGGTGGTCTTGCCGGTGCCGTTCACCCCGACGACCATCACGATGCCGGGCTTGGTGCTCTCGGGCTCGGTCCGGACGACGCGGTCCATGTCGGTGCCGACCAGCGTGAGCAGCTCCTCACGCAGCAGCCCGCGCAGCTCCACGGGCGTGCGGGTGCCGAGCACCTTCACGCGCTCGCGCAGCCGCTCGACCAGTTCCTGGGTGGGCTGCACGCCGACATCGGCGGTGAGCAGCGTGTCCTCGATCTCCTCCCAGGTCTCCTCGTCGAGATGCTCGCGGGACAGCAGCGTGAGCAGCCCCTTGCCGAGCGCGTTCTGCGAGCGGGACAGCCGGGCGCGCAACCGGACCAGGCGGCCGGCGGTGGGCTCAGGGATCTCGATCGGGGGCGCCTCGACGGTGGGCGGCTCCTCGACGACGACAGGGGCGGAACCTCCTGGGAGGTCCACCTCCTCGATCGTCCGGCGCTCCTCGTCGCGCGGTGTCTCGGCCTCTTCGCCTACGTGCGGCTCGGCCGGAGGGGCGGTGATGTCGGGCGTCTTCGGGGGCGCCGGAGGCAGCGACTTCCGGCGCCGACTGCCGATGAGGAGCCCGCCGAGCGCGCCGATCACGACCACGGCGATGACTACAGCAAGGATGACGATTTCCATAACCCGTCCAGTATGGCGTGACCTACCGCTCGGCCGTTCGTTCTACGCGCGGGGTCTCACTGGCCCCGCCGGGCCGGTCCGGTCCGCGGTCCGGCCCCGGACCGCCGGGTGCCCCTCGGGTGTGCGATCACAACGACCGCCGAGGCCTCCGCCCGCGGCAGCGGTTCCGGGTCACGCATCCCTGGATGTCTGACGCACCGCCAGATAACGTCCCCCTGCACACCCTGCCCGGCCAGGCGAAGGGGACCCGCCATGCCCGTCACGGTCGTACGTTTCAACCTCGTCGAGCCCGACGCCGCACCCGCATCGCTGAGCGCCCGCTATCGGGCCGCCCTGGAGATGGCCGCGTACGCCGACGAGCGGGGGGTCACCACCGTCCAGACGGAGGAGCACCACGGGGTGGCGAACAACTGGCTGCCCTCCCCGTTCGTCTTCGCCGGGGCGGTCTTCGGCGCGACCCGCAGGCTCGCGGTGACCGTCTCCGCGGCGATCGGCCCGCTGCACGATCCGCTGCGCCTGGCCGAGGAGATCGCCGTACTGGACCTGCTCAGCGGCGGCAGGCTGGTCACGGTCGCCGGGATCGGCTACCGGCCCGAGGAGTACGCCCTCTTCGACGTCGACTGGAAGGCGCGCGGCAGGCTTCAGGACGAGCTCCTCGAGACCCTGCTGAAGGCGTGGACCGGCGAGCAGTTCCCGTTCCGCGGCCGTACCGTGCGCGTCACCCCGCGCCCGTACACCGAGCCCCACCCCCTGCTGCTGGTCGGCGGCTCCTCGAAGGCCGCGGCCCGCCGCGCCGCCCGCCTGGGCCTTCCGTTCTTCCCGAGCGCCCACCTGCCGGAGCTGGAGTCGTACTACAAGGAGCGGCTTGTCGAGTACGGCACCGAGGGCTGGACGATGATGCCCGCGGCCGAGACCCCGCTGCTGCACATCGCGGAGGACCCGGACCGGGCGTGGGCCCTCTACGGCCGGCACTTCCTGCACGAGGCGCGCACATACGCCTCCTGGCAGTCCGGCGGCATCCGCTCGGCCGTGAAGTCGGCGGCCACCACCGTGGAGGAGCTGCGGGCGGAGGGCGTCTACCGCATCCTCACCCCCGACGCATGCGTGGCCCTCGGTCTGGACAACCACGTTCTGCACCCGCTGTCCGGCGGGATGCCGGTGGACGAGGGCTGGCGCAGCCTGCGCCTGTTCTGCGAGAACGTGCTGCCGAGGCTGGAGGACTGACCGTCTGTGGTCGCCGGGCCCCGGTGCGGCCGGGCGGACCCGTCCGCACGGAGGAACGCGCCGCCCGGCTCAGGCAAGGGCCGGGCCGGGCGGCGACGGGGTTCGAGGAGAGGGGCAGCGGGGACTTGGCCCTTCTCCTCGAGCTCGAAGCGATGGGTCAGCCCATCTCCTCCAGCGCCTTGCCCTTCGTCTCCTTCACGAACTTCAGGACGAACGGGATGGAGAACGCGGCGAAGACCGCGTAGATCACGTAGGTCACGGAGAGGTTCCAGTCGGCCAGCGACGGGAAGCTCGCGGTGATGGCCCAGTTGGCGATCCACTGCGC
>NZ_LMWH01000195.1 GCF_001507435.1 Streptomyces sp. NRRL F-5122
GACCTTGCTCAACGACGCGGACGCGGCGGGCGTGGCCGAGATGGAGTTCGGCGCGGGCCGCGACCGCCGGGGCACCGTCATCGTGCTGACGCTGGGCACTGGCATCGGCAGCGCCCTGTTCGCGGACGGTGTGCTCGTACCGAACACGGAGCTCGGCCATCTGGAGCTGAACGGTCACGACGCCGAGAAGCGCGCGTCCACGAAGGCCAAGGAGGACCACGAGCTCACGTGGGAGCACTGGGCCCGCCGGGTGCAGAAGTACCTCGCGCACGTGGAGATGCTGTTCTCGCCCGAGCTGT
>NZ_LMWH01000196.1 GCF_001507435.1 Streptomyces sp. NRRL F-5122
CCCGAGGACCGTTGCCGAGCCGGCGGCGGACCGGCGGGGTTCTGCCGCGGCCGGGGGGGGGCCCTCCCCTCCCCCGCGGGTCGCCCCCCCCCCCCCCTCGCCGTGGGGGGGGGCGCCCCAGGCCGGGGCGGCGCGGCCCCCCCCCCGGTCGCGCCCACAGCCCGCCGGTCCGCCGCCGGCTGGGCAACGGTCCTCGGGACCAGCCGCAACAGCACCTGGGGCGCGCACACCTCCGTACCGCGCGGCGCCCACGGCAGATCCTCCGCCGTGCTCACGCGGAGCGTGAGCCAGGCCTCGCC
>NZ_LMWH01000197.1 GCF_001507435.1 Streptomyces sp. NRRL F-5122
CGCACCGCCTGCGGCATCCCGGACGATGTCGGGCATGTGGAGAAGTGGCAGCTGGCCCTGGACATGCTCGATGAGACCCGCTCTTGGGGCATCGAGGTGCCGCTTGCCATCGCGGACGCCGGATACGGCGACGCCGCCGCGTTCCGGCACGGAGTGCAGGCCCGCGGCATGAACTACGTGGTGGGCATCTCCACCACGCTGTCGGCCCAGCCCGCCGAGGCGGTGCCGGTGGCCGAGCCGTACTCCGGGACCGGACGCCCACCGGTGGCGAAGTATCCCGACAAGCCGCGGTCAGT
>NZ_LMWH01000198.1 GCF_001507435.1 Streptomyces sp. NRRL F-5122
CGCACCGCCTGCGGCATCCCGGACGATGTCGGGCATGTGGAGAAGTGGCAGCTGGCCCTGGACATGCTCGATGAGACCCGCTCTTGGGGCATCGAGGTGTCGCTTGCCATCGCGGACGCCGGATACGGCGATGCCGCCGCGTTCCGGCATGGAGTGCAGGCCCGCGGCATGAACTACGTGGTGGGCATCTCCACCATGCTGTCGGCCCAGCCCGCCGAGGCGGTGCCGGTGGCCGAGCCGTACTCCGGGACCGGACGCCCACCGGTGGCGAAGTATCCCGACAAGCCGCGGTCAGT
>NZ_LMWH01000199.1 GCF_001507435.1 Streptomyces sp. NRRL F-5122
TCGGGATGCCGCTGGACCAGACGGCGGATGACCATGGGAGCGACGGATTCGTCGTTCAGGTACTCCCGAAGCCGGCTCAGGTGGGTGCGGTCGCGGGTCAGGGCGGGATCGGCGAACAGTGCGTCGAGCTGGCCGAAGTCGGCGTAGTAGCACAGGCCTTCGGTCTCGTCGTAGATCACGGCGACGGTGTCCGCGTCGTGGAATTCTTCGGGGATGCTGCTGAGTTCGTCGAGAGAGGGCCCGCCGCGTGCTGCCTGCGCGGCGGTCTCGTCGTCGAGTTCGGCCAGGG
>NZ_LMWH01000200.1 GCF_001507435.1 Streptomyces sp. NRRL F-5122
TGTCGCGGACGAACCGCTCCGCCATGGTGTCCAGGCTCACGCTGGTCACCCGTAGCTCGAAGGCACGGGCCAGCCGGGACAGCAACGACACCAGGATGATGCCGGCGATGAAACAGGCGCCGATCTTCACACCGTCCGGCCGCTCGATGACGTTGACGACAGTGGTGTAGAGGAAGACGGCTGAGATCACCGCGAAGACGACGGTCCAGTTGCGCTGGCCGGCCTTGCGGGCGGCGATGGTCACCGCGATCGCGGCGGAGCTGATCAGCACCAGCACACCGGTGGCAT
>NZ_LMWH01000201.1 GCF_001507435.1 Streptomyces sp. NRRL F-5122
GCGCAGCACTCACGCGGAACCGAAGACCAACTTCGCCCCCGACTCACCGATCCGCCAGTGGACCCAATACCCGGCCAAGGCTGCGTGACGAGCCACTAGTAGTGCTTGGTCAGGTCCGTATCGGTGTGGCTATGTCGCGGTGGCAGGTGGGGCAGGCGCCGGTCCAGAGGGCGAGGAGTGTTTGTAGCTCGCGGACGACCTGGTAGAGGCTCAGGCCGGCGCCGCGTCTTTTGGGGTCCGGGCCAGTCGTTGCAGGGTGCAGAAGGCGTGCGCGAC
>NZ_LMWH01000202.1 GCF_001507435.1 Streptomyces sp. NRRL F-5122
CCCACAGGGTCCCCCCTGCAGTACCATCGGCGCTGAAAGGCTTAGCTTCCGGGTTCGGAATGTAACCGGGCGTTTCCCTCACGCTATGACCACCGAAACCCTAATGGTTTCGAGCGAACAAGCACACTTTTCAGTTGATGTTCTGCTCTGAACCGACAACGGATCGTTGTCTCAGAACCAACACAGTGGACGCGAGCCTCTATGGACAAGCCCTCGGCCTATTAGTACCGGTCACCTCCACACGTTACCGTGCTTCCAGATCCGGCCTAT
>NZ_LMWH01000203.1 GCF_001507435.1 Streptomyces sp. NRRL F-5122
GCCGAACTGGTTGCGCAGCGCCGCGATCATCTTCATCTGGGGCGAGTCGTCCTGGCGGGACGCGAACCGGGCGAACAGCGAGGCGGTGATGGCCGGCAGAGGCACGGCGTTGTTGATGGCCGCCTCGATCGTCCACCGGCCCTCGCCGGAGTCCTCGGCGTATCCGCGGAGCTTGTCGAGGTGCTCGTCCTCGTCGAGCGCGTTCACCGCGAGGTCGAGCAGCCACGAGCGGATGACGGTGCCCTCCTGCCAGGAGCGGAAGACCTCG
>NZ_LMWH01000204.1 GCF_001507435.1 Streptomyces sp. NRRL F-5122
CCCGGATTCGACCCCATCGCCGCCGCCTTCGACGCCGACCACGACACCAACACCGGATTCGCAGAAACCGAACAATACTGACCCAACACACAGGCACCGGGTCGCGGAAAGCCAGACAACACCAGCCAACCGCACCCGGCCCCCACACACCTCACCCGGCCAAGCGCCTAGCCTCGCGCTTTCACGAGGCAGTGCGTCCGGTGGGTGATCAGAAACGCGAAGAGTGCTCCTGACCTGCAACGATGGGACTTGTCTAGGGTCCAGGT
>NZ_LMWH01000205.1 GCF_001507435.1 Streptomyces sp. NRRL F-5122
AAGCGCTCCTCCACCAGGACGCCCCGCTCCAGGTCCACGGGAGCGCCCTTGATTCCGGATCCACCGATGTCCACGCCGAAGATCTGCATGGGCACCACGTTACGGCGTACGGGCTACGCGTTCTTCCCGATCTCCACGGCCGTCAGTTGTCCCCGGTGGCGTCCGGGCCCAGCTCGGCGGCCTCCGCACGCAGGTCCCGCCGGAGTTCCTTGGGCAGCGAGAAGGTGATCGACTCCTCTGCCGCCTTGACGATCTCGACGTCCTCGAAGCCGCGCCCGGACAGCCACTCGAGGACCTGCTCGACCAGGACCTCGGGGACCGAGGCACCCGAGGTCACCCCGACCGTGGACACGCCCTCCAGCCACGCCTCGTCGATCTCGTCGGCGAAGTCCACGAGGTACGCCTCCCGCGCACCCGCGAGCTTGGCGACCTCGACGAGCCGCTTGGAGTTCGAGGAGTTCCGGGAACCGACCACGATCACCAGGTCCGCCTCGGCGCCCATCTGCTTCACCGCGAGCTGGCGGTTCTGGGTGGCGTAGCAGATGTCGTCGCTGGGCGGGGAGACCAGCTGCGGGAAGCGCTCCTTGAGGGCGTCGACCGTCTCCATGGTCTCGTCGACGGAGAGGGTGGTCTGGGAGAGCCAGACGACCCTCGACGGGTCGCGCACCTCGACCTTGGCGACGTCCGCGGGGCCGTCCACGAGCTGGATGTGGTCGGGGGCCTCGCCGGAGGTGCCGATGACCTCCTCGTGGCCCTCGTGCCCGATCAGGAGGATGTCGAAGTCCTCATCGGCGAAGCGGACGGCTTCCTTGTGGACCTTGGTGACCAGCGGGCAGGTCGCGTCGATGGTGGCGAGCCTGCCCCGCTTCGCCTCTTCGTGGACCGTGGGCGCGACGCCGTGGGCGGAGAACATGACGATGTTGCCCGGCGGCACCTCCTCCGTCCGTTCGACGAAGATCGCGCCCTTCTTCTCCAGGGTCTGCACGACGTATTTGTTGTGGACGATCTCGTGGCGGACGTACACGGGGGCCCCGTACTGCTCCAGGGCCTTCTCGACGGCGATCACGGCACGGTCGACACCCGCGCAGTAGCCCCGGGGGGCGGCGAGCAGAACACGGCGGCCAGGCGAAGCGGTCATGCGCACCATCGTAAGGCCGTGTCCGGGCCCGCAGATCGCCTCCCTGGGGAGAGGTTGTGCCGACCGGCGATGTCGGTCCGGGCCGTTACCCTCGGCGCATGGCTGTCAACACGTCCGCGGAGTCACCGCTGCCCGTCGGTGAGGTGTCGCGGCTCATCGGCGGATGGATCGACCGGCTCGGAGCCGTGTGGGTCGAAGGACAGATCACGCAGCTGTCGCGGCGGCCCGGCGCCGGGGTCGTCTTTCTGACCCTGCGCGATCCGTCGTACGACATCTCCGTCGGAGTCACCTGCTACCGCCAGGTGTTCGACGCCGTCGCCGATGTCGTCAGCGAGGGCGCCCGTGTGATCGTCCACGCCAAGCCCGAGTGGTACGCCCCGCGCGGACAGCTCTCGCTGCGTGCCGCGGAGATACGGCCCGTGGGCGTCGGCGAGCTGCTGGCGCGGCTGGAGCAGCTGAAGAAGTCGCTGACCGCCGAGGGACTGTTCGCCGCCGAGCGCAAGAAGCCGCTGCCCTTCCTGCCGCAGCTCGTCGGGCTCGTCTGCGGCCGGGCCTCGGCGGCCGAGCGGGACGTACTGGAGAACGCCCGGCACCGCTGGCCCGCCGTCCGCTTCGAGGTGCGCAACGTCGCCGTGCAGGGCGTGCATGCCGTGCCCCAGGTCGTCCAGGCCGTGAAGGAGCTGGACGCGCTGGACGAGGTGGACGTGATCATCGTGGCCCGCGGCGGCGGCAGCGTGGAGGACCTGCTGCCGTTCTCCGACGAGCAGCTCGTACGGGCGGTGGCTGCCTGCCGCACCCCCGTGGTGTCGGCCATCGGACACGAGCCGGACAATCCGCTGCTCGACCACGTCGCGGATCTGCGCGCCTCCACACCGACCGACGCCGCCAAGAAGGTGGTGCCCGACGTCGGCGAGGAGCTGCAGCGTGTGCACGCGCTGCGGGACCGGGCGCGGCGGTGCGTGCTGGCGTTCGTCGAGCGTGAGGAGCGGGGACTGGCCCATGCGCTGGCGCGGCCCTGCATAGAGGATCCGCACCGCATGGTCGACGAGCGGGCCGAGCAGGTGGCCGCGCTGGTGGACCGCAGCCGGCGCACGCTGAGGCATCTGCTGGACCGGGCCGAGTCGGAGCTCACGCACACCCACGCACGCGTGGTGGCGCTGTCGCCGGCCGCGACGCTCCAGCGGGGCTATGCGGTGCTGCAGAGTGCCGACGGGCACGTGGTCCGGACGCCGGAGGAGGTGTCGGCGGGCGAGGCGCTGCGGGCGCGGGTCGCCGAGGGCGAGTTCACGGTACGGGCAGAGATCTAGGGTGGGCGCATGACCGGCAAGACGGACGAGGCACTCGGGTACGAGCAGGCACGGGACGAGCTGATCGAGGTCGTACGGCGGCTGGAGGCCGGGGGCACGACGCTCGAGGAGTCCCTGGCGCTGTGGGAGCGGGGCGAGGAACTGGCCAAGGTGTGCCGGACGTGGCTGGAGGGGGCCCGGAAGCGGCTGGACGCCGCGCTCGCCGAGGAGCGGGAGGACGCGGACGACGCCGCCGGCGTCGAGGGCTCCGGGTGACCGTGTCGGCGGTTTGTGCCGTCGGCCGCGGGTCGGCCCCTGCGAGCGGTGTGATGTCACGCATCACGGGCCCGTTGATTGAAGTTTGAACTTAATAGGGTTAGCGTTCACCTCGCAGGGGCTCATCGCCGAGCCGACGACCCGTCCGGACATCGAGGTCCGGAGTTCGACCGGGGCGTCGCCATGGCCGAGCAGACTGCGCACACATGAGGAGGCCCCGCCGATGACGCCGGGGCCCTCCTCATGTACCGGCCCCAGCAGGGCCGCCGCGGAGCACGGCCCCGCGGCCGTCACTCGGTCTTCAGCGACTGGGCCATCTTCGTCAGCTGCGCGAACGACGCCGTCCCGGCCACCACGGTCGTGGAGCCCTTGTCCTTGAACACGAGCGCGTCGTAGCGGCCGCCCGTGTAGTGCTGCCAGGTACGGCCGCCGATGTTCTGGGTCACCTCGGTCCCGTGTCCGCCCTGACTGGCCTCGTCGATGAATGCGGACGGCTTCTGAGTGGACTGCTCGATCGCCACGTACTGACCGGTGGGGTCCTGGAAGCCGAGGTGCCAGGCGTCGAACGGTTCGCCCTGGAAGCGCACCGAGGTGGCCTTCCAGGTGCCGGGCAGGCCTTCGGGCGCCGCCACCGGGTAGGCCGCCGCGCGACGAGCCGTGAGCAGCTCGACCCGGTAGTCGACCCGCTGGAGATCGGGAGCGTGGTCGTCGTGCGGGAGGAAAAGGTAGATGACACCCGCCATCAGCCCGATCACGCCCAGGGAGAGAAGCATGCCCCGGACCGTCTTCTGCTTGCCATTCGTACCTGCCACACCCCTATCGTCGCAGGTACGACGGTCCGCTCATCCGTGGGCCCCCCTGCTCATTTTGTCTGCCCGGCGATAGAGTCGTGGGCACACCCTCATCCGGCCGTCGTCGTATCAGAAAGGTGCGCTCCGATGACCGAGAATCATCATCTGCCGTCCGAACTCGAAGTTCCCTCCGAGGCGCCCGACCGCAACCTCGCCCTCGAACTGGTCCGCGTCACGGAGGCCGCCGCGATGGCCGCCGGCCGCTGGGTCGGCCGCGGGGACAAGAACGGAGCCGACGGCGCCGCAGTGCGCGCCATGCGCAACCTCGTCCACACCGTGTCGATGAACGGCATCGTCGTCATCGGCGAAGGGGAGAAGGACGAGGCCCCGATGCTCTTCAACGGGGAGCGGATCGGCGACGGTACCGGCGCGGAGTGCGACATCGCCGTCGACCCGATCGACGGCACCACGCTCACCGCCAAGGGCATGCCCAACGCGATCGCCGTGCTGGCCGCCGCCGACCGCGGCACGATGTTCGACCCGTCGGCCGTCTTCTACATGGACAAGCTCGTCACCGGCCCCGAGGCGGCCGACTTCGTCGACATCGACGCCCCGGTCTCGGTGAACATCCGCCGGGTCGCCAAGGCCAAGCGGTCCGCGCCCGAGGACGTCACCGTCGTCATCCTCGACCGGCCGCGCCACGAGAGCCTCATCAAGGAGGTCCGGGACACCGGCGCACGTATCAAACTGATCTCGGACGGCGATGTGGCCGGCTCGATCCTGGCGCTGCGCGAGGGCACCGGCATCGACCTGCTGCTCGGTGTCGGCGGCACACCCGAGGGCATCATCTCGGCCTGTGCCGTGAAGTGCCTGGGCGGCACCATCCAGGGCAAGCTGTGGCCCAAGGACGACGAGGAACGGCAGCGGGCCATCGACGCCGGGCACGACCTCGACCGGGTGCTGACCACGGACGACCTGGTCTCCGGCGAGAACGTCTTCTTCGTCGCCACCGGCATCACCGACGGCGAGCTGCTGCGCGGGGTGCGCTACCGCTCCGAGACCGCCACGACCGACTCGATCGTGATGCGCTCGAAATCCGGCACCGTCCGCCGGATCGACTCGGTGCACAAGCTGAGCAAGCTGCGTGCGTACAGCACGGTCGACTTCGACCGCGCGCAGTGATCGCGGCCCGGCTCGCCGGGCGGACCAGGTCGGGGGCGCCCTCGGTGCGGAGAGGGCGCCCTCCGCCGTTTCCGCGGGCGGTGCGCGGGTGGTGGAAGCCTGACCCGGACGCGGGAAGGCGTGCCGGGAGCCCGGCCGCGCCCAGGGCCTGCGTCGTCGGGCCCCGCACCGCGCTCCCACCCCGGGCCCGCCCTCGGCTCGCCCGCCGGCCGATGGGCCGCCGCCCGCGCGGACTCCTAGCCGGCCGCGGCTATCGTCCCTCGTGCGGCCTTGTTGAGCTCCATGTCCCGGCGCCGTCGCCGGGCGAGGACCACACGGCGCTCGGCGGCCGTGAGACCGCCCCAGACCCCGTACGGCTCGGGCTGGACCAGCGCGTGTTCGCGGCACTCCACCATCACCGGACAGCGGGCGCAGACCCGCTTGGCCGCCTCCTCGCGGGACAACCGGGCCGCGGTGGGCTCCTTGGAGGGGGCGAAGAACAGGCCGGCCTCGTCCCGCCGGCACACCGCCTCCGTGTGCCACGGGGCGTCCTGGTTCCTGTCCCGCACCGGCACTCGCTGGTGCGGGATGGCAGCGACCTGCAGGGACGAATGCGGCGGTTGCAGCACGGTCTACTCCTGACGACGGCTTCGCGAGCGAGAGACGATGCAGCAAGGCCTACCCGCTGTGCGCACGCCTATGCACTGCGTCCCCAACGGCTGCTGATGCATGGGGTGTTCACGACATGGGGAAACGTCCGGCCGGCCGGGGACGCGAGCGAGGCACGGGAGTCAGCGGTCGAGGTGCCTGCGCAGAGCCTTGTCGACCTTGTCCGACACACGGTCCAGGATGTCGGAGACCAGCTTGCCCCGCTTCGGCCGCGCCTCCACGTTCCCGAGCACGGCAAGTCCGTCCACATGGACGACGGGTGCGTTCTGCTCGCCGGAATCGAGGGGACTCACCTCGAAGTTGCCGAGGACGGCGCCGCCGGTGCCGCGCAGCGTGATGTTCTCCGGGACACGGATCGTCACATCACCGAAGACCGAGATCGCCTTGATCACGACCTGCTGGTATTCGAAGATCGCCTCGCTGAGGTCGATCTCGACGCTGCCGAAGATCGCGTAGGCGTGCAGCCGGCGGCCGGGACGCCAGCGGCCCTTGCGCATGGCACTGCTGAAGACCGCCACCACGTTCGCGTCGGGCTCGGCAGGCACCGCGCCCGGGGCGGGGCGCCCCGGCGGGGCGTATGCCGCGGTGGTGCGGCGCGCGTGCGCCGCGGGCAGATCGCGGACGAACAGGTCCAGCTCCCCGACCGTCTTGGCGTTCAGCACGCCCTCGACGCGCTCGGCGTGCTCCTCCACCGTGAGGCGCCCCTCGGCGAGGGCGTCGCGCAGGATGTCGGCGATGCGGTCACGGTCGGCGTCCGAACAGCGCAACTCGGTCGCGGGCACGGGCCCGCGGGCCGTCGGGGCAGGGCTCTTGTGAAGGTCCACGGCAGCAGCGTACCGAAACGCGATAGATCGCGACTACCCCCCGGCGCGCCCTGTGGAGAACATGCCGGCCGGACCGGCACCCTCCGCCCGGCCGACTGAGCCTTACCTCACAGGTTCACCGCGAGTGCCAGGTTCTACGCTGGTGAACGCTGCCAACGGAGGCCAGCCACGGCGAGTGAGCCGAGGGGCGCGTCTGCGCTGGGAGACCGAGGTCCCCTGCTCGAGCAAGCCGAGAGCCCGGGGAAGCGCGCCGAAGCCCGACACGGAAGAGCCGGGTGCGGCCGGTCGCCCGGCACGGCCGACCGCGCCCCGAAGGTGCACCGAGCCACGAAAACACGGCCTGTCTAGTGAGGAATGGGCGAGATGCCTGAGTTCGCGTACACCGATCTGCTCCCGACGGGAGAGGACACCACGCCGTACCGGCTGGTGACCTCCGAGGGCGTCTCCACCTTCGAGGCCGACGGGCGTACGTTCCTCAAGGTCGAGCCGGAGGCGCTGCGCAAGCTCGCCGAAGAGGCGATCCACGACATCCAGCACTACCTGCGGCCCGCGCACCTCGCCCAGCTGCGGCGCATCATCGACGACCCGGAGGCGTCCTCGAACGACAAGTTCGTGGCGCTGGACCTGCTGAAGAACGCGAACATCGCCGCGGCGGGCGTGCTCCCGATGTGCCAGGACACCGGCACGGCGATCGTGATGGGCAAGCGCGGTCAGCAGGTCCTCACCGGGGGCGAGGACGAGAAGGCCCTCTCCCGCGGCATCTACGACGCGTACACCCGGCTGAACCTGCGGTACTCGCAGATGGCTCCGCTCACCATGTGGGAGGAGAAGAACACCGGCTCCAACCTGCCGGCGCAGATCGAGCTCTACGCCACGGACGGCGGCGCCTACAAGTTCCTGTTCATGGCGAAGGGCGGCGGCAGCGCCAACAAGTCGTTCCTCTACCAGGAGACCAAGGCCGTCCTGAACGAGGCCTCCATGATGAAGTTCCTGGAGCAGAAGATCCGCTCGCTCGGGACCGCCGCCTGCCCCCCGTACCACCTGGCGATCGTCGTCGGCGGCACCAGCGCGGAGTACGCGCTGAAGACCGCCAAGTACGCCTCCGCGCACTACCTGGACGAACTGCCGAGCGAGGGCTCCGAACTGGGCCACGGCTTCCGGGACAAGGATCTCGAGGAGAAGGTCTTCGAGCTCACGCAGAGGATCGGGATCGGGGCGCAGTTCGGCGGCAAGTACTTCTGCCACGACGTGCGCGTGGTGCGCCTGCCGAGGCACGGCGCGTCCTGCCCGGTCGCCATCGCGGTCTCCTGCTCCGCCGACCGCCAGGCCGTCGCGAAGATCACGGCCGAGGGCGTGTTCCTGGAGCAGCTCGAGACGGACCCGGCGCGGTTCCTGCCGGAGACGACGGACGAGCACCTGGAGCAGGACGGGGACGTCGTCCGCATCGACCTGAACCAGCCGATGGACGACATCCTCGCCGAGCTGACCAGGTACCCGGTGAAGACGCGGCTGTCGCTGTCCGGACCGCTGGTCGTGGCGCGCGACATCGCGCACGCCAAGATCAAGGAGCGGCTGGACGCCGGCGAGGAGCTGCCGCAGTACCTGAAGGACCACCCGGTCTACTACGCCGGTCCCGCCAAGACCCCCGAGGGCTACGCGTCGGGTTCCTTCGGCCCGACGACTGCCGGGCGCATGGACTCGTACGTGGAGCAGTTCCAGGCGGCGGGCGGCTCCAAGGTGATGCTGGCGAAGGGCAACCGGAGCAAGCAGGTCACGGACGCGTGCGCGTCGCACGGCGGCTTCTACCTCGGTTCCATCGGCGGCCCGGCCGCCCGTCTCGCCCAGGACTGCATCAAGAAGGTCGAGGTCGTCGAGTACGAGGAGCTCGGGATGGAGGCCGTCTGGAAGATCGAGGTCGAGGACTTCCCCGCGTTCGTCGTCGTGGACGACAAGGGCAACGACTTCTTCCAGGCACCCGCCGAGCCGCCGACCTTCACCTCGATCCCGGTCCGCGGCCCCGGGCTCGCGTAGCACGCCGGGGCGGGGACGGTTCCGCCCCCGCCGCCCCGTCCTTCCCCGGGCCGGCGGTCCGTCCGCCGCGCCGCGGGGACGGCTGACTGCCCCCGCGGGCACCCGGCTTCCGCCCCTTCCGAAGAGTGCTCCCGGAAGGGGCGGCGCCCCCCGGCCGCGAGCGCGCCGGATCACCCGCACGTCCGGCTCCACCACGGAACAACCGCACCCGGTCCCGCGCTGTACCGGACATGAGCGAATACCGCATCGAGCACGACTCCATGGGTGAGGTACGGGTACCCGTCGACGCCAAGTGGCGGGCGCAGACCCAGCGCGCCGTGGAGAACTTCCCCGTGTCCGGACAACGGATCGAGCGCGCCCACATCGAGGCGCTCGCCCGGATCAAGGGCGCTGCCGCCAAGGTGAACGCGGAGCTCGGCGTGCTCGACAAGGACATCGCCGAGGCGATCCGGGAGGCCGCCGCCGAGGTCGCCGAGGGCCGGTGGGACGAGCACTTCCCCGTCGACGTCTTCCAGACCGGTTCGGGGACCTCGTCCAACATGAACACCAACGAGGTGATCGCGACTCTGGCCACCGAGCGGCTCGGCAGGGACGTGCACCCCAACGACCACGTGAACGCCTCCCAGTCGTCCAACGACGTCTTCCCCTCCTCCCTCCACATCGCCGCGACCGCCGCCGTCGCCCGCGACCTCGTCCCCGCTCTCGAACACCTGGCGGCCTCCCTGGAACGGAAGGCCGACGAATTCGCCGACGTCGTGAAGGCGGGGCGCACCCACCTCATGGACGCCACGCCGGTCACGCTCGGACAGGAGTTCGGCGGATATGCCGCGCAGGTGCGATACGGCGTCGAGCGGCTGAACGCCTCGCTGCCGCGGCTCGCCGAGCTGCCGCTGGGCGGCACCGCGGTCGGCACCGGCATCAACACCCCACCCGGCTTCTCCGCCGCGGTCATCGCCGAGGTCGCCCGGGCCACGGGGCTGCCGCTCACCGAGGCCCGCAACCACTTCGAGGCCCAGGGCGCCCGGGACGGCGTCGTCGAGACCAGCGGGCAGCTCAGGACCATCGCGGTCGGACTGACGAAGATCGCCAACGATCTGCGGTGGATGTCCTCCGGGCCAAGGACCGGACTCGCCGAGATCGCCCTTCCCGACCTGCAGCCGGGGTCGTCGATCATGCCCGGCAAGGTCAACCCCGTCGTCCCCGAGGCCGTCCTCATGGTTGCCGCGCAGGTCATCGGCAACGACGCGACCATCACCACGGCGGGCGCCTCCGGCAACTTCGAGCTCAACGTCATGCTGCCGGTCATCGCCAAGAACGTGCTGGAGTCGATCCGCCTGCTGGCCAACGTCTCGCGGCTGCTCGCCGACCGCACCGTCGACGGGATCGTCGCCCACCGGGAACGCGCCCGGGAGTACGCCGAGTCGTCGCCCTCCGTCGTCACCCCGCTCAACAAGTACATCGGGTACGAGGAGGCCGCGAAGGTCGCCAAGAAGGCGCTCGCCGAGCGCAGGACGATCCGTCAGGTCGTCCTGGAATCCGGGTACGTGGAGCGCGGGGACCTGACGCTGGAGCAGCTCGACGAGGCACTCGACGTCCTGCGCATGACGCATCCGTAGCCGTCCGGCGTTTCACCCGCCCGTGACGCGAACCGTGACGGGGACCGCAGCGTCGTATGCCTGGGGCACCTAATATCTGTGCATGGCAGACGGCGGAGCGGTGGGACGGACGCAAGCGGGCGGGTCGGCGACGCACTGGGCCCCGGGGGATCAGATCCTCTGGCGGTACCGGGAGAACGGCGGCGAACGCTTCCACATCGCTCGTCCCGTCACGGTCGTCAGGGACGACGAGGAACTGCTCGCGGTGTGGATGGCTCCCGGCACCGAGTGCGTGAAGCCCGTCTTCACCGACGGCACGCCGCTGCACGCCGAACCGCTGGGGTCCCGCTACATCAGGCGCCGGACCGTGCAGCTCGACCGCTGGTTCGGCACCGGCGTGCTCAAGCTGGCGCGTCCCGGCCGGCCCTGGTCGGTCTGGCTGTTCTGGGAGCCCGGCTGGCGGTTCAAGAACTGGTACGTGAACCTGGAGCAGCCGCTGGTCCGATGGGCCGGCGGTGTGGACTCCGAGGACCACTTCCTCGACATCTGCGTCTACCCGGATCGCAGTTGGGGCTGGCGGGACGAGGACGAGTTCGCGCAGGCCCAGCGGGACGGACTGATGGACTCCCGGCTCGCCGAGCGTGTACGGGCCGCGGGGCGGTCCGCGGTGGCGGTGATCGAGGCATGGGGGGCGCCGTTCTCGGAGGACTGGCAGCACTGGCGACCCGATCCGTCCTGGCCGGTGCCGCCCCTGCCGCGGGACTGGGACCGTACTCCCGCGTACATGACGTCATGAGACCCTTGTTGCGCCCCCGCGGTACAACCGTAGGATCGTCCTCCGCAAGGGCACACAACAGCAACTCCCGCAGAATGCACTGGGCTTGACCGAACGTCACCGAGGGGCGGCAGGACGTGAGCGAGGGGTACGAGGGCCACACCGGGACGGCGCGCCCGACCCGTGGATCATGTACGGCGGGTGACCGTACGGGAATTTCGTTCCTGGGACACGTATTCCGGGTATCGGCTTCTCGGCGGGACGAACTGCACGCACGGCGCGCAGCCCCGGACGGATGGACTCGACACGCGTGACGGAGCACCCGACCTCCCACAAGAGCCCGCAGCAGGGCGTCGGCCCTGCGGACCCCCGCGGGGCGCTCCTGCGTACCCCGGAACCGCTGCCCACCCCGCCCGCCACGGCTTTACCGGCACAGACCCGGGCGGGTGGCGAGGCGCCGTCGTCCGGTCCGCTGTCCTGCGCGAAGCAGGGTCCGCCGGGCAACCCCGGCGGCACCTCCTCCCCGTTGCCCGCGACGGATGGCTCCGAGCACTCCCAGCCGGCCGCCGAGGAGCCGGGCACGCACCGGCCGCGTCCGGTTCCGGAGGGCATCCCGGCGCAGCCCGGCGGTGAGCAGGACCGTGTGTCCGCGCCGCCCGGCGGCAAGGACCGGCGCACCGGCCAGAGCCCGATGCCGCACGGCCCCATGCCCATGCGGCGTGACGGGGACCGGCTGCGTTTCGTGGGCGCCGCCACCCGGCGGATCGCCCGCGGCATCGACCTCGACGAGATCGTGATGGGGCTGTGCCGGGCCACCGTGCCCACCTTCTCCGACGCGATACTCGTCTATCTGCGCGATCCGCTCCCCGTGGGCGACGAGCGGCCCGCCGGACCGCTCGTACTACGGCTGCGGCGCACCGACCGGATCCCGCAGGAGCGGGATCTGGAGGACGGGATCCTCCCGGTTCCGGTACCGGAGAACTCCGGCCTGGTGGCCCTGAACAGCGAACTGTGCGAGGTGCGACCCGGCGGTGCGCTCGCCGAGGTGCTGCGGGGGGTCCGTCCGGTCTTCGCGGACGCGCCCGCCGCCCGCGCCGCGCTGCCCGAGCTGCTCGGCGACGACACCATGGTCCCCGCGGGCCAGCGGGCGATCCTCGCTCCGCTGCGCGGCCGCCGCAGGGTCATCGGCGCCGTCCTCTTCCTGCGCCGCCCCGACCGGCTGGCGTTCGAGGCGGACGACCTGCTGGTCGCCGCTCAGCTCGCCACGCACAGCGCGCTCGGCATCGACAAGGCGGTGCTGTACGGCCGTGAGGCGTACATCGCCGACGAACTGCAGCGGACGATGCTGCCCGAGACCCTGCCGAACCCGACGGGTGTCCGGCTGGCGTCGCGCTATCTGCCGGCCGCAGAGACCGCCCGTGTCGGCGGCGACTGGTACGACGCGATCCCGCTGCCGGGCAGCCGCGTCGCACTCGTGGTCGGCGACGTCATGGGCCACTCCATGACATCCGCGGCGATCATGGGCCAGCTGCGGACGACCGCCCAGACGCTCGCCGGGCTCGATCTGCCGCCGCAGGAGGTGCTGCACCACCTCGACGAGCAGGCCCAGCGGCTCGGCACCGACCGCATGGCCACCTGCCTGTACGCGGTGTACGACCCGGTCGCGCACCGGATCACCATCGCCAACGCCGGCCATCCCCCGCCGGTCCTGCTGCACCTCGGCGGCCGGGCGGAGGTGCTGCGGGTCCCGGCGGGCGCGCCCATCGGCGTGGGCGGGGTGGACTTCGAGGCCGTGGAGCTGGACGCACCGGCCGGCGCGACCCTCCTGCTGTACACCGACGGCCTCGTCGAGTCGCGGCTGCGGGACGTGTGGACCGGCATAGAACAGCTGCGGGAGAAGCTCGCCGCCACCGCCCAGCTCACCGGCGCCGATCATTCGCCGCCGCTCGAGGCGCTGTGCGACGAGGTGCTCGACATGCTCGGCCCGGGCGACCGCGACGACGACATCGCGCTGCTCGCCGCCCGCTTCGACGGGATCGCGCCGAGTGACGTCGCGTACTGGGTCCTCGATCCCGAGGACGCGGCCCCGAGCCGGGCCCGGCGGCTCGCCCGCCGTGCGCTCGCCCACTGGGGCATGGAGGAGCTGACGGACTCGGTGGAGCTGCTGGTCAGTGAGGTCGTGACCAATGCGGTGCGCTACGCGTCGCGTCCCGTCACGCTGCGGCTGCTGCGCACCGATGTGCTGCGCTGCGAGGTGGGCGACGACGTTCCGCAGCTGCCGCGGCTGCGGCAGGCCCGGGCTACGGACGAGGGGGGCCGTGGTCTGTACCTGGTCAACCGGTTGGCCCGGCGGTGGGGTGCGACCCGTCTGAGCACCGGGAAGGTGGTCTGGTTCGAACTGAACAGGGGCTGAGCGGCGAGGACGGGCCGAGCGGCAGTAGAACGATGCCGGTCTTGGACTCAGTCCAAAAGTTGCCAACCTCCCGTCGTAGGAGTTGACTGCTGGGGTGAGCGAAGCGACCTGACCGACCCCTTTTGTACGACGGGAGGACGCTCGTGACGCAGGCACCCCAGTCGGTTCCTTACACCACCAGCAATGCGGGTATCCCGGTGGAGAGCGACGAGCACTCGCTCACCGTCGGCCCCGACGGCCCGATTCTGCTCCAGGACCATTACCTCATCGAGAAGATGGCCCAGTTCAACAGGGAGCGGGTACCGGAGCGGGTGGTACACGCCAAGGGCAGTGGCGCGTACGGAACCTTCGAAGTCACCAACGATGTCAGCCAGTTCACCAAGGCAGACCTGTTCCAGCCGGGGAAGCGCACCGAGATGCTCGCACGCTTCTCCACCGTCGCCGGTGAACTCGGCTCCCCGGACACCTGGCGCGACCCGCGCGGTTTCGCGCTGAAGTTCTACACCCAGCACGGCAACTACGACCTGGTCGGCAACAACACACCGGTCTTCTTCGTCCGTGACTCGCAGAAGTTCCAGGACTTCATCCGCTCCCAGAAGCGCCACCCGGTGACCGGGCTGCGCAACAACGACATGCAGTGGGACTTCTGGACCCTGTCCCCCGAGTCCGCGCACATGGTGACGTGGCTCATGGGCGACCGGGGCATCCCGAAGACGTACCGCAACATGAACGGGTACTCCTCCCACACCTACATGTGGGTCAACGGCGGCGGCGAGAGGTTCTGGGTCAAGTACCACATGAAGACCGACCAGGGCATCGACTTCCTCACCCAGGAGGCGGCCGACGAACTGGCGGGCAAGGACGCCGACGTGCACCGCCGCGATCTGTACGAGGCGATCGAGCGCGGCGACCACCCGTCCTGGACGATGTACGTCCAGGTGATGCCCTTCGACGACGCGCCGGACTACCGGTTCAACCCGTTCGACCTCACCAAGGTGTGGCCGCACGGCGACTATCCGTTGATCGAGGTCGGCCGGATGACGCTCGACAAGAATCCGGAGGACTACTTCATCCATATCGAGCAGGCCGCGTTCGAGCCGTCCAACATGGTGCCGGGCATCGGCCCGTCCCCGGACAAGATGCTGCTCGGCCGGCTCTTCTCGTACCCGGACACGCACCGCTACCGCATCGGCCCCAACTACGCCCAGTTGCCGCCCAACCGGCCTCGTGTGGACGTGCGCTCCTACGCCAAGGACGGCCCGATGCGCTACGAGCCCGCGCGCACCGCGCGGCCGTACGCCCCGAACTCCTACGGCGGACCGGCCGCGGACGTCCAGCAGTTCGGCGACCCGGCCGGCTGGCACACGGCGGGCGAGATGGTGCGGGAGGCCTATCGGCTGCACCGCGAGGACGACGACTTCGGCCAGGCGCACACGATGGTCCGCCAGGTCCTGGACGAGGCGGCCCGCGACCGGCTGGTCTCCAACGTCACAGGGCACCTGCTGCAGGGCGTGAGCCGCCCGGTCCTGGACCGTGCGCTGCAGTACTGGCGCAACATCGACAAGGAGATCGGCGACCGTATCGCCCACAACGTCAACGGCGGCTGACGCACAGCACACGAAGGGAGCCCGGTGGACCGTCCACCGGGCTCCCTCGTGCTACTGGCCCCCGTTGGGGTCGAGCGGGTTCTTCGGGGTGCTCGGAGGCGTGGTCCCCGGAGGTGCCGGCGGGGTCGTCGTCGTCGGCGGCGCGGACGTCGGCGGCTGGGTGCCCGGAGTCGTGGTGGGCGGCGTCGTCGGCGGCGCGGACGTCGGCGGCGCGGTGGTCGGCGTCGACGGCGGGCTCGTGGTCGGCGACTGCGAGAGGGTCGGCGACAGGGTCGGCTGGACCGCGGCGCCCTGTGTGGTGTCCAGGTCGAACTTGGCGACCTCGCCCATCGCATCGAAGGTGTAGGCCGCCCATATCTGCGCCGGGTAGCCACCGCCGTTGATGCGGCCGGGAGCCGGGAGCAGGCCCGTGGCGCCCTGGAGGGTGACCTGGGCATGGGTCTTGGCGTCCTCACCGAAGAGGCCGACCGAGGTGACCAGGTTCGGCGTGAAGCCGGTGAACCAGGCCGACTTGTTGTTGTCGGACGTACCCGTCTTGCCCGCCACCTGCTGGCCGTCGCGCGAGGGGTTGTCCCGCACCGACACCTTGGCCGTACCGTCGTCGACCACGCCGGTGAGCACCGAGGTCACCGTGTCGGCGGCCTCGCGGCTGATCACCTGGTCGCCGATCGGGTCGGGCATCGTGACCGTGCGGTCCTTGTGCTCGGCCGACTTGATGATCGCCGGGGTGACCTTCCTGCCGTGGTTGTCGAGGGTCGCGTAGATTCCGGCCATCTCCAGCGGGCTCGCGCCCATACTGCCCAGGGTCTGCGCGGGCACGGCCTGCATGCCCTTGGTGTCCATGCCCAGGTCGCCGGCGACCTTCATCACGTTGTCCATGCCGACGTCCACACCCATCTGTGCGAAGACCGAGTTCACGGACTGGTTCATCGCCTTCTGCACCGTGATGTCGCCGTAGTCCTGGTCGTCCTCGTTCGGCGGGGCGAAGGCGATCGCACTGCCCTTGACCGGACGGCCGCTGGTGCCGTCGTAGATCGTGTTGGCGGTGATCGGCCGGTCGTCCTGGGTCTTGGCCTGCTCGTCCACGGCGGCGGCGAGTATCAGCGGCTTGAAGGTGGAGGCGGGCTGGTAGTCGCGGCGGGTGGCGTTGTTGGTGAAGTGCTTGAGGTAGTCCACGCCGCCGTACATGGCGAGCACACGGCCCGTCTTCGGGTCGACGGACACGGCACCGGGCTGGACGTCGCCGTCGACCGAGCGCTTCTTCGGGTTCAGCTTGCTGGTGAGCTTGTCCTTGACGGCCTGCTCCAGCTGGGCCTGCTTCTTCTTGTCGATGTTCACGGTGATGGTCCAGCCGCCCGACTTCACGAGCGCCTCGGCGTCACCGATCGAGGCCGCGGTGCCCTGGGAGACGAGCTGCCTCTCCAGGGACGCGTTGGCCGCGTCCACCAGATAGCCGGTCTGCCCCTCCATGCCGGGCGCCCCCTTGGGCGCCTTCGGCACCGGGAACTTCATGGCCGTGCGCTTGCCCGCGTCCAGCCAGTGCTGGCCCACCATGTTGTCGAGCACGTAGTTCCAGCGGTTCTGCACCAGCTTCTTGCCGGTGTCGGTGGCGACGGCCCAGTCGTACTGGCTCGGCGCCTGGAGCAGCGCCGCCAGATACGCGCCCTCCTCCACCGTGAGGTCCTTGGCGTCCTTGCGGTAGTAGGCCTGCGCGGCGGCCTGGATGCCGTAGGCGCCACGACCGTAGTAGCTGGTGTTGATGTAGCCCGCCAGGATGTACTCCTTGGACTTCTGGCGGTCCAGCTTCAGCGAGATGACCAGTTCCTTCAGCTTGCGCGTGACGGTCTGGTTCTGGTTCAGGTAGTAGTTCTTGACGTACTGCTGGGTGATCGTCGAACCACCCTGCGCGCCCTTGCCCGAGACGGTGTTGAGCAGACCGCGTGCCGTGCCCTTCAGGTCGACGCCCGCGTCCTGGTAGAAGGTCTTGTTCTCGGCGGCGACGAAGGTGTGCTGGACCTCCTTGGGCACCTGGGCGAGGTCGACGTTCTCGCGGTTGACCTCACCGGTGCGGGCGAGAATGCTGCCGTCGCTGTACTTGTAGACGTTGGACTGCAGCTTGGCGGCGGCGTTCCCCGCGGGGATCGGGGTCATCACGTACATCAGGACGAACGCGCCCATGACGAGCAGCACAAAGCCGAACAGCGTGCCGAGGATCGACTTCCAGGTGACGAACCTGCGTATGCCGCCCTTCTTGCCCTTGGCGGCGCTCGCACGCGCTGCGGCCCTGCCGCCGACCGACGGCGAGCCGACCGTCCGCTCGGCTCCGGACGAGCGCTTGGGCGCCGCGCGGCGGCCACCGCGCTGCCGCGCTCGTCTCTCTTCCGCTCGTCCCATGGGTCGATCCGCTCCGCTTCGTTCTCGTGTGTCACACAGGGGCGTGGCTCGGGTCAGCTCAGAAAACTAACACCACGCGATATGACAAAGGCGCGCCGATCACGCCTTTTGCGGACGTGACAATCAGCACCTGTCCCATCCGAACCGACGATCGAACGGCATGAAAGGTTGTCATGACGGGTAATGTGCTATCACTTAGCTAGAGTCGTGCTAGTGGACGAAACGGGGGATACCACTCATGTCCACACAAGACGCTTCCGCTGCCGGTGACCTACCGGAGATGCCCTCGCCCCGCGTCCGCGAGTTCGCCGCGCACAGCATCGGCGGCGGGGCGGCGCTGCTTCTCGGGCTCGTCGGACTGGCGCTGGGCGCCTGTCTGATCGCGCTGGGGGCGAACCTCGGCTCCGGCTCCGGGGCCGCGTCGATCGTGGCCGGTGTCCTGCTCGCCATATCGGCGCTCATCGCGATGGCCGGCCTGAACACCGTGGCACCCGGCGAGGCCAGGGTCGTCCAGCTCTTCGGCCGCTACCGCGGCACCATCCGCCAGGACGGACTGCGCTGGGTGAACCCGTTCACCTCCCGCACGAAGATCTCGACCCGGGTGCGCAACAACGAGACCGCCGTCCTGAAGGTCAACGACGCCTACGGCAACCCGATCGAGCTGGCCGCCGTGGTGGTCTGGAGGGTCGAGGACACCGCGCAGGCCACCTTCGAGGTCGACGACTACCTGGAGTTCGTCTCCACGCAGACCGAGACCGCCGTACGGCACATCGCCATCGAGTACCCGTACGACGCCCACGAGGAGGACGGGCTCTCACTGCGGGGCAACGCGGAGGAGATCACCGAGAAGCTCGCCGCGGAGCTGCAGGCGCGCGTGGAGGCCGCCGGGGTGCGGATCGTCGAGTCGCGCTTCACGCATCTCGCGTACGCGCCGGAGATCGCCTCCGCGATGCTCCAGCGGCAGCAGGCCGGAGCGGTGGTCGCCGCGCGGCGGCAGATCGTCGACGGCGCGGTCGGCATGGTCGAGGCGGCCCTCGCCCGGATCGCGGAGCAGGACATCGTGGAGCTCGACGAGGAACGGAAGGCGGCGATGGTGTCGAATCTGATGGTGGTGCTCTGCGGGGACCGGGCGCCGCAGCCCGTGCTCAACACCGGATCGCTCTACCAGTGACGGATCCCTCCGAAGGTCCGGCCCCCCGGCGTCGGCCGCAGCAGCGCAAGCAGGTGCTGCTGCGGCTGGATCCGTCGGTCTACGAGGCGCTCGCCCGCTGGGCGTCGGACGAACTGCGCTCGGCCAATGCCCAGATCGAGTTCCTGCTCCGGCGGTCCCTCGCGGAAGCGGGTCGGCTCCCCCGTGGGACGGCACCGATCCCCCGCCGCGGACGTCCGCCGGCATCCGGCGACCCGGAGACCTAGACAGGGCGTCCGAACCATGTAACCGAACCGTGACAAACGGCTCCCACCAGGGAAGACGCGGTCCGGACCAAGATCTATACGCACTGTGTATACGTGGGGTGTATACGCCATGTGTACAGTGCTTGCCATGTCCATCGGTCACACTCTTCTCGGACTCCTGGAGTCCGGACCACGTCACGGCTACGACCTGAAGCGGGCCTTCGACGAGAAATTCGGTCACGACCGGCCGCTGCACTACGGCCAGGTCTACTCGACGATGTCCCGGCTGCTGAAGAACGGCCTCGTCGAAGTCGACGGCATCGAGCCGGGCGGCGGCCCCGAACGGAAGCGCTACGCCATCACCGACGCCGGGGTCACCGACGTTCGGCAGTGGCTCGCGACCCCGGAGAAGCCCGAGCCGTATCTGCAGTCGACCCTCTACACCAAGGTCGTCCTCGCACTGCTCACACACCGCGACGCGGCCGACATACTCGACACGCAGCGTGCCGAACACCTGCGCATGATGCGGATCCTGACCGACCGCAAGCGCAAGGGCGACCTGGCCGACCAGCTGATCTGCGATCACGCCCTGTTCCACCTCGAGGCCGATCTGCGCTGGCTGGAACTGACCGCCGCACGCCTCGACAAGCTCGCAGAGGCGGTGGCCAAGTGACTCCTCCCCCCGGTTCCCTGCTGACCGCCCAGGACCTGCGCAAGACGTACGGTCCGACCGTGGCCCTCGACGGCGCCGAGTTCTCCATCCACCCGGGCGAGATCGTCGCCGTGATGGGTCCGTCCGGTTCGGGGAAGTCGACCCTGCTGCACTGTCTCGCCGGGATCGTGCCCCCCGACTCGGGCTCGATCCTCTACAACGGCCGCGAGATGGCCGGCATGAGCGACGCCGAGCGCAGCCTGCTCAGGCGCTCGGAGTTCGGCTTCGTGTTCCAGTTCGGTCAGCTCGTGCCCGAACTGACCTGCGTCGAGAACGTGGCCCTCCCGATGCGTCTGAGCGGCACCTCGCGCAAGGAGGCCGAACGAACCGCCCTGTCCTGGATGGAGCGGCTCGAGGTCGACGATCTCGCGCGCAAGCGCCCTGGTGAGATATCCGGAGGTCAGGGGCAGCGTGTGGCCGTCGCCCGCGCCCTGGTCACCAACCCGCGCGTGCTGTTCGCGGACGAGCCCACAGGCGCGCTGGACTCCCTCAACGGCGAGCGGGTGATGGAGCTGCTGACCGAGGCCGCCCGGTCCACCAACGCCGCCGTCGTACTGGTCACGCACGAGGCACGGGTGGCCGCGTACTCCGACCGCGAGATCGTCGTACGGGACGGCAAGTCGCGGGACATGGAGCGCGTCGTATGAACACGAGATCGGGGCGGCTCCCGGCTCACGAGGGTGTCCCCGCCCGAGCGAGGGCGGGAACCCTGGGGAGCTTCCGGGACCTGGCCATGGGGGTCCGGTTCGCCGTCACCGGCGGGCGGGAAGGATGGGTCAGGCTCCTGCTGACGGCCGTCGGCGTCGGACTGGGGGTGGCCCTGCTGCTCCTCACCACCGCGCTGCCGAACGCGCTCACGGTGCGGCGCGACCGCGAGGAGGCGCGCCTGGACTACACCTACAGCCAGACGGTCATGCCCAAGGCCGACAACACCCTCGTGATCGCGGACATCGACACGACGTACCGCGAGAAGGACGTGCGTGGACGGCTGATGGAGCCCGAGGGCGCACGGGCGCCGCTTCCGCCGGGGGTGGACGGGTTCCCGGCGGTGGGCGAGATGGTCGTCTCCCCCGCGCTGAAGGAACTCCTCGCCTCCGACGGCGGGAAGCTGCTGCGGGAGCGGCTGCCGTACCGGATCGTCGGGACCATCGGGGAGAGCGGGCTCATCGGCTCGGCCGAACTCGCCTACTACGCGGGGGCGGACGGTCTCGCCACGAAGATCGACGGCTCGTCGGTGGCCCGGATCGACCGCTTCGGCAATCCGAACCCGACGACCGAGCGGTCGGACCCGGTGCTGCTCCTGCTGTCCCTCGTCGTCTTCGTGGTGCTGCTGACCCCGGTGGCCGTGTTCATCGCCGCGGCCGTGCGGTTCGGCGGCGAGCGGCGCGACCGCAGGCTCGCCGCACTGCGGCTGATCGGCTCCGACGGCGGGATGACCCGGCGGATCGCCGCGGGCGAGGCGCTCGCGGGGGCTCTGCTCGGCCTGGTCCTCGGGGCCGGGTTCTTCCTGGTGGGACGTCAGGCGGCGGGATCGGCGGTGGTCCTCGACGTCAGCGTGTTCCCCAGCTATCTGAACCCTTCGCCGCTGCTCGCCGTGCTCGTCGCGGTCGCGGTCCCGGCGGCCGCGGTGCTGGTGACGCTGTTCGCGCTGCGCGGTGTCGTCATCGAGCCGCTCGGTGTCGTGCGCACGGCGCGGCCCGCGCGACGCCGGCTGTGGTGGCGGCTGCTGCTGCCGCTGGCCGGACTCGCGATGCTCTACCCGATGATCGGCAAGGGCCGGACCCACGGGGACTTCAACCAGTACCTGGTGACCGGCGGCGTCGTCCTGCTGCTGGTGGGCATCACCGCCCTGCTCCCCTGGGTCGTCGAGACGGTCGTCGCACGGCTCGGCCGGGGCGGTGTCGCCTGGCAACTCGCCGTGCGCAGGCTCCAGCTGAGCAGCGGCACGGCGGCCCGCATGGTCAACGGCATCGCGGTGGCGGTGGCCGGGGCGATCGCACTGCAGATGCTGTTCGCCGGGGTCGAGAGCGACTACACCAAGCAGTCGCAGAACGATCTCTCGCGGGCGCAGATGCAGGTGAGCCTGCCGAGCGGAGTGGCGGTCGACGCGGCTGCCGCGAAGTTCGACACCACGCCGGGCGTACGGAAGACCACCGCTCTGTCCGGCACCGGTATCGGCGAGCGCAGCAAGGACCCCGAGATGTCCAGCGACCTCAGCATCGGCGACTGCGCCGCCCTGCGCGAGCTGGCCACGCTGCCCTCGTGCCACGACGGTGACGTGTTCGTGCTGCGGGGCGCCGAGTACGACATCGACACGCCGAAGCTCGTCGCACCGGGCCGGAAGCTCTACCTCGATCCTTCCTACGGAAGCGAGCACAGCAGCGCGGTGGCCTGGACCGTGCCGGCGGAACTGAAGCAGGCCCGGTCGATCGAGGACCCGACGGGAGTGCGGCGCGGCGGGGTCCTGATGACGCCGAGCGCGCTGCCCGAGCGGGCCGGACGGATCGTCACCGGGGTGGTCTACCTGTCGCTCGACCAGTCCGTGCCGGATGTACGCGAGTACGTACGGAACACGGCGGCGAAGGTCGACGTCGAGTCGAATCCGATGGTCTGGGCGGCGTCCGAGCAGTCCCACCGGTTCACCTCCATCCGCACCGGGCTGTTCGTCGGCGCCACCTGCGTGCTGGCGCTGATCGGGGCGAGCCTGCTGGTGTCGCAGCTGGAGCAGCTGCGGGAGCGCAAGAAGCTGCTGTCGTCGCTGGTCGCCTTCGGCACCCGGCGCCGCACGCTGAGCCTGTCGGTGCTGTGGCAGACGGCCATCCCGATCGCGCTCGGACTGGTGCTGGCGTCGGCGGTTGGCCTGGCCCTGGGGGCGGTCCTGCTGAAGATGACCGCCCAGAGCATCAGCGTGGACTGGGCGAGTGTGCTGTCGATGACGGGCATCGGCGCCGCGGTCGTCCTCGTCGTGACGCTGCTCAGCCTGCCGCCGCTGCTGCGGTTGATGCGGCCGGACGGACTGCGTACGGAGTGACCGACACCCTGCCGTGCGGGCCCCCCTTACCGGGAGGGGCCCGCACGCGTTCACAGGGCGTACTCCTTGACCACCCTGCGGACCTGGGCGAAGAGCATGCCGACGTTTACCGACTTGCGGCACACCACCACCGCGACCACGTCCTGCTGCTCGCTCATCCGCACGAACAGATGGGTGAGGTTCTCGCTGTTGACGAGGATCTCCTGGAAGAAGTGGTTCTCGCTGGAGACGCCGCGGCGTTCCTTGAACACGTCCTCGATCATCACGACCGTACGGCCCTGGAACAGGTCGAGGGTCGCGCCCGCGAGGAGGTCGAGAACCTCCGGCGGATGGTTGTCCACCGTCTCGTAGGACAGCAGCGTCCCCATCGACATGTCGACCACGCCTGAGGCGACGCAGTCGGGGGCGTCCGTACGGAGGGATTTGACCAGGCCCATCACCTGATCGGAGAAACCTGGAGTCATACGCTTCGTCGCCATAGCCGAGGCGCATATTCCAGCGAAATTCGTACCTCCTGACGGAAGTTGAATTCTCTCGCCGTTCCCGGTGCCCCATCGGACACATGAATGACCGAGTATGTGTGCGGGTCTGCCCGGAGATTCTCAGTCGTCGGGCCCCAACACCCGTACGGGCAGCGGCCGCAGCGCCTCGCGGAGCGCGCCGGCCAGCTCCTCGTACTCGGCCCCCCGCGCAGCACCCGCGCGCATCGCGAAGGCGACGCGCCGGGACGGGGCCGGATCGGCGAAGCGGCCGGTGCGCAGCCGGCTGTTGCGCGAGGTCTCCACCCGGAGGGCGGTGCGCGGCAGCAGGGTCACCCCGAGCCCGCCGGCGACGAGTTGGACGAGGGTGGACAGCCCGGCGGCGGTCGTGGTCACCGGCGTGCCCACCGCGGGACCCCGCCCCGCCCCGCTGATGCCGCGGCCGGCCTCCCGGCAGATGTCGAGGGCCTGGTCGCGCAGGCAGTGCCCCTCGTCGAGCAGCAGCAGGTTCAGCTCACGCAGGGCCTGCCGGGGGATGCCCTCCCGGCCGCCGAGCCGGTGGTCGAGCGGGGTGACGAGCACGAAGTCCTCATCGTAGAGCGGGAGTTCGACGACGCCCGGCACGCCGAGGGGGACGGCGAGCAGCAGCAGGTCCAGACGGCCGCTGGTGAGCCCGTCGAGCAGGCTCGCGGTCTGTTCCTCGTGGACCTGCAGGTCGAGGTGCGGATAGCGGTCGTGGACGAGATTGAGGACGGCCGGCAGCAGATACGGCGCGACGGTCGGGATCACCCCGAGCCGCAGCACCCCGGTGAACGGCGCCCGGACGGCCTCGGCCTCCTCCATGAGCGCGCCCACCTCCGCCAGCACCGCCTTGGCCCGTACCGCGAGCCGCTCACCGGCCGGCGACAGGAGGACCTTGCGGGTGGTGCGCTCCAGCAGGGTGACGCCGAGGACCTCCTCCAGGGCGGAGACCGCACCGGACAGGGCGGGCTGGCTCATGCCGATCGCGGCGGCCGCGTCCCGGAAGTGGAGGTGCTCGGCGACGGCGGCGAAGGCGCGCAGCTGGGCGAGACTGGGCTGGCGGCGCCCGTTCGTCCTGGTCCCACCCATTCCCAACCCCCTACCGATAGTGACTGATAGCAGACATCGATCAACTGGTCAGAGTGTAGCTATTTCTTGAATCAATGCACCATGTGCCAGGATCGCAGACGTCCAACCCATGAGAAGCACCTTGTGTTCGTGGTGCTCCTGTGCTGCAAGGAGAGCGTGTGCTCACTGTCGGTGACAAGTTCCCCGAGTTCGAACTGACCGCCTGCGTCTCGCTGGAGAAGGGCAAGGAGTTCGAGGAGATCAACCACAAGACCTACGAGGGTCAGTGGAAGATCGTCTTTGCGTGGCCCAAGGACTTCACCTTCGTGTGCCCCACCGAGATCGCGGCCTTCGGCAAGCTGAACGACGAGTTCGCCGACCGCGACGCCCAGATCCTCGGCTTCTCCGGCGACTCCGAGTACGTCCACCACGCCTGGCGCAAGGACCACCCGGACCTGCGCGACCTGCCGTTCCCGATGATGGCCGACTCCAAGCACGAGCTGATGCGGGCCCTGGGCATCGAGGGCGAGGACGGCTTTGCGCAGCGTGCCGTCTTCATCGTGGACCAGAACAACGAGATCCAGTTCACCATGGTGACCGCGGGCTCCGTCGGCCGTAACCCCAAGGAGGTCCTGCGGGTCCTGGACGCCCTGCAGACCGACGAGCTGTGCCCCTGCAACTGGAACAAGGGCGAGAACACCCTCGACGCGGTCGAACTGCTGGCCGGTGAGTGAGCGATGTCCCTCGACTCCCTGAAGTCCGCCCTGCCGGACTACGCCAAGGACCTGAAGCTCAACCTGGGTTCGGTCATCGGCAACTCCGACCTGCCGACGCAGCAGCTGTGGGGCACGGTGCTGGTCACGGCGATCGCGTCCCGCTCGCCGATCGTGCTGCGCGAGCTGGCGCCCGAGGCGAAGGCGAACCTCTCGCCGCAGGCGTACACCGCGGCGAAGTCCGCGGCCGCCGTGATGGCGATGAACAACGTCTTCTACCGCACCCGCCACCTGCTCTCGGACCACGAGTACGGCACGCTCCGCGCGGGCCTGCGGATGAACGTCATCGGCAACCCCGGGGTCGAGAAGGTCGACTTCGAGCTGTGGTCGTTCGCGGTGTCGGCGATCAACGGCTGCGGGATGTGCCTGGACTCGCACGAGCAGGTGCTCCGCAAGGCCGGTGTCGACCGTGAGGTCGTCCAGGAGGCCTTCAAGATCGCTTCGGTGATCCAGGCCGTCGGTGTGACACTGGACGCGGAGGCGATCCTCGCCGAGTAGTGCATGAGATCGTCCGGCTTCCGGGGCCCCGGTCACCTCCACGGTGGGCGGGGCCCCACGCCTGTTCGCCCGGCTTCGTGCTTCGGCCCGAACGGCGTCGCCCTCCCCCGCCGGACCGACGCTCACACGGTCGTCGGGCTGTCCTGCGGCGGCGGTGCCTCCGCCTCCGCCTCCGGTACGGACGCGGGCTGGGGAACCGGGTGCAGTGCTCTGGAGGCCGCGTACGACCGCAGATAGCCCACCACCGTGTTCGTCACCGCCACCAGCGGTACGGCCACCACCGCGCCGCCGATGCCGGCCACCATGCCGCCGGCCGTCACGGAGAGCACCACCGCGAGCGGATGCACCCTCACGGCCCGGCCCAGGATGAACGGTTGCAGGATGTGACCCTCGATCTGCTGGACGGCCAGGACCACCACGAGAGTCATGATCGCGGTGAAGACGCCCTGGGTCACCAGCGCCACCACCACCGCCAGCGCGCCGGACGCCACGGCCCCCACCAGGGGGATGAACGAGAAGAGGAAGATGAAGACGGCGAGCGGCACGGCCATGGGCACGTTCAGGAAGTAGATGCCGAGGCCGATGAAGGTGGCGTCGATCAGGGCGACGATCACCGTCCCGCGGACGTAGGCCGTCAGCGTGCGCCAGGCGCGGGGGCCGGCACCGGCCACTCCCGGCCGCGCCGCCGCGGGCACCAGCTTCAGCGTCCACTCCCAGATGCGCCGGCCGTCGTACAGCAGGAACAAGGTGGAGAAGACGGTCAGAAGGATTCCGGTCAGTGCCTCGACGATGACCTGGACGCCCTCGAGGCCCGTCGACGTTATCTGGTCGGCGTTCGCGCCGATCGCCTCGCGCAGGTTCTTGGCGATCTGGTTGATCTGTTTGTCCGTGACGTGGAAGGGGCTGTTGAGCAGCCACTTGCGCAACTCGTCGATGCCGTCCTGGATCTGGTTGGAGAGCGAGTCGATGTTCTCCATGACCTGCCAGGTCACGAACCAGCCGATGAGGCCCATGATGACGAAGCCCAGGATGGCGGTCAGCGCGGTCGCCGGACCGCGCGGCACACCGTGACGGGTCAGCCGCGCGACGGTCGGCTGCAGGAGCGCTGTGATGAGCAGCGCGCACACGAACGCCAGCACCACCAACTGGACGGCGCTGATGACCCGCATCAGCACCCAGAGCGTGCCCGCGAGCACGAGTACCCGCCAGCCGGCCTCGGCCGCCACCCGCACGCCCCACGGCACCGCCTCGACGGGATGCGGACGCGCCTGTGCCGGTACGACGGGAGGATGCGCCGGAGGCGGCGGAACTCCGTCCGGCACCGGGGCGGTCGCCGACTCGGTGTGGAGTTCCTTCTCGACCTCGGCACGGCGTTCGTCCAGCCGCTCCCCCACCTGGCTGAGTCCGGCGCCGAGCCGTGAGAGCCACCCTGGCAGTTGCGACATGATCCGTCCTCTTCCCCCGCGTCCCTGAGTGCTCCCCACCACTCCCCCCTGGAGTCGTCCCTTCCGACCGTACACGGCGGGGCCCCGCGCGGGTAAACAGCCGAAGCCCCTCACCCATAGACGGTGAGGGGCTTCGTGAGGTTGAGCGCCCGCCCGGAAGCGGGACCGCGGCTCAGTACCAGCTGTTGGCCTGCCAGAACGACCAGGCCTGGCACGGGCTGCCGTAGCGGCCGTTCATGTAGTTGAGGCCCCACTTGATCTGCGTGGCCGGGTTCGTCTGCCAGTCGGAGCCGACGGACGACATCTTGGAGCCGGGCAGGGCCTGGAAGAGACCGTAGGCGCCGGAGGACGCGTTGACCGCGCGGTAGTTCCAGCTGGACTCGTGGTCCACGATGTTGCTGAAGCACTGGAACTGGTCGGAGGCGACCATCTGACGCGCCATCGCCTGGATCTGCGCAACGGTGTAAGAGCTCTGGACGGCGAAGCTGGACGCGCTGCGGCTGGCCTTGGCCTGCTCTTCCTTGCGCGCCTTCGCGGCCTCTTCGGCCTTCTGCGCGGCCTCCTGCTTGGCGATCGCGTCAGCGGCCGCCTGCTTGCGGGCCGACTCCTCGGCGTCCTTCTTGGCGCTCGCGTCAGCGGCGATGGCCTGTGCGTCGGCCTGCTGCGTCAGCGACGCGGTCTGGACCTGGGCCTGCTGACCCGTAGGTATGTCAGCGAGGAGCATCGAGTCGCTTGCCGTTGCCTCGGCGTCGCTCGAGGGCTGCCCGGTGCTGCCCGAGGCAACACCAGTGACGGCGCCGACAGCGGTGACCGCCGTGGCCGAGGCCACTGCGAATCCCCGGACCGAAATCCGGCTCACACGGTTTCCTTCCAGCATCGTCCGCTTGGGTGACCCTGGCGGACGCAATCGTGCCCCCTGACGCTGGCCTCCCAACTGCGGGGTCACGGGAGGCACGGGCCCGGTGGGCAACCCCCTGTCGGAGGTGGCCGCGTGGTGCTCGGGCGGCATACGACGGCGCTATGAAGTTGGCTGTGGTGCTTTTGAGGTGCCGTACCGCTGGGGGTACAGGTGTGTCGTATGCGGGGCCTGACAGGAGTGAGACTCTGCCGTAACCGGACGCCGAGTGGCAATTCTGTGTTGCGTGTGAAAGCTCACATCCCGTTTGGCCCAGTGGAATCGCGGAAACTCCCGCACGCGAAGGCGCCGCCCGGCTAGGCTCTAGGCCTTTGTCGGACGGCGCCAACCCGCGAGTAACAACCCCGCGTTGAATGCCCGGGTCAGATCTGCCCGTCTTCGAGCATTTCGGTCACAAGGGCGGCGATCTGGGACCTCTCGGACCGCGTCAGGGTGACGTGGGCGAAGAGCGGATGCCCCTTCAGCTTCTCCACGACGGCGACCACGCCGTCGTACCGGCCCACCCGCAGGTTGTCCCGCTGGGCGACGTCATGGGTGAGGACCACCCGCGAATTGGCGCCGATCCGGGACAGAACGGTCAGCAGCACGTTCCGTTCGAGCGACTGCGCCTCGTCCACGATGACAAAGGCGTCGTGGAGCGAGCGGCCGCGGATGTGGGTGAGCGGGAGGACCTCCAGCATCCCGCGCGCGGTGACCTCCTCGATGACCTCGCGGGAGGTGACCGCCGACAGCGTGTCGAAGACCGCCTGGGCCCAGGGGCTCATCTTCTCGGCCTCGGTGCCGGGCAGATAGCCGAGCTCCTGGCCGCCGACCGCGTACAGCGGCCGGAAGACCATCACCTTCTGGTGCTGCCTGCGCTCCAGCACCGCCTCGAGGCCCGCGCACAGCGCCAGTGCCGACTTGCCGGTGCCGGCGCGGCCGCCCATCGACATGATCCCCACGTCCGGGTCGAGCAGCAGGTCGAGCGCGATCCGCTGCTCCGCGCTGCGCCCCTTGATGCCGAACGCCTCCCGGTCGCCGCGCACCAGGCGGACGTTGCCCTCGGCCGTGACGCGGCCCAGGGCCTTGCCCCGCTCCGACTGGATCGTCAGGCCGGTGTGCACGGGCAGATCGGCGGCTTCGGGAACGTATACGTGTCCCTCTTCGAAGAGGATGTCCACCTGTTCACCGGACAGCGTCAGTTCGGACATTCCGGTCCAGCCGGTGGAGTCCGTGATGGCCAGTTCCGCGCGGTACTCCTCGGCCTGGAGCCCGACGGACGACGCCTTGATCCGCAGCGGCAGGTCCTTCGACACGACGGTGACGTCGAAACCCTCGGCCTGCAGATTGCGGGCGACCGCGAGGATGCGGGAGTCGTTGTCCCCCAGGCGGTAGCCGGTGGGCAGCACGCTGGGGTCCGAGTGGTTGAGCTCGACACGGAGGGTCCCGCCGAGGTCCCCGGTCGGGATGGGGGCGTCGAGTCGGCCGTACCGCACTCGGTAGTCGTCGAGGAGGCGCAGGGCCTGCCGGGCGAAATAGCCGAGTTCGGGATGGTGCCGCTTGGCCTCCAGCTCGGTGACCACGACCACCGGGAGCACGACCTCGTGCTCGTCGAAGCGGGTCATGGCGTTCGGGTCGGCCAATAGGACGCTGGTGTCGAGAACATAGGTGCGCCGGTCTGGCTTGTGGCGCTTTGTGCTGGTCACCACGGAAGGACGTACCCCCTCGGATGAGGTCGGGGAGCGACGGAGTGGAGCTGGACCGGTCGTCGGCCACGATGCACGGGCCGAGAACCGGCCCTCCACTGCTTCCTCCGTGCCGAGACCGCACGGTGGCGCTGGTGCAAAGGGCCTCCCGGGCGGACGACCCCGAGCCGTCCGCTGAGATACGACACCCGTGGTTCGGGTGTCGACCTGTCTGGTCTTATGCCCTCGAACATGCGCCGCCATGCCACGGCATATGACGGCGCCCCGATGAACTCCTTGTAACTTTTACACCCGAGCGAGTGAGTACGTGCCGCCGAACGACGGATGCGCGGGCGCCGCGGCGAGTGGCTTCTCAGCCGCCGTAGCGACGGTGGCGCGCCGCGTAGTCACGCAGGGCGCGCAGGAAGTCGACCTTGCGGAAGGCCGGCCAGAAGACCTCGCAGAAGTAGTACTCCGAATGCGCGGTCTGCCAGAGCATGAAACCGGACAGCCGTTGTTCGCCACTCGTGCGAATCACCAGATCGGGGTCGGGCTGGTCACTCGTATAGAGGTGTCTGCCGATCAGATCGACGTCGACGGACTCGGCCAGGTCCTCCACCGACGCACCCTTGTCATGGGCCTCGAGAAGCATCGAGCGGACGGCGTCGGCGATCTCCTGGCGCCCGCCGTAGCCGATCGCGACGTTGACGAGTATTCCGTCGATGTGTGCGGTGGCCTCCTCGGCCTCCTTGAGGACGCCCTGCATCTGTGCGGGCAGCAGATCGCGGGCCCCCACGTGATGCACCCGCCAGCGGCCGTCGGCGGCAAGGGAGCGGACCACGTCCTCGATGATGCCGAGGAGCGGGACCAGCTCCTCCTTCGGCCGGTCGAAGTTGTCCGTCGACAGCAGCCAGAGCGTCACGACCTCGACGTCCGTCTCGGCGCACCAGCCGAGGAACTCCTCGATCTTGTCGGCCCCGGCCCGGTGGCCCTGCGCGGTGGTCGAACCCGCGGCCTTCGCCCAGCGTCGGTTGCCGTCCATGATGACGCCGATGTGCTTGGGCACCTGAGCGTGGTCCAGGTGGCCCTCCACCCGGCGCGCGTACAGCCTGACGAGCAGGCCGCGCAGCTTGTCGCGCAGGTTCACGGTGATTGTCAGCCCCTCCGTACGGATCAGACAGGTGCGGGCGTGCGCGATCCCCGTCAGATGTCGGTCCCCGGAGGCGAAGCCTACTCCCGGGAAACCCGGGCCCCGCCAAGGGGTGTCAGTGGTCTGTGTCGGCTGCGTACCCGTGAACGGGGGCCGCATGACCCGGGATTCCGGGTTTTGTGTCGGGTGCGGGGGGACGCTCCCGCACGGGCGGCGGGCTCGGCGGGCGAGCCGGTCGGACCGCGGGGCTCGGCCGCGGGGAAAGGAAACGGGCCGGTCCGTGGGGGGGAGACGGACCGGCCCGAGGGGGGGTTTCCACCATAACCCTTCGTAAGTGATGCTGCGTGCATCGGCGTGCCACAACTACTCTCCGAAATCGCGCGACGACGCCACGGTGACCCCGGAAGCGTTCATTCAGGGTGCGCCCATGGCCGAAACACAGCAGATTCAAAGGGAATCCGGCTGAATCCTGAGGTATCCAAGGGGTTTGCGCGGCCTCGCGGGACGCGCGGAGAGATGTCCGTACGTACTCCCGGCGGGTGACGGGCGCCAGGAACGGCCACTTGACGCCGCCGCTAACTTCGCAGCCATGGCCATGCTCACCACGGCGGGGATGCCCGCCCCGGTGCCGCTGGAGATCGCCCGCTCGGCGGGCGCCCGGCGGCGTGGACTGCTCGGGCGCACGGGGATCGAGGGCGCCCTGCTGCTGAGCCCGGCGAGCGCCGTGCACACGCTGGGCATGCGCTTCGCGATCGACGTCGCCTACCTGGACACGGCATTGCGGGTGGTCGCGGTGCGGACGATGCGGCCGGGGCGGCTCGGCCTGCCCCGGTTTCGCGCGCGCCACGTACTGGAGGCCGAGGCCGGCGCCATGGAGCGGTGGGGGATACGGCGGGGGGTGCGGGTGAGTGTGCGGGACGCCTGACGGTGCCTCCGGCCGGGCGCGGCGCCGCGCAGCCCCCTCCACTGCGCGATGCCGTCCGCGCAGCTTTGCTCACGCGATTTACCTTGGTCTGAACTTACGTGACAGGGGCACCCGGATCGAGCCAACGTCGATAACGATGTGGAAACCTTGAGCCAACGTCTCGGAACACGGTCGCCGGTCTCACATTTCGAGCATGGTGATGCGGTGCACGGTCAGCCGCGCGGCTTGCGCGCCTCGATCAGGAAGCGCGTGCTGTGGGCGACGAAGGATCCTTCGGACTCGATCCGCTCGTGCAGGGAACGGAGCCGGGACTCGTACCGCTCCACGGTGAAGTCGGGAACCATCCAGATCACCTTGCGCAGGAAGTGGACGACGGCGCCGATGTCGTGGAACTCCATGCGCAGCCGGGCCTGCTGAAGACCGGTCACCTCCAGGCCGGCCGCTTCGGCGTCGGCCCGCGCACGCCCGGGGTCGCGGGCGGAGCGGACCCCGGCCGGCTGGGGTCCCAGGAAGTACTCGACCACCTCGAAGGCGCTCGCCGGGCCGACCTGCTGGGAGAAGTACGTGCCGCCGGGGCGCAGGACACGGGCGATCTCACGCCAGTAGGTGCGCACCGGGTGGCGGCTGGTGACGAGATCGAAGGCGGCGTCCCCGAAGGGCAGCGGCGCCTCCTCCGGAGAGGCGACGACCACGGCGCCGCGCGGATGGAGCAGGGCGGTGGCCCTCGCGACGTTCGGCGGCCAGCCCTCGGTGGCGACGGTGAGCGGCGGGAGCGTCGGCGCCGAGGCCAGAACCTCGCCTCCACCGGTCTGGATGTCGAGCGCGGCCGACACGTGCGCAAGGCGCTCGGCCATCGAACGCGCGTACCCCCACGAAGGCCGCTCCTCCGTGGCCCGGCCGTCGAACCAGGAGAAGTCCCAGCCGTCGACGGAGGCGTCGACGGCTTCCTTGACGAGCTCTTCGAAGGTGCGGCCGAGGGTCATGCGGCGATCGTCCCAATGCCGGGGAGGGATCGCGAACGAATTTTCTGCGGGGCCGCTCGCCCGCACGGACAGGCGGACGACCAGCCCCGTCAGGGCCTGTCCCGGCGCTACGGCAGCAGGGGCCGTACCTCGTGGGCCGCGAACCGAACGAACGCCTCCGGGTCCGGCTCGTCCGCGGTCGGTTCGAGGACCACCGTGTCCGCGCCGGCGTCGGCGAGGCTCCGGACGGCCTTGGCGACCGTGCCCGCGTCCCCGGCCACCCCGTGCTCCGCCCTCGGGTCCTTCCCGCCCGCCGCCATGTCCGCGCTCAACCGTGCGACGGCGTCCGGACCGGTGGCGGTGCGCAGATAGACGACGATGCGATGGGGATCGGTGCGGCCGGCCGACTCCCGTCCCGCGTCGATGAGCTGACGGGCCTTCCGTAGCCCTCCGGGTGTCGTGGACGAGGTGAGGATGGTCCCGTCGGCCGCCTCGCCGGACAGCCGCAGCGTGCGCGGTCCGGTGGCGCCCGCGAGGATGCGGACCGCCTGCGCGGGCGGCCAGTCCAGCGCGACGCCGTCCAGCCTCACGTACCGCCCGTCCGTGGTGACCCGCTCACCGCGCAACAGGGCGCGCAGGGCGTCGAGATGCTCGCGCAGCAGGGTCAGCGGCGAGTCGGCGCGGGCCCCGACCTGGGCCATCCAGCTCTGCACACCGTGACCGACGCCGAGGATCGCCCGCCCCGGGAACAACCGATCGAGCGTCGCGGCCTCCATCGCGGTGACCGCGACGTTCCGCAAGGGCACCGGAAGCAGTCCGACGCCGATCCGCAGCCGCTCGGTCCAGGCGAGCGCGGCGGACGCGGCGGAGACCCCTCCCTCCAGGAAACAGTCCTCCCACAGCCACAGTTCCTCCAGGCCCGAGTCGTCCGCGAGCCGTGCCATCGCACGCAGTCGCTCGGGAGGCAGTTGGGGCCGGAACACAGCACCGAGTCCAGTCATGCGGTCTTCCTACCGAGCGGACCGGGCCTGGACAACACCTTTACCGGTCGGCCGCGCCCGGGCGCTCGTAGTGCAGCAGCACGACACCGTTGCCGAACCGCCGGGAATCGATCAGTCGGAGGGCGGTCAGGGCGTCGCTGTCGGGGAAGAGCCGCTGTCCCCGGCCGACGAGGATCGGGTGGACGTACACCCGGAACTCGTCCACGAGGTCGAGCCGCAGGAACTCGGCCGCGAGGGCCGCTCCGCCGAGTGCCAGGTCCCCGCCGTCCTGTGCCTTGAGGGCGAGGATGTCGTCGACGACGACGTCCCGGACGACGGTGGTGTGCCAGTCGGCGTGCTCCAGGGTGCGGGAGAACACCACCTTGGGCATGTTCCGCCAGATCCGGGCGTACTCGATCATGGGCCCCGAGCGATGGGGATCGGCGTCGGCGGTGGGCCAGAAGCCGGCCATCAGCTCGTAGGTCACACGTCCGTTGAGGAAGGCGCCCATCTCCTTGAGCACGTCGTTGAAGTGCTGGTGCAGTTCGTCGTCCACGAGGTGCCAGTCGATCTCGCGGTCGGGGCCCTCGATGTAGCCGTCCAGGGACATGGACATCATCAGGACGATCTTTCTCATGGCAGCTCCCGGTTCCGGCACCGACCGACTGGACTGCACGAGCATCGCGCAGCCGTGCCGCACGGGAGCGGAGGCGGCTCCGTCGAATGCGCGCACTCCTACGAAGACGAGTCTCCTCTGGGGAACGACACCTCCACGCGGCGGTTCTTGCGCCGGCCCTCCTCCGTGGAGTTGTCGGCGATCGGATAGTCCTCGCTGTAGCCGCGCACCTCGAAGGTGACGTTCCCGCCGAGGGTCGAGGCCAGCCGGTCGTGCACCGCCTCCGCGCGCTTCTTGGAGAGGACCAGGCCGTGGGCGTAGCTGCCGAGGTTGTCGGTGAAGCCGAAGACGCGGACGCTGCTCGCGTTCTGCTTCCTGATCTCCTCCGCGATGGCGTCGATACGGGAGCGGGCCTGCGGGTTCAGCTTGGCGCTGTCCTTGGGGAACAGCACCTCCGCCTGGAGCGCGAAGGTGACGCTCTCGTTGGTGTCCTCACGACGCTCCTCGCCGCCGAGGTCCTCCACGACGGACTTGATGTCGAGCACCTTGGCGGGCGCGAGCGTGGCACCGTCGGCGAGTTTGAGCCCGGGGCTGGTGGGATCGACGGACGGCGGCGGCGAGGTGGCAACACTCCCGGGCGGCGCGCTCGGTCCGTCGTCGGCGAGCGCCTGGGGCATGGCGGTCAGGGTGAGAAGGGCGAGGGCCGCGACGAGGGTGACGCGGGGGGTGGGGGCCATGGTGGGTCACCCCTGGGAGATCTGGATCGGGGCAGGGGGCATAGAGCCGACCTGGAAGTCGACGTCGGTGGTCCCTTCCGGTGGGGCGGGGAACTGGGCGAACCATTGGGCGGTGGCGCCCTGTTGCACGCCGCCCGTGAACTGGGTGCACAGACACCGGCCCGAGGTGTCGCGCAGGATCAGGTACTTCTTCTTGCCCTTCTGGTCGATCAGGCTGGCACCGGCGATGGACGCGCCGTTCTTGGACAGCTCGCGCTCGTCACCGCGCCAGTTGGCCGCGACCCAGATACTGTCCGTGTTGTTCGTGACCGATCCCTCGACCGTCACGAATCCCCCGCCGTCGCGTTTGGCCGATGTCACCGTGAGGGTGAGGCCGTTCTCCCCCTTGACCTCCGACAGCACCGTACCGGAGTCGGGTTGCTGCGATGCCTGCTTGCCGCCGCCGCTGCTCTTCGCCGGAGCCGAGGAAGACGGAGCTCCCTTGTCGGACGTTCCCCCGTCCCCACCGCCGCAACCGGCCACCGTGAGGAGCAGCCCGGTCGTGATCGCGACCGCGCTCAGCGCCCTGCGGCCCTTCATGGTGTGCCGAAAGTCCATCGGTACGGCTTCCTTTCACTCGGCCAGATGCACAGAGAACAGCACGGACGCGTCAGGAAGGTCGTCCTGTTCGAAATCTTCGGGGTCGATGTTCACGATCCGGCCGTCGCAGTCCAGTTCGACTGGCTTCCCGGGGACCGCGTCCGGGTCGAAGTCGCAGCGCGGTTGGACGACGGCGACGGCGTGGGCCTCCGCCCGAAGGCCTTCGGTGCCCGGAATGATCGAGTGGCCGACCGTGTAGTTCGTCTGAACGCCTACCTGGAAGCCTGGATATCCGTTCCTGGTCACCGGCTGGGCCCCGCCCACAACGGTCGAGTCGTTCTCCGAGGCCAGTTGCTGCGCGGCGCTGGTGGCACCCTCATCGGCGGGCAGCCGCCCACGCAGCCAGTCGAGCCAGTCGTCGTCCTGCCCGACGTCAGCCCCGAGACGGTCCATCAACTCGTCCCGGGCGTCCTGGGCCGCTGCCAGAGCGGCAGCGTCCGCCGCCGACTGAGCTCCATTACGGGCTGACGCTGCCTGGGCGAACACGAAGAACGCCAGCGCAACGAACAGCAGAATCCCCGTCAGCCAGATATAGATCGGGAGTGTCTGCCCCCGGTCACTCGGGGGAAGTGAAGCGGTCAGCCTCCGATGACGTCGTTGACCGCCCGCAGGATCGCTCCCGAGATCAGGCCGTCCAGGCCCAGGCTGTCGATCAACGTGAAGATCCCGGCGATGATGATCATCAGGCCCGCGTACTCCACGAACCCGGCTCCCGCGTCCCGGCCCTTGCCCCTCATCCGGGAGACGAGGGTCTGCCTCCACCTGTCGAACCCGGCCATGGCGTCCGCCCTCCCGTCCGATCGCACTGCCGACCTCAGCACGGTAGGTGAGAACATGCGCACTCCGAGTGGGCCCAGGGACCCAACTTCCCCCCGCGGTGGCCGTCACCCGCTCCACCCCTCTCGTGCCGTACCGAGCCAGCGGGCGATCGCTTCGCTGCGCGAGGAACTGTGCAGTTTCGCGAAGATGCGATTGATGTGGTTCTTGACCGTCTTCTCGCTGATGAAGCAGGCGGCGGCGATCTGCCGGTTGTTCATCCCGGACGCGATGAGATCCATGACCTCCACCTCCCTCGAGCTGAGACCGAAGTCCAGCCACCCCCCGGCACGGCGCCGCAGGCCTCCCGTGTGGGCGGCACCGGCCGTCGACGACTCTGACACAACTGGTTGCAGTTGCGAAGCACTTTCACCCCGTTCGTAGGAAACACCGAGCGAGGACAAGACAGGACCGGACGGCGGCGCGACCGCCGGGGAGACCGTCGGCCGTCCCCGTCTCAGCTCCCGTACCGCCCTGATCAGTTCGGCCGCCGTGAACTCGCCGTGCACCAGATAGCCGCAGGCGCCGCGGCGCAGCGCCTCGGCCACGACGTCGGGTTCCCTGCTGTACGTCAGCATCATCACGAGGGACCGGTGGGCCAGTTCGGGCAGTGCGGTCAGGCCGTCCGTGCCCGGCATCCGCACGTCCAGGAGGACGACGTCGGGACGGTGCCGGGCGCTGAGAGCGAGCGCCTGCCCACCGTCCGCCGCCTCGGCGACCACGTTGATGCCGGGGCACGCGGACAGCAGGGCCGCGAGTCCCGCCCGCACGACCGGATTGTCGTCGGCCACGAGCACGCGCAGGGGCGGGTCGGGAAGCGCCTGGTCAGGCATGTGCGGCCTCCTCCTGGGGGGTGTACGGAGCGGTCTCCGCGAGGGGCACGTGCAGATGGATCTCGGCGCCGCCGAGCGGGGAACGGCCCCGTCGGAGGCGGCCGCCCAGGGTCACGGCCCGTTCCGCCATGCCCAGCAGCCCGAAGTGGCCGGTTTTCGCCAGGTCCCCGGGTGCGGTGCCCGGTGGCAGACCGACGCCGTCGTCCCCGATCCGCAGATCGAGCGCGGTGTCCCCGGCGGTGTCGAGCGTGATGCGGACGCGGGTCGCACGGGCGTGGCGGTGTGTGTTCTCCAGTGCCTCCGAGACGACGGCCAGGACGTGGTGCGCCGTCGCGTACGGCAGGAGCAGTGGTGCCTCCGGCTTGGCCAGCTCGACCTCGAGACCCGCGCGTCCGGCGAACTCTCGCCCCCGTACGGCCAGTTCCGCCGACACGTCCACCCGGGCCGCCCTGAAGTCCGTGCGGCGCCGCAGGTCCGACAGCAGATCCCGGGACTCCGCCGCCGCCCTGCGGGCCGCGCCGGCCACCTGGTTCGCCTGGCGCTTGAGCGTCTCGGGGTCGGCATGGTCCGCCGACAGCGCGAGCGCCTCCGCGGCCAGGGCGAGACCGTGCAGTGTCTTGGCCACCGAGTCGTGCATCTCCCGGGCGAGGAAGGCCCGTTCGGACTCGACGGCCTCCGCCGCAGCCAGGCGTGCGTTCGCCTCGGACAGCGCCTGGCCGGCGGTCCCGAAGCGGAACAGCAGATTGCGCAGGGTCACCCCGATGATGCCGGCGGCGACACAGAAGCCGGCGATCAGAAGGGTGCTGACGCCGGCGCCCGGGCGCTGCTCCCAGGCCCGGAACACCGTGACGATGACGACCAGTTGCAGGCCGGTGATGGCGCCGGCCCCCCGCCAGCCGTAGAGCAGGCCGGACAGCAGTGGGGTGCAGACGGTGGCGTACGCGAGAGGGGAGGCGGGGGACGCGGTGAGCAGCAGTGTGGCGACGAAGAGGAGGTCGAGTGCCATCAGGGACGGGTGGGCGAGCAGACGAGGGCCGACCCGGTCCCAGTCGCGCAGCAGGGCGTACGACGTCATGACACCGAGGACGGCCGCCGCGAGGACGGCGTAGCGCGGGGCACCGTCGGCGGTGTTGGCCAGTGCGAAGGGCGCGCCGATCAGGACCAGGGCCAGTCGTACGGCGACGGTCTGGCGGCACAGGGCCTGGAGCGCGCCGAGCTGGAGGCGGACGCTCGCCGGCGGCGGGGCGTCGTCCTCCAGGTACCCGGGTGTGGGGCGCGGGGCACGGCTGCTCATCATCGGCCCAGGATCGATCCGAAGTCCGTCCCCGACCCCAGGAACATGCCCGTCGCGATGAGGATCATCGTGGCCGGGAGCATGAAGACCAGGGTGACCAGCGTGGCCTTGGGGATCGTCTTCGCCGCACGGCGGCGGGCGTTCTGCGCGTCGGTGCGCCGCATGTCCATGGCCAGCTGGATCAGCGTCTCGGCGATGGGGGAACCGAGCTCCTCGCCCTGCTGCAGTGCCGAGACGAACTGGGCCACCTGCTCGGACGAGTTGCGCCGGCGCAATTCGTCGAAGGCCTGGCGGCGGCTGACCCCCATGTCCATCTGGCGCAGGGTGATGCGCAGTTCGTCCGCCCAGGGCCCCTCGTACTTCTCCGCGACCCGGTCGAGGGCCTGGCGGAAGCCCAGCCCGGCGGAGACGACGACCGCGAGCACGTCCAGGAAGTCCGGCAGGGTGCGGTCGATGACCTCCTTGCGCTCGCGGATGGCCTGCCAGATCAGCGCGTCGGCCGCCAGCAGACCGAACGCGAACGTGGCGACGGCGAGCAGCGGATGGCCGCCCGAGAGGAAGATCAGGCCCATCAGGCAACCGAAGAGGCCGTACACCGCACGGCGGGCGGCGTAGCGGTTGAGGGTGAGGCCGTTCGGGTTGCCGGCCATGTCGATACGTCGGCGCTTGTCGTCGACCCGGCGCGGACCCATCAGACGCAGGACGAACGGTGCGAAGCGTATGCCGACGCGGTCGACCGCCGATCCGGTCCTGGACACACGGCCGGCCCCGACCTCCAGGGCGAGCTGCAGGTCGCTCGGCAGTTTGGCGTCCGCGCGGATCATGCGCACACCGAGCAGGATCCCGGCGACCGAGACCGCCATCAGCAGGGCGAGGAGCAGTGATGTCATCGCGGCCTCCTCACACTTCGATCTTGCCGAGGCGGCGGATGACGAAGAAGCCGACCGTGTAGAGGCCGAGGGCGAGCAGTACCAGCCCCTGACCGAGCGGTGAGCCGGTGACGCGGGCCAGGGCGCCTTCGTTCGAGGAGTTGACCAGGACGAGGGAGCCGAGGCCCAGCAGCGGGACCGTGAAGGCCGTGGCGTTGACCTCGGAGAGCATCGTGCGGACCTCGCGCCGGGTCTCCTTGCGGTCCTCCAGGGTCTGCGTGAGGTTGCGCAGCGAGTTCACCACCGAGCCGCCCGCCTTGTTGGCCAGGACGAGCGTGGTGACGAGGACGATCAGCTCACGGGACGGGAGTCGTTCGGCCAGTTCGTCGAGGGCGTCGTCGACAGAGCGGCCCAGCGTCAGCTGATCGGCGACCCGGGCCAGTTCCTCCCCGGCCGGGGCTTCCAGTTCCTCCGCCGCCATGGCGAGGGCGGTGCGCAGGGCAAGCCCGGCAGCCGTTGCGTTGGCCAGGAGGCGGGCCACGTCCGGCAGCTGGTTGATGAAGGCCTCGATGCGCTTCTGCCGCTGCCAGTTGAGGAAGATCGCCGCGCTCCACACCCCGATCAGCGCGGCGAGGGGCCCGAAGAAGGGGGCGAGGGTCGTCGCGGCGATCAACCAGAGCGCCACGACGACGGCGGTGACGTAGGTGAAGAACTCCCCCGCCGTCAGGTCGAGTCCGGTCGCCGACAGGCGCAGCTGGACGGTGCGCCCGAGGCGGGTGCGGCGCACCCGGCGGTCGATGCCCGTGAAACGGCGTACCCGGCCGCTCGCGGTGCGGGCCGGGCCCCTCGCCGTGCCGGAGAGCCGGTCGACGAGCGTCTGGCGCTGGGCGCGCCCCGAGGCGTACGTGTGCACGCCGGCCACGGTCAGCGTGCCGGTGAGGACGGTGGCGCCGAGGGCGAGGAGGGCGGGGTCGTTCATGGCGCGCTCCTTACGTGGACGGGGGTCATCCGATGGCCTGCCTCGTGTGGAGGGCGTCGATGGCCTCGGCGACGCCGAAGGCGGGCGGCAGCGGCTCGTTGGCGACGTAGAGCTTCTCCGCGACGCTCCGGGGCAGCGGGAGGTGCTCGAAGCGGCCGCGGACGATCCGGTCGGCGGCCAGCGGCTGGGGAACGAAGCGGGAAACGGTGGCGACGCGGAACTGTTCGCGTCCGTGGGACACCACGAGCGCGATCTCCACGACCTTGCGGGAGCCGTCGGCGTACCGGGCGAGCTGCACGACGACGTCCACCGCCGAGTTGATCTGGTCCTTGAGCGCCTCGAAGGGGATCAGCACCTCGGACATCGACCCGAGGGTCTGCAGCCGCATCAGCGCGTCCTCGGCGGAGTTGGCGTGCACGGTGGCGAGGGAGCCGTCGTGGCCCGTCGACATCGCCTGGAGCATGTCGAGGGTCTCACCGCCGCGGACCTCTCCGACGATGATGCGGTCGGGGCGCATCCTCAGGCTGTTGCGGACCAGGTCACGGATGGTGATCTGGCCCTTCCCCTCGACGTTCGGCGGGCGGGACTCCAGCCGGATCACATGCTCCTGCTGGAGCTGGAGTTCGGCGGAGTCCTCGATCGTGATGATGCGCTCGCGGGAGGGGATCAGCCCGGACAGGGCGTTGAGCAGGGTGGTCTTGCCGGTGCCCGTACCGCCGCTGACGATGAGGTTGAAGCGGGCCCGGACGAAGGCGGCGAGCAGCATCAGCATCTGCTCGTCGAGGGAGCCGAGGCCGATCAGCTCGGGGAGGGTGTACGCGCGCGGGAAGCGGCGGATGGTCAGGGTGGGGCCGGTCAGGGCGAGCGGCGGAATGATGACGTTGACGCGTTCGCCTGTGGGCAGACGGGCGTCGACCATCGGGTTGGACTCGTCGACGCGGCGGTTGACCGTCGAGACGATCCGCTCGATCGTCTGCATCAGCTGCTCGGTGGAGGCGAAGCGGAGGGGAAGCTGTTCCACGCGGCCGGCGCGCTCCACGAAGACCGAGTCCGGGCCGTTCACCATGATCTCGGTGATCGACGCGTCGGCAAGCAGCGGTTCGAGGACGCCGAGCCCGAGGGCTTCGTCGACGACCCTGCGGATCAGCTGCGAGCGTTCGGACGAGGAGAGGACCGGACCCTCCCGGCTGATGATGTGCCCGAGGACGCGCTCCAGCCGGGCCCGGCGTTCGGCGGCCGCGAGGCCGGACATCTCGGCGAGGTCGATCTCCTCGAGGAGCTTCGCGCGGTAGACCGCGACGAGGTGCCCGTCCTCTCGGGCGGCTCCCCCGTCGTCGGGGGCGGCGATACGGGAGCGCAGGCTCATGTCGGTCGTCAACTCCTCTCTGTCGTGCTGCTGGTTCAGTCGTCGTTGGGCATGGTGGCGCGACGGGTGACGTCCCAGCCGTCGAAGAGGGGGATCACGGCGGGGACGTGCACGGTGACGGTGGCGGTGGTGGTGTCGGCGCCCTTCGCCGGCGGCGGTACGTCGGGGGAGAGCCAGCCGCTGACGGCGGCGGCACCCGCCGCCGAGCCGTCGCCGTCCTGGGAGGCGACCCGGGCGGCCGCGCGGGCGGCGGTGCCGGCCTGGTTGATGCCGTAGCCGACGAGGCCCAGCTGGATGGCGGCCATGCCGATGACGAGCAGGACGGGGAGGTAGCCGGCGAACTCGAGCATGGACACACCGCGGTCGTCCCGGCGGCGAGCCCGCCCCCTCGACGGGGCCCCCGCCCTGCTGCGCACGGACGACCTCATCGGTCGTCCCCCTCCAGCGCCGCGCCCGCGCTCCCGTCGACCCGCCAGCCCGGGTTGACCCCCGGGAAGAACAGCGGGACCTGGGCGCGCACCGTCGCCTTCATCACCGGGCCGTCCGGGGCGCAGCTGATCTCCGCGCCGCTCCACGAGCCCGGCAGATGCCGGGCTCCCGCCGACCGGCAGGCCCCCGACCAGTCCCCCTGCACGGCGTACGCCGCCGTCGCCGCCCGTGCCGCCTCGTCCGCCGCGTTGCCCGCCAGCGAGTACGTGTAGCCGAACAGGGCGCACTCCCACAGCAGCGCCATCACGACCAGGACGAGCGGGAACATCCCGGCGAACTCCACGGTCACCGAGCCCCGGTCGCTCCTGCGCCACAGGCTCAGCGCACCCCGGTCCGCGGACGCCTTGCGGCGCCGCCCGCCGCCTCCCTCCTGCGCCCGCACGAGGTCGAGCTCCCCCGCCAGCGACCACAGCGCCTGCTTCACGGTGGAGCGGGCGTCCAGGTCCTGAAGGCGTCCGGCGTCGACGACCGCCTGAAGCTCCTTGAAGGCGGCCGGGACGACGGCGCGGGCCACCCGGGTGCCGGTGACGCGTTCGACGAGGGCGGGCTGGATCTCCGTCCCCCGAGAGTGGCGGTTGACGACCGTCAGGGTCTCCTCGGCCTTGCGGATCTGGAGCCGGTCCCACAGGCGCACCATCCGCTTGGCCGCGCGGACCGCGACCACGTCCGGGGTGACCAGCAGCAGCGCGTGGTCGGCGACCTCGATCGCGGCGGCGGTGGCCGAGTTCATCTGGGAGCCGCAGTCGACGATCACGACGTCGTGACGGGCCCGGAGCGCACCCAGGACCCGTCGGGCCACGCGGTCCGTGATCTCCTCGCCGCGTTCGCCGTCCGCAGGGGCGAGAAGCAGCCCGACGCCGCTGTCGTGGGTGTATACGGCGTCCTGGAGGACACGGGGGTTGATGTCCGTGATCCCGGCGAGGTCGGCCACGGAACGCCGGAACTGCACGTCCAGGTAGGAGGCGACGTCCCCGGACTGCAGGTCGAGGTCGACCAGCGCGACGGTACGGCCCGACGCCCGGGCCGCGAGGGCCAGTTGGACGGCCGTGACGGTGACCCCGACACCGCCCTTGGCCCCGGTCACCGTGACCACCGTCCCGCCGGCCCCGGAGTACAGCTCGGGGGTGGTGCTGCCCAGGTGGCGTCGCATTCCGGCCGACCAGGCGGCCGCCGCCTGGACACGTTCTGCGAGGGCGTCGTAGCCGAGGGGCAGGGTGACGATGCCCCGGGCACCGGAGTCCATGGCGGCGGTCAGGACGCCCGTGCTCGTGTCGGCGGTGATGAGCACGACTCCGACGGCCGGGAACCGCAGCACCAGGTCGCGAACCAGATCGAGTGCGGGGACCGGCCCTATCCGCTCGTGCACGAGGACGACCTCGGGCAGTTCGTCGAGGGACTCGCCGGCCAGCCGGGCGAGGGCGTCCAGCAGGGCCGTGGAGTCGTGGACGGGCGGGGCGGGTTCGGCGTCGGCGACCTGGCTCAGCAGGGTGGTGAGCGAGCGTGCCGCGTCGAGGTCGCCGACGGCGGGATGGATACGGATGGTCATCGGCGGAACCTCGTGGGGACAGGCCCGCAGGGGACCGGGACGGACCTCATGGGGCCTCCTACTTGTCCTGGTCGAGGGTGTAGGTGCGGTCGCCCGGCGCGACCGCAGTCGCGGAGCCGCCAGCGACCAGGGCGAGCCGGACGTGTTCGGCGAACGACTCGGCGTACGCCACGCGCTGGGCGTCGGCGGTGTCGAGGGCGAAGGTGATGGGGACGGCCTCGGCGGCGTTGCGCCGCCGGTCGTCACTGGACTGGCCCGGGTCGAGGGCGGTGAGCCTGCCGACGTCGAGGACGCGGGCGTTGGTCACGATGACCTTGGACTCGTCCCTGCTCTTTTCGTTGGCGGCCTTGAAGGTGGCGTAGATGTTGACCCGGGAGCCGGGGGCGATCTTGCCGGCGACACCGGTCGACGCGTCGATCATGATGGCGATCTCCTGCTGTCCCGACTGGAGTGCCGGCCGGTCGACGATCATGTCGGTCTGGAGCAGCGATCCCTTCTCCAGCCGGGTCACGGCGATCTTTCCGCGGATCTGCGAGAGGTCCGTGACGGCGGTCGCGGACAGCCAGCGCCGCGGCATGGAGATCCTCTGAAACTGATCGGCCGTGAGCTCCCGGTAGGGGGCGATGTCGGCCTTGAGCCGGTACGCCGTGGCCTCCGGGCCCACCTTCGAGTTCACGTCGCGGATCACCGACAGCACTCCGGCGAAGGCGCCGACTGCGGCGAGGGCCGAGAGGACCAGCAGGATGACGCCGCGGCGCTGGCGTGAGTTCATGACGCGGACAACCTCGATCAGAAGGTGGGGACGACGGGTCGAGCGGTCGTGCTGTGGAGTTGTGGGTACGGGGTTACGTGCCGCCTCGTGGAAGTGCCCGGGTGACGGCGGGCGGCGGCTGTCCGGAGGGCGACGACAGGGGCGCCGCGCAGAACCCGCAGCGGTCTCCGATGAGTTCGAGGCCGCACCAGTGGCAGGCCTCGCGCCGCACGGACGAGACGAGTTGGTAGAGCACGGACACGTCGTGCAGTCCCGCCGCGAACTCGACGAGCCGGCCGGTCCCCCACCAGCGCACCGACTCCTCGGGGAGCGGCACGGTCGCGACCCCCTGGACACGCCAGGCGGGCGCCAGCTGCGCGGTGACCCAGTCCGACGGCGGCTGTCCGGCGGCGACGAGCATCCGGGTGCCGAACTCGGGGCCCGGCAGCTCCTCCTGCCCGATCCGCACGAGCTGCGGCCGCGGATTGGCCAGTACGCCGAACTGGGCGCCCGGCATCCAGGACTTGGCGTGGGAGGTGAGGGGGACGGGGACCTGGTCGAGTTTCGCGACCGAGCCGAGGACCGCGCCCGCGTAGATGTAGTGGGCCAGCAGCCGTGCGGAGGAGGCCAGCACTCCGGGGCTGAGGTCGCAGACGGACAGCTGCCGCAACTGCCGGGCGAGCAGGGCGAGTCCGAGCGGGGGCAGGGGGACGCCGAGCACCGCGATGCGGTCGCTCTCCAGGACGGAGCGCACGGTGCGCAGTCGCTGGACCGCCGGGTCGGCGCCGGAGGCGGCGTGGAGGGCGATCACATAGCCGTGCCGTTCGACGAGCGTGTGCATGGCGTTCAGGGACTGCTCGAGCGTGGGCCCGGGCTGGACGATTGCGGGCGGCGTCTGCCGGTCGAGCGGAGGGAGCACCAGATCGGGACTGGTGACTGCTATCGCGGTCGGCACGGCTGCACACCACCCCGTTCACTGCGGCAGGGTGGTCGGCCCCCGCCTCAGTTGGCCCCTGTGACATCCAATTGCATCGTCCTGCAACAGCACCATATCCACGGCATGCCCCGCTCAACACAGAATCCGGAAGATCATCTCACGGAAGGTGCGGGCATGATCCACACAGAGTAGGCGCATATGCCTCAACTCGACGACTCGGTAAGGGCGTTGGTGTCGCCAGAGGTATTGACAACGCAATTGGTCTGGACCAAATTCTTTCGTCAGGCGGTGGCCACCGTTCCGCAATGCCCTCCAGCCCTTCCTCTCCCCCCATCGGAGGCCCCAGTGAACCGCGTACCAGGTTTGCTCCGCCCCAGACGGACACTCGCCGCGGCCGGCGTCGCCGCGCTCGCCCTCTCCTTTCTGGCCGCCGGAAACGCGGCGGCCGCGGACGTGAACAACGCCAGGAACGCCGGCTTCGAGTCGGGCCTCGGCAACTGGACCTGTTCGGCCGGCAGCGGCACCACGGTGTCGTCGCCGGTGCACGGCGGCACGGCCGCGCTCAAGGCGTCACCGGCCGGCCAGGACTACGCGCAGTGCGCGCAGACGGTCGCGGTGAAGCCCAACTCGACGTACACGCTCAGCGCCTGGGTGCAGGGCGGGTACACGTATCTGGGCGCGACGGGCACGGGCACCACCGACGTGTCGACCTGGACACCCGACTCGACGAGCTGGAAGCAGCTGTCGACGACCTTCACCACGGGCGCCTCCACGACATCGGTGACGGTGTACCTCCACGGCTGGTACGGGCAAGCGGCGTACTACGCGGACGACGTGTCGGTGTTCGGCCCGGACGGCGGCGGTGGCGGCGACCCTGCCCCGACCGTGCCCGCGGCCCCCGCGGGTCTCGCGGTGTCCTCCACCACGTCCTCCTCCGTCTCCCTGGCCTGGAACGCCGTGTCGGGCGCCACCGGCTACAACGTGTACCGGGGCGGCACCAAGGTCGCCGCCGTGACCGGGGCGTCGGCGACGGTGACCGGCCTGTCGCCCTCGACGTCGTACTCGTTCCAGGTGACGGCCACGAACGCCGCGGGCGAGTCGACCAGGTCGGCGACCGTGACGGCGACCACCGCCGCGACCGGCGGGGGCGGGACCGGAGGACTCCCCCGGCACGCGGTGACGGGGTACTGGCAGAACTTCAACAACGGGGCGACGGTCCAGCGGATCTCGGACGTCCCGTCGCAGTACGACATCATCGCGGTCGCGTTCGCGGACGCGACGGGCACACCGGGCGCGGTGACCTTCAATCTGGACTCGTCCGGCGTCGGCGGTTACTCCGTGGACCAGTTCAAGGCGGACATCCGGGCCAAGCAGGCGGCCGGGAAGAAGGTCGTCGTCTCGGTGGGCGGCCAGAACGGCACGGTGTCGGTGAACGACTCGTCCTCGGCGGCGAACTTCGCCAACTCCCTCTACTCGCTGATGCAGTCGTACGGCTTCGACGGTGTGGACATCGACCTGGAGAACGGCCTGAACCCGACGTACATGTCACAGGCACTGAGGCAGCTGTCGTCCAAAGCCGGATCTTCGCTGATCATCACGATGGCCCCGCAGACGATAGACATGCAGTCGACGTCGAACGGGTACTTCCAGACGGCACTGAACGTCAAGGACATCCTGACCGTCGTCAACACCCAGTACTACAACAGCGGTTCGATGCTGGGCTGCGACGGCAAGGTCTACAGCCAGGGTTCGGTGGACTTCCTGACGGCCCTCGCCTGCATCCAGCTCCAGGGCGGTCTGTCCCCGTCCCAGGTCGGCCTGGGCGTCCCGGCCTCGCCCAGCGGCGCGGGCAGCGGCTATGTGTCGCCGACGGTGGTGAACAACGCGCTGGACTGCCTGGCCAAGGGCACCGGTTGCGGCACCTTCAAGCCGTCGAAGACGTACCCGGACCTGCGCGGCGCGATGACGTGGTCGACCAACTGGGACGCCGCGTCGGGCAACGCCTGGTCGAACGCGGTGGGCCCGCACGTGCACGCGCTGCCGTGACGGCGCACTGAGCCGGCATCACGGGGACGGACGGTCGCGGACCGTCCGTCCCCGTCCCCGTCCGCCGCGCCCTCGCACCGGGCCCTCACCCGATCGGGCGGTAGTGCCCCAGCACGGTCGCCAGATGGCCGAACCACTCCTGCAACTCCCCGCGCCTCGCGGCCACCACGCACTCGAACACCCTGCCGTCCGGGTGCACCACGGCCACCATCAGCGACCTGCCGTCGGGGCTCGCCCGGTAGTGGACGCTGCGGACGACCTGCCACGGGAAGTCCGCCGACAGTCCGTGCGTCTCGAAGGCGACACCCGCCGCGTCCACCACCACCGAGTTGTGCCGGTCGGCGGCCAGGAAGTCCGGACCCGGGGGCAGTTGGGGAGCCGCGGGCGGATGTGCCGGCGGATACGGCGGGTACGCCGCCGGCGGCGGCCCGAAGCCCGGCGGGCCCGCCGGCGGCTGGTGGCCGTACCCGGGCTGATGCATCCTTGTCTCCCCCTCGCCCGACGCTCGTCGCGATCAGTATCCCGGTCCGCCCACCCCGGTTGAAACATTTCCGGGGGCCCACCGCATCAATGAGGTGAGGGCGTCGTGGGACGGCACCGGGGGCAGGGGGAACACATGCGGCAGAGCCGGACCGAGGGATATCCCGAGTTCGCGGCGGCGCGCGCGGGGCATCTCTACCGCTCCGCCTGCCTGCTCACCGGCGGCGACACCCACCTCGCCGAGGACCTCGTCCAGGAGGCCCTCGGCCGGGTGTACCTCCGCTGGGGCCGGATCTCCCGTCTCGACAACCCCGCCGGGTACGTCCAGACCGTTCTCACCCGTACCTTCCTCGCCCACCAGCGGCGGCACAGCAGTCGCAGGGAGCGGGCGACCGACGTGCTGCCCGAGCTGCCCGCGCCGGACCCGGCCGGTGACACGCCTCTGCGGCTCACCCTCCTCGAGGCGCTCGGGCGGCTGTCCGCCAAGGACCGGGCCGTGGTCGTCCTGCGCTACTGGGAGGACCGCAGCATCGAGGAGACGGCCGCCGCCCTGAACACCAGCTCGGCCGCCGTACGCACCCGCTGCGTCCGTGCCCTCGCGCGACTGCGCCTGTTCCTCGGCGACACCGTCGGCGAGTACGCGGCGCCCTGACCGCCCCGCCCGACACCATCTCCTTCCGCAGAAAAGGCGGTTTGCCATGCCCCCGGAAGACCACGACCACTTCGAGGACCACCTCGCCGCCGCTCTACGGCACACCGGCGGGGCCTTCGAGGCCGACCGGCACACTCTCGTCACCGGCGGCGAGGCACACGGCCGGCGCATCCGCCGCCGCCGGGCCGCCGTCGCGGGATGCGCGGCCGGTGTCGCGCTCGTGGGACTCGGCGCGGCCCTGCTCCCGGCAAGCGCCGGTGGAGAGCAGCGGTCCGTCGCCGCCCCTCCCGTCACTCCCTCGCTCTCACCCTCACAACGACCCGTCGTGACGGGTGACGACCTCGTGCGCACCCTCAAGAAGCTGCTGCCCGGGGGCCGGTTCAGCCACGAGGAGGGACGCGGCACGAACAGTCCGATGCCGCTCGCCCAGGTCGTGTACGACGACGGCAAGGGCGAGGCCGCCGTCGCCGTCTCCCTCGACCGTGTCGCGCCCGGCAGTCAGCGGGCGGCACAGGCCACCGAGTGCCCGGACAAGGTGTACGTCCCGTACGACGCCTGCACCCGTTCCACGCTGTCCGACGGTTCCCGACTCATGATCATGCAGGGGTACGAGTATCCGGACCGCCGGGTCGACACCAAGATGTGGACGGCGGACCTCGTCACGCGGAGCGGACAGCACATCAGTGTGCAGGAGTGGAATGCCGCCGCCGAGAAGGACGCGCCCATCACCCGGGACCGGCCGCCCCTCTCCCCCGCCCGGTTGAAGGCGCTCGCCGGCGCCCGCGAGTGGCGCGCCGCCGTCGACGCCATCCCGGTGGATCCTTTCGCGGCTGTGGTCGAGCCGGCCGGTACACCGGTCGCATCCGGCCGCCCCGTCTCCGGAACGCTCGTCTCGCTGCTGCCCAAGGGACTCCGCGTCGCCTCGAAGAGCGCTGCGGATCCGGGGTTCGGCTACCTCGTCCTCGACGACAGCCGGGGCGCGAGCCTGGTCCAGGTCAACGTCCAAAAGCCCGTGCCGGGCGTCAAGGGCGGCGCCTCCGTCCCGGCCACCCGGACTCTGCCCGACGGCACCACCGTGGACATGCGTCAAAGCGACGGTGACAAGGGCGTCGAGGGGACCGTCGTACGGACCGTCGACGTCCGGCGGCCCGACGGCTCCCGGGTGGTGATCAGCGCCTTCAATTCCGGCACCCAGCACACGTCCCCGACCCGCCCGCTGCCCCCACTCACCATGAGGCAACTGGAAGCCATCGCCACGAGCCCGAAGTGGCGCCCGGTCGGCTGACCCGGAGGCGGCCGACCGGGCCCCGGCGGCCGGGGCCCTCGGCGTCGCGTACGGGGCGAGGGGGCGCGTCCGGCACGCACCGGACCGCGGTTGCGGACGGACCGCGTCAGTCGGCGACCTTCTCGAGGGTGTCCGCTTCCTCCGCGCCGTCCTCGAAGTAGGCGTCCAGGACCTCGTCGAGCCGGGTCTCCCACTCCTGGAAGCGCGAGCGGGAGTCGGCCTCGATCTCTATGGGGTACCACCGGCGTTCGGGCGTGTGCACGGTGACCGTGAACCGCTTCCCGAAGCGGGCGGTCTCCGTCTCCACGGCGCCGATCTCGTCCCAGCGGAACTCGCACGCCTGGTCGTCCAGACGGAGCCGGACGCCGCTGTGGTCCGCGACGATCCGGGCGCGGCGGTCGGACGCCTCGAAGACGGGGCCGTCGGAGGCGGACTCCTCCTCGGGCTCCGCCTCCGGCTCGTCCTCGGCGTCCGCGTCCGGCTCGTCGTCCGCGTCCGCCGCGGCGGGTGCCTCTTCGGAGACCCGGTCCTCGACCGGGCTCGTCTCCTCGGGCACGGTGTCGTCCTGCCTGTCCTCCGACTCGGCGGTGGACGCTGGGGAGGTGAGCCCGGGGATGAAGGCCGGGTCGACTCCGGCGCCGTCCAGGGGCTGGCTGCTCGAACCAATGCGCTGCTCCACAGCGGGCAGTATGGTCCAAGATCCTGTGTCCGACACAGCCGACCCCTGCATCGTTATAGGAAACTGCGCTAAACGAAGACACTCACCACGGCGGCGACCGCGAAGCCGGCCACCGACAGGACCGACTCGAGCACGGTCCAGGTCCGCAGTGTGTCGCGCTCACTGATGCCGAAGTACTTGGCCACCATCCAGAAGCCCCCGTCGTTGACGTGGGAGGCGAAGATGGAACCGGCCGAGATGGCCATGATGACCAGGGCCACGAAGGCCTGGGAGTGGTGACCCTCCGTCAGCAGCGGGGCGACGATGCCCGCGGTCGTGACGATCGCGACCGTCGCCGAGCCCTGGGCCACGCGCAGGACGAGCGAGATCAGGTACGACAGGACGATCACCGGCAGTCCGACGTTGTTGAAGGTGTCGGAGAGGGCCTGCGCGACACCGCTGCCCTTGAGGACCGCACCGAAGATCCCGCCCGCGCCGACCACCAGCAGGATGTTGCCGACCGGCTTGAGCGAGGCGGTGGACACCGTCTCCAGGGACTTGCGGGACCAGCCGCGCCGGATGCCGAGCAGGTAGTACGCGAGCAGCAGCGCGATCGTCAGCGCCACGAACGGGTGACCGAAGAACTCGATCACCGACCGTCCGGTCGAGGGGTCGAAGGCGATCGAGGAGAAGGTGGCGAGCAGGATCAGGATCAGTGGTGTGCCGATGATCAGGAAGACCGTGGTGAGCGGCACCGGCTTCTCCGTCGGGGTCACTCCGGCCGCCCGTTGCTCCTCCGCGAGCGCCTCCTTGGCCTCCTGGGCGGCCTCGACCATGTCCTGCGGTACGGGCACGAAGATCCGCTTGCCGATCCAGGCCGACCACGCCCACGCCGCCAGCACCGCCGGGATGCCGCAGACGATGCCCATCAGGATGACCATGCCCAGGTCGACCTTCAGCAGGCCGGCGGCGGCCACCGGGCCCGGGTGGGGCGGCAGGAACGCGTGGGTCATCGACAGGCCCGCGAGCAGCGGGAGGCAGTAGAGCAGGATCGACTTGCCACCGCGTTTGGCGGCCGCGTACACGATCGGCGCGAGCACGAAGATGCCGACGTCGAAGAAGACCGGGATACCGAAGATCAGACCGGTCAGGCCCATGGCCAGCGGGGCGCGCTTCTCCCCGAACAGGTTCAGCAGCCGGGACGCCAGCACCTCGGCGCCGCCGCTGACCTCGAGGACCGCGCCGAGCATGGTGCCCAGGCCGATGATGATGGCCACATGGCCGAGGGTGCCGCCCATGCCGGACTCGATGAGGGAGACGGCGTCCGAGCGCTGGACCGTGCCGAACAGTTCGGTGACCGACAGACCCGCGCCGAGGCCGACGGCTATGGAGACGGCGAGCAGGGCCACGAAGGGCTGGAGCCGCACCTTGATGATCAGGACGAGCAGCAGCACGATGCCGAGCGCCGCGACGGTGAGCAGGCCGGCGGTGCCGTGGACGAAGGCCAGCAGGCCTCCGGTATGGGGTGGGGCGGGTAGTGTGCCGGCGGCTGCGAGGAAAGGCATGGGCATGACAGGGGGACCTCTGGCTTCTCGTAGTGCCATACGGCTTCGGTGTGAGGGGGATCGCGGCACGACGCCCCGGGGGTGGGGGACGCCGTGCCGCGGCGGACTGCGGGGGTGGATGAGCGGCAGCCGCGTCAGCCGAGGACGGCCAGCGCGTCGATCTCGATGAGGAGTCCGGCCGGGAGACCCACGTAGACCGTGGTCCGGGCGGCGGGCGGCTGGGTGAGGCCCTGCTCCTCGAAGTAGGCGTTGTAGATCTCGTTCATCTCCGCGAAGTGGTCCACGTCCGTCAGATAGACCCGGATCATCATCACGTCGTCCCAGGAGGCGCCGCCCTCCTCGAGGATCGCCTTGACGTTGGCGAGTGTCTGGAGGGTCTGGTCGCGCAGGGCCGGGCCCGCGGGCGTCGGGGGCTTGCCCTCCTCGGCGGGCAGGAAGCCGACCTGCCCCGCGACCTGGAGGATGTTTCCCTTCCGCACACCGTGGGAGAACTTGGCCGGCGGCGTGGTGTGGGTCTTCGGGGTGAGGGCGATCTTGTCCGTCATACGGCGTCCTTTGCTGGGGTGTTGCCGGAGTACTCCCGGCTGATGGCGTCCGCGGTACGGCGCACCAGGGGGAGCAGCGTGAGGAGTTCGTCCGCGGTGACGACCACGTTGGGCGCGGAGACCGACATCGCGGCGACGGCCCGGCCGTCGGCACCGCGGACGGGTGCGGCGACGCAGTTGATCGACTCCTCGTGGCCGCCGAGGTCGGTGGCCCAGCCCTGCTCGCGCACGATCGCCAGTTCCCTCAGGAAGGCGGCGGCGTTCGGCGTCGAACGGGCCGTGTACAGGGGATAGTCGAGCTTGTCCACGACGGCGCGGCGCTCGGGGTCGGGCAGGTCGGCGAGGAGGAGCTTGGCGACGGCCGCGACGGTGATGGCCACCGGCTTCCCGATCCGGGAGTACATCCGTACCGGGTAGCGGCTCTCCACCTTGTCGATGTAGAGGACCTCGTTCTCCTCGTAGACCGCGAGATGGACCGTGTGCCCGCACTCCTCGTTCAGGCGCACGAGGTGCGGATGGGCGATCTCTCGGATGTCGAGGTTCTCGACCGCCTGCTGGGCGAGGGCGAAGAGCCGGGCACCGAGGCGGTAGCGCTGGTCGGACTGGCGGTAGACCAGTCCGTGTTCGTGCAGGGTGCGCAGGAGGCGCAGGGCGGTGGACTTGTGCACACCGAGCCGGTCGGCGACCTGTCCGAGATCGGCGGGCCCCTCGGCGAGCAGCGGCAGGATGCTCAGCGCCCGGTCGACGGTCTGGCTCATGGCGTACGTACCTCCTCCTCGGCCCGTGTGTCGGCTTCGGTCCAGCCGGGGCCGAGTCGAAGTGTCCCCCACCCGGTGTCGTCGAGTGCGGCGAGGCGGTCGGCGTGGTCGCGCGCGGGTGGGGTGGCGAGGTCACCGGGGACGGTGAGCGCCGCGGCGGCCATGAGGTGGCCGTGGCGCAGGCGGTCAGGGACGGGGAGCCGGCGCAGGGTGGCGGAGAGGAAGCCGGCGGCGAAGGCGTCCCCGGCACCGACGGCGGCCACGACGTCGACGTTCAGGGCGGGTTCGAAGGTGGCGGCCCCCGTGGCGTCCCGGCGGGGGCCGCCGGTGTCCCTGCCGAGCGCCGTCGCCCCGTGCCCGCCCTGCTTGACGACCACGATCTCCGGCTCGGGCAGTGCCCGGCGGATCGCACGGGCGCCGTGCAGCCCCCACGCCTCGCGGGCCTCGTCGTCCCCGACGAACACGATGTCGGCCCCGCGCGCCAGCTCCAGCAGCACCCGGGGCCCGTCGGCGTCGCGCCACAGCCCGGGGCGGTGGTTGACGTCGAAGGAGACGAGCGGACGTCCGGCGCCGGGCGCCGTCAGCTCCCGCACGAGGCCGAGACAGTCCTCGGACAGCGCCGCGGTGATCCCGGACAGATGCAGGATCCGGCCGGCCCGCACGGCGTCCAGGTCCGTGTTCCCCACCGTCATCGCCGAGGCGGCCGACGCCGCCCGGTAGTACGCCACCTCGTGGGCGTCGGTGGCGCGGTCCCCCGCCGTGCGGAAGTAGATCCCCGTCGGGCGGCCCGGGTCGCGCCGCACGAACCCGACGTCGACCCCGTACGTCCCGATCGACTCGACCAGGTGATCGCCGAAGCCGTCCGCCCCGACCCGGCCGACCCAGCGCGCCGAGTGGCCGGCGGCCGCCAGCGTGCACACCACGTTGGACTCCGCACCACCGATGGCGCGGTCGAAGGAGGGGACGTCGGCGAGGCGCCCGGGACGGGAGGGCAGAAACGCGACCATGGACTCGCCGAGCGCGACGACGTCCACGACGTCCGGGGCGGTGGGCCGGCCGATGGCGGTCACGATGGTGATGGCTCCTCGTCGACGGGAAGGGTCACGGCGATCCGTTGACCTCGCGTTGGCCGGGATGTTAGACAGCATCAAGCGAGATACGCAACGGTCGTTGCACATATTGCAACGCACTCCGTCAGGGAGGACCCATGGACGCCGCCACCTCCGCAGAACGCCTCGCCGCCCTCATGGCGGAGAGGGTCGACCACCGTTTCAAGGGCCTCCCGCCGGACGCGGAGGGCCTGACCCTCGCCGAGCTGGCGGGCGAGCGCCGCAACCTCTTCACGGACGGCTTCACCACCCCGCTGCTCTCCCTCTCCGCCGAACGGCTCCAGCACAACCTCGACCTGATGGAGACCTACACGGCCCGCCACGGACTCGCCTTCGCCCCGCACGGCAAGACCTCCATGGCGCCCCAGCTCTTCCACCGCCAGATCGAGCACGGCGCCTGGGGCATCACCCTCGCGGTCCCCCACCAGGTCTGGGTCGCACGGCACTTCGGTATCCGGCGCATCTTCCTCGCCAACGAGCTGGTCGATGCCGCGGCCCTGCGCAGGCTCGCGGCCGAGCTCGCCGCGGACGAGGACTTCCGCTTCATCTGCTACGTCGACTCGGTGCGCGGGGTCGAGCTCATGGACGCGGCGCTGGCAGGCGCCCCGCGCCCGGTGGACGTCGTGGTGGAGCTGGCGGCCGGTGAGGGCGCGCGCACCGGCGTCCGCACGGAGGAGGAGTGCGCGGCCGTCGCGGACGCGGTGGCCGGCACACGGACGCTGCGGCTGGTGGGCGTCGCGGGGTACGAGGGCGAGGTGCCACAGGCGGATCCCGACCGCGTACACGCCTGGCTGCGCCGGCTGACCGCGCTCGCGGCGGACTTCGACAAGGCGGGACGCTTCACGGGGCTGGACGAGATCGTGGTGAGCGCGGGCGGCAGCGCCTGGTTCGACGCGGTGGCCGACGTCTTCGCCGAGATCCCCGAACTGTCCGCCCCGGTACTGAAGTTGCTCCGCTCGGGCGCCTACGTGTCGCACGACGACGGCCACTACCGCAAGCTGACCCCCTTCGGACGCGTCCCCGAGGAGGGCGCCCTGGAGCCCGCCTTCCGGCTGTGGGCCCAGGTGGTGTCCCGGCCCTCCGCCGAGCAGGCCTTCGCCAACGCCGGCAAGCGGGACGCGGCGTACGACCTGGATCTGCCCCTCGCCCAGGTGGTTCGCAGGGACGGCCGGGAGCGGCAGGCCACCGGTGTCTCGGTGACCGCCCTGTCCGACCAGCACGCCTGGCTCCGTACGGCCCCCGAGGCGGACGTCGAGGTCGGCGACTGGCTCGGCCTGGGGCTGTCCCACCCGTGCACGTCCTTCGACAAGTGGCAGCTGATCCCGGTGGCGGAGGCGGACGGCACGGTCGTCGACTACATCCGCACGTTCTTCTAGGAGGCCCGGCATGGAAGAGCTCGTCATCCGGGACGCGGACGTCGTGGACGGCAGCGGGGAGCCGTCCTACCGCGCCGACGTGGTCGTCGACGGCGGCAGGATCGTCTCCGTCGTCAAGGAGGCAGCGGCAGCCGGCTGTCAGCGTCCCGAGGCCCGCCGCGAGCTGGACGCCGAGGGTCTGGTCCTCTCCCCCGGCTTCATCGACATGCACGCCCACAGCGATCTCGCCCTGCTGCGGGACCCGGACCACAGCGCCAAGGCCGCGCAGGGCGTCACCCTGGAGGTCGTCGGGCAGGACGGGCTGTCCTACGCCCCGGTCGACGACCGCACGCTCGCCGAGGTACGCCGCGCGATCACCGGCTGGAACGGGTACGGCGACGACATCGACTTCACCTGGCGGTCCGTGGGCGAGTACCTGGACCGGCTGGACCAGGGCATCGCCGTCAACGCCGCCTATCTGATCCCGCAGGGCACGGTGCGGATGCTCGCCGTCGGCTGGGAGGACCGGGAGGCGACACCCGCGGAACTCGAACGGATGCGGCGACTGGTCGCTGAGGGGATGGAGCAGGGCGCGGTCGGCATGTCGTCCGGTCTCACCTACACCCCGGGCATGTACGCCAAGGACGCCGAGCTCACGGAGCTGTGCCGGGTGGTGGCCTCGTACGGCGGCTACTACTGCCCGCACCACCGCAGCTACGGGGCGGGCGCGCTGGAGGCGTACGAGGAGATGGTGGCCCTGGCCCGAGAGGCCGGCTGCCCGCTGCATCTCGCGCACGCCACCATGAACTTCGGCGTCAACAAGGACCGCGCCCCCGAACTGCTGTCCCTGCTCGACTCGGTGCTGGCGGCGGGTGCGGACATCACCCTGGACACCTACCCCTACACACCGGGCTCGACGACGCTGGCCGCGATGCTGCCGAGCTGGGCGAGCGAGGGCGGTCCGGAGAAGATCCTCGAACGGCTCGACGACGGCGCGGTGGCCGAGCGGATCCGGCACGGCATGGAGGTCCTCGGCTCCGACGGCTGCCACGGCGTGCCCATCGAGTGGGACACGATCGAGATCTCGGGCGTGAGCGACCCGGGGCTCGCGTCGTACGTCGGCAGAACCGTCCAGGAGTCGGCGGACCTGCGCGGGGAGGACCCGTGGACGACGGCCCGCCGCCTGCTGGTCGAGGACCGGCTCGGCTCCACGATCCTGCAGCACGTGGGCCACGAGGAGAACGTGCGGGCGATCATGCGGCACCGGGTCCACACCGGCGGCTCGGACGGCATCCTCCAGGGCACAAAACCGCACCCGCGCGCGTACGGCACCTTCCCGCACTATCTCGGCCGGTACGTAAGGGAGTTGGGGGTGCTGTCGCTGGAGGAGTGCGTGGCGCACCTCACCGCGCGCCCCGCGGCCCGGCTGCGGCTGCCGGACCGCGGTCTGGTCCGCGAGGGCTACCGTGCCGACCTGGTGCTCTTCGACCCGGCGACGGTCGCCGCGGGCGCCACGTTCGAACGGCCGCGCGCGCTGCCCACGGGCATCCCGTACGTCCTGGTCGACGGCCGTTTTGTGATCGAGGACGGGCGCAGGACGGAGGTGCTCGCCGGACGGGCGGTCCGCCGGACCGCGGTGTGACCGCCCGCCCGGCGCGCGTCACGGCTTGGGCAGGGTGCACCCGCTCGCACTCAGGTCGAGCTGGTTGCCGGTGCCGAAGCACGCGGGGATCAGGTACGTCTCCTCGGCGTAGTTGATGCCCTGGCGGACGGTCACCTTGCCGTTGGCGTCGACCTCGCAGGGGTTGTTGACGGTGCAGGTCCCGCCGTCCTCGTTACCGGTGTTGTTGACGGCGACGACTTTGCCGGTGGCGTTGTCGATCACGGGGGACCCCGACGTGCCGCCGATGGTGTTGCAGGCGGAGGTGTAGCGGACCGAGTCCTTCCAGGTCCAGTCGCCCTCCTTCAGCCGGTACACGAACCCGTCGACGGCGCAGCTGTAGATCCGCTTCCAGTAGCCGGAGACGACCTTGATGGCGGTGCCGGCGACCGGGTGCGTGTCGGCGAGGGTGAGTGCGTTGATCCCGTACGAGCTCCTGATCTGCGCATAGGTGCGGGTGAGCTGGTAGATCGTGACGTCCGTGTCGGTCATGGTCGAGTAGGCGACCTTGCTCGCACGGAGCGTGGCGACCCGGGTGCCGGCCGAGTCGAGCAGGCCGAAGGAGCGGCTGGAGCTCTGTCCGACGACGACCTCGCCGGGCTCCGGGAAGCCGGTCTCCAGGCAGTGGCCGTTGGTGAGCACCAGCGCGGGGTCGCCGTCCGCGGAGCGCGGGAAGCGGACGACGGAGCCGGAGCAGTTGCTGAGCGAGACGGTGCCGGCGAAGTCGACGGCCTGGACGGTCGCCGTGCCGGAGGCCGTGGCCGCCGTGCCGGCGCCGGCCACGGACCGGGTCTCCGCGACCGCCGGTGCCGCACCGGCTCCGGTGATCACCAGAGCGAGAAGCGCGGCGGCGAGAGGCTTTCTCATGTGGGGGGTCCCCTCTCGATGAGGTTGCGATGACACGGCCGGCCGAAGATCCTCCGACCGGCCGAGTTTGTCATCGGTTTGTCATGGGCATTGTCAGCGGAGGGGCATGCGTGGGCAAGGAGCTGTTTTCGGCCGGGCCGAGGTGGATCGAGAGTGTGGCCGTCGGCCTCCCGGATTCCGGGTTCGCCGCGCCCGATGCACTCCGACGGCGGTACGGACGCCTGTGGCTCGGCTCGCGGTGCCCGCACCGTGCGCCCCCGCCGCCGGACCGCCCGCACCCACGCCATGGCCTCGCATCAAGGGGGCGATGACGGTTCGGGCCTTGATCACCGGCGCCGGCTCGTCGCCTTTCCGCCGTCCCACGTGGCGGACAACACGGGGCGCGAGGCATTACGCGGTCGTAAGCTCACGGACATGCAGGTGATCCAGTCCACGAAGCTCGCCAATGTCTGCTACGAGATCCGGGGTCCGGTTCTCGAGGAGGCGATGCGGCTCGAGGCGGCGGGGCACCGCATCCTCAAGCTGAACACCGGCAACCCGGCCGCCTTCGGCTTCGAGTGCCCGCCCGAGATCCTCGAGGACATACTCCGCAACGTCTCCTCGGCGCACGGCTACGGCGACGCCAAGGGGCTGCTCGCGGCCCGCCGGGCGGTCGTCATGCACAACCAGACGCTCGGCATCGAGACGGACGTCGAGCACGTCTTCATCGGCAACGGCGTCTCCGAGCTGATCGTGATGGCCATGCAGGGCCTCCTGGACGACGGCGACGAGGTGCTCGTACCGGCGCCCGACTACCCCCTGTGGACGGCCGCGGTGTCGCTCTCGGGCGGCACGGCCGTGCACTACCTCTGCGACGAGCAGTCGGACTGGATGCCGGACCTGGCGGACGTGGAACGCAAGATCACCGACCGCACCAAGGCGATCGTGATCATCAACCCCAACAACCCCACGGGCGCCGTCTACGACGAGGCGATGCTCCGCGGCCTGACGGACATCGCACGCCGGCACAACCTCCTCGTCTGCTCCGACGAGATCTACGACAAGATCCTGTACGACGGCGCGACGCACACCCCGACGGCCGCCGTGGCCCCCGACCTGCTGACCCTCACCTTCAACGGCATGTCGAAGGCGTACCGGGTGGCCGGCTACCGGGTGGGCTGGATGTCGATCTCCGGCCCCCGGGCGCACGCGGCGTCGTACATCGAGGGTCTGACGATCCTCGCGAACATGCGGCTGTGCGCCAACATGCCGGGCCAGCACGGCGTGGTGGCGGCGCTCAGCGGTCGCCAGACGATCAACGAACTGGTACTGCCGGGCGGGCGGCTGAAGGAGCAGCGGGACGCGGCGTTCGACCTGCTGACGCAGATCCCCGGTGTGACGTGCGTGAAGCCGAAGGGCGCGCTGTACCTCTTCCCCCGCCTCGACCCCAAGGTCTTCAAGATCAGGGACGACCGGCAGATGGTCCTCGACCTGCTGCGCCGCGAGAAGATCATGGTCGTCCAGGGGACGGGCTTCAACTGGCCCGCGCCGGACCACTTCCGCGTGGTGACACTGCCGACCGTGGGGGACCTCACATCGGCGATCACCCGGATCGGCAACTTCCTCGACGGTTACGGCCAGCCCTGACGTCCGCCGAGCGAGCTCGCGGGGCAGTTTTACGATCCGGCTCAACTTTAGACGAAATCCAAGCTAAGATGGTTTCCTGTCAGAGCACAGGAGGCCGTCCCATGTACGAACCGATCCGCACCAAGTCGGTCCACACGACGGCCGGCACCACCCCCGACTTCCCGCACCGCTCACGCGAGGAGGAGCTGGACATCCAGCTCGCGGGCCATCTGGCCGCCCTGCTCACGGTGACGGACGAGCTGCGCGCGCTGGAATCGTCGGCGGACCTGGACAGGGCCGCCGAGCGGCTCGCCGCGCAGGTGGCGCGGCTGAGGGGTGTGCCGCCGGTCCGTGCGGCGCGCAGTGCGCACATCGACGAATCCCACATCGCGGCGCTTCACCGGCGCGCCCACACGCTGGCCGGCCGTGCCCTGGTCGTCGCGGCGTCCCGCGCCGACACGGCGGCGGCGATCCTGTCCGCGCAGCGCATGGACGCGCACACCGCCGCGCTGGGCGAGCCGCGGGAACCGATCGCCGCCGGCTGACCCTGCGAGCCGGTCCACGCGGCTCCCCCAGTTCGGCCCCGGTCCGCGTGCACCCGCAGCGACGCGCGGACCGGGCGCCATGAAAGTGCGCCCGCCCGAACCTGGGTTCGGTGCGACTGTGTCCCGTCCGAGGGATCTCGTTCTGAACGAAATCCATTCGAGTGGTCCGCCGTGCCGAAGTGCCCGCCGAACGGCGGCGTTCCTGCAACTCCTCGTAACGTCTGCGGAAACGACGGCCCGTTCGACGAGATGTGACGCTATGAAGCGCAGGCTGTGGCGGGCGGCGCTCGCCGGTGCGGCGACGGCGGCCGTCGGCGTGACGGTCTGGTCCGTGCAGTCCCAGCCGGCCACCCGGCAGTCCCGGGCCGATACGGCGGAGTCGAGGACCCGGAAGGCAGACGCGCTTTTGATGGGCGCACTCGCACAGCAGCAGGACCCGAGGAGCGCGGCCCGCGCCTACCGGCACGTGCTGGAGCTCGACCCCCGCAACAAGGCCGCCTGGTACCACCTGGGGGTCATCGCGCAACGCGACGGCAGGACCGCGGACGCACGCGCGGCCTTCGACAAGGCGCTGAACATCGATGCGTCATACGGACCTGCCCTCTTCAACGAGGCGATGCTGCTGAGGTCGAGCGAACCCGACCGAGCCATCGGGCTCCTCAGACGTGCCGTCACCGCCCGGCCGAAGAACGCGGCGGCCCGTCTCCAACTCGGGCTGCTCCTCGCGCAGAAGCACCGTGACGACGAGGCCGAGATCCAGTTCCGTCGCGCCGTCGCGGACGATCCATCGCTGGGTTCGCAGGTGCCCGGGCCGTTCCGCAGGTACCTGGGCCGCGTGCGCAGGTGAAGCGGACGTCGGCGGTGCTCCGCGGCGAGGGCGGCGGACGTGGGAGCGGTGCCGGGGAGACGCACCGCACCACGGCGGACACGAAGGGCATGGGGCCCGCACCCGTACGCCGTTGTACGGGGCGGGCCCCACGTCTTCCCGTACTGCCGTCACCGCGGCCGGTCTTGACGACGTCGCAGGTCAGGGCAAAGCCGGACCGGCCGCGGAGTTCATGCGGAGGGGGACGTCAGCCGAGGCGCTGCACCAGCGCGCGGTACTCGTCCCACAGCTCCTTCGGAGTGTGGTCGCCGAAGGTGTTGAGGTGCTCGGGAACCAGGGCCGCCTCCTCGCGCCACACGTCCTTGTCGACGGTGAGCAGGAAGTCGAGGTCGGACTCCGACAGTTCCAGACCCTTCGTGTCCAGCGCATCCCGCGTCGGCAGGACGCCGATCGGCGTCTCTACGCCCTCGGCCCGGCCCGCCAGACGCTCCACGATCCACTTCAGGACCCGGCTGTTCTCGCCGAAGCCCGGCCAGACGAACGAGCCCTCGTCGTTCTTGCGGAACCAGTTGACGTAGTAGATCTTCGGCAGCTTGGACTGGTCCTTGTCCTTGGCGACCTCGATCCAGTGGGCCATGTAGTCGCCCATGTTGTAGCCGCAGAACGGCAGCATGGCGAAGGGGTCGCGGCGCAGCTCGCCGACCCGGCCCTCGGCCGCCGCGGTCTTCTCGGAGGCGACGTTGGCACCGAGGAACACACCGTGGTTCCAGTCGAAGGACTCCGTCACCAGCGGCACGGCGCTGGCGCGGCGGCCGCCGAAGAGGATCGCCGAGATCGGCACGCCCCTCGGGTCCTCCCACTCGGGCGCGATGATCGGGCACTGCGCGGCCGGGACCGTGAACCGGGCGTTCGGGTGGGCGGCGGGGGTCCCGGACGCGGGCGTCCAGTCGTTGCCCTTCCAGTCCGTGAGGTGGGCCGGGGTCTCCTCCGTCATGCCCTCCCACCAGATGTCGTTGTCGTCGGTGAGGGCGACGTTCGTGAAGACGGAGTTGCCCCACAGCGTCTTCATCGCGTTGGCGTTGGTGTGCTCACCGGTGCCGGGAGCGACACCGAAGAAGCCGGCCTCGGGGTTGATCGCGTACAGGCGGCCGTCCTGGCCGAACCGCATCCACGCGATGTCGTCGCCGATCGTCTCGACCGTCCAGCCGGAGATCGTCGGCTCCAGCATGGCGAGGTTCGTCTTGCCGCAGGCGCTCGGGAAGGCCGCGGCCACGTACTTGGACTCGCCCTGCGGGGGCGTGAGCTTGAGGATGAGCATGTGCTCGGCCAGCCAGCCCTCGTCGCGCGCCATGACGGAGGCGATGCGCAGGGCGTAGCACTTCTTGCCGAGCAGTGCGTTGCCGCCGTAGCCGGAGCCGTAGGACCAGATCTCGCGCGACTCGGGGAAGTGCGAGATGTACTTGGTCTGGTTGCAGGGCCAGGCGACGTCCTTCTGGCCGGACTCCAGCGGGGCACCGAGCGAGTGGACGGCCTTGACGAAGAAGCCGTCGGAGCCGAGTTCGTCCAGGACCGTCTGCCCCATGCGCGTCATGGTGCGCATCGAGACGGCGACGTACGCGGAGTCGGTGATCTCCACCCCGATCGCGGAGAGCGGGGAGCCGAGCGGGCCCATGCAGAACGGCACCACATACATCGTGCGCCCGCGCATGGAGCCGCGGAACAGGCCCTCCTCGCCCTGGAATATCTCCCGCATCTCGGCGGGCGCCTTCCAGTGGTTGGTCGGACCTGCGTCCTTCTCCTCCTCGGAGCAGATGAACGTCCGGTCCTCGACCCGGGCGACATCGGTCGGGTCGGATGCCGCGTAGTAGGAGTTCGGGCGCTTGATCGGGTCGAGCTTCCTGAACGTGCCCTTGCGCACGAGCTCCTCGCTGAGGCGCTCGTACTCGGCCTCGGATCCGTCACACCAGACCACGCTGTCCGGCTGGGTCAGTTCGGCGATCTCGTTGACCCACGAGATCAGTTCCTTGTGCTGGGTGGGGACGGTTGAGGGAGCCGCGTTCTCGCGCGCCACGATCGCTCCTAGATGAGGGGTTTTTTGTTGAGTGCCCCGTGGGGGCTGCGACCCGGATGCTTCGTAGCCGCTCATCCGGTGCCGACCGCACTCATTTGATCATCCGACGAGATTGCCCATCTGTCCAGAGGACGTCACACCTGAGCGGAGTGAGGATCGCCACGCGTGCCCGGGCTTCTTTGCGTGCACGTAGAGTTCAGCTGAACGATTTTTTGCGTGGCCCATGTTTCGCCACAGCCCGGACACTACGGGTGATATCGATCGCACTTTGATACGTAACTTACGGTTCCGTAGGTACGATGCGGCCCATGACTGCGTCCGTCCCCGACGCGCCCACGGACTCGCCGGCAGCCGGCCGCAGTCCCGTCGCGCTCTCCTTGCCCCAACAGGTCAAGCCGAAGCTCCGCGGCTGGCTGCACCTCGGGATGTTCCCGACGGTCATCGTCGCGGGCCTGGTCCTCACCGCCCTCGCCAACTCGGCCCGGGGCCGACTCGCCTGCGGCATCTACGTCCTGACGGCGTGTCTGCTCTTCGGTGTCAGCGCGCTCTACCACCGCGGCAACTGGGGCCCACGCATGGACGGGGTCCTGCGCCGCCTCGACCACGCGAACATCTTCCTGATCATCGCCGGCACGTACACCCCGCTGACCCTGCTGCTCCTGCCGGGCACGAAGGGCCGGTGGCTGCTGTGGGGCATCTGGGGCGCCGCCGCGGCCGGCATCGTCTTCCGCGTCTTCTGGGTCGGCGCCCCGCGCTGGCTCTACACCCCCTGCTACATCGCGATGGGCTGGGCGGCCGTCTTCTTCCTCCCCGACTTCATGCGCACCGGTGGCATCGCCGTTCTGGTCCTCGTCATCGTCGGCGGACTGCTCTACAGCGCCGGCGGCGTGATCTACGGGATCAAGCGACCGAACCCGTCACCACGCTGGTTCGGCTTCCACGAGGTCTTCCACTCCTTCACCCTTGCGGCATTCGTCGTGCACTACGTCGGGATCTCCCTGGTGGCGTACCAGCACGGGTGACACCTGGCGACCAACCCGTTCACCAGGGCCGCGGCTCCCGAGCCGCGGCCCTTTCGTGTGCCCGAAGCCGACTCGGCGGCCATGGGCCGACCCCCCCATTACGACAGTGACTCATCATTGACAGAAGCATGTTTTTGAGAGCTACTCTCATTTCATGGCTGCTGTCATTCAAGACACGGAGACACGGCGCGACCCGCGCCGCTGGTGGACGCTGGGTGCCCTGGTCGCGAGCATGCTCGTGCTCGGTTTCGACATGACGATCCTCAACGTGGCGCTCCCGACGATGGCCCGGGACCTCGGCGCGTCCACCGGCGAGCAACAGTGGATGGCGGACGCGTACATCGTCGTCTTCGCCGCACTGATGCTCCCGGCGGGCCTGCTGGGCGACCGGTTCGGGCGGCGCCGGATGCTGGTCGCGGGACTTGCCGTGTTCCTGGCCGGTTCGCTGGCCGGCGCACTCGTCGACGACGTGACCTCCGTGATCGTCGCCCGTGCGGTCATGGGGATCGGCGGAGCGCTGGTGATGCCGCTGACGCTGGCCGTCCTGCCCTCGCTGTTCGGGCCCGACGAGCGGCCCAGGGCGGTCGGCGCCGTCTCCGCCGCGTCCGCCCTGGGCCTGCCGCTCGGACCGATCATCGGCGGCTGGCTGCTCGACCACTTCTGGTGGGGTTCGGTGTTCCTGATCAACGTCCCGATGGCGGCGATCGGCATCACCGCCTGCGTCCTGCTGCTGCCCGAGACCCGCGATCCCTCCGCCCCGAAGGTGGACGCCGTCTCCACCGCCCTCACCGCCGCCGGACTCGGCGTCCTCATCTACGCGATCATCGAGGCGCCCGACCGGGGCTGGGGCGATCCGCTGATCCTCGGATTATTCGCCGCCGCAGCGGTGCTGATCACCCTGCTCGTCGTGCGCGAGCGCCGCAGCGTCCGTCCGATGCTGGACCTGTCACTGCTCGCCCACCGGGGCTTCCTGGCCAACACCTTCGCCGCGACCCTGGTCATGTTCGTGCTGTCCGGACTGATGTTCGTGCTGCCGCAGTACCTCCAGGCGGTCCTGGGCCACGACGCCCTCGCCACCGGGGTGCGGATGCTGCCGATGATGGGCGGGCTGCTCGTCGCCGCGCGGGGCTCGGCCCCGGTCGTCGCGCGGTTCGGGCCGCGCGCGGTGATCAGCTCGGGGCTGGTCGTGCTCGCCTTCGCCGCGTTCCTCGGCAGCCGGACGACGGTCCACGACGGGTACGGCTTCACCGCGCTGTGGCTGTCGATCGCGGGCCTCGGTTTCGGCTTCGCCGTGGTCCCGGCGATGGACGCGGCGCTCGGCGCACTGCCCCGCGACCGGGCGGGCAGCGGCTCCGGGCTGCTGATGACGGTCCGCCAGGTGGGCGGCGCCATCGGTATCGCCCTGCTCGGCTCGCTGCTGGCAAGCACCTACGCCGACCGGCTCGACACCTCCGCCCTCCCGCGCACGGTCGCACCAACCGCCTCCGACTCCGTGGTCGGCGCCCATGTGGTCGCGAGCCGGCTCGGTGACCGGGCCCTGGCCGCGTCCGCCGACGCCGCCTATGTCCACGGCATGGGTCTTGTGCTGCTGGTCAGCGGTATCGCCGCGCTGGCCACGGCGCTGCTCGCGGCGGCCCTGGTGCCGAACCCGAAGCCGGAGGCGGCCCTGCCCGGGGAGGTCCCCGACATGGTCACCGACCCGGAGAATGCCCGACAATGACGACCATGGCCGCCACCGCACACAGCTCGCCCGACAGCCCCGAACCCCGGCTGGGGCTCCGCGAGCGCAAGAAGATCAAGACTCGTATGGCGATCCGCAAGGCGACGTACCGGCTCGTCCAGGAACAGGGGTACGACGCCACGACCATCGAGCAGATCGCGGAGGCGGCCGAGGTCTCCCCGTCCACGGTGTTCCGGTACTTCCCCACCAAGGAGGACATCGTCGTCACGGACGAGTACGACCCGATCCTGGAGGAGGAACTGCGTTCGCGCCCGGCCGACGAGCCGTTGTCCCGGTCCCTGCGGCTCCTGATGCGCACCGCGGTCGAGCGGAGTCTGTCGGGCGAGTACGAGACGCGCGAGGAGATGGCACTGCGCGGGCGTCTCATGGTCGAGGTGCCCGCGGTCCGCGCGCGGATGGGCGAGAGCATGTCCGTCACCGGTCAGATGATGTGCCGCGTGGTCGCCGAGCGCACCGGGCGCGCCCCCGGCGACCTGGAGGTGCGCGTGTACTGCATGGGTCTTGTCGGCGCGTTGATGGAGGCCTCGCGCTACTGGGCCGAGCACGGACAGCAGGGCGACATCGCGGAGTACGCCGAGCGCACCCTGGACGTGCTGGAGCACGGACTCTCCCCGCGGAATCCGGAGGCCTCCTGAGCCGCCCACGTGCCATCCTGACCAGGTGAACGGACCCGAGATCCACATCGCGTTCGCCCCCGAGCTGGGCCTCTTCGTCCCGCACGGGCGGCGCGGGCCTGCCACCAAGGTCGTCACGGACGGCTCCTCGACCCTCGGGCATGTCGTCGAGTCGCTGGGCGTGCCGCTCACCGAGGTCGGGACGCTCGTCGTGGACGGCCGCGCCGCGGCCCCCTCGCATCTTCCGGCCGCCGGAGAGTCCATCGAGGTACGGCCCGTCGAACGCCCGCAGCAGGTGCCCGGCGCACCGCTGCGCTTCCTGCTGGACGTGCATCTCGGCACCCTGGCCCGCCGGCTGCGGCTGCTGGGCGTGGACGCGGCCTACGAGTCCACCGACATCGGCGACCCGGCGCTCGCCGCCCGGTCGGCGGCCGAGCGGCGCGTGATGCTCAGCCGCGACCGCGGGCTGCTGCGCCGCCGCGAGCTGTGGGCGGGCGCGTTCGTCTACAGCACCCGGCCCGAGGAACAACTCCGCGACGTGCTCCACCGGTTCGCACCGGTGCTGCGGCCCTGGACGCGGTGCACCGCCTGCAACGGACAGCTCCGCGACGCCACCAAGGAGGAGGTCTCCGACCAGCTCGAACACGGCACCCGGCGGTCGTACGACGTCTTCGCTCAGTGCGGTGCGTGCGGGCGCGCCTACTGGAAGGGCGCGCACCACGAACAGCTGGAGGCCATCGTGGAGCGCGCCCTCACCGAGTTCCCGAGCCGGACCCGGGGTCTGTCGTCCGGACACCGGCATGTTCCGGGCGACGGGTCCTAGCGCTTCGCCCTCACGTCACCCTTCGCACAGGCCACCCCGTCCTTGCTCGGGTCGAGGCCGAGCGGGTCGTCCTTTCCGTTGACCTTCAGGCGCCCGTAGTCGTTCGCAGCGAGCCAGGCACAGCGTTCCGCCGTCGTCCTCCTCACCTGAGGCGGGAACACCGTCGGCACGCACACGTTGACCGAGCCGTAGTGCCGGTCGCAGCCGGAGAGGGTCGTGCTGACCTTCTGCGATGTGCGCTTCTTCGCCGGGGCCGCGGTGCCGCCCTCCAGGGAGTCGGCGAAGGAGTGGACGTGTGCCGAGGCCGTGTCCGCGCTCAGCGCGGCCGGGCCCTGGAGGTGGACCCACTTGGCCACCGACGGGACACCGCCCGCGTCGACCGCGAAGAGCATGTACCAGCCGGGCGGCGCCAGGTCGGGGTTGCTCGTCACGTTCAGGTCGACGTTGGCGCCGTCCACCGACAACGGCAGGTCCACGAACCGCTGGTTGGGGTCCGAGGAGTGGGTGACCGCCGCGGGGCGGATCAGCTCAGCCTTCGCGATGGGCCGGTCGACGGTGATGCGCTGCGTGGTGCCGTAGGTCCACTCGTCGTCGATCACGGAGGTGATCGTCGGTCGTGGGCCCTTGAACAGGTAGGGCGGCGAGTAGATCGACACGTTGTGGTTCCACGTGCCGTTGCCCGGGTTGTCGCCGGTGGCCATGATGCGCCCGTCCGGCAGCAGGAAGGCGGAGGAGTGGTAGCCGCGGGACTCCGGGTCGGCGGCCACCGGGTCGAAGGCGGAGGTGTCCGGGTCGAAGATCGACGCCTCGTGGACGGGATCGGCCCGGTTGTGCAGGCCCCCGCCCGTCTCCAGGACCTTGCCGTCGGGCATGAGCACCGCGGAGACGTACATCTTTCCCTGGTCGCCGGTCTCGGCGACGGGGCCCTCGCCGAGGTCGACGGTGCCCTGCGGCAGTGGCGGCCCGGCGACGTACTGCGGGTCGGCCTGCTTGAGGTCGATGATGTCCGTCAGGCGGTTGGCGTCCGGGTTGGAGTCGATGTTGCCGCCGCCGATGGTGAGGACCCTCTGGTCCTGGGCCGGGGGCAGCAGCACGCTCGCCGACTGGTCGCGCTCGTCCTTGTTCTGCAGGCCCGGGATCTGCGTGATGGTGTTGGCGCCGTAGTCGTAGATCGCCGAGCCGGTGCCGGGGATGTTGTTGCCGAAGACATGGCTGCCCGAGTAGAACAGGCGGCCGTCCTGCATCAGGATCATCGACGGGTACAGGCCCCAGTAGGACCAGGTCTGGTTGACCTTCCACAGCGGCAGCCACTGCTGTTCGGCGTCCGACCAGTACTCGGCCGTCACCGAGCCCGTGGAGTCCTCGCGCAGCCCGCCGAAGGAGATCACGTCGCCGTTGCCGAGTTCCGTCGCCGACGGGTACCAGTGCCCGTCGTTGAGGTCGTTGGTCCTGGTGTACGTCTCGGTCTTCGGGTCGAAGATGTACGAGTCCTTGAACCCCTCGTAGCCGTGACCGCCCAACACCGGGTAGGCCTTGTTGCCGCTCATGACGAGCACACGCCCGTCCTGGAGCTGCACGTGCCCGGCGCAGAACATGTCCTTCGGGGTCGGGATCACCTTGTACGAGCCGTTCGACGGGTCGTAGACCGCACTCGTGAAGGTGCCCGCGGCGAAGTTCTCCTCGCTGTTGCCGGAACCCGCGATCAGCAGGACCTTGCCGTTGTTGAGGACGACCGAGTGCATCGAACGGACCGGGTTCTGCGTGGGCAGCACCGACCAGCTGCCGTTCGCGCACTGGTCCGCGGTCCCCGTGCACTGCGCGGGCGGCGGTGCATCGGCCACCTGTTCCATCGTGTAGTCGTCCGTGGTCACGGACCCGGTGCCGTACACCGAGACGCCCCAGGTGATCATGTCGGTCCCGGACGGCACCTCGGGTGTGCGGACGCTCGCCTGTGCCCAGCCCGCGCTCATGTCCAGCGTCTTGAGGTCGGTCCAGTACTGCCAGCCCTCGCTCGCGTCGTGCCGGAACAGGGTGACCGCGGTGTCGGGGGTCGTCGATCTGTACCAGAGCGAGAGGTCGTACTGCTCGCCCGGCGTCACCACGGGCGCGCAGCTCGCGGACTCGGTGATGAGCGCCTTGCGGTCGCCCTCGACACGGCGGGTCAGCTCGACCTTCATGGCCTTGCCGCCCGAGTGGGCGTCACCGGTGGTGGTGAAGGTGAAGTCGTTGTCCCCCCAGCCGGACCTCTCCCAGCAGTACGGCATCCCGTCGCCGCCGGCCGTCTCGAAGCCCGGGTTCTTGACGAGGTTCGCGGCCGACGCGGGCTGCGGCGAGGTCAGGATCAGGCCCATGGTCAGGCCGGTCACAGCCATCAGGGCGGTTCTGCGTCTGCGGAGAATACGGAGTCTTCCTACGGTCTTCACATGGATCTCCTAGCTCTGCGGCTCGCACCGACGGGCGCGGTTCAGCTGTGGGCCTTCGCGGCGCTGCGGCCCTTGCCGCCGCCACGGCGCGGCAGATAGACCAGCGCCTCGGTCCCCACGAAACGCAGGACGAACGTCATCACCAGCGCGAGCGCGGTGGCGGGCAGGGCTCCGATCCCGAAGTCGTGCACCAGCAGCGCGATCAGCGGGATGCGCAGCAACAGGTCGGCGTTGGCGAGGAGCGCGAACCGGCCCACCCGGTCCCACCAGCGGCGGTGCCTGCGGCGCTCGCGGAACAGCAGGTGCTCGATGAGCAGGAAGTTCCAGGCGAGGCCCAACTGGTTGGCGAGGATCTCGGCCGGCACGTAGTGCAGACCGAGTTTGGTCAGCGCCCACAGGCCGACCAGGTTCGGTACGAAGCCGGTCGCGCCGATCAGCCCGAAGGCCACCATGCGCGCCGCGGGCGAGGCGGTGCGCAGCCCGAGCAGATGGCGCAGGAAGCGGAAGCCCTCCTGTGCGCTCGACTTGGACTCGCCGGCGAACCGGTCCTGGAAGACGAACGGCACCTCGGTGACCCGGCGCGGTCTGCTGCGCACGGCCAGCTCGAACAGAATCTTGTAACCGAGCGGCTGAAGATTCTCCGCGGTGACCGCGCTGCGGCGGATTGCGAAGAAACCGCTCATCGGGTCGCTGATGCCGCGCAGCCTGCGTGGGAACAGCGACTTGGTCAGCCAGGTCGCGCCGCGCGAGACGGCGATCCGGTAGCCGCCCGCGAGTCCGGCACGGCTGCCGCCCTTGATGTAACGGGAAGCCACGACGAGCCCGGCGTTCGCGCGCTCGCCGGTGCCGACCAACTCAGGTACCAGGGACGGCGGATGCTGAAGATCCCCGTCCATGACCACGATCCAGTCGGAACCGGCCGCCTTGAAACCCTCGACCACCGCCCCGCCGAGCCCGCCGACCGGCTCCTCCCGGTGCAGCACGGTGACCGGGAACGGACAGTCCTGCGCCTCACGGAAGATCACGTCGGGGGTGTCGTCGGTGGAGTCGTCGACGAACACGACCTCGCAGGGAAGCCGGCCGGGCACCGACTCGTTGATCCGCCGCAGCAGTTCCCGGATGTTCGCCGACTCGTTGAAGGTGGGCACGACGATGGTGACGGCGCCCGGCTCGGGGACCTCGGCGGCCCGTACGGCCGGATCGCCGAGTTCCCCGGGCACGGTGGATTCGTGCGTCATCGGTTGCCTCCCGTGGCCTGGTCGATCCTGCGGATCTCGATCCGGTCGTCACCGGTGCCGAAGGTGGCGACCGGCGTGGAGTGCTCGATCGCGGCCTTGACGTTCGGCAGGTCGACCGCGTCGCGCCGTACCGTCGGGGAGGCGACGACGTAGTCCAGGGCACGCCAGCCGCCCGGCATGGTCCTGGTGACCGCCGGGTCGAGGTCGGCCTTGTAGAACCAGATGACGCCCAGCCCGGGGCGGTATCCGGCGTGGACGAGGTCGAGCCAGAGCGCGTCGTCGACCAGGACCCTGGTGTGCTCCGGGTCCTGCACCTTGTGGGTGAGCCAGTGGGAGGCCCCCCGGTAGGGGGCGTTGGCGTCGGCGGTGACGGCGGTGCGGTCGCCGTCGTACCAGCGCGGCACCACATAGACCCCGGCGGCGGCCACCAGCAGCGCCACCAGGGTGTACCGCAGCCAGGTCACGGAGCGCCGCCCGGCCCCGCCGCGCCACCTGTTCAGCACCAGGTGGACGACGCTCGCGGCACTGCCCGCCAGGACCAGCGCCAGGAACGGCAGAGCCTGGATGACGTACATCGCGGGCAGATAGCCGCTCGGCCGCATCGCGACCAGGGTGAGGATCGCGACCGCGAGCGCCGGCCCGGCCAGCGCCCGCGCCGTGACCGACCAGCGCCAGGTCAGCAGGACCAGCAGCGCACCGGCCAGCCCGCCGAGCGGCAGCACACGGTCGTAGTAGAGCCAGGAGTGCAGCACCCCGTACGAACCGGAGTGGGGGTCGAGGATGAACCCGGACCCGGCCCTGCTCATCTGGTAGATGATGCCGTCCCACAGCGAGACATGGCCCGCGCCGGGCAGCAACTCCCCCTTGAGCAGGGCGAACAGGGGGTACGACAGACCGATCAGGGCGCAGGCGGTGACCGCGCCGGTGAGCGCGAACTTCCGCGTGTCCCGGTGGCTGTGGCGCCACATGGTCAGGAAGACGGCGGGCAGGACGACGAGCATCGTCTCCTTGGTCAGGACGCCCGCAGCCGCGGCGAGGCCGGCCCCGAAGTGGTGCCACAGATGACGGCTCGGGGAGGCGGCCAGGGTGAACGCGAGGAGCGTCCACATCACCGCGATGTTGTCGAGGAAGATCTCGCGCTGGAGCACCACCGACAGCGGGGAGAGACCGAAGAGGACCATGGCGAGCCCGGCGGCCCACACCGGCAGCAGCAGGCGGCGGGCGAGGACATGGACAAGGACCGCGCTCACGGCGCTGACCAGCAGCATCACGAACCGCATCGAGCCGACCGTCATCAGTTCGGGAGCGATGCGGGCGGGAATCCAGGTCAGCAGGGCGATCTGGACCCAGCCGAACGGCGGGTGGTCGTACCAGTACGTGTAATGGGCAAGCCCGTGGCCGTTCTGCACGGCCCACGCCTGGGCGAGGTAGGTGCCCTCGTCGTCGCTGAGCGTCGGATAGGCCGTGATGTTCCAGCCCTGCACCGCGAGGATCGCCGCGAGCAGCAGTCCGCACACGATCAGATCGGGACGGGAGCTGCGGAAACGGAACGCCGGACGCGGCGCCGGGACGGTGACGGGGACACGTGTGTCCTGCGCGGCGACCTCGGTGCCGGTCGCCGCGGGAAGAGTGGAGGTCACGCAGCAACGTCCTCTCGGGACGGGCGGATCACGTCGGCCGCGGTCAGATGCGCGCCCACGTGGCTGGTCAGCTCCCAGTCGTTGCGGCCGCGCTGTTCGCGCCATACGGCACGGACGGCGGCGCCTGCGAGGAGCACCTGGTAGAAGGGGCCGCCCACGATGAGCTTCACATAGTGGATGAAGCGAACACGCAGCCTGTACTGCTTGCCGAAGTCATGGAGCCCCACGACCTCGAACACGAAGGTCACGGCGGCCGTGACGAGAGGAAGGAAGGTGAGGAAGGCGATGCCGACCGGAACGTCCAGGAAGAGGGCGATCGCGGCATTGAGCGGGATGACGACACCCGAGAACGCCTGCAGGAACGGGGTCATGAGCGTGTAACGGGCGAGCAGGCGCTGCCCGAAGCCGGAGAGCTGCTTCCAGTCCTTCTTGCGGTAGACCTGCAGGAAGCCCTGGTTCCAGCGGGTGCGCTGCTTGAGCAGCGACATCAGCGAGCCCGGGGTCTCCTCCCGGGTCACCATGTCGGAGTCGTAGGCGACGACGACCTTCTTCCCGACGCTGGACAGCCGCACTCCGAGGTCGCAGTCCTCGGCGAGGCAGTCGGGATCCCAGCCGTCGGCGTCCCGCAGGACGTCGGTCCGTACGAAGACGGTGTTGCCGCCGAGCGGGATGAACCCTTTCTGCGCATGCAGATGCAGCCGGGAGCGGAACCAGAAGAAGTACTCCAGGCAGTTGCGCAGGCTGTACCAGCTGGAATGGAAGTTGATGAGCTGCACCCCGCCCTGGACGACGTCCGCGCCCGTGGTGCGGAACGCGTGGTCGACGTGGGCGAGCAGCTCGGGATGCACCTGGTCCTCGGCGTCGAAGACCCCGACGACGTCGCCGCGGCAGTGCGGCAGCGCCGTGTTCATGGCCTTCGGCTTGTTCTTCCTCTCGTGGTGGTCGACGACGACACGGACGCGCCCGTCGCGGGCCGCGGCCTTCCGGGCGACCTCGGCGGTCTCCGGGTCGTCGTGCCCCACGATGACGATGATCTCGTAGTCGGCGTGCGTGGACTCGAGCAGCCGCTGGATCGTGTGGTCGAGCACGGCCTGTTCATGTCTCGCAGGCAGCAGCAGCGAGAAGGACAGGTGCTCACCACCGTCCGGGCTGCCGAACCGGGTGGAGGCCAGCACTTCGGGCGTACGCCACGCGTGCATCTGCCACCACAGGGTGAAAGCGGCCATCCAGAACAAAGCCAGCGAAACAGCAGCTATGAAGACAGACGTCAGCAACAGATCCCCCCAGATCCCCAATACCCCCTGCCGCGACAACGTGGCACACGTGTCGCGGAACGATGGAGAGACTAGGTGGGAACTGTGAAGTCCTGGAGCTCTTCAGATAAATAGTGCGTTTCGGGATGGACGCCCTTCTGGTGGGATCTGCTCCGGGCCGGGACCGGTCATGCCACCGGAGTCCGATCTTCCGTCATCCTTCCCTGAAGCTCAGGGCGTTGCGCAGCCGCTCCGGGTCGGTGGTCGGGGCGTCACAGGTGAAGTTGCGGCAGACGTACGCGGTCGGTTCGTCATCCACCGGAATCCGGTCGGCGAGAAGCGGCAGTTCCCCGCTCCCCGCAGTGCCCACCGCCACCACCGCGCCCGGGGCGGTGCCCAGAAGTGCCGTGCGGTGCAGGGCCCTTGTGGCGGGATCATCGAGAGCCGGACCGACGACCGCGACCTCACGGGGACCGTCGAGGAACGCCTCGGCGACGGCGAGCCCCCAGCCGACGAAGCGGGGCACGCGCGGTCCGAGCGCCTTGACCACGCCCAACGCCCGCTCCGCCGCGGTGCGATGGGGTTCGGATCCGGTCTGCGCCGCGTAGGACAGCAGGGCCCCGGCGGCGGCGGTCCAGCCGGACGGGGTGGCGTTGTCGGTGGGGTCCTGAGGACGGCGGATCAGCTTCTCCGCGTCGGCAGCGGTGTCGTACAACGCACCGCTGTCGTCGGTGAAGCGGACCAGCACATGGTCCAGCAGGAACCCGGCGAACTCCAGCCAGACGCCCTCGCCGGTGACGGAGGCAAGCGCCAGGAAGCCCTCGGCGACGTCGGCGTAGTCCTCCAACACCCCTGTGTGGGCACCGACCCGATCGTCCCTCGACGTACGGGCCAGACGAGCGCGCTCGTCCATGTGCAGCCGCACGAGGAGGTCGGCGGCGCCGATCGCGGCCTCAACGAGGTCCGAGCGGTCGAAGTACGCGCCGGTCTCGGCGAGAGCCGCGACGGCCAGACCGTTCCAGGCCGCGACCACCTTGTCGTCCCGCCCCGGTGCGGGGCGTTCCGCCCGGCTCACGAGCAGCCGGCTCCTGATCAACCCGATCCGCTCGGCGTCGACCACGCCTTCCTGCTGGGGCAGTTGGAGAACAGAGCTGCCGTGCTCGAAGGTGCCCTCGTCGGTGACGCCGAAGTAGCGGGCGGCGAGTTCGGCGTCCTCGGGACCGAGCACCTCCTCGAGCTGCGCAGGGGTCCACACATAGGCGGCCCCCTCGACATGGCGGCCGCTTCCGTCGTCGCTGTCGGCATCGAGCGCGGAGGCGAACCCGCCCTCCTTCGTGCGCAGTTCGCGCACCATGAAGTCGGCGGTCTCGAGCGCGACCCGCCGGGCGAGCCGGGAGCCGGTGGCCCGCCACAGGTGCGCGTACACGCGGCACAGCAGGGCGTTGTCGTACAGCATCTTCTCGAAGTGGGGCACGACCCAGTCGCGGTCGACGGAGTAGCGGGCGAAACCGCCGCCGAGCTGGTCGTAGATCCCACCGCGCGCCATGCGCTCGCAGGTGTCCTGCGCCATCTGGAGGGCACCCTCGGAGCCGGTGCGGGCGTGATGGCGCAGCAGGAACTCCAGCACCATGGAGGGCGGGAACTTGGGAGCGCCGCCGAAGCCGCCGCGCTGCGGGTCGTACTCCCGGGTCAGGCCGAGGAGCGCCTGAGCGAGCTCGTCCTCGCCCGGGGTCCGCGTGTCGCCGTACTGCAGCTCCCGGCCGGCGAGATCCCGCACGATCTTCCCGGCGACCTCCGCCACCTCCTCCCGCCGGTCGGCCCAGGCCTGCCGGACGCCTTCGAGGACCTGGCGGAAGCCGGGCATGCCGTGCCGGGGGGAGGGCGGGAAGTACGTGCCGAAGTAGAAGGGCGCGGCCTCGGGGGTGAGGAAGACGGTCATGGGCCAGCCGCCCTGGCCGGTGGCGGCCTGGACGGCCTCCATGTACACGGCGTCCACGTCCGGTCGCTCCTCGCGGTCGACCTTGACGCTCACGAAGTGCTCGTTCAGATACGCCGCCGTCGCCCCGTCCTCGAACGACTCGTGCGCCATGACGTGGCACCAGTGGCAGCTCGAGTAGCCGACGCTCAGCAGTACGGGCACATCGCGACGCCGTGCCTCCTCGAAAGCCTCTTCCGACCAGGGCCACCAGTCGACCGGGTTGTCGGCGTGCTGGAGGAGGTAGGGGGACGTTTCATGAGCCAGTCGGTTCGGCATACCTCCATCCTGCCCGACACGGCCCGTTCGATCGCACCGCGACGTGATCGACTTCGCAGCGGCCGCACCCAGGAGTCCCACCGCGCGCCGGGATCCTTCACGAGGTGGCCCCCGGCATCCGTGAGACGGCCGCACGCAAGGCACGGGTGATGGTGTAACCGGACCCGAATCCTGATCGTCGGCACCCTCGCGCCGACGCCGTCCTCGAAGGACACTGAAAAACAATGGAGTTGACGCCGGAGGGGGACGTGACATGCGGGACAGCCATCGGGCTGAAGCCGAGCGGCTGTTGGCACGGGCCGTTGAGGAGGAGGTGCGCCGCTCGGGCGGCCGCACGGAGGGGACCGTCCTGCTGTCGCGGGCGCGCGGAGCCCTCGACGCGATGGCGCAGACGGCCTCGGAGGAGTACGAGGTGTACACGCGGGCCCTCGACGAGGCGGAGGCCGGCCGGCTGACCTTCGGGCAGCGGTACGCGAAGGAGGGTGCGGGGACGGCACTCCTGGTGGCGGCCGTCGCCGCGGTCGCGGCCTGTGTCGCGGACCTCGCGCTGGGCACGGACAGCGGCACGGCGCTGGGCACCGGGGCCACCGTCGCGGTCGTGGGCGCCGCGGCCACGGTGGCCAAGGTGACGGCGTCCCATCTGCCGGCGGCCAGCCGGCGGGCCGGTGAGCTCGGCCGGCCCGGCGGCCCCGAGCAACTGCGCCTGCAGTGGCTGACCGCCCTGGAGGTGCGCGGCATCCGCCCGTTCCTCGACCAGCAGAAGGTGCTCACCTCGACCACGCAGGCGAAGGCCTCGCCCCGGCTGCGCCGCACGGACAAGAGCGCGGCAGCTCTCAGGCGCACGGTGCTCGAGCAGTCCTTCGGTCAACTTCCCGACCCCGTCGGCTCCTTCGCGGGCCGGCGCACGGAACTGGACAGGATCCGGCAGTGGGTACGGTCGGCCCGTGCGGGCACCGAGACCAAGCCGTCGGTGGTCGTGCTGCACGGTCCACCCGGCTCGGGACGCACATCGCTCGCGATCCACGCCGCACACGACCTCAAGGACCACTTCCGCGGCGCCTGCGTGGTGGACCTGCGCGGGGACAGCACCGATGAGCAGCCACTGTCCACCCGCGACGCCCTGCTCCATCTGCTCAACCGGCTCGGCGCGCCCCGCGAGCAGCTCCTGTTCCGTGAGCGCTCCGCCCCCGACCACCAGGTCAAACGGCTGGGCGAGCTGTACCACCAGCACCTGACGGACCTGCCGGTCACCATCGTGCTGGACGACGCCTTCGACCCGGAGCAGGTGCGCACCCTCCTGCCCGAACGGTCCGAGAGTCTGGTGCTGGTCACTTCCCGGGAGCCCCTGGAGTTGCCGGAGGACCTGCCGGCCCATGTCCACCAGCTCCCGGTCGGGGCGCTGGACGCCGCGGGCGCGGAGGAACTGCTGAACGCGGCGGCCCAGGACGGCTCGGGGCCGTACGACGCCGAGGCCGCCGACCGCAGCAGGGAGCTGTGCGGCGGACTGCCGCTGGCGCTGCGCATCGCCGGTTCGTCACTCGGCCCGCGCTCCCCTCGCCGACTGGCCGCGGATCTCGCCGCCTACGGGCCGGTGGGACCGGTGGAGCGCGCCCTGTGGCTGCGTTACACCGACCAGCCGGAGGGGGCCCGGCGGCTGCTGCGCCGGCTGGCGCTGGCGGGCCGTGCCTCACTGGGCGCGGCCGCGGCGGCGGCCCTGCTGGCCACCGACGATCAGGACGCGGCCCGGTATCTGCAGACGCTGGCCGACGCGGGTCTGATCGACCACGTCCGCGGCAACCGCTACCGCCTGCACGACCTGGTGCGGGGCTTCGCACAGGCACGGCTCCTCGACGAGGAGGAGCCGGCCGAGCGCACGGCCGCGCAGGAACGCCTGATCGTCAACTACGCGGAGCTGGCGGACTCGGTGCTGCGCCTGGTGGACGGCAATATGTCGACCCGCTCGGACCGCTTCGGACCGCACGGCTTCACCTCCCTGGACGCCGCGCTGCGCTGGCTCGACGACGAGTCGAGCTTCATCACCGCCACCCTGCGGCACGCGGAGGGCGTCGACCAGGCGGCGGTGCTGAACCTCCTGGGCGCCTTGTGCGACTACTGCCTGTTGCGCGGCGACCTCTACCGCCTGGGTGAGATCAGCGAGCTGACACAGGCCGTCGACCAAGGTCTTCTGGTGCGCTCGGTGCAGTGGCGCACGGGCATCGCGGCACGCCAGCTGGGCGAGCTGGACAAGGCACGGACGACACTGGCCGCGGTGGTGGACCTGTACTTCGAGGCGCACCACGACGCCGGTGCCGCCAGGGCGCTGTGCTCGCTCGGCATCACCCTCCACCACCAGGGCAACCTCACCGAGGCCGCGGCGAAGCTCCAGGAGGCGATGGATCTCCAGGCCGCCCCCGAGCTGGCGGCGGACCGGGCGTGGACGATGCACGCGCTCGCGGCGGTGGAGCGCGACCGGGCACGGCTGAACCAGGCGCTGGAGCTGCTCACCGGGGCCCTGGTCCTGCACCGGGAGAACGAGTCGGTGCACGGCGAGGCCTGGGCGCACTTCCAGCTGGGCCAGCTCGCCCTGCGCATGGGGGACGTGCCGCGCGCGGAGAGCGAGCTGCGCACCGCGCTGGATCTGTACACCCGCACCCATGACGCGCGCGGCGAGGCCTGGGCGCTGACCCAGCTGGCCCGCGCCCGCCTGTTCGCCGGCGACACGTCCGCGGCGGCCGAGGAACTGCGCCGGGCCGCCACGCGCCACCGGGAGAACGAGGACGCGCGCGGTGAGGCCTGGACGGTCTACTACCTCGGGCAGGCCCTCGAGGAGGCCGGCGACCTCGACCAGGCGGTCCGTGATCTGGAGCGCGCACGGACGATGTTCTCGCGGATGCGGGACGTCTACGGCCTGGCCTGCGCCCGGCATCACTCGGCGCGGGTGACCCGGGATCAGCGGGCGGCCAGGACCGGCTCGCTGCGCAACTCCGGCTTCGCCCGCCAGTTGCTGGTGGACGCGAAGGCGGACTTCCAGCGCATCGGTGTGGCCCACGGCGAGGCCTGGACGTGCCTGGAGCTGGCGGTCGTGGACGCCGGGAACGCCCGTACGCAGCAGGCGCTGGCCCTGTGCGACGAGGCGGTGGACCTGTTCACCTCCTACGGCGACCGCAGGGGCGAGGACTGGGCCCGTTTTCTGCGCTGCACCCTCCTGCCCTACGCCTCACCGGGAGGGGCCGAGGTGGGCGCGGCGGTCGCCCAGGAGGAACTGGCCCAGCTCTCACGCGCGTACCACCCGGCGAGGGACGACAAGCTGGACGACTACGTCGGGGCGTACGGGCTGCTGCTGGAGCGGGGTGTGAGTCTGGAGGGCGGCTGGCAGGCGTGGCGCCTGGGGATGGTGCCGGGCCGGCACGCGCGCGAGGTCATGGGGGTGCCGATGACCGCCGGGCGCTGACGGGCACCCCGAACGGGGGCTGCGCCCGGCGTCCGCCGTGCACAGCCCCTGGGAAACCCCGGTGGGGGCCTCAGCCCCGCTGGGTCTTGGGCGCCCCGACCGAGCCGGGGTCCTGCCGGCCGGCCTTCTCGGCGCCGCCGGAGGTGTCGTCCTCGGCGTTCACCTGGAAGTCCACCTTGCCCATGTGCTTGTTCATGGACTTCATCAGGCGCCACACCGCCAGTGCCATCGCCGCGAAGACGATGAAGCCGAGGACACCGGGAGTGACCTTGTTCTGGTCCACCTCGGCGAAGGTGACGAGGTGCGTCATTGCCAGGCTCGCGCTTGCGCTCATGTCAGGCATTGTCCCTCAGGGCTAGCGGATGCCTGCAAAGAGGTCGTCCTCCGGGAGCGAGGTGTCCACGAGGGACTTCGCGAGCTCGTACTCCTCCGTCGGCCAGACCTCCCTCTGGAGGTCCATCGGGACCCGGAACCAGCCCCCGTCGGGGTCGATCTGGGTGGCGTGCGCGATCAGGGCCTTGTCACGGATCTCGAAGAAGTCCGCGCACGGGATGTGGGTGGTCAGCGTGCGCTCGACGCGCTCCATCTCGCTCCACCGCTCCAGCCACTCCCCGTACGGCGACTCAAGCCCGCGGTCGAGCATCGCGTGGTGCAGCGCCTCGGTGCGCGGTCGGTTGAAGCCCTGGTTGTAGTAGAGCTTCAGCGGCTGCCACGCCGGGCCGAACTCCGCCTCCGGGTACTTCTCGGTGTCCGCGGCACCCTCGAACGCCACCATCGAGATCTTGTGGGTCATGATGTGGTCGGGGTGCGGATAACCGCCGTTCTCGTCATAGGTGGTGATCGCCTGCGGACGGAACGCGCGGATCTTGCGCACCAGCTCCCCGGCCGCCTTGTCGAGGTCCTCCAGGGCGAAACAGCCCTCGGGAAGCGGGGGCAGCGGGTCGCCCTCGGGCAGGCCGGAGTCGACGAAGCCGAGCCACTCCTGCTTGACGCCGAGAATCTCCCGGGCCTCGTCCATCTCCTTCTTGCGTACCTCGTGGATGTGCTCCTCGATGTACTTGTCGCCCTGGAGCTTCGGATTGAGGATGGAGCCGCGCTCCCCGCCCGTGCAGGTCACCACCAGCACGTCCACCCCCTCGGACACGTACTTCGCCATGGTGGCCGCGCCCTTGCTCGACTCGTCGTCGGGGTGGGCGTGCACAGCCATCAGTCGCAGTTGGTCAGTCAAGACTCGATCCTCAGTAAGTCGTCAAGTGCGCGCCCTGGGTGATTCGGCGCGATGAGCGGCTTCTATAGTGACCGAATCGGAGGGTGAAAAATTCCGGGACCGGTCCCGGAACGCCCCGTCCGGGGCGGTCTGTCCCGGTCCCTGCCGAGAGGACGATCATGAGTACGGCGAGCACGGAGCTGCCCCAAGGGCGCTACGGCCGCTCCGCGGACGAGCGCGCCGACCGCACACTCAAGATCGTCGGCAGTGTGCTGGGCGTGGTGCTGCTGCTGGTCGTCGGCCTTTTCGCGTACCACTACGTCTTCCAGAACAAGATCAGCGGCGAAGTGATCACCTTCCAGGCCTCGCGGCATGCGGTCGAGGTGCACCTGGAGGTGCGCAAGGACGCGGACGCCTCCGGCTACTGCACCCTGCGCTCCCAGTCCGCGGACGGCACCGAGGTCGGCCGCGCGGATTTCCGGTTCGGCGGACACGCCACGCGCATCGACAAGGTCGTCACCCTGCGCACCACGTCCCAGGGAAGCACCGCGGAGCTGCTCGGCTGCCACACGGGCTGACATCACCCGTCTCACGTACGCGCTGACCTGCGCTGACGTAATTCTGATGGCTTATGTCCTCCCCCTTTGGCCGTTGAATTGTTAGGCTCGTGGTTTCGCCCACTCGTGAAGGACCGTTCTTCTGGGTAGGGCGATGCTTTGTATTCCCAGTACCGACGAGGAGCACCTGTGACCCAGACCAGCGAGAACGTCACCTGGCTGACCCAGGAGGCGTACAACAAGCTCAAGGACGAGCTTGAGCACCTTACTGGTCCTGCGCGCACGGAGATCGCCGCCAAGATCGCGGCCGCGCGCGAGGAGGGCGACCTGCGCGAGAACGGCGGGTACCACGCGGCCAAGGAGGAGCAGGGCAAGCAGGAGCTCCGTGTGCGCCAGCTGACCCAGCTCCTGGAGAACGCCCAGGTCGGCGAGGCTCCGGCCTCGACCGATGGCGCCGTGGCCCCCGGCATGGTCGTGACGATCGCCTTCGACGGTGACGAGGACGACACGCTGACGTTCCTGCTCGCCTCGCGCGAGTACGCGAGCGCCGACATCGAGACGTACTCGCCGCAGTCCCCGCTCGGCGCGGGCGTGCTCGGCCACAAGGTCGGCGAGGACGCGCAGTACGAGCTGCCCAACGGCAAGAAGGCCTCGGTGAAGATCCTGAAGGCCGAGCCCTACCAGGGCTGAGCCTTCCCCACCTCGGTGATGCCCCCGGCGCCCATGCGGCACCGGGGGCATCGCCGTTCCCGGGGCCGGGCCCCGGGAACGGGGTCGCGTCAGGCCGTCGCGGAGCGGTACTTGCGCACCGCCAGCGTCCGGAATATCGCGATGATCACGACCGAGTAGATCAGGGACGCCCAGACGGGGTGCGCCATGGGCCAGGCGTCCGAGGGCGAGACCCCGGGGTTGCCGAACAGCGTGCGGCAGGCCTGGACGGTCGCACTGAACGGATTCCACTCGGCGATGTGCCGCAGCCAGGGCGTCATATGAGTGGTGTCCACAAACGCGTTCGAGATGAACGTGACCGGGAACAGCCAGATCAGTCCACCCGAGGTGGCCGCCTCCGGCGTACGCACCGAGAGGCCGATCAGCGCGCCGATCCAGGTGAACGCGTACCCCGTCAGCAGCAGCAGACCGAACGCGGCCAGCACCTTTCCGGCGTTGGTGTCGCCGTTGGAGCCCACGCGCCAGCCGACCAGCAGGGCGACGATCGCGAGGACGAACACGGTCAGCGCGGTCTGCACGAGGTCCGCGAGCGTCCGCCCGGTGAGCACCGCGCCCCGTGCCATGGGCAGGGAGCGGAAGCGGTCGATGAGTCCCTTGTGCATGTCGTCGGCGATGCCCGCGCCGGCGCCCGCCGTGGCGAACGTGACGGTCTGGGCGAAGATGCCGGCCATCAGGAAGTTGCGGTATGCCTCCGGGCTGGTGCTGCCGCCGATCTGCATGGAACCGCCGAAGACGTAGCTGAACAGCACCACGAACATGATCGGCTGGATCAGCCCGAAGATCACCATCTCCGGAATGCGGGTCATACGGATCAGATTCCGCTTCGCGACCACCAGCGAGTCCCGGACGGACTGGCTGATCGGGTTCGCCGGCGCCGCGGTGGCCACGGTGTCGGTGACTGCACTCACTTCGCGCTCTCCTTCGTGCGCTTGCGGGCCTTGGTGTTCCCGGCCGCGCCGTTGTCCTCGGACTTCTGCTCGGCCATGTGACCGGTCAGGGACAGGAAGACGTCGTCCAGGGTGGGACGGCGCAGCCCTATGTCGTCGATCTCGATGCCGTGGGTGTCCAGCTCCCTGATGACCTCGGCGAGGAGCTTCGCGCCGCCGGTGACGGGGACGGTGAGCTTGCGCGTGTGCTCCTCGACCGTGGTCTCGCCCTTGCCGAAGCCGCGCAGGACGTCGGTGGCGGTCGGGATGTCCTCGCGCTGGTGCACCACGACCTCGACACGCTCGCCGCCGGTGCGTGCCTTGAGCTGGTCGGAGGTGCCGCGGGCGATGACGCGGCCGTGGTCGACCACGCAGATCTCGTGCGCCAGGTGGTCGGCCTCTTCGAGGTACTGGGTGGTCAGCAGGAGCGTGGTGCCGCCGGAGACGAGCTGCTTGATGACCTCCCAAAGCTGCTGGCGGTTGCGCGGGTCGAGACCGGTCGTCGGCTCGTCCATGAACATCACGGGCGGACGGACCACGAGCGCGGCCGCGAGGTCGAGGCGGCGGCGCATGCCGCCGGAGTAGGTCTTCGTCGGGCGGTCGGCGGCCTCCGTGAGGTTGAACTGCTCCAGCAGCTCCGCCGCCCGCTGCTTGGCCGCCTTCGCCTTCATCTGGTAGAGCTGGCCCACCATCTGAAGGTTCTCCCGGCCGGTCAGGTACTCGTCGACCGCGGCGAACTGGCCGGACAGGCCGACCGAGCGGCGCACGGCGTCGGGATTCTTGAGCACGTCGATCCCCGCGACGGTCGCGGTGCCGCTGTCGGGGCGCAGCAGGGTCGTGAGGCAGCGGACCGCGGTGGTCTTGCCCGCGCCGTTCGGCCCCAGGAGGCCCAGCACGGTGCCCTCCGGGACATCCAGGTCGACGCCGTCCAGAGCCCTTACGTCGCCGAAGGTCTTCACCAGACCTTCGGCATAGATGGCGCCTGGCATATCAGTTCTCCACGTCATTGGGAATTCGGGCAATGAGGGTACGATTCGGGCTTCGTCCGCTCGATGGGCTTTCCGCCCGCGCGGCCGCGAACGACCGCGTGTGTGCGCAGACCGGCGAGACGCTCACACCATAACGCGATGTATCGCGTCTCTCAATGCATTTTTCCACCGGGTCACGACGACGCCCCCGACCTCAGTCGATGACGGTGTAACCCGCCTCCCGCAGTGCCCGGCCCACCTCGGCGCAGTGCTCCGGGCCCATCGTCTCCAGCTGCAGCTCCACCTCCGCCTCCGTGAGCCCGAGCCGCGGGTCGGTCCGTACGTGACTCACATCGAGGACGTTAGCGTCGGCCACTGACAACACCCCGAGAAGCGTCGCGAGTGCGCCCGGGCGGTCGGTCACCCGCAGCCGGACGGCGAGGTAGCGGCCCTGCGCGGCCATGCCGTGCCGCAGGATGCGCTGGAGCAGCACCGGGTCCACGTTGCCGCCGGACAGCAGCGCCACCACCGGCCCCTCGAAGGTGCCGGGACCGCTCAGAAGCGCCGCAACGGGACTCGCACCCGCCGGCTCCACGACCAGCTTGATCCGCTCCAGGCACAGCAGCACCGCGGCGGACAGGGCGTCCTCGGACACCGTGCGGACCTCGTCGACCAGGTCCTCGACGATACGGAACGGCACCTCACCGGGCCGGCCCACCTTGATCCCGTCGGCCATCGTCGCCGGGTTCTCCACCGGCACCGGGCGTCCGGCCGCCAGCGAGGGCGGATACGCGGCCGCACCCTCCGCCTGCACGCCCACCACCCGCACATCGGGACGCAACGCCTTCACCGCGGTCGCCACACCCGCCGCCAGCCCGCCGCCCCCCATGCCCACGACGACGGTGCGCACCTCGGGGCACTGCTCCAGGATCTCCAGACCCACCGTCCCCTGACCGGCGACGACGTCGGGATGGTCGAACGGATGGATGAGGACCGCGCCCGTCTCGGCCGCGTACTCCTGCGCGGCGGCCAGCGTGTCGTCCACCACCTGTCCGTAGAGCCGTACGTCGGCGCCGTACTCACGGGTCGCGCTGATCTTCGGCAGCGGAGCGCCCTTGGGCATGAAGACGGTGGAATGCACACCCAGCAGCGAGGACGCGAGGGCCACTCCCTGGGCGTGGTTGCCCGCGCTCGCGGCGACGACACCCGCCGCCCGCTCCTCGGGCAGCAGCCCGGCGATGCGCACATATGCGCCACGCAGCTTGAACGAACCGGTCCGCTGGAGGTTCTCGCACTTCAGGTGCACCGGTGTGCCGACCAGCTGCGACAGGTACCTGCTGCCCTCCATCGCGGTGACGCGCGCGACGCCCGAGAGCATCTTCTGGGCGCCCCGGACGTCGTCCAGCGTCACCGCGGGCAGGGAGTCGGCCGTGCTGTAGTTCATGAGCACCAGTCTCGCAGTTCACGCCCGTCCGCAGCGGGTGTGACCAAGCTGCGAAACGGGTTTGCGCAGCGCCGGTACGCCCCGCGCCCCGGCCGCGTACCCTGTCCCCCAACCCAGCTTCCACGCATGAATTGAGCCCCCGGCCATGCCCACAACACCTGAAATGTCGATGGACATGTCGACCGTCGGTGACCCCGGTCTTCTGGACACGCTGCAGCACGAGGTCGCAGTGTTCGCACGCCGCGCCGAACAGACGCGGCTCGGCGGAGTCGGGCAGGTACGCAACTCGATGGACCGTGCCGCATATCTCCTGCTCAACCGCCTCGACAAGGAAGGCCCGATGGGCGTCAAGGCGCTCGCCGCGAGCATGGGCATCGACTCGTCGACGGTCACCCGGCAGGTGGCCCCGCTGGTGGACACCGGTCTCGTCAAGCGGACCTCCCACCCGGAGGACGGGCGCGCGGTGGTGCTCCAGCTCTCCCCGCGCGGACTGTCGCGCCTGGAAGAGGTGCGCTCCTCCCGGCGGCAGCTCATGGCCGAACTGACGCACGACTGGACCCCCGCGGAGCGCCAGGAGTTCTGCTCGCTCCTCACGCGCTTCAACGTGGCCCTCTCCGCCCGCCAGACATCGCAGGTCCTTCCGGGGAACGAGGCGCAGCAGCCGTCCTGAGTCCCGGACGCCCCGTCCGTCGTCTCCCGGCACGCATGCGTGCCGGGCGCTCCCCGGCTCTTGACCCCGGGGGCGCCACCGGTCTCATATGAGATCGGGTCCCTGTCGTACGCGCTCCGGCATCCCGCACACGCACCCGCGCCGTGCGGGCTCGGCCGCCTCCGCACGGCGAGGCCCCGACCCTTCATGGTCGCCCTCAGTCGGGAGGCGCGGTGCGAGAACGGCATGCGTCCCAAGAGGCCCGCCGGGCCCGGGACTTCGAGGCCTTCGTCGCGGGCGCGGCCGGACGGCTGCTGCATGCGGCCACCCTGCTCACCGCGGAGACCCCGGACGACAACCCGCGCGCCCGGCGCCTGCTGACGCTGGCCCTCGCCGAGACGTACGCCTCCTGGGACCGGCTGCGCGGCGACGATCCCTACGACCGCACGCGCCAGCAGGTCGCCACCCGCTTCGCACGTGAGGCATGGCACCGGCACGGGACCTTCGGCCGGCAGCGCAGGGATCGGGGCGGCGTCCTCGCGGGCCTGTCTCCACGGGAGCGGCTGATGCTCGTACTGAGGTTGTACGAAGGTGTGACCGAGGAACAGACCGGGGCGCTGCTGGGACTGTCCACCGAGCGGGTGCGCGCGATCTGCACACGCGCGGTGGCTACGCTGCTGCACCCGCCGCCCCGGCCGGCGCCCGCGGTGCCGGTCGCGAAGGTGGCTCCGTCGTGACCGGCCCGGCCCGGAGAACGGGCGACGGCACGACGGGCCGCCCGACCCGCATACGGGAACCGAGGTGACCGATGAATCTGCGCGAGCGTGAGGCCGCCGTACGGCGGATGCTGGAGCGGACACCGCCCCCGGTGCCGCCCGACCTGTACCCGGAGGTGCTGCGGCGTGGCACCCGGATCCTGCGCCGCCGGACCGCGGCGCGCCGCCTGCTGTGGCTCACGCTGCTGGCCGCGGCCCTCGCCTTCGCGATCTGGGCGTCCCTGACCCGGCCCTGGGCGGAGCTGCCGTCCACGACGACTCCGCCCATCAACGGCTGGTGAGAACCGGCGGCTAGCCGAGGGCCTGCCGCAGGTCCTCCAGGAGGTCGTCGACGTTCTCGATGCCCACCGAGAGACGGACCAGGTCGGAGGGGACCTCCAGGGCCGAGCCTGCCGCGGACGCGTGCGTCATGCGCCCCGGGTGCTCGACGAGCGACTCCACACCGCCCAGGGACTCGCCGAGCGTGAACACCTTTGCGCGGTTGCAGACCTCGACCGCCGCCTCCTCACCGCCCTCGACCTGGAAGGAGACCATGCCGCCGAACGCCTTCATCTGCTTCGCGGCGATCTCGTGACCGGGGTGCTCCGCCAGGCCCGGATAGAGAACGCGCGTCACACGCGCGTGCCGGGTGAGCATGTCGGCGATCCTTGCGGCGTTCTCGCTGTGCCGGTCCATACGGACCGCCAGCGTCTTGGTGCCGCGCAGCACCAGCCACGAGTCGAACGGGCCGGCGACCGCGCCCATCGCGTTCTGGTGGTACGCCAGCTGCTCGCCGAGCTCCTGGTCGTTCACGATCAGCGCACCGCCGACGACGTCGGAGTGGCCGCCCATGTACTTGGTCAGGGAGTGCACGACGACGTCCGCGCCGAGCGCGAGGGGCTGCTGCAGGTAGGGCGTCGCGAACGTGTTGTCGACGACGAGCCTGGCGCCCGCGTCACGCGCGATCTGGGCGACGACGGCGATGTCGGTGATGCCGAGCAGCGGGTTGGAGGGGGTCTCCACCCAGACGACCTTGGTCTTCGGGGTGAGTGCGGCTCGTACCGCCGACGGATCGGAGGTGTCCGCGACGGACCATTCCACGCCCCACCTCGAGACGACCTTCGCGAACAGACGGAACGTGCCGCCGTACGCGTCGTTCGGGATGACCACGTGGTCGCCGGGGCTGAGCAGCGTACGCAACAGGCAGTCCTCGGCCGCCAGTCCGGACGCGAACGCGAGACCGCGGCGGCCGCCCTCCAGGGCCGCGAGGTTCTCCTCGAGTGCGGTCCTGGTCGGGTTGGCGCTGCGGCTGTACTCGTAGCCGCCGCGCAGCCCGCCGACGCCGTCCTGCTTGTAGGTCGACACCTGGTAGATCGGTGGGACGACCGCGCCCGTCAGGGGGTCGGCGGTGTTCCCCGCGTGAATCGCGAGGGTCTCGAAGTGCTGACTGATGTGCCTGTCGCTCATGTGCACCGAGGGTAGTGCTCCGGCGGCGGGGATGACGGACCTCGGGGACCCGGGCGCCGGGACGGGCGAGCCGGTCCCGGAGGGCACGGACCGGAGCACCCGGACCCGGGGAGCCGGACCCGGGGAGCCGGACCCGGGGAACAGGGGTGCGAGACGCTGGGCGCGGCAACCGCGCCCGATGCCCGTACCGGTCGGTGCGCCACTGGTTCTCCACAGGCCCGGCGACCGGGTTGGCCAAGTGTCCGACCCGTCTGGTTCGCTGGAGGCATGGCGATTCTCTGGGTCCTGATGGCGGCGGCCATGTTCAGCATGGTCCTGCTGCCCGTTCTCATGCGCAGGCGCGCGCGCATCCAGCAGGTGGCGCCGGGCCACCCGGACGCGGCGGACCCCGCGAACTACGGCTTCGTGCGCCAGGAGGAGCTGGACGTCCGCATGCCCGGCCCCGACCAGGACCTGCTGGACGTCCTGGACGTGGTGCAGCACACGCAGGACTACCACGCCGCCGCGCAGCTCCTGGCCGGCACGGAGGCGGAGGGCGAGACGCGCTGGCAGCGTGTGCAGGCCTTCGCGGGCTCCGCGTCCCTGGAGCTGCAGACGCGGCCCGGAGGAGTGAGCGAGATCCCGGGCGGCCAGTGGCTGCGGGTGTGGCGGACCGAGGCCCCGAAGGACGCGGGCGGCGCGGCCGTGCAGGCGGAGTTCCTGGTGCAGCAGGCCTGGCGCACGTCGACGCCGGGCACGGAGGAGTTCCGGATCATCATGGAGGAGGCGCAGTCGGCCTGCGCCGAGGCGGCACTGCTGGCCCCCGGTGACCCGGTCCCCTACATCATCGAGCTCTCGGTGGCCCGCGGCCTCGGCTACCCGCGGCCGGAGTTCGAGCAGCTGTGGCTGAAGGTCCTGGACCGCGCCCCGACCCACATGGGGGCGCACCTGGCCGCACTGCACTACTGGTGCGAGAAGTGGCACGGCTCGCGCGAGCTGGCGTACTCCTTCGCGGAGGCGGCGGCCGCGCGTGCCCCGCAGGGCTCGCTCCTGGCCGCGATGCCCCTCTTCGCGGTCTTCGAGCACCTGCCCGAGGTGAACCTGGTCAGCAGCTTTTACCGGAGCGAGGTCGTGACCAAGGCGATCCACGGCGCACTCTTCGCGGTGCAGTCGGCCCGCTCCGACGACCCCATGGCAGCGCACGTGCGCCACCTCCTGATCCTCTTCCTGGTCCGCAGCGAGCGCTGGCCGGAGGCGATGGCCCAGCTGGTCCATGTCGACGGTCATGTGGGTGCGCTGCCCTGGACCCTGAGCGCCGACCCGGCCGCGGACTACGCGATGTACCGGGCCCTGGCGGTGGCAGGCTTCGAGGCGAACGGCGGCAGCCCGGCGGCCCTGCCGCACTGAGTCCGCCGGCCACGCCGCGCGGCGGCACACCATGGCCGCGCCCCTGGTCCGCCCCGGAATTCCGGGGCGGACACGCACGTTGGGCGTCAAGCCCCATTCGTCGCGTGCCCCCCTTGGAGACCAGATGTTCCCGTACAGCCGCACGCCCCGGTTGCCCACGCCGGAGCAGGCCCTGAGCGGTCGCCCCAAGCCGATCTTCACGATCCCCGGGCGGCACACGGTGCTCGGCACCCCTCTCCTCGGCCCCTACCCGGAGGGTCTGGAGATCGCGGACTTCGCCCTCGGCTGCTTCTGGGGCGCCGAGCGCACGTTCTGGCAGCTCTTGGGCGTACATACGACGCTCGTCGGCTATCAGGGCGGCTACACCGAGAACCCCACGTACGAAGAGGTCTGCTCGGGCCTGACGGGCCACACCGAGGCGGTCCGTGTGGTCCACGACCCGGAGAAGATCTCCTACGAGCGCCTGCTGCAGGTCTTCTGGGAGTCCCACGACCCCACGCAGGGCTTCCGCCAGGGCAACGACGTCGGCACCCAGTACCGCTCGGCGATCCACACCCACTCCCCCGCCCAGGCGACCGCGGCCCGGGCGTCCCGCGAGGCGTACCAGAAGGTCCTCACCTACTCGGGCCACGGCAGCATCACCACGGAACTGCTCCCCGCGGAGGGCCGCCAGTTCTATCCGGCGGAGGGATACCACCAGCAGTACCTGGACAAGAACCCGGGCGGGTACTGCGGCTTGGGCGGGACGGGGGTGTCGTGCCCGACGGGTATCGCTCCGACGCCGGTGGCCAGGGACAAGTAGGCGCTCTCCGCCGCAGCGAACGGAGTCGAAAATCAGTGGCCCCCTGAAGCGGGCCAACGCGAGGCTGGACGCCATGGAAGAACCGCAACGCAGGATCCGTGCGGCACACTCGGAATCCACGATCACCGTCTACCAGGCCTACTCCCCGGAAATCGGCCTGCCCGCCGCCCGCGAGGGCCGATTCCCCGCCACCTGGAAGCGGGACAGGATGACGTGGATCAAGCCGTCGTTCCTGTGGATGATGTACCGCTGTGGCTGGGGCGCGAAGGCAGGGCAGGAAACCGTCCTCGCTGTCGAGATCAGCCGTGACGGCTTCGACTGGGCGCTGCGCCACGCGTGTCTGTCGAGCTATGTCCGCGGGGTGCATCCCGACCGAGCCGCCTGGCAGCGTCAGTTGAAGCGTGCGCCCACTCGCGTGCAGTGGGACCCCGAGCGGGACCTGCGCCTCCAGCCCCTGCCGTACCGGTCGCTGCAACTCGGCCTCTCCGGAGAGGCCGCACACCGCTACGCCGACGAGTGGACGGTCGCCATCCGCGACGTGACCCCGCTCGCCCATGAGATCCACGCCCTCGTCAGCAGCGGGGACCTGGACTCCGCCGCCCGGCTGCTGCCCCAGGAAGACTCCTATCCCCATGGAGACGAGCTTCTTGCCCACCTACACGGATAACAGGCTGCTCCGCCCGACAGCCGGCTCCGGCCCATGGGGCACATGGCAGCACAGGCCCGCCGGGACGGATGTGTCGTGCCCGACGGGTATCGCTCCTACGCCGGAGGCCAGGGACCAGTAGCCGGTGTCGTGCGTCGGGGTGCCTGAAGAGGACCGCACCGGCACCCGCAGCCCGCACGGTGCCGCACCAGGCGCTCTCCGCGGCAAGGAACGGAGTCGAAAATCAGTGGCCCCCTGAAGCGGGCCAACCTGACGCTGGACGCCATGGAAGAACCGCAACGCGGGACCCGTGCGGTCCATACGGAATCCACGATCACCAGGGCCGCGTATCCGGGCCGACGGCCGACGTTCGGATCGCCCAAGGCGGCCCTTCAGGTGATTGCCAGATGCCTCATGAGCCAGACGACCCTCGCAGGGGTACGACGTCCCAGCAGAGGACGAACCCAGAACGCCGTGAGGAGCGTGGCGATGTACGCAGCAGTCCGGCGGTACGAAGGGGTGACCGATTCGGCCGAGGCCGCACGTCTCGTGAACGAGGGATTCGTGCCGCTCATGCGCCAGGTCTCCGGCTTCGTGGCCTACTACTGGATCGATACCGGGGACGGAGTGATGGTCTCGACCAGCGTCTTCCAGGACCAGGCCGGTGCCGACGAATCGGTCTCGAGGGCTGCGGACTTCGTGCGGGACAACCTTGCGTCGCTGCTCCCCAACCCTCCCCAGGTCATGGCCGGCGAGGTGGTGGCTTCCGCATGACAGCGTTCGGACCAGCCACATGAGATGGCCTCAAACGCCGGCCCGTAGTGCCCGCGTGGTCGTCCTTCACAGCCTTGATCGCGCATTTCACTGGATGTGATCGGAAAGAAGGACGCTCCGGTCGACAGCGGCCCCGGATCAAGGGAAATCCATGTCCGACAAGCATCACGCCACGGTGGCGGTCACCGGAGTGACCGGGGCACTGGGCAGCCGGATCGCAGCGCGGCTCGCCGACCGTGGCGTCCCCCAACTCCTCGTCGGACGCAGCCCCGACCGCATGCCCGACCTGCCCGGCGCCCAGCGACGCGGTCCCGCCGCCTACGGCGACGTCACCGCGATGCGCGAGGCGCTGGAGGGCGCGTCGACGCTCATCCTGGTCTCCGGACATCGCACGGGACGCCGGCTGGAGGAACACGCCACCGCGGTCGAGGCCGCGATCGCGGTCGGCGTGGACCGCGTCCTGTATGTGTCCCTCGTCGGCGCCTCGCCGACCGCCACCTACCTGAACGCCCGCGACCAGTGGCTGACCGAACAGTTCCTGGCCGGAGCCGGGGTCCGCCACACGGTGCTCCGGGCGGGCTTCTACACATCGACACCGGCCGCACTCGCCGACGAGGAATTCGTCGTCAGCGGCCCCGCGAGCACCGGCCGGGCCGCCTTCGCCACCCACGAGGACATCGCGGACGTGATCACCGCGGTCGCCCTCGACGAGGGTCCCCGTTCCCGGCACGACGGCGCGATCCTGGAGATCACCGGGCCCGAGGCCCTGACTCTCCACGAAGCGGTCACCCGGATCGCCGCGGCCACCGGCCGGCCCTACCGCTTCGAACCAGAGACCCTCGAGGAAGCCTTCGCGCGGCGATGGCGGCAGGGCATGAGCGGGGAACAGATCGAGACCTGGATCTCGTGGTACCAAGCGATCGAGAAGGGCGAGATCTCCCTGGTCACCGACGTCGTCACCCGGCTGACCGGCTCACCGGCGAACTCGATCTCCGACGCAGCCTGGTGGCCGTCACCGAACACCGCGCGTGGCACCCCCTGAGCTCAGGCGGACGCGACGATCGAGTTGGCCTGACCTGGATCAAGCCGTCGTTCCCATGGATGACGTAGCGCTGCGGCCGGGGCACGAAGGCGGGGCAGCAGGCCGTCCTGGCGGTCGAGATCGCTCATGACGGCTTCAGCTGGGCGCTGTACCACGCCCGTCTGTCGAGTTGCGTCCGCGCGGCGCACCCCGACCGAGCCACCTGGCAACGTCGGTTGAAGCGTGCGCCCACTCGCGTGCAGTGGGCGCCCGAGCGGGTCGCGTCGAACGCAGCCCGAGCCCGGTGCGTCGTAGGAGCGGTACGCCGCGAGGCCTGTGCCCGTCACCGTCGGACCCAGGGGGACCCATGCCCACATGCACCGCACAACTGCTCCTCGCCCTCACCCTGCTTGCCGCAGCGGGCGGGGCCGCCACCGCCTGCGACAACGGTCGTGGCGCTCAGCCCCGCACCCCCCACCACAACCCGGTGGCGGAGGCCCGCGCTCGTCAAGTCGCCGAGGCCTGGGAGTTCCGAGGCCGCCCGGGCTTGGCGCAAGGGCTACTACCCGATCGGAGAGGCGGTCCAGTTGCCCGAGGACGCCTTCCACGACGAAGCCGACAAGCAAGCCCATGAGAGCCGCAACTTCGCCCTGCGCGGCCGACTCCCCACCGCGGCGCGGAAGAACGGCCTGGTGAGGTGGCAGAGCGGGGGCTCGCTCACACTGCCGCTGATGGAGGCGCAGCAGACCTACGAGGTGGTGGCCCGCGGCGGCGGCACGGGACCGCAGTTGCACGTGACCGGGGCGAAGCTGGGTGAGATGACTTTGGCCACCAGCCGCGGCCCGGCCACCGTTCCGGCCTGGCTCTTCACCGTGGACGGCTACGACACTCCGCTCAAGCGTGCCGCCGTCCGTCCCTCGGAACCTCCGACGCCGCCGATCGAGCCGTTCGCGGAGGGGTCCAGCGCCACGTTGCAGGCACTTCGGCAACTGGTCGGGACGGCAAGGGACGGCCGGTCCGTCACCGTTGCGGCCGCCCACGGGGCCTGCGACGACGGTCCTGCCGTGGACGTGCTCGAGACGGGCGGGAGCGTGGTGCTGTCCGCGTCCGTCGTCGGGACGAAGAACGGTCCCTGCACCGGCCAGCTGCTCAGCGAGAGGCTGACGGTGAAACTGGACCGACCGCTCGGCGACCGCGTGCTCCTGGACGCGTTCACCGGCCGGCCGGCGGCCTACGGACGGACGTAGGGGCACACGAGTCGGACCTCGGCAGGGGAGTTCCCGGTCGGGGAACGTGACGGTGCCCGAAGTGGGTACGTTGTGGTTCCCGGCTGCCGGTCCCACAACCTGGCCACGGCGGCATGGGAACGCTCCTCCCGGTCCGGAAATTCGATTGCCTCCGACCGGCCGATACGCGCTAATACGGCACATGGCCGATATCCGGGGCACGTACGACGATCTGTTCACCGCGGTGCCGAATGCGCTGGCCGGGTTGCTGGACGAGGGAGACGCGGGCGCCTCGGTCGCGGTCTTCGTGGACGGCGAGTCGGTGGTGGACGTCTGGGGCGGATTCGCCGACGCGGACCGTACGATCCCGTGGCAGCAGGACACGATCACCAACGTCTGGTCCGTCACCAAGACGATGACGGCATTGTGCGCGCTGGTCCTGGCCGACCGTGGCGACCTCGATCCGACCGCACCGGTCGCCCGGTACTGGCCCGAGTTCGCCACGGCGGGCAAGGACAAGGTGCTGGTACGGCATCTGCTTGCGCACACCGCGGGCCTGCCCGACTGGGCAGGGCCGATCGAGGAGCTCTACGACTGGCCTGCCGCCACCGCACGGCTGGCGGCGTCGGCTCCGCAATGGGAACCGGGAAGCGCGGCCGGATACCACTCGCTGACCCAGGGGTTTCTCGTGGGCGAGGTCGTACGCCGGATCACCGGCCGGAGCCTGGGCGAATTCTTCGCGGAGGAGGTGGCCCGGCCGCTGGGCGCCGACTTCCACATCGGACTGCCGGCCGGGCACGACCACCGGGTGGCGCTCGCCGTCCCGCCGTCGTCGCACGACGAGGACTACACCGCGAGCGCGCCCGGCCGCAGCGCGTCCCCCGCCACCGGCACCGCCGTACGGGTCCGTGACGGGAACAGCGTGGCCTGGCGTCGCGCGCAGATCCCGGCGGCGAGCGGCTTCGGCAACGCCCGCTCGGTCGCCCTCGTGCAGTCGGTGATGGCCTGCGGGGGAACGGCGCGTGGGGTGCGACTGCTGTCGCAGGCGGGCTGTGACCGTGCGAGGCAGGAGCAGTTCGGCGGCGAGGACCGCCGCCTGGGCATGCCGGTCCGTTACGGGCTGGGCTACGGGCTGTTCGGCAACACCTTCGGTTGGGGCGGTTGGGGCGGTTCGCTCGTCATGATCGATCCCGAGGCCCGTATGGCGATGGCGTACGTGACCAATCAGATGCGCGAACCCGCGGACGACAACCGGGGGCTGGAACTTGTGATGGCCGCGTACGACGGGCTCAAGGGTCTGCGGGCTTGATGCCACGGCCACGTCGTTCGGCGCAGCGGCATCACGACCCCGGGTCCTCGATCTAATCGACGTCGATACCGAAATCCTGAACGAGTTCCTCCAGGCCGCCCGTGTAGCCCTTGCCGCCCAGGACGAAGTCCCAGTCGCCACTCGGTCTGCGGCGGAACGAGCCGAGCACCAAGGCGGTTTCGCGCGGGCGACCGTCGGAGACTTCCAGACGTCCCAGCTCCGCCGTCGTCGGGTCGAGCAGACGGATGCAGGCGTCCGTGAAGCCGGAGAGATCGGCGGCGGGATTGATCTCAGGGTCGATGGCGGCCACGAGTACGAACCGGTCCGCCTCGTCAGGCAAGCCGTCGAAGGAGACGCAGATCGCGGCCTTGTCGGGCGCGATGGCGGGAAGAGCCCGCACGGAGCCATCCGGTGTCTGTGGGTTGTTGAAGAATACGAAGTGATCGTCACTGAGGACTCGACTGCCTCGGCAGACGAGGGCACCCACGTCCAAGGCGACACTTCCGGTCCACGACATGCCCAGGACGTTGTAGTCGTCGGGCAGTCGAGTGTCCGGAACCGACGGGGTGGCCGGTGTCGCACCTCGACCGGCGCCGTCACCCAGGCGCCCGCGGAGTCCATGCCGATGGAGCAGGTCGACGAGTTCGGTACCCGAGATCAGTTCCAGTGGCTTTCCGCCCGCGAAGCTGTGGGAGCCGGGGCCGAACCTCGACGTCGTCACGAGGACACCCTTGTTGGCCCCGGCGTCCTGCACGGTTCCGTACAAGTCGCGTACAGCGGTGGGCGGCACCGTGTTGCGGTAGCGCTTCACCTGCACGACGATCTTGCCGCCTCGGATCGGTGCCGGATCCAGTGCGTCGACGTCCACCCCGCCGTCGTTCGAGCGTTGGGTGGTGACGGCCTGCATCCCCATGGCTCGGAAGAGATCGGCAACGAGGTTCTCGAAGGCGATCGGATCCATCTCGTACAGGTCTGGGTCGTCATCGCTGCCATGCGTGACCACACGGTTCCCGACGTCCTGCGGCCGGCGACTGGGCCGCACCGCCGAGAGTTGGTCGGGGCGGGCCGAGAGCTGCCCACGCAGTGCGTCGGCCAGGCAGCTTCCCGCGTCCACCTGGGCCAGGTGGAGATCACGGAACGTCGAGTGGCTGGCCATGACGGTTGCCAGACACATACGTCCAGGTCGGCCCGTCGTGGGGTCATGCCCGTCGACGAATCCGTTCAAGGTCACCGACTCGAGCGCGCCGTGCTCGTCCGCCGCGAAGAGTTCATGCAGGACCAGCAGCATGCACTGTGCCAGAACCTCCCGATAAAGGGCCCGACGTTGGCCTGCCGGACGTGGAGTCTCCTTGTCCTGGTCGACCCCGGGCATGTACCGGACAGACTTGGCCTCCGGGACGACGCTGTAGGCGGGCAGCTCCCAATCCAGCACCAACTGTCCGGCTGCCGAGTCATAGGCCGCTGCCACCTGGCGTGGGAAGCCCTCCGGCCACGCGGTCGAGGCGTAGAGAGCGGCGGAGAAGTACTCGACCACGGAATCGGGATCGCGGCGGCCGACTCCTTCGGTCAGATCCACGACGCCGGCGTTGTGCCGCCGCAGGTCGGCCAGCTGGGAATCGGCCCACTGCTGGTACTCCCGGTGGTACGACGCCAGTTGTTGCTGCCGCTGGGCCTCCGCGGCCTGGGCCGCCTGCCAGTCCCGCTCGAAACGCGCCTGGGCCTCGGCCTGCGCCTGAGCCCGGCGGCCGGCGGTCCACCCGCTCTGCGTTCGGTAATGATCGAAGTTCGGCATGGGTACGGGCTGCGCCAAAGGTCCTGGGGCGAAGGGCTGGATCTCTTCGGATCGCATGAGAGCGGAAGCCCTGAAAGCCGGTGCCTGACAACCCGAGGCGAGAAGGCCTTGCAGCGACGAGACCTGCGCGTCCAATTCCGCGGTGCGACGCAGCGCCTCTGCCTGCCTGTACTCGCGGTGACTCTGCGCAGCCCGCCGTTGACAGGCGCGTGCTTGCTGCGCTTCTTGTCTCCGTCGTCGGGCTTCTGCTTCGATCTGACGCTGCTGCTGCCTCTGCATCTCGGCCCAGACGCCGACCACGCCACCAGAACGACGACTCATGTGCTGCAGGCCCTCCCCAAGGCGCTCTGGCTGTCCCCACAACCAGTTGTGACGGGACGACTCTAGTCAGCGATGACCGTCTCGCACATCCACTCGGACGGAACAATTCGCTCAGCCGTCTTCGCAGGTCAACATGACTTGAGACGACCACCGCGGGGCTGGGCCGGAATCCGCGCAATCGCATGCGGCCGCGCTGCCCGCGGCCTCCCGGCGGCTGATGCCGTGATCGTGAAGAAAACCCTCCGTCCGTAACTCCGGGCAGTGAGTGCGGCGATACGAGGGCCGCTCGGCAGCCGCGGAGAAGGGGTGGTGCCACTCGGCTCGATGAATCGGGCCAAGCCGTGCCCACAGACATTCGGTACGCGGCACACGAGCCCCGCGACCACGAGGTCCACGACGTCAGCCCTGTTCCTCCAGGACCGCCAGGTCGCGCTCGGCATACATGCGGTGCCACCACTCCTCGTTGAGGACGACCAGCAGGCATTCGCGGAGCGGGAAGGTCTCGCCCTCGTCGGGCCAGCCGGGGCCCACGAGCGGCTCGGTGCGGCTGTCGAGCCGCTCGTCGGTCAGACCGTCGACCATGCGTCGCATCATGGCCATCGCCTCCCGCCGCAGGGCGAGCGCCTCTTCGAGCGGCGGGCGCGCGTCACGGTCGTGCGGCACTCCCGGCCGCGGACTCATCTGGTCCCACGGCAGGGACAGCGGGTGCCAGGGGCCGGGTTCGCCCAGGATGCAGCGGCCGACCCACGACTCGGTTGCGAACGCCAGGTGGCGCAGGGTCTGGATGAACGACCACTTGCCGTCGACCGACTCGTGCAGCAGTTCCTCGGGCAGTCGGCGTGCCCGCGCGACGGTCGACTCCCACAGCCGTTCGTCGAGGTACCAGGCCTCCCGGAACCCCTCGGGGGTGGTCGGCCGGAACTTGCGGCGGTCGGGGTGCCGACGGTCCAGCTCGGCCTCCACCAGCGGTGCGACGTCGACTCCGTTGACGACGAGATTCTGGATCTCGCCGTCGATGGTGGTGTTGACCATCTCGACGCCGCGCATGACGACCCCGTTGAACTCGCATGCCCGGAACGTCGCCGCGTCCAGGCTCACCGTGGTGAACCGCGCCCCCGTCATGTCCGCGCGCTCGAACTCCGCACCGCGCAGGCCGGTGAAGTCACTGTCGCCCATGGCGCTCAGACCAGGCCGGGACACACCGCCGGGAGCAAGGTCTTCCGGGTGTCGCAGCCGGACGTCGTTCCCCTCCATGTCCCCAAGGCAGAGACCGCACTTCGGCATCGTCCCGGCCTCACGCGAAGCGCAGCCGTACCGCGGTCGGTTCGGTTCAGGCGCTCGCGCCGGCCGTCCCTCCGTCGTCGTTGTAGATCACCAGGGTCAGTTCCGGCCGCTCCGCCAGGTGGAACGCGGTGTACGCGTACTCGATCGCTCCGCGTCCCGGGTGCCGCAGGCGTTTGCGTCCGCTGTGCCGGGGCTGCACCTCGTACTGGGGCCACCAGGCCCGCGCCTGCGGGCTGTTCGCGTTCAGCTCGTCGATCAGCCGGGCGTAGCGCGGGTCGGCGGGATGACGCGCCGCCTGTGTCCGGAGCCGGGCGAGCAGGCCGCGTGCCTCGGGTTCCCAGTCGACCAGGACGTCCCGGGCCACCGGCTCGAGGAACACCCAGCGGACGAGGTTGGCCGGCAGGTCGGCCCCGGTGACGAGCTTCGGGAACAGTTCCTCGGCCGCCCGGTTGTGGCTGAGCACGTCGTAGGTGCCGTCGATGATGTACGCCGGGTTCGGCTGGAGCAGCAGGGGCACGGCCGCCACCTCGTCGGCGAGCGGCTCCTGCTCCTCCGCTTCGGCCGCGGGCGGGTGACCGGCCAGCCGGAAGAGATGCTCCTGCTCGTGCCTGTCGAGCCGGAGCACCCTGGCAAGGGCGGTCAGCACCTGCTCGGAGGCGCGGATCTCCCGCCCCTGCTCCAGGTACGTGTACCAGGTGGCACTGATCCCGGCCAGCAGCGCCAGCTCCTCACGGCGCAGTCCCGGAGTCCGCCGGCGGCCGGTGCGGGGCAGGCCGACCTCGTCAGGGGTGAGGCGCTCCCTTCTGCTGCGCAGGAACGCGCCCAGGTCACTTCGTCGGTCCGGCTGCGTGGGCATGACGGCTGGCACCTCTGGTTCCAGAATAAGTAGGTTCTGGATACCAGGCTAAGCCTGGTCGGAGACTGATGTGCGAGCACCGGCCGCGGCGCCGCCGACGGCCTCGCACGCTCGCACCGGCCCACGGCCGCCCGGTGCGCGACGGCTCCCGGGCCCCCCGCGCGGGAAGCCGCCGCCACTCGGTACACGGCCGTGCCACCGACGACGGGAGAGGACTGCTTCATGCACGGAATCAGGGACAAAGTGGTGGCGATCACGGGAGCCGGCAGCGGCATCGGCGAGGCGACCGCGCTGCTGCTCGCGGAACGCGGCGCGCGACTTGTGCTGGGTGCTCGCCGCTCCGAGCGCCTGGAGGCGGTGGTGACCCGGATCAAGAAGGCGGGTGGCGAGGCTGTTCGGCTGCGCACCGATGTGACCCGGCGGAACGATCTGCGGGCCCTGGTGGCGCTGGCCGGTGACCGCTTCGGCCGGCTCGACGTGCTCGTGAGCAATGCCGGGGTCGGCACGATCTCACCGCTGGACGATCTGCGCGTCGACGAGTGGGACCGGATGGTGGACGTCAACGTGAAGGGCCTGCTGCACGGAATCGGCGCCGCCCTTCCGGTCTTCCGTGCGCAGGGCTCGGGCCATTTCGTGGCCACCGCGTCCACGGCCGCGTTCCGCGTCGTGCCGAACATGGCGGTCTACGCCGGTACCAAGCTGGCGGTCCGGGCCATCTGCGAGGGGCTGCGCCAGGAAGCGGGCGACTGCCTGCGGGTGACCACCGTGTCACCCGGTATGACGGCCACCGACTTCGCCGAGGCGTCGACCAACAGCCAGGTCAGGGCGGAGATCACGGCGATGCGCGACCGCATCGCGATCCCGCCCGACGCGATCGCCCGGGCCATCGCGTTCGCCGTCGAACAGCCCCCCACCGTCGACGTGAACGAAATCGTCGTACGGCCCACCGCCCAGAGCTGAACCGCACCCGGTAGCCGCGGAGCGCGCCTTCCTCCCGGGACCGTACTGCTCCGTGCGGCGGCAGGCGGGGCACCGGGTGACAATGGAACACCCCGCACCTGCGAGGTGGTGGCGATGTCCGCATGGCATCTGCGCGACTACCACGATGACGATCTCGACCAGGCGATCCAGATCTGGGACCAGAGCCGGCCGGCCGACGAGCGGCCCGCCTTCCCGGTCTCCGAGGTGATGGCCGCGGTCGAGAGCGGTCAGACCGCGGTGGTCGCGGTCGTCGGTGACGAACTGGTCGGCATGGCCGTGGCGCAGGCGCACGGCAAACGCGCCTGGATCCTGCTGGTCGCGCTCGCCGCCCGGTGGCGCGAGCGCGGGATCGGCAGCGCCCTCCTGGCCGAACTGGAACGACGGCTGCGGGCGCGCGGCGTGCGCCGCATCAGCGCCCTGCTGCCCGCCGACGCCGCCGGGACGAAGGCGCTCGACCACTCCGGCTTCCTGTCCCGCGACGATCTGACCTACTACGAGAAGCTCGAACCACGGGAGTCTGCCGACACCGACGTGCTCCGGGCGCTGGGCGGCCGCATGCTGGCCGAGGGCCTGTGGAACCGGATGGCCGGGATGGAGCGGGAGAAGCAGGTCGTCGAGCGGCGGATCGTGCTCCCGCTGACGGAGCCCGCGCTGGCCGACCGCTACGGTGTCGTCCCGCCGAAGGCGGTCATCCTGTTCGGGCCGCCGGGCACCGGGAAGACCAGCTTCGCCAAGGCCGTGGCCTCACGGGTCACCTGGCCGTTCGTGGAGCTCTTCCCGTCCCGGCTCGCGGCCGACACGAGCGAGGGGCTGGCCGCGGCACTGCGGGAGGTCTTCGCCGACCTGGTCGAACTGGACTCGGTCCTGCTCTTCATCGACGAGGTCGAGGAGATCGCGGGCGTGCGGTCGGGGCGGGCGGTCGACCCCGGCCACGGGGTGACCAACGAGCTGCTCAAACTCATCCCCAACTTCCGTGAGCACGATGCCCGGTTGCTGGTCTGCGCCACCAACTCGGTGCGTTCTCTGGACCCGGCGTTCCTGCGGCCGGGCCGGTTCGACTACGTCATCCCGATCGGGCCGCCGGACCCCACGGCTCGCGCCGCCATCTGGGTCCGCTACCTCAGGGCCGCCATCGACTCCGTGGACCTCTCGCGACTGGTGGAGGCCAGCGAGCTGTTCACCCCGGCCGACATCGAGTTCGCCGCGCGCAAGGGGGCCCAGGCGGCCTTCGAACGCGAAGTGACACATCGGCAGGGCGAACCGGCCACCACCGAGGACTACTTGACCGCCATCGCCGACACACGGCCGACTCTCACCGCGCGGGCGATCGAGGAGTTCACCGAGGACATCGAGAAGTACAGCCGGCTCTGAGGGCGGTCAACTGCGGTGCCGGGCAACCCTCGTGGGCGATAAGGTGGGATGTCCACGGTGCACTGAGCCCATGCCCTCCTGTCGGCCGACCCGGCGGTCAGGGCGAAGCCGGCAGCAGGACGGCGCCCACCGACACTCAACCATGGCCGAAAAGCGCCGTCGAAAGCCACGCCCAGGAGTCCCGCCGGCTCCCGCGGCGGCCCGCGCGTCGCGTGCCCGGGCCTCGGCGCACGCGACTCCCGTCCCAGGTTCGTCCCTCGGACCGAGCTCACCAGGGACCCTCGCGGAGAGTGAAATGCTATTCACCGAAAGGTGATTGCACGCATTTTCTGAATTTCGTCGGCAGGGTACGGTCATCACACCGCAGGAACGATTCTTCAGCGATAGATTCCCCCGAATGCCGGATAGCTTCCTCCGTATGGCGCTCGTTAGGTGATCGTGACTTGGAACGAACCGGAAGATCAGATCTCTGTCGGACGTGGAGCCGCTTGGCAGGATCCGACGGGCGGTGAGGCACTCGCCAGGGGCTGCTCGGACCTTCTTGAAGACTTCCTCAAGGAGATCGGCGACATGGAAAGCGAATACCTGCGCGCCATGGACGGAGCGTCCTGACGAGGGCGCGGAGGAGCTGAGAATGGACAGGCTTCAAGGCGAGCCAGGCCTCTACGACATTCAGTTCGACCTGAGAACGGATTACGACCCACCGGGGCGTCATCCTTACACCGTCGATCCCCTGGAGGTGCATCACGCCTGGGGCTCACCCGCCCCCGACATGGCACCGAGCGGCTGGGATCCGGACGAGGAACTGGCCCAGATGCTGTCCACGGCGACCGGAGTGGACCCCGCTCCGCCCTCGATGGACGGGCAGCACCGCCACCGGATCGACCGTCGGCGCCCCCGGCCGGGTGCACACATCCTCGACAGCGGCCAGAAAGTCACCCCTGCCACGATCCTGGTCGCCACCATCGCCGCCTGCGCGGTGGCCATGCTCGGCTGGTCCATCGCCTACTCCTACGCCCAGCTGCGCGCCATCGCCTCGACGGTGCTTCCCGAGCCTCTGGCGCAGTGGTGGCCGCTGACGGTGTACGGGCCGTGGTTCGTGGCGGCCCTCTCCGTCCTGCGGGCCGCCTTCCAGCACCGGACCGCCCGGCGGTCGTGGGTGGTCGTCCTCGTCGCCTCCGCCACGGCCGTTGCGCTGTGCATCGGCAACTCGGAACACAGCCTGCTGGCGATGGTGATCGTGGGAATCCCGCCGGTCACCGCGCTGGTCTGCTTCCGGGAGCTGGTCGGCCAGGTGTCGTGCAAATACCGCCCCAGGCATGCGGCACCCGGCAAGGAGCAGTCGCCCGGCGGCTGACACGAGGACCCGACCTGCCGGCACCGCGGTGGCACACGGGAGGACACGGTCGGACACACGGAACGGCACCCGCCGCACGAGCGGGTGCCGTTCCGTGTGTCCGCGCCCGTCCCGCGGGCCGTCAACCGGCCAGGGACGGGACGAACGGCGACAGAGCCGGAGCGAGCTGTACACCTGGGGCCAGCCCGAGGGCGACGAGGGCGTCGGGCAGACCGCGTCCGACGCGCGCCGCCTCCATCGTGCCGGGGGCGGCCAGAGCGCGGCAGCTCGTGGCGATGATCTGGAACAGGTGCTGCACCCGCCCGGGACCACGCGGCAGCAGCTGGCCGTGGAAGTCCTCGTGGTGGGCGAGGACAAGGGCAGCGAGACCCGCGACATGGGCCGAGGCAGTGCCGGTGCCGTCGAGGGACGCGTATCCGCCGCCCGGCGCGCACGACAGGACCGCGACGCCCGGGGCGGCGGCGTCGACCCCGGGGCCGTAGCCGCTGAACGGCGCGGCGAACAGTCCTTCCGGTGTCAACGGCGGCCCCGTGTGGGTCGCTTGGGAGGTGTCCGGGGGGAACGAGCCGTAGACCCCCAGCGCACCCACCGCGAACACGGTGGGCAGCGAGCCGGGGAAGGCGACCGGGCCGCCCGTGTCGCCCGCGGGGGCGACGCAGGCGATCCCCGCCGCGTTGGCGTCGGCCAGCTTGTGGGAGACCAGTGACGAGGGGTATGGCGTCGCCACGGCGATGTTGGCGATGTCCACTTCACGATCGATGCAGTGGTCCAGGGCGGCGATCAGGTCGCTGAAGTGCCCGCCGGGCATCACCTCGCACACCTCGATCTCGGCGTCGACGGCGATGCCGATGACACCCTTGCCGGTGTCGGCCCCGGCGATGACGCCCGCGGCGTGCGTGCCGCTGCCCATCACGTCGTGGGCCCAGCCGTCGGCCGTACCGTGCACGAGATCGACTCCGGAACGCACCCGCTGCTTCAGGTCGGGATGGTCGGCGCTGACGCCCGACCCGATGACCGCGATCCTGACGCCGAAGGCGCGGAAGGTGGGAGGCAGCCGGTCCAGGCGCATGGCCTGCTGGCCCCAGCCGTACTGCTGCCGCTCCTCGAGCTCCGGGTACGCCTTGGCCAGCGGCGTCAGCATGACCAGGTTCTCCTGGGTCTCCGACAGGTCGGGGCGGTGGATCCAGCGGTCGTTGTAACCGCCCACGGGCCGGACGTACAGCGACCGAACGGACTCGACGGTGTCCGTCGCCAGCGTCACGGTGGCCGTGCCGTCGGCCCCGGTGATGCCCTGGCCCGGCCAGGTCGCCCCGATCAGGAACACCGCGGCGCCGGAGAGCGGTTCGCCGTCCGGGCCGCAGACGCGCAGCGTGATCTCCACAGGGCGTCCCAGGGACAGGACCAGCCCCGGATCACGCAGCGGCAGGGTCCCCGCGGTGGGCATGGCGGCGAGTCCGGTCCCGGCCAGCGGCAGGTCCGGTTCGATGTGCACATGCAGCGACCGCATCGCCGGCACCTGCGCCTCGGCCGCCTCGACGACCGCGATCTCCGGGCAGGAGGGGTGCACCCCGGCCGACTGCAGCCTCTCCGCGGGCCGGAGTCTGCGGATCACCCTCACCTCGGGCATCCGCTCCAGCCGGTCGCACACCGCGTCCATGCCCAGTTCGGGCACTCCCGGTGGGAGCAGATGCTGCGGCAGCGGCGTCACCATGTACCGCTCCCGGCGCGGATGCACCGCGATCGGTGACGGCGCGCCCTTCTTGCGCGGCGCCGCGTCCTTCCCCTCGGGCCCCGGCCCGCCCGCCCCTGCGCCCTCGGACCCGCCCTCGCGGCTGTGTCCGGGCTTTTCCTTGACCATCACGTCCACCTTCACCACGGAAATGTCGTCCTTGCTCCTGATCCGGCGACGGGCGGCTCGCGCTTCCACGGTGATGCGGTGTGCCCGGGAACCGGTCCCGTGGCACACCGCATCGCGCGCCGCCAGGGGTCAGCCGATACCGAAGGGCTGACCCATCTGGCCGTAACCGAAGCCGGGCTGCTGGTGCTGCGGGAACGACTGGCCGAACGACTGCTGGCCGCCCGACTGCTGGCCGCCCCACTGCTGCATGCCCTGCTGGCTCTGCTGCAGCAGGGTCACGATGGCGGTGGGCAGCGCCTGCTGCACGGACTGCTCCACGGCCTGCCGGATGCCCGCGTGCAGCGTGTGGTGCAGCGCAAGAGCGAGGTAGGGGTGTGCCTGCTGGGCCATGCCCTGCTGCTGGAGCTGCTGCTGAACCTGCTGAATCTGCTGCAGCTGCTGCTGCATGCGCTGGGCGATCTGCTGGCTCGCCTGCTGACAGGCCTGCTGGATCGACTGTTGGACGATCTGCGCGATCTGCTGCTGCGAGCCGGTCTGCTGCATGGGCTGGATTCCGGTCATCACCGACATGAATGCTCCATTCGCGGCATCATGGGGGAAGCCGACATACGAATCTATGTTGGCTTTGTCGGGAGAAGTCCGACGCCCTGAAGCTAAGTTGGCGCCGCCCCGACCGCAATCCGATGGGCACCCGGCGAGGGACACGCCGGTCGAGGGGCGCGGACGCGCACGCCACACGGTTTCCCTGGCCCGGGCCGCTCCCGGGGTCCGCGGTCGCCCATGCGGGTGGCTTCCGGAAGGTCGGGCGTGTCGCCCTCGCACCGCCCGCCACCCGGGTGACGGCCTCCGCGGCACGGGGGGGCTCCCCCGGTACGGCGGCTCCGGGCAGCGAGCCATGGCGGCCCGTGTCGGCGCCGGGTCCCCGTTGCACCGGTCGGGGTACGGCGGCCCGTACGTCACCGCGGACCGCCCGCCACCCACGGTGGCCTGCCCGAACTCCGCGTGGCGGCAACTTCCGCTCTCCGCACGGGAGTTCATGGAGACGTCGGGGGACACTCCCGAGTGCCGACAGGCCTGATCGACGACAGGCCCGATCGACGACGCCCGCGAGGTCACTCCGCACCGGGCGGGGCCGGCGTCGCACTCGCGCTCGCGGACATCCGCTCCGAGGGTTGTCCGGTGCGCCCCGCGGTCGCACGGCTGCCGGGCCGGGACCGCGGTCGGGAATCAGTCCTCGCCGCTCCCGTACGGCCTGGTGAGGATCTCCAGGTTGTGTCCGTTCGGGTCGTCGAAGTACGCCCCGCGGCCGCCGTCGTTGTGGTTGATCTCTCCGGGACGGTTGTGGTGCGGGTCCGCCCAGTACGTCAGGCCCGCGTCCCGGACCCGGCCGAAGATCGCGTCGAAGTCGTCCTCGGAGACCAGGAACGCATAGTGCTGCGGAGTGATCGAATCGTCGGAGTCCATGAAGTCCAGCGTCACGCCGTTCGGCATCTGCACCGGCATGAACGGGCCGTACTGCGGTTCCACCTGCAGACCCAGCAGATCCGCGAGGAACCGTGCGGATGCCGTCTTGTCGTGGGCGGCGACGATCGTGTGGTTGAGTTCGACTGCCATGGTCGGGCCTCCTTCCCCCTCGGTGCCAGGACCACTTCTCACGCTAGGCGGCCGCACGGCCGAAAACATCGGTCTCTGGTCCCGTCCCGCTCCTACCCGCGACCGAGACCCGGGCCGTCGGAGACCGGAGGGGCAAGCCCATGACATGAGGTGCGGGACACGGCTGTACGGCGTGAGGCGGCCGCGGGGCCGCCTCACGCCGTGATCACCGATTCCTCAGATGGTGGCCGTGTCGATCACGAACCGGTACCGGACATCGCTGCTCAGTACCCGCTCGTACGCGTCGTTGATCTCGGACGCGCCGATCAGCTCGATCTCGGCGCCGATGCCGTGCTCGGCGCAGAAGTCCAGCATCTCCTGGGTCTCGCGGATGCCACCGATGGCGGAGCCGGCGAGGGTCTTGCGGCCCGAGATCAGCGAGAACAGGTTGAACGAGATCGGCTCCTCGGGCGCACCCACGTTCACCAGCGCGCCGTCCGGCTTCAGCAGCGAGAGGAAGGCGCCGAAGTCCAGCGGCGCCGACACGGTCGAGACGATCAGGTCGAACGAGCCGCGCAGCTGCTCGAAGGTCGTCGGGTCGCTGGTGGCGTGGTAGTGGTCGGCACCCAGCTTCAGCCCGTCGTCCTTCTTGCGCAGGGACTGGGAGAGCACGGTCACCTCGGCGCCCATGGCGTGGGCGATCTTGACGGCCATGTGCCCCAGGCCGCCCATGCCGAGGACGGCGACCTTCCTGCCGGGGCCCGCGTTCCAGTGCCGGAGCGGCGAGTACGTGGTGATCCCGGCGCACAGCAGCGGGGCGGCCACGTCGAGGGAGAGACCGTCGGGGATGCGCACGGTGAAGTTCTCGTCGACGACGATCTTCTCGGAGTAGCCGCCGTAGGTGGGCTCGCCGTTCTTGTCGAGGGCGTTGTACGTGCCGACATTGCCCTTCAGGCAGTACTGCTCGAGGCCGGCCCGGCAGTTCTCGCACTCGCGGCAGGAGTCGACCATGCAGCCGACGCCCACCCGGTCCCCGACCTTGAACTTGGTCACGCCGGAACCGACCGCGGAGACGATGCCAGCGATCTCGTGCCCCGGAACCATCGGGAAGATCGCGTCGCCCCAGCCCTCACGGGCCTGGTGGATGTCCGAGTGGCAGATGCCGGCGAACTTGATGTCGATCAGTACGTCGAACTCGCCGACCTCGCGGCGCTCGATCGTGGTGCGCTCGAGCGGGGCCTTGGCGGCGGGCGCGGCGTACGCAGCAACGGTGGTCATGCCGGATTTCTCCTTGAGGGTCGCGTGCCCGGCTGCCTTCCACCGGGCACGGCGTCCAGCCTGCCGGAGGGCACCGGCTCCACCCAGGCCACGGCTTTGTGTACGTCGGCCGTTCGTACCACCGAGGGGGTCAGGCTCATGGGCGTACGACCAGGAATACTGGACGTATGGACGTGACGCCCGGCTCCGTGCAGGGGCCCACCGCGGGGGCCGGACAGGCCCTGGACCGGCGTGCGGAGCTCAGCGAGTTCCTGCGCACCCGGCGGGCCCGGCTCAAGCCCGAGGACGTGGGCCTGCCGGACTTCGGCCGGCACCGGCGGGTGCCGGGGCTGCGGCGCGAGGAGCTGGCGCAGCTGGCCGGGGTCTCGGTGGCGTACTACACGCGTCTGGAGCAGGGCAACGGACGGAACGTGTCGGCGGAGGTGCTCGACGCCATCGCCCGCGCACTGCGGCTGAGCGACGCGGAGCACGCGCATCTGACGCACCTCGCCAAGCCCAAGGCGCACAAGAAGAAGCCCTCGGCACGGTCGCAGCAGGTGCGCTCCTCGCTGCGTCAGCTGCTGGACACCTTCGACGGTGTCCCCGCCTACATCGTCGGGCGCCGCTCGGAGGTCCTGGCATGGAACCGGATGGCCGCGGCGGTCTTCGGGGACTGGTCCCGGCTGCCCCAGCAGGAACGGAACTGGGCGCGCATGGTCTTCCTTCAGCCGGAGTACCACGACCTGTTCGTGGGCTGGGAGCAGAAGGCGATCGACATCGTGTGCCAGCTGCGGTACGAGGCGGGGTGCTATCCCGACGATCCGCGGCTGTCGGCGCTCGTCGGGGAGCTGTCGGTGAAGAGCGAGGAGTTCCGGCGGCTGTGGGCGACGCACGACGTCAAGGAGAAGAGCCACGGGCTCAAACAGCTGAGGCACCCGCTGGTGGGCGATCTCGAGTTGCAGTTCGAGTCGTTCCGGCCGCCGAGCGACGGTGAGCTGTCGATGGTGACGTATCACGCCGAGCCCGGATCTGCGTCGGCGGAGGCGCTGCGGCTGCTGGCGAGCTGGGGGACGGACGCGACCCGGGCGGCCACGACCGCGCCCGGCCACTGACCCGCGGTACCGGCCCCGCCCCTCTGGACGTCGACCCCCCGGGGCACGCAATGCGCCGGGGGGTCGATCGGTGCCTCGGATCCGTGGGATACGACGCATTGGGGCCCGTGCGGTCTACCGTGCGGCGTTCTCCTTGACCGTGATCCGCCCCTTGCGGATGGTCACGAGGCGCGGGGCCTTCTTCGCGATGGAGGAGTCGTGGGTGACCATGATGAACGTCAGCCCGTGCTCCTTCCACATGCGCTCGAGCACGTCCATGATCTCGTCGCGCATCGACTCGTCGAGGTTTCCCGTGGGTTCGTCGGCGAGCAGCACCTTCGGCTGCTTCACCAGCGCGCGGGCGATGGCCACGCGCTGCTGCTGACCGCCCGACATCTCGCCCGGCAGGTGTCCGAGCCGCTCGCCGAGACCGACGGACCGCAGCGCCTCGGCAGCCCGTTCGCGCCGCTCCTTGGCCTTCACCCCGAGCGGCACGAGGGCGGTCTCCACGTTCTCCTGGGCGGTGAGCGTCGGGATCAGGTTGAAGGACTGGAAGACGAAGCCGATGTTCTCGCTGCGCACCTTGGTGAGCCGGGCCTCGGACAGCTTGGCGAGGTCGACGCCGTCGAGTTCGACACTGCCGGCGGACGGCTTGTCCAGTCCGCCGAGCATCTGCAGCAGCGTGGACTTGCCGCCTCCGGTGGGGCCCTGGATGACCAGCCGGTCGCCGTCGCCGATGGCGAGGTCGACGCCGTCCAGGGCGAGGATGGTCTCCTTGCCCCGCGTGTAGCGCTTGGTGACGCCTCTGAGTTCGTACATGGCTGCAACTCCTGGGATGGGATGGGGCCGGGGCCTGCCGTGACGGGCGGGCTCCGGGCCGCGCGAGGTGTGCGGGGCGGGTGCTACTCGACGCGGCGCAGGGCGTCCGCCGGGCGCAGCCGTGAGGCGCGCCAGCCGCCGAAGGCACCGGCGATCAGACCGCCGGCCACCGCCAGGGCGACCGCGAGGACGATGGTGGTGGCGCTGACCGGCGCCGTGAGGGCGACTTCCAGGCTCTTGGCGGTCTGACGGCCGGGACCGCCGCCGAAGCCGCCGCCACCACCTCCACCACCGAAGCCGCCACCACCGCCACCGGTGAAGCCGCCGCCCCCGCCACCACCACCGCCGAGCTGGGCCTGCAGCGTCGGGCTGATGGCGCTCACGACGTAGGCGCCCGCGAGGCCGAGCGCGATACCGAGGACACCGCCGACCAGGCCGTTGACGACGGCCTCGCCGACCACCTGCCGGGTCACCCGGCCCGACTTCCAGCCCAGCGCCTTGAGCGTGCCGAACTCGCGCACCCGGCGGGAGACGGCGGAGGAGGTGAGGAGACCGGCGACCAGGAACGCGGCCACGAGCACCGCGATGGAGAGCCACTTGCCCACGCTCGTGGCGAGGCTGGAGGCGGTGGACAACGAGCCGGAGACCGTGGAGGCGAGGTCCGAGGAGGTGGTGACGGTCGTCCCGGAGATGTTCGTCTGGATCGTCTTCTTGACGGCCGCGATCTGCTGGGAGTCGGTCGCCTTGACGTAGATCGTGGTGACCTTGTCCTTGGAGTCGGCGAGCGTCTGGGCCTGCTTCAGCGGGAGGTAGAGGTTGGCCGCCGCGTCACCGCTGTCGGCCGTCGCGATGCCGATCACCTGGTACTTGACGTCCTTGATGGTGACGGTGCTTCCGACCTTGAGCTTCTTCTCCTTGGCGTACGCCGAGTCCGCGACGACGACCTTGGCGTCCGTCTCGGAGGTCTTGAACGTACGGCCGCTGGTGATCTTCGACGAGGTCAGCGGGCCCAGGGCGGGCTTGGTGACGTCGGTGCCGTAGAGGGAGTAGTTGTTGACGTCGAAGTTGGCACCGCCGCCCTCGACGCGGCCCTGGGGCCCTCCGGTGGCACCGCCCCGGCCGCGCTGCCCACCGCCGTTCTGGAACTGCTTGAACTGGCCCTGGGTGAACTGGCCGCTGATCTTGATGACGCGCAGGCTCAGTCCGCCCACCGCGTCCGAGACCCCGCTCTGGGAGCCGACCTTGGAGACCGTGCTGTCGGCCAGGGTCTGGAATCCCTGGACCATGACGCGGTCGCTGCTCTGCGTGTCGCTGGAGCCGTTGTTGCGTGCGTCGAAGTTGAAGCGCGGCCCCTGCGAGCCGCTCGACGGGGCAGCCGCCGCCTTCGTCACGGTCATGTCGGTGCCGAGACCGTACAGCGACTGCAGGACCTTGTCCTGCGCCTTCCCCATGCCGGAGGACACGGAGTTGACCACGATGACCAGAGCGATGCCCAGCGCAAGCCCGGAGGCGACGACGAGGGCCGCCTTTCTGCGGCGGCGCAGTTCGCGCCTCAGGTAGGTGAAGAACATGGCCGCAAGCTAGGGACGCACCCTGATGAACCCATAAGCCGGACATAAGAGAACGATGAGAAGACCGCGCTGCCCCGGCCGCCGCCCCGCTGCCGGGAGATCCGGGGCG
>NZ_LMWH01000206.1 GCF_001507435.1 Streptomyces sp. NRRL F-5122
GGGCGCCTCGGTGAAGTGGTGGTGCCGGCAGGGCCGTTCGGCGTCAGGCCGCGGAGCCCGCCGTCCACTGGGACCAGCTCATGTTCCAGCCGTTGAGGCCGTTGTCGGGCGACACGGTCCTGTCACCGGTGTTGCTGACGACCACGACGTCGCCGATCATCGAGTGCTCGTAGAACCACGCGGCCGGGGTGTTGGGGTCGTTCGCGCCCTTCTTGTCCTGGAGGCCCACACAGCCGTGGCTGGTGTTGACGCTGCCGAAGACGGAGGGCGCACCCCAGTAGTTGCCGTGGATGAAGGTGCCCGACGTGGTCAGGCGCATGGCGTGCGGCACGTCCTTGATGTCGTACTCGCCCTTGCCGTCCGAGTCCTTGAAGCCGACTGTCGCACCGTTCATCCGGGTCTGGGTGAACTTCTCGGAGATCACCATCTGCCCCTGGTAGGTGGTGTGGTCGGGCGCACCGGCGGAGATCGGGATGGTCTTGACGACCTTGCCGTTCTGGGTGATCTTCATCTGCTTGGTCTTCGCGTCGACGTACGAGACCTGGTTGCGGCCGATCTTGAAGGTGACCGTCTTCTGCTGCACGCCGTACACGCCGCTCGCGCCCTCGACGCCGTCGAGGTTGAGCTTCAGGGTGACGGTGGAGCCTTCCTTCCAGTACTGCTCGGGGCGGAAGTCGAGCCGGTTGGCGTTGAACCAGTGCCCGGCGACCTGCTGCCCGCTGCTGGAGGTGACCGTGATCCCCTTCTGCACGGCGGCCTTGTTGGAGATCGCCTTGTCGAAGTTGATCGAGACCGGCATGCCGACGCCGACGGTCGAACCGTTCTCCGGCGTGAAATTGCCTATGAAGGAGTGGTCCGGGGCCACGGTCGTGAACGAGGCGTTCTCGTGCGCGTCACGGCCCTGGGAGTCCTTGGCGGTCGCGGTGACCTTGTAGGTGGTCGCCCGCTCCAGCTGGCCGCTGGGCGCCCAGCTCTTCTTGTCCGCGGATATCTGCCCGGAGACGGCGGTCCCCGACTCCGTGGTCATGGTGACGTCGGAGAGGGTGCCCTTGGCGACCGTCACCTTGGCCGCGTTGTTGATGGAGGCGTTGTCGGACCCGTCCGACGGTGTGATCGTGATCTCCGCCTCGGAGGCCTTCTGGGCTGCCGCCTCGTCGACCTTGGCCTGCGAGGTGGAGTCGCCACCCTTGTCGCCGGCCGCCTCGCTGCCTCCGCTGCACGCGGTGAGCACGAGCATTCCGCCGAGCAGTGCGGACGCGGTCGCAAGACCCTTCCGCTTACTGTTCGTCATCACACGCTTCTCCATCGTTGCCGTAATTCCCAAAACCCCTTGAGTTCCCGTAAGAATCATCAACGGTACGACCGGCCGCCCCCGTTCCACATCCGGCGGATGTGTGGGCCACGCCACGTCGGTGCAACGGTACTGGGGGGTGCCCGCGTCGTGCGGGACGCCTGGGAACGTCACTGAAGACGACGGAACCCCGGGCGCCGGTTGCCGCCCGGGGTCACGATTTCCCCAAGACACGTCAGCGGAGTCCGACCTCCTCGTCGTCCTCTTCGCCATCCGTTTCATCATCCTCGCCGAGGACCCAGTCCGGCGAGTCCGCGTCGTAGTCGATTTCCTCACTGCTCCAGGAAGCCTGGGCGAGTTCCACCCCGGGCACATCGCTGACCAGGGCGGACGGGTCGACCAGGTAGGCGAGGGCCTCGGCTGTGTCCTCCGTCACTGCGCTCTCGGTGTAGGCGCGCTCACCGTCGGGCATATCCGCGTCATCCTCGATCCGGCGCAGGGCGGCCTTGGTGACGGTGTCGGCGTCCTGGACCTCGAGGATCAGATCGACGCGAAGGCGCACAAAGCGTGATGTCTCAGAAGTGCTCATGGCGGGCAGCGTACGGCCCTGAGGGGGCGCGACTTTCCCGCGACCCGCGCCTTTCACTAGCATCGCCCTACACGGCCAATTCGCAAGCGCCACAGGGGGATCGGTATTTCGTGTCCGCCGCACGTCGATCGACGTCCACCACTCGCCGGACGTTGCTGACCGCCACCGCCGCCGGGACCCTGCTGGGGGCCCTGTGGTTCGTCCCGTCCGCCAACGCGACGCAGGACACATCAAGAGACCAGACCTCGGTGTCCCTGCACACGTCCACGCAGACGGACACGGGCGAGGACGCCACGGCGGCCGGCACCCAACTGGCCGACACGGGAGCCGTGAACACCACGCCGTACGTGATCGGAGGCACCCTCTTCCTGTGCCTGGGCGCGGGGTTCGTCGCGTACTCGGTGCGCCGGGAGCGGCTGGACCTCTGAGTCGCTCGGCGCGTCCCTGCCGGACGACGTCCGGCAGGGACGACTCAGCTGCCGCAGGTCGTGATCCGGGCCCGCTCGCTCCCGAGCTACTGCAGCCCCCCGGTGACCGCCTCCACCGAGGCGACCAGCCGCCCGTCCCGCACGAAGGCGTCCGCGGCCGCCAGGTCGGGAGCCAGGAAGCGGTCCGGGCCGGGACCCTCGGCGCCCGCCTCACGCAGGGCGGTGATCGCCGCCCGGGTGGCGGGGGCCGGGGTCAGCCCCTCGCGCAGTTCGACGGCCCGTGTCGCCGCGTACAGCTCGATCGCCAGAACCCGGGTGAGGTTGTCCACCGCGGTACGCAGCTTGCGCGCGGCCGACCAGCCCATGGAGACGTGGTCCTCCTGCATCGCGGAGGACGGGATCGAGTCGGCCGAGGCCGGAACGGCCAGCCGCTTCATCTCGCTCACCAGCGCCGCCTGCGTGTACTGAGCGATCATCAGACCGGAGTCGACGCCCGGGTCGTCCGCGAGGAACGGCGGAAGGCCGTGCGAACGGTTCTTGTCGAGCAGGCGGTCGGTGCGGCGCTCGGCGATCGAGGCCAGGTCCGCCGCCGCGATCGCCAGGAAGTCCAGGACATAGGCCACCGGGGCGCCGTGGAAGTTGCCGTTCGACTCGACGCGGCCGTCCGCGAGCACCACCGGATTGTCGACCGCGGAGGCCAGTTCGCGCTCGGCGACCAGGCGGGCGTGCGCCAGCGTGTCCCGGCCGGCGCCCGCGACCTGGGGGGCGCACCGCACCGAGTAGGCGTCCTGGACGCGCGGCGCGTCGTCCTGGTGATGGCCCGTCAGGCCCGAACCCTTCAGCACCGCGAGCATGTTGGCGGCCGACGCCCCCTGACCGGGGTGCGGGCGGATGGCGTGCAGCTCCGGCGCGAGCACCTTGTCCGTGCCGAGGAGCGCCTCCATCGACAGCGCGGCCGTGACGTCGGCCGACTTGTAGAGCCTGTCGAGGTCCGCGAGTGCCATGATCAGCATGCCGAGCATGCCGTCGGTGCCGTTGAGGAGGGCTAGGCCCTCCTTCTCGTGCAGTTCGACGGGGTCGATGCCGTGCTCGGCGAGGAGTTCGGCGGCCGGCCGCACCACACCGTCGGGACCTTCCGCCTCGCCCTCGCCCAGGAGCGTCAGCGCACAGTGGGACAGCGGGGCCAGATCGCCGGAGCAGCCGAGCGAGCCGTACTCGTGCACGACCGGGGTGATCCCGGCGTTGAGCACGTCGGCCATGGTCTGCGCCACCTCGGGGCGGACGCCGGTGTGCCCGGAGCAGACGGTCTTCAGCCGCAGGAACATCAGGGCGCGCACGACCTCGCGCTCCACCCGCGGACCGATGCCGGCCGCGTGCGAGCGGACGATGTTGCGCTGCAGCTGCGCGCGCAGTTCCGCGCTGATGTGCCGGGTGGCCAGCGCACCGAACCCGGTGCTGACCCCGTACACGGGTTCCGGCTTCGCCGCCAGCGCGTCCACGATCTCGCGGGCCGCCGTGAGGGCAGCCACGGCCTCCTGGGAGAGCTCGATCCGGGCGTCCGCGCGCGCCACGGCGAGAACGTCGGACACGGTGACCCCGGCCGTCCCGACCACCACTGTGTGCATATCCATATTCAGGAGCGTACGCAGTGAATTCTATGATGTCACTACTGGATGGCCGGTTGACCCCTTACCGCCGTCCGGCGCTCTCAGTGGCGTCCGCGGAACCGGCGACGCTCGCCGCCGGCGGGCGGCGGCGCGTCCGCCAGGCGTACGACCGGGTCGTCCGCGCCCTCGCGCCCCGCGACCACGGGTTTCGCCGCACGCACGGCCTTGGCGCGGTACTGGGCCGCGTCCGCGAGCCGGAAGAGCCGGCGGGCCGAGCGGACGGTACCGATCGGGTCCTGGGTCGAGGCGACCCCGCAGGCGACTCCGTCCCCGAGCTCCAGCTGGGCGGCACGGCGGCATACCTCGTCGGCGACCCGGACCACCTCGTCGGCCGTCGGGCCCACCGCGAGGAGGCAGAACTCGTCGCCGCCGAGACGGGCGACGAGGGCACCCGGCAGCATCGCGCCGCACAGGGACAGGACCGAGCCGAAGCGTTCCAGCAGCCGGTCGCCGACGGCGTGCCCACGGGTGTCGTTGACCCGCTTGAGGCCGTTCAGATCGCAGACGACCAGCGAGACCACGACCCCGTCCTCGCGATACCGCTCGATCGCCTCCTCGAGGCGGACGTCGACGGCACGGCGGTTGGCGAGACCGGTGAGGGCGTCGGTGAAGGCGAGCCGGCGGACCTCCTCCAGACGCTCGGTCTGCGCGATACCGGCCGCGACCACAGAGGCGAGGACGGTGGCGAACTCCGCGTCGGCGCCGTCGAAGACGGGAGCTCCGGCCTTGCGGGCGACATACAGCTCACCCCAGGCGCGTCCGTGCAGCAGCACGGGAGCGACGACGCAGCAGCCGCGCCCGCGCCGGCGCAGGGCGGCGACCCGCTGATGGCAGTAGCCCGCGTGCCCCGCGGCCGGGCCCTGTGCGGTCTCCACCCAGGCGGTCGGCCCACCACCGCCCGCCCAGCGCTCGTGCAGGAACTCCGTGATCTCCGGGAACTGGTGCACGGGATAGGTCTCCTGCTCCGGGAACTCCTCCTCCTCGACCGCCCGCTCGCCCACATTGACAAGGACGCGCAGCCGCCCGCGCTCACGCTCCCAGACGGAGAGCGCGGCGAAGCTCCCGGCGAGCGCCCGGCACGCGCCGAGCGCGGCGGCCCGCCAGGACTCCCGCGGGTTGTGCGCCGCCGCCATCCCCTGCGCCAGCGCCACCACGGCTGTCAGCCGACTGTCCTCAGCCACGCATCCAGGCTAGGGACGATCAGGACAATGTGAGACATCGGTGCGGCGATGGGGGTGCCCGCACGGACCGCTCATCGGCATGGGCGCCGCCGGTGCCCGGCGGCTACTCGCCCGGCCACTGCGGGCTGCGCTTCTCGTTGAAGGCGGCCACCCCCTCGGCACGGTCTCCCGAGAACGCCACGGACCGCCACGCCGCGTCCTCCACCTCGAGCCCGGCCCGCAGGTCGAGGCCGTGCCCAAGGCGCAGGGCGCGCTTCGCGGCACGCAGGCCCACCGGGGAGTTCGCCGCGATACGGGCGGCGAAGGCAAGCGCCTCCTCCCGGTCCCGGCCCTCCGCCACGAGCTCGTCGACCAGACCGAGGTCGCGCGCCTCGGCCGCCTCCAGGCGCCGCGCCGTGAAGATCAGCTCAGCGGCCCGTGCCGCGCCCACCCGGCGGGGCAGCAGCTGGGTCCCGCCGCCGCCCGGGATCACCCCGACGGACACCTCGGGCAGTCCGACCACCGCGGTGGTGTCCGCCACGATCAGATCGCAGGACAGCGCCAGCTCGAAGCCGCCGCCCAGCGCGAAGCCGTGCACGGCGGCGACCGTCGGCATCGGCAGTTCGAGGACGCCGGTGTAGGCGCCGCGAGCGACCGGACGCTGGCGGACCAGGTCGGCGTCCGTGAAGGAGTTGCGCTCCTTGAGGTCGGCGCCCACGCAGAACGCCCGCTCGTGCGTCGACGTCAGCACCGTCACCCGGGCGTCCCGGTCGGCGGCGAGATGGGCGCACGCAGCCGTGATCGAACGCGCCATCTCGGTGGACACCGCGTTCATCGCCTTCGGCCGGTCGAGCGCCAGCTCCGCGACATACCCGTGCCGCCGCACGACGACGTACTCGCCGAACCGCCGCTCGTCCCCCTGCTCCGTCATGACACCCTCCCGGTTAACGCGGGTTAACTACGACGGCTCCGATCATCGCAGTCGAAGCGGCCCGGCGAAAGCCGCCGCGGAACCCCGTCCGGCGAGGCCCAATCATCGCCCCCCGTCCCCGTTCGGGTGACATCCGGGCCCTCTCCCCATCACCCACCCCCAATCGCCACATAATCTGCCCACCGCTGGGGCGCATCGGGGGGCGTGCGGCCATACCGGGGAGGGATGAGCATGACGACCGACACAGCCACCACCACCGAGGCCACTACGACGACCCACGACGAGGCGGGCCGCTACCGGTTCCGTCCCGCCGGCCGGCACCGCAAGCCGAGCCGGCGGCGGGTGGTCCTCGCCGTCGGCGGGTTCGCGCTCGCCGCCGGGGCCCTGAGCCTCGTCCGGCTCGCGCCCGAGTCGGTCACGGGAGGAGGCGGGACCGCGGAGGCCGAGCCGAGGATCGAGGCCACCGACACGGCGGCCACGGTCGAGACCGGGCCGGCCACGGACGGCAGGCACCCCTCCGGGACGACCGGCGCGGGAACCACGACCACGGTCTCGTCAGCGACGGCGATGGGCGCCACGAGCACATCCGCGGGCCTCTCCGCGCAGCCGTCCTCGGCGGCCGCGCGGGTCACCGACCCCGCCACCGGCATCCCCGAAGCACCGTCGGCCCCGACGCCGTCCCGTACGACCTGGCCCCCGACGGACACGACTCCGGCCGCCCCCGTGCCCACTCCGTCCGCGGCCGCCACCACGCAGGTGCCGGTACCGGAGCAGGACCCGCCCGGCCTGTGTGTTCCGATCGTCGGACTGTGCGTCAGGGGCCTGCCGATCCTCGGCCCTTGATCCGGGCCGCGCGGGTCGCAGACGGGGCCGCATGGCCCGACGCCCGCACAGGGACTACGACGAGCCGCCCCGCCGGGCCAGCAGCCAGGGCTCGATGACGCCGAGGCCGCGCACGGGTCGCTGCCACATCGGCTGGAGCGCGAAGCGGTAGGAGGGCGGCTCCTCGCCCTCCTTCTCCGCGGCGGCCGCGGCCTCGGTGGCCTCGGCCTCGGAGGCGGGCGCCTCGCCCGTGCGGATCAGCTCCTCCGCGAAGGCGCCGTCGACCAGGACCGAGTCCCGGGGGGCTATCGAGGTGAGACGGCTCGCCAGGTTCACCGTCGTACCGAACACATCGCCCATCCGGGTGGTCACCGTGCCGAAGGCGATGCCCACGCGCAGTTCCGGCATGGTCTCGTCGTTCGCCATCGTCTCGATGAGGCGCAGGGCGATCTCCGCGGCCGTGCCGGCGTCGTCCGCCGCGTACAGCACCTCGTCGCCCAGCGTCTTGATGAGCCGCCCGCCGTGCGCGGCGACCAGGTCGGCCGCGGTCGTCTCGAACGCCTCGACGAGTTCGCCGAGTTCCTCCTCCTCCATACGGCGGGTGAGGCGGGTGAAGCCGACGAGGTCGGCGAAACCGACCGCGAGACGGCGGTCCACCATCTCGTCGTCGTCCCCGGCCTGGACGACCCGGCCGGTCGCGGCGGCGAGCTGGCGCCGCCACACGTACACGAGGAACTCCTCCAGCTCCGGCAGGAGCAGCTCCACCAGAGGGTAGGTCACCTCGGTACGGGTCATGCCGGGCTCGGGGGGCTCGGTGAGGCCCTCGAGGAAAGAGTCGATCTGCCACTCGGCCAGGCGGGCGGTGGTCTGCCCGGTCGACCGGGCCACCTGCACCGCCATGGCCTCGCTCAGCAGGCCCGCCTCCACCAGACCGGCGAGCCGCCGCAGGGCCAGCACATCGGCCTCGGTGAGCGCCTTGGCCTGCCCTATGTCCGCGAAGCCCATCGCCCGCCAGAAGCGGGACGCGAGTTCCATGGACACGCCGGCGCTGCGTGCCGCCTGGAAGGGGGTATAACGACGCTCCGCCCCGAGAATCAGCTGCTCGAGCCGGAGCGCCAGGGGGTTCTCGTCGGACTCGGCCTGTGCGTCCCGCCCGGGTTCACCGTCGGCGGCGGGGTGTACGCCCGTGCCCGAGCCCGTGTCGTCGACGGTCACGCGTGCTGCCCTTCCGATCTGCCGCGGTCAGGTATCGACCGCGGTCAACTCTACGGCAGGTGTGCGGTAGCTCACTCCTCAGCGGCATCGTCGGCCACACGGCACCCGGGCGGCCGCCCCGGTGGCTCCGCCCCGGCCGCCGCCCGCCCTCGCACCCGCCGGTGCTCAGGCCGGCCGCAGGTGCACGATGTCCCCCGCTCCCACCGGCTCCTGCATCCCGTTCTCCGTCGCCAGGACGAGGCGGCCGTCGCCGTCGATCGCCACCGCCTCTCCGGTGACGGACCGGTCGCCGGGCAGTTCGGCCCGTACGAACCGGCCCAGCGTCGCGCAGCCGGCCGCGTAGGTCTCCTGGAGGCCGCTCGCCGCCGGGTCGCCCAGCGCGGAGCGCCACCGGCCGTACCGGTCCTCCAGGGAGCGCAGCACCGCACGCAGCAGGGGGTCCCGGTCCGTGCCGCGGGCTCCCGCGAGGAGCAGGGAGCCCGCCGTGGGGACCGGCAGCTCGTTATCACGGAGCGTGACGTTGATGCCGATGCCGACGACCACGCCGTCGTCCCCGGCGCGCTCGGCGAGTATCCCGCCGGTCTTGCGCTCCTCGTCGCCCACGGTGACCAGGAGGTCGTTGGGCCACTTGAGTGCCGTGTCCACGCCCGCGGCCCGCGCGAGCCCCGTCGCCACGGCCACGCCGGCCAGCAGCGGCAGCCAGCCCCAGCGGGCGACGGGCACCTCGGCGGGCCTCAGCAGGACGGAGAAGAACAGTCCGGAGCGGGCCGGGGCGGTCCAGGTGCGGTCCAGTCGCCCTCGCCCGGCGTTCTGCTCCTCGGCGACCAGCACGGTGCCCTCGGCGGCCTCGCCGGACGCGGCGAGTGCGACGAGGTCGGAGTTGGTGGACCCGGTGCGCTGCACCACCTCGAGCCGCGTCCACAGCGCGCCCTCCCGCACCAGCGCCCGGCGCAGCGCGTCGGCGTTCAGAGGGGGGCGCTCCAGGTCCGACCAGCGGCTGCCGCCGCCGAAGGAGCCGCTCGACCGGTCGTTCGCGTCTGAGGCATCTCGGGGCATCATGCAAGCCACCCTAGGTGTGGTCAACGCCGCACTGCCGATCGGTAGGCACACCACTACGCTACGGATGAGTAACCGTTCGTTCTTCTGAGCATTCTCGTACCACTCACTCTCACGTCCCCACTGAGCAGGCAGGGAGCCGCATCCCGATGTCCGAGCCGGAAGAGATCGACATTCACACGACCGCGGGCAAGCTCGCGGACCTGCAGCGCCGTGTGCAGGAGGCGACGCATGCCGGCTCGGAGCGTGCCGTGGAGAAGCAGCACGCC
>NZ_LMWH01000207.1 GCF_001507435.1 Streptomyces sp. NRRL F-5122
GAGACCGTGCCCGACCACGTCGCCGACGACGAGTGCCACCCGTGCGCCGGACAGCGGGATCACGTCGAACCAGTCACCGCCGACGCCGTGGTCCACATCCGCGGGCAGGTAGCGTGACGCCACCTCGACCGCCGGACCGCCTCGCAATCTGCTCGGCAGCAGGGCGCGTTGCAGGGTGAGGGCAGCGGCGTGCTGGCTTGCGTACTGGCGGGCGTTGTCCAGCGACTGGGCGGCGCGGCCGACGAGTTCTTCGGCCAGGAGCAG
>NZ_LMWH01000208.1 GCF_001507435.1 Streptomyces sp. NRRL F-5122
CTGCTCCTGGCCGAAGAACTCGTCGGCCGCGCCGCCCAGTCGCTGGACAACGCCCGCCAGTACGCAAGCCAGCACGCCGCTGCCCTCACCCTGCAACGCAACCTCCTGCCTCGCCATTTGACGGGAGGCACGGCGGTCGAGGTGGCGTCACGCTACCTGCCCGCAGATGTGGACCACGGCGTCGGCGGTGACTGGTTCGACGTGATCCCGCTGTCCGGCGCACGGGTGGCACTCGTCGTCGGCGACGTGGTCGGGCACGGTCTC
>NZ_LMWH01000209.1 GCF_001507435.1 Streptomyces sp. NRRL F-5122
GTCCCCGGCCTCGACACCTCCACCCAAGCCCTCGTCGCCAAGTACCGCGAGCTCAGGAAGAAGTGAACTGACATGCAGATCGGACTCATCGGCCTTGGCAAGATGGGTGGCAACATGCGCGAGCGGATCCGCCGCGCGGGCCACACCGTCGTCGGCTACGACCGCAACCCCGAGGTCTCCGACGTCAAGCACCTCGCCGAACTGGTCGAGAAGCTCGAGGCGCCCCGCGTGGTGTGGGTGATGGTCCCGGCAGGCG
>NZ_LMWH01000210.1 GCF_001507435.1 Streptomyces sp. NRRL F-5122
ATAGGCCGGATCTGGAAGCACGGTAACGTGTGGAGGTGACCGGTACTAATAGGCCGAGGGCTTGTCCATAGAGGCTCGCGTCCACTGTGTTGGTTCTGAAACCACGAACAGCCCCACTCGTTTGTCGGGTGGTGTGGCGTTCTGTTTCATAGTGTTTCGGTGGTCATAGCGTGAGGGAAACGCCCGGTTACATTCCGAACCCGGAAGCTAAGCCTTTCAGCGCCGATGGTACTGCAGGGGGGACCCTGTGGG
>NZ_LMWH01000211.1 GCF_001507435.1 Streptomyces sp. NRRL F-5122
CACTGGGCCGGATGGTCGGCGTCGTGATCAGGCCAGGTTGCCGGCCGGGGTCCGTGTCGGGGCGAACTGCTCCTGGATCCAGTTCGGGTAGGCGATCGGCGGCCGGCTGACCTCGTCGAGTTCGGTGAGATCCTGCTCGGTGAGGATGAGGTCGCTGGCGGCGATGTTGTCCGTGAGCTGTTCCAGCTTGCGGGCGCCGACGATGACGCTGGTGACGGCGCGCTGGGCGAGCAGCCAGGCGATGGCGACCC
>NZ_LMWH01000212.1 GCF_001507435.1 Streptomyces sp. NRRL F-5122
TGTGGCGTATGCATCGATCAGCTCGGCCTTCGTCGGCCGAAGTGGTGAGCTGGAGGCTCTCGCTGGCGGACTGCGGCGTGCGTTCGGTGGTGAGCCGCAGGGCGTGCTGGTCGGGGGTGAGGCGGGGGTCGGTAAGACCCGGCTGCTGCAGGAATTCTTGGCTGCGGCGGAGGAAGCCGGCGCGATCACCGCGCTGGGCAACTGCCTGGAGGTGGGCGCCGAGGGACTTCCCTACGCTCCACTGGTC
>NZ_LMWH01000213.1 GCF_001507435.1 Streptomyces sp. NRRL F-5122
CGGGCGCCTCACCAAGGACCGGATGGAGGGTGGCGCCGCCATCAGGCTTTTCATCGTCGTTTTCACCGGCGGACGACGTGACCCGCAATCCGAACATTATGCGTGAAAACCACCAGAACCATGTGATGTCGGTTCACCAAGCCGCACGTGAGGCTGAATGCGGTCGGTCAAGCCGCACCGGAATGGGCGCAGGCAACGATGCCCAGCTGAACAGCAGGCAAAGGAGCACACGAAAAATGGCAGGAG
>NZ_LMWH01000214.1 GCF_001507435.1 Streptomyces sp. NRRL F-5122
CTAGTGGCTCGTCACGCAGCCTTGGCCGGGTAATCGACTCGCTGCCCGTGAGCCAGCAGACTGTCTCCAAGACCTGATCTTGGAGGTGGTTGTGGGACGCCCGCCGAGTGTGTTCGTCCGGCCGGTGAGTATGGAGGAGGGCCGCCGGCTGCAGCGGATCAGCCGCACCGCGAAGGACCCGGTGAAACTCCGCCGGGCGATCGTGGTGCTGATGTCCGCGCAGGGCCAGACGGTCAAGGACATCA
>NZ_LMWH01000215.1 GCF_001507435.1 Streptomyces sp. NRRL F-5122
TAGGGACGCACCCTGATGAACCCATAAGCCGGACATAAGAGAACGATGAGAAGACCGCGCTGCCCCGGCCGCCGCCCCGCTGCCGGGAGATCCGGGGCGGCTCGTGAGACGACCGAGGCGCCCGCCGCCCCTCTGCGGGGGCGGCGGGCGCCTCGGTGAAGTGGTGGTGCCGGCAGGGCCGTTCGGCGTCAGGCCGCGGAGCCCGCCGTCCACTGGGACCAGCTCATGTTCCAGCCGTTGAGGC
>NZ_LMWH01000216.1 GCF_001507435.1 Streptomyces sp. NRRL F-5122
GGGTCACCTACTGCCACCCGGAGGTCGCCTCCGTCGGCATCACCGAGGCCAAGGCCAAGGAGATCTACGGCGCGGACAAGGTCGTCGCTCTCAAGTACAACCTGGCGGGCAACGGCAAGAGCAAGATCCTCAAGACCGCGGGCGAGATCAAGCTCGTCCAGGTCAAGGACGGTGCCGTGGTCGGCGTCCACATGGTCGGCGACCGCATGGGCGAGCAGGTCGGCGAGGCGCAGCTGATC
>NZ_LMWH01000217.1 GCF_001507435.1 Streptomyces sp. NRRL F-5122
CGAACGGCGGACTCGTCTATTGCCGCCGCCTGACGTGCGGCGACCACAGCTCTTCGGCATGCCTGTGAGTCTGGCAGAGCAGCCTGCGGCGCGGAACGGGACTTGGGGATAACCCTCTCCAGGGTGAGCGGTGATACTCCCATGTTGTGCGCCGGGCGCACGCCGAAGGCGGGACAGCCCACGCTGGAGAGCTTGAAGCGGCCCTCCGGACCAGGTAGTTGTCCCATCGGGACCGATAGGCGGCTCAGACCATGAGCGACCAGAGGCGGGCCGCTACACAAGGCGGACTCCCGTCACCCTGGCCTACCGACACCTTCCTGTGAACCATCCCCGCAGCGTCAGCAAGGAGCCTTGCAGGTGGGACACATCCCGATCCGCCCAGTGGGACGCCTATTCCGCAAGCGGCAAAGCCTTCAGCCGCCTTGGGGACACCGAAACGCCGGCTGCTGACCGAGCTCGTCCCGGCCCCGCAGGGCGGCCGTGCCCTTGACGTCGGCTGCGGGCTGGGATGTGTCGGCAGACAACGTGTCCCACGCAGGTCATGTCGCTTTGAGCCCGGGGTGAGTTTCTGAAGTGTGTCGCGTTACGGCGCACCCCCGTGACGCCGGCCACCGTGAGCGGACCGAGCAACGCGCCGACCTGGTCCATCGCCTCGTGCACGGCAAATCCCCGGCCCCGCCCGGTGGCGGCGGTGGCGTGCGAGAGCAGCGTGTCCTTGGCCGGAGAGCGCACCGCCTTGCCGACCCGTTCGGCGACCACAAGGGTGCAGGCCACCCACAGATCGCCGGTCAGACCGAGCACCGGAACGCTGACCGCGGTCAGGGCGTATCCGGCGATCGCCCAGGCCCAGAAACGGCGGCTGCGGTCGGCCAGCGGACCGGAGACCAGCCGCATGTCCGAGCGCGGCGGCCTCCCCCGCCCTCGTGACCACGCCGACCACGGCGGCCGAGGCTCCCAGGTGGGCGAGCAGCGGGCCGGTGATTGAGCGGGCGCCCTCGTAGACATGGTCCATGAGCAGCCTGACGGCCCCGAACACCACCACGAACCGCCACGGCGACAGGCGTCGGGCAGGTCCGTTCGGCGGTGCGGAGGCAGTGCGGGCGGGCTTCACATGTCCTCCCCGGAGGTGTCACGCGCCTGGTACGGCCAACGTGGACACGTCCCCGTCATCACCGCTGCCCGACGGGGAGCGCACCTTCGCCCCGCGCATCGCCAGGGGCTCGGTCCGGCGGGTGCGGAGCTGGCCTCAGGAGCGCCAGGCGCGCCCTTCGCGGGCAACGTAACAGTGCCGGATGGCGCCCGGCAGGTGCATCAACCCCGGCGCCCGGGGCAGTGGACTCGCCCGCCACCTTGGGCGGAGGCGTGGGACGAGGATCGTTCCGGGCCTGCGAGGGCGTCTCGGACGTGGCATGGTCGGTCTGCGCCGCCGTCTGGCTCAGGCGGCGGGGGCATCCGGCCGTTTCCGTCGGCTGTCGGCGAACAACCGCCGGCAGGGACGCGGCTACCGACTGGAACCGTGGCGTGCGGTCCCGGCCGTCAGTTCGCCTCACCGCTGGGCGTGTCACGGCGCGAGGTGGCCAGGTACCCGACGAAGCAGACGATGGCGATCGTCCAGGCAAGGGTGACCGGCCCCAGCCCCAGCCCGAGCCCGCCCCGGGTGTGCCCGAGCGCCATCCAGTCGGCGAGGGAGGCGCCGAGGGGGCGGGTGATGACGTAGGCCGTCCAGAAGGCGGCCACGGCGTTCAGGGTGGCGAAGCGGTGGGCGAGCGCGGGCACGCAGATCGCGGCGGCGAAGAGGAAGACCGATCCGAGGTAGCCGAAGCCTACGGTGGCGGTCAGATCGCCGGCGGCGGTGCCGAGGGCGAAGGTGGCGAGGACCGCCGCCCAGTAGAAGGTCTCGCGGCGGCGGGTCCGGATGCCGTGGATGGACAGCGTCCGCTCCGCGGCGTACCAGAGGGCGAACACGGCGGCCAGGGCCGTGAGGAAGAGCGGTGTGGACACCGTGTAGGAGATGCCGAGGCCGACGTGCAGGACATCGGCCGCCATCGTGCCGAACACGCTGACCATGACGATGGCGGTCCAGTACACCCAGGCGACGTACCGGCGGACGGCGAACTGCACCATCAGGGAAGCCACCAGGGCCAGACCACCGAGGGCGACCGCCGGCACCGGGCCGAGCACCCGGGCCAGCAGGTCCGACGCGGTCTCGCCCATCCCGGTGGTGAGCACCTTGATGATCCAGAAGTAGACGGTCACCTCCGGCACCTTGTTCGCCATCTGCCGTACGGGGGCCAGGGGCCGGTCGTCGAGGAGGTGCGCTGTAGTCATGATCGCACGATGACATGGTGAACTCTTGGGTCCTGGACGCGTTTGCCATTGCTTTGGGGCTTCTGGGGCATGAATTTCAACACCGCACGGACCATCTGAACGCAACCTGAACAGCTCGGCAAATGCCCTGGTCACGATGGTTGTGCTGGTGATACGCGTGGGCTGTCCCGCGGGGCACACTCACAGCGGCGCGCACTCGGAGTCGCGTAGTACCGCGGTACCACGTGCGCGGGCCGTTTCAGCCTCCGGTACCACGGAGTCGGGGCGATCGGGGCCCTAGCGTTGCGGGTGAGGCGCCGGATCCGACGGACGCCGAGCCCGAGAGAAAGTGCGCCCATGATCGACGCGCAGCAGCTGACCAAGAGGTACGGGGAGAAGACGGCCGTCGACGGCCTGGACTTCGTCGTGAAGCCGGGCACGGTGACCGGCTTTCTGGGGCCCAACGGAGCGGGCAAGTCCACGACGATGCGCATGGTCGTCGGGCTGGACGCCCCCACCAGCGGCTCCGTCACGGTGAACAGGCATCGCTACGCCCGACACCGGGCACCGCTGCAGGAGGTCGGCGCCCTTCTGGAGGCGAAGTCGATCCACCCGGGCCGCTCGGCCTACAACCACCTCAGGGCATTGGCGCTGACGCACGGCATCCCGCGCCGCCGGGTCGACGAGGTCATCGAACTCGCCGGGCTCGGCAGCGTGGCGAAGAAGCGGGCCGGTGCCTTCTCCCTCGGTATGGGCCAGCGACTCGGCATCGCCGCGGCGCTGCTGGGCGACCCGCAGACGGTCATGCTGGACGAACCCGTCAACGGGCTGGACCCCGAAGGCGTTCTCTGGATACGCAACCTGCTGACGTCACTCGCCGAGGAGGGACGCACGGTGTTCGTGTCCTCGCACCTGATGAGCGAGGTGGCACTGGTGGCGGACCATCTCATCATCGTGGGGCGCGGCCGGTTGCTGGCCGACACGACCGTGCGGGACCTGGTCCGCGAGGCGGGGGGCGACACCGTGCAGGTGGCCACGCAGGACCCGGCCCGGCTGCGGGACGTCCTGGCCGGACCGGGCGTCGACATCACCGGACGCATCGGTTCCGAGGAACTGCAGGTGACCGGGCTGACCGCACGCGAGATCGGTCTGAAGGCCGCCGAGCACGGGATCGCGCTGTTCGAACTGAGCACGCGCCAGGTGTCGCTGGAGCAGGCGTTCATGGACCTGACCAGGGATGCCGTGGAGTACCACGGGTCCACGACCGGCACCGAGACCGTCGAGCCCCTTGAGAGGACCGCATGACCACCTTCACCGCCGCCACCACCAACACGCCTCCCGCCGCCCCCGCCCGCCCCGCCTACCGGGTGACCGGGCGGCGCGTGCTGGCCTCGGAATGGGCCAAACTCTGGTCACTGCGGTCGACCTGGATCACCCTGGGACTGGGACTGCTGTTCCTGATCGCGTTCGGGCTGATCGCCTCGAGCCGGTACAAGTCCGGGATCGGCTCCGGCCACATGGACCGGGACTTCGCCCGTTCGACCGCCGTGAGCCTGTCCCTTTTCGGAACGAACTTCGCCCAGCTGGCGTTGGGCGTCCTCGGCGTGCTGGTCACCGCGGGCGAGTACTCGACCGGCATGATCCGCTCCACCCTGGCGGCGGTGCCGCGCCGGCTCCCGGTCCTGTGGTCCAAGGCAGCCGTGTTCGGCCTGGTCGCGCTGGTCATCGGAACGCTCGGCGTGTTCGTCGCCTTCCTCTTCGGCAGCCGCATCGTCTCCGGCACACCCGCCGCCATGGACTTCTCGCATGCCGGCGTCGTACGCAGCCTGCTGGGCGCCGGTCTCTACCTCGGCTTGGTCGGCGTGATCGGCACTGCCCTGGGCGCCCTGCTGCGCTCGGTGGCCGGCGGCATCTCTGTCCTCGTCGCAACGCTGATGCTGATTCCCGGCCTGGTCTCCCTGCTGCCCAGTTCCTGGCGCGACGACATCAGCCCCTATCTGCCCAGCAACGCGGGCGAGTCGATCTTCGCCCTGACCCAGGACGCCACCAGCCTGTCGCCCGGGGCCGGCCTGCTGGTCTTCCTCGGCTGGACGGCACTCGCCCTGGCCGGGGCGGCGTACCGGCTGCTGCGCAGCGACGTGTGACGCCCTGCACCATGAACACGTGACCCCAGTGACCCCCCTGACCCCCGAGGCCGCCGTGCCCACCGAAGACATCGGTGGGATGGGACCGCTGGTCGCCCGGCTCTCCCGGGCCAGCCAGCGGCTGCGGCAGGCCGACCGAGCACATCCGTGGGTGCTGGACACCGCGGTGGTGGTGATGGTCTTCCTGGTGTTCTGCCTGCCGGACCTGCTGCACGCAGGTGGCGGCGATGGCGATGGGCCCCGCCGGTTCCGGCTCGCCTTCACCCGACTGCCGGTGGCGGGAATGCTCGCGCTGCAGGCCGGGCTCGTACTGCCCCTGCTGTGGCGCCGACGCGGCCCCGCGGTCGCTTTCGGCGCCGTGGCCGGCGTGTTCGTCCTGCAGTGGTCGCTGGGTGCCGCGCTGCGCGCGGACATCGCCCTGTTCATCGCCCTGTACAGTCTCGCCCTGCACGGGCGGCTACGGCAGTTGCCCTGGGCCTGCGGGGTCATGGCGGCCGCGTTGGTGCTGGTCGCCGTGCGAGCATCGGCGGCGGTGTCCGTCGGCGACGCGCTGTTCTTCCTGCTGAGCACGGCGACCGCAGCCCTCGCCCTCGGTCTTGTGGTCCGGATCCGCCGGGCCCAGCTCGCGGGGCTGCGGGAGCGGGCGACCCGCCTGGAAATCGAACGGGACCAGCGCAGCCGGCTCGCCGCCGCGGCCGAACGCGCCCGGGTGGCCCGCGAGATGCACGACATCGTCGGCCACAACCTGTCCGTCATCATCACCCTCGCCGACGCCGGGGCCTACGCCACCGCCGTCGCTCCGGAACGGGGCAGGGAAACCCTCCACCTCATCGGCGACACGGGCCGGCAGGCTCTCGGCGAACTGAGACGCGTGCTGGGCGTCCTGCGGGAGGCGTCGGACGGCCCGAAAAACGGCCCGGAACTCAGCCCACAGCCCAGCCTCACGGACATCGACGAACTGTGCGAGGGGGTTCGGGCCGCCGGCCTGGAAGTCGTCTACCGGACCGCCGGTAACGTCGACGCCCTGGACAGCGGGGTCCAACTGACGGTCTACCGCATCGTTCAGGAAGCCCTGACGAACACACTGAAACACGCCGGAGCCGACGCCCGTGTGAACCTGGCCATCGTCGTGAAGGACATGCGGCTGACCATCACGGTCCAGGACACCCGCCCGGCCGGTGCCTGCCGCCGGCCTGATCCAGCGAACGAGGAAGGACACGGTCTGGTGGGCATGCGAGAACGTGCGGCTCTCTACGGCGGGAGGCTCAGCGCGGGCCCGGCCGGCGGAGGATGGACGGTCGAGGCCATCCTCGACCTCACCCCCCAAGGCGGTGCCCAGTGACCACCGTGCTCATCGTGGACGACCAGCCGCTGCAACGTTACGGCTTCAGCCTGCTCCTCGAATCCGTTCCCGAGACGGAGGTCGTCGGCGAGGCCGCCCACGGCGGCGAAGCGGTCCGCAAGGCAGCCGAACTCTGCCCCGACGTCGTCCTCATGGACGTCCGTATGCCCGGCATGGACGGCATCGAGGCCACCCGCCGCATCACCGCCACGGGCGACCGCTCCCGCGTCCTGGTGCTGACCACCTTCGACCTCGACGAATACGTCCACGCGGCCCTGCGCGCCGGAGCCAGCGGCTTCCTCCTCAAGGACGCACGGCCCGAAGAACTCCTGGCCGGTATCCGCGCCGTTGCCGTCGGCGACGCCGTCATCGCACCCGCTCTCACCCGCCGCCTCCTGCACGAGTTCGCCCACCTCGTACCACCCCGCCCCGGCGGCCCCGCCGAAGGCACACGACTGAGCTCCCTCACCGACCGCGAACGCGAAATCCTCGCCGCCATCGGCAAAGGCTGGAACAACGGCGAGATCGCCACTCACTTCGTCCTGTCCGAGTCCACGGTGAAAACCCACGTCGGCCGAGTCCTGGCCAAGATCGGCGCCCGCGACCGCGTCCAAGCCGTCATCTTCGCCTACGACCACGGCCTCGCTCGCCCCCATGTCGAGTGAGCCGCGGAAGACATTCCCACATAGCGGCAGAAGCAGGGCCTCCCCATCTGAATACCAAGCGACCCCTGATCGTTGACCTGAACGGCGCCGCTGGTCCAGGGGCTGGGCACCGAGGTGCCACTGTGGCAGTGACCACGAACGGCCCTCCGGCCCTAGTCGCGCATGTAGTTGGTGTATCCGTGGTGCACGACAGCATGATCGAAGGTCTCGTCCAGCATCTGTTCAAGTACGGCGGAATCCATGCCGCCCTTCTACCTCACTCGACGAGCCCTTCGACAACGAGATTCGCGGGTGTCGGACGCCGTTACCTGAGAGATCGCCCGGACAAGTCCTAGGCGACCACTCGCGCAACCATGTTGTTCCAGGGCGTCTCCGGTGATGGTGCAAGCCCGCCTTCTGAACCCTGCGCCATCACCCGCCCAAAGCCGATGGCGGATCTTCGTCAAGGGAGTGCCGGTGACGGCGTCCACAAGGAAGATCACGCAACCTGTAGCCACACAAGAACCATGATCAGCGCCACTGTTCGGTCAGGCAGGTCGACGGGAATACCGACCACGGGCTCGCCTCAGGCTGACCAAGCGACAGGGGGCACCCGCCAGTCCCACGTCAACCAAAGCCGGCTGGGCGGAGCTCTTACGGCACAAGTACGATTCGGCCGTTGACGGTGTGGTTCTCCAGCCTGGCGTGCGCGGTTGCCGCCTCGGCGAGGGGAAGTAGTTCGATCTCGGGTTGGAGAAGGCCGGATGCGGCGGCTTTGAGAGCAGCGCGGGCAGCGGGCGGGATGGTCTCGGGGTGCGCCGGTACGTATCCGCCGGCGTTGAACCCGGCGACGACGGTGTTGCCGTACCACATCGCGTTGCTGGGGATGGTGTGATCCCAGTCGCCGCTGGCGTTGCCCACCAGCAGCAGTCGGCCGGACGGTGCGAGCAGGTCCAGGCTCTGGGTGCGGACGGTGCCGCCGACGGGGTCGATGATGACATCGAACTTCTCCCCGCCGAGGGCATCGGGGAGATTGCCGGAGTCGGCGATGTCGTCGTAGGGCAGTTTGGTGGCTGCGGCGGGGCCCAACCTGGCGGTGCGGACCGTGCCGACGATCCGGGAGGCGCCCAGCTGCCGGGCGATGCCGGGGAAAGCGGACGCGAACGCGCCGAGGGCTCCATGGACGAGGACGCTCTCACCTGCGGCAAGGGTGATGGCTTTGGTGAGCGCGATGTGCGCCATGATCGCGTTGGGGACGGCTGCGGCGGCGAGGGCAGGGTCGATGTCGTAGGCCTCGGTGGAGACGACACGGTCCTGGTCGCTGATGAAGACGGACGCATACCCGCCCGTGCCGTTTCCGGGCAGCACCGCCACCTTCTCGCCCACGGTGAAACGCGTGACCCCCTCACCGACGGCGCGCACGGTGCCGGCGACCTCCAGGCCAGGCACGTACGGCGGCTGCGCCAGCCCTTCTTGGTCCTTGTACAGGCCCTGCCTCAGGTAGACGTCGATGAGCCCCACCGCGGCGTGGGTGACGTCGATCGCGACCTGTCCGGGACCGGGCAGCGGATCGGGCAGGTCGACGAGGGTGAGCACGGATGGATCGCCGAAGCGGGTGACCTCGACAGCCTTCATGAGGATCTCCTCTCGATAACGCACGGCGTGATGCGTTAAGTGGAGCCTAGCGCTCGGTCGACCGTTAAGGCAGCACGAGGTGCGTTATGATTCGTGGCATGCGTCAACGAGCCCGCTCCCTCCAGGACAAGGCCCACCGCGCCGAAGAGCTTCTAAAGGCGGCCGAGGCGATCGCGCTTGAACTCGGCGGCGTGCGTCATGTCACCTTGGCCGCGGTCACCGAGCGAGCCGGGCTGCACCGCACCGGGGTTCGGCGGTACTACTCCAGCAAGGAGGAACTGCTGCTCGAACTTGCCGAACGCGGCTGGGGTCAGTGGCGCGACGCGGTCCTGGCCGAGGTCGGCGACCGCACCGGCCTTGACCCCGTGCAGACCGCAGCAGTGGTCAGTACCACTCTCGCGTCCCTGCCCGTCTTCTGTGACTTGCTGACTCATGCCTCGTTGCACCTCGAGGGCGACGTCGACATCGAGCGTGCTCGCCGGTACAAGGCCAATGCCTTCGCCGCTCATGACGAAATCGTGAGAACGCTCGATCGCGCCACGGATATGACGAGCACCCAAGTCGAGAGCCTGCTGGCGGTGGCCGTGCTGGTGGCCGCTGGACTGTGGCAGGCGTCCCATCCGACTCCCACCCTTGCCTCGCTCTACGAGCAGGAGCCGCGCTGGGGCCATGCCGCACTCGACTTCCTGCCCAAACTCGACAGCCTCCTCAAAGCCTCGGCCATCGGGCTCACCACAGCGACGCCACCGTGCACTGACGCTTCCCCACGGAGCTGAGGAGCCGCCATCCGTCGAAGGCCGCAGGCGCTACACCCAGGGTGGGGGCAAACGCGGTCGCTTCTGGGGTGGCAAGTGGCCGGTCAGTGCGCCAGCAGGTTGATCACGCCCGTCAGGCCCTCCTCGCCGTTGTCCTCCGTCAGGCGGCGGCGCATCAGCTCGAAGTAGGGGCGGAGCAGTTCCGGGCTGACGCCCTGCTGCTCGGCGGTGCTCAGGAAGGTCGGCGTGCCGGCCACCTGCATGGCGAGGTTGGATACGACACCATTGGTGTAGTCGCCGCTCCGCAGGTGGTCGGCGGTCTGGTGAACTGCCGGGGCCATCGCCACGAGCCAGTCGGCAAGCAGTGGGGCGAGCGACGCGGGGTCGATGTCCTCGTTGCGGATCAGGGCGAAGGCGTGCGCGGTCCCGGCGAACATCCCGTACATGGCGCTGAGCAGGGCCACGTCGTGCAGGGCTGCGAAGCCCGCGTCCTCGCCGACGTAGGTAGTGGCGGCCGGGACGCCCAGGGTCTCTTTGTGTCGCTCGAACAGCTCCCGCGAGCCGCTGTAGAAGACGTAGCCGCCGGCTTCCGGGACGCCGATCATCGGGGGGACAGCCATGATGCCGCCGTCAAGGTAGCGGGCGCCGCGTTCGCGGGCCCACTCGGCGCGGGCGCGGGCCTGGGCAGGGGTGCTGGTGGTCAGGTTGACCAGGTCCCTGTCGGCCAGGTCGGTGCCGGCCAGCGCCTCGTCGACCGAGGCGTCGTCCAACAGGCAAACAACGATCAGGGTGTTCGCTGCGACCGCCTCAGCGGCGCTGTCCGCGGCGCTCGCCCCCTCGGCGGCGAGCACTGCGGCGCGGGCCGGGGTGCGGTTCCAGACGGTGAGCGGATGGCCGGTGGCCAGCCAGGTACGGGCCAGTGCGGTGCCCATCGCACCGAGGCCCAGCAGCGTGACGGGGGTCTTCTCAACGGTGTTCTGTGCCATGCCGATTAGGCTGGTCACAAGCCCGGAGGTGATCAAGTACCTACTTTGGAGTGGGTGGTTACCCCGGGGTGAGCGAGCACGTCAGAGGGGTGGGCATGACGACGCTGAACCGGCCGAGCACACCAGACGAACACGCCTGCGGGATCGACACCGCGATGGAGGTGATCGGCGGCAAGTGGAAAGTGCTGATCCTCTGGGCGCTCCATGAGCATCCCCACCGCCGCTTCGGCGAGTTGCGTCGACTGCTTCCGGGCATCACCGAGAAGGTGCTGGCCTCTCACCTTCGTGAGATGGAAGCAGACGGCATCGTGCACCGCGTCTCGTACGACGAGGTGCCGCCCCGCGTCGAGTACTCACTGACCGAGGACGGCGTGCGCCTCAATGACGCACTCCAGCCGCTGGCCGCGTGGGGACGCGAGCGGTCGATCGGTGGAACAGTCGGCGAGGAGCCCTTTGGCCAGGGTGCCTCTGCGTGACTCGGCGTCGACCTCGTCGAGCACGTTCACGAGTACGCCGGCAGTCGCTGATGATGCGCCCCTCGGCAATGCGCGGACCTGGCCGATCGCCGTGCTGTCGGGGGACGTCATTGCGTGGCTTGGTCTGTTACGCGGCAGGCCGCGGGACGGGAGGCAGTGGTGAGCGGTGGTCGCGGAAGAACTCGGTGATGTCGTGCGCCAGCAGGCCGGGTTCCTCATGGGCGGCGAAGTGTCCGCCGTGGGGCATGTGCGTGTAGCGCGTGAGGTTGTAGGTGCGCTCGACCCAGCTTCGTGGTGGTTGACTCAGGTCTGCGGGGAACAGGGCGAGTGCGGTGGGGACGTCCACCCGGTGCACTCGTCGGGTCAGGTGGTGCGCGTACTCAAAGTAGGGCCGGAACGAGGTGGAGATCGTGCCCGTGAACCAGTAGAGGGACGTCTGGGTGAGCAGGAAGTCGTCGCTGAAGCGCCTGGACAGGTCGCCTCCGCAGTCGCTCCATGCGCGGTACTTCTCCATGATCCAGGCCAGCAGGCCGGCGGGTGAGTCGGTCAGCGCGGGGGCGAGGGTGAGCGGGCGGGTGTTCTGCTGGTGCATGTAGCCGCCCTCCTGCGCCTGCCAGGCGGCGACGGAGGCGAGGTAGGTGTCCTCCTCGGGCGTGAGTCCGACCGGGTCGTGGTCGGCCGGGGCCGCGGCGGCGAGCAGGTGGATGCCGACCACTGCCTCGGGGTGGGCTTCGGCGAGCCGTGAGGTGATGCCGGCGCCCAGGTCTCCGCCGTGTGCCGCGTAGTGCCGAAAGCCGAGGTGGTCTTGCATCAGCCGGTGCCAGAGGTCGTGGGTCTGTTCGGCGCCGGAGAGGGTGGGCCGCTGAGGTGAGAAGGCGAAGCCGGGCAGTGAGGGGACGATCACAGTGAAGGCGTCCTCCGTCCGCCCGCCGTACCGGGAAGGCGTGGCCAGTCGTTCGGCGAGACTGGTGAGTTCCAGGAAGGTGCTGGGCCAGCCATGGGTGAGCACGATGGGCAGGGCGTCCGGGTGTTCGCCGTCGTAGCGGAGATAGTGCACGGGGGTGCCGTCGAAGTCGGCGAAATGGGACGGCAGGGCGTTGATGGCGGCCTCGTGGGTCCGCCAGTCGTAGCCGGAGGCCCAGTAGGTGACGAGGCGACCGAGCTCGGTGGCGTCGGTGCCGGCCTCCCAGCCGTCGATCGGCCAGGGCTCGGGCCACCTTGTGGCGCGCAGCCGGGCACGCAGGTCATCCAGTTCCGTGTCACTGACCTTGATCACAGGTGTGGCGGTCGGCATGGTGCTCTCCTCTGTGTGCTGAGTGTGCGGGCGCGGCGGACGCGGTGTCGGCCGCTTGTTCGTGTGCGGTCGGCGGGGTGGCACGGGCGACGCCCGCCAGGGCGACGGAGGCGGCCATGAGCGCCGCGACCACCAGCAACGCCGGTGCGAGGGCAGTCCGTTCGGCGAGGAATCCAATCAGCGGCGGGCCGCCGACGAAGCCGCAGTACCCGATCGAGGTGATCACTCCGACGCGCGCGGCGGCGCGGGCGGGATCGTCCGAACCGGCGCTCAGGCCGACGGGGAATCCGAGCGCCGAACCCGCTCCCCACAGCAGCGCTCCGGCGAAGCCTGTCCAAAGGCCGGGGCCGAACGCGAACAGGACGACACCGAGGGAGGCCGAACAGGCCGCCGCGCGCAGCGCGGCGGGCCGGCCGAGACGGTCGACGATCAGCGGCCCGAGCCAGCGGCCCAGCGTGACCGCCGTGAGGAACGCGGCGTAGGCGAGCGTGCCGACGGCGGCCGTGGTGTGGTGACGGTCGATGACGGCGAGACTGATCCAGTTGCTCCCCGCGCCTTCCGCCAGCGCAAAGGCCAGTGCGACCAGACCGATGAGCACCATGCGAGGCTCCCGCCACGCGCCCGGGCCCGTCCCCGGCACGTTCACCCCCGGCGGCCGTGCCGTGGGGCTGAGCTCGGAGAGGAAGGAGCGAGCAGCCCAGGGCGTCAGTAGCGTGACGAGGAGGGCCACCGCGCCTATGTGGAGGCCGACCGGTACGTGCAGGGCGCTCATGAGCGCGCCGAGACAGGCACCGGTGACCGTGCCGAGACTGAATCCGGCGAAGAAACGGGACATGAGGACCCGGCCGAGCCGCCGTTCGACGGCTGCGGCGTGCACGGTCACCGCGACGTCCCAGAAGCCCGTGGCCGTGCCCAGCAGGAAGAGCCCGGTGAACAGCAGCGGCGGCCACAAAGCGAAGCCGAGCGCCACCGCGCCGAGACCGACGCCGACGAGCACGGCCACCGCGCTGACAGTCCGCCGCGGCCCGCGACGTGTGACGACGGTTCCGGCCAGAGGCAGCACCAGCACACCGCCGACCGCGATCAGCAACAGAAGAAGGCCCACCGATGCGGCGTCCAGGTCCATTCGCTCGCGGATCTGCGGCAAACGGGAGACCCAGGTCGCGCCGGCCAGACCCAGGGCGGCGAAGACCAGGTACGTCGACCGTACGGCCATCGCGGTCTCATGCGAACACGGGCCGTCGGCACAGGCGTTCACGTCTCCGACCCGATGGCCGGGCCGAGGGTCTGCGCGATGGCCGCCCGCGTCTCCTCACGCGGTTCCCGGTCCGCCGACAGCAGGGCATGCATGATCATCCCCTCCAGCAGGGCGTCCAGGCGGGCGGCGGTCTCCGGTCCGGTGAAGCGGGCCAGGACAGCGCGACTGGCCCGGGTCCACTCCTGTGTCAGTGCGCGCAGAGCCGGGTCGCGCAGCGCGGCCAGGTGCAGTTCGAAGCCGAGGACCGCACTGCGGTGCCGGGACGGTCCTCCCTCGACCATGTCCGCCAAGACATCGACCAGGTCCTCGCGCGTCGCCACCCCGGTGAAGAGGGCTTCGTACTCGGCGGTTCGTTGTTCGACGTACCAGGCGAAGGCCTGGGTCCGCAGATCGGCCAGGCTCGCGAAGTGGTAGGTGACCGAGCCCAGCGGCGCGTCCGCGCGGGAGGCCACCTTGCGGTGCGTCAGGCCGGCCACCCCGTCCGCGACGAGTACCTCCAGCGCGGCGTCCAGGATCCGCTCCCTGCGCTGCGGATCGTGCCGCCGCGCCCGTCGCTCCTCGTGGCCTGCCGCCTTTCGCCCGTTGCGGGTTCCCCTGTCATCCATAGGAACAAACGTACACTACTTAAGAACGAGGGTTCCTATCGCTGTCTCCACCTTCGGGAGATCCGCCCGTCGCCGTTGCGCCGCTGCCCCAACAAGCGACGCCGCGTGAGCGGGCCAATGCGAACAGTTACATCACACACGGCAACAGGAAGTGAGGCCGCGGGCGTGGCGGCACTGGTGGCTCCTCACGTCGTCGTCGAGGGCGACCGGCTCTCCTGGTAGCAGTCCAACACTCGCCCCATGCGTTGTGAACCTTGCTTTCGCCGTGCTTCTGGACGGCGACACTCTGATCGGCACCTCCAAGGCGGAACGCCTCCCGGCCTCCGGGGTCACCGGCCGACGTCGCGTGGTAGGCGATGTCGAGGGTGAGCATGTGCCACACCACGCTCAGGCGCGAGTGCTGACGGCGATGAGGGATTGACGCGTAGTGGCGTTTGGAAGGTCATCGACTTCAAGCCAGTGCCGCTCAACAGGGGCGGTTGACCGTGAGTGGAAAGCTCCTGCAGGCCACCCCGGATGGAGACGGCCAGCTTGTGCCTGGCTGCGACGAGCGCGCGGGTGCTTCGTCTGCGGGTGGGACGCATCGGACCGAGTGCAGCCCGGCCTGCCGTCCGGACTGGGATCGAGCCGCCAGAACCCGGTCCACAGCGCGGCCATACCGGCGCAGGCCACGAGAGGCGCGTCGGCGAAGCCTTCCGGAGTGACCGACTCCTTGCCTGCCAGGCGGTGGGATGCGGCCTCAAGGAGTGTCCGGGGCTCGTCGTAGCAGACGGTCACATCCAGGCCGTCGCCCGGGATGGGCAGTGGTGTGCAACCGACGAGTGCGCCGACCTGGCGGTTGGGCAGGGCACGGGCCTCGTTGTCGCCCGCGGTGGTCAGCCGCTGGCCGGGGGTTTCGGGCGTACTCGCTTGAGTGCAGCACCGAGTTCACAGTTCCGTGCACCCCTACTCAGGCCATGTCGCTGTCCCGATCGATGGCCGGAGGCGGTTCTTGAACCGGTAGCTGTTGCCGTTGATCGGACGACCTCGCAGTGGTGCAGAAGGCGGTCGAGGATCGCGGGGGCCAGAACCTCGTCGCCGAAGGCCTGGCCCCACTCACGCCGGGCTGCTGTGAAGTAGCCCTCGTTCAGGGCCCCTCCCGTCTTGAAGACGAGATGCGGGGCCGACGATACGCAGGCGTTGCCCGCAGGCCGTGATGCCCGGTGCTGTCTGGAAGGCGAGGCTGACGCCCTGCGGAGGGTGATCAGGATCTGGGCAAGCGTGGCGACGCCGACTAGAGGTTCGCACCATCGATCCCGACGACATGGACGGGACCGATGGCCTCCGCAACGACAAATCAATGGGCCGGCCGGCAACGTCAGTCACTTGCCGAGTTCCCGACGGTTGAGCGCAATGCGCCAGGCCTCCTTCAGCCCAACTCCAGGAGGCCTGGCGCACGCAGTGCCTGCTCAGGCGGGGGTGATGTTCTCCGCCTGCGGGCCCTTCTGGCCCTGTGTGATGTCGAAGGTGACGGCCTGGCCTTCCTGGAGCTCGCGGAAGCCGGACGCGTTGATGTTGGAGTAGTGCGCGAAGACATCGGGGCCGCCCCCGTCCTGCGCGATGAAGCCGAAGCCCTTTTCCGCGTTGAACCACTTGACGGTTCCACTGGCCATGTTGGTGCCTCTCAGTCGATATCGGACCCGCACTGCACGGGCCCGGGAGGTGATCGCCCTGGTCCTCAGGCACTGCACAGCAAAACGTCCATACGGAAGCGCGCGGATAGTACTGCGAACCACGATCGCAGCCAAAGCTACCCCGCTGGAACTATCCCTCGCCAGAGAGTGACGATCATGAGAGCACCCAGTGTTGCTGAGCCACGTTTGCAGGTGAAGGGACCCAGGCCTGGCCACTCGCGCAGGATTATCAACCCCCGGGGCGCGGGAGGGTGGTGTCGTCGTCAAGGGGCCGAGGGTTCGGCTGTTGTCCTGAGCTGCTTAAAGGGCGACCTCTGGCCATCCCCGCGTGACCAGCGACCGCCACTGCGAAGACATAGAGCTGCCGGCCCAGACAGTCACGTACAACGAGCGGTGGCGGTGGCAAGAACCAGAGGTCTGCCTTCGGCGCGCTGATGTCCTCCTTCCGTACAGGGCCTCCGTTCACCGTTGGCGGAATGCCCGCCCCCTACCGGTCAGAGGACGTCACGAGCTTGTCTCACGTGGCGTCAGGTTGATGCGGCATGATGCTTTGCCATGGGTGTTGGGCTGTCACAGTGGTTGGTTCCTGACGAACTCTGGTCTCTGGTTGACCCGTTGCTGCCCTCGTTCTCCGCGCGTCCGCAGGGAGGAGGGACCGCTCCGGTCGACAAGCGGGCCGTGTGCAGGGCCGTGGTCTACGTGCGGACCAGTGGTTGTGACGGCGGCATCTACCCGAGACTTTCGGCGTCTCGCCGGCCGCCGCACATCGCCGGTTCACCGCGTGGACCGAGACGGGACTGTGGCGGCGACTGCACTTGGCCGTGCTGGACGAGCTCGGCACCCGAGGTGAGCTGGACTGGACCTCCGCCATCGTGGGACGCGGCATCCGTCCGTGCAAAAACGGGGATCGCTGACCGGGCTCAATCCGGTCGACCGAGGCAAGAAGGGCAGCAAACTGCACGCTCTACGCCAGGAGCTTAGGGACGAAATGCGGCTCATGCGGTGACGCAAAGCTGGTCGCGGGGAAACCGCGCTCTAACCGTCGCGTCGCCGCTGTCCTCCATAGAAGAGGGACGCCCCGACCACCAGAGTCAGCCCGATGGTCGTAACAAGGGTGATCTCACTGGTGTCCTGATCCTCGGATCCGTACGGCAGCCATGGATCGAGCAACCCCAGCGGGTCCTCGCGTACCACGATACGATCGCCCTTCTTGGCCTGGCCAAAGCAGTTCTGCATCTGGGAGGCCTCGAAGGTGCGTTGCTCACCGCCCAGTTCGCGGATCGAGCACATCATGTCGGCGCCATGCTTGCGGTGCAGGTCGACAACGTCCACGACGACCACATCCACCGGCTCTCCGACAGTCCGCATGTACCCCTCGTACACCGCCGGCCCCGCGAATAGCGTCAGCGCGAACCCGGCCACAGCCGCCAGCGTCGCCGCCCCGGCCCGATGCCACACTCCGCCGACCAGACACGTCGCGACCGCGACGACGGCCAGCACGACCACCACCCCGAGCAACGTCACCCACTGCGCCACCCCTGCTCCGAACAGCAGCAGCACCGGAACGGCCACGGCCCACTTCAACGAGTTGACCGCCTTGCGAGCCGGACTCAGCACGCGCTTCCCGCTCACCACCCCGCCAGGCACGACCCCCGCCGCAGCCCCGAATTCGTCCATACCCCCGTTGCCCCCAAACATCATCAGTCCCCGCCGACGAGAGTACGGGCACGCGGGCCTGATGCAAGGGCGCCGTTGCTCACGCAGCCGCCGGAGCAGGAGATGGCAACCATGTCCGACGGCGCGCAGTTGGTCTGGCAGCTGTCGCGCAGGGGTATCGTGCCCTGCCTGGTACCTCCGCTTGGTGCGTGTTCTAACGATCGGTTGATGTGCGTGCCCGTTCGGCCGTGTGCTCGTCCCTGTCTTGGCTACTGGCGGTGGTCGCCGGTGTGAGGGAGTTGGCCACGTTGTCCGTGGCCGGGAAGCGGCGCACGCCCGGTACTCCTGCAGTTCCGGCGCAGGCCACGGCCACCGCGGCCGCCGCGGCCCACAGCGGCGCCTGCGGGCCCCAGGCGCTCGCCGCGAGCGGGGCGAGAACGTAGCCGAGGGGCATGGCGGCCAGGGACAGGAGCCAGTCGTACGAAGTGACGCGGGCCAGCACACCGGGCGGGATGGCGGCCTGGACGGAGGTCTCCCAGACGGGGTTGAGGAAGCCGAGGCCAGCGAGGGCGAGGCCGTAGGCGACGATAACGGCGACGGCTGGAGCGCCGGCCGCGAAGAGGGCGAGGGGCAGAGCGTACGTCGCGAGGCCCAGGTTGGCCACGAAGATCGGCCGGCGGGGGTGGGCACGTCCGGCGAGGAGGGAGCCGAGCAGTAGTCCGACTGCGCCGGCTTGGAGGATCTCCACCCAGGTCTGCTCACCACCCAACTGCCGTATGGCCAGTGCAGGTCCGAGCGTCGTCAGCACGGCCGCGGCGCCGTTCCAAACGGCGTGCGCGATCAGGCTTGCCCAATACCAGTCACGGCTGCGGACCTCCTGCCAGCCCTCTACGAGGTCGGTTCGGAGGGAGCTGTGCCCGACCGGGACGTGCGCGATGCGGATTACGGCGAGCAGGGATGCGCTGACCGCGAAGGAACTGGCGTCCAGGATGAACGCCCAGCCGGGTCCCACGGTGAGGATGAGTACGCCGGCAAGAGCCGGGCCGCCTAGGCCGGTGGCGCTTCTGACTACGCCGAGCGCGGAGTTGGCGGCTTGCCGGTCCGTGTCCGGCACCGTGCCGGTGATCAGCCGCGGCAGGGTCGGCATGGCGAACGCGGAGGCAGCCCCGCCGACCGCCGAGGCGGACGCGATCTGCCACAACTCCGACGTATTGCTGAGGAGTTGGAAGCCGATGCAGAGTTGTGTGACACCGCGTACCAGGTCGGTTGTGAGCGCCACGGTCCGGGCGTTGAACCGGTCGGCGACGACTCCGCCAAGGGGTAGAAGCAGAAGTCGCGGGACCATCGAGCAACCGAGGACGAGTGCAAGAGCGGATGTGGAGCCGGTGGCCCGCAGCACGGCGAGGGAGAGCGCAGCGGGCACCACCGCGTCGCCGACAAGGGACAGCGATCGCCCCAGAAAGAGCAGCTGGAAAGCACGGTTGCGCAGCAGTCTGTGTGGCATGCCCCCGAATGTATTTCGATATCGAAACTTCGGCAACAAAACATCAGACACCGAAATATACGAGGCTGAAGCGTCACGCCGTATCCTGGAGCCATGGAGCGGATCGCGCCCACGGGGCAGGACTGGACGGACGAGCACGTCACCCGCTGGAAGGCGGTGCTGCCCGACCTCGATCCGGACATCGAGGGCGCGGTGACCCGCATGCAGAAGATCACCTCGCACCTGAGCAAGGTCCGCGAGCGGTCGCTGGTCAACTGCGATCTGGAACGGCACGAGTTCGACACCCTGCACAAGCTCGCCGCCCGCGCAGGCATGGCCACCCCGTCCGAGCTTGCCGCCGACCTCGACCTCGCCCCGGCTTCGATCACGGGCCGCCTCGACTCCCTGGAGCGCCGCGGCTTCGTGCGCCGTACACCGTCGAAGGCAGACCGGCGTCGCGTCGACGTCGAACTGACCGAACCCGGCCGCGCAACCTGGCTGGCTGCGATGGACGTGATCGGCCACGAGGAATATCGGCTGCTCGACGCCCTCACGCAAGAAGAACGCCGTTCCCTGTCCAACCTGCTGCGCCGCGTCGCACTCGCAGCCGAGGCGGACGACGGTACCTCCTGATGCCGCCTGCGCCGCGAGCACGGATGCGCCCGCCTCCTCGCTGCCGGAGCCGTCCATGCTCGTAACGCGTCCAGTTCCTGGATCAGTTGGTCGACGAGTTCGTCCAGCGCCGATTCAGGCATACCGGTCAGCTCCGGGCTTGCGCAGACAACCAGTGCAGGGCTGTGCGGACGGGCCGGGTATTTGGACCTTCCCTGGGAGCTGATGGGAGCGCCCGTCAGGCAGACCTGCCGTCTCCCGTGGGAACGCCGGGCCTCTTCTCCGGTTCCTGGGCGAACGTCCCCCACGCCCTGTTCGCGGTGGACGCACGGACCGGCCCCGCCCTCTGGTCGGCCGGCACCATCGAGGACGCCTTCGCGCGCCCCCCTGGTCTCCAGCCGGAGCAGCGCACCCGCCGGCTCCACCGCCTCATGAACGCCACGGGGCAGATGCCGGGAACCATGCCGTGCATCGGAGCCGGTCATGAGGATCACCCGTCTTCGAGAATCGGTGCGATCACGGGACTCGCCTCGCCCCGGTCGCGGTCGGCTATCAATACACCAGCGGCCTGCCCGTACGGGTCACCGCCAAGGAAGCCGCCGACCTCGCCGCCCAGGTATCGGCCGGTGGACGCGCGTAACTTGGACGCTGCACTCAAGGAATGGACCGAGTGCAGCTGACCACAGCCGCCGTCCGATGCAGACTCGCTGATCACCACGGCGGCCGCCCTATGGGGCGCCGATAAGGACTGCGCGCGAGCACGAGTCAACGGAGACGGCCCCTCAATACCCTGGGTGCTCAACGAGTGACAAGTACCGGCGATAAAGCAGGGGATCATGAGCAGCGAACGCACCTACGGGCCACGAGGACTTCCCGAGGACAAACCCGGCAGCGACCAAGCCGCATCACCTGCTGCCGAGTTGTCAGACGTCATACTCGTCGTAGCGACGATGACAGCAACGCCGTTCCTGCAGGCGATCTCCACCTACTTCGGGAACGCTCTGGCCAAGGGGATGGGCTCGGGGACGCGCGAAATCATGCACCGGTTCATTCGTCGACAGGCGCGAGCGAGTCTCGACGATCCTGCCGACGTCGTGGATCTCATCCACCTGCGTACCGAGGACGGGTGGCTGGTCGAGATGAAGGTAGCCGTCGAACCCGAGGCGCTTGCTCAGCTTCCGGAGCTGTGCGCCGCGGATGCACCGCTCAGCGAGTCCGATCGGCGCCCCGGCACGACCGCGACGATCCGCTGGGACGGCGACGGCTACTGGATCGCCGCGACGGTACGTGAAGACGGATACCGCGTCGCCTTCACGTGGGATCCAGAGGCAAAGCAATGGCGGGAGCGTACCTACCGTCGCCCTATTCCCGTCACGTAGGCGCGATATGAGGGCACGGACTCGCCAGCCGAAGCCTTGGGCTCACCTGGACTGCCGTGCAGAAGGAGACGTGCAAACGCCCACTGGGCTCCAGAACCTGGCAGACGGGCCTTTCCATCATTACGGACCGCAAATCTACGACCGTGTGGGTTGGTTGGCGATCAGCAGAGTGGCATCGGCAGGGCAGAAGCCCAGGCGGCGGTAGATACGAGCGGCGCTCTCCTGCGCATAGGCGAGAAGGACCGTTTGCGCTCCGTGGTTGCGGGCCTGGGTGAAGAGGGCCGCCGTGACCGCTGCGGCCAGTCCCTGGCAGCGAGCGGTGGGCGTCGGCCATGTCCCCGGGGCCCGGCGGGTGGTGGCCACGACCAGGCGGGGGTCGGCGTTGATGATGACCTGCACGTTTGCGAAGAACCGGTAGTTGCGGCTCGAGGCGCCGACATTGAGGAGCGGCTCCCGTCCTGACTCACCCCAAGCAGAGGTCCCACGACGTGGCCGAAACCCGAGGAGAACCTGTCGATCTCCTGCCCCATCAGTTGCCGCACGGACAGCCCCCTCGTCGCCCGCCCTTTCAGGCGTCGCGCTTGACGTGGCGGACCAGCCACATCAGCAGGGCGTCCAGGTCGGCGGCTGCCGACAGGACCCGGTCGACCGCCTCGGGGGTGTGCAGCCACTCCTCGCAGCCGAGGAGACGGGCAGCGATCAACGAACGGTGGCGCAGCAGGTTCATACGGGAGTGGTCCGTCGGATAGCCGCGCGGGGGGCGTTTCATCACGTCCCCGGAGATGTCGTAGCCCTTCTTCTGCACGTCCTCGACGATGGAGGACAGTTCGCGGCCGCTCCCCTCGGCGGCGACAGCTTTGCGGAACATGTCCACCTGGCCGGGGTCGGGGTACCACCAGGCGCCCTGGATCCGCAGGCCGTCCAGGTCGAACCGGAGGCCGATCTCGATCTTGCGGCCGAGTCGGATCACCGCGCCCTGGTGCTGCCACCACCAGGAGTTGGTGCGGTAGTGCCAGACGGAGAAGTCCTCGTACCGGGGGTCGGTGTCCGCGACCTCGTTCAGCAGGGCGATCATCGGCTGCCGGACCAGGCGTTCGCGGTCCGCGCGGTGGCGCTCACGAGTCGCGTGGTTCGGTTCGCCCTGAAGCTGCCACAACACGTCCATGGCCTGCTCCGGCCAGCCGGTGAACTGTCCGCGCATGCGCGCAGGATACTCGCTGGGCCGGCCCCCGCACTGCGGGACGGATCACGACGAGCCGGTCGCGGAGGGCGTCACACGGATCCTCTATGGCAGGTTTTTGTGGCGCATCGCCGCTTGTCCGGCCCGAGGCATCGGCCGGGAGGGACGCAGATGGCTGTGCGTCGGCACCTGGCGTGCTGTAAGCCACGGGCGCTTCTCGCGGTCCAAGCACATGGTCGGGGCCACCCCTATCGTCCGGTCACCATCGGCGTTTCGGCCAACCCGCTCTCGCACTGCGTTCTTGCGGGACAAGGGTCCATGCATCTCGCACTCTCCAGGAGCCCTACAGCACGGGACTTTTCACACCGGCCGAAAGACATGTGTTCGAAACCAGAGCGGTGTCGTTGAACCCAGCGACACCGCCACAGCCGTTCACAGGGAGCGCCGTTGACCCACGCCGGACCACGCCGCGATGCCCCATGCGACGCGAGCACCACAGGGACCGAAGATGGAATCTCCGAAGCGGAACACGAGCTTTACGGGGGTCGGCTTCGCTACGACCAGTCCTACGTCCGTCATCAAGGCCCGCTGACCCGACTGTCGTTCGGGCATATGGCGGCCGCTCTGCCGCGCATGATGGCCATGGTGCTGCGCACCGGATGGCAGACGGATCGGCAGGCCCTGACCGGGGTCGTCGTGGCGCAGCTCGGCCAGGGAGTGACCTCCGCCTGGGGACTGATCGCGGTCAACAGCGTTCTCACGCAGCTGTTCTCGGACGGGCCGACCGCAGACAAACTACGTCAGGCGCTCCCTGCGTTGATCGTGCTGGGGCTGACCGCAGTGGCGGCGGCACTGCTTTCTGCGTGGTCGACGGCGATGTCGGGCCGGCTGGAGCCACAGGTGGAGCGGGCGGTATCCAGCCGGTACTACACGGCCGTCACCCGAGTCGAGGTGGAGGCGACCGAGCGGCCGGAGATCCAGCGGGTGCTGGAGGCAGGCAAGTTCGGCACCGACTCCGCGCGCAGCATGCTTCGGCTGTCGGTGGGCGTGGGTAACGTGCTCATCGGGATGGTGGCGGCGGCAGTCGTGCTGGCGTCACTACACTGGGCCTTGCTGCCGATGTTGCTGACGATCGCCCTTCCGAAGGGATGGGGGGCGGTTCGTTCCGCACGTCGCGACTACATCTCGCGGTTGAACTGGGTCGACCACCGGCGGGCGATCGCGTCGTTACTGGCCTACCTGACCCGGCCGCACGCCGCCGGGGAGATCCGTGTGCACGCGGCCGGAACCAAACTCCTGGACAGCTACGAGGAGATGTCGCGGCAGACCGAGGCCGAGCAGCGTCGGTTGGCCCGCGCGCAGGCGTCCACCGACCTGGTCGCCGGCGGATTCGCCGGTCTGGCGTCACTGGCCTGCTACGGGGTGTTGTGGTGGCTGCTGGCCGGCGGAGGGCTGCCGCTCGCTGTCGGAGGCACCGCGGTCATCGCGATCCGCACCTCCACCGCACGCCTGACGTCCCTTGTCCAGCAGGTGAACAGGCTGTACGAGGAACTGCTGTTCCTCACCGACACCGAGACCGCCATCGAGACGGCCGGCAAGCACGCCATTCCCACGACGGGCACCTCGCTCCCCGCAGAGGTGAACCAAGTGCGAATCGACGACGTGTCGTTCACCTATCCGGGGGCCGACGCTCCCGCGCTGAATCGAGTGAGCCTCACGGTCCGCCGGGGCGAAGTGACGGCCCTGGTGGGGCGAACGGCTCCGGCAAGACGACCTTGACCAAGGTGCTGGCCGGGCTGCTGCTGCCCACGGAGGGGCAGGTGTGGTGGGAGGACGGGAACGACGGCCGGATCGAGCTGCGAGAGGCCGACCGGACCCGTCTCTTCGCCGCGGTCGGTCTGCTTGCCCAGGACTTTCCCCGCTGGGAGATGACGGCCGCCGCGAACGTGGCTATCGGCGCCGGAGATCGCCCGCGGGACATGGGCCGCGTGCGAGAAGCCGCAGCAGACGCGAACGTACTCACCCTCGTCGAGGGGCTGCCACACGGCTGGAACTCGATCGTCTTCAAGGGCTACGAGCGCGGTGTACAGCTCTCCGGTGGCCAGTGGCAGAAGCTGGGGACCGCACGCAGCCTCTATCGGCGCGCACCGTTCCTGTTCGTCGACGAGCCGACCTCCGCGCTCGACCCGCACGCGGAAATCGCCGCATTCGAAGGGCTGTGGTCCCTGGCCGAACAAGGGCACGCCGTCGTGCTTGTCACCCACCGCCTCGCCGCGACAGCCAACGCCGACCGCATCTACGTCCTGGACCAGGGGGCCGTGGCCGAGGAGGGCACCCACGACGACCTCATGGCCCACCACGACGGCCTCTACCGCGGCATGTTCACCGCACAGGCCGCCCAGTACGGGCTTACCGCCCCTGCGGACGCACCACTGCCTCCAGCCCGGCGCTCCGCGACCTCGGTCCCGAAGGAAGCCACGTGACACATCGTCCGTAGCCGGCCCCCAGGTCGTCCTACCCCTGCGCCGGCCCCCACCGACCGAGAGGTGATGACGTGCCGCCCACCCGTTCCCACATTCGCGTGACCGTCGAGGCCTACCTGGCCCGGCATGCGCACGAGCGGAAGACCCTCACCGGGCTGCTGTCCGTCCTGGACGGCGCCGACGATCCGACCAGCCGCGCCACGCTCCCGGGTCACGTCACCTGCAGCGCGGCTGTCATCGACCGTGAGCGACGCGTCCTGCACATCGGCCACAAGGCCACCGGGCTGCTACTCGCACCGGGCGGCCACGTCGACGACGACCGGACCCTCCTGGCCGCGGCCTTACGGGAGGTGTGCGAGGAGACCGGCATACTGCCGGCCTGCCTGTGCCTGACACCGCAGTTCCTCGGCACTCCGATCGACATCGACGTCCACGCCATCGACGCCAACCCCGCGAAGGGCGAGGGCGCGCACCTGCACTTCGACTTCCGCTTCGCCTTCTACCTCGTGCCCGAGCGGCACCCGCGGCTTTCGTTGCAGGACGCGGAGGTTGCCGGTGCCCAGTGGCTTGAGTTCGCCGACGTCAGGTCCCCGTCCTTGCGCGCCAAGCTCCTCAACGCCGAAGACCGTGGCCTTGGCGGGCAGCCCGAGCCCGTCAACGCCTCCGCTCTGATCCACGACGGCCATGGCAGATACCTCCTTCACCTGCGGGATCACCGTGAAGGCGTCTGGGCTCCTGGCACGTTCGCTCTTCTCGGTGGCGGCCGCACGAGCCAGGACACCAGCCTGGAGGCGACCCTGCGGCGGGAACTGGCCGAGGAGGCGCCAGGCCTGGAGCCAACCGATCTGATGCCGTTCGCCGTGGAGGCAACAACGAGCATCGACGGTCTCGCGGTGCCCATCCAGGTCTACGCCGGCCGCTGGAGTGGTGACCCCGACTCTGTGGACCTCCGCGAAGGCGTCCTACTGAAATGGTTCACCGTTGACATGCTCGACAGGCTCCACCCGAGCCCCGGACTCGGGGAACTGATCCGCCGCCACGCGGCCGAACTCCCCGCACCGGCGGAACAGCCGGACGGTGCCCGTCCACTGCCCGGCAACGCCCCGGCGGGGACCGAGTTCCACATCGTCGGTGTCCATCTCCACCTCCAGGACGAGCGAGGCCGGTTCCTCCTCGGCCTGCGTCACCCCCGATCGACGTTCGCGCCGAGCACCTGGCACTTCCTGGCCGGCCACTGCGAGCGGGAAGCCGCGATCGCCTGTCTGGTGCGGGAGGCGAAAGAAGAGGCGGGCCTCACCATCGCGCCCGAGGACGTCCAGCTCGTACACACGGTTCACATCGTCGACTCACCCAACGCACAGCCCAGGATCGGCCTCGTCTTCCAGGCCCGGTCCTGGGCCGGCAACCCCGAAGTACTCGAGCCGGACCGGTGCGTGGAGTGGCGGTGGTGGAATCCGCAGGACCTCCCGGCCGAGGTGGTGCCGTACACCCGACAGGCGATCGACGGGATTCTCGATGGGCGCCGCTACTCCGAGATGGGCTGGGGCGAGCGATGAGCACTCTGGAGACGTGCCCCACCGCCGGAGACCAGGTACCTGGGCACTCCCCGGGCCGGGACAGCGGTGCCGCGCCGACGGGCGCGGACGCGGATCCGGCAGCCGCGCGGGCGGCGATGGTCGCCCGTCTCGAGGAGGAAGGGGCTCTGCGGCCGGGTCCGGTCCGCGACGCCCTGCTCATACTGCCCCGTGAGGTGTTGATGCCGCAGGCGTACGTGCGGCGCAGTGCCCCGGGCGAGGAGCCGCCGCGGTGGGACCTGCTGGACTGGTCGGTGCCGCAGGATCGTCCCGAATTGCTGGCGCTGCTGTACGGCGGGGCCAGCGTACTTGTCCAGCACGATGGGGAGGCGCTGCTGGGCCGGGCGCACGGGACGCGGTCGGGGGCGTCGATCACGTCGATGTCGACGGTGATGAGCTTGACCGCCGAACTGCTTGAGGAATTGGATCTGCGCTCCGGTCAGCGCGTGCTGGACGTCGGGACGGGCGCGGGGGTGACCGCCGCGGTGGCCTGCCAGATCTGCGACGACCAGGGCGTGGTCACCCTTGACCGGGACCGGCACCTCACCGACTCGGCCGCGGCCCGGCTTGCCGACCTCGGCTTCCGGCCGGAGACCGTGTGCGGGTCCGGGGACGAGGGGTGCTCCGCGCGGGCGCCGTTCGACCGCATTTTCGTGTCGTACGCGGTGGCGCGTGTGCCGGCTGCCCTCGTCGAGCAGCTTGCCTCCGGGGGCCGGCTGCTGGCGCACGTCACCAGCACCTCCCCTTCGTGGCCCGCCCTCGCCGTCGTACAGCGCACCACCGGCGGGCGGATCACGGCGGAGCTGCGGGCGGTGGATTTCGCCCACCGGGCCGGGCACGGCATGGAACGGATCCGGCTCAGCAAGGAGTTCCGGCGGCGCATCGCCACCGACCGGGGCACCTGGACCCAGCGGAGCATGCTGGCGCCGCCCGCGGACACCGACCGAGGCCTGTGGCTCGCAGTGGACCACCTCCTCGGCGGGCTGGTGCGCGACTTCGGCGCCGAACACCTGGTGATCGGCGCACCCAGGTGCGGATCGTGGCTGCGGGTCAAGCCGGTGGGGCGCGGTCGCTGGGACGTCACCACCCATGGTCCGCGCGACATCTGGAAGGAACTCCAGGACCTGGCCGACAGGTGGCGGGCGGCCGACAGCCCCAGCCGCTACCGCCTCGACTTCGAGCCGAACGGTAGCCAGCGGGCCGCATCGGCGTGCGGTCGGTTGTCCTGGCTCCTTCCCGCACCCCGCCCGCTCGACGAGGGAGCAACCAGATGACCCGTACCGACGTTTCCCTCCCCGGCCCGCCCACGGGAGAGGAGGCACTGTTGGCTGCGGCCGGCGCCGAGTGCGACCGCTACCGGTTCGACCGGCCCTGCAGCACGATCAAGATGGTCTTCCACGTCGTCCGTCTCACCGCGGCGCGGAATCGCCCTGAATCCGCGGGAACACGACGGGTCCGCGTACGGCCCCGTCGAACTGCCCTGACACCGCATCATCACCCCGCCTTTCACGAACGACGAGGAGCGATCCGTGGGCATCACCCGGACCGACTGGTCCAAGCACTACACCGGCGGGCGAGGCTTCCGGCGGCTCGGGGAGGTGGAGAAGCGCCTGCTCGTCGAGCACGCCCCGGCACCCGAAGGCGGCCGCGCCCTCGACGTCGGCTGCGGAACCGGCGAGATGGCCGCCTACCTCGCCTCGCTCGGGTACACAGTCGACGGCGTGGACTTCGCGTCGGGCGCGCTCGATCGAGCCCGCGAAGAGCAAGCCGAGGTGAAGGGAGTGCGCTGGCTGTGCCTGGACGTGGAGCACGACGACCTGACCGACCTCGCCGAGGACGGTTACGACCTGATCGTCCTGCGGCTGTCCATCGCCTTCATCCGCGATCGTGCCCGAGTCCTGCGCCGTCTGGCCGCGCGGCTGCGCGAGGGCGGGGTGCTCGTCATCATCACGCCGGTCGTGGAGCACACCGCGCCAGAGCGGCGCAACATCGCGCTGGACGAGAAGGAACTCGCCGCGATCACCGATGGCTTCGAGCACGTCGAACGGTTCGACGCGGAGGGCTTGGGGGTGCTGGCCTTGCGCGGGCCGGCTGCGTCGTTCAGCTCGAAGGAGAAGCTACGGCCCGAGCCGCAGGCCGTCCTCGGTGCCGCCACTGTGGTCACCGACGTGTCCGGCCGGGTCCTGCTGGGCCGCTCCATCCAGGGTATGTGGGAGCTGCCCGGAGGCCGCATCGAGACAGGCGAGGCCGCACCGGCAGCCGCTGTGCGGGAGTTGGCGGAGGAGACCGGGCTGACGGCGGACGAGGCGGACGCTCACGTCATCACCGTGCTCCACGACGACCGGCTGGATGTGCGCCGCATCACCGCCGTGGTCCGCGTCACCAATTGGAACGGCGAACTCGGTCTGCCCGAGCCGCACCGATTCGTGCGCTGGGAGTGGCATGACCTCAACACCCTGGACACTCTGGGGAAGATCTTCGCGCCCAGCGCCCAGGCTCTCACCGCGGTGTGGCCCGGAGTGCTGCCCCAACTGCCACCTGTCCGCTCCTACGAGTGCGTCACCGCCGCCCCACCCGTGCACGGGGAGCCTGCCGAGGCGATCCGGTTGCGCGAGCGGATGGCGGACACCGTGATCGGCAAGGGCTGGGCGCCCTCACCGCGGGTCCATGCCGCGCTGCGCGGGGTCCCCCGGCACCGGTTCGTGCCTGAGGCTCCATTGGAGACGGCCTATCACGACGACCTCGCCGTGGTGACAGTCGGGGAGTCGCCCCAGACCGCGCTCAGCTCCGTTTCCGCGGCCTGGCTGCAGGCCGACATGATCGAACAACTCCGGCTGGAGCCGGGTACGACCGTGCTGGAAGTCGGATCGGGTGGGTACAACGCCGAGCTCCTGGCGCACGTCCTCGGCGAAGGCGGCCGCGTGGTCACCGTGGACATCGACCCATACGTGGTGCACCGCACCCGGCGGCTGTGTGCGGAAGCCGGCAGCGGCCGGGTCACCGCGGTCCTCGGCGACGGCAGACACGGCGCACCACCCCATCACGTCCCGGCCGGCGGGTTCGGCGGCGTGATCATCACGCACAACGCGTACGACATCGCCCCGGCCTGGCGCGAACAAATCGCGGAGGGAGCACGGCTGGTCGTGCCGCTGGAGATCGGCGGATACACCCGCTCGCTCACCCTGGCCAGGCGTGGCGACGTGCTGCATACGGAGCACTGGACGTACTGCGGGTTCGTGCGGGACCGGGGCGCAGCCGCCCGCACAGCCCCGGCCGTCCGCTTGGCCGACGACGAAGTCACAGTGCGGTGGGAGGACGGGGAGCCTGGTGACGCCGCGGGGCTCGACAAGGCGCTGCGCGGGCCGCGGCACGAACTCACCACCGACCTCGTAACCCGAGGTGCATTCAATTTCGAGACCTTGCAGATCTACGCCGCGACGACGCTGGCAGGGTTCTGCCGCCTGGCCGCCCCGCAGGGTTCCACGCTGGTTTCGCAGCAGGACGCTGCCGCGACGGTGACGGACGGCTCCCTCGCCTACCTGACCCACCGCAAGGTCAAGGACGCCCCGCACCCGGACAACCGTCTCACCGAGTTCCTCATCCACGCCTACGGCCCGGCCGCCAACAAGCTCGCGGAACGCTTCGCCGACTGCGTGCGGACTTGGGACCGGAAGGTGCGCGAGAGCGGCTACCCATCGATGACCGTCCACCCGGCCGGCACGCCTGACGAGCAACTGCCTGCCGGTGACGTGCTCGACAAACCGTCGGCGAGGCTCGTCTTCCAGTGGCCGGGCCGTGTTCCCGGGGGTGCGCAGGGCCTGCACGCAGCAGGGGGACAGCGTGCCTGACTCGCACGGACCAATCCCCGTGCGCGGCCGCTCACCCGCCATCTGACCTCACCACAGCACCACCCTCCTCAAGAAGGGCTTCCAACCCGTGGCGACACCCACTCCCCCGCCGTCCGAGCCGGAGCCTTCCTCCATGCTCGGAGTGTTCGCCCACCCCGACGACGAGAGCCTCCTGGCCGGCGGCGTGCTCGCCCAGCACGCCGCTGCCGGTGCCCGCACGGCGGTCGTCACCACGACCTGGTCCCAAGACAGTCCGCGGGCCACCGAACTCTCCAACGCTTCGGCAGTGCTCGGCGCGGACGCGTCGCGGCTGCTCGGGTACCGCGACGCCCGCAACAAGGCGTCGGCACCCGGGCGGCCCCGATGGTGCGACGTGGACTTGGACGAGGCCGTCGCCCAAGTGGTGGCCCACATTCGGGAGTTCCGTCCTACGGTCGTAGTGACTCATGACGTGCTCGGCCAACTCACCGGACATCCGGATCATCGGCGCACCCACCAGGTGGCGCTCCTCGCGGTCGAGGCTGCCGCTCTCACCCATCTCTACGCCGAGGCCGGAGAGCCGTGGCAGACCAGCGCTCTCTACGCGACCACACATCCCCACTCCGGGATCGGCGACCTGGGACCCTCCTCCAAGGGGTCGGCAAGACGCTCCTGACTGTGCCGGACGAGTACGCGACCGCCACCGTGGACGTCACGGCCTGGCTCGATCAGAAGTGGGCCGCGATCCGCTCTCACCGCAGCCAGCTCGTGAGCCAGCGGCCACTGCCGGCGCTTCTCTCCCGGCTCGACGGCGAGCGCCGCGAACGAATCCTCCGCACCGAGTACTTCACCCAGCTCCGCATGGCGCCGGGAGCTCCCGGTCTGCGGAACTTGACGCCCTGACGTGCTCGGCGCGCTGATAGTTGCCATGAACAAGGCCGTCAGTCTGGAGCGGAACCGTCAGGTGTCCGGCTGGAACTGGTTGCACGGTTACGTATCTGACCAGCCGGCGGCGCGACCACCGACTCGAAGCTCCAGCTCGGCCCAGTGGACGAAGCACAGATCATCGAGTATCTCGACCAGGCCGGTGATCGCGCCGTGTCGTCACAGACCTGCTTGATCAACCATCTGGCGCATCGTGACCACGGAAAGCATCCGGTTCGCGGCAGCTCCTGCGGCAATGACGGAGTCGGCGGACCCGAGCAGTTCGATCAGCCGGTCGGCTGGGATGGCAGGGTTGGTCGCGGCACGACCTCGGACAGCGTCATCGCCGTCGGCCAGCAGGATCTCGAGCGTGTCGGCCGACAAACCGGGATGTGCTGCGGCGACCGCACGGTCGTGGGCTTCATCGGAACCGGCCAGGCGAGTGGCGGCATCGGCGGGGAAGTTCTTGTGGGCGAGCATGTCCCATCGGCTGTAGCTGGTCCACTGTTCGACGATCTGGGTCAACAGCCAGCCGGGGGCATTCGACTGCCGCTCGCACACGAACAGTCGAACCGCGAAGCTTTCGTCCCGGGCGAGGATCTCGACAATCTCCTCCGGTAGATCGGGCCGCATGGCCAGGGTCTTGCGGAAGATCTGATGACGGCTTCGGGCGAAGGCAAGTTGTTCTTGCTCGGACAGGTCCTCAGTGAGCAGCCAGCCGACGATGTCGCTGCTCCGGTCGTTGTAGTCGACTGGTATCGACTCGCGCAACGCCGGATCGAGGCCGCGCCGTGCGACAACAGCCGCGCGAACCTGGTTGTCCGGATCGTGCGTCAAGTCCGCGACATACTCGGCTGACAGCGTCGGGTTGGCCGCCACCGCCGCGCGAAAGTCCGGACTGGCCATGAAGCGGTCGGTCAGACCGGCGTCAAGGTCGACCACTTCGGCGATCTGCCCCAGCAGACCCCTGCCGTACTCATTGTCTGCGGCGGAGTCGAGGTCGGCAAGCATGGCGTGTGCTGCCTCTGCGGGAAGCGGACCGTCCAGGCGGAGCAGGAGCATCTGCCGGCCGAAGGCGCCGGTCACCCGCGCCAGGAGTTCTCCGATCCGATCGGTCGGGGCCGAAGGCCATTCGGCAGCAGCAATGGCCGCCGTTCGCGGGTCCGAGTCATTGAGCATCACGGCCCGCACGTCGTCTGGCAGATGACGGTTGAAGCCCAGCGCGCGGCGGACCTTCGGCTCCGTGTCGCGGGACAGTACTTCGTAGACCTCGCGCGACAGTGGGTCTGGGATTCGGCGCCCGTGCACGCCGGAGGTGGTGAAGTACTCCGCTCCTTCAGCCAGCCGACCCCGCACCCGCGGGTCAGCATCGCTTGCAAGGACGACCTGAACCGCAGCTGGGAGGTTCGGATTCGAGGCGAGACCCAACCGCACGGCCACATCAGGGTCGGAGGCAAGCGCCGCCGCAGCCTCCGCGGGGAGGTCGCGGCGCTGGGCCAGCCCAGACCGATCGATGTTCGCCGCCGTCAGACGAATCAGGACCTCCGCAGGCGCCGAGGGATTGCCGGCCAGACCACGCAGCAGCACTTCCAGGGCCGGTTGCGCGATGTCGGGAAGTTCGAAGGAAACAGGCACCATCACATGGTGCCAGTCCCGCTGCTGGAGTTGTCCTGCTCCATGGACGCCGCATGTACCTTCGGCAGCGTGATCTTCTCCGGGGCGGACTGCCGATGAACTACACAGCCGAGGCCCCGGCCGTGTGGTCCCTCCACGACGCCCTGACCTGCGACGATGCGTAGACCTGGGCAGATTCCCCCGCATCTTCCCCGATCTTCACCGATTCCCAGGCGGCGCCCTCATGTTCCCGCGCGACCATGAGGGATCATCCCTGCCGCGTCTCCCGCACAATCGGATGCCCGCAGGGTTCTGACCTGTGTCCTTCCGCCCCACCCCAACCCACGCCGGCCAGGCCTGCGCACCTGACGCCAGGTCGGCTGAAACCGGTAAGCGCACGAGGCATAGAAGCCGAGCCAGCGCCGGTTGACGGCGCCCGCAATCATCCCCAGCAGCATCCGACGTACCGGGGCCCGCGCCCTGCGCCAGGTGCGAGTAGTGCCCGAACCGCACTCGAACCGGGTCCATACAGGCCTGTGACCTGCGGCGATGCGATGGTCTCCCCGAATCTCTCCGGATTTCCATGGATCTTCACGCATTCCGTCGTGCTGCGACCTGCGCCGTGTTCCCGTGGGAACACGGCGGGAGTAGGCCCCTGACGCTCCGTCAGGACCTCCCCGCCCCGCCAGCTGGGGGCGAGAAACCTTGCACGCAGGGGCCGGCTACTTCGCGTCATGCCGCCTAGCCAGCTGTACACGCACGCCGCCGCGGCACGACGACCAATCCTGGCCGCGCTCCAAAGCCTCGCCCCCCTCATCGAGCATGAGGGCCCTCACAACCTCTGCCCCCCGCCGCATGTTTTCCCAAGCGCCAGCACCACGGAACATCCGTCGCGCCCCGTCCACAGAGCGATCCAAAACCGTCACCGCAGCAGCCAGATCGGCTACTTCCGCCCCAGCAACGCTTACACCGTCGAGCGACCATGACATCCACAAATGACCCACAACCTCACAGTCCCACCCTCAGTCACCAGTCTCCAGTGGAGGCGTGGATCGCACACGGAGAAGGCGGACCGGCAGCGGCTCTACCGGGCCCCCTCCTGCGGTTATGGATCAGGCGTGAGGGTGTGCCATAGGTGAATAAATGCGCAGATCGCTCGTTCTTTTATGCCAAACGCTCGGATCATTGGCCGATGTGGTTGTCTCGCTGATATTGGTTGCGTGCACATACTGCACGATCGCCTTGCGCGGGCACGCGCCTCCGGCGCCGTCTTCGCCCGGACGGTGGCCGAGCCGCCGTGGGGGCTGCGGCCGGCCGGCTCGATCCAGCGGTTTGTGCACACCATCGTCCGGGGCAGGGGATGGCTGGCTCGACGACCCCGCCGGCGCGGTGGAACTCGTGCCGAGCCAGGTGATGCTCGTCCGCGGCGGCCCCGATCACCACATCGGCCACGAGCCGGACGCCGGGTGCCTCAACCGGAGGACTTCCGGACCCGGCACGCCTACGACGGGGGTGCCGAGGACCCGCGGGCGACCGTCATCCTCTGTGGCGCCTACCGGTTCTCTGGCGACATCGGCAGCGGGATACCGGAGGCACTGCCGCAGGTGCTGACCTGTCAGTGGCGGTCGGCGATCCGCTGACGTGATCGCGCCGCTCTCGCACGACTGGTCACCCCTGAGCCCGGCCAACCTACCGTGCTGGACCGGCTCCTCGACGTTCTCCTGGTGCTCGCCATCTGCAACGGCTTCAGCCGCAGCCCGACCGCACCCCGCTGGTAACAGGCATCCGCGGATCCCAGGCTGAACGCCGCGCTGTAGGCCATGCACGAGAACGCCGGCCACCAAAGGCCATCGCGAGGTGGGTCATCGGCAGGCCGGCCTTCTCGGCGAGCGGGACGAGCTGTTCGACCACATCGAGCTTGCGCCCGTCGTTGAAGTGCTGCGGCATGGTGCCGGCGCCGTGGGTGTCGGTCAGCTTGCCCTTGCGGTAGTGGCCGGTGAGCAGCCCCTGGCCGAGCGGACTCCAGACCAGCGTGCCTATCCCGTAGCGCTGACAGGTAGGTAGCACCTCGCGTTCGATGCTCCGGTTGATGATCGCGTACGGCGGCTGCTCGGTGCGGAAGCGCTCCAGACCTCGCCGTTCGACAACTCACTGCGCCTCGCCGTCGTCCGAGGCCGGGAAGGTCGACGCGCCGATCGTGCAGACCTTGCCGCTGTGGACCAGATCGGACAGTGCCGACAGGGTTTCCTCCACGTCCACCGTCGGGTCGGGGTGGTGAATCTGGTACAGGTCGAGGTGATCGGTCTGCAGGCGGCGCAGAGAAACCCGGCACGCCGAGCTGGCGGCGCATCGCGGCAATGTGCACGTCCAGCACCTCCTGGTAGGGCGGGAGAGGGCGGCGATGCTAGGTAGCGGGACACTGGATTGGCTCCTTCAAAGGCAGTAAGAGATGGAAGAGTGGATTGTCCCTATTGTCTTGAATGACTCAAGACACTAGAGTAAATCGAGACAGCCGAACAGCCCATGTCGCCCGGGGCAGGACGCCTCCGAGATCACGACCTCGCGACTTTGAGCGGCTTCGAAGCCGGTGCGGAGAGGCCCTCGGGCTCGTAACTCACCCAGAAGAGGAACGATGGCCAAGTTTCGAGCAGGCTCGGGTCTTGTGCATCAGGGCACCCATCGGGCCGAGACAGCAGGCAAGGATCGAGATGTGTACGACCCCATGGCTCGAGCCGCGGCGCGCTTGCGTGAGGCGGAGCTTCGGGTGACCGTGCAGCGCATGGCGGTGCTCACCGCCATCGAGGAATTGGGCGGCCACCCCGATGCCGAGGCCGTCCGGGGTCGGGCGCAAGAGGTCACAGGCGGGCTGTCCCTGCAGGCCACCTACAACGTCTTGCGCGTTCTCACGGAGGTCGGCCTGGTCCGCTGTACGCAGATCACCGGCCAGCAGGCCCGGTACGAGGCCGAGCGGCACAACAATCATCACCACTTCGTGTGCCGGTTTTGTGGCGACATCATCGATGTGGATTGCGTTATCGGCGAGGCTCCGTGTCTTGTGGCCGACCTGCCCGAGTCCTATCGGGTGGACGAGGCTGCGGTGACCTTCTGGGGCGCGTGCCCGCGCTGCGCCCCCGCCGAGCACGGCTGATCGTTCCGCGACACGGCGCCCATCCAGCCTCGCGACGTTCAGCTTCAGAGATTGCCCCTGCGTATAGGACCATCACCGTGATTGCCCGCATCCATTCAGAACCGGAGAATTTGGCGAGCGACACTGGCACGGACATGTTCCGCACTGCCGAGAATCTCGCCGAGGCCGCAGTGCCCGAGCTGGGCGACATCGTCACCGTGGAGCTGCTGGAGCTGACTCTGCGTGGCGAGGTGCCCCCACCCGGTGCCCTTTGCGGAAGTACGCCGTTGCGGCGCGCCGCTTTCCGGTCTCGGCGGGGAGCCAGTGGGGTCCGGCCCGCGTATGCGGTCGGTGACATGATTCCGGTCCCGCCGACGACCCCCTACCGACAGACCCTTGCCCATCTGCGCCCACGTCTCATCCGCGAGCTGAACGACGACAGCCTGTGGCTCGCCCGCGATGCAGCGCGCGCACGCGTGATGCGGGAGGCGCGGGTGCACTCCCTCGTGGTGGTGCCCCTCGTTGTGCAAGGCGTTGTCCTCGGCCTGGTTGCCTTGTATCGCCGAGCCGACTCGGGTCCCTACGACGCGGGCGACCTTCAAGCGGCCGCCACGTTCGCGGAACGTGCTGCGTTGTGTATCGACCTCGTCCGCCGCCGCATCCAAGAGCGGGCCCGCGCCCGGCTCCTGCAACGGGCCCTGCTTCCTGAGGCGCTTCCATCCCTCAGCGCACTTGAGGCTGCCCGTAGTCACGTCCCGGTGGAAGGCTCCGGCGGCGAGTGGTTCGACATCATCCCTCTGTCCGGCGCGCGGGTGGCTCTGGTGGTAGGCGCAACGGAAGGGGAGGGCGCCGACACCGCGGTGGGCATGAGCCAGCTGAGAGCCATGATCCTCACGCTCGCCCTCCAAGACCTGGCGCCCGACGAAATACTCTCGTGCCTGGACGAGGTGGCGAGCCGTCTGGACCGAGAACACGAGGCTCACCTTCAGCACCCCTTCGGCCTGAAGTACGTCGGTTCCAGCTGCATATGCGTGGTCTACGACCCCGTCACCGCGCACTGCTCCCTGTCCCGGGCGGGCGATGCCGACCTCGTGGTCGTCCACCCGGACGGCACCGTCAACTCCCCCGTCCTGGCCTCCCATCCACCGCTGGGCGCCGGTGGCCAGCCCTTCGAGGCCACCGAGATCGACGTACACTCGGGCAGCATCCTGCTCTTGAACAGCGGCGGTGATGACGCCCCGCTTTGCGACGCACAGGCGACTGCAGAACGTCTCTACGAGGTGTTGAGCCGATCCGGACCAGATGCACAGGAGATCCTTGAGGCTGTCCGTTGGGACGTGTCTTGCGGACACGAGCCGGTTGTGCTGGTGACCCGCACTCGCGCGTTCGACGCCGACAACGTAGCGACCCGGAGCCTGCCGCCTGACGCCGCCGCTGTCGCCGCCGCCCGCAGGTGGACCGGCCGGCAGTTGGCGAGGTGGATGCTCAACGAACTCGCTTACACCACCGCCTTGATCGTCAGCGAACTCGTGACCAACGCCATTCGCTACTCCACGGGGCCGGTGGAACTCCGCCTGATCAATGACGACCGCACACTCATCTGCGAGGTCTCCGATACCAGCAGCGCGGCTCCCCGTCTGCGAAAGCCGGAGCGCAGCGATGAGAGCGGCCGCGGCCTGCCCATCGTGACGCAGCTCACGCAGCATCAGGGGACTCGCTACACCGCTTCCGGCAAGACCGTCTGGACTGAACAAGACCTTCCGACATGAGCCGCCATCCCGAAAGCCGCCACCCCCTTCAAGAGCACGTTGTGCGTTGGTCGCCACGGGCGTCGAAGTCGAGCCCGCCGCGGTCCGACATGTACTCGCTCCACGGACACGCGCGTGTACATCCCGTTCCCGTCCCAGGAGCCCAGGCATGAGTGCGCAGGTCAAGGAGCCCACGTCATCCCGGAGGATCCCCCTTCGGCCCCTGCGGCAGCGCATCGGCCCGAACTGGCGCCTCCGGTGGATTCGGCAAGTGGGCCAGCCGTTCGAGTGGATCCGCCTTGCCCCACTGCTGTTGATAGCGCTGACCGTGGTGGCGGATACCCTCACGCCCCACCTGCAGTTCAACCGGTTGCTGGGGGCTGCGCCGGCATTGGCCGCCGCCACGTGGCCACTGGCCGGCACGCTGGCCATCGGACTGCTCGCCTTCGTCGCCGCCATCGGGCTCGCGGCCACCTACAACCACGACCTGGGCGGGACATCCAGCCTGTTCACGATGCTGGCGATCACGGCCATCACCCTGGCCGCCGCCTACGCCAGCCGGGTACGCCAGCACCGGGAGCGCACCCTCGCCGACATCCGCACCGTAGCGGAGACCGCGCAGCAGGTGCTGCTACGTCCGCTACCGCCCCACCTCGGGCACGTCGACATCGAACTCCTCTACCAGGCCGCTGCCCCGCACGCCCAGATCGGCGGAGACTTCTACGAAGCGCGCCAGACCCAGCACGGGGTGCGGCTGATCATCGGCGACGTGCGCGGCAAAGGACTTCCAGCCGTCGAGGCCGCCTCCGTGGTGCTCAGCTCGTTCCGGGTGAACGTGCGCGACGCACCCGATCTGGCGGACCTGGCAGCCCGGCTGGAGACCAGCATGAACGAATACTGCGAGGACCTTGCCAGTGAGGACGCGATGGAGTGCTTCGTCACCACCCTGCTGGTCGAGATCCCCGCTGGGCAGTCCATCGCGCGCCTGGTCACCTGTGGGCACCCCCCTCCGCTGCTGCTGCACGACGGAGAAGTGCGCGAGGTGGAACCCAGCGCGCCGTCACCGCCCGTCAACCTGGCTGCCCTGCTCGGCGCCCAGTACCAGATCGACGTCGTCCCCTTCACCGTCGGCGATCGGCTGCTGCTCTACACCGACGGCGTCAGTGAGAGTCGCGACCTCACCGGGACCTTCTACCCCCTCAGCCAGCGCATCCGCCGATGGTCCTTGGCAACTCCCCGCCAGCTCCTCGCCCACCTCCACCATGACTTGAGCGCCTACGTCTCAGGCGCCCTCGACGACGACCTCACGGCCCTGGTCGCCCATCGTGCCGGGGCGTGACCGCGTGGAGCTGATTCACCGCGCGGACGTCAATGGGGGCTGCCGGCGGGGGCGGGAAGCGTCGGCAGCCCGGTGGAGCCCGGCCCACATCCTGACCTCGGTCCGCTCGGCGAACGCTGATGCGCCGTGGGTCCAGAAGGCCGGGTTGCCCCTGGCGGCACTCCACCAGGGGACTCAAGCCAGCCACGGGCACCGGCGCACTATCGCGGGGACTACTCGTAGCCGAGGACCTTGAAGTTCTTGCTCACGAAGATGTGGTGCGGCCAGTTGACGCTGATGTTGTGGACCTCATACTCACCATTGCTCAGCTTCACCACCCGGTCGTTGATGCCTCCGGGGACGACGGCCTGCGCGGCCTTGGTCGCCTTGTCAGCCGCCGCCCCACTGACGATCGTCCCCTCTCCCTCGGTGTAGTCCGGGATCTGACCGACCGACTTCGCCGGTGACGGCGTCCCCTGCTTGAAGGGGATCACCCCTGCCGCCTCGGCAGCCGCAACTCCGCCGTCACCCTTGGGCTGCACGATGACCCTCGTAGCCGTGATGGTCGGGCTGTCGACCGTCCCCAGGACGAGGACGCTTGCGCCCTCCTTCACGGCTCGCCCCGAGGCGCGGCGGGTCCCTTTCCTATAGGTGGTGGAGGACTCCTCGTCGACAGTCACCTTCACACCCGTTGCCGTTGACAGGGTGAAGCCCGACGTGGACGTGGTCTCGACGATGCCGGTCGCACCCCCGGCAGACGGCCCAGCCACGGGCCCGCCACCGGCGGGCCGGCTGGGCGTTACCGTCGGTGAGGCTGAGGCTGCGGCTGTGGCTGTGGAAGAAACGGACAACACGGACGACGAGGAAACCGCTGCGGCGGACGTGCCAGCAGTGGCCAGTCCGGCCAACGCACACGTCAGCCCGGCGGCCACAATCAATCCACCCTTCTTCTTCGACAGCAACCGCCGCACCCTTGAGTGGCGTGCTCGCACGGCCATGGTCGCCTGGGCTGAGCCGACCGGCGAGTGACGTGTCGGGTCATAGTCATTCATGACTGCTCCTGATCGCGTGGGCAACTGGTGGCAAGCCTGCTGGCCGTTCGTATGAGGACGCTGTAGTTGACCTGAGGACCTTCTTAGCACTCCAGCTGTAGATCGCGATCTTGCTGATGGGCGTCTGGTGACAGCGAACCTTGAGCACCTGCCATCCAAGGCTCGTCTACTGGCTCTCTCGTGACAGCGAAGATTGATCGCCCAGCTCAGGCCCGGTGCGACGTGCCTTTGGCGGGTGGCGCATGATGCCCGGCATGGAGAGCACGGTCGAGAAGATCAAGGTCTGGTTCCGGTTCGTTCCTCGCGAGGGGTGGTTCCCGCAGGACACCGAGGGTCTATGGGCTACGAGGCTCAGCGCTGACACGGCGCGCGTACAGAACGTCCCCTTTCTTCAGAATGGGGTGGCTGAGGGTGACGTTGTGCGGTTCCAGACCGACTCAGAGGGGCTTCACTGGGCCGTGGGGCGGGTCAGCGCCTCCGGCAACTGCACGATTCGCGTTGTGCCTGTGCCTTCCGGCCCGCTGGGACGTAGCCCCCAGGCAGTTCATCAGCATCTTTCGAGATTCGGGCTCGGTGGCGAGGTCTTCAGTGAAGAATTCCCGATGATGGCCTTCAACGCACCGGCCGGTGGCGACTTCCACGGAATCAAGGCGCTCCTGACCCAAGGACAAGAGGATGGGTGGTGGCACTACGAAGTCGGCAGTGCAACCGATGAGTGGTGGAACGCCTGATCTTCGCGCGCTCCGAGAAGGCCATCCTTTGGTGGGCACGCGCTCAAGGTTGGCTGACGCAAGACTGTGGGCCTGTACGGAGACGGGTGCGGCCACCGTTGATCATCATGAGTTGTGTGGACCAACGATGAGACGGTGGCCGCAGGTCACAGCATAGATCCCGCCCGATGGCGGAAGGGCCCCAGTCGTCGTTCGTCGGGAGTCGGATCAGATCGCAGGGATTTCGGTCCCGAAGCGGCGGCTCGGCGATAACGGCCTCCTAGAGAACCGAAGACAACAGTCCGTTTACGCCCTCGCAGCGTCTCCAGCGACATGTCATTGATCCTCGCTCCGCGCTTGACCTTTGTCCTCAGCATCTTGTTGACCCAGGCCCCGATGGTTGCCTTGCTGAAGTGTTCGGCAGACCGGATGTCGCAGTTGCCGAAGGTGGGGAAGATGTACATCGCCAAAGCGCGCTGCTTTTGCAGCTTGTAGCGCTTGCTCGCGGTCCGGTTCTCGAGGGACTGCCGTGCCCACCGATCGAGGCGGTATCGCAGTTCGCCCTCGTAGGAATCCGGGTCGATGTACCCCTTGCCCGGGATCCGGCCTTCGCCGGCGCCGACGACTCCATGCTCTCGTCGGACCAGTGCGTGATCCTTGGACAGCACTACTTCGTCAAGGGCTTGATCGAGATACCGGTTATCGACACCGACGACGTGTTCTCCTGGGACGTCTGGGTCTCTCTCAGCCGTGAGAACGTCTCCCGAGTGCAGATCTGTGGGACAGACTGGGCCGCGAGGCTGAGAAGCCGTATTTCGGCTGGCTCACCACCGAACTGCAGGTCTACTCGACCACGACCCTCAACCTGAAGACGCATGTCCACACCCGCCCGGTTGGTGAGCGCCCCTACGTCGAGCTCGAGCCCACCGAACATCCTCTCGCCGTCGAACAGCGCACGGGAATCACCATGGACCGCGTGCGGGAGATCGCGGAGGTCGTGCTCCACCCCAGCGGCAGCGAGCAGCTATGAGGGCCGACATCTCCACGTCGCCGATCCCGGTCGCGCCAACTGGCCTGAGCCGCCGGGCGCAGAGGTTCATCGAGGTGAACGGCATCCATGTTCCTCAGCAGAACGTCCAGCGCCACCGCGACGCCTAAATCGGGCATGGGGTCCCCGCTGCGGAAATCGAGCGGGCCGCGGACTTCCAGGACCGCTGGGGCGGCCCCCGCATCCTGGACGCCGGCTGTCCCGAGGGCTCGGCGGCAGAAGGCTGGTCGTTCCCGGCCGGGACCTGCCGGGTGTCAATGGCCCACGGATTCATGATCGGTCCCGAGGGCGCCTTCGGAATCGACGCCTATCGCTGGACACCCCTGCATGCCAGCACGGACGGATGGGTGGAATCCTTGGCGCTCGCCGACCATGCCGGTCGCTGTGCCAAGACCGTCACGAAGATCACCGGCAAGGCAGTCCAGTCCCTTGAGCTCCGCGGGTACGAGCCGGTACTCGAAGTGAAGGCAGTGACCGACACCTGGTGGCGCGGCAAGGACTCGCTCATCGCCCTCTACCGAGGCGAGGCCGTTGGCCTTGAGGCACCTCAGTGCCTCAAGGCCCATGTGTACGGTGGCCTCGACGCATGAGGTCTCCAAGGTGGTTGACTGCGCTCGCCAGCGCTCGGTGCCTCTGAGATCCGCGGTGCCGAACCACCGCCGGGGCTCACGCCCTCACCTATCAGTCGCGATCCGGCTGACGACGGCTGGCGTCAGCCGCGGATCCTCTGGTCGTGGACGGCCCGTGCGGTGTTCTCCACGGTGACATCAGTCATCAGTGCGCCGCACCCTGGCCACGCCGCAGAAGGGCCATAGCACCCCCGGAAGTACGCCGCTACAGGATGGTCCCCGAGAAGGTGCGGCAGTCCCGCGCGGCGTGCGAGGTAGCGCGGGGCTGCCAGGCCCTGCCGTCCAAGCCGGGCACTGGCACCCTATGAACTATGCCCCGGTTGTGCATGCCGAGCAGCGTGTACGAGTGAGGCCGTAGGCAGGCAACGGAATCGGGCTCGACAGCACGCCGTCTCACGTCAGCCTCTTACACGTGTGGCAATGGGCGGTACGCGACAACGCCCGTGTGCCTGCCCAGGCGGACGGGCACGCGGGCGAGACACCGGGAGCCCGCTACACCTCGGCGGCGGCGAACAGTTCGAGGTGTCCACACTTGGGACAGCGGTACGCCTCAATCTGCCGGCGGGGCCGACCCAACCGCTTGGCGCCGCCGAAGAACCCCCGTTCCAACGCGCCCTCGATCCAGCGCGCGTACCCGCGCGAATGCTCACCGGCGTCCTCGATGAAACCCTCCGCCAGACCAGCGGTGCCGCACTGCGTGCACGTGTAGTTGTTCATCCGGCGAGTTTGACGTGCTCCATGGCCTTAACGCCAGGGACTCCGGCCTGGGTCGCCTAACCCTTCCGGGGGCTTCCTGCTTCACCGCGCTGTGCGGGCACGTGTGCCCGTCTTACCGGCGCTCCACAGGCGTTTGGCGTCTCCACCCGTCCGACGGCGACGTTACGACGTCCCTCGAACAGGACGTTGCGGGCTGCATCCGTGTTTCTGATCAACTCCTGGACAGCCCACCTCGTGAAAGCGCGAGGCTAGGTGTGAGTGTTCGAGGCGCTCACGGCGCAGTTTGCGATGGCGGAAGGCCTTGCCCACCAAATGCACGGCATGTCCTTCCCCGTCGCGACGCGGACTTCCAGATGGAAACCCGCCCTCACAACGTGCCGAGCGCGTCCGTGCGGTCGGTCAAGGCAGGTCAAGGCGGCAGAGCAGCGCGTCCTGCGACTCCTCGGGCCTTTGACCGGCAGTCTCAAGCACCATGTGTTCGCTGTCGCACGGCTCGGAGTCCTGGCCGACGGCCTGCTGCCATCCGCGCAGCGGCAGGTCCATATCAACGGAACGTGAGGTCACGCGGTACCGGTGCGCCGCCCGATCCGAGCAGGCCAGTTCCACATCGATTGCCGCGGACGGCGCCCAGCCGGATGAGCGGACAGAAAAAGGGGCACCGTAGAAGACCGTCGCCGTGTCGAGCGGACCTTGACGATCGTCGGTTGCTCGTCCTGCGAGCAGCAGGGTGTGGTTCGGGTGCCGCTTCGGCCGGGTGTTCTCAGTCTTGTCCGTCCCGAGGTCTTCAGCCTTGGCCGAGGGCCTTCAGCGCGCACTCCGCCGCTGCCACTGCCGTACGGGTCTGATGGGCCACCTGGGCGCCGACGGGGACGGGATGTGTGCGCAGGGCGGTCTCGAAATCTGCGCTCCAGGTGGTGAAGAGGTCGCTCAGTTCGTCGTGGAGCGCAGGGACGGCGGTGTTGGCCGACGCTTCGAGCAGGCGCAGCAGTAGGCCCGCTGCCCTCAGGGGTTGGCGGCGGGCCACGATGTCCAATGCGGTGACCTGGGCCGTTGTCAGGTGGCGGGGGTCCTCGGGGGTGTTCGCGGCGGCGACCTGCTGCGCCAGCGGTTGCCAAGAGGTGGCGACCAGGTCGTAGAGACCGGCGGCCATCCACTCCAGTACGCGGCGGAGGGGGTCGGTCTCGGGTGGGGGCAGGAAGCCGCGGGCCTTGTCGAGGACCGCGGTGACCTGTCGGCCGCCGTCGCGCACCAGGTCGGCCAGGTCGCTCAGGAGGCGGACGGCCTCCGGTTCCGGGGTGGTGTCCGCAACCATGGGGGTGGCCCATATGGGGACTTCGATGATGGCGGTGACGCCGCCATAGTGCTGGGGTGCGCACCAGGTGGAGCGGGCGATGTCCTCCGACCCGGCCGCCAGGCGGGCCGCGCTGTCCCCCGCGGGCAGGACGTAGATCGCGGGGCTGGGGTTCTCCCAGTACAGCGCGTCGTAGGTGCCCTGCTGGAGGGGGATGCCGAGCGCGTCGGCGGACTCGCGGAAGGGTACGGCCAGATCGGGGAGGTCGCGGGTCAACTGGATCCAGCTTCCCCCCACATCAGTGCTGTGCAGGGAACACTGGACGAACGGGCGCAGTTCGTCGATCACGCGGAGGAGGGCGAGGGTCTCCGGGATCGGGTGGGCTGCGACGGGGGCCCATTCGGGTTGCTCGGCGGCCATGGGGCGGTAGGCCGTGCGGTAGTAACTTGAAAGACTGGCGGGCCTCTTGGCGGAGGTCGGGCCGAGGCCTGGGCCGAATCCGGGTTCGGCACCGTTTCCGAGGCCGGGTACGGACACGGGATCGAAGCCGCGTCCGAGAACAAGGCCGGCGTCGGCTCCCGCCTCCGCGAGGGCGGCGCCGTCCGGGTCAAGGCACAGGACGATGTTCCAGGTGACGAGGGACGGATCGGTTGCAGGGGACTGCCGGTCGCCTCGTGCCGCCAACTCCGCCAGCGCGAGGGCTGTGCCGCCCGCCGCCCGCTCGTCCGGGTGCGGTCCGGCGACCACCAGGGCGTCGTGAGGGCCGTGTCCGGCGGACAGCATCAGAAGCGGGCGGCCCTCACGGGACGTCCCGATCCGGCGCAGTCGGGCGGTTCCGGGGAACCGCGAAACCAACTTCCGCGCCGAATCGGTGACTTCCGCGACCGTGAAATAACGGTCGTTCAATGCGTGTCCGATCAGGAGCCGCCGTTACCGCCGCTCTCGCCGGTGGTCTCCTTCTTGTCCAGCGGCCGGATCTCGATCTTGCTCTTCGCCATGTCGTGTCCCTCCGTGAGGCCGGTCGGTGTGCGCCGGGTCCGCATGGGCGCACAGGGTCGACGTGCTCTTGCCAGAGTTCGCGCCAGCCGTCACCGTTGTCAATCGCTGTTGCCTCTGAAGAAGCCGGTGTTGACGAGATTGGCGTGAAGATGACGGTGCGAGTGATGCGACGGCCCCGGATCAAGCCGGAGCACCGGCCCTACCGCACGGTGGACGGTCACATCAGGATCGGAAGCGTCGTCTACGGCATCGGTTCCGAGGTCACGGACCCCGACGGGTGGGTATGGACCCTGGTCGAGGCGATGGACGGCACGCGGGACCCATCGGAGATCGTCGACGAAGTCTTGTTACTAAACGCCGAGTTGGAAGTGTCTGTCGCGGACATCCGCCAGGCGATGGCCGATCTGACCGAGGCAGGGTTCGTGGAGGACGCCGGCGCCGCGCCGCCGACCGAGCTGTCCGCGCCGGAACGGGAGCGGTACAGCAGAGGAATGACGCTGCTCCGCTGGATGGACCTGCGGCCGAGGAAGAGCTCCTGGGAGCCGCAGGCTCGGCTGCGTCGCGCCCGCGTCCTGCTGATCGGCGTCGGCGGCACCGGCGGAGCCGCGGCCCGGGACCTCGTCGCCTCTGGCATCGGCGCACTGCACTGCGTGGACCCGGACGTCGTCGAGCTCTCCAATCTCAACCGGCAGACCCTGTACGGCGAGCGCGACCTCGGAACGCCCAAGATCGACGCCGCACTTGGGGCGCTGCGCAGACTCAACTCGACGGTCACGGTCACCGGTGAGCGTCGCGAAGTGCGCGGGCCGAGGGACCTGGCAGGGCTGCTGTCGGGCGAGGTGGACGGTGACGGGATGCCGTCCGGGGGCGTGTACGACCTGCTCCTGCTCGCCGCCGACCGGCCCGCCGTCATCCGCAGGTGGGCCAATGAGGTCTGTCTGGACGCCGGAATGCCGTGGGCGGAGGCCGGTTACCGGGGTCCGCTGGTGAGCGTCGGGGTCTTCGCACCGGGCCGGGGCGCGTGCTGGGAGTGCCTGCGCATCACGGAGGCCGAGCGGCGGGATCTGCGACTCGGACCCGGTCAGGACGAGGACGCGGCGTCGCCCCGTATGCCCTGGAACCCGGTCAACGCCGTGACGGCGGGCCTGTCGGGCGGCCTGCTGGCACACGCGGCCATCGCGCTGCTGTGCGGCATCCCGCCAACCGACCCCGGTTACCGGTTCGGCCTCAACCTCATGGTCCCCGGTGATCCGATCATGCAACGCTCGGATCCACGTCCCGACTGCCCCGCATGCGGTACGAAGTCCAGTGCCGACTCGCCTGTCGTGAAACCCTCGTGAGCGATGCGGTGGCTGACGACGCTCCCCTCGTCGAGCCGTCGGCGCGCGTGGTGTTGCACGACCTCGCGGTGCGGCGGGACCGGGACGAGTGGATCGTCGGCCGGATGGCGACTCAGACCTTCGTCGCGCTTCCGGACGTCGGGGTGCGAGCCGTCGAACTGCTCGGTGCGGGGCTGAGCGTAGGCCGTACGGCACGGACCTTGCACGAGGAGACCGGTGAGGACTTCGAGATCGCGGACTTCGTCGGGGACCTGGCCGCGCTGGGGTTCGTAGCGCGGATCGGGGACCGTGCGCTTGCGGACAGTGCGCCACCGCGCCCTTCGCTGCCGTGGCTCCGCCCGCGACACGTCCGCTTCACCCTGCACCCGGCGCTCGCCCTCACCGTCGTGACGCTGCTTGCCGCCGCCGTGGTGGTCCTTATCCGACGTCCCGAACTACTGCCGAACTACCGGGATTTGCTGTGGAGTCCGCACGGAAGCCTGGTGCTGCTGAGCGGGGCCGCAGCCGGGTGGGCGCTCGTGCTGGCCCACGAGCTGGCGCACTTGGCGACCGCGCGTGCGGCGGGTGTGCCGGGGCGCATCCGGCTGGGCACGCGGCTTCAGTTCCTTGTGATGCAGACCGACATCAGCGGCATCGAACTCGCCTCCCGACCCCACCGGTTGACTGCCTACCTGGCCGGGATCGCCCTGAATCTGTCGGTCGCCTCGACCGTCGTCCTGCTCCTCACCGCGACAGCCCCCGATACGACAGCTCACCGACTGCTTGCCGCCGCTCTGCTGCTGGCGCTGATGCCGCTGCCCTTCCAGCTCATGGTGTTCACCCGCACGGACCTCTACTTCGTCCTGCAGGACCTCACCGGCTGCCGGAATCTCTACAGCGACGGACGCACCTACGCGCGGTACGTGGTCCGAAGGGTCACCCGAGCACTCCCTTCCGACGGGACCGGGGACGGTGATCCCAGCCGCCGGCTGCCCGGGCACGAGCGCCGGGCCGTCCGTATCTACAGCGTCGTCCTCGTGATCGGCACCGTGCTCTGCCTGGCGTTCATGGCCGCCGTCACCCTCCCCGCCGACCTCACTCTCCTGGCCCACGCGGTAAGGGGACTCGGGCCGGGACACGGTCTCGCGGTCCGGGCGGACTCGGTGGCCGTCCTGGTCACGCTGGGCGGGGTGAACGTCCTGTGGGTGGTGACGTGGTGGCGCAACCGAAGGGTTCGCAGGGGTGGTTCGGGCAACGCCCGGGGCGGTTCTCGGCGGTGAGCAGAGGTCTTCCCCTGCAGGGCCGGACGCTTGCCGCCGGGACGCAGGACGAACAGTGTGTGCAGCGGCCGACTAGGACCTTGGCGACGAGGGCCTGACGCCGAGGACGTCGAGCATCGCACGGGTCGCCGGGCTGGGGTTGAAGCGGCTCCAGGCCAGGTACTCCAGGCGGCGCGGCCCATCGGCCACCGGGATCGGGGCCAGTCGGGGATCGTCCTCGGCGAGCGGTCGGATGAACGCCTGCGGCAGCAACGCGACGCCGAGTCCGCGCGCGACCAGCCGGATGATCAGCTCGACCATGCCCGCCTCGTACGCCACGTCGCGGACCAGACCGGCGGTCGCGAAGGCCCGGTCGGACTGGGCGCGGGCGGGCGTCCCGGCCACGAAGTCCACGAACGTCTCGTCGGTGATCTCCGCCAGCGCGACTCCGGAGGCACCCGCCAGCCGGTGCCCCGCCGACACCACCAGCACATGCCGGTCGTGATCGAGGACGACGGTCTCCAGACCGGCCGGCCGTTCACCTTCCGGCAGGCCGAGAAAAGCGATGTCCAGCTCCCCGGCCCGGATCGCCGCCGCCAACTCGTCGCTGCGCCCGGAGCGGAGGACGACACGGACGTCCGGATGCCGGGCGCGGTACCGCTGCAGCACCTCCGGCACGTCGACTGCGGCCGTGGTCACGATCACGCCGACGGCGAGCCGCCCACGCACCACACCGGCCGCGGCCGCGGCGTCGGCCACCGCACGGTCGGCGGCGGCCAGGCACTCGCGCGCGCCCACGAGAAACGCGGCGCCCGCGCCGGTCAGTTCGACCCGGCGGCTCGAGCGTGCGAACAGCCGGACCCCCACCTCCCGCTCCAGCGCGGCGATCCGGTGGCTCAGCGCCGACTGCACCACCTGACAGCGCTCCGCGGCACGGGTGAAGTTGAGGGTGTCGGCGACGGCGACGACGTAGCGCAGTTGCTGAAGGTCCACGCACTCATCGTGCTCATTCATGACTGTGATGACAACCATGCTTTGGAATCATCGGTATGCCCGGCCGAGACTCCCCTCATGCATCGGAACAAGACGCAGGCGACGACCGTCCTGCTGACCGCCCTCGCCCCCGCGTCCTGGGGCACCACCTATGTGGTGACCACACGGCTGCTCCCGCCCGGGCATCCGCTGTTCGCGGGCCTGATGCGGGCCCTGCCCGCCGGGCTGCTCGCGCTGGTCATCACCCGAGTGCTGCCGCGTGGTGAGTGGTGGTGGAAGACCGCGGTTCTCGGCGTCCTCAACATCGGCGCCATGCCCCTGCTGTTCGTGGCCGCAGAACGGCTCCCCGGGGGTGTCGCCGCCACCCTGGGCGCTGCCCAGCCGCTGCTGGTCGCCGCTCTCGGCCTCGCGGTGCTCCACGACCGGCCCACACTGTGGCGGCTGGCCTGGAGCGTGCTGGGTGTGCTCGGAGTGGGCCTGGTCGTCCTGGGACCGCAGGCGCAACTGGACGCGGTCGGTGTGCTCGCCGGCCTGGGCCATACGACCACCATGGCCGGCGGGGTCGTCCTCACCAAACGCTGGGGCCGGCCCGCAGGTGTCGGACCGCTGACCCTGGCAGGCTGGCAACTGACCGTCGGCGGCCTGCTGTTGCTGCCCCTCACCCTGGCCGTCGAGGGGGTGCCGCAACGGATCGACGCGGGCGCCGCCGGAGGCTACCTGTGGCTCGGGAGCATGGGCGGACTGATCGCGTACGCGCTGTGGTTCCGCGGGATCGGCAGGCTGACGGTCGCCGCGTCCGCACCCCTGGTACTGCTGTCTCCGCTGGTCGCGACGGTCATCGGGGTCGCGCAGGGCGAGTCGCTGAGCCCGCCGCAGGCCCTGGGCTTCGCTCTGGCGCTGACCGCGTTGGTGGCCGCGCAACTCGGCCCGGCCACACGGAAGAACACCGCGACGAAGGAAGAGACGTTCGATGACGCAGCGCATGACGGTCGCCGTGCTCGGGGCCACCGGGATGGTGGGTTGCAGGGTGGTCACCGAGGCGAGCCGGCGCGGGCACCGGGTGCTGGCGTTGTCCCGGAAGCCGGCGAGTGAGGATCCGGGCGTGACGCCGGTCGCGGTGGACGTGAATGACGTGGCCGCGGTGGGCGAGTCACTGGCCGGTGCAGCAGCGGACGCCGTGGTCCTGACCGTGCGGACCTTCCCGGCCGACGAGGAGTTCCTGGTCACCGCCACCCGTACGGTGCTGGACGCCGCGGCCCGGCTCGGGATCCGCGTCCTCGTGGTCGGCGGCGCCGGCGCCCTGCGCAGCCCCGGCACCCCGGATCTGCCGGTCGCCGACAACCCCGTGTACGTGCCCGCCGAGTACCGCGACGTGGCCGCCGTCGGAATCGCCCAGCTGCGGACCTGCGGGGCCCACTCAGGTGCCGACTGGGTCTACCTGAGCCCGCCGGCCCTGCTGGAACCCGGCGCCCGCACCGGCCGGTACCGGCGCGGCACGGACACCTTGCTGCTCGGCCCGGACGGGGAATCCCGCATCAGTGCCGAGGACTTGGCAGTTGCCGTACTGGACGAACTCGAAAGCCCGGGTGTCGAGCGGCACTTCACGGTGGTGCAGCTGCACTAGGAAGGGGCGTGCCATGGTCGTGGTGCAGGGACACGAAGTTGTGCCGTAGCTCCCACCAGGACGCGGTGGTCGATCTGTCCTTCGGCCGCTCACGAGGCGGACGGTGCCGGGGTATCACAGAACGGAGAGCGGGGACCCGAGGGCCTCTATTGATCAGCCGTCGGGGTTCGTTCGGTCCCTCGCAGCGGAACGATTGATCGCGGAGTCCAAGTTGACTGGTATCAGCTGCGGGAGGCTGTAGCGACGTTGGGTAAATAACCGGCGTCGGTCCTGCGTGGCCTACGGCGCGCCAGAGGACGCAGATCAGCAGAAGCTCGAGTAGCCACACACGCCTGATCGATCGCTCTAGACGCCGTCTCATTGGGTGAGTCTGCGGTAGCAGATGAGGCTGCAGGCGATAGCGGCGAAGGCCAGGAAGTGCTCGGCCTTGCGTTCGTAGCGGCGGTGCAGACGGCGGCAGCCGCCCAGCGGGGACATCGTGCGCTCGATCGTCCAGCGGTGCCGGCCGAGCCGGGTGTAGGACTCGAGCCTTGCGGGCGATGCGGTGCGGGATGCCTCGCTTGCGCGGCCAGCTGCGCCTGGAGAGGGACTGCAGGTCGTGGTTGCGCAACAGTTGCTGGCACTCGCGCCCGGCCTCGCATGATCTTTCGTACCGATGCCGCCGCAGCGATCGCGGGTTGAGCTTTACGCGCCATCCGACGTGACGTCCCGCACCGGGACATCGAACCGTCGCGGAGACCCTGTGCCGACGAGATGGCGCGCGGGCCTCGGGGCGTCGACTTCATCACGATTGACGGGAGCGCGCCCGAACACTCAAACCGCTCCAAGGCATTAGCCAAGACAGGGCCAGGCCGCCGGGAATTGCCGTCCGTTGCGGTGACCGACATCTGGCGTTCATACCTGTCTCACCGCTCCGGTCGACCGTGCTTCCTAGCGTCCGTGAGTGCGCGCACCGCTGACCTGCCGCAGCCCGCTGTCAGGTTCGGAGCGCTGCTGTCCGGTCGGTGTGCGACTGCACCCGACGACGCGAAAGGCCCCTGGAATGTCCGAAGAACCCAAGCAAACCAGAATCTCTCGTCGCAACGCGCTCGGCCTGTTCGGCGCGACAGTGTCCGGCGCCGCCGCCGGGCCACTGGTCCTCGGCGCCGGAACCGCCGAGGCGGTCCCGGCGAAGTCGGAGGTCACCGGTCTCACCACCGGCTCGGCCACCACCCCCGTCCAGGGCCTGCACCTGACCTTCGGCGCCGACCCACGCAGCCAGATGGTCGTCTCGTGGGTCACCGACGCTGCCGTCAAGAACCCCCGGGTCGTTTACGGCACGCTGAGTGGCGGCTTCGGCTCCACAGTGCACGCGACGACGAAGACCTATGTGGACGGCACCTCCGGGCGGACGGTCTGGGTCCATCACGCGCTGATCAGCAAGCTCAAGGCCGACACCGACTACCTGTACGCGGCCCAGCACGACGGCGCCACCCCCGACGCCGGCACCTTCCACACGGCGCCGTCCGGCAGAGCTCCGTTCACCTTCACCAGCTTCGGCGACCAGGGTGCGCCCAGCGTGACGTGGAAGACGGGAGCGAACCCGGCCGACGCCTCGGGCCGGGACTTCGAGCCCAACGCCACGCCCGCCGCTGCCGACATCGTCACCGGCATCGAGAAGGTCGGCCCGCTGTTCCACCTCCTCAACGGTGACCTCTGCTACGCCAACACCGGGCCCGACCGCATCCGCGTCTGGCACGACTTCCTCGCCAACAACAGCCGCTCGGCGCGATTCCGTCCGTGGATGCCGGCCGCGGGCAACCATGAGATCGAGCTGGGCAACGGCAAGCTCGGTCTCGACGCGTACCAGACCTACTTCGAGCTGCCCTCGACCGAGACCCAGCCCGAACTCGACAACCTCTGGTACTCCTTCACCGTCGGCTCGGTGAAGGTGATCACCCTGCAGAACGACGACATCGCCCTGCAGGAGGGCGGCGACGTCTACATCAACGGCTACTCCGGTGGTCGGCAGCTCGCCTGGCTGGAGAAGGAGCTCAAGTCGGCACGGGCTTCGAAGGACATCGACTGGATCGTCATCTGCATGCACCAGGTGATGATCAGCTCGGCGACCGCCGCGAACGGCGCCGATCTCGCGCTGCGCGCGGCGTACGGCCCGCTGTTCGACAAGTACGGCGTCGACCTGGTGGTCTGTGGCCACGAGCACGACTACGAGCGCTCGTTGGCGGTGCGTGGCGTCGTCTCCGGCAGCGTCACCCTCACGCCCAACCCGAGTCAGACCGCACTCGACGTGATCGAGAGCGAGCATGGCACCACGCACATGGTCCTCGGCGGTGGCGGCGTGTCCGGCATCACCAACAACAGCTTCACCACCGACGACGCCGACGGTCACGGGCATCACTCGGCATACGTCCAGACGGAGCACGTCGGCAAGTTCAACTCGGTCAAGGAGCAGGAGACGGCGGTCTGGATCGGCGTCCGCGACGCGGAGCATCCGTACGGCTTCGCCGAGTTCGCCGTCGACCCGGGCCGTCGCCCCGGTGACATGACCCGCATCCACGTCACCTACTACAACATCATCACGCCCACAGGTGAGCTGTCGGTCTTCGAGAAGTTCACGCTCCAACGCCGTCGTAGTGACGGCGGCCACGGCCATCACTGACCCACCGCGACCAGCAGCAGTAGTCGGCAACGCCTGGGGCCGGGACGTCGTCCCGGCCCCAGGCGTTGCCGACCAGGAGCCCTTGGCGTGTGGGTCTCGAACACCAAATCGAGACGCGACGTGCTCACCGCAGACCAACTCGCCGCACTCGGCATGAGATGGGCGTAACGGTGGATGTCGAGGCCGAGGATGGGTGTGTAGGTGGTTGATATTGGCGTATCGCGAGCTCAGGTCACCTGCGAGGGTATTCGCCTGATAGGCCGAGTACCGTCAGAGCTCTCCTCTGAGATGGAGGCAGGCGGTGGAGCCTCGCCCACACCCTGGCCTTCGACCATTCCGTGAAGCGTCGGTGAGCCGTCGCCCCCGATGGCCCGAACGAGGCAGAGGGCAGTTGCTGCCAGGTGCAGCCCGAGGTGGCCACGAACACGATCGCAGCCAGGACTTCCCGGTCTCCGCGCCGACGTCGACCTCCTCCTTGCGGACGGGTCGGCGCCTCCGGCGCCACCCGCTGGAACAACTCCCACAACTCGTCCGGCACCAGCCGCTCAACGACCTCCACGCCCGGCGGCTATCGAACGAGCCAAATGAGATGGCCTGTCAGGAGGAGGATCGCGGGCAACAAGGACGGATTCGGCTGTGGGCCGGTTCGAGCGGGCCGTGACCGGTGCAGTCGGCGGTCAGGCGAGGGTCGAGTCGGGGATCTGGAAGTCGGACTCGGCTGGTTCCACGGCAGCCGTGGAGTGTGTGCGCCGCGCGCCCTGCCGTCCCGCCAGGCGGCACCCCAGGCAGTCGGGGTGCCCCTCCCTCGCGCTCGTGTCCCGGGCACGCCGGTCCCACTGCTCGACCGGACGCGGCCCGCTCGGCTTGCCCCAGCCGGCCAGGTGGAGTGCCCAGGCGATCAGGAGCGCCAGGACGAGAACGCCGGAGCCGGCGAATACGAGCGCTTTCCATGTCGTGATCACGCCGAGAGCGCACAATCCGCAGCCCAGTGCCGCCACCGCCGCTCCGGTCCAGCCGGCGGCCGTGTGCCCCAGGTCGTATGCGTCGTCCCCGTGGATGGACATGATCGTGCTCCTTGAGAGCTGTGAGGATGAGGGAATGGTGGCCATGAGCCGCTCATCAGAGCTAGATTACCTCACGAGCTAAGCTACTTAGATGCTAAGGGGAATTTGTGGGGCACCGCAAGGCACGTCCGGCCGCGACGAGCGACCAGGCGCTCTACGCCATGGACCGGATGATCGCGACGGCGCAGTTCGGCCAGCAGGACATCGCGCGCCGACTCGGCCTCAACGTCACGGACCTCACCTGCCTGGGCTTTCTCATCGAGGCCTCCATGGCCGGCGAGTCCTTGGTCGCCGGTGACCTGGCGGAGCGGGCGCGGCTGACGACGGGGGCGGTGACGGGTGTACTGAACCGGCTGGAGAAGGCCGACTACATCCGCCGCGCCCCGGATCCGGGCGACCGCCGACGGGTGGTCGTGATCATGGAGGAAACAGCTCAGGAACGCATCCTGGCGGTGTACGGCCCCGTGTACCAACGTCTGACCGCCCTCTTCGCCGACTACGAGGCCGACGAGATCGCAGTGCTGACGGACTGGTTCACCCGGGCCCGAGGACTGTTCGAGGAGGCACTGCAGGAGATCCGGGAGGAGTCGCCCGGTCCACAGTGACGAGACGGCTCCACCGGAGCACGACGGGGGCTCCTCACCCCGGCCAGGACGCACACCCCGGCGAGCACCCCCGCCTGATGCCGCAGGAAAACGCGCTCGCCGGCACCGAGGTGCTGACCACGTCCGCGCCCGCGCTGCTCCCGACCTGGAGGAATGAGCGGCGCCGGCGCAAGGCCACGCGTGGCTGCGGGAATCAAATGCGGCCTTCGAACGCTGGGCACCAGGTGAAGAAAATCGGATTCCTCTCCTTCGGCCACTGGTCGCCCAGCCCGCATTCTCAGGCCCGGTCGGCTGCGGACGTCCTGCACCAGTCCATCGACCTTGCGGTCGCGGCCGAGGAGCTCGGCGTGGACGGCGCCTACTTCCGGGTGCACCACTTCGCCCGGCAGGCGGCCAGCCCGTTCCCGCTGCTGGCGGCGATCGGTGCGCGCACCTCGAAGATCGAGATCGGGACCGGCGTGATCGACATGCGCTACGAGAACCCGCTGTACATGGCCGAGGACGCCGGTGCCGCCGACCTCATCGCGGCCGGTCGACTGCAACTGGGCATCAGCCGCGGCTCACCGGAACAGGTGATCGACGGTTGGCGCCTGTTCGGCTACAACCCCGCACCGGGCGAGACGGCCGCCGACATGGCCCGCCGCCACACCGAGGAATTCCTCAAGGTCCTCGACGGCGAGGGATTCGCCCAGCCCAACCCGCGGCCCATGTTCCCCAACCTGCCCGGCCTACTACGGATCGAACCGCACTCCGAAGGCCTGCGCGACCGGATCTGGTGGGGCTCCGCGTCCAACGCGACCGCGGTCTGGGCCGCCGAGCTGGGGATGAACCTGCAGAGTTCGACGCTGAAGGACGACGAGACGGGCGAGCCGCTGCACATCCAGCAGCGCAAGCAGATCGAGGCGTACCGCGAGGCGTACAAGAAGGCGGGCCACACCCGGGAGCCCCGGGTTTCGGTCAGCCGCAGCATCTTCGCCCTGACCGACGACCTCGACCGTGCCTACTTCGGCCGCGACCGCAACTCCCGGGACCAGGTCGGCATGATCGACGACACGACCCGGGCCATCTTCGGACGCTCCTACGCCGCGGAGCCGGAGGAACTGGTGAAGCTGCTGCGGGACGACGAGGCGATCCAGGCCGCGGACACCCTGCTGCTGACCATCCCGAACCAGCTCGGGGTCGACTACAACGCCCACGTACTGGAGAGCATCCTCACCCACGTGGCACCCGAACTCGGCTGGCGCTGAGCGTCGGTCGTCGTACGAAGTGGCACGTCGTCCGTCCGGCCGTCCGCTGTTCCACCGGTCACGGTGTGTGGTGCGGGCGGCTTGACGCCCAGTGGTTCCGCGACGGCAGCGCCGACGAGTGCCGGATTACCGATGAGGCCCTTGCCTTCGGCAGGATGGGCGCATGATCGAGATCCGCACACCCCGCCTCCTCCTCCGCAGCTGGCACGACGACGACCTCGCGCCGATGGCGGACATCAACGCGGACCCACGGGTCATGCACTGGATCGACGACGGCTCGGTGCGCGACCTGGACCAAACGGCCGAGGACATCGAGCGGTGGGAGGAGGAGTGGGACGAGGAGGGCTTCGGGCTCTTCGCCATCGAGCTGCTGGCCTCGGGCGAACTGATCGGCTTCACGGGACTGTCCGTGCCCGAGTTCCTGCCGGAGGTGATGCCCGCCGTGGCGATCAGCTGGCGGATCGGCTCACAGTTCTGGGGCCAGGGATACGCGTCCGAGGCCGCCCACGCCACGCTGGAGTTCGCACTCCAGGACCGTGGCCTGGACCGGGTCATCAGTATCAACCGGGTGGGTGACAACGCCTCCGAGAACATCAGCCGCAAGCTCGGCATGGTGCCCGAACGGGAGGCGGCACACCCTGTGTACGGCTACCCGCTGCGCGTTCACGCCATCGATCTCACCGAGTACCAGGCATGATCTGCCGACGAGGGACCTTCGACAGTCTGCTTGGATGCCGCTGATGACGACGAGTTCCCCTGTTCCCCGTTCAGACGACGCCGATGCCGACCGTCTGAAGGCCCTGCTGGAACGCGCTGCCACGGGCCAGGACAGTCAGGCCTGGAGCGACCTTTGGACGGAGCTGTACCACAACGGCACTCTGGATGTCGCCCATCCACTTGTGCTGCCCACGCTGGCCGACATGGCGGAGTCCGGCAAAGCCGACGTGGCAGCTTCTGCGCTCCACCTGGCCGGCGCGCTCCTCATCCAAGCCGACCAGCGGTACGAGACCCGAAACCTGCGCCACCAGTACACGCCGGAAGTCACACGCCTACTGGACGCCGCAAACCAGTGGCGGCCGGTCACCGCCGATCGGAACGACTACTGCCATCTGGTCGAGGCGATCCTGAACCTCGAGGGCGACATCCACTGGGCGGAGGACCTGATCTGGGGCGTCGTCAGCGAGGAATACGAGCTCGAGTGCCCCGATCCCGACGGATGCACGTCGCTGTGGGTGATTCTCGGAGAGCGGGGCTTCTTCAGCACGGCGGAGGACTACGCCCTCTCCGACGACGACGTCGAGACCTTGCCTCTCCATCCGGCCGATCCCCGTGCCTTGGAAGGTCTCGGCCGACGCCTCTACGACCTTGCCCTGACCGACGGCCATGAGGACGTCGCGCACGCCCTGACTCATGCCTTCGGTGAGGCGACCTGCCCGGAGTGCGGGCAACGCTTGTCCGTCGTCGAGCAGATCGTCGCCCGTTCCAGCTGAGAACCGGCGTCGAGGTATCGGCCTTTCAAGAACGGGCCGAACTAAAGTGAGTTGGTGACCGACACTCCTCGCGAAGTCTTCCTCAAACTCGTGCACGGCGTCTGTGAAGAGCGATGGACGGACGTGGTGGACCTCTACGCCGAGCAGACCGACGTCTCGCACCCGTTCCATCCGCTGGGGGCAGCGCCGCTTCTCTCCCACGAGGCACTGCGAGCCCACTTCGGCGACGGACCGCAGTCGCACCAGGGTCCGACCCTGAGGCGCCGGCCGACCCGGATCAACGTTCACGAGACCGTCGACCCCGAGGTCATCGTGGCTGAATTCCAGTACGAAGGCATTGTGGTGGAGACAGGCGAACCCTTCACCATCCCAGGCGTCTTCATCATGCGTGTCAGAGACGGAAAGATCGTCGAATCCCGCGACTACCTGGACCACCTGCGCTCGGCTGCGGCCCGCGGCCGGCTCCCCGAGGTCTTGGACACCATCCGCGATCACCACGCCAAAGGCCCTGTCACTGACCCGCCAGGTCATAACGGCGCCGAGTCACGTTGACCCGGCAGGGCCATAATCTCAGGCAGCCCCGCAGCGTTCGGGCAGGCCGCGCACACTCGTGGTCCACGACGCCTGGCCCCTGCCCCGATGAGCGTCATCCGCGTAGTCAGAGATCGGTCCAGACATCCCCTTCCGAGTAGTCGTGCCAGCCCCGGAAGAACCTGCCGAGGGGGGAGACATCCGCTCGGTGCAACGGGCTGTGCTGTCCAAGCGTCTCGTGGCGGTTGTGCGCGTCCGCTCTGAAGGCTGCAAGGACGTAGAGGTTGGCTCCGTTGCGCGAGTCCAGAGGCCTCGTGCCGCCCCCTCGGCCGACGCGTCTGACTGCCGGCGTGACCGGCCTCCTGCTGACGCGTTCAGGGCGTGACGGGCGAAAACGTGAGCCGCAGGTGTGGAGCCTGAGGCAGTGGCGGGGACGGCGCCGTCCCCGGGACGGCTCGGAACGCCTCGATCACATAGGCGGCGAAGCGGCGGGAGGCGACCAGGCGGGCGTCACGTGGCGCGTCCTGGACGCCTCGGTGTGCCATGAGCATCAGGATCAGGTCGTCGACGACGAAGCCGGAGCGCAGTCGGCCGGTCTCCTGGGCCCGGCGGGCCAGCTCGGCGACCGCGCGCAGAACCGGCTCACGGTCGGCGGCGAAGTCCATGGCCTCGGGGTAGGCCGTCATGAAGGCGTCGGCGAATCCCCGGCTGTGAGCGTGGAGTTCGCAGATCTGCTCGACGAGGCTCCGGAACCCGTGCCACGGGTCCGAGTCGGCGAGGGCGTCGCGGACGATGCCGTGACAGGCTCGCCGCTGCTCGGCGAAGGTCTCCCCGATCAGGTCCCGCTTGGTCGGGAAGTGCCGGTACAGCGTGGCGGGGCCGACCCCCGCGTGCCGGGCGATCTCTCGCATGGGCACACTCAGACCTTCCTCGCCGAACACCGCGCGGGCAGCTTCCAGGATGCGGGCCCGGTTGTCGCGGGCGTCGGAGCGAGCCACGTGAGGCAAATGGTCGGTCATCGTTTCTCACTTCAGCCAATCGGACGGGTGCGTCCGTTACGTTCCGATGGCGGTGGCGCCGCCCCGCACCGGCACTCTGCCGGTGACGCCTCGGCTCAGGGGCCGGCTCGCCGCCCGCGGCCCCGCCGCTGTGTCCCATCCTTCCATTGACTCGAGGAACCGAGATGAAAGCCGTAGTGATCAGGACGTTCGGAGACCCCGACGGCCTGGAGGTTGTCGACTTGCCCGTTCCCGCCCCTGCACCGGGACAGGTGCTGATCGCCCCGGAAGCGATCGGCGTAGGAGGCGTGGACGCCGTGATCCGCCGGGGAACGCTCGCCACCTACGGTTTCAAGGAAGGCCATCTCCTCGGCAGCGAGGTCGCGGGAAACGTCACCGCGGTGGGAGAAGGTGTCGACCAGACATGGATCGGCAGGCGGGTATGGGCGTTCACCGGCCTGTCCGGTGGTTACGCCGAGCAGGCCGTCGCGGCGGTCGAGGATGTCATTGCGCTGCCCGATGGCCTGACCGGAGCCGAAGCGGTGACGCTCGGCAGCTCCGGCGTGGTCGCACACTTCGCCCTGGAGCGCGCCCGTTTCACGCCCGGCGAGACGGTGCTCGTTCGCGGTGCGGCGGGCAGCATCGGGATCACGGCGGTCCAGCTCGCCGCCAGGGGCGGCGCGGGCGCCGTGGTGGTCACCACCTCATCGGAGGAGCGCGGAGCCCGCCTGAAGGACCTGGGAGCGACCCATGTCCTCGACCGCTCCGGCGATGGCGGCCGCCCGGACGCGCCTGCCGGCTTCGACGTGGTCATCGACGTGGTGGGCGGTCCCCAGCTTCCCCTTGTGCTGGACAGATTGAACTCCAACGGCCGGTTCGTGGCCGTCGGCGTGGTCGGCGGGCACCCGCCGGCGGACTTCGGGATGCGGCTCATGGAGGCCTTCCGCAAGTCGCTGTCGTTCGCCACGTTCAGCTTGGACACCGTGCCCGTCCCGGACCGGCAGGCCGTACGGTCGGCCCAGTTCGCGCAGGCAGCGCATGGGGACTTGCGCACGGTCGTGCACCAGGTGTTGCCACTGGACCAGGCCGTGACGGCCCACCGAGAGATGGACGCGGGCAGGGTGTTCGGCAGGATCGTGCTGGTCCCCTGAGCCAGTCGGGGGCGGCGTTCGCGTGCTCGGCAACGGCATGGGACTCGCTACGGACGTGGGCCCCGCGGCTATCACAGTCCGCCGAGCATCCCGTCGTCACGCCCGGCACGGTCACGGTCGCCGTTGTACCCGGTCAGTGGGCACCGTTCGTGTGCGCTGCGATGTCCTCGATGCCGGTCTCCCGTGCGACGAGTTGCAGCTCGGCGCTCCACGGCTGGCCGGCCAGCAGCTGGTTGAAGCAGGACATCGCAAACCATGTGAGCACGAGCGCGATGTACGGCGCCCGGCCGTCCGGGCTCGGGGCGTGCTGTGGGTACTGAGGTTCGCTCAACAGGTGTACGGTCTCGGCGTCGATGCCCGCGTAGAAGCGCTCCGCGGACGTGAGCGTGGCGTGGGAGAGCAGGCTCTCCCCGGCGTAGATGGCGTGAAGGGGCGCTCCGATGCGCTGCAGCAGGTGCCCGATGTTGTTGTACGTCTGCGCCCGGCTCCGAGGCAGGACCACGGCCGCGTCGGCGATGGTCGTGTCGTAGGTGATGCCTGCGCTGTCGGTCGCCTCCCGCAGCTTCCGCTGCTTGTACTGGAGCGCGTGGTTCATGCTGTCCACCGCGTCCGGCCCGTCCTCGGCCAGCCACCAGACCTGAGCCGCGTGTTCGAGCATGCTGCGCCGGTTGGGGGCGGTCTCATGGCCTAGGCCCTGGCGATGGAGGAGGACAACAGCCGCGGCCTGACGGTGGACGTTGGCCAGCATGCCCCATGCCACAAAGAACGGGCGGACGTCCTCACCTGCGGGCTGCAGTGCTCCGCTGGAGTCCTCGACCAGGCGTGCGAGGGCCTCGAGCCCCTTGTAGGCGCGTTCGTGTTCGGCGGTCAGGTCTTCAGGCATGCGCGGTTCCTACCCAGCGGGCCGACGTGGCGGCCAGTGTGCAGCAGAGGCAGGCCTTCCGGCCAACATTTTGCCCCGTCCGAGTGGACGGTCACCGCCGCCGCGTCGGCCCTATGGAGCAAGCGGACCGCGTACGCCGTCGCGGGCCCAGTGAGGAGTTGCGAACATCCGTCAGCGGGCGGAAGCAGCGTGATCCGGCTCCTTCCACATGACGCTTTGTCACTGTTTGCGGCTCCGGTAGAGGTCGCGGAGCAGAGCCACCTCGGCCCCGTGATGGATGACCTCACGGTTGATGTGCAGGATCACGTCGGCGAATGGGTAGCTGCCGTCGAGCGTGCCCGGCGGGCCCTGGCTGCGTCTGCTCAGCAGGGTGTCGTCGGCGGAGTCCAGACCGGCGCACCAGTCCGCATATCCCCTGTCGATCCAGGCCAGGCCCTCGGCCGCGGTCAACCCGGGCCATGGGACTCGGTCGAGGGTCAACGTCCGGTCGCCGAAGTGGAAGTCGGCGCGCTGGGCGAGCGTCTGGCCGATGTGTGCCATTCGCCAGGCGATGGTGGTGAAAGGCGGCGGTTCCGGCGCCGGAAACGCCCAGTCCGGCGCGATCGTGCCGTCACGCCCGGCGCGGAGGGACCAGCAGTTGTCGGTCGGCTCCCAGAGATACTCGGCGTCCTCGAGCCCGGACAGCCGGGGGCGCAGTTGGTACTCCCAGTGCCAGGTGAGCTGGCCCGAAAGCCGGCGGAGCCGGCGGGCCGACGTGCGGTCCCGCTGGATCATCGTCCCTTCTCCGTCCTCTCGTCGCGTCTGTCGCTCATCGCCTCCGCCACCGACGACGCCCCCAGCGGGTCGGACCGGAGACGACGCCCGGCGGATCAGTCCCGGACACGTCATCGGCCCCCGGACCCGACCGAACACGGCCGCCCGACCCATCACACCCGCCCGACCGGCGTCCCGGCGGCCCATTCCCGCATCCCGGAAGCCGCACCTGTGCACGAGACCGCGAACAAGAGGTCCTACGTCAGCCAGGGCCCTGATTCGGCCGAAGCGTCCTCGGTGACCGGCGGGACGAGTTGGTGTGCGATGTCGCGGGCCACCGCGGCGACACGCTCGTCGGACATCTTCAGTCCCTGTGCGGCCAGCAGCACGGTGTTGACGCTGAGCAGTGCGGCCCGCAGCCGCAGTTGCTCCTCCAGCGAGGCGTCGGGTCCGGCGACGATCTCGAAGAGTTCGGTGAGTCGCTCGAAGGCGTTCTCCCGGCCGGGGTGGAGGTCGCGCACGACACGCTGGTTGGCCAGGGCGAACCGCATGACCGACATACCGCTGCCGGTGACCATGTCGACCATGCGGTCCACGGCGCGGGTGCGCAGGTCAGGGCCGGGAGGCTGCTCCCGGGCCCAGGCGACCAGGGAGTCCAGGGCGTCCAGATGCTCGGTGAAGAGGGAGCGGACGATGTCCTCCTTGCTGCTGAAGTGGTAGTAGAGGGCGGCCTTGGTGATGCCGAGGCGCTCGGCGATCTCCCGTAGCGAGGTCGCCTCGTAGCCCTGCTCGGTGAACAGCTCGATGGCCACCTTGCGGATCTGCGCCTTCGTGTCGCTGCCCCGCCGGTGCCCTGCCCCTGCCATCGCCATGTTTTCCCTTCGCATGCGGCACTACCGCACTCGAGTGCCTGGCTCGATCGTGGCCATGGTGGCCCTCCCTTGCCAACTTACCGGTCGGCAAGTAATCTACTAACCGGCCGGTAAGTGATCCGCCTCTCTCTTGGATGAGGCATCGCGCGGACGCGGCTCTCACCGCAACCGTCCCGCCTCCTTCACTCCTCGGTCTTTCGCGCATCCGAACGTTCCGCCTACTCCGCTGAAAGGCATCCGCCCGTGACGCAGACAGCACCGGCCTCGGCCGGCGCCGAGACGGCCCCGCCGGCTCGCTTCACCCACCGCGAGATCATGGTGACGATGAGCGGCCTGGTCATCGCCATGCTGCTCGCCATGCTGGACAACATGATCGTGGCGCCCGCGCTGCCCACGATCGTGGGCGATCTCGGCGGCCTGAACCACCTGGCGTGGGTCACCACCGGTTACATCCTGGCCTCGACCGCCGCCACTCCGATCTGGGGCAAGCTCGGCGACCTCATCGGCCGCCGGATCACCTTCCTCTCCTCCATCGCGATCTTCCTGATCGGCTCCGCGCTGTGCGGTATGTCGCAGAACATGGGTGAGCTGATCGGGTTCCGCGCGATGCAGGGCCTGGGCGCGGGCGGCCTGATGGTCGGCGTCATGTCGGTGCTGGCCGAGATCGTCCCGCCCCGCGACCGCGGCAAGTACCAGGGCGTGATGATGGCGGTCATGCCCGTCGCCATGATCGGCGGCCCGCTGGCCGGCGGCTTCATCACCGACCACCTCTCCTGGCGCTGGGCCTTCTACGTCAACCTCCCGCTGGGCGTCGTCGCCCTGACGGTCTGCTGGTTCGTCCTCGCGAAGCTGCCGCGCAGCTCCGGTCAGGTGCGCATCGACTGGTCCGGTGCCGCGCTGCTGACCGTCTGGATCACCACGCTGGTCCTGATCACCAGCTGGGGCGGCACCGAGTACGACTGGGGGTCGGCCATGATCATCGGTCTGGCCGTGATCACCGTCGCCGCCTTCGCCGCCTTCGTCGTGGTGGAGCGCCGCGCCGCGGAACCGATCATGCCGCTGTCGGTCTTCGCCAACCGCAACTTCACCCTCGCAGGCGCCCTCAGCCTCGTCGTCGGCTTCGCCATGTTCGGCGGCGTGACCCTGCTCCCCCAGTTCCAGCAGTACGTCCAGGGCTCCTCGGCCACCAACAGCGGACTGCTGCTCATGCCCATGATGATCGCCGCGATGGCGCTCTCCCTTGCGGGCGGTGCCGTGATCAGCCGGACGGGCCGTTACCGTGCGCTGCCGATCGCGGGCAGCCTCCTGATGGCGGTCGGGCTCGCCCTCTTCGCCACCATGGGCCCGGACACCTCCCGCACCATCACCGCGCTCTACATGGTCGTACTCGGCGCGGGGATGGGCTGCCTGATGCAGACCACCATGCTCATCGCCCAGAACAGCGCGCCGCTGCGGGACATGGGCGCCGCCACCGGTGCGGCCACCTTCCTGCGGAACATGGGCGGTTCCCTCGGTGTCTCGGTGCTGGGCGCCCTCTACACCCACACCCTCGCCGACTCCTTCGCCTCGGCGGCCGGCCCCGCCGCCGACGCCGGGAAGACCGGTGGCACGGTGGCGCAGATGACGCCCGAGGCCCTGCGCGCCCTGCCCGAGACCGTCCGGCACGCCTTCGCGAAGGCCGTCAGCGACGGCATCGACACCGCCTTCACCTGGGGCGCCTCCGCGGCCGTCCTCGGCATCGTGATCGCCCTGTTCATCCGCCACGTGCCGCTGCGCGGCTTCACCGGCGGCTCGGGCACGGACACGGACAAGGCGCCCGTTGCCACGGCCGCCGACCCGGTGACCGGCTGACCGGACCGACCGCCGCCCCGGCCCGTACGGCCTCGCCGCACGGGCCGGGGCGTACGTGTGCCCACACCTACCGAGGGCGCGCACCCGCCGAACAGAGGGGCAGCGCGCCCGGGTCCGCAGCCATCCCGACATGATCAGGCAAGCGCAGACCCGACCGCCCCCGGCACTCCGCCAAAACCCGGCAGGAACTCACGCAGAGCACACGTCCGCAAAAGCCTCGGTGAACGCCGCCCGCGTCGTTGCCCCCGCAGTGCGGTCCAGCACGGCGAACACGATGTCGCCGAAGTGCCCCTCGAAGCGCCCCCCGACCAGCAATGTGCGGAAGGCGGCGGCCACCTGCGCCGGGTCGTTGCGGAACACCCCGCAGCCCCAGGCGCCCAGGACCAGGCGCCGGTAGCCACTGGCGGCCGCCGTCTCGAGGACCCGTTCGGCCCGGGCCGCCAAGGCGCCCGACAGCTCGCCGGCGCGCTCCGGTGTCCTGCGCAGCACGACGCCGGCGTTCGGTGCCGGGGAGGTCAGGAAGCCGACCGTGTACGGCTCGTCGAGCAGGCTGCCGCGGTCGTCGCGGAACACGGGCACGCCGGGTGAGTGGATCACACGGTCCGAGTAGAAGGGATCGCGGTGCGCCCGGTGGTGATCGTAGAACTCCTTCACCTCACGGAGGCAGGCGTACAGCGCCGAGGACCGGCACAGGGCCTCCTCCTGGGCCTGGGCGCCGTTCAGGAAACCGCCACCCGGGTTGCGCGCGGAGGCGAAGTTCAGCACGGCCACCGGATCACCCGATCGGCCCACCAGTCGCCGGGCTGCCTCCAGGCTGCTCTCCCCGGTGACCTCGAACCGCGTGCTGACCGCGGCGACCTGCGGCGTCCGCACCGGGTCCGGTCCGAACATCCGGGTGCCGGTGCGCGCGGCGTCGACGGCCGCGGCGATGGTCACCGTACGCCCGCTGGAAGTGCCGTAGCCCCCCGCGGCGACGATCGACTCCGTCCGCTGCGCGATCCGGCGCAGACGCGCGCTCACGGCGCCACCCCCGTGGGCGCCGTGAGCGCGCGGCGCACGGCCTCCCCCGGCGTGGCGCCGGATTCCCCCGTCGTGCTCATGAACGCATCCTGAGCGATGCTGGTCGTGAGCCGCAACAGAGTTTCCCGGCCCCGAGAACAACTGATTTCCCACCGAGGAACGGCGAGCAAGAAGCCGTAAAAGCACCACTGCGTACTCTTGTGCGAATCGGCGCGAGGGTCTTGGGTGGGACGAGTGTGTGCCGACTTGACCCAACCGGGGCCCGGTCGGCGGCATGGTGGAATCTCAGGAGGATCCCTACATGTCAGATTCGGTGAGTGACTGTCCGGAGCAGCGCTCCGCCGTCACCGACGCCGAGGTGGAGGCACTGGTCCGCGGCATCTGCTTCAAGACCGGACCGCCCCGCACGCTCGGTGTCGAGGTGGAATGGCTCGTCCACGAGCTGCGCGAACCGTGGCTCCTGGTACCACCCGAACGTCTCCGAAAGGCCTACGCCGCACTGCGGTCCCTGCCCCTGCGATCGGCCCTCACGGTCGAACCCGGTGGCCAGCTGGAGCTCAGCTCCGCTCCGGCCGCCTCCCTGATGGAGTGCATAGGGGCCGTCTCGGCCGACCTCGACGCGGTCCGCGCAGTTCTGCGCGAGATGGACATCGGCATCAGCGGCATCGGCCACGATCCCTGGAACCCTCCGCGTCGTTACCTCCATGAACCGCGTTACGACGCGATGGAGAGCTATCTCGACCGCACCGGCCCCGAGGGCCGTTCCATGATGTGCTCGTCCGCGTCGGTCCAGGTGTGCCTGGACGCCGGATACGAGGAGCCGGGCCCGCTGGGGCACGGCCGGCGCTGGTGGCTGGCGCATCACCTCGGCGCGGTGCTGCTGGCCGCGTTCGCCAACTCGCCCTTGTCCCGGGGCCGGCCCACGGGCTGGCGCTCCACGCGGCAGTCCCTCTGGGCCGCCATGGAGCCGGGTCGCAGCAGCGCTCCGCCGCTCGACGGCAACCCGCGCGTCGCATGGGCCCGGCATGTGATGGACGCGCCCGTGATGTGCATCCGGGCCGAGAAGGGTCCCTGGCGCGTGCCGACCGGTATGACGTTCCGGGACTGGGCCCGGTCCGCCGATCCGCCGGACCGCGGTGATCTCGACTACCACCTCACCACCCTGTTCCCGCCGATACGGCCACGCGGCCATCTCGAACTCCGCATGATCGACGCCCAGCCGGGCGATGACGGGTGGATCGTGCCGCTCGCCGTGACGACCGCGCTCTTCGACGACCCCCAGGCCGCCGAGACCGCCTACCGGACGGTGAAACCCCTCGCCGAGCGCGCGGGTTCGCAGCCGGCTCCGTGCAATGAGCTGTGGATCGCCGCCACTCGCGACGGTCTCACCGATCCAGAACTTCGCGAGGCCGCCACCGCCTGTTTCGCGGCCGTGGCCGAGGCACTGCCCCGGCTCGGCGCCACGGACGAAGTCCGAAGTGCCGTCGCCCGGTTCACCGAACACTACGTGGCCCGGGGCCGCTGCCCCGCCGACGATCTGCTGCTCCAGTTCCACGGGAAGGACGCCCGTTCCGGCGGGCAGGACACCCGGTTCCACGGGAAGGACATGCACACATGACCGACGAGCGGTCACCGATTGACCCCGACCGGCTCAAGGAGCGCGCGCTGGACGCTCTGACCACGGCCCGCGACCGCACCGCGCTGCTGACCACGTGTGTCGAGGAGCCCGACCTCATGGCGCAGCACTCCCCGCTGATGTCGCCGCTGGTGTGGGACCTCGCGCACATCGGCAATCAGGAAGAACTGTGGCTGCTGCGCACGGTCGCGGGCCGCGACGCGATACGGCCCGAGATCGACGGCATCTACGACGCCTTCGAGCACCCCCGCTCCGAGCGGCCCACACTGCCGCTGCTGGCACCTGACGAGGCGCGCCGCTACGCCGCCGAGGTGCGCGGCCGAGCCCTGGACGTGCTGGAGAACACGCGGTTCGAGGGCCGGCGGCTGACGCAGGCGGGCTTCGCCTTCGGCATGATCGCCCAGCACGAACAGCAGCACGACGAGACGATGCTGATCACGCACCAGCTCCGCAGGGGGCCGCAGGCGCTCACCGCCCCCGATCCCGAGCCCGTGCCGCCGTACGCGGGGCCGTCCGAGATCCTGGTCCCCGGCGGTCCGTTCACCATGGGCACCTCGACCGAGCCGTGGGCGCTGGACAACGAACGGCCCGCGCACGAGCGGCTGGTGCCCGCCTTCCGCATCGACGCCGTTCCGGTGACGAACGCCGCCTATCAGGCCTTCATCGAGGACGGCGGCTACGGCGACGAGCGCTGGTGGACCCCCGAGGGCTGGGAGCACATCCGCACCCACGGTCTCGAGGCCCCGCTGTACTGGCACCGGGACGGCGGGCAGTGGCTGCGGCGGCGCTTCGGTGTCACCGAGGTCGTACCGCCCGACGAGCCCGTCCTGCACGTGTGCTGGTACGAGGCGGACGCGTACGCCCGCTGGGCGGGGCGCCGGCTGCCCACCGAGACCGAGTGGGAGAAGGCGGCGCGCCACGACCCGGAGACCGGCCGCTCCCGGCGCTACCCCTGGGGTGACGCCGACCCGGGGCCCGAGCACGCCAACCTGGGCCAGCGGCATCTGCGGCCCGCACCGGCCGGTAGCTACCCGGCGGGCGCCTCGCCGCTCGGGGTACGGCAGCTGATCGGTGACGTGTGGGAGTGGACGGCGAGCGACTTCCTGCCGTACCCGGGTTTCACGGCCTTCCCGTACAAGGAGTACTCGGAGGTGTTCTTCGGGTCGGAGCACAAGGTCCTGCGCGGCGGTTCGTTCGCCGTGGACCCGGTGGCCTGCCGGGGGTCGTTCCGCAACTGGGACTATCCGATCCGGCGCCAGATCTTCTCCGGCTTCCGCACTGCGAGGGACGCCTGATGTGCCGCCACCTGGCCTATCTGGGCCCCGAGGAGCCGCTCGGCCGGCTCCTCGTGGAGCCCGGCCACAGTCTGTACCGGCAGTCGTGGGCACCCCGCAGACAGCGGTACGGCACGGTCAACGCCGACGGCTTCGGGGTCGGTTGGTACGCGGAGGCGGATCCGGTGCCGGCGCGGTACCGCCGGATGGGCCCCATCTGGGCCGACCCGTCCTTCGCCGATCTGGCACGGGTCGTGCGCTCGGGCGCGCTTTTGGCTGCCGTGCGCGACGCGACCGAGGGATGTGCCGCCGGGGAGGCCTCCGCGGCGCCGTTCGCGGCGGGCCGATGGCTGTTCAGCCACAACGGCGCCGTGGCGGGGTGGCCCCGCTCGGTCGCCGAGCTCGCCCGTACCCTGCCGCCCGCCGAACTGCTGTCGCTGGAGGCGCGCACCGACTCGGCGATCGTCTGGGCACTGGTCCTCAACCGGCTGCGGGCCGGTGACGAAGGGGCCCAGGCACTGGCCGACACCGTGCTGGAGGTCGCCGCGTCGGCCCCCGACTCGCGGCTCAACCTGCTGCTCACCGACGGCAGGACGATCACCGCGACGGCGTGGGGCGACACGCTCTGGTATCTCTCCCAGCCCGGCCGGTACACCGTCGTGGCCTCCGAGCCGTACGACGACGACCCGCAGTGGCAGGAGGTACCGGACCGCACGCTGCTCGCGGCCACGCCCACCGACGTCCTGCTGACCCCGCTCAAGGACCTTCACGACGACCTGGCATCCGCACCCCACGAGGAGCCCAGCACGTGAGCCCGTTCCATCTGACCCGCACCCTTGCCGAGGACGCCGCGGACGCGGCGCTGCGTGCCGATGTGCTGCGCGGCCTCGGCCCGTCCCAAGGTCCCGACGCCTCCCGGGCGGAGGGCACCCCGGCACTCAAGACGCTGCCGCCCAAGTGGTTCTACGACGCCCACGGCAGCGACCTGTTCGAGAAGATCACCGAGCTGCCCGAGTACTACCCGACGCGCGCCGAGCGGGAGATCCTGATCGCGCGCTCCGGGGAGATCGCGGCGGCGACCGGCGCCCGCACCCTGATCGAGCTGGGCTCCGGATCGTCCGAGAAGACCCGGTACCTGCTGGACGCGCTGACCGGCCTGCGCACCTATGTGCCGGTCGACGTGAGCGAGAGCGCGCTCACCCAGGCGGGACAGGCGCTGATCGCCGAGCGGCCGGGGCTCGACGTCCACGCGCTCGTCGCGGACTTCACCGCCGGTCTCACCCTGCCGGACACGCCGGGGCCGCGGCTCGTGGCGTTCCTCGGCGGCACGATCGGCAATCTGCTGCCCGCCGAGCGTGCGGCGTTCCTCGCGTCCGTGCGTTCCCTGCTGGCACCGGGCGACGCGCTGCTGCTCGGCACCGACCTGGTGAAGGACGAGTCGGTGCTCGTGGCGGCGTACGACGACAAGGCCGGTGTGACGGCCGAGTTCGACAAGAACGTGCTCGCCGTCGTCAATCGCGAACTGGGCGCCGACTTCGACCCGGACGCGTTCACTCACGTGGCCCTGTGGGACGCCGGGAACGAGTGGATCGAGATGCGGCTGCGGGCGCGCAGGGAGCAGACCGTGAAGATTCCCGCGCTCGATCTGGCGGTCCACTTCGCGGAGGGCGAGGAACTGCGCACGGAGGTGTCGGCGAAGTTCCGCGAGGACGGTGTGCGGCGCGAACTGGCCGCGGCCGGTATGGCCTTGGCGCACTGGTGGACGGACGAGGAGGCGAGGTTCGCGCTGTCCCTGAGCATGGCGCAGTGACGGCACCCCGGTGAGGCCTGGCCGGCAGCGGGCACCCTGGTGGGGCCCGCTGTCAGCCGTCGGCCAGTGCCCGGGTGATGCTGCGTGAGGCACGGGCCGCCTCGGTGGCCGGGTCCGCGCCCTCCAGCACCTTGGTCATATAGGTCTTGATGGGGTTGTCCGCCTCGACGGCCGCCCAGGCCGGAGCGGCGGGCGTCGCCCGGCCCCGTGCGGCGCCCGCCGCCATCGCCGCGGCACCCTCCTCGTCGGCCACCGCCCGGGCGAGGGTGGTCTTGTTGGGCACGTAGTTCATGGTGCGGGCCAGATCGGTCTGCCAGGTGGTGCCCGCGAGTGCGGCAACGACCGCGGTCGCGCCGGGGCGGTCGTCGGTGTTCTTGGGGACGACCAGGTCGGAGCCGCCGGTGAAGACCGCCCCGGGGTGGCCCGCCGTCCTGCCCGGTACGGGGAAGTACCCCAACTTCCCCTCCAGCTCGGGGTTCTTCTCCGTGATGGCCTGCGCGAGCCCCGGTACGGCCACGATCTGTGCGACCTGTCCCTCGGCGAAGACCCCGGCCTGCGGGGGGTGTTCCTCGTCGGCGTCGACGGGCCCGGAACCGAGGGCCTGGAGCCGCTGGTAGAACGCCATGCCGCGCAGCGCCGCGGGCGTCTGCAGTGTGCCCTCCCACCTGCCCGCCGAGGTCTGTTCGGCGAGGTCGCCGCCCTCGTCCCAGATGAATCCGGAGAGCGTGTACCAGTCCTGGCCGGGCAGGTAGATGCCCTGGGTGCCTCGGGAGTCGAGTTTGGCGGTGTCGGCGAGCCACTGTTCACGGGTCTTCGGCGGCTCGGTGATGCCGGCCCTGGCGAAGAGGTCCTTGCGGTAGATCACCACGCGGTTGGCCGCGTACCAGGGGATGCCGTACTGGTGTCCGCCGAACCTGCCCGGCTGGGCGAGGCCGGGCAGCCAGTGGTCCATGCCCCAGTCGCGCATCGACTCCAGCGTCAGATCGAGCAGCCCACCGCCGTCGACGTACTGGGCGACCTGGGTGTTGCCCACCTCGATGACGTCGGGGCCGGCGCCGTCGGTCCGCCCGAGCGCCGACTGCACCTTCGTGCCGATCCCGGTCCACTGCTGGATGCGGATGTCGAGCCGCAGGTCGTCGTGGGTCCGTTCGAACGCCCGGGTGAAGCGCTCGAGGAACGCGGGCGAGGCGCTGTCCTTCATCAGCCACACGGTCACGGTGCGCCGCTCGGTTCCGCCTCCACCGGGCAGCACTCCGCACGCGGTCAGAAGGCAGGCGCATACACAGCCGAGGGCGAGCAGACGGCGTCTCACGGTGGCTCCTGTTCTGTCTTGCGGACAGGGGACGGGGCCCGACGTGGGGGGCGAGCGTGAGGCTCGTACGGGTGTTCCGGGATTTTGGTATGGACCAATGCTGGGGTCAAGGGGTGATGCCACGTCTCGCGGTCCGGCGCACCGTACGGCACCGTGGAATGACGTGCGACACCGCCGTCGCGCGGAGAGGAGCACCCGCATGACCGACCACACCTACCGGGTCACCGAGATCGTCGGCAGCTCGACCGAGGGCATCGACCAGGCGATCCGCAACGGCATCGACCGCGCCTCGCAGACCCTGCACAATCTGGACTGGTTCGAGGTCACACAGGTCAGGGGTCACATCGAGAACGGGCAGATCGAGCACTACCAGGTCGGCCTGAAGGTGGGCTTCCGACTGGACTAGTTTGGTGGCCGGACCCTCTCAGGTCCGCCCCTCCCGCTCCTGCGCGTCCTTCAGTGCGGCTGAGGCCGTCGCCCAATCGGCGTGCACGACCTGGAACCCCGCCCGTCGGGCGTCCTGGCAGACCAGTTCGTCGTCGTCGACGAGCATGCGGATCTCCCTGCCGCGGGCCAGCTCGCGCAGAATCTCCAGTTTGGTGGAACGGGCCGGCCTGTAGTCGCCGCTCGCCCGCATGTACACACGCCCCTGGGGCAGCCCAGGGGCGGCGAGCCAGTCGACGGTGTCCCTGCGGCAGCGTGTGGGCCGCCCGGTGAGATAGACGACCTCGCACTCCTCGGCGCTCTTCAGTGCGAGCGCGACCCCCTCCGCCAGCGGCGGATCCTGCGGCGCGGCGGCGAAGAAGGCGCCCCAGTCACGCGATCGGGCCTCCAGGAAGTGCTGCCGGTGCGCGGTGTCGGCAAGGGTGTTGTCCAGATCGAATACGGCGAGCGGCCGGCTGCTGTTCGTCACCCGCCCACTCTAGGGACGGCGCCGCGGACGGCGGTCCCATCGATGCCCCGGCGAAGTGTCAACCTGTTCCGCCTCCTGAGCGAGCCCCTTGGAGTGGCGGTGTTCTACGCGCTGTTCACCCACCCCGCGCCCGTTCTCGCCCGTGCGGCGGGCGCGATTCACCGAGTTCGGCACCGACTCACGGAAGATTCTCGTACAGCGGTGGTATATGACCCAATCATGGCCAAACTTCACGTTGCGGATCGTGCTTCGGTGCCGCAGGGGCACGGTGTGGGCACGTCCACGCCCACAGTCGTCCCCGAACGCGCCGGGGGCGTCGCCCGTCGCGTCCGCCTCCCCTTCGGCAGACGGCTTCTGCCCGGCGCCGCGCCCGCGCTCGCCCTGTTCCTGTCCATCCGCCTCGCCGGCATCGGCGCGATCGCCCTGGCGAACCACCTCGACCGCCACGCGCTGCTCAAGGGCCTGGCAACCTCGTGGGACTCCCGCTGGTATCTGCACATCGCCGAGCACGGCTACGGCACCCGCGTCCATGTGCTGGCCACCACCGGTGCCGTCCAACGGGACTGGGCCTTCTTCCCGCTCTACCCGGGGCTGATCCGCGCCGTCCACACCCTGCTGCCCGTCTCCTGGAACGTCGTCGCCCTGCTGGTCGCCTGGAGCGCCGCCGTCGTGGCCGCATACGGCATCTACGCCATCGGCCACCATGTGTACGGACGGGCCGTCGCGACCGCGCTCGTAGGTGTGTGGGCCGCCCTGCCGCACGCCGTGGTCCTCGACATCGCCTACACGGAGTCGCTGCTCACCGCGCTCGCCGCCTGGTCCCTGTACGCCGTGATGACCGGCCGGTGGATGTGGGCGGGGGTGCTGGCGGCCCTCGCGGGTCTGGCCAGGCCCACCGGGTTCGCCGTGGCCGCGGCGGTGGCCGCCGTGGCGGTGCGGGAGATCGTCGTCCGGCGCGGGCGCGTTCCACCGGCGCTGTGGATCGGCACCGCGATCGCCCCGCTGGGCTGGGCGGGCTTCGTGCTGTGGGTCGGCCACCGCACGGGCGATCTACTGGACGGCTACTTCAAGGTGCAGCACGCCTGGGACTCCCGCTTCGACTTCGGTGCCGGCTCGGTGCGCTTCCTCAAGGCACTGCTGCTGTACGGGGGCCGTGTCGTCTATCCGCTGGCACTGGTGCTCGTCGTGGCGGCCGTCGTGCTGTTCTGCCTGCTGTGCTTCGACCGCGCCCCACTGGCGCTCATCGTCTACGCCGGGATGCTCGTACTGATCACGGTCGGCGGCTCGGGACCGTACGCGTCGAAACCGCGCTTCCTGGTGCCCGCGTTTCCCCTGCTGTTCCCGATCGCGCTCGCCTTCGCGCGCAGCTGGCGGGTGCGCCCGAAACACGTACTGCTGATCGGTACCGTCCTTGCCGTGCTATCGCTGGCCTACGGGTCCTATCTGCTGACGGCCAGCCGCACGCCGTTGTGAGCGCGCGGCCGGCCGGGGGCGTCGCTCAGGGCTTCACGGCGACCACGCCGAACTGCGGAACCGTGACCGCGGAGTCGGAGTCGGGCCGCCACTGCGCACATGAGACAAGGCCGGGGGGCAGGATCTCCAGGCCGTCGAGGAAGGTCGAGATCTCCTCGCGGGTGCGGGCCGTGATCGGCGGCGTCGCGTTGTCGTTCCAGAACCGCATGGCCTCGACGTTGCCCTGGCCGCCGAGGTCGGCATCGGTGGTGGGGTGGGTGAGCACGAGGTAACTGCCGGAGGGCACCGCCGACATGAGGGTACGAGCGATCTCCTGGGCACGGTCCATGTCGAGGACGAAGTTGAGGATGCCGAGCATCATCACCGCGACCGGCTGCTTCAGGTCCAGGGTGTCCGCCGCGCCGCGCACGACGGTCTCCGGGTCGTGGACATCGGCGTCGATGTAGTCGGTCGCCCCCTCGGGCGCGCTGGTCAGCAGCGAGCGGGCGTGGGCGAGCACGACGGGGTCGTTGTCGACGTACACGATCCGGGAGTCGGGCGCGATGCGTTGCGCTATCTCATGGGTGTTGTCGAACGTCGGCAGCCCGGTGCCCACGTCCAGGAACTGCCGTACGCCGCACTCGCCGACGAGGAACCGCACCGCGCGCCCGAGGAACTCACGGTCGGCGCGGGCCACGTCCCGGATCACCGGGAACATCCCCGCGACCTGATCGCCGACCTGCTGGTCGACCTCGTAGTTGTCCCGCCCGCCGATCCAGTAGTTCCACACCCGCGCATTGTGTGCCACCCCGGTGTTCAGCCGGGGCGCCGCCCCCGACGGACGCTGGTGCTCGCTCACGTCGCTCTCCCCTTCTTCGGGCGCCGGGGCAGGCCGCCCCCGGTGTCCGGACCGTCGCAGTGCCCGTCGTTCGCCGCCATTGTGCCGTCTGTTGATCACGGCGTCCGCGACTTCGGCAGAACCGGTCGGAGAGCTCGGCGACACGCACCCTCGGACGCCCGGGGAGGCGACCCGGCTCAGCGGTCCGGGGAAGCCCTGCTGATGTCGGCGAGAGGCGAATCGGGCTCCTCCGTGGCGGCCAGATCGCTCAGACTGACGATGCCGACCGGGCTGCCGTCCCCCTCGACGACGGGAAGCCTGCGCACGGCGTGGCGGCGCATCAGCTCGGCCGCGTGGTCGGTGGTGTCCTCGGGCGCCAGGGTCACCACGGGAGGACGGGTGCACACCGAACCCACGCGTGTGGTGTGCGGATCGCGGTCCTCGGCGACGGTGCGGACCACGATGTCCCGGTCGGTGAGCATCCCGAACAGATCGCGGTCGTAGCTCACCAGCACACCGCCGACGTCCTGGTCGCGCATCAGATGGGCCGCCCTCGCCACGGAGGTCATCGGCTCGACGGCGATCGCGTCGAGGGACATGACATCACGAACCATCCTGCTCATGGGAACCTCCCGGAATCGTCTTGTCAGGCTGTCGTCCGGCCCCGTCACCCCTGCGCCCGGGAGCCGGACGCCGCTTCCCAGCCGCTCCAGCGGTGGACGGCGACCACGATCACCGGTCCGTCCGGCGGCCAGTCCCGGTACTGGGGGTACTTGCGCGTCAACAGCGCGAGGGCACTGCGGTACTCCTCGCGGTCCCGCTCCCCGGGGGCTTCGGGCAGCACGGTGTGGGCGTCGCCGTCGGCCCGTACCCACCACAGCCGGCCCCAGTCCTCGTCGTAGACGTCCACCAGCAGGCACACGGCCGGACGGGCGGCGATGTTGTGCAGCCGTTTCAGCCGCGGGGAGCTCTTCGGCTTCCGGTCGACGGCCGTCACGACGGCGTCGCCGTGGACGGCGAACACGACGGGTACGAGATGGGGGTGCCCCTGCGGATCGACGGTGGCCAGCCGTGCGACCGGGGACCCGGCGAATCGCCGCCGCGCCTCGCCCTCTGCCATCCGCGGCACTGTCGGCCCTCCTCCCGGGTCGATGACGTCGGCGCCGTGCCCGCTCCCGTCCGGTGTCTGTCCTGCTCCGGCACTCGCGGGTACCCGGTATCGTCCCCTTTACACCGTCTCACCCACTGCCGGGAGCAGGCACCCGGAGCAGCGGCCTGCGGGTACGGCCCGTGCCCCGCGCCGACGGCACCTGCGGACGCCCGGCCGGGCTCATGGCCGCCAGTGGGCCAGATCGTGCAGCGCCAGCGCGGTCCTGGTGAACCCGTCGGCGCCGAGCAGGGTGCGCAGTTCCGCGTTGAAACGGTCGATCTCCGGCCGGGCCGCCCGCAGCGCCCCGCTCCCCGCCTCGGTCAACTCCAGGACCACCGCCCGGTGTTCACGCGGATGCGCTCCTCTGGAGACGAGTCCCGCCGCGGTGAGCCGTCCGACGAGCCCGGTGACCGCCGACTCGCGCAACCCGAGGACCCGGGCGAGCTCCTGCTGGGTGAGGCCCGGCTGGTCGTGGACGGCGAACAGGGCGCCGAGCTGCGCGGTCGTGATCCCGGCGGCGGTCAGCAGCCGCCGGTCCACGGTGGTGCGCAGCTGGTGCGCCGCCCGCTGCAGGAGGAAGAACAGACGGTCGTCCGGCTCGGCCATGGCCCGATGTTGACAGACGCTCGCGACGGGCGCCATTCTCACTTCACTGGCGAAGTGAGGTAGAGGTGACCGACATCCTGGACTTGGAGCTGGCCCGGAAGGTGCTTCAGGCGCAGCCATTCAGTGTGTTGGTCGGCGCCCGGCTGGTGGCCTTCGGCGGCGGCGAGGCCACGCTCGAGCTGGACATCCGCGAGGAACTGCGCCAGCAGTACGGCTTCGTCCACGGCGGGGTCCTCGGCTACGCGGCCGACAATGCGCTGACCTTCGCGGCGGGGAGTGCGGCCGGCGGCGGAGTGATCACGTCGGGCTTCACCATCGACTATCTGCGCCCGGCCACGGGTGCGATCCTGCGCGCCCGCGCACAGGTCGTCCGGGCCGGCCGCACGCGTGTCGTATGCCGGTGCGATCTGTTCGCCGTGGACGAAGCGGGCGTGGAGACGCTGTGCGCGGTCGCTCAGGGCACGATCGCGGTGTCGGGGCCCGCGGACCGGACCGACACCGGGCAGGGCTGATCACAAAACGGCGTATCGGTCCCGCGGAAACGGCGGCTCGGCCGCGGCGGGACCGGACACCCATGACGGCGGGGCGAAGGCCCCTTCGCCCCTCAGCAACCGGCGCCCTGGCGGTCGCGCGGAAGCACCGTCACACGACGGAAGTTGCACGCCTCGGGCGCGCCGCCGGACGGCGGACGCGTCTGGTGCGCCTGGAGCGCCACGCTGACCAGGCTCAACAGCAGGTCCACGTCGGCGTTGCAGTCGAGGTGCACGGTCACCCATCGCGATCCGGGCACCATGCGGATGGCGGTCGACCCGGCGAGGTCGCCGGAGATGCGCTGGATGGCCCTGGTGGTGAGATGGAGGTCCGCCTCGTGGTCGGTGTGGAAGTGGACGATCTCGCTGTGCGGCGAGCGGAGCGCCCGCCCGACGCCGCAACTCGCCGGACCTGTGGAGAGGTCGGGCCAGGCGTCGAGTCTGTGGAGGGCACGCTGGGCCGGAGTCATGCCCCCATCGTCGTCCCCTTACTGCCTCGACACCAGAGGTTGAGGGTTCTGTAACCGGGACGTGAGGTTGACGGCGTCGACCGGACGGGTCACCCGGTCGGCGGCGCGGGGGTCGCAACAGCCGGGCTCACAAGGTCAACCGGTACGGCAGCATGCAGACCACGACGTCGGTACGGGCCCGCAGCACGGTGGCGAGCAGCAGGCCACGCTGGTTCTGCAGGATCTCGTAGCGGCGGTGACGGGGTTCCACCTCGGGGATCAGCACGGCGATCTGCCGTCCGTCCCGGGACATGCGCTGCACGTACTCGACGATCGGCATCACCAGGGAGCGGTGCGGACTGTCGATGACATCCAGCCGTACGCCCGGATTCCAGCGGTCCCAAGCCTCCTGAAGGGCGCGGGTCTTCTCCGGGTCCGCATGGACGGCCACCGCGACCACCTCGTCGCCGAGGGCGAGGGCGGCGCTGACGGCGTGCCGGGCGAGCTTGCTGACCTCGCCGAGCGGAACGATCACCAGACTTCCGGCCCACCTGTCCGGGGGATCCGGGATGCGGCCGAGGCCCAGTTCCTCCCCCACTTCCGTGTAGTAGCGCTCCACACGGGCGAACAGCAGCATCATCAGCGGGACCGCGATGACGACCGCCCAGGCGCCCTCCAGGAACTTCGTGGCGAGGAGGATCACCCCGGCCAGCGTGGTCAGCACGGCGCCGGTGCCGTTGATCAGGGCCCTGTGCAGCCACCGGGCGGGGCGCTGGGTCGTCCAGTGCCGCACGAGACCGATCTGGCTGAGCGTGAAGCCGATGAAGACACCGATCGCGAAGAGCGGGATCAGCCGGTGCGTGTCGGCGTCGACGGCGATGAGCAGCACGGCGGCCAGCAGGGCCAGGGCCAGCACGCCGTAGCGGTAGACCGGCCGTTCGGCCCGGAGCCCGAACAGATGGGGCAGGCGGTGGTCGCGGGCGAGCAGGCTCATCAGCACGGGCAGTCCGCCGAAACTGGTGTTCGCCGCGAGAAGCAGGACCAGAGTGACGATCAGATTGGTGGCGTAGTAGGGCCAGCCGGTGCCGTAGGCGCCTGCGGCGAGCTGGGCGAGCACGGTCACGTTCCCGCGCGGGGCGACATGGTCGCGGCGGATGAGCAGGGCGATGCCGATGAGCATGATCCCGAGCAGCGCGCCCAGCATGAGTTCGGTGCGCTGGGCCCGTTTGACCCGCGGGGTGCGGAAGGTCGGTACGGCGTTGGCGATGGCCTCCACGCCCGTCAGCGCAGAACACCCGGACGAGAAGGCCTTCAGGATGAGCAGCAGCCCCAGCGACTCATGGACCGGGAAGGACTGCTGGGTGCCGACGACGGCCACCGGATGCGAGCGGATCAGACCGAGGACGACGATGCCCAGGATGGCGACGACGAACAGCACGGTGGGCAGCATGAGCACGCGGGCGCTGTCGGTGACTCCGCGCAGATTCACCGCGGTGAGAACTGCGAGTCCGATCAGGCAGATGACGAGCTTGTCGTCGGCGAGCGCCGGGAACGCGGACGCGAAGGCGTCTGCCCCTGCCGCGAGGCTGACGGCGACGGTGAGCACGTAGTCGACGACCAGACTCGCCGCCGCGAGCAGGCTGGTGGTCCGTCCGAGGTCCTTCTTGGCGACGGCGTAGGCCCCTCCGCCATCCGGGTGTACCGCGATGACCTGGCCGTAGGACACCACGAGTGCCGCGAGCAGGAAGGTGATCGCGAGGGTGATGGGCAGGGTGGCGGTCAACGCCCCCGTCCCGGCCACGACCAGAGCCAGCACGATCGCCTCGGGTCCGTAGGCCACCGAGCTGAGCGCGTCCAGGGAGAGCGCGGCCAGACCCTCCAGGCTTGTCAGATGATGCTTCTCGCCCTCACCCGGACGCAGGGGGACTCTCGGTCTCAGCTCACGACGTGCCAGGCCATACGCCATCGGGACCTCACCACGGCCGGTCGGACGGTCCCCCACAGTCTCCTCTGCGGTGTCCTGGGGCGCGTCCCGGCGGATGCGGCCGGGCGGGCCAGTGGTGAGGAGCACTGGCCCGCCCGGGGTTCATGGAAACTAGAGGAGTCCCTCCGCCAGCGGCCCGAGCGAGAGGGCCGGCAGGAAGTTGAGCAGCGCCAGGATGAGGGCGGCGCCGGTGGCCAGGGCGATGAAGTTGACGCCACGGGCCTGGAGGGTGCCGACGGTGACCACGCCGGGCTGCTGACGGGCCAGCCGCCCGGCGAGGGCGAGCAGGAACACCATCGGCACATAGCGCCCGATCAGCATGGCCGCGCTCATCAGCAGGTTGTGGAAGTCGGTGGCGCCGTTGAAGCCTGCCATGGCACTTCCGTTGCTGTTGACGTTGGAGGTGTAGGCGTACACCAGCTCGGTCAGGCCGTGCGGTCCCGGGTTGCCCATGGACGACTGGCCCTGCCCCAGCGCGACGGCGAGGGCCGAGCAGCCCAGGATGGCCGTCGGCGCGACCAGCGCGTACAGGACGACGTAACGCATCTCCGGGAAGCCGATCCGCTTGCGCAGGTACTCGGGCGTCCGGCCGACCATCAGGCCGCCGATGAACACGGCGATCATCACCGCGATGATCAGGCCGTACAGTCCGCTGCCGGTGCCGCCAGGGGCGATCTCGCCGAGCATCATCGCCGACAGCAGCACCCCTCCGCCGAAGCTGGAGAAGCTGTCGTAGGCGGAGTTGGCCGCGCCGTCCGCCGAACCGGTGGCCGCCACGCCGAAGAGCGTGGACCCGGGAATGCCGACACGGGTCTCGGTCCCCTCGTACTGCCCGCCGACCGCCGCCGTCACGGTGCCGGAGTGGACGTTCTGCGCGAGGCTGCCGGCCGCGAGCAGCAGTCCGAAGAGGATGCCGACGACCGCGAGCAGCGTCCAGCTCTGCCGCAGCGAACCGATCATCCGGCCGTAGGTGCGGATGAAGGCGGTAGGGATCAGCAGCATCAGCACGATCTCGATGGCGTTGGTGTACGCCGACGGGTTCTCGAAGGGGTGCGCGCTGTTGGCGTTGAAGACACCGCCGCCGTCGCCGGACATCAGCTTCAGCGGCTCCCAGGAGCCGACCGGACCGCCGAGCAGGGTCTGCTGTCCGCCCGCGACCGTGGTGACGGTGTGCGCGCCGCCCAGGTTCTGGGGGACGCCCAGGGCGATCAGGATGATCCCGGAGACGATCGACAGGGGCAGGATGACCCGGAAGATCGTACGGTTCAGGTCGACCCAGAAGTTGCCCAGTTGGGCGGTGTCCCGGCGCACGAGGCCCCGGATGAGGGCGAGCGCGGCGCAGATGCCGACGGCCGCCGAGGCGAAGGCCTGGACGCCGAGGCCGGCCATCACCGCGAGGTGACCGGTGGTGGACTCGCCCGCGTAGTTCTGCCAGCTGGTGTTGGTGGTGAAGCTGACCGCGGTGTGCAGGGCGAGCCGCCAGGGCATCCCCTCGTGGCCGGTCGACCAGGGCAGCTTGCCCTGGAGGGTGAACAGGGCGAAGAGCGCCGCGATGCTCATCAGGCTGAAGGCGAGCAGGGCGAACAGGTAGTGACGCCAGTCCTGTTCACGGTCCGGGTCGACCCCGCACACCTTGTAAAGGACGCGCTCGGTGCGCCCGTGCGGGCCGCCGTCGAGGGCTTTCGCCATGTAGTCGCCGAGCGGTACGTGCAGTGCGACGACGACCGCGAGGATGAGGGTGGCCTGGAGCCAGGCGTACATGTCAGGCCCCCTTCACGGGATGCGTGCGGTCGAGCGCCGCGTTCAACTGGACGACGTTCACAGCCGGTGCGCCGAGCACTCCGAGTCCCCGGCCGCTGGTGTAGCGGTCGATCAGCTTGCGCAGGGAGTCCTCGTCCATACCGCGCTCACGGGCGACACGCGGAGCCTGGAGCTCGGCGTAGGCCGGGCTGATCTGGGGGTCGAGTCCGCTGGCGCTCGCGGTGACCGCGTCGGCCGGGACCTCGGGGTGGGCGGGCGCGTCACCGCGGACCGGGGTGACCACGGCCGTGCCGTAGTCCTCCCCCGGCGTGGCGCACGTGACCGTCACACTCTCGTAGGTGGCGACGAACGGCTGCGCGGGACAGGCCTGGTTGACGCTGACCACACGAGTGGCCCTGCCCGTGGTCCCGCCGTCGCGGAAGACACCGAGCACGGCGCCGACACCGTCGGCCGTGCAGTACGGGCGTGAGCCGTCTACGTGCTCGAGGTCGCCGACCGCCTTGCTGCGGGCGCAGACCTGGGTGAGCAGGCTCTGCTTGCCGGAGTCCGGCTCCCCCTTCACCGGCAGGACGTCGACGGTCGACTCGGGGCCGAGGTTGCCGGCAGCCGAGGCCGAGGCGTCGTATCCGGTGCCCGCGTTGGAAGGCCGGGGCTGGAAGTAGTACGGGATCGGGTTGCCCTTCTTGTCGAGGAAGGACTGCCCGATCAGCTCGCTGCCGGCCTGCTTGCCGCCGGCGCCGATCAGTGCGGAGCCCTGCGCGCTCCGGTCCAGACCCGGGATCTGGGCGATGGCGGTCATGCCCAGCGGGTAGGCGAGGCCCACGAGCAGGGTGAGCACGATGACCACCCGGATCGCCGCCACATGGTGGCCGATCCAGGCGGGCATCCTGGAGAGGAAGGTCATGGTCAGATCCCGGGGATGAACTGGACGACGGCGACGTCGATGAACTTGATGGCGAGGAAGGGCAGGATGAGCCCGCCCATTCCGTAGATCCACAGGTTGCGGGTCAGCAGGGAGTCCGCGCTGCTGGGCCGGTAGCGCACTCCGCGCAGGGCCAACGGGATCAGCACGGCGATGATCACCGCGTTGAAGATGACCGCGGACAGGATCGCCGACGTCGGTGAGTGGAGCCGCATGATGTTGATCGCGTCGAGCGCCGGGTAGACCCCGCCGAACATGGCCGGGAGGATCGCGAAGTACTTGGCGATGTCGTTGGCGATCGAGAACGCGGTCAACGCGCCCCGGGTGATGAGGAGTTGCTTGCCGATCTCCACGATGTCGATGATCTTCGTGGGGTCGGAGTCGAGGTCGACCATGTTGCCGGCCTCCTTGGCGGCCGACGTGCCCGTGTTCATCGCCACGCCGACGTCCGCCTGCGCCAGGGCCGGGGCGTCGTTGGTGCCGTCGCCGGTCATGGCGACCAGGTGGCCGCCCGCCTGCTCCTTCTTGATGAGCGCGAGCTTGTCCTCGGGCGTGGCCTCGGCGAGGAAGTCGTCGACGCCCGCCTCGTCCGCGATGGCCTTCGCGGTGACGGGGTTGTCACCGGTGACCATGACGGTGCGGATGCCCATCCGGCGCAGTTCGGCGAAGCGTTCCCTGAGGCCGGGCTTCACCACGTCCTTGAGGTGGACGACACCCAGCACCCTCGCCGGGCCGTCCGCCGACTGCTCGGCGACCGCCAGCGCGGTGCCGCCGGAGGCCGAGACCTGCTTCACGCACACGTCCAGGGCCGCGGGTACGGTGCCGCCGTTCTCCTTCACCCACGCCGCGACCGCCGACGCGGCGCCCTTGCGCAGCCGTCGCGCTCCCCCGTCCGCCCGGGAGGCGTCCCCGGCCAGGTCCACTCCGGACATCCGGGTGGTGGCGCTGAAGGGCACCCATGCGGCGTCCCCGGGCACGGTGGGCTCCAGGCCGAACTTGTCACGCACGTACGCGACGATGGAGCGGCCCTCGGGCGTCTCGTCGGCGAGACTGGACAGAGCCGCGGCGTCCGCGAGCCGACGACCCGTCACGGAGTCGACCGTGAGCAGGTCGCTCGCACGCCGGTTGCCGTAGGTGATGGTGCCGGTCTTGTCGAGCAGCAGGGTGTTGATGTCGCCTGCGGCCTCGACCGCGCGGCCCGACATGGCGAGCACGTTGCGCTGCACCAACCGGTCCATGCCCGCGATACCGATCGCCGACAGCAGACCGCCGATGGTCGTCGGAATCAGGCAGACGAGCAGCGAGACCAGGACGATGCCGGTGACACCGTCGGCGGTGAGCGCCTGACCGTCGGGCGCGGCGGCCATGAAGTCCTTGGAGAAGATCGCCATCGGCTGGAGCGTGAGGACCGCCACCAGGAAGACGAACGTCATCATGACCAGCAGCAGGTTGAGCGCGAGTTCGTTCGGCGTCTTCTGCCGGTTGGCGCCCTCGACCAGGGAGATCATCCGGTCCAGGAAGGACGCGCCCGGCTCCTGGGTGACGCGGACGACGATCCGGTCCGACAGCACGCGCGTGCCACCGGTGACGGCCGAGCGGTCACCGCCCGCCTCGCGGATCACCGGCGCGGACTCGCCGGTGATGGCCGACTCGTCGATGCTGGCGACGCCCTCGATGACGTCGCCGTCGCCGGGGACCAGTTCCCCGGCCTCGACGACCACGATGTCATCGCGCCGCAACTCCCCCGCGCTGACGCTCTCCTCGATGTACGAGCCGGCGCCGGCGCCGGGCTGCCATCCGACGAGACGACGGGCGACGGTCTGACGGCGCATCCCGCGCAGGGTGTCGGCCTGGGCCCGGCCACGGCTTTCGGCGACGGCCTCGGCGAGGTTCGCGAAGACGACCGTGAGCCACAGCCAGGCGGTGATCAGCCATCCGAACAATGACGCATGGGCGATGGCGAGGCCCGTCGTCAGGGCCGCACCGATCTCGGTGACGAACATGACCGGGTTGCGGGCCAACGTCACCGGGTTGAGCTTGAGCAACGCGGCCGGCAGGGCCAGCCACAGCTGTTGAGGGTCGAGAAGCCCGGCGCCGATGCGGCGCGAGGGGCCCGGGGCGCCTGCCGGCACGCTTTCCGCGGGTTTCTCCCTCACGGGGGCGGGGGCGGCCATCAGAAGCGCTCCGGCTTGATCAGGGCCACCACCAGGTAGGCCAGCAGGGCGATCGCGACGATCAGCCCCACGATGTTCTCGGCCGTCACAAGGACCTCACTCGTAGTTCGGACAGGGTTTGGGAGCACCTCCGGGCGAGGGCCGGGCCGTCGACTCGCCCGGAGGTGGATCGGATGGGGACGGGGCGACTACAGCCCGACGTCCCGGCTGCGGATGTCCTCCAGGGATTCGCGGCGCACCAGGAGACGGGCGTGACCGTCACGCACGGCCACCACCGGCGGCCGGCCGACCATGTTGTAACCGGAGGCCATCGACAGGTGGTACGCGCCCGCGACCGGGACGGCCAGCAGGTCCCCGGGGTGGACGTCGTCGGGGAGTTGCACGTCAGCGGCAATGACGTCGCCCGCCTCGCAGTGGCGGCCCACGACGGTCACCGGCGCCGTCGGCGCGGTGCTCTGGCGGCCGACGAGCCGCAGCGCGTAGCGCACACCGTAGAGCGCGGGCCGCGGGTTGTCGCTCATGCCGCCGTCGACCGCCACAAACGTGTGGTCGCCGGTGCGCTTGACCGACAGCACGTGGTACAGCGCGATCCCCGACGGGCCCGCGATGGCGCGCCCCGGCTCGATGATCAGACGCGGCACGGGAAGCCCGGCGGCGGCGCACGCCTCGCTCAGCTCCGCACGGACCTTACGCGCCAGCGTGGTGAGGTCCAGGGCCTGTTCACCGGGACGGTAGGCCACTCCGTGACCACCGCCCAGGTTGAGCTCGGGCAGGACCAGCCCGTGCTGCTCGTGCAGCCGGGCCATCAGCCCCACCATGCGGCGCACCGCGAGCAGATACGGCTTGACACTGGTGATCTGCGAGCCCAGGTGGCAGTGCAGACCGGTCAGTTCGAGCTGCGGCTGGTCCAGAATGCGGCCGATGGCGTGCTGCGCGTAACCATCGGCGATGGACAGACCGAACTTCTGGTCCGCCGTGCCGGTACGGATCTTCTCGTGACCGCCGGCGCTGATGCCGGGCACCACCCGGACCATCACCTTCTGGTGCCCCTCGGGTCCGACGGCGGCGGCCAGCCGCGCGATCTCCGACGGGCTGTCGATCACGATACGGCCGACACCGAGGCGCAGCGCGGTCTCCAGATCGCGCGGGGACTTGGCGTTACCGTGCAGCACGATCCGCTCCGCCGGGAATCCGGTCGTGACCGCGAGCTCCAGCTCGCCGGCCGAGCAGACATCCAGACCGAGGCCCTCCTCGGCCATCCAGTGGACCATGGCCCGGCACAGGAACGCCTTGGCCGCGTAGAGGACTTCGGCCTCCGGGAAGGCGTGCCGATAGGTGCGGCAGCGCTCGCGCACCTCGGCCTCGTCCATGACGTAGACAGGGGTCCCGAAGCGCTCGGCGACCTCGGTCAGCGGGACGCCGCCCACCGCGAGGTCTCCGCGGTGGTGCTCGGCGGTCGAGGCCGGCCAGACCGACAGCTCTTCGGAAGTGGTGACCGCGGGTTCGCGGACGGTGGTCATGATGCCTTCCCCTCTCAACCTATCCAGAGCGCCAGCGCCGAGACGAGCGCGGCGGCACCGGTCACCCGCAGCACACCGACGGCCTGCGGATCCCAGATGCTCGTGCGTGAATTCCTCACAGGGGGCTTCTCCGGCACCCGGGGCAGCTCCGCGGCCCGGGTCGGCGTGGGGGCCGGTGCGGAGAACTGGGGGTCCACCGTGACGGTGGTGACACCCAGCGGCGTGGTGAGAGCGCGCAGTGCGGGCTCGGCCAGCCGGATCCACTGCTGGTCGGAGCCGAGCGTCGCGATCAGGCGTTCCTCGGAGGTGAAGCCGACGGCCGTACGGTCGCCGAGGGGGGTGCGGAAGATGCGGGCCGCACACCCGACCGGACCCGGCCGGACCGGGACGAACAAGGGTCCGGCCGGGAACCGTTCACAAGGTTCCGGGTCTTCACCGCTCAGGATGTCTGTCATGGGATGCCTCCTGGAGGATCCGGGTGCTTCGTCAGATGGGGGTGGCCCCGACAGCGGGGAGGCGTACCGGGGCTTGCACAAGACGCTATGCCCCGCCACCCGGGAGTTCGGATGCTTCATGACGCGATGCTGACGGCGATCGGGATGACGCTGACGGGATGCTGACACGAGGGCGGAACACCCTTCGGGCAGCTCATCAAGGCGGCGCCAAGAAATCCCCCCACAGGCTGTTCGCAGGCCCGGGACCAGGGGTGTGATGGACAGGCCCGCTCAAGGGCGGCCCACGGGACACGCCCGCGGGCGCGTACGAGGAACGGTGGAGTCATGCCCGCTGCCGGCGCCGCCCCCACAGCCCCTGCTCGCGTCCTGGTGGGCGTGAGCGGTTCCCTGGGCAGTCTCACCGCCCTGCGCCGGGCCGCCGACGAGGCCCGCCGGCGGGAGGCCGAGCTGTGGCCTGTGCTGGCCTGGGAACCGCCCGCAGGCGACCTCGTATCCCGCCACGGCCCCGGCACGACCGTGATGGTCGAGACCTGGCAGAACCTGGCCCGGGAGAAGATCCTCACCGCCCTCGCCGACGTCTTCGGCAAGGCAGGACCCGGTGTGGCCATGCGTGCCCTCGTCGCACGGGGCGCCCCTGGGCTGGCACTGGTGGAGATCGCCGACCGCGACAGCGATGTACTGGTCGTCGGGGCCGGACGGCGCAGCCTCTGGCACCGCGCCTGCTCCCGCTCCGTGAGCCGTTACTGCCTGACGCATGCCACCTGCCCGGTCTTCGCGGTGCCTCCGTCGCCCCTGGAGGCCGAACTCGCCGCGGCCCACCGTCGCAACGTCCTGGGACTCGGCCTGGACACGGGCTGCCTGGACCAGGAGGTGTTCCGGGTCACGCAGGAGCGGTCCGACTCCTGAGCACCCGGCCGCCGGCGACCGCGGCGTGGGGACTCCCTCACCGCAAAGCGCAGCCGACGGGCCCGGGAGCCGACTGCCGGTGAAACCCACCGGACGAACCCCGAAGGCCGCTCCCCGACACGGCTCACTCGTGGCGGCCGGTCCGCCGACACGTCAGAGGAACGCCAAGATGCGCTGCCGAGGTGCCCGCCGATCCCGGAACGGGAGTGAGATGGGAGGGGCGGACTCCGTACCGTGTGAGGAGACGACAGGAGCCATGAAGCATTCGGCCTCCGCCCCACCACCCCGCCGCCCTCGGGTGGTTGTCGGCGTGAGCGGCTCACCGGGCAGCATCACCGCCCTGCGCAGGGCGGTCCACGAGGCGCGACGCACCGGCGCCGAGTTGTGGGCGGTGTCCGCCTGGAACGTACCTGGCGGTGACATCACGGCGCAGGACAACCCCGCCCCGCCCCTCCTGGTCGAACAGCGCGAGCAACGCGCCTTCCTGGAACTCTTCGACCTCATCGACCGGCTCTTCGGCGACGACGGCCCGGGCGTACCCGTCCATCTGGTGGTCGGCCGCGGGCCGGCCGGCCGGGTCCTGGTACAGGTCGCCGATCGCGACAGCGATGTGCTCGTCGTCGGCTCCGGACGCCGCGGCCGTCTGCGCCGAGCCCTGGGCCGCCCGGTGAGCCGCTACTGCCTCGCCCACGCCGGCTGTCCCGTCCTCGCCGTGCCGCCCTCCGAACTCGAGGCCGCACTGGCCATGGCGCGGCGCCACCGGTTCCGGCGGCAGCGACTGGACGTCGGGCGGCTGAAGGAGGACACCGCATCAGGCGCCGAGAGGGGCGCGTAGGCGGCGTGCGGGTCCGGGGCCGGCCGCCCGTTGCACGGAAGGCCGGCCGGAGGAGCGCATGCGCGGCCCCACGCCGTGGACGAAGCCGCCCCACGGTCCTATGTCATGGCGATCGTGGAAGGCACGGGCCGCACCACCCGCTCCTCCGCCACCCGCAGGGTGACCACCATGGTCAGGCCGCCGCCCGGGGTGTCCTCTGCGTTGAGCGTGCCACCGACCGCCTCCGTGAAGCCGCGCGCCACGGCGAGACCGAGGCCCACGCCGGTGCCCCGCGGGGCATCGCCGTAGCGCTGGAACGGCTCGAAGATGCGCCCCTTGCCTTCGTCCGGCACCCCCGGCCCGCGATCCACGACACGCAGCTCGACGCGGTTGCCCAGGGCACTCGCCGACACCAGTACGGGCTGGTCCTGGGGGCTGTACTTGACCGCGTTCTCCACGAGGTTGGCGACAACGCGCTCCAGCAGGCCCTTGTCCACCAGAACCATCGGCAGCGTCTCCGGAATGTCGAGCTCGACGCTGTCCTCCGGCACCCCGCCCAGCGCCATGGGCACCACCTCGTCGAGGTCGATCTCCCGGATGATCGGCGTGACCGTGCCGGTCTGCAGGCGCGACATGTCCAGGAGGTTGCCGACCACATGGTCCAGACGGTCCGCACCCTCCTCGATCGCCTCGAGCAGCTCCGCCCGATCCTGATCCGACCACTCGACGTCGTCCGAACGCAGCGAGGAGACCGACGCCTTGATGCCCGCCAGCGGAGTACGCAGGTCATGGCTGACGGCGGCCAGCAGCGCGGTACGGATACGGTTGCCCTCGGCAAGCGTCCGGGCCCGCTCGGCCTCCTCCTGCAGTCGTCGCCGGTCCAGCACGACCACGGCCTGCGCGGCGAAGGCGGCCAGCACACGGCGGTCCTCCGCGGGCAGCACACGACCCGTCAGAGCGAGGGCCATATGGTCCCCGACCGGCATGTCGACATCCGCGTCCTCCGGGCACTCCGAAGGCCGCGGCCCCACGCTTCCCGCACAGGTCCACGGCGCCACGTCGCTCTCCCGCTCCAGCAGCGCCACCGACTCCATGCCGAAGGTCTCGCGCACCCGCTCCAGCAGGGCCTCCAGACTGGTCTCGCCGCGCAGGACGCTGCCCGCGAGGAACGAGAGGATCTCCGACTCGGCGCGCAGGCGGGCCGCTTGATGGGTACGCCGGGCCGCCAGGTCCACCACCGAGGCCACCGACACCGCGACTCCGACGAAGATCACGATCGCGACGATGTTCTTGGGATCGGCGATGGTCAGCGTGTGCACCGGAGGGGTGAAGAACCAGTTCAGCAGCAGCGACCCCACCACCGCCGAGGCGAGCGAGGGCACAAGCCCGCCGAGCAGGGCCGCCGCCACCGTCAGCGCCAGGAACAGCAACATGTCGTTGGCGAGGCCGACTTCGGGCGAGAGGCTGGTGAGGAAGAACGTGAGCAGCGCGGGGCCGAGCACACCGACGAGCCAGCCCCAGATGATCCGGACGCGCCCCAGCCGCGCTGTACGTGGCACCGGCAGCCCGCGCCCCTTGCCCGCCTCGGCATGGGTGATCAGGTGGACATCGAGGTCGGGCCCCGACTCCCGGGCGACCGTCGCACCGACGCCGGGCCCGAAGACGTACTGCCATGGCTTGCGACGGGACACGCCCAGCACGATCTGCGTGGCGTTGACGCCGCGCGCGAAGTCCAGCAGCGACGCCGGGATGTCGTCCCCGACGACATGGTGGAAGGTGCCGCCCAGGTCCTCGACCAGGGTGCGCTGGACGGCGAGTTCCTTGGGCGAGCCGGAAGTCAGGCCGTCGCTGCGGGAGATGTAGACGGCCAGCACCTCACCGCCGGCGCCCTTCTCCGCGAGCCGCGCGGCCCGGCGGATCAGCGTGCGCCCCTCGGGGCCACCGGTCAGACCGACCACGATCCGCTCACGCGAACCCCAGATCTTCGACACCCGGTGCTCGCTGCGGTACTCGTTCAGGTACTCGTCGACCCGGTCCGCCACCCACAGCAGGGCCAACTCCCGCAGAGCAGTCAGGTTTCCGGGCCGAAAGTAGTTGGACAGCGCCGCATCGACCTTGTCCGACTTGTAGATGTTGCCGTGCGCCATCCGTCTGCGCAGCGCCTGGGGCGACATGTCGACCAGCTCTATCTGGTCGGCGCGGCGCACCACCTCGTCCGGAACCGTCTCCTGCTGCCGGATCCCGGTGATGGACTCGACGACGTCGCCGAGGGACTCCAGATGCTGGATGTTGACCGTCGAGACGACGTCGATACCGGCGGCCAGCAGCTCCTCGACGTCCTGCCAGCGCTTGGCGTTGCGGGAACCGGGGATGTTCGTGTGTGGCAGCTCGTCGACGAGTGCCACCTGGGGCCGGCGCGCCAGGACGGCGTCGATGTCCATCTCGGTGAAAGTGCTGCCCCGGTAGTCCAGTTCCTTGCGCGGTATCTCCTCGAGTCCGCGCAGCATCACCTCGGTACGCGGCCGGTTGTGGTGCTCGACGAACGCGACCACGACGTCCGTGCCACGCTCGACACGGCGGTGCGCCTCGGACAGCATCGCGTATGTCTTGCCGACACCCGGTGCCGCACCGAGGTAGATCCGAAGCTTGCCGCGTGTCATGTTCATCCTTCGAAGCGGTAACCCATGCCGGGTTCGGTGATCAGGTAGCGGGGGTGTGAGGGGTCCGCCTCCAGTTTGCGGCGCAACTGGGCCATGTACACCCGCAGGTAGTTCGTCTTGTTGCTCTGGGACACCCCCCACACTTCCTGGAGAAGGTACTTCTGCGTCACGAGCCGGCCGGGGTTGGTGACCAGGATCTCCAGCAGGTGCCACTCGGTCGGCGTCAGACGCACGTCCCGGCCGTGTCTGATGACTTTCTTGGCAAGGAGGTCGATGCTGAACTCCCCCGTCTCCACCCGCGTCGTCTCGGGCGCCAGCGGCACGTCCTCGGTGCGGCGGACCGCTGCCCGCAGCCGGGCCATGAGCTCGTCCATGCTGAAGGGCTTGGTGATGTAGTCGTCGGCGCCGGCATCGAGCGCGGCGACCTTCTCGTCGGAAGCCTGACGGGCCGACAGCACCATGACCGGCACGCGGGTCCAGCCCCGCAGGGCCTTCAGGACGTCCACGCCGTCCATGTCGGGCAGGCCGAGATCCAGTATCACCACGTCCGGCTGGCGTGAGGCCGCCAGGCGCAGGGCCGTGGCACCGTCGGGTGCCGCGTCCACTCCGTACCGGCGCGCCTGCAGGTTGATCACGAGGGCCCTTACGAGTTGGGGGTCGTCCTCCACCACCAGCACCCTGGTCATGGGTGTGCGCCTTTCGTGTCGTGCGTGGGCCGTGCGCGCCGCAGGCGGCGCAACCGGCCTCATGGCGACGGGAGTCGGCGGGTCCGGATTGCCTCCCGGACCGCCGACTCCCGCTCGAACCGCGTGGTGCCTCAGCCCTTGGTCACGAGTCCCTTGAGCGCGATGTTGAGCTCGAGAACGTTGACGCGGGGCTCACCGATGAAGCCGAGGGTGCGGCTCGTGGTGTGGTCCTTGACGAGCTTTTCCACCTGGGCGACGGACAGGCCGTTCTTGTCGGCGACCCGGTGGACCTGGATGTCCGCGTACTGCGGGGAGATGTCCGGGTCCAGTCCGGAGCCGGACGACGTCACCGCGTCGGCGGGGACGTCGGACGGCTTGACGGTGTAGCCGGCGACCGAGTTGTCCTTGACGACCGCGGCCTTGGCGTCCTTGACCCACTTGATCAGGTCGGCGTTGTCACCGGAACGGTTGGTGGCGCCGGACAGGATCAGCTTGTACTGGGTGTTGACGCTGTTGGAGCCGAGGCCGTTCTGGGGACGGCCCTGGAACCACTTCAGGTCGGGGTCGGGGGTCTCCTGGCCCTTCTTCAGCGGCAGGTTGTAGGCCTGGCCGATCAGGGAGGAGCCGACGACCTTGCCGTCCGCCTTGATCTCGGAGCCGTTCGCCTTGTTGTTGAACAGGCCCTGGGTGATGCCGGTGACGACCAGCGGGTAGATGACACCGGTCACCAGGGTCAGCACGAGGAGGGCCCGCAGGCCCGCCCCGAGCAACCGGGCGGTGGTCGAAACGGAGTTGTTCATGGCGATCAGCCGATCCCGGGGATGAGGGAGATGATCATGTCAATGATCTTGATACCGATGAAGGGGGCGATGAGGCCGCCGAGGCCGTAGATCCCGAGGTTGCGGCGGAGCAGCTTGTCCGCGCTCACCGGCCGGTACTGCACGCCCCTCAGGGACAGCGGCACCAGCGCGACGATGATGAGCGCGTTGAAGATGACCGCGGACAGGATCGCGGAGTCCGGCGAGGCCAGGTGCATGATGTTCAGCTTGTCCAGGCCGGGGTAGACGGCCGCGAACAGCGCCGGGATGATCGCGAAGTACTTCGCGACGTCGTTGGCGATGGAGAACGTCGTCAGTGCACCACGGGTGATCAGCAACTGCTTGCCGATCTCCACGATCTCGATGAGCTTGGTCGGGTTGGAGTCGAGGTCGACCATGTTGCCGGCCTCCTTGGCGGCCGACGTACCCGTGTTCATCGCCACGCCGACGTCCGCCTGCGCCAGGGCCGGGGCGTCGTTGGTGCCGTCACCGGTCATCGCGACGAGCTTGCCGCCCGCCTGCTCCCGCTTGATCAGCGCCATCTTGTCCTCGGGAGTGGCCTCCGCGAGGAAGTCGTCGACACCCGCCTCCTGGGCGATCGCCTTGGCCGTCAGCGGGTTGTCACCCGTGATCATGACGGTCTTGATGCCCATGCGGCGCAGCTCGTCGAACCGCTCGCGCATGCCCTCCTTGACGACGTCCTTGAGGTGGATGACACCCAGGACACGGGCACTCTGCTCGTCCTTGACGGCGACCAGCAGCGGGGTGCCGCCCGCCTCGGAGATGCGGTTGGCGATCGCGTCGGCGTCCTCGGCGACCGTGCCGCCCTGCTCCTGCACCCAGGCGATGACTGAACCGGACGCGCCCTTGCGGATCTTCCTGCCGTCGACGTCCACACCCGACATACGGGTCTGGGCCGTGAAGGCGATCCACTCGGCATGCGACAGCTCGCCCTGGTGGCGCTCGCGCAGCCCGTACTTCTCCTTCGCCAGGACGACGATGGAGCGGCCCTCGGGGGTCTCGTCGGCCAGCGAGGACAGCTGGGCGGCATCCGCGACCTCGGCCTCGGTGGTGCCCTTGACGGGCAGGAACTCGGAGGCCTGGCGGTTGCCGAGCGTGATGGTGCCGGTCTTGTCGAGCAGCAGCGTGGAGACGTCACCGGCGGCCTCGACCGCACGGCCCGACATCGCGAGGACGTTGCGCTGGACCAGGCGGTCCATACCCGCGATACCGATCGCCGACAGCAGCGCGCCGATGGTGGTCGGGATCAGACAGACCAGCAGGGCCACCAGCACGACCATGGTCAGGTGCGTGCCCGCGTACTCGGCGAGCGGCGGCAGCGTGGCGCACGCCAGCAGGAAGACGATCGTCAGCGACGCGAGGAGGATGTTCAGCGCGATCTCGTTCGGCGTCTTCTGCCGGGCCGCGCCCTCCACGAGGCTGATCATCCGGTCGATGAAGGTCTCGCCGGGCTTCGTCGTGATCTTGATGACGATGCGGTCGGACAGCACCTTCGTACCGCCGGTCACCGCAGAGCGGTCACCGCCGGACTCACGGATGACGGGCGCCGACTCACCGGTGATCGCCGATTCGTCGACGGACGCGACACCCTCGATGACGTCGCCGTCACCGGGGATGATGTCGCCGGCCTCGCAGACGACCAGGTCGCCGATCTTCAGGTCGGTACCCGGAACGCGCTCCTCGGACTTGCCGTCCTGCAGCAGTCGGCGCGCCACCGTGTCGGTCTTGGCCTTGCGCAGGGTGTCGGCCTGCGCCTTACCGCGGCCCTCGGCGACGGCCTCCGCCAGGTTGGCGAAGATGACGGTCAGCCACAGCCAGGCGCTGATCGCCCAGCCGAACCAGTCGCTCGGGTCCTTGAAGGAGAACACCGTGGTCAGGATGGAGCCGACCCACACCACGAACATCACGGGGGACTTGATCATCACCCGCGGGTCGAGCTTGCGGCAGGCGTCCGGCAGTGACTTGATCAGCTGCTTCGGGTCGAAGAGGCCCGCGCCGACACGGCCCTCTGCGGTCTTGTGCCCGGAGGGTACGTCGCTGTGCGGCGCCCGGGTCGGAGTGGCTGTGGACACTGTGTCCTCTTGCTTCTCTATGCGAGTGGTCATGACGCCAGCCCCTCGGCCAGCGGGCCAAGTGCCAGGGCCGGGAAGTACGTCAGACCGGTGATGATGAGGATCGCGCCCACCAGCAGACCGGTGAACAGCGGCTTCTCGGTGCGCAGGGTGCCCGCGGTGACCGGGACCGGCTTCTGCTCGGCGAGCGAGCCCGCCAGCGCCAGGACGAACACCATCGGCAGGAAGCGACCGAACAGCATCGCGAGGCCCAGGGTGGTGTTGAACCACTGGGTGTCCGCGTTCAGGCCGGCGAAGGCCGAGCCGTTGTTGTTGGCGGCGGACGTGTAGGCGTAGAGGATCTCGGAGAATCCGTGCGCCCCGCTGTTGGTCATCGAGTTGCCGGGCGTGGGCAGGGCCATCGCGAACGCGGTGAACACCAGGACCAGCGCCGGGGTGATCAGGATGTATATGGCCGCGAGCTTGATCTCGCGCGAGCCGATCTTCTTGCCCAGGTACTCGGGCGTACGGCCGACCATCAGACCGGCGATGAACACCGCGATGATCGCGAGAATCAGGATGCCGTACAGACCGGAGCCCGTACCACCGGGGGCGATCTCGCCCAGCATCATGCTGAGCATGGTGATGCCGCCGCCGAGGCCGGTGAACGAGGAGTGGAAGGAGTCCACCGCACCGGTCGAGGTGAGGGTGGTCGCCACGGCGAAGATCGACGAACCACCGACGCCGAAGCGCACCTCCTTGCCCTCCATGGCGCCGCCGGCGATCTGGAAGGCCGGGCCGTGGTGGGCGAACTCGGTCCACATCATCAGGGCCGTGAAGCCGAGCCAGATGGTGCCCATGGTCGCGAGGATCGCGTAGCCCTGCTTGACCGAGCCGACCATGACGCCGAAGGTGCGGGTCAGGGCGAGCGGGATCAGCAGGAGCAGGAAGATCTCGAGCAGGTTCGAGAACGGAGTCGGGTTCTCGAAGGGGTGGGCGCTGTTGGCGTTGAAGTAGCCGCCGCCGTTGGTGCCCAGCTCCTTGATGGCCTCCTGCGAGGCGACCGCTCCGCCGTTCCACTGCTGCGATCCGCCCATGAACTGGCCGACCTCGTGGATGCCGGAGAAGTTCTGGATGGCGCCCAGGGCGACCAGGACGATCGCGGCGACCGCGGCGAGCGGCACCAGGATGCGGATCGTGCCGCGCACCAGGTCGGCCCAGAAGTTGCCGAGGTCACCGGTGCGCGAGCGCGCGAAGCCGCGCACCAGCGCCACGGCGACGGCGATGCCGACGGCCGCGGAGACGAAGTTCTGGACGGCAAGACCGGCGGTCTGCACGACGTGGCCCATGGCCTGCTCGCCGTAGTACGACTGCCAGTTGGTGTTGGTCACGAAGGACACGGCGGTGTTGAACGCCTGGTCCGGGTCGATGGCCTGGAAGCCGAGCGAGCCGGGCAGAACGCCCTGGAGCCGCTGCAGCAGGTAGAGGAAGAGGATGCCGGCCGCGGAGAAGGCGAGCACACCGCGCAGGTACGCGGGCCAGCGCATCTCCGTGTCGGGGTTGGCACCGATGCCCTTGTAGATCCACTTCTCGACACGCCAGTGCTTGTCGGAGGTGTAGACCTTGGCCATGTAGTTGCCGAGGGGGACGTAGCAGAGCGCCAGAGCGGCGATCAGGGCGAGCAGTTGGAGCACGCCTGCAAGTACGGGACCCATGTCGTGTCTCAGAACCTCTCCGGGAAGATCAGGGCGAGGACGAGATAGCCCAGCAGGGCGACGGCCACGACCAGGCCGACGATGTTTTCGGCGGTCACAGCTTCGTCACCCCCTTGGCGACGAAGATCACCAGCGCGAAGCACGCGATCGTGGTGACGACGAAGGCCAGATCGGCCATCGTGAGCTCCTGGAATGAGGTTCGGATTGGAACAAGGACGGTTAAGAGAAACAGCCTTCCTGTCCGGATTCGACGCTCGTTGACGGCTCCCTTACGGCACGCTGCGCCCCTTTGACGGGACTCTTACGGCCCCCGGGAGGACCTGCGGGGAGGCATGGCCGTCTGGCCCGGATATTCGTCAGAACAGCCGGAAGCGCAGTCTGCAGATCACCGCATCGGTCTCCCGCCGCACCGCGCGCGCCACGACGGCTCCCCGCTGGTTCTGCAGCAGGCGCTGCCAGAGCCGCTCGGGTTCCGTCTCCGGGATCAGGACGGTGACGCGTGTGGCCGGCTCGTTGACGCTGACGTTACGGACGTAGGCGGCGATGGGGCGGCCGAGGGAGCGCCGCTCCTCGGGGAGGCGGACCAACGGCACACCGGGGTCCCATTCGGCCCACGCACGCTCCAGGGCGTACGTCTGGGCGCGGTCCTCGGGGTCGGCGTGACACACGGTGACGGCACGGACCTCGTCGCCGAGGGAGGCGGCGGCCGTCAGCGCCTCGGAGGTCAGCCGGGACAGCGAGGAGACGGGGACGATCACGACCGAGCGGTTGCGGTGCGGGGGCTCGGGGATCAGGCCCAGGCGCAGGCGCGCGCCGATCCGGCCGTAGGCACGGTGCACCGTCGCGAAGGCCAGCACCAGCAGCGGTAGTGCGATCACTATCAGCCAGGCGCCGTTCGCGAACTTGCTCGCCGTGACGACGACGGTCGACGCCCCGGTGAGGACGGCTCCCAAGCCGTTGAGCAGCGCCCTGCCGCGCCAGCCGGGGCCCCGTTCCTCGTGCCAGTGCCGGACCATGCCGATCTGGGCGATGGTGAAGCCGACGAAAACACCGATGGCGAAGAGCGGCACGAGGGTGTTGGTATCGCCGCCGGAGAACACCAGCAGCGCGGCCGAGGCCAGGGCCAGGGCCAGCACGCCGTGCCGGTGGACCTGCCGGTCGGCCTTCAGGGTGAAGACGTGTGGCATGTAGTTGTCGCGGGCCAGCAGCTTCAACAGCACCGGGAGGCCGCCGAAGGAGGTGTTCGCGGACAGCGCCAGCAGGATCATCGTGGCGAACTGGATGACGTAGAACGCCCAGTTGTGGCCGAGGGAGGCGTCCGCGAGCTGGGCGAGGACGGTGACGCCCTCGACCGGCTGGAGGTGGAAGCGGGAGATCAGCACCGACAGGCCGACGAGCATCACGCCGAGCACAGCGCCGAGGGCGACCTCGGCGCGCTGGGCGCGCTTGACGCGGGGGACCCGGAAGGAGGGGACGGCGTTGGCGATGGCCTCGACGCCGGTCAGCGCGGCACAGCCCGACGCGAAGGCCTTCAGCAGGAGCAGTGCGCCCACGGTGGAGGCGTTGCCGGCGAGAACCGAGGCATGACCGGCCGCGGTGACCGTGGTCACCGGGTGGGAGCGGAAGAGGCCCACCAGGATCAGCACGAAGATCGATCCGACGAACACCGCGGTCGGCACGACGAACGCCTTCGCCGACTCCACGATGCCGCGCAGGTTCACCGCCGTGATCAGCGCGAGCACCGCGAGGCACAGCCACAGGCGGTCTCCGTACAGGGCCGGGAAGGCCGACGTCAGAGCGGCCACACCGGCGGTGACGGCGACGGCGACGTTCAGTACGTAGTCCAGCACGAGTGAGGCGGCCGCCACGAGACTCGTGCGCGCACCCAGATGCCGCTTGGCGACGGCGTACGAACCGCCGCCGTCCGGGAAGGCCGCGATCACCTGCCGGTAGGAGGCGACGAGCACCGCGAGCAGCCCCGCGATCGCCAACGTGACGGGGAGCGTGAACCCCAGGCCGTGCGCCCCGGCGGCGGCCAGCACGAGGACGATCGCCTCGGGGCCGTACGCCACCGACGCCATCGCGTCCAGGGACAGCGCGGCCAGACCCGTGACGGCCGTGAGCCGGTGCCGCTCGCCGGTATCGGGCGGCTCCTCGCCGGCGGGGACGGCACCCGGTTCGGCGGTGAGAAGGGGCATGGGCGGGTACTCCCTCGCGCTGGATGAACGTCCGCGCGCGCAGGGACCGCGCGGTGCACCCATGGTCGTGTGCGGGGCCCGTCGTGACCGACCGCTCCTTGCGCGTTCTTCGCGCCGAACCGGCCGACCTTGACAGCGCCTTGACGCCCATGTGACGTGAGTAACCGGCACACCTCGCTGCGACGGCGTCAAGAACGGCCGATGCCTCGTCAGAGTCGCATCAAGGTGCGTTGCCCGGGCTCACCCGGTCCATATCGTCAGCGGTATGGGACGCCGCAACGACGCGCGAGACGACACTGCGGGCGCGCACGCGCAGGAGGCCGGCCACGCGGTGTACGACCGGCGCTGGACCGGGGACCTGCACAGCTCGATTCGCTGTGCGGCCCTGCTCTTCGGCATGCTACTCCTGATCGACTGGGGCTCCGGCCACCGGACGTGGTGGCGGACCGCACTGTGGCTCGCGCTGTCGGTACTGCTCTTCCTGGTGCTCCACCCACGGCGGGTGTCGGCGGGCGAGGGCTGGCTGGCCTCGCGCGGACTGAACGGCACACAGCGGGTCCGCACCGACATGCTCGTGTCGCTGCGCAGCCTGGAGGGCGTCTCCCAGCGGCTGGTGCTGCGGGACGCGTTCGGCGACCGCGTCGAGCTCGATCCCCAGGTGCTGGTGAACAACCCCGACCTCTGGTACCGCCTCCACGAGGACGTGCGGAAGTCCGCCGAGCTCGGCTCCCTGCTGTGCGGGGCGACCGCGCTGCGCCGCATCCAGGAACGGATCGAACGCGAGACCGCCCACACGGTGTTCAAGATGTCCGGGATGGAATGACGCCTCCACAGCCCCGCCGAGCCCGGTCCCTCGGGCCGCCTGCCTCAAGCTGAAGCGGGCGCCACGTTGTCGCGGCCCCGCCGCGTGCCGCCAGGGCCACCCGGTCCCCGGCTCGCAGGACACTCACTCCCCCACTGCGAACGCCGGTCGAAGTCGGGCCGCTCCGGACCGGGTCCGGCGAAGGTGTCCCACCCATGCCGCCTGCCCCCGCACCGCGGCGGCAGGCACCCTCCACCCGTTCCTCGGGAACGCCTCGTACGCAATGCGGCACCCGGCTCGCGGTGGCCGGTCATGTCCACGGCGCTCGACCGGAGTCAGCCCTCGCGTGCCGGCCCCGCCGCGTCGAGTACCGCCCCCGTCTCGCCGGCCAGGGTCACCGCGACCAGACGGGCCAGGAGCGGGGGTACGGGCCCCTCACCCGGGGTGAGTATGAAGCGCCCCTGATAACGGCCGTTGCCGTAGACGCGCAGTTCGGTCTCTCCCTCGGGCCAGCCGTCCGCATCGAGGTCACGGCGGCGCCCGCCGTGCGTCAGGCTCCCGTCCCGTCGCAGCCGCGGCGGCCGCCGGCCCGTCGCGCATGGACCATGCTGCGATCGAGGCACCGGGGCCCTCCACATGGTGCTGCCTCCGGATACCGGTCTCGGTGCTCATGACCCACCTCCTACGCTGTGCGCACTCTGCGGACACCCGTGCTCGGCCGCCTCGGCGACGGACAGCGAGAGCACCATGGTCAGGCCGCCGCCGGGCGTGTCCTCCGGGGTGAGGGTTCCGTTCATCGCTTCGGCCAGTCCCTTGGAGAGGGCGAGACCAAGGCCCAGACCGGTGGTGTTGTCGGTGTCGCCGAGCCGCTGGAACGGCTCGAAGAGCCGGTCACGGCCGGTCGGCGGAAGACCGGGGCCGCGGTCCACGACACGTACCTCGACCCGTCCGGCCAGCGCGCTGGCGGTCACCAGCACCTTGGAGCCGGACGGGGTGTGGCGGACGGCGTTGCCGACCAGGTTGGCGATCACTCGTTCGAGCAGAGGCGGATCCACCAGCACCACCGGGATGTCCTCCAGGTTCCCCGCCTCGGCCTCCGGGAAGTCCGCCAGTGCCGTCGGAAGCACCTCCTCCAGCGCCGTCGCCCGCAGTTTCAGCGTGAGGACTCCCGCCTCCAGGCGGCTGAGGTCGAGAAGGTTCTCCACCAGCCGGTTCAGCTTCGCCATGGACTCGTCGGCGGTCGCCAGCAGTTCGTCCCGGTCCTCGGCCGAGAACTGCACATCGCGGCTGCGCAGCGACGTGACGGCGGCCCACCCGGCCGCGAGCGGGGTGCGCAGGTCGTGGCCCACGGCCCGCAGCAGCGCCGTGCGCATCCGGTCGGCGGCCTTGACCGGTTCGACCTCGGCCGCGGCCTCGGCGAGCCTGGCCCGCTCGACCGCGGATCCCACATGCGCGGCGAAGGCGGCGAGCACGCGCCGCTCGGAAGACGACAGGCTGCGGCCGCGCAGCGCCAGGAAGGCGCCCGGGCCCGCCGGGACGGCGGTGACACCCTCGGCATCCGGCGGTTCGTCCACCAGTTCGGCCGACTCCATGCCGAAGGTCTCCCGAGTCCGCTCCAGCAGGGCGGGAATCGTCTGGCCCCCGCGCACGATGCTGCCCGCCAGTGAGGACATGGTCTCCGCCTCGGCCGCAGCGCGCGCCGAGCGCCTGGACAGACGCAGGGAGCGGTCCACCGCTGCTGCCACGATGGCGGCGACCACCGCGAAGACGGCGAGGGCGAGGAGCGCGTTCGGATCGTTCAGGGTGAACTGCCCTATGGGCGGGATGAACCAGTAGTTGAGCAGCAGGGACGCCGTCACCGAGGCGATGACCGCCGACGTGACCCCGCCGATGCACGCCACGCCCACCACGGCGAGCAGGAAGAGCAGGGCCTCGCTGGTGAGGTTGAGGGTGCCGCGCACCTGGGCGAGGGCCACGGTGAGCAGCACCGGCAGCACCAGACCGGCCACCGGTCCCGCGATCATCCGGGCCGTCGACAGGGTGCGGCGACGTGAGGGCAGCAGCGTCCCCCGTCCGGCACGCTCGTGCGTGACCCGGTGGACGTCGATGTCACCGGAGAGTGCCGTCACGGTCTCTCCGGTGCCCGGACCGGTGAGGAACCGCTCCAGGTGGCCCCGGCGGCTGGTTCCGAGGACGAGCTGGGTGGCGTTCTCCGCACGGGCGAACTCCACGAGAGTGGTGGCGACGTCGTCGCCGACGACCGAGTGGTAGCTTCCGCCGAGGTCCTCCACCAGCCGGCGCTGCCGGGCGAGGGAGGCGTGCGACACGCCCGCTGCGAGCCCGTCGCTGCGGGCCACGTGCACGGCGAGCAGATCGCCTCCGGCGGACCGGGCGGCGATCCGCGCGGCCCGGCGGATCAGGGTGTCGCCCTCGGGCCCGCCGGTCAGGGCGACGACCACACGTTCACGTGTCTCCCACACCCGGCCTATGGCGTGTTCGGCCCGGTACGTGTGGAGCGCCTCGTCGACCCGGTCGGCCACCCACAGCAGCGCCAGCTGACGCAGCGCGGTCAGGTTCCCGGTCCGGAAGTAGTTGGCGAGGGCGGCGTCGATCTTCTCGGGTGCGTAGATGTTGCCGTGCGCCATACGCCGGCGCAGCCCCTCCGGCGGCATGTCGACCAGTTCGATCTGATGGGCGCGCCGTACGACCTCGTCGGGCACCGTCTCGTGCTGCGGCACCCCGGTGATCTTCTCGACGACGTCCTTCAGGGACTCCAGATGCTGGATGTTGACCGCGGTGATGACGTCGATCCCGGCCGCGAGCAGCCGTTCGATGTCCTGCCAGCGCTTGGGGTTGCGGCCGCCGCCGGGCACGTTCGTATGAGCGAGCTCGTCGACCAGCGCCACGTCGGGCCGGCGTGCCAGCACCGCGTCCAGGTCCATCTCGGGGAACACCCCCTCGCGGTACTCGCACCGCGCGCGGGGCACGATCTCCAGCCCCTCCAGCATCGTCTCGGTCTGCCGACGACCGTGGCACTCCGCGAATCCGACCACCACGTCCGCGCCCCGGACGGCCCGACGCCGCCCTTCGTCGAGCATCCGGAAAGTCTTGCCCACTCCGGGGGCGGCACCGAGGTACACCTTGAGTCGTCCGGGCCGTACGTCATTCATCGCAGCCGAGGCGCTCCGCTCACTGGCTCAACTCCCACACGGGGACGGGTCACTTCTCGCACTCACTGCTCCCAACGGAAGCCCGTCCCGAGGCCGTCAGCACGGCCGTTAGCGGATCCTTGGCGTCGCTCACGTGGACCTTGACACTGTCTTGACGCGTCCTGGACCGATAGGGTGAACGCGGTGTGCCGGGAAGTCTGGTCGGCGTGGAGCCAAGGTGGCTCCGTTCGAGCCCAGGGGACGGCATGCGCAGCGTAGGGACGGTTCTGTCACTCGTCGTACTGGCCACCGTCGTGGCGACCTTCGCCCGCCGATGGCGTATCCCTGCTCCCTCCCTGCTCGTGGTGGCAGGCCTCACCGTCGCGCTGCTGCCGGGAGCCCCGCAGATCCAGATCAGCCCGGACGTCATCGGTCTCGTCGTGTTGCCTCCGCTGCTCTACGCGAGCGCCGAGGAGATGTCCTGGCGTGAGCTGCGCGCGGTGTGGAAGCCGGTTGGGGTACTGGCCGTCGGCCTGGTGCTCGCCTCGGCGGCCGCGGTCGCGGCGGTGGCCTCACTGGTGACGCCCCTGCCGTGGCAGATGGCGCTCGTACTGGGCGCCGTGCTGGCGAGCACCGATCCCGTGGCGGTCACGGCGCTCGGCCGGCGGCTCGCGCTGCCGCCCAAGGTCCAGGTGCTGGTCCAGGCGGAGAGCCTTTTCAACGACGCGACCTCCCTGGTGCTGTTCCGGGTGGCGGTGGGCGTCGCCGTGGCCTCCGCCGCCGCCGACTGGGGCTCGGCGGGCAGCGAGTTCATGGTGCTGGCCGGCGGTGGCACGGTCATCGGGGCCGCGCTGGCCGGAGTGGTCGCCCTCATCCGGCGGCGTACCGAGGACCCGGTCCTGGAGACGGTGATCGCCCTGGTCACGCCGTACGCCGCCTACGTCCTCGCAGAGGCCGCGCACACGTCCGGCGTCACGTCCGTCGTGGTCGCCGGGGTGGTCCTCGGCGGGCGAGGCGACCGGCTCACCAACGCCCGCATCAGGCTCCAGTTGCACGCGGTGTACGGCACAGTGGTGTTCCTGCTCGAGAGCGTCGTCTTCAGCCTGATAGGCCTGGCCCTGCCCGCACAGGTGCGGGCGCTGTCCGACGGTGACCGGATCTGGCCGCTGTACGCCCTGGCCGTCGCCGGGACCCTGATCGCCGTACGCCTGCTGTGGCTGGCACCCCTGTCCGCGGTCGTACAGCGCAAGGGCGGGATCCAGCGGATGAACTGGCGGGTGCCGATGGTGCTGACCTGGGCGGGCACCCGGGGGGTCGTCCCGCTGGCGGCGGCCCTGTCGATCCCTGTGGCCACGGCGGACGGCGCCGCGCTCACACAGCGGCCCCTCGTGCTCGTCCTGACCACCTCGGTCGTCGTCGTCACCCTTGTCGTCCAGGGCTTCACCCTGGCCCCGGTCGTCCGGCGCTCCGGCATCGCCCTGGAGCCCGACCACACCGAGCGCGAGGAGGCCGCGGCCCGGTGCAGCCTGGCGGGGGCCGGGATCCGGCGTCTGGACGAGCTGGCGGAACTCGAGGCGGCGCCCGACGTGGTCATCGACCGGCTCCGCCGGGGTCTGAACGCCCGCCTCGAGGACGCCCGCGACCGGCTCACGGACACCAACGGCGGGATGCCACAGGAATCCGCCGACCTGGTCTACCGCCAGTTGCGCCGCGACCTGATAGCCGTGGAGTCGGCGGAGCTGCGGCGCCTGTACGACGACCATGCCATCAGCGACACGACCCGCAGACGCCTCCAGCGCTCCCTGGACCTGGAAGAGGCCCGGCTGGCGGACGTGTGAGCGCGGGGCTCAGCGGAACTCGGCGAGCCGGGGCCGCAGCCCGAGGGCGGTGAGGGCGGCCGCGGCGACCAGCAGTCCGCCCGCCCATGGCAGCAGTACGCCCACGGCCGAGCGGCCTTCCCGCACCGAGGACTCGAAGTGGGCCTGGTTGATGCCCGTCACCTGGTCCAGCGCGGCCATCCACTGCCCGAAGTGCGCGTTGGACGTGCCGGGCTCCCAGCCCATGCAGAACTCCGCCGCCTCGTGCTCCTTGCCGGCCGCGAACAGCGCGCGGATCGTTCGGTCGTCGCGCTCGTAGACCGCGTAGGCGTCCACGGTCTGCTCGGCCGCGGTCCGTTCACCGGGGAAGGTGATGTTGTCCAGTTCGCGCCGGAACTCGCCCGTGAAGCGCAGGTCGTTCCGGTCATTACGGTAAGCCCTCCAGGTGGCGGCGAGCCCGGCGTCGTACGTCGCCAGAGCAGCGCCCTCGATGCCGTACAGCTGCTGGGACTTGGCGAGGAACGAGCGCGCGTACCGGTCGCGGCGCTCGGGGTCGAGCAGATAGCGGCTCTCGTCGGCGTTGGCGTCGTAGGCGATGGCTCGGGCACGGGAGAGGGCGACGACGGAGTCGAAGGCGTCCCGGCGGGCGACCCGCAGATGTGCGGCGGAGGAGGAGAGCATCTGCGCTCCGAGGACCACCGCCACCAGGGTGCAGACGGTGGCCGCGAGCACACCGGGATTGAGGACCCGGTGGAAGCGGCGGGCCAGACACCACTGGAGCAGGCCCAGCACGGCGAGGAGCAGCGCGCCGAGGGCGAGTACGGCGATGAGCTGCGCGGACAGGCCCGAGCGGGCGCGGGCGTACTGCCCGTCGAACGCCCTGTCGTTGGACTCCACCAGGGCTCGCGCATCGGGCAGCAGATGCTGCTGGAGCAGATCCGTGGCCCGGCGGTAGTCGGCCAGCGCTGCCGTCTTGCCGCCGCCGTGACCGTCGTTCTCCAGTGCGCGGCCGAGGAGCTCCTGGTACTCGGCGAAGTCGTCGGTCAGCGACTCGACGGTCCGCTCGTCGGCCCGATCCCCTTGGGCCGCGACGGCGAGGGTGCGCAGATCGTGGCCGATCTCGCGGCGTGCGGCCCCGTAGAAGCCGACGGCCTTCTCGTACGGCGTGACCAGACGTCCCTGGCCCGCGTTCCCGCTGGACAGCAGCATGTTGGCGGCCTGGGCGTCCATGTCGTTCAGGGCGAGGTTCAGATCGGCGGCGCTGGTGGTGCGCGGCGCGTCGCGGTCGGCGACGGAGTCCCAGGTGCCGGTGGCGGCCTGACCGGCCACCAGGAGCAGCAGCGCCAGTGCGGCGGCGAGCGAGACCGTGACCGCGCGCAGGAAGCGCAGACGCGCGGGCAACGTGGCCCAGTAGCGGCGGCGCAGAGCGGCCCGCGCGGCCACGGTCTCGCGGCGGAGGTGACGCCTCCGCCCACCCGGCCGCGGTCCCCCTCTCGGCCGCGAGCCGTTGTCCCCCTCGGGCGGGACGACCGCCGGTTGCCGTGGCTCCGCGCCCACCCCCTCTGGGGCGCGTGTTGTTCCGGCCGTGATCGTCACGGTCCCTCCAACGTCGGACCACGGACGGTCGCCCGTCCCCCGTTGCCGCTCAGTCTGCGACCGGTTCCGGCCACGCACTGTCTGCGTTGACGCGCCCCTGATGCGTTCTCAGGCGGCATTGACGGGACCTTTACGACCCTCGCGCGCGCCCCGTATGAGTGCCGCAAATTCCCGGCACATCCGGGTAGTTCGACTGCGGGACGCGGCTAGAGTCACCAGCGGTCCGACCAAGAGGCCGCGGACGTCACTGGCATGACGTCCCTCCAGCGGAAGCTCCATTCCAAGGCGCCTCGGGTCGGCCGAGCGCGCGTGCCCCGTCGTCCCATGTCCGGCCCTGCGCGCAACCGTGCGGGACCGGGGCCCCGGTCCCGCACGGGCCCCGCGACCAGCCCGTTTCTGTCAGTCCGAACGGTACGTCCGCGTGCCTAGGTGCGTGGACTCCGCTTTCCACCGAGGCACGAAGGTGGCCATGCTCCCCGCCGCTCCTCCGCAGGTCCCGACCTCCCGCTCCGCGCTGGGCGCAGCGGCACCTCCCGCCGGGCGTCGCGCCCCGAGCGGGCTGTTCGAACCGGCCCAGCTCGCCCGCTCGTTCCCGGACGCGCTGCGCAAGCTGCATCCCCGGGTGCTGGTCAGGAACCCCGTGATGTTCGTGGTCTCGGTCGGCGCGGCGCTCACCACCCTCTCCTCCGTCCTGCACCCGACCGTCTTCACCTGGGTCATCAGCGTGTGGCTGTGGCTGACGGTGGTGTTCGCCAATCTCGCGGAGGCGGTCGCCGAGGGCCGCGGCAAGGCACAGGCCGCTTCGTTGCGCAGGTCGCGCACGGACACGGTGGCGATGCGGCTGCTCGATTGGCGCTACGGCACCGACCCGCGCCTGGCACGCACGGAGCCCGTCCCGGCCACCGCTCTGCGGCCGCTCGACGTCGTTCTGGTCGGGGCGGGCGAGACCATCCCGTCCGACGGCGATGTGATCGACGGGGTCGCGGCGGTCGACGAGTCCGCGGTCACCGGTGAATCCGCGCCCGTGGTCCGTGAGTCGGGCGGCGACCGCTGCGGCGTCACCGGCGGTACGACCGTGCTCTCCGACCGGATCGTCGTACGGGTGAGCGCGCGCCCCGGGCACAGTTTCCTCGACCGGATGATCGCGCTGGTCGAGGGCGCGTCCCGGCAGAAGACGCCGAACGAGATCGCCCTGAACATCCTGCTGGCCTCGCTCACCGTCATCTTCCTTCTGGTCGTGGTCACCCTCCAGCCGATGGCCGAGTATGCGAAGGCCGCCCAGTCGACGACCGTTCTGGTCGCGCTGCTCGTCACGCTGATCCCGACCACGATCGGCGCCCTGCTGTCCGCGATCGGCATCGCGGGCATGGACCGGCTGGTGCAGCGCAACGTCCTCGCCATGTCGGGACGTGCCGTCGAGGCCGCGGGCGATGTGAACACGCTGCTGCTGGACAAGACCGGCACCATCACGCTGGGGAACCGCGAGGCCACGGAGTTCGTGCCGCTGCCCGGTGTCCCCGAGAGCCACCTGGCCCGGGCAGCACAACTGTCGTCACTCGCCGACGAGACGCCCGAAGGCCGTTCGGTGGTCGTCCTCGCCAAGGAGCGGCACGGTGTGCGGGCCCCCGCCGAGGGCGAGTTGAGTCAGGCGCGATGGGTCGCGTTCAGCGCCCGGACCCGGATGAGCGGCGTCGATCTGCGCTGGGACAACGGAGCGGCGCAGTCGATCCGCAAGGGCGCCGCGACACAGGTCCTGGAATGGGTGCGGATGTACGGAGGAACGGTCCCGCCCGAGGCCCGAAGCCTCGCGGAGTCGGTGGCCGCCTCGGGCGGCACCCCGCTGCTGGTGGCCGTGTACGACTGGGACGGACCACGCGTCCTCGGACTGATCCACCTCAAGGACATCGTCAAGGACGGAATCCGCGAACGCTTCGCCGAGCTGCGCCGGATGGGCATCCGCACCGTCATGGTGACCGGCGACAACCCGCTCACCGCACGGGCGATCGCCGAAGAGGCGGGCGTCGACGACTATCTGGCCGAGGCGACGCCGGAGGACAAACTCGCCCTGATCCAGCGGGAGCAGGCGGGCGGCAAGCTCGTCGCGATGACCGGTGACGGCACCAACGACGCCCCCGCCCTGGCACAGGCCGACGTCGGCGTGGCGATGAACACGGGCACATCGGCCGCCAAGGAGGCCGGCAACATGGTCGACCTCGACTCCAACCCGACCAAGCTCATCGACATCGTCGAGATCGGCAAACAACTCCTCATCACCCGCGGCTCACTCACCACGTTCTCCATCACCAACGACGTGGCGAAGTACTTCGCGATCATCCCGGCGATGTTCGCGGGTGCGTACCCGGGTCTGGAGTCCCTGAACATCATGGGCCTGCACAGCCCGAAGTCAGCGATCACCTCGGCCATCGTCTTCAACGCGCTGATCATCGTGGCGCTGATCCCGTTGGCCCTGCGCGGCGTGCGCTACACGCCTGCGTCGGCCCACGACCTGCTGCGCCGCAACCTGCTGCTGTACGGGCTCGGTGGGCTGGTCCTGCCCTTCGTCGGCATCAAGTTGATCGACATGGTGATCTCGGCGGTGCCCGGCCTCGGCTGAACCGCACCCGTGCCGGGCCCGACACACCGTCATGAACACGTATGCGCACGTCAGAGTGGCGTATGGGATCGTGTGGCGGTCTTGTTCCGGGCCCGAGGAACGACTTCGATGGACCACGTGAACAGCGCATGGCTCCTCTTCGACCGGCCGCCGAGTCCCGGCGCGACCCGTCGTGCGCCTCGCTGCCCGGAATCGCCCGCGTCCGCCTTCTGACGTCGACGCGTCTTCCGTAGCCCTCGGGGCGCCGTGACCCACGTCCGGCGCCCCTTCTCGTATTCGCACGTCACCGGCCGCCCTGCACGGGCCGAGCCGGCGTGCCCGCATCCCTGGATGGACCATGCCCGACCTTTCGTCCCGTACCGTCCTCGTCACCGGAGCCACCTCCGGCATCGGACTGGAGACCGCGCGACTGCTCGCCGATGGCGGCGCCACCGTGCTGCTGCACGGCCGCACCGCCGAGGAGACGCGGGCGGCCGTCGACCGTCTCGTCGCCATGAGCGGGATCGACGAGTCCCGACTGCGGCCCTGCGCCGCCGACTTCACCCGCCTCGAGGAGGTCGAGGCCCTGGCGGAGCACGTCGTGCGGGAACACCCGCACCTGGACGTGCTGGTGAACAACGCCGGGATGGCGGCACCGGAACGCCACACCGTCACCGCGGACGGCAACGAGATCGCCTTCCAGGTCAACTTCCTCGCGCACTATCTGCTGACCTGTCTGCTGGAGCCGGCGCTCACCAGCGACCCCGGGGGCCGTGTCGTCAACGTCTCGTCCACCCTGCACCGCACGGCGTCGATCCAGTGGGCGGACCCCAACCGGGCCCGCCGCTACTCGCGGCTCGCCGCCTATGCCCAGTCCCAGCTCGCCCTCACCGTCTTCGCGGCCGACCCGCGCGTCACCGCGGTCTCCGTGCACCCGGGCATCTGCGACACGGCTCTTCTGCCGCTCTACGCGCTCGAGGGTGCCGAACCCGCCGAGGGCGCCGCCCACATCGTCCGGCTGTGCGACCCGGCGGTGGAAATCGTCAACGGCGCCTACTACGACCGCGCCGAGCGCGTCGACCCGGCGCCGGCCGCTCAGGAGGAGCGCACCGTCAAGCGACTCAACAAGCTGGCGGACCTGCTGGTCGGCCGGGCCGCCTGAACCACCCATGAAGAAAGGGAGTTGACCCGCATGTCCAAGCGTGCCCGCAAGAAGAGGGCCCGTCGCAGGAAGAAGGCGAACCACGGCACCAAGGCCGGCCAGGCGTAACGCCGGCCGGAGGGCGGGGCGGGCGTCCCCCGACGGACGCTCCCCCGTCCCCGTTGTTCTCACTCACCGTCGAAGCGTCTTCACCGTCAAGGCTCCGCGACCGTCGAAGCGTCTTCACCGTCCGACGTGGAGGCGTCAAAATGATCGAACTCGCACCCGACCGGCTTCCGGCACTCATCCGCTGGCTGCCCACCGGCGCCCCGGGCCCCGCCGTCGTCGGCGAACACGTACTGGGCACCGGCATCGGCCACTGGTGGGCGGACAGAGCGGACCACCCACGCGCGGTGGCCGTGTCCTGCGCGGGATACGCCGTCCTGCGCGGAACGCCGGACGCGCTCACCCCGGAGGCCCTGGCACCCCTGGCGCACCACTACATCGACGCCCCCGCCCGGTTCCTGCCCGCTCTGCACTCGGCCTTCCACCGGCTCACGCCCTGGGAGCGCATGGTGTGGACCCTGCAGGACAAGCCTCACCCCACGCCGACCCCGCGGGGCCTGACCGTCCGTCGTCTCGAGCCGCGCGACGCCCCGGCCCTGGCGGCGCTCGACCCGGACGCGTCGTGGATCCACGACGCCTGGGGCGGCCCGGCGGGACTCGCCTCCTCCGGTCACGGCTGGGCGGCGGTGGACCGCGCCGGTGATCTGCTGGCGGTCGCAAGCACACACTTCCGCGGCACCCGCTACGAGGACGTGTCCGTCTTCACCCGCTCCGACCACCGCCGCCTCCGCCTCGGCCTGGCCTGTGTCACCGCCCTGTGCGCGGACATCACCGCGCGCGGCCACCAGCCGAGCTGGAACTGCTCGACGCTGAACCGCGCCAGCAGACTGCTGGCCTGGACCGCCGGCTTCCGACTGGTACGCGAATACGTGCATCACGCGGCCGGAAGCCCCATCTGGAACGGGCTCCCCACGCCCGGCGGGCGACCCTCCGGGGAGACCGCAGCCGCACGGGGCTCTCGCTGACCGGGGCCCGCTTCCTCACCGGAGGCGGGCCCCTGCTTCGCGGTGTGACGCTGTGTGTTCGCCTCGGGTCGGGCGGCCGGGCTCACCGGCTCTGCTCCTGTGTGCGTCGGCTTCCTGGCCTTTTGATGGGCCATTGATGCCGGTTTGATGTGACATTGATGCCGACACGATCGTTCTTAACGGAAGCTTGACGCCTACGGCCCCGCCATCCGTGGGCCCGCGCGTCACTCTCTGCATACGCTGGTGCGGCCGTCCGTGTGATGGCCGATTCCCGCACCGAGCCGTACACAGGAGAGCGCGCCGATGGCCACCACCGAACACCCACCACCCGCGAGCCGGCTGCGGGCGTGGATGCTGGAGGGGCTGTCCGACATGGGCAAGGGCTCCGCACAGCAGCAGCCCACCGA
>NZ_LMWH01000218.1 GCF_001507435.1 Streptomyces sp. NRRL F-5122
GGGTCACCTACTGCCACCCGGAGGTCGCCTCCGTCGGCATCACCGAGGCCAAGGCCAAGGAGATCTACGGCGCGGACAAGGTCGTCGCTCTCAAGTACAGCCTGGCGCCCAACGGCAAGAGCCAGATCCTCAAGACCGAAGGCGAGATCAAGCTCGTCCAGGTCAAGGACGGTGCCGTGGTCGGCGTCCACATGGTCGGCGACCGCATGGGCGAGCAGGTCGGCGAGGCGCAGCTGATC
>NZ_LMWH01000219.1 GCF_001507435.1 Streptomyces sp. NRRL F-5122
AGCGCAGGCGGGCCTGGTAGACGAGACGTTCCTGTTCCAGCTTGATGACCTGGTCGTAGGAGCGGAGCTCCCACAGTTTCATCCGGCGCCAGAGCAGGAGGGTGGGTATGGGGGAGAGCAGCCAGCGGGTGGGGCGGACGCCCTCCATGTGCTTGTCCGCCGTGATGTCCGCGATCCGGCCGATCGCGTGGCGGGCCGCCTCGACGGCGACCACGAACAGCACGGGGATCA
>NZ_LMWH01000220.1 GCF_001507435.1 Streptomyces sp. NRRL F-5122
CTCGCGCACCTCGTCAGTGATCGTCTTAGGGCGTCCCCCGCTCCATTTTGGGTCCAGCGCGTCGAACCCCCGCTCGTTGAAGGCGTGGATGACCTCACGAACGTAGTCCTGGCCGACCTGCATCAGCGTGTTGATGTCCTTGACCGTCTGGCCCTGCGCGGACATCAGCACCACGATCGCCCGGCGGAGTTTCACCGGGTCCTTCGCGGTGCGGCTGATCCGCTGCAGCC
>NZ_LMWH01000221.1 GCF_001507435.1 Streptomyces sp. NRRL F-5122
CTAGTGGCTCGTCACGCAGCCTTGGCCGGGTATTGGGTCCACTGGCGGATCGGTGAGTCGGGGGCGAAGTTGGTCTTCGGTTCCGCGTGAGTGCTGCGCCAGCGCACGTAGGCGGCGATGGCGGCGTTCTGCTCGTCGTGGCTGCGGTGGTCGGTGCCGTTGAGTGCGAAGTAGCGCAGGGCCGCGAACTCGGCCTCGATCCAGTTCAGCCAGGATCCGTAGGTCGGCAG
>NZ_LMWH01000222.1 GCF_001507435.1 Streptomyces sp. NRRL F-5122
CCTATCTCCGTGCGCAAGGCGACACCTTCAGCCCGATCATGCGCAGACCAGCCCGTGACATCCAAGAGCAGACCGTCCAGCGGGCCCGCGACCAACTCCGCGTACACGCGCCCGTGCCGTGGCCCGGCGTACTCGTAGTCGGCCCCGTAGACCCGGCCCCGCATGAACTCCAGCTCATCCATGCCCCACAGGGTTGCAGCCGCCACCGACAGCCCTGCCGTTACCCA
>NZ_LMWH01000223.1 GCF_001507435.1 Streptomyces sp. NRRL F-5122
CCCTGCGCCTGTGGTTCGCCCACCTGATCACCTACTCCGAGGCGCTCACCCTCAGCGGCGTGTACGTCCCGTTCACCGACATCGGCGGCGCCGTGCTCCGGATGCTCGCCGCCACCCGCGACATCACGATCAGCGACGCCGACACCGCCGAACTCACCGACCGGTTCGCCGCCATGCCGCCCCACCCCGAGGTCCCCGCCGCCCTGCGCCGCCTCAACGACCA
>NZ_LMWH01000224.1 GCF_001507435.1 Streptomyces sp. NRRL F-5122
CTGAGATCTTTCGAGCGAGGCGGTGATCAGGCGGTGCTGGAGGAGGCCATCCAAGCCAGCCGTGACGCGGTGCGCGCCACGCCGCCCGACCACCCCGACCTGGCCGCCCGCCTGTCCAACCTCGGCGTCGCCCTGCTGAGATCTTTCGAGCGAGGCGGTGATCAGGCGGTGCTGGAGGAGGCCATCCAAGCCAGCCGTGACGCGGTGCGCGCCACGCCG
>NZ_LMWH01000225.1 GCF_001507435.1 Streptomyces sp. NRRL F-5122
CCTCACCCACGACGCCCAGGCCCCCACCCCCACCACCGCCTTCGCCCTCACCCGCCTCGCCGACCCCAACACCCTCCACCACACCCCCATCGGCGTCCTACGCTCCATCCACCGCCCCGTCTACGACACCCAGATGGCCGACCAACTCGACACCGCCATCGAACACAACGGCAAAGGCGACCTCACCACCCTCCTCCACGGCAACGACACCTGGACCGT
>NZ_LMWH01000226.1 GCF_001507435.1 Streptomyces sp. NRRL F-5122
CCGCCACGCTTGCCGCGCCTCCGGTGGCGGGTCCGGACCACGTGTGGAGCCACCTGGAATTCCGAGGACAGATGCGGGACAGGTCGTTGAAGAGGCGGCGCGGCACGGTTCCTTGATTGATGCTGTCGGGCTAGCGTCTTTGCGTGGTTACAGGGAGCAGGTCCGTGCTGGTCGATGTACGGAAGTATGACGGGAGTCTGACTGGCCAGTGGACTGCT
>NZ_LMWH01000227.1 GCF_001507435.1 Streptomyces sp. NRRL F-5122
GCAGGCGTCAGTCCGTATACATCGCCTTACGGCTTCGCACGGACCTGTGTTTTTAGTAAACAGTCGCTTCTCGCTGGTCTCTGCGGCCACCCCCAGCTCAGACCGTAAAGATCATCACCAGGTGTGGCCCCCCTTCTCCCGAAGTTACGGGGGCATTTTGCCGAGTTCCTTAACCATAGTTCACCCGAACGCCTCGGTATTCTCTACCAGACC
>NZ_LMWH01000228.1 GCF_001507435.1 Streptomyces sp. NRRL F-5122
GATCCGATCCGACAACCGCTCACCATCTGACGACTTCACCTGTCCGGGCCTTGGCACACCCACACAACGACACAGAACCCCCCAAAGTCACCAGTATTGGGGCTAGGAGCGGAGTCCGCCGGGCTTCGGCAGTGGCTCGCCGTCCACGAAGAGGTCGACGCGCTCGTTGTAGAAGGCCGTCAGGCCCGCGATGCGGTTGGCGTGGATGGTCGGGAAGTCGTACGCCCAGGCGATGTCCTCGTGGGCGGCGGTGGCACCGTCGAACGACCAGTAGCCGCTCGTCGTCCCCTTGTACGGGCAGCGGGTCACCGTGTCGGTCCGCCGCAGCCGGGTCCAGTCGACGTGCGCGCGGTCGAGGTAGTAGCGCGTCGGCAGGCCGGTCTCGAAGAGTTTGACGCACGCCAGCGCCTCCGCCAGGACCACGCCCTCCAGCTCCACGCGGACGCTGCTGGAGGAACGCACGGCGTCCACACGCGAGTACGGGCTCCTGGGGTGGACGAAGACGGGTTCGTCCTCCTCGAACCAATAGTCGATGGCCGGCCACTCGAAGCGCACCGTGCCCTGGAGCGGCGCCGGGGCGTCCTTCCCCCACACCCAGGCGGCAGCGGGGCGCGACTCCCCGCCCACGGACAGAGTGTGCCGGTGCGCCGTGCCCGCACCGTGCTCCTCGGCGATCCCTTCGTCGTCGAGGACGCCGTCGACGAGGTCCCGCACCGGGATGCTGAACTGCGGATAGGCCTGCCACTCCCAGACGTACAGGGCGCGCCGCGTGTCGAACACGGTGCGACCGTCGATCACGCCCCTGATACGGCGGGGTACCGGCTCCACGTGCCCGACAGGCACGAGGAAGCTGGGATGCAGAACACTTTCGGTTTCCATGGTCATCACCTAAGTCGGTCGGATGTTCCGCGCCCGTTCGGACCGGACACGGAGAGGATGTGCGCCCGGGACGCCCGCATCCTCGGGCCGTCACGGACCGCGGGGTTCGTCCGGCGCTGAAGCACACAACGCTGAGCAGGGCTTGCTTCGCTGTCACAGCAGGTGGCGAAGGCCGGTCTGTGCGGGGAGACAGTTCCCCCTGGAGAGGAGATCACGCCGTGCACACGCGTAACCATTATGACGCCAACACTCATGACACTAACAAGACAACCTTCTCATGCACACTGTGCACACTGTCGCCGAGGGCCGGACCCCGGCGGTGGCCGGGCCCGGTAACGCGCCCGGCCACACCCCCCGGTGCCCCCAGCCGCGCCCGACCGGAACCGCGGCTCCCCTCCCCCACCGCTCCTTCGTCGGAGGATTCGCATGTCAGCCCTGCCCCTGCTCGCCCCCCTGCGACGCGTCACGACCGACGTGCTCGAAGTCGCCTATTACGAGACGGGCTCCCCCGACGGTGACACCGTCGTCCTTCTGCACGGTTTCCCCTACGACATCCACAGTTACGTGGACGTGGCCCCCCTGCTGGCCGAGGGCGGGTTCCGGGTCGTCGTCCCCCACCTGCGAGGGCACGGCCCCACCAGATTCCTGTCCGACTCTCTTCCCCGTTCCGGCCAGCAGGCGGCCCTGGGGGCCGACGTCATCGCGCTCCTGGACGCCCTCGGCATCGAGCGGGCCTACCTCGCCGGCTACGACTGGGGCGGTCGCGCGGCCACGGTCGCCGCGGTGCTGTGGCCCGAACGGGTCCTCGGCCTGGTCTGCGTCAACGGCTACCTGATCCAGGACATCGGCGCCGCCATAAACCCCATCTCCCCCGAACTGGAGGCTGGTTTCTGGTACTTCTACTACTTCCTCACCGAGCGCGGCCGCACCGGACTGGCAGCCGATCCTCGGGGCGTCGCCCGGGTCATCTGGAAACGCAACTCCCCCGTGTGGGCCTTCGACGAAGCCGAACTGGAGCGGGCCGCTGAGGCCTTCACCAATCCGGACTACGTCGACGTCGTCATCCACTCCTACCGGCACCGGCTCGGCCTGGCACCGGGCGCGGAGGCGTACGCCGATCTGGAAGCCCGCCTCGCCGGCCTTCCTCCGATCACCGTCCCCACGGTCACCCTGGACGGCACCGCCGACGGCAACTTCCCGGCGACCGACGGGTCATCGACCGCTCACCACTTCACCGGCTCCCGCCTGCACCTTCAGGTCGCGGACGCCGGCCACAACCTGCCGCAGGAACGCCCGGAGGCATTCGCCGCGGCGGTACGGGACGTACGGGCCCTGCGACGGGGACATCCCCGCCACGACTGCCTAACCCGTTGACACCCGACCGCGCGGCACCGCGGCCCATCGCCGCGCCGACGTCACATCGGGCCGTGCGCACCGGTCACATCGAGTGCGGGCTGGCACGCGGCCGCCTGACTGCCTCAGGAAAGGAAACCACCATGTCGTACCCCTACCCGGAACAGAAATACTTCGGAGACAACGGCGAGGTCAGCGCCGTGTTCCGGCCTGCCGACACCCCAGCCGACCTCGGCGAGAGCGGGCCGGGCAAGGACGCCACCCACTATCTGGCCACCACCGCGACCACCCGCGGCGAGTTCGGGCTGTACCGCGTCGAGATGAGGCCGCGGGCCGGCGGCCCGAAGACGCACTTCCACAAGCGGATCTCGGAGTCGTTCTACATCCTGGACGGCACCGTGCGCATCTTCGACGGTGTGCGCTGGGTGGACGCCCGCAAGGGCGACTTCCTGCACGTGCCGCAAGGCGGGCTGCACGCCTTCCGCAACGACTCCGACGCACCGGCGGACATGCTCCTGCTGTTCACACCGGGCGCGCCGCGCGAGGAGTACTTCGAGCAGGTGTCGCAGCTGGCCCACGCCTCGGAGGAGGAGCGCTCCGCGTTCTTCGACCGGCACGACTCCTACTTCGTGGAGTAGGCCCGCCCCTCCGGTGTCCCGCGGCACCCGCGTCCTCCCCGCGGCCGTGGTCGCGGGACACCCGTCGTCGGGACGACCCAGGTTCGGTAACGGGCAGCTTGTCACAACAACACCTTTCGTCCGGTCAACAAGGCGAGGCGCGCGGGCGTATCCGACCTCGCCGCCGCCCTCTCAGCACGTCCTGGCCGTCACGCCCGACCGTCCCGCCCTCGGCAGAGGAGACCGCATGAAGGTCGTCGTTGCAGGCGCCACTGGACAGATCGGCTCGAGATCGGTCATCCCCTCCCGTCTCTCCCGCCCCATGCCTTGAGGAAGGCCGCCCATGAGTGACCCGTTCCGGCCCACCGCGTCCCCGTCGAGCAGTGAGCTCGACCAGCTTCCCGACCGTGACCGCGAGGAGACCGCCGAGTGGCAGGCCTCCCTCGACGCCGTCATACGCAACGCCGGACCCGATCGGGCGGTGTACCTGATCCGGCGCGTGCACGAGTACGCGGCCCGCGCCGGCCTGTCCGTGCCGAGGCTGCTCACCACGGACTACGTCAACACCGTCCCGGCGGCCGCGCAGCCGGCGTTCGACGGCGACATCGCCATGGAAACCAGGATCACCGCCCTGAACCGGTGGAACGCCGCGGCCATGGTCACCCGCGGCTCCCGGCTCGGCCTGGGCGGACACATCTCCACCTACGCATCGGCGGCCTGGCTGTACGAGATCGGCTTCAACCACTTCTTCCGTGGCAAGGAACAGGACGGCTCGGGCGACCAGTTGTTCCTCCAGGGGCACGCGTCGCCGGGCATCTACGCCCGGGTGTTCCTCGAAGGCCGCCTGAGCGAGCAGCAGTTGGACGGCTTCCGGCGCGAGGCCGGCGGTCACGGCCTCCCGTCCTACCCGCACCCCAGGCGTCTGCCGTGGCTGTGGGAGTTCCCGACCGTGTCCATGGGCCTCGGCCCTCTTGGCGCCGTCTACCAGGCACGCTTCAACCGCTATCTGCAGGCCCGCGGCATCAAGGACACCTCCGCCTCCCGCGTGTGGGCGTTCCTCGGCGACGGGGAGACGGACGAGCCGGAGGCCACGGCCGCCCTGACGCTGGCCTCCCGTGAGGGCCTGGACAACCTCATCTTCGTGATCAACTGCAACCTGCAACGCCTCGACGGACCCGTGCGGTCCAACTCCAAGATCGTGCAGGAGCTGGAGGCCCGGTTCCGCGGGGCGGGCTGGAACGTGGTCAAGACCCTGTGGGGCGAGGCCTGGGACCCGCTGCTGGCCCAGGACACGACCGGCGACCTGGTGCGCCGCCTGGGCGAGGAGCCCGACGCCCAGATGCAGACCTTCGCCGCGCGGGACGCCGCCTACATCCGCAAGAACTTCTTCGTCGGAGACGCCTTGTCCGCACTCTCCGCCACCCTGAGCGACGCCCAGGTGGTGGAGCTCTTCGAGAATTCCCGCGGTGGGCACGAGCCGTTGAAGGTGTACGCCGCCTACCGGGCCGCCGTCGAACACCGGGGGGCACCGACGGTGATCCTCGCCCAGACGGTCAAGGGGCACACCCTCGGGTCGGCGTTCGAGTCCCGCAACGCCAACCACCAGATGAAGAAGCTGACCATGGCGCAGTTCCGCGAGCTGCGAGACGTCCTGGATCTGCCCATCCCCGACAGCGCCCTCGCCGGTGACGTCGTCCCCTTCTGGCATCCGGGAGAGAACTCGCCCGAGGTGCGGTACCTGCGCGAGCGGCGCGCCGCGCTGGGCGGTCCCGCCCCCGCGCGCCGTGTGATCGCCAAGCCGCTGCCGGAGCCCGCCGCGCAGCCGTTCGAGGCGCTGCTCAAGGGCTTCGGGCACCAGGAGGTCGCCACCACCATGGCCCTGGTTCGCCTGGTGAAGGACCTGATGCGGGACGGCCGCACCGGCGCCCGCTGGGTGCCGATCATCCCCGACGAGGCCCGTACCTTCGGCATGGAGTCGATGTTCCCCACGGCCGGCATCTACTCGCCGCGGGGCCAGACCTACGACCCCGTCGACGCCGACCAGCTGCTGCACTACAGGGAGAGCGAGACCGGGCAGCTCCTCATCGAGGGCATCACCGAAGCCGGTTCCATGGCCGAGTTCACCGCCGCCGCGACCTCGTACGCCACCCACGGCGAGCCGATGATCCCGTTCTACATCTTCTACGCCATGTTCGGCTTCCAGCGCACCGGCGACCAGTTCTGGGCCCTCGCCGACCAGATGGGCCGCGGGTTCGTCGTCGGCGGCACCGCCGGACGCACCACCATGACCGGCGAAGGTCTCCAGCACGGCGACGGCCACTCGCATCTCTTGGCCGCCACCAACCCGGCGGCCGTCAGCTACGACCCGGCCTTCGCCTTCGAGATCGCGGTCATCGTCCGCGACGGCCTGCGCCGGATGTTCGGGGAGCGGCCAGAGAACGTCTTCTACTACCTCACGGTCTACAACGAGCCGAAGCCCCAGCCGCCCATTCCTGCGTGGCCAGGCATCGAGGTGGGCATCGTCCGCGGCCTGTACCCGTTCCGACCCGGCGACCGCGCCGTGTCCGGCCCTCGGCTGCAGCTCCTGGCCTCCGGCACCGCCGTCCACTGGGCACTGCGCGCGCAGGAACTACTCGCCGCCGACTGGAACGTGCGCGCCGATGTCTGGTCGGTGACGTCCTGGACGGAGCTCCGCCGGGACGCGATGGACGCCGACACCGCCCGCACGCGCGGCGAGGCACGTGTGCCCTTCGTGACCGAGGCGCTCGCCGGTGCGCCGGGTCCGGTCCTGGCCGTCAGCGACTGGATGCGCCAGGTCCCCGACCAGATCGGTCAGTGGATCGAGCAGGAATACTACTCACTGGGCACGGACGGATTCGGCCTGTCCGACACCCGCGAGGACGTACGGCGCTACTTCCGCGTGGACGCCGAATCGATCACCTGGACGGCCCTGGATCGGCTGGCACGGGCCGGACAAGTGGACCCCGACACCGTCGACCGCGCCCGCAAGCACTACGGCCTGGACACCTGAAGGAGCCATACGCCGCCATGACTGTTTCCGTGATCCTTCCCGCGCTCGGCGAGTCCGTCACCGAGGGCACCGTGACCCGCTGGCTGAAGCAGCCCGGCGAGCACGTCCAGGAGGACGAACCGCTGCTGGAGGTGTCCACCGACAAAGTGGACACCGAGATCCCCGCTCCCGCCACGGGAGTCTTGCTGACCATAGTCGTCGGCGAGGACGAGACGGTCGAGGTGGGCGCCGAGCTCGCCGTCATCGGCCCGCCCGACGCCGAACCGTCGGCGGCGACCGCGGTCACCGCCGCCCCGGCCGCGCCGGTGACCGCACCGCAGCCCACCCCCTCATCGGCGCCGGTCGCGCGGCCGCCCGCCGCGGCGCCGATGCCGCACCCCGCACCCGCCGCCCCGGCGTCGATGCCGCGCCCCGCACCCGCCCCGATGCCGACACCGGCACCCGCGGCCCCTCCGGCTCCGCGCCCCATACCAGCAGCGGCAACGGCAGCGGCTCCGCCGACGGCTGCCCTGCGCGGGCACACCACCGCCGTCCCCCGGCTGCGGAAGGCCATCGGCGACAGTCTCAAGCAGGCGCTGCTGGAGCAGGCGCAGCTGACCTCCACCGTCGAGGCCGACGCCACCGGCCTGCTGCGGCTGTGGCGGCGGACAGAGGACGGCTACACGGCCCGTGAGGGCTTCGCCCTGACACCGCTGCCGTTCTTCGTCCTGGCCGCCGCCCAGGCGCTCAAGGCACATCCCGTCATGAACGCCAGGATCGACACGGGCGGCGCGACCATCACGTACTACGACACCGAGAACGTCGGCATCACGGTCGACACCGACCAGGGGCCGGTGACTCCGGTGGTGCGGGGCGCGGGCGATCTGACCGTCGGCGGCATCGCCCGTGCCGTCCACGACCTCACCGACCACGCCCTCGCCGGCAGACTCACGCCCGCAGACGTGGCCGGAGCCACCTTCACGGTCTCCGGCACCGGAACACGCGGCGCCCTCTTCGACACCCTCATCGTCCCGCCGCACCAGGCGGCCGTCCTGGGCGTGGGAGCCGCGGTCAGACGGCCAGCGGTCGTACAGGACGGCGACGAGGAGTTCATCGGTGTCCGCGAACTGGTCCACCTCTCGCTCTCCTACGACCACCGGCTGGTGGACGGCGCGGACGCCGCCCGCTATCTGACCACCGTGAAGAAGATCGTCGAGGCGGCGGCGTTCGAGGACATAGGCTGACGCGACGGCGGTGGCCCCGGATACGCCGGACACGACCGCCGACGGTCCGGCAACACACGTGTGCCGGCCCCGACCGCGCTCCACCACGGCTCGACACGATGCCACTGCCCTGCGTCTCACCCACGAGGTGACCAGCGGCGCAGATGAGTTGTGTGGCCGAAGACCAGATCTATACGCTCGCAGCCGGGAGTGTTCATGAAAGGCAAGAATCCGGGCTTCCTGCACGGGCGGCAGAGCGAGCGAGCGGTGCTGGACCGGCATCTGGCCAAGGTGCGCGACGGCCACAGCGCGGTCCTCGTGCTGCGCGGTGAGGCCGGTATCGGCAAGTCCGCCCTGCTGGAGTACGTGGCCGAGACCGCCGAGGAGTGCACCGTGGTGCGCGCGGCGGGAGTCGAGGCCGAGATGGAGCTGGCTTTCGGGGGTCTGCACCAGCTGTGCGCGCCCTTCCTGGATCGCCTCGGGCACCTCCCTGATCCGCAGCGGACGGCCCTGGAGACCGCCTTCGGGCTCAGCGCGGGCACTCCCCCGGATCGGTTCCTCGTGGGGCTGGCGGTCCTCAGCCTGCTCGCCGACGTCACTGAGGAGACGCCGCTGATCTGTCTCGTCGACGACGTGCAGTGGCTCGACGGCGTCTCGGCCCAGATCGTCGGGTTCGTCGCCCGGCGTCTGATGGCGGAGCGCGTGGGGCTGATCTTCGCTGTACGCGAGGCGGACGGGGAACGCGCCCTGCAAGGGCTGCCCGAGCTCACCCTCGGGGGTCTGAGCGAGCCCGACGCACGCGCCCTGCTGACCTCGGTGCTTCCCGGCCGGTTCGACGAACCGGTCCGCAGCAGAATTCTCTCCGAGGCGCGCGGCAATCCGCTGGCCCTGCTGGAACTGCCCCGCAGCGCCACCGCGGCCGAACTCGCGGGCGGCTACGCCTCACCGTCGATGGGGCCGCTCATCGGCAGGCTCGAGCACAACTTCAGCCTGCGCGTCGAGGAACTGCCCCCGCAGGCTCGGCGGCTGCTGCTGCTCGCGGCGGCCGAGCCCGTCGGCGATGTCGCACTGCTCCGCCGCGCCGCCGACATCCTCGGCGTGTCCATGAGCGAGGCCTCCCCCGCGGTGGCCGCGAACCTGCTGGAAGTGCGCACACGCGTCCAGTTCCGGCACCCGTTGGTGCGCTCGGCCGTCTACCGCGCGGGGGGACCGGCCGAGCGCCGGGAGGCGCACCGGGCCCTGGCCGAGGCCACGGACGCGCGGTCCGACCCCGACCGCCGGGCCTGGCACCTGGCCCGCGCCGCGGCGGAGCCCGACGAGGCCGTGGCGGACGAACTGGTCCGGTCGGCCGACCGCGCGCAGGCGCGTGGCGGTATCGCCGCGTCGGCGGCCTTCCTGGAACGAGCGGCCGAGCTGACACCTGATCCCTCCCGCCGCCGCAGCAGAGCGCTGGCAGCGGCCCGGGCCAAGTACCTCGCCGGAGCGTTCGACGCCGCGCTCGAGCTGCTGAACGTGGCCGAGATGGGCGCGCTCGACGATCTGCAACACGCCCAGGCCAGCCTGCTGCGCGGGCAGATCACCTTCGGATCCCGCAGTGCCGGTGCCACCGTGCCGCTGCTGCTCACGGCGGCCCGGGAGTTCGAGTCGCTCGACGCCAGCACCGCGCGCGAGACCTACCGGGACGCGTTCTACGCGGCCCTCACCGCGGGCCGCGTGTCCAGCGGCCCCGGACTCGACGAGGTCGCCTGGGCGGCACGCACCGCGCCCCCGACGGCTCACCCCGGACCCACCGACCTCTTCCTCGACGGCCTGGCCATGGCCACCACGGACGGCTACGCGGCGGGCGCCCCGATACTGCGCCGCGCACTGAACACGCTGCGGCGCGGCGGCTTCACAGTGGAACAGTCGCTGGGCTGGCTCCCGTTCGCGTGCCGCATGGCCCACAACGTGTGGGACTTCGACAGCTGGAGCACCCTGTCGGCCAAGCTCGTCCGTCTGGCACGGGAGACCGGAACGCTGTCCGTGCTCCCCTCGGCGCTCCTGCTGCGGCTGTCGAACCGGGTCTTCGCCGGTGATCTGGACGACGCGGACTCGCTCGCCGCGGAAGCGGTGACGATCGGCGAGGCCACCGGCAGCCACTTCCTCGCGCACTACGGGGCGTTGGTGATCGAACCCTGGCGCGGCCGCGAGACCGAGACGCTGCGGGCGATCGGGACGATCACCCGCGACCGGACCCTCAGCGGCGAGGGAAAGGTGCTCACGGCTCCCCAGTGGGCGCTGGCCGTTCTGTACAACGGCCTCGGGCGGTACGAGGAGGCCTGCGCCGCCGCCGCCAAGGGCTGCGAGTACCCGCAGGAACTGGGGCTCGCCCTCTCCTCCCTGGTCGAGCTGGTGGAGGCGGCGGCCCGCAGCGGGCAGCGGGACCTCGCCGTCGAGGCCGCCGGTCGCCTCGCGACCATCTGCCAGGCCAGTGGCACGGCCTGGGCGACGGGCACCTCCGCGGCGGCGCGTGCCCTGATCAGTGAGGGGGACACGGCCGACGCCCTGTACCGGGAGGCGATCGCCCGGCTGGAGAGCACCCCGGTGCGAACGGCGCTCGCACGCACCCGGCTGCTGTACGGCGAATGGTTGAGCCGCGAGAACCGCCGCGCCGAGGCCCGGGTCCAGCTGGCCCGCGCCCACGAGATCCTCGACCGGGCCGGCGCGGAGGCCTTCGCCGAGCGCGCCCGCCGGGAGCTGGAGGCCGCCGGGGAGACGGTGCGCAGACGTGACACCGGCACCGACGAGGCGCTCACGCCTCAGGAGGCCCAGATCGCCCGGCTGGCTGGCGAAGGGCTGACCAACCTCGAGATCGGCGCGCAGCTGTTCCTCAGCCCGCACACCATCGAGTGGCATTTGCGGAAGGTGTTCACGAAGCTCGGGATCCGGTCCCGCAAACAGCTGGGCGCCGTGCTGCCGGGTGGGGCGGCGACCCCCGCCTGACCCCGGGGGCGGCGCCGTCGGCGGGGGTGCGATCCGCGTGCCGCGCCGCGCCCAGTCGGGAGCCCGCACGGGCCGCGCACGCGGCCTCCCCGGCTCGCGGTGCGCCCACGAACTCCTCTGACCATGGCCCGTGACTCCGGGCCGTCCGGGGCAGGTCCTGTCGAGGTCCGGCCCCGTCGAGGTCCGGTCCCGGCCAGGGGGTGAGGCGTGGGGGCCGGGGTGCGGGCCCCAGGGGCGTGGAGGGCCGGGGGGGCAGGCCCCGGGGCGTCCGGGGCCAGGGGGTGGCGGGCCCCGGGGGCCTGCGGGCCATGGGGTGGGAGGGCCTGGCCACGTGGCGGCCACGGTACGACCACGGGGTGCCCCACGGTCTGTCAGGGGCGCGGCAGTGCCCTTGTCGGCGCGAAGTTGGTGTCGGTGGCGAGGGAAGCCGCCGATCCCCAGCCAACAAAGGAGCCGATCGTGGACACATCTGTGATCGCAACCCGGCAGAGTCCGCAGTCGGTGATGGTGACCGTCACCGCCGCGCCTGTGGAACTCAACGACGCGGTCGTCGTGTTCGGCCGCGTCCGGCCAGGACTGCTAAGGATCGCCAACCGAATTCTCCGAGATCCCGGCGAAGCCGAGGACGTCATCCAGGAGGCGTGGCTGCGCTGGCAGGGCACGGACCGCGCCGTCGTCGCCGACCCCGGTGCGCTGCTCCGCACGACGACCGTCCGGCTCGCCATCAATGTGCTGCAGTCGGCACGCAGACGCCGTGAGTCCAGTGCCACCCCCTGGCTGCCGGAGTCCACGGACACCGGGATGACACCGGAGGCCCTGGCCGAACGCCAGGACTCGGTGGAGCACGCCGTCCTGCTGCTTCTGCAGACCCTGACCCCCAACCAGCGCGCGGCGTACGTGCTGCGCGAGGCGTTCGGCTATTCCTACGACCAGATCGGCGACCTGCTCCGCCTGTCCGTGGCGAACGCACGGCAGCAGGTCTCCCGCGCGCAGGACAGACTGGACAACCGGCGGCACCGGCAGCACGTGGACGCGGCCGCCCATCGGCGGCTCGTTCAGGCGATCTTCACCGCCGCCCGCACAGGAGACCTCAGCCGCCTGGAGCACGTGCTGACCGGCCAGGACGCGCCGTACTCCGGCGAGGGGACGGCCGCACGCGACGGCGCGCGTTCCTACCGGGCCACCGCGTGACCGGCACGTCATACGGGGACGTGGTGCGCGAGGTGCGCACCGGCTCTGCCGACGACCGCACGCAGTCCTGCGCGACCGACCGGTGGGACGCCCTCGACCGCCTCCACCGCCGGGTCCAGGGAACGGTGGAGCGGCGGCTGCGCGAGGAGACCGGGTTCGGTTTGAGTGAAGTACAGGCCCTGCGCCACGTGGGAAGGGGCTCCGCTGCGGACGCCGGCGCCGAACCCATGCGGGCCGGGGATGTGGCCAACGGGCTCGGCCTGAGTCAGTCCGCCACGAGCAGGCTGATGGGACGCCTGTGCCGAAAGGGCCTGATCATCTCGAGCGCCGTCGACCACGACCGGCGCGGCGTGCAGGTGCGGCTGACCCCGGAGGGGCACGCCGCGCTGCGCCGTACCGCGTCCCGCTACGAACAGGTCGTCCGGGACGCGGTCCGCGATCTCGGCTCCCAGGACGCGGATCCCCTCCTGTGGCATTTCCTCATCGGCGAGAGCGACGCCCGCACGGTCATCGGCTGAGGAAGTCGCGCACGGCCGCCGTGAACCTCTCGGGACGCTCGATGTGCCCGAGATGGCCGGTCTCCTGCAGGATCACCAGCCGAGCGTCGGGAAGGAGCTGGTGCATCATGTGCGCCCAGCGCGGCCCGCAGATGAAGTCGTCCGCGCCGACCAGGACGAGGGTCGGCACGGTGAGCCGGTGCAGTTCCTCGCGGACGTCGAACGGGGGCTCCACCCCCCAGGCCGGTGCCGCGAACATCCGCAGTGATGCCCGTCCCGCGGCGAACTCCTCCTCGCGGCCCCAGTAGTCGTGGAAGTAGGCGGGCGAGATGGTGCGCAGCCCCTTCGTCGCGCCCTCGTCGTCGGACCGGTCGGGTCGCGTGGTGAGACCCGCGACGTAGGTGGCCACTTCCGGCCGCTCGTCGGCGTGCCGCTGGACGAAGGTCCCCATGCCGGCCACAGCGGCCGCCCAGAACTCCTCTCCCGTCATCGGTGAGGTGTCGTACAGGACGAGGGACGCCAGGCGCTCGGGGTGGTCGAGAGCGTAGCGCTGCGCGACGAAGCCGCCGTGGGAGTGGCCCAGCAGGGCCACCGTGGTGAGGCCCAGGTGCTCGATCACCGCGTGCAGGAAGTGGGTGTAGGTGGCGAGGGTGTAGTCGCCTGGGTCGGCCAGCCGGCCGGACTCGCCCGTGCCGACCGGCTCGAGGTAGACGACGGTCATGCTGCGCTCCAGCTCGGGCATGCGCAGGTATTCCCAGCCGATGCCCGGCCCTCCGGAGTGGGCGACGCACACCGGGCCGGTTCCGGCGACGTGGTAGCGCTGGTCGACGGCGGCCGTGCCGTAGTGGACGACGAGGGTGTGGGTGCCCGGGGAGAGGGGGTCCCGGGGATCGACGGCTGGGCTGGGTAGGGGCCTCGGGCCCTGTGTGGCGTTCACAACTCACAGATGGTGCGAGGCCCGGAGCCCCGCTCAAGACATTGTGTCTGTTGTCACACTGTATCTCACACCGTTGCTCTCCGGCATGGGATGTCACAGGAACTCCCCTTCGGCCGGTCAGATACATGAGAGGCATTCGCGACGAGTAAGGAGGCGCTGCCATGAGTTGGCGCGAGAGAGCGGCCTGCCGGGATGTCGACCCCGACCTGTTCTTCCCCATCGGCACCGCGGGTCTGACGCTGGTCCAGATCGACGAGGCGAAGGCCGTGTGCGCCCGGTGCCCCGTGCGGGAGCGGTGTCTGCAGTGGGCACTGGACGTCGGGCAGGTCGAGGGCATCTGGGGCGGCACGACGCAGCGCGAGCGCCGCGCGACGCGACGGCGCTCGGCACGTGAGGACGTCGAGCGGATCGGTGCGAAGACGTCCTGACCCGGACACCCCCGGCATGAATCTATCTTACCGTCATGTCACACCTTCACCACTTTCTCGGTCCCTTCTGATGAGGGCAACAAAACCCGGTGCGGCAGCTCGTCGCCAAGCACCGTTTCGTTGCGCAGACCCGGCCGCAAGGCGCTCCCGGTGACGTGTTGATGGTGGTAACGACATGAGCGACGCAATCGAACCGGTCACCAGGGCGGGCAGCCGCAGCGGTGACAAAATCGCCGACTGGGCGAGAACACGGATGGGTATCGGGCGTACCAGCACGACCGGCACACGCAGGGCCCGTCCGGAGCACTGGTCGTTCCTGCTGGGCGAGATCTGTCTCTACAGCTTCGTCGTCCTGCTCGTCACCGGCGTGTATCTGACGTTCTACTTCCACCCGTCGTCGAACGAGGTCGTCTACGACGGCAGCTACACACCGCTGCGTGGCCAGTTGGTGTCCGAGGCGTTCGACTCGACGATGCACATCTCCTTCGACGTACGCGGCGGCCTGCTCATCCGTCAGGCCCACCACTGGGCGGCACTGATCTTCGTCGCCTCCCTGCTGGCCCACCTGATGCGCGTGTTCTTCACCGGCGCCTTCCGCAAGCCTCGCGAGCTGAACTGGGTGGCCGGTTTCGCCCTGCTCGTCCTCGGCATGTTCGGTGGTCTGACCGGCTACGACCTCCCCGGCGACCTCCTGTCGGGAACCGGGCTCGCCGTGGTGAACGGGACACTTCTGTCGGTACCGATCGTCGGCACCTACCTGTCGATGTTCCTGTTCGGCGGCGAGTTCCCCGGGCACGACCTGGTCCCCCGCTTCCACGTGATCCACGTCCTGGTCATTCCGGCGCTGATGCTGGCGCTCATCGCCTTCCGCGCCTTCCTCGAGCACCGGCACCGGCACACCCAGTACCCGGGACCCGGCCGTACGGAGCGAAACGTGGTCGGCCTGCCGGTGCAGGTGTACGTGGTCAAGGCGGGTGGCTATTTCTGTCTGGTCGCCGGGATCGTCTTCACCATCGCCGCGACCGCCCAGATCAACCCGGTCTGGGAGTTCGGACCCTATCGCGCCGATCAGGTCTCCGCGGGATCCCAGCCGGACTGGTACATGGGCATCGCGGACGGGCTGCTGCGGGTCATGCCCGGGTGGGAGGTGAACTTCTGGGGCCACACCCTGGCCCTGGACAATCTGATCCCCCTCCTCGCCGGCCTCGGCCTCTTCCTCGTCATGGGCGCCTACCCGTTCGTCGAGGCATGGGTCACCGACGACGACCGCGAACACCACCTGCTGGAACGGCCACGCAACCGGCCCGTGCGCACGGCGTTCGGCGTGGCATGGCTCGGCGTCTACCTGGTGGCACTGCTCGGAGCCGCGAACGACATCATCGCCGTGACCTTCCACATGTCGGTCAACTCGGTCACCTGGACGGTCCGCATCGCCCTGTTCGTCGTACCGGTCGTCCTCTTCCTCGTGACCAAGCGCATCGCCCTGGGTCTGCAACGCCGTGATCGCGACAAGGTCCTGCACGGCCGCGAGACAGGCATCATCAAGCGCCTGCCGCACGGCGAGTACGTCGAGGTGCACCAGCCCCTCGCCCCCTACGAACTCCATGCCCTCACGGCGCACGAGCAATACCGGCCCCTCGACCCGGGACAACGCGACGGAGACGGCAGGGCGCGGCGGCTGCGCGCGTGGCTCAGCCGCGGCTTCTACGGCGACGGGACACAGATCCCCAAGCCCACCGTCCAGGAGTACGGGGAAATCACCGGCGAAGATCACGCCACCAGCAAAAAGGACTGAAATACATAAAGTGTCACACTCGTGGCATGCACACGGTCCTTGAAGGTGACACACCATCTCCCGAAAGGGCCTCCCATGAACCGCAGTTTCACCTACCAGCGGGTCCGCACCCCGCTCTCCCTCCTGGCCAGCGCCGCCGTCGCCACCGCCCTCATCGCCACGGCAGTCGCCCCCGCCCACGCAGACAGAACCACGTCCGCACCGGGCAGCGAGAAGAAGCCCACGGTGGTGCTCGTGCACGGCGCGTTCGCCGATTCCACCAGCTGGAACGGCGTCATCAGGAGGCTGAGGCACGAGGGCTACCCCGTCGTCGCCGCGGCCAACCCGTTGCGCGGGCTGAACAACGACACCTCCTACCTCAAAGAGGTCCTGGCCGGCATCGACGGCCCGGTGGTCCTGGCCGGACACTCCTACGGCGGATCGGTGATCAGCAACGCCGCCCACGACGCCGACAACGTCAAGGCCCTGGTGTTCGTCGCCGCCTTCCTCCCCGAAAAGGGAGAGAGTGCCGCCGAGTTGGCGGGCAAGTTCCCCGGCAGCACCCTCGGCGATGCTCTGCACTCCGTGCCGGTCACCCTGCCGGACGGCTCGCGCGATGCGGACCTGACCATCGAACCGAGCAAGTTCCACCAGCAGTTCGCCGCTGACGTCCCCCGCAACACCACGGACCTCATGTCCGTCACACAGCGCCCGATCACCAACTCCGCGCTGGCGGACGACGCCTCCGAGCCCGGCTGGAAGACCATCCCGTCCTGGGCCGTGGTCGCCACCCAGGACCGCAACATCCCGGCGCAGGCCCAGGTCTTCATGGCAGAGCGCGCACACGCCCACATCACGCGCGTACGGGCATCGCACGCCGTGAGTGTCTCCCACCCCGCCGACGTCGCCAGGGTGATCGAGGCAGCCGCTCGGACCGTGCGCTGACCCAGCGGTGCCGCGGGTCAGGGGGCGTACAGGCTCCGCACCCTGACCCGCACCAACGTCGTGGCCCCCTGGACCGACGGTCCAGGGGGCCACCATGTGTGCGGGTGTCAGCCGCGGTCTTCCGGAGCGACGTAGTCGAAGGTCGGGCCCGCGGTCAGGCCCTCGCCGTCGGGCATCGCCATCAGGCTCTGTGCCTGCCCCTTGAGCGCGTACATCGTGCCCACCGACACCCCGAGCATCGCGGGATTGCCGTTGAAGGCCTGCTCCAGAAGCTGCAGCAGCTTGCCGTACGCGATGTTGAACGCCTCCTGCGCCGTGCGGATCGCACTGCCCTCCGGATGGTCCTCCAGCCGCGGGTTGGGCCGCATCGGGCGCACCCCGGCGCGGTCGACGGTGAGCGTCTCGCCGGTGGGCCCTGTCTCCGGTGTGTCCCCCGGCTGGTAGCGCCGGCCCTGTACGAGCTCCTGGAAGCGGTAGTAGTGCGAGACCGCCTTGGTCTGCGGGTGGAACATGTCCATGTCCCCGTCCCACACGTCGACGCGTGCCGCGCCCTCGCCCTGCTCCACGATCTCCTCCAGGGCGGAGAGCGCCGAGGCGAGATCGGTGACCGGGCTCAGCCGCCCGCCGGTGTGCCCGAAGGGCCCCGCCGCCACCTGGCGGGCGGGATCACCGGTGAAGACCTGTTCCTCGCCGAGTTCGGCGCACAGGTGCCGCAGGCCCTTCTCGATCGCGTCGTAGAACTGGCCGATCGTCACGTAGGCGTCGCCCTCGGCCGGGTCACCCGGGTGGGCGGGTTGTTCGAGGCGGAGGAACATGGTGAGCGCCTCCTGACCGAACGGCAGCAGGGACAGCTGCATGGACGGGTCGGCGTGCGGCATGGGCCGCGGATGCGGCGCCAGTATCCGCGGGGTGTCGACGCGAGGCTGCCCGCCGACCGCGTTCAGGAGGTTCGCCACCAGCGCGAGGTGGATCATCTCCTCGACGAACACACTGCTGACCACTTCGACGGCGTGGGCGTTCCGCTCGGGGTCGAGCGAGTAGAGGGCTGTGAGGTAGGGCGGCAGCGTGGCGTGCTCCAGCTCGATGGCCCACTGCAGATGCTCGCGCAGGTCCTCCATCGTCGTGATCGAGCGGAACCGGGCCTGGGGTTCTTGATGATTCATGGGGGTCTCACCTGGGTTTCGTGCGTACGGTTCGGCCGCGGTCGCGGACCGACCTGTGGTCACCGGCATCGCTGCCGGCGGTACCGCGCGGAGCGGTCGGTGGTGTGGCGCGGGGCCGGTCATGCGGCATACGAGCGGGACAGGCGGACGGCGGAGACGCCGAAGCTGAGCCTGACCTTGTCGCTGATGAGGACACCGCCGGTTTCGACGGGCGTGTTCCAGCCGAGCCCCCAGTCGGAGCGGCGCACCAGGGCGGTGCCGGAGAAGCCGACACGGCGGTCTCCGCTCTCGTCGTGCGTGGCTCCGTCGAAGGCGAGGTGGATGTGGAGAGGGAGTTCGACGTCCTTGATCCTGAGAAGGCCCATCAGACGGAACTGGCCGTCTCCGCGGTCTGCGAGGCCCGTGGAGCGGAAGACCTCAGCGGATAGGTGGCGGCGTCGAGGAAAACCGGACCCGCGAGACGGGTGTCCCAGTCAGGGCTGCTGGTGTTGACACTACCAGTCTGGACGCTCAAGTAGGCCTCTGAGCGGCTGGGTTGGTACCCGTTCAGCTTGACCAGCCCCTCGAACGCCCCGAACCGCGCGCGCACGTTCGCGATCATGGCGTGCCGGACGGAGAAGCCGACGGTGCTGTGCGCCGGGTCGATGGTGTAGACACCGGTCAGCGCTGTGTAAGGGACGACAGTCGACATATGTGGGTCCTTGCGGTCGCTGGTCACGACGATCAGTCGTTGCGAACCGTCGCCGTGTGCCTGCCGGTGGTGGAGCGGACCGCAGCCGAGGAGGCCCGGGCAAGGTCCGCAGAAGGACAGACAGGTGAGGGCCCGCGTGTGTGACACTGGGACTGGCGCCGGGACGGCGTTCTGTGTGTCACAGCGTGTCGAGGGGGCAACGAGTCGCCGTTACGCGCGTCGTACGGTCAGCACCGCGGGATCGCCCGCGTCCGGCACCGGGGTGAATCCGTGCCTGGGCCGGCTCGTCGGCGATGTCGTCCCGGGAAGCCGGCCACATCCGGAAGGTCTCGGTGTGCTGACCCGCGACGACCAGCGGGGTGACACGGCCGGTGCCCGTGCCGATGTCCAGCACACCGACCGCGCGTCGCCCACCGCTTCTCCGTACAGTTGCCGCAGGTGCGCGGCATCGGCCTCCCTTGCAGCACGTCGTAGTCTCGGCTCTGACGGCGTAGGCCTCCCCGGAGGGCGCGCTCGTCGGATGCCCGTGCGAACGGGACGAAAGCGAGTACTCCCCCACGTGACAGGTCCGGCGCCCCACCTGTGACGGGAGGTGGGTCCCGGACCGGTAACCAATAGCACCGTGTGCCACTATGTTAAATGCATCCGGCGCAGCATATGATGCTCGTCGTCCCGGCCCGCCGCGGCCGCACAGCCTCCCCGGATCCTGGCCGCGGCCCCTATCACGAGAGATGTACCGACCATGCCCGCCGTCCTCATCCACGGCGTTCCCGACACCCACCGCGTGTGGAACGGCGTACGCCGGCACCTGACCCGCTCCGACGTCGAGGCCTGGGACCTGCCCGGATTCGGCACCCCCCGCCCCACCGGCTTCGGCTCCAGCAAGGAGGACTACGTCGACTGGCTCGTCGAACGCCTCGAGCGCGTCGGCGAGCCCGTGGACCTGGTCGGTCACGACTGGGGCTGCATCCTCACCGCCCGCGTCGCCTCCCTCCGCCCCGACCTGGTGCGCACCTGGGCCGGTGGCAACGGACCCATCAGTTCCCGCTACGTCTGGCACCCGCTGGCCGAGACCTGGCAGGACACTGTCGCCGGCGAGCGGTTCATGGCCGAACTGGACCCTGAGTCCTTCGCGAAGGACCTGGTGAACGGCTTCGACGCACCCGCCGAACCGGTGGAGGAGATGGTCCGGCACGTCGACGGCACGATGAAGAACAGCATCCTGCGGCTGTACCGGTCCGCCGTGACCATGGGGACGGAGTGGGAACCGGCCCTGTCGAACGTCACCGCACCCGCGCTGGTGTTCTGGGGCACGCGCGACCCGGCCTGCCAGATCGAGTTCGGCGACGAACTCGGCGCCGCCCTGCGCGCCACCCGCGTCCTCCATCTCAACTGCAACCACTGGACGGTGCTGGAGCGGCCCGCGGAGGTGGCCGCCGCCCTCGAGGCGCACTGGGCGCAGGGCACCGGACGCTAGCCCGCGCCGGCAAGCGACGGGGAGCGCGGATCTGCGGACCGCCTCGGCCACGGTCGTGGAACACGGACGTCGTCCGCGCCCTCGTCGCACTGCTCCGCTCTGCCCTCGCAGGCCCGCACGCTGCCTCCGCGGCGCGGGCCGGTGTCACAACCTGCGGGTTCTCACGGTCTCTCCGCACGAGAGCACACCAGTGTCCGGTGCGCGCGAGCGGAGACGGGAACATCATGTCGCGAGGAAACGGGATCGTCATCGTCGGGGGCGGACTCGCCGCGGGCAAGGCCGCCGAGGAACTCCGGCAACAGGGCTACGACGGCCCGCTCGTCCTCATCGGGGACGAAGCGGAGCGCCCGTACATCCGACCGCCGCTGTCCAAGGGGTACCTGCTCGGCAAGGAGGACCGCGAGTCCATATTCGTGCATTCCGAGAACTGGTACCGCGAGCACGACGTCGACCTGATGACCGGAACGCGCGCGACGGCCGTCGACGCACACACCCGCCAGGTCGAACTCACCGGCGGACGCCAGATGCCCTACACCAAGCTGCTCCTGGCGACCGGATCGTCCCCCCGCCGGCTGACGGTGCCCGGGGCGGACCTGGACAACGTGCTGTACCTGCGCCGAGTGGGAGACAGTGAGCGGCTCAAGGCCGCCTTCACCCCCGGGGCCCGGATCGTGGTCGTCGGCGGCGGCTGGATCGGTCTGGAGACCGCCGCGGCGGCCCGGACGGCCGGGGCGCTGGTGACCGTCCTGGAGCACTCCGAGCTGCCGTTGCTGAAGGTGCTCGGCCGGGAGGCGGCCGAGGTTTTCGCCGCCCTGCACCGGGATCACGGGGTCGTCCTGCGGCCCCACGCCGCCGTCAAGCGCATCACCGGTGACGGCACCCGCGCCGACGGCGTCCAGCTCGCCGACGGAACCCGACTGCCCGCCGACGCCGTGGTGGTGGGCATCGGCATCACCCCCAACGTCCAGCTCGCCGAGGCGGCGGGACTGGAGGTGCGCAACGGCATCGTCACCGACGAGGGTCTGCGCACCTCGGCCCAGGACGTGCACGCCGCAGGGGACGTCGCCAACGCCTACCATCCCCGGCTCGGCCGGCATCTGCGGGTGGAGCACTGGGCCAACGCCCTGCACCAGCCCCGCACGGCGGCACTGGCCATGCTCGGCAAGGAGGCGCCTTACAACCGGCTGCCGTACTTCTACACCGACCAGTACGACCTCGGGATGGAGTACACCGGATACACCGAGCCCGGCGGCTACGACCGCGTCGTTTTCCGCGGGAACCCGGCCGAGCGGCGGTTCATCGCCTTCTGGTTGTCCGGGGACCGGGTTCTGGCGGGCATGAGTGTGAACGTGTGGAACGTCATCGACTCCGTCCGCGCCCTCGTCGAGTCCGGTGCCTCCGTGGCGGACACGGCCCTGTCCGATCCCGAGACGCCCCTGGACAATCTTCTGCCCTGACAACCGCCGCGAAGGTAACCGCGGCCCGCCGGGCACGGTGAGGGCGCCGCTGCGTACGACCGGGAAACCGTGTCACACGATATGTTCCTGTCCGGTCACCAGTGCGTCGGTTGGACCCGCCGGACGGAAGCGGACTGCCCCATTCTCGGGAGCCGCGGCGGACATCGGCCGGAATCAGGGGTGGCACCGCCTTGTCGGGTGCTGTGCGAAGGGGCGATGCCAGATGGACCGGGTACAGGACGACGAGACGGTGCCGATCGCGGAACTGCTCGACGAGCGACGCCGACTGCTCAACGTGGCCTACTGGATGCTGGGCCGGAGCCAGGACGCCGACGACGTCGTGGCGGAGGCCTACCGGCGCTGGTACGGCCTGTCCGACGACCACAGGGACCGCATCGCCGAACCCCGGTCCTGGCTGGTGACGACCGTCGGAGGCATCTGTCTGGAGCGCTTGGCGCCGACCTGGCGGTCGCACCCGGGCCCGGTCGGCGCGGCGCCCCCTCAGGACCTGGACGAAGAGGTGAGCCACGCCCTCCTCGACGCGCTGGACTCGCTGTCACCGGCCGAGCGAGCCGCATTCGTCCTCAACGACGTGTTCGGGATGGCTCCGGGGACGGTCGCCGCCATCGTCGGACAGACGGAACAGGAATGCGGCGAACTCGCCGCCCGGGCCCGGCACAGCCTTGGGACCAGGTGGGCGCACCCCACGACACCACAGCAGCACGACCATGTGGTGCGAGCGGTCCGACAGGCTTGCGTGGCGGAGAACCCTGCCCGCCTGACGTCCCTCCTGGCACCGGACGCCACGGTGTTCTTCGACGGAGGCGGCAAGGTCAGAACCCTGGCCCGGCCCGTCCACGGCGCACGGCGCGTCACCCGCAGCCTCCTGGCCCTCCTAGCCGGCCGGCCCCGCACCACACTGCACTGCCAGTCCGTCAACGGCCGCACCGGAATAGTGGTGCGCTACGGCGACGAGGTCGCCGCGGTCATCAGCCTGGACGTCGCGGGCGACCGCGTCGCGCAGATCTGGGCGGTCCTCAACCCTGACAAGCTCCGCCACTGGAACCGGACCGCCACCCATGAGAAATGAGGACAACGCGTGGGCCAGGACTTCGATCCACGTGCCGCCAGTGTCTCACTGGCCCGGGAAGTGGCCGTGCTCGAGGCACGGATCCGCATCCTTCAAGAAGCTCTTGAAGACGTCGGCATCTGCATCCAACGATCGGCGCTTCGACTGCGCCACCTTCGCGAGCAGTCCCGACGGAAACCCGGCCGAACTCCCGAGGAACACCCGCCGACCACGGCCGATTCCGCCCTGTCCGACCCGGAGTCCGGTCACCCACGGCCTGACCGGTCTGCACCGTGTCCGCACCGCTGAGGTACCGCGCACGAAAGGGTGAAAGGACAGTGGTAGTCCCCTGGCTCGACGGGACCTCGCATCACCATCTTGCATCTTCCGGGTCCAAACCTCGTACGCTGTGACATACGATGCACCCACATACATCTCCCCGGGTCCGAGCCGAGCGGCACCGCAGCTGACTTCAGCGAGGCGCGGCACGGCGGGTTCAGGATGAGAGGAAGACATGGACTCGGCAACTCGCGCAGCGCATGAGATCGAGGTCACTGCGGAGAGCCTCCAGGAGGACCTCGCCCGCCTGGAGATTCAGAAGCAGGCACTGGAGAGGGAACTGGCCGCCGTGGCCGCCCACCTCGACTCCGTCCAGCGCGCCCTGAGCGCCCTGACCGTCCTCATGGCCGAGCCGTCCGGCCGCCGAGCAGCCGAGCAGCCCGAACAGGCGGAGGCCGACACTCCGGTCGTCGCGCCCTCCGCACGCACGGCGCGAAAGCAGTCCGCGCCGCGACAGGCGGAGCCCACGCAGAAGGAGAAGCCGTCGGCCTCCTCGCATGCGGAGGCCGATGAATCGCGCAGCTACGGCGCGCTCACCGAACAGATCCTGGAGTACTTCGCAGGCGTCGGGGACGCGGAGGTCCGCGCGCGCGACGTGGCCGCGGCGCTAGGCCGCGACACCGACTCCGGGAGCATCAATGCGGTGCGCAGCACGCTCGACCGTCTGGTCGGCACTTCCCGCGTACGCCGGGCCGGCCGCGGTCTCTACCGCGCCCAGAAGTCCTGACCGGAGCCCTCTCGGCTCCATGCACTGAAAGTCACAGAAATGCCTCGGGCACCTCCCCGCGGGGGATCGAACGGGCGCCCGAGGCACGCACCCGCTGACCGACGGTCCGCGGATGAGCGAGCGCTCCCATGCCGGCGACTAAGCATGTCACACGGTGCCGGAGTCACTGTGAAGACTGTATAGCAATCCGCATCGTCTTTGTATCCGGCGCCCCGCTCCCGGGCGCACTCCTCCCCGGATGTCTAGGACCACGCCTGCCCCTTCGCCTTCACGGCGCCACTCCCCACCTGTATTTTCAGGCAACTCGCCTTCCTGAATGGACTGTTGTGCCCTTTCCACACAGCCCCGCCACAACACACGTGTGACTGAATCAGTTACCCTTTCCGGGGCCACTGCAACAAAGGCCCTATAGTCATCCGCGCATCGAGCTGTCGCCCAGGGCCTTCCCCCTCACGAGCGGCACATGTCGTCGGCGCACCTTGATGCCCATGTTTCTTCCTCTGAGGAGCATCACTTTGCACAGAAGAAAGAGGGCCGTTGGCGTGCCCGTCGGCATCGCCGTGAGCGCGCTGGTCGCGGGCTCCCTACTCGCCCTGCCTGGCCCCGCGCTCGCCGACGACCCGAGCGCGACCGCGGACTCTCGTCAACAGGCGCTGCTGGCCGCTGCCGAGGAGTTCGACATCCCGTCGAGCGTGCTGCTCGCCCTCTCGCACCAGGAGTCGGCCTGGGAGGACCACGGCGTCCTGCCGAGCACCGACGGCGGTTACGGACCGATGAACCTCACGGACGTCACCCCCACCATGCTGGCGCGCGGTGCGGCGGGCGCGGCGGGCCGCGCCGACCTCGACTCCCTCGCTGCGGACCCAGCCCTGCACACCCTGCGCCAGGCGGCCGAGCTGACCGGCCTCTCCGTCAAATCCCTGCGTGAGGACGACACCGCGAACATCCGCGGGGGTGCCGCCCTCCTCGCCTCATACGAAAACGAGCTGGTCGGGACGACACCCGCGGACCCCTCGCAGTGGTACGGGGCCGTGGCCCGGTACAGCCAGGCCAAGCAGAAGCAGGCGGCTGCCTCCTTCGCCGACCGTGTCTTCCGCACGATCCGCAGCGGCGCCTCGGCGACGACCCAGGACGGCCAGCGCGTACGTCTGCCCGCCGGACCTTCCGTCGATCCCGCCCGAGAGCACATCAACTCCCTGCGCCTGAAAGCCTCGTCGACGGCGGCCACCACCGAATGCCCCACGACCGTCGACTGCACTTTCGTCGCCGGATCACCGGTCGGCCGTCAGGTTGCCGACAGGCCGACCAACGGCATCCGCATCGACACGATCGTCATCCACGACCTGGAGTCCACCTACGACGCCGGCGTGGCGGGCCTGGCCAACCCCACGAACCCCGCCGCGACCCACTACGTGATGTCCTCTTCCGGCGCGGTCACCCAGATGGTGCCCACCAAGGACATCGCCTTCCATGCGGGCAACTACTCGACCAATTTGCACTCGATCGGCATCGAGCACGAGGGGTACGCCGCGCACGGCGCCGCCTGGTACACGGAGGCGCAGTACCAGGCCACGGCGGACTTGGTGAAGTACCTGGCCGAACGCTTCGACATCCCACTGGACCGGCAGCACATCGTCGGACATGACAACGTTGCCGGGCCCAACTCCGCCCTGGTCTCCGGTATGCACTGGGACCCTGGTTACGCCTGGGACTGGAATCACTTCATGAGCCTGCTCGACGCCCCGGCCAGCGGCGTGTCCGAGGTGCCGCAGCCCGGCTCTGTCATATCGATCAAGCCGTCGTTCGTGGACAACGTGCAGACCCTCCAGATCTGCCCCTCCGACGACCCGACCGGTCAGACGACCACCTGTACCGAGCACCAGGACCCGACCAACTTCGTCTACCTGCGCACCGCCCCGAGCGAGACGGCCCCGCTCTTCGGCGACCAGGCGATTCACGGCACCGCGCCCGGCACCGACCGGGTGAACGACTGGGGCAGCACGGCTCAGGCCGGGCAGCAGTTCGTCGTTGCGGACGTCCAGGACAACTGGACCGCGATCTGGTTCAGCGGTGCGAAGGTGTGGTTCCACAATCCCGGCGGCGTCAACACCCGTACCAGCTACGGAGTGAAGATCATCAAGCCCGCGGGCACCGCTCCCGTGTCCCTCTACGGCTCCAGCTACCCCGACAAGGCCGAGTACCCGGCCGGCCTGGGCGCCTCCACGCAGACACCGCTGAACATGTACGCCATTCCGACCGGACAGGCATACGTGGCCACGCGGGAAGCGGCCGCCACCGACGACTACTTCCCCTCCAGCGGAGCAGTGGTCATCGGAGGCAAGAAGATGTACACCATCCAGTACAACCACCGTGTCGCCCTCGTCTACGCGAACGACGTGACCGCAACCACGGCCGTCCACCACTGGGAGAACGGCGGCAACTGAGGTACACATCAAGGTAGTTGACCGATTACAAGAGGGCTCTCACGCGAAGTGCTGTCCGGCACACCGTATGAGGGCCCTCGCCTCTCCTCTCCAGCAGCACCGCGCGCCGGGCGGTCATCTGCGAAGGCGGCGACGCGACAGCACCGATCAAGCCCACCCGTCGCGTGGACGCCTCGCCTTCCCGGGACAAACCAGTGGGATCCTTCAGCATTACCCCGCTGAATGCCGCGGAACGACAAGGCACACACCGTGTCGACCAGAGCTCGTACATCGGCACCCGCCGACCCGTCACACGCGCGGGGTGTCGTCGGTCAGTAGGGACATGAGCCATTCCCTCGCGTCGAAGACCGGCACCGACGAGCCTGTCACTGTCATCAAGAGCTACACCGTGCCAACGGACGAAGCCGACCACTTCATCGTCGTATACCAGGAGAACGCCCGAATCATGGCGGCCCAGTCCGGCTTCCTCCGCTCGCGCCTGCACCGTCCCCTCGGCGAAGGCCCGGAGACCCGCTTCGTCCACATCGCGGAGTGGACGTCGGGCGCCGCCCTCGACAAAGCCACCGACAATCCCGAGTGGCATGCCTCGCTGCAGCGCATGTTCGACGACCCCGACCTGCACATCACCTCGGAACCGGCGAGCTACCGCGTCGTCGTCGAACTCCACCCCTCCTGACAACGCGTCACTCGGCATCCTGGCATCGAGGGGACTTCCGTCACCTGCAGCTTGCCGACCTGCCGGGCGTCGGCCTACCAAGGAGCAGGCGTCTTCTTGCGGACAGGGGGCCGCCTCCCGCACGGAGAGCCTCGACAGCCCGGACCTTGTCCTCGCGGCCGGTTCGCGCGGCGTCCGGCTTTTGCCCACCCCACGGCCGCGAGGACGGCCCCCTAGGCCCAATGCCGTTGCCTTTGCTGTGGGCGTAGTCTGCTTGGCAGTGGGTCCCGGGGGTGGTTCGGGTGGCTGCGAGTGTGTCTGACTTATCGGGTCTCGGCTTGTTGACCTGGGTGTATCCGCCAGGCTTGGTGGACCGGGTGGTGGCCGCGTGCGGGCGTTCTGAGTAGCGTCAGCGGCTGCTTCCCGCCCGGTTGGTGGTGTACTTCGTGCTGGGGCTGGCCCTGTTCTCGCCTGCTCCGTATCTGGAAGTGATGCGGCACCTCGTCGAGGGACTGCGGGGTGTGGGCCTGCTGGGCAACTGGCGTGTTCCGGCGAAGTCCTCGCTGTTCAGGGCTCGGGAGCGGCTGGGATCCGAGCCCTTGCGGGTGCTGTTCGCCGCGACCGCGAAGCCGATGGCCACTGAGGCGACTCCGGGCGCGTTCTGGCGGGACTTACGGCTGCTGGCCGTCGACGGAACCTGCTGGGACGTCGCGGACAGCGAAGCCAACGAGACGGCCTTCGGACGTCCGGGTAGTGGCCGCGGGGCGGGCAGGAGCGCGTTCCCGCAGGTGCGGATGGCGGCGTTGGTGGAGGTGGGCAGTCATGCGGTGCTGGATGCGGAACTCGCCGGCTGCCGCACCGGGGAAGTCACCCTGGTCGCCCGCCTGCCCCGGTCGGTCGGCCCGGGCCAACTCGTCCTGGCCGATCGTGAGTTCCTCGGAGTCCCGTTGTGGCAGGCGTTCACCGCGACCGGCGCCGATCTGCTGTGGCGAGTGCCCGCCAACCGCGTCCTGCCGGTGATCAGGCAGTTCCGTGACGGGTCGTGGCTCTCACAGATCCGGGCGAGCAGTGGCCCCGCCCGGGATCAGCCGGTCGTGGTGCGTGTCCTGGCCTACCGGGTCAAAGAACAGGCTGGCGCGGACGGGGCCGACGGATACCGCCTGGTCACCACTTTGCTGGACGCCCGACGGTATCCGGCCCGGCAACTGGCCGCGCTCTACCGCGAGCGCTGGGAGATCGAGTCCGTCTTCGCCGAGATCAAGACACACCAGCGCGGCGCACGCGTCGTCCTCAGCAGCAAGACACCCGAAGGTGTCCGTCAGCAGATCTGGGCACACCTCCTGGTCCACCACGCACTGCGCGAGCTCATGCTGAGAACGGCTGCCACCCGTGGCCTGGACCCTGATCGGGTCTCCTTCACCGAGACCCTGCGCTCTGCCCGGCGCAGCGTGACCGTCGCGCCGGGCAGTTTTTCCCCCTGACCTCCTGGTCAGAGCACTGGTGATGCTCGAGCAGGACCTCCTGGAACGACTCCTGCCTGTCAGACGGCTCCGCAGCCAGCCCCGCGTCGCAGCCAGCCCCGCGTCGTGAAACGCAAGATGTCCAACTACCACCTCAGACGAGCCGAGCATCGTGCCTGGCCGCAGCCGACCCGCACCGGCACGCAAGCCGTCCTCGTCATAAGACCCCAACCGACGAACCCGTAAAAGCAACGGCATTGCCCCTAGGCCCTGTCCTGTCGATCTCGGCCGTCAGCGGTCACACTCCGATGAAGCTCACCGTTTCCGTCATGTCCGCCCGCCCGGTACGCAGCCTTGGCACGCCTTCCTTCTCAAATCCGACTGAGATGCCGCAGTACAGCACAAGCTCGTCATCGGCTCCGATTGTTCGGCTGACGGTCTTGCGGTACATGGTCCACATCACCTGGGGGCAGCTGTGCAACCCTTCCGCCCTCAGCAACAGCATGACCGTCTGCAAGTACATCCCCGCATCACCCCACTGTCCGGGCCCCATCGTCCGGTCGAGGTAGCAGAACAAGACGACCGGCGCTCCGAACGCCTCCGAGTTCAAGGTAGCGATCTTCTGGGGCCGGTCGGGGTCGTCGCGCTCAATCCCCAGCGCTTCGTATCGCTGAGCCGCCGCAGCGGAGAAGCGGTCCAGATACGGCGAGGTCAGTTCGTCCGGGTACATCGGATACTCCCGCTCATCACCCAGGTCTCCCGCCAGTGCCCTGGCCGTCGCGCGCCTCTTCAGTTCGGCCAAGGGTTCGCCGCTCACGACATACATGTGCCACGGCTGGAGGTTCCCGCTGGACGGAGCCCGCGTTGCTGCGGTCAGCACTCGTTCGAGGACCTCCTTGGGCACCGGCTCATCGCTGAACGCCCGTACGGCCCGGCGGCTGTCCACGGCCTCATACACATCCACGTCTTCGCGTCCTCTCATTCAACCGGGCCCCTCCACCGTATTCAGCGGTCAGGACCGAGCATCGCTGGGGGCTGGACGACGTTCCGACGATCAGTCAGTCGTTGATACGACTATGGGGAGTAGGGGTGATCTGACAGATGCCCAGTGGGAGCGGCTGGAGCCGCTTCTGCCGGTGAGCAACAGGCGTTGCGGCAGGTGGCGGGACCATCGCCAGGTCGTGAACGGGATGCTGTACCGGATACGCACGGGCGTGCAGTGGCGCGATTTGCCGGAGCGGTTTGGACCGTGGAAGACGGTGCACGAGCGCCATCGCCGGTGGTCGGCGGACGGAACGTGGGAGATGCTCCTGCGGCGGATCCAGGCCGAGGCGGACGCGGCCGGCGAGATCGACTGGGACGTCTCGGTCGACTCGACGTCCGTGCGCGCGCACCACCACGCCGCCGGCGCCCGGCATGCTCCGCCGCCAGCCTTGAAAGGGGGCTCTGTCCAGACGGTCAAAGTCGCTCGGGTCCGGTCGGAACTGATCGACCGGCTGGCGGAGGTGGTGCGGGAGGTGAGGCGCTCGGCCGCTCGCGTGGCGGGTTCACTACCAAGATCCACCTGAGTGCGGACGGCCGCTGCCGGGTGCTCTTGCTGGTCATCACGCCCGGGCAATACGCCGATTGCGCCCAGTTCGAGTCGGTCATGGACAGGATCCGCGTGCCGCGGCTGACCTGCGGCAGGCCGCGCACCAAGCCGGACAGTGTCAGCGCCGACAAGGGCTACAGCAACCGCCGAACCCGCCGTTACCTGCGCAGACGAGGAATCCGGCACGTCATCCCGGAGAAGGCCGACCAGGCCGCCAACCGGGTCCGACGCGGCAACGCCGGGGGTCGGCCGCCCGGTTTCGACAGGCACCGCTACAAGAAGCGCAACACCGTCGAACGGGCGATCAACAGGCTGAAGACCTTCCGTGCGGTTGCGACCAGGTTCGACAAGCGCGGCTACGTCTACCTGGGCACCGTCACCGCAGCCGCACTCGTCATCTGGCTCCGCTCGTGATCGCCAGGACAGGCCCTAGAGGGCTCGCGCGCTGCTTCGTCGCGCGAGCCCTGACAGAATGGCGTTGCCGGTCGAAGACGGCCGCCCCTTGCACTATCTGAGTCGCGAGACCGGCACCGTTGCGTTCCAGGGTGCGGATGGAGCCGTCCACCACCTTGTGGTCGAAGGAGTTCATCCGCCGGCTGCCGAGCGCGGGGTAGAGGTGGTGTTCCAGGAGCGAGTCGAGGTGACGTAGAGACGAGGCGGCCAAGTGCCGCTGGCCGGCCTTCCACTCCTCGACGTACTCCTCGAAACGCATCCTCCCGTACCTCTGGATCCGCTCCGCCTTCGACTACGACTACGGCGCCGCCTTCTTCTGGTTGTAGACCTCCGTCAAACGCGCGATCGCCTTGTCCTGGGTCCCGAAACTGGACTCCTCCACCTGCTTGCCCGCCGCGCTGCGGTACCGGATCTTGTACTCGTGCGGGCACTTCGACCAGCGGGACTGAGGGTGCTCGCAGTCCTTGAAGAAGGTGCCCATGCCGCGGGCGAGCGCGCGTGCTGCCATGTGGTGCTGTCTCCTCGGCGTCCGATGCTGACCTTTTACTGACGTCCGAGGGTGCTCGATACCCCTGGCCTGGGAAGAACCGCCGATTGCGTGGTATGTGGTGGAACTTCGTACCCTCGTGCAAGCCATGCAATGACTGGAAGGGAAGACGGACGGCGGCGGGATGGCTGATCGACCAGAAGCTGCATCACGAGCGGCCCGACATCGGGTTCGACACCCCCGAATGCCTGTCAGGATATTCCACGGCTTCGCCGAGCGCATCGAGCGAGTGCGGCGGGAGATCGGGGACCCGGCCCGGCGGGACTGGTTCCGTCACCACTATGGTCATGCCCGGCATCAGAACAAGAGCGAGATGGCCATCCATCCCCGTACCTGCTTCGAGGAATTGCGTGGCTACCCGCACTTGCCGTGGATCACGCCCGCGACGCGCGTGACGACGCGTGACGTGTGCACCCGGCGGATGTGTTGTGGGTGGCGGCTCCCCGAAGCGCGGGAACTGGAAGCCGTGATCCTTACTGACGAGCAGTACGCGGCGTTCAAGAAGGCCGCGTACGACGAGGGCATGTCCCAGGAGGACTTCGCCGCGAAACTGATCATGCTGCACACGAACGGGTTCGCTCGCTCTCACGCTCCCTGACAACGGCTTCCCGGTGGGCAGCGGGGTCCCGCTACCTGTCTACTCAGGTGTCGCTGATCTCCTCAGTGATCCAGTCCTGCGGCACCAAGGCCTGGCCATTGCTTCGTCTCCACCGGGCCTCCACCGAACTGCGGAACGGCTCGTCGTCAAGATCGGCGTGCTCCATCGCGATCACCTGGAACGCGCCGCCCGTCTCCTGGATCGTCTGGTGGATGGTCTCGTAGAGGTTGAGGAGGGCGACACGATCGGGACCGGCAAGCAGGCTTCCTTCTGGAGCATCCTCGGGGAAGTACACCTGGGACGGCTGGTCGAGGATGAGGAATCGCGGTACGGGGCTGGCCGACTCACAGAACCATTCGTGCATGCTGAGCAGGGTGGCGACATGGTAGCCGAGCCAGTTCTCGCCGCCTCCCATGTCCGAGAGACGCACCGGTCCACGAGTAGTGTCCGCGACCACGGTCAGACCCTTGGGGCCGAGGCGGATCGGTGACTCCTGGTGCTCCAAGTCCAGCCTGACCGCCTTGTCCTTGATCTTTGAACTGATCAGTGACACAAAACTGTTGAGACGGTCATTGCGGGCGCCGGAGCCGATCTGCTCCTCCAGCTCCGCGATCTGGGCACTGATCTGGTCGCGGCGGTCGACGACCTGGGGCGCCTGGACATGGCGGGCCGCGGTCTCCAGGAAGAGGCTGATCCGTCCCTGGACGATGGCGACACGCCGGCCTGCGTCCGCGGTCTCCTGGACCACACGCTGACCGGCCGTGAGTGTGTCCAGTTGTTCCTGATTCCGGGTGAGGGAGGCACGCAGTTCCTGAAGTCGGTTCTCCTCCCCGGCGATCAGAGCCTGGATCTCAGGGGTGTCGTTTCCCACCACGGTCATGTCGGCGTCGAGGCGCTCCAGGTCACGGGTGATGACCGCGGCGACCTGACGGGACTGCGGAGTGTCGCTGGCACACACGGGGCAGCGGGCCGCTGTCCCGCTGTCGTCGGCTCGGGTGAGGAGGCCCAACGAGGCGAGGCGGGCGTGCTGCTCTCTGGCCTGCCCGAGAAAGTCGGTGTTCTCCTTCGCCATCTGCTTCAGATTCGCGATGCGGGCACGTGCGCGCCCGTACCGCTGACGAAGCTCACGCCGATCCTCCACCAGAGCGGCGACCGGGTCCTCCTCAACCAAAGGCCTCTCGTATGCCATCAACTGGCCCATGGCCACGCGCAGTTGCTCAACAGCGGTCTCGGCCGTGAGCGAACCGGGGGGCGCGGGTTCCAGGATGCCCGCTTCGACGGCTTCGGTCACCAGCGCCAGGGCTTGGCCGGAGGCTGCTGACAGACTGCGGGCCGCAGCCAGGGCCGACTCCATGCCGGCGAGCTCTTGCCGCAGCAGTCGCAGGCGGTGTTCAAGCAGCGCTTGCTGGGGGTCGACGGCGCCGAGGAAGTAAGGGATCATCGCGCGGATCGTGGCCGGACGAAACTCCTCGCCCTGGGAGTGGAACAGCAAGTCCGGGTTGGCAACCTCGTTCTGCTTCTGAAGACAGAAGAAGAGGGCGTGCCGGATGGACGGGGAGATGGGGCTGCTACTGCGGATGGCCGGGATGCGCACGGTGCGATCGATGCCGGCGAACTCCGACAGCTGGCCCTTGGCGATGTCGAGAGGCGTGGCGAAGGTGATCTCGTCATACCTGAGCGGCGGGGCGCCCAGGGCTTGGGGGACGACGCACATGGTGGTGGCCGTAGCCGCCTTGCTCTTTGGCGCGGGCCGGGCCACGAAAAGCTGTTGCTGGTCCTTCACCAACGTGACGGCGAAGACGCGGACGAAGTTGCGCAGCGCGGCGCCTTTGATGACGAAGTCGTCGCTGGCGAGGCAGTAGTCCACGATGTTGAGCAAGGCGCTCTTGCCGCGGCGTGAGTCGCCGGTGATGATGTTGAGAGTGCCTGTCCTGAACGGGACGGTGCGGATCTGGCCGTCTTCGTTGTAGATCGAGATGGCGCTGATCTGGAAGGTCACGGCCTGACTCCTAGCAGTGTCATGGCGATACTGAGGCTGCCGGCGCTGGGCAGCCAGCGCCCCAGCCGGTGGGACGCCTTCTGGATGTCCACAATCTCCTCGGTCCGGCCGGAAATGACCTTCCTAAGCCGCCCTTCGGACACCTGGAGACGACCTTGGTCATCGCACCGCAGTGCGCCTCCCTGCAACGCGAGCAGGAGACCGGGACGCACGAAGTCGGCCAGCGACGCGGCGTTCTGCGTCATGGACGCCTTGACGCCCTTGTTCGCCTCCAGCCATCGGACCACCCCGCTGTTCGTCGTGCGCGGCAAGGCCTGACGTACGGAGGGCTGCAGGGCCATGACCGCGGAAAGCAGAGCGACCGTGAACGGGCACGGCTGTTCGTACTCGGACTGATGGCCCTGAACGGCGCGGCTGACGACGAGACCCGTGAAGGCCGGGTTGTACAGGGCGCGTTCTTCCCTGCTGAGGTCGGAGAAGTCAATCATTGTGCGGCGCTTGCCTCCGCCGGCTCCAGGATGGTCATGAGTCGGGAGAGGAAGTCGACGTGCCAGCCGACCCTCAAGTCATCGGCGAGGATGTGGAAGGAGCCCTTGGAGACGAACGGCTCATCGCATCCCGGGCGGATCGAGCGCCGCCCCTCGCGCATGGCCCACTTGTAGATGGCCTTGGCCGCGGCGACTTTCTGGGCCTCCGTAGCCGCTGGCCCCAACTCGTCCTCCATCTCCGCGAAGAGGTCCTCCCACTCCTCGGTGAGCTTGCGTTCGAAGCGGCTGATCTCCCCCGGAAGCAGGAGATTCTCGTCCGACCACCGTGAGCGCTGGGTGAAGGCCCGGATGTAGTCGCGTACCGCGATACCGATGCGACTGTTGCCGGTTTCGATCAGGTGCAGTTGCGTACGAACGCCTTGTCCGCGTAGTCCGAAGCGTCAGGCTCGAGAACCGCGATGTCGTCGTCGATGGGCAAGTTCTCGGGACGGAACTGGTTGCGCAGATCCGTGAAGACCTGATCGAACTCCTCGCCTGTGATCGCGTCCATCTCCGGGGTGGTCATCTGGCGGATGGCACGGTCGAGGAACCACCCTTCCAGTCGCTGCAGGAAGGACCGAGCGTAGGGCCGATCGACCGCCAGGACCGCCTGATGCAACAGCATGTCCTTGACGTCGTTGACGGTCGGGGCGTTTCCGATGACTTGGATGCGCGCCACCATGCGGCGCTTCTCCTCACCACTGAGCTTGTCGAAGGCCTCGTACGCCTTGCGGTTGTCCGTACTGGCGGACGTGTCCCGCGCCGCCTGCAGCAGTTCCAGAGCCCGGACCTCGTGGCGGACACCCGACGTACCAGGCTGCAGAAAATGACCGGCCGAACCTTCCGGCAGGTTCGCGGTAGTCAGCAGGAAGAGATCGGTCTCCTCCAGTTCGATGCGTTGGTTGGTGACGGCGTGCACCCAGATCCGCAGCGTCTTCCACAGGTCCGTACTGGCATCCGTCAGCCGGACACCCGCACGCCGATGCTTGAGCTGGTAATAGGTCCGGCCGCCTTGAGTGACTTTCTCGATGTCGTCTCCGGCCTCGACCGCCAGGCACCAATCGAGGCCGTTGCCATGAAGTTCGACGCAGGCGTGCAGCGCTTTGCGCAGCTGGTAGACATAGCCGATCGCAGACGCCGACGCCTCAAACGGATCCGGTTTGTCCGCCACAAAGCCCCCATGTCACCTCGCCCCCAGATTTAGCAGTTAGATCTTTACATGAAATCCACATCTCGCATTACCCTTTGGCGAGAGACGATCACGCAACGTTGAGGTGACAGAGGTTCTCCTGACCACCCCAGCGGCGGCGACGGCAGGCTCAGACGTCATCCCGAGTAGAGAGCCTGAGCTTCGCCGGGGATACCGTCCTGCCTGCTCACTCGGCCGGGTTGCGTAACAGGAGCTCGGCCACCACTACGGCTGTCTCGTACGAGCGCCATCAGGTCCCGCGACCGGCGCGCACCAATGCGCAGTTCCTTCCTCAGTGTCTCGGCCGACGCAGGACGCTGGTGAAGGTGCCGGTGCCGGGCGTCGATCGCCCGGGCCCGATCCGGCAGAGGATCAGCATCCTGCCGTGGATGTCCGTTCACCGTGTCCACGGCTACTGCCCCAAGGGGCCTCGCTCCGTCCTCCGCCCGCTCGGCCGGACGGTGCACAAGTAGCTCGACCGACAGCAACAGCGCGACCGGAGGCCACCCGGCTACCAGCACCGGCTCCCACGCCAAAACCGGCGCTGCCGCGAAGTTGGCGGCCAGCGAGACCCCGATCCCCAACAGAAAGGCCGACCACACCGCGCCGCGCGCCCGGCGCGTACGGGGACCGGAGGGCTTCAACAGCCCCACCGTGGCCAGAAGCAAGAGGCTGTCCACGGACAGCGGCCAAAACGAGGCGCTGACCCTATCCGCTCCGCCCTGCAGCGCGAATTCCCGCTGATGCACATACGAGGCGTAAGCGGCGACCCCGGCCACCACGAGGGCGCACAGCGGCGGATCCACCGCTCGAACTCGAAGCCATCCCTCCCAGTGGGCCCCTGGCTCTCGGTACCCTCAGCCACCCACCACCAAGGGCCCACCCCAGTGCACAACGCGTGCACAGTTCGACGGGAACTTCCGGGAACTCGCAGGTAATAGCGGGAAGTCCCCCGATACGAAAAAGAGCCCCAACCGAGCCATAAGGCCAGGTCAGAGCCTCAATGGCAGACGAGTCAGGCTGTACGCCGGGTTCTCTCCGTTGAACGGTCCCGCAAGAGTACGACCGTGAGGACGCCGACGCGCTTCCAAGGAGCGAAAACGGGAGAGCGGCCCGGCCCGGGCGAAGCAATCACCCAATCCCGCTGCCAACCGGTGTCCCGGGCAGTGTAGCGCGCATCCGCAGGTCACGGCGCCGGCAGAGTCGACCACCCTGACCTGAACCCGCCTTGCGCACGAGCCTGAACGCGATGGTTCGGCCACCTTCGCGGTGGCGATGTCCAAATCGAGCGCCTCACGCGGACTTTTCTCCTGCAAGGCAGCAGTAGCTGCTTGCCACGGGAGGAGAGCCTATGACATGTCATCAGGCCGCAACATCAGCGGCCTTGAATACAGTTGTCGTGACGACGACTCGCTCGCCGTCGGCGGACCTGATCGGTTCCCAGACCCTGCCGGGTACGCCTCGGCCATGGTCGGCCGTTTCGGCAGCCCCAAACTGGGGGCCTCCATTTTCGCGCCGCCAAGAGTATCGTTACGGCATCAGGACTGGTGCTGACCAGCCGATTCGTGGCCACGCCCGGTCCCCGCGAGGTGTGCTAGCGCGTCAAGCGAACAGCCCTCGGAGCGCCAAGAGCACAGGGTTCGCCCATGGGTGAGCGCCACGGGCCTGAAGCGCGCCCAGCGCCTACGCCTGCGGTCAGTGCGCAAACGGACCCGGAAGTCACGGTCACCCTGCCCTCCGAGCCGCCTGCACTCACACCCCTCGGCGCGGCGTCGCTACTGCGGCTGCTGCAGGACGTCCATCGCAACCGCGCGGATCCCACTCACGGCACTCGGGCCGATGACGACCGCAGCGAAATGACCGACCACGACTAGAGAGAACGGCATGACGACTCACTTCGCCTTCGCCGGAAGGGTATCGACCGAGGACCAGCAAGATCCCCAGGCATCTCACCACTGGCAGATCATGCGCGCGGAGGGCCTCGTCAAGCCCCACGGCGAGATCGTGCGGGAGTACTTCGACGTGGGCCAGTCCCGGTCCATCCCATGGCAGCGCAGGCCTCGCGCCGCCGCACTCCTGCAAGCCCTCAAGGATCCTGACCGCGGGTTCGATGCGGTGGTTATCGGCGAACCGCAACGCGCCTTCTACGGCAACCAGTTCGGCCTTACCTTCCCCGTCTTCGTCCACTACGGCGTGCACTTGTGGGTTCCCGAGATCGGCGGCCCCATCGACCCGGAGTCCGAGGCCCACGATCTGGTGATGTCCGTCTTCGGCGGAAGCAGCAAGGGTGAGGGGCCTCGCGTTTTCCGGAGAGGCTTCTGACCGTTCATTTCAAGCGACGATTCGCAACTTCTCGTAGTCGGCGTGGACTTCGCGCGGAGGGCGGTAACCCACCGCCGAGTGGAGGCGTTTGCGATTGTACCAGAATTCGATGTAGCGAGTGATGTCCTGCCGGGCTGCCTCGCGGGTCAGGTAAGTCACCCTTGACACGCGCTCGTTCTTCAGGGCGCCGAAGAATGATTCGGCCATAGCGTTGTCGAAACAGATCCCAGTGCGACCGGAAGATCTGCGGAGCCCGAACCGTCGAGCGTCTTCCCGAACTCGGCTGACATGTAGTTGGCGAGTTCAACCGGTCGTTGTGAAATATCGCGCCGGCCGAGAGGTTCCTGTTCCGTGCCGCGTTGCGGATCGCCCTGGATATCAGCGGAGTCTGGTAGTGGTCGTCCATCGCGTAGCCGATCACCTCTTTCGTGCAACAGTCGATGACCGTCGCGAGGTACAGCCAGCCTCCCCGGTCGCAATGTAAGTAATGTCGCCGACGAGCTTTTCGCCGGGCGCATCCGCGGTGAAGTCGCGGCCGCCGAGGTCTGGCACCTGGCCAGCCGCAGCCTGAGTGAGGTTGAACCTCTTCGGGCGTGGCTGGCAGAGCACCAGGCCCTGTTCGCGCATGAGGCGGCGGACAAGCTCCACGCCTGCGGACACGCCCCAGCGGTCCAGCTGGGCCTGGATGCGCCGGTGCCCGTAGGTGCTGTCGGACATGTCGAAGGCTTTCTCGATGAGCAATTTCAGTTCTTCGCGCCGCTGGGCTGTCGCGGATTCCGGGCGGGAGCGCCAGTCGTAGTAGCCGGATCGGGATACACCAAGCCGACCGCACATGAACTCGACGCTGTATGCGTACTCCTCGGTGTCGAGCCGCATCTCATCGATGAACTCGTACTTGCTTGCTACCGGGGATCCTTCGCGAAGTACGCTGCGGCTTTTTTCAGGAAAGAATTTTCCATCTCCAGCTCGCGGTTACGTCGTTCGAGTTCCTTCAGGCGCGCCCGCTCGTTCACCGTCAGTTCCGCATCGGGGGCTGGTTCCTGCTGCTTCTGGTATTTCTTCACCCAGCCGCGTAGGGTCTCCGAGTTCAGCTCAAGTTCCCGGGCGACTTCGGATATCGTCTTGCTTGACCACAACGCGATCTGGACGGCTTCCTCGCGGAACTCCGGCGAGTACTTACTGGGTGGCGCCACTTCTTCCTCGTTTCCTCGTTCAGGACAACCCTATTGGGTGCCTGTCCGGGAACTTCGGGGCCCCTCATATGCCCTTGCCAACAACATCGTCCATCCGCGCAACGTGTATCTGCCCGAACAGGACCTGCTTCCACCCCTCGATCGTTGGCTTGCCTTGGCGTTCGCACCGCACCGGCTGGAGGAAACGATCTCGCTCATGCACACCGCACAGTCCGACACCGCCCCGGCCCCCTCTGCAAAAGACGTCAGCCGCGTGGTCGCAGACTGCGACACGAAGCTCGCCCGCTACCGCGATGCGCTCGAAGCCGGGGCCGACCCCAAGGTGGTCGCCGGCTGGATCGCCGAGGTCCAGGCGCGTCGCGCCGAAGCCGCGGCGTAGAAGCAGCAGAACGCCAAGAAACAAGGAATGACCAAGGACGAGATTCGGTCCATGATCAAACAGCTGGGACCCATCCGAGACGTCCTCGCGGAAGCCGATCCGCAGAACAAGGCGGACGTGTACCAGAACCTTGGGCTCAAACTGACGTTCGAGTCCGGAAAACAACTCGTGTGAGCCGAGGAAACCCTCGACCCGCACAAGTTGGGGATATGGTCTGTGTCCGAGGGGGGACTTGAACCCCCACGCCCGATAAAGGGCACTAGCACCTCAAGCTAGCGCGTCTGCCATTCCGCCACCCGGACCAGGTGTCTGCCGCCTTGCCGGAGGTCTTCCCCGCGGCGACACGGACAACAATACCAAGGTTTCGGAGCGCCCTTCACCTGCGTTTCCGCGCCACCCGGGTCAGTCGTCGACACCCTCCGCCGCCAGCAACCGCAGGGCGTGAACGAGGGTGGCGGCCGTCTTTTCGTCCAGTGGAGCGAGGAAGCGCCGCTCCACCGTCCGGCGGACCTCCTCCCCCCGGCGCAGGCACTCCGCGCCGTCCTCGGTCAGCTCGACGATGTTCTTGCGTCGGTCGTGCTCGCTGCGTCTGCGCCGCACCAGACCGCGCTCCTCCAAGGTGTCGATCAGCACGACCATGGTGGTGCGGTCCACGCCGAGGCGCGCGGCGACCTCGATCTGGGAGAGCGGCTCCGCGCCGGCGAGGACCACCAGGACCGCAAGCTCATGGCCGTCGATCCCGACGGGGGCGAGCGCCTCGGCCGAGGCACGGGTCAGCCGCAGCTGGGCGTGCTTGAGCAGATAGCCGAGCCGGGACTCCAGGGGGGTGGGGGTGCGCTCATCAGCCATGGCCAGAACTGTATCCATTCCTGATGGTCAGCCACCCTGATGATTGGCTAGGCTGACGGTCATGACGACTGTGCGTTTCGGCATCAAGACCGCGCCCATGCATGTTTCCTACGACGACATCCGCCGCGTCTGGCGGGAGGCCGACGCCGTTCCCGAGATCGAGGACGCCTGGCTCTGGGACCATCTGCTGCCCCTCGTCGGACCGAAGGACGGACAGGCGCACGAGAGCTGGACCCTGCTCGCCGCCCTGGCCGCGCAGACCGAGCGGCTACGGCTCGGTGTGCTGGTCACGAGCAATCGGATCCGCCCGCCCGCGGTGCTCGGCAAGATGGCCTCGACCGTGGACGTGATCTCCGGCGGGCGGCTGGTGCTGGGCATCGGTGCCGGCGGCACACGCCAGCCCGCGGGGGCGGGGGGAATCCCCGGCGACAACCCGGCGGTCGCCGAGTACGAGGCGTACGGGCTCGCCCTGGTCCCGCCGGCCGAAGGAGTCGCCCGGCTCGACGAGACCGTGCGGATCCTGAGGCGGATGTGGACCGAGGACGTCTTCGACTTCTCCGGGCGCCACCACCGGCTGAAGGGCACCCGGTGCGAGCCCAAGCCCGTGCAGCGCCCCGGGCCGCCACTGCTGATCGGCGGCTGGGGCACCCGCCTGCTGCGGGTGGTCGCCGAGCACGCCGACATCTGGAACGTCCCCGGCCCGCCGCACAACGGCGTCGAATTCATCGCCGAGCGCGGGCGGGTGCTGGACGCCCACTGCGCCGACCTCGGACGGGACCCGCGCGAGATCACACGCTCGGTGCAGGTCCTCGTCTCGTACGACGACCCGGCCGCGACACGCGCCACTGTCGACGCGCTCGTCGCGGCCGGGATGAATCACATCGTCCTGAACCTGCCGCGGCCCTACCCGAAGGGTGTGGCCCGATGGCTGGCCGACGAGATCGTCGCCGGGCGGCGGACACAAGAAGCGAATGCCGCCCGGCCCGGGCTCACGGCATGAGCTGGTACTCCGCGAAGTTCCCGGGCAGCTTCTCCCCCGCCGGCCCCTGCGTCACCGCGCGCACCAGCAGTTCACCGCCGACGAACGCGCCGCGCCAGGAGGCGCCGAAGCCGCCGAAGAGCTCGTCGCGGTCACCGCGCGAGCGGGGCTTGCCGTGGCCGACCTTGAAGGCGCGGATCTGCGGGGCCAGGCGGTCGAACGTCTCACGGTCGTCCGTGGAGAGCGTGGCGACCAGAGCGCCGTTCGAGGCGTTCATCGCCGCCAGCAGTTCCGCCTCCGTGTCGACCAGGACGATCGTGTCGACCGGGCCGAACGGCTCCGCGTGGTGCAGAGGGGAGGACGGGGGCGGGTTCAGCAGAGTGACCGGGTGGACGTAGGCCGAGGTGTCCTGGCCCGGCAGGAAGCGTGCGTCCTCGGTCCGCCCCCGGTGCAGGGGAACCGCGCCGCGGTCGATCGCCTCCGCCACCTGGTCGTTGAGCTCCTTGGCCTTGGCCGCATTGATCAACGGGCCGAAGTCGAGGCCGGGGAAGGGGTCGTCCCCCTGCTCCACCGCCAGCGGGTGGCCCACCCTGAGGGTGCGGACGGCCGGCAGGTAGGCCGCGAGGAACTCGTCGAACAGCTCGCGCTGGACGACGAAGCGGGGATACGCCGTGCAGCGCTGCTTGCCGTAGTCGAAGAGTTTGGGGATGACCGCCGTGAGCGACTCCCAGTCCGAGTAGTTCCAGATGCCCCAGGTGTTGAGGCCCTCCTGTTCGAGGATGTGCCGCTTGCCGAGGTCGGCGACCGCCGTGGCCACCGCGGCGCCCGTGTCGCGGCCGCCGACGAAGGACACGCAGCCGATCTCCGGCGCTCGCACCAGGGCCTCGGACAGCTCGCCGCCGCTGCCGCTGACGAGGGTGACGGGGATGCCCTCGCGTGCGGCCAGCGCGCAGGCCAGGGTCAGGCAGGCGACACCGCCGTCGGTCGGGGTCTTGGCGATGACCGCGTTGCCTGCCAGGGCCTGGACCAGCATCGCGTGGACCAGGACGCTCATCGGGTAGTTCCAGCTCGCGATGTTCGAGACCGGGCCGTCCAGCGGGACTCGGTCGCCGATCATCGGTTCGATTCCGTCGACGTACCAGCGCACGCCGTCGATGGCTCGGTCCACGTCGGCCTGGGCCAGCCGCCAGGGCTTGCCGATCTCCCAGACGAGGAGAAGGGCGAGTAGCTCGCGGTGTTCGGTGAGCGCGTCGAGGGTCGCGGCGACACGGGCCCGGCGCTCGGCCGGTGGCACATGGCGCCAGGCGCGGTGCTGGTCGAGCGCGGACTGCACGGCGCGGCGCGCGGTCGCCCGGTCCAGGCGGGGCGGACCCGCAATGGGGCTGCCGTCGACAGGACTGGTGGCGGGCAGGGCCCGGCCGTCCGCCTGCCAGGAGGAGCCCCAGAGATTGAGGACGCGGTCGTCCCGGAAGGCCTCGGGGGCGACGGCAAGGCAGCGCTGCCAGGCGTCGGCCCAGGACGAACCGGGCTTGAGGGTGAGGGTGGGTGCCATCGGGTTGCTCCGCTCTCGGTGCACAGTCGGGGGCGGGGGATGCATGGCTCGTCCGCGCACATGATCGACAGTGATCACACATGCCCGTACGCGAACGTCGTACCTGGACGCTAGCCAGGTGCCGGAACACCTGTAAGTCACCTCACGTCAACTATGAGTGACGTCACGTCCCTCTTCCAGCAGTGCGAGTACCAGGTGCGCCGTCTCGGTCGGGGTACCGCCCACTTTCACTCCTACCCCTTCCAGCGCTTCCTTCTTCGCCTGCGCGGTGCCCGAGGAGCCGGACACGATGGCTCCGGCGTGCCCCATCGTCTTGCCCTCGGGTGCGGTGAACCCCGCGATGTAGCCGACCACGGGCTTGGTGACGTGGTCGCGGATGTACGCGGCGGCCCGTTCCTCGGCGTCGCCGCCGATCTCGCCGATCATCACGATCAGATCGGTGTCGGGGTCCGCCTCGAAGGCGGCGAGGCAGTCGATGTGGGTGGTGCCGACGACAGGGTCACCGCCGATGCCGACACAGGTGGAGAAGCCGATGTCGCGCAGTTCGTACATCAGCTGGTACGTCAGCGTGCCGGACTTCGACACCAGGCCGATGCGGCCGGGCTTTGTGATGTCCGCCGGGATGATGCCGGCATTGGACTGACCGGGGGTGATCAGGCCGGGGCAGTTGGGTCCGATGATCCGGGTGCCCTTCGACGCGGCGTACGCGGTGAAGGAGACCGAGTCGTGGACCGGGATGCCCTCCGTGATGACCACCGCGAGGCCGATGCCGGCGTCGGCGGCCTCCATGACCGCGGCCTTGGCGAAGGCGGGTGGTACGAAGACGACGGTCACGTCCGCACCGGTCGCCTCCATGCCCTCGCGCACCGAGCCGAACACGGGGACCGTACTGGGAGCACCCGCGAGGCCGTTCAGACGCTCGGGGACGTCGAAGTCCACGGTCCTGCCCGCCTTGCGCGGGTTGACTCCGCCGACGACCTCCGTGCCTGCCGCGAGCATGCGGCGGGTGTGCTTCATGCCCTCGCCGCCGGTCATGCCCTGGACGAGGACCTTGCTCTCCTTGGTGAGGTAGATGGCCATGGCGGGCTCCTTCAGTCGGCTGCGGCGAGTTCGGCGGCCCGGCGCGCGGCGCCGTCCATGGTGCTGACCTGCTGGACGTACGGATGCGCGCGCTCCTCGAGCAGCGCCCGGCCCCGGGGGGCGTTGTTTCCGTCGAGGCGGACGACCAGCGGCTTGGTCAGCTGCACCGCATCCAGCGCCTGCACGATTCCGTCGGCCACCGCGTCGCAGGCGGTGATGCCCCCGAAGACGTTCACGAAGACCGACTTCACGGACGGGTCGGAGAGGATGACGGACAACCCGTCGGCCATGATCTGGGCGGAGGCGCCGCCGCCGATATCGAGGAAGTTCGCGGGACGCGCGCCGCAGCCCGCGACCACGTCGAGCGTCGACATGACGAGGCCCGCCCCGTTGCCGATGATGCCCACCTCGCCGTCCAGCCGGACGTAGTTGAGGCCCTTGGCGGCGGCCTCCGCCTCCAGCGGGTCGTCGTGCTCCGCGTCCTGCGCGCCCCATCGCGCCTGCCGGAACCGGGCGTTGTCGTCGAGCGTGACCTTGCCGTCGAGCGCGAGGATGCGCCCCTGTTCGGTACGCACCAGCGGATTGACCTCGACGAGCACGGCGTCTTCGCGGACGAGGACCTCCCAGAGCCGTACGAGCACGTCCACGGTCTGCGTCGGCAGACCCGCCGCCTCGGCGATCTCGCCGGCCTTGGACGAGGTGACGCCCTCGGCCGGGTCGATGGGCACACGCGCCACCGCCTCGGGCCGGACGGCGGCGACCTCCTCGATCTCCGTGCCGCCCTCCGCCGACGCGATCGCCAGGAAACGTCCCGCGGCCCGGTCGAGGACGTAACTCACGTAGAACTCGCGCTCGATGTCGACCGGCTCGGCCACCATCACCCTGCCGACCGTGTGCCCCTTGATGTCCATGCCGAGGATCCGGCGTGCGGTGAGCTCGGCGTCGGCCGGGTCGGCGGCGAGCCTGACACCGCCCGCCTTGCCACGGCCGCCCGTCTTCACCTGCGCCTTGACGACGACCCTGCCGCCCAGCCTGCGGGCGATCTCGCGTGCCTCCTTGGGCGAGTCCGTGACCTCGGCCCTCGGCACCACGATGCCGTACTCCTGGAAGAGGGCCCTTGCCTGATGTTCGTACAGGTCCATTTCGGCTCCTGTCTGCGAAGTCTTCGCGACGCCATCGCGAGTCCGGAACTGACGATGACTGAAAAGTGCCGCACGCCCCCTGGACACCGCCCATCGGATGCGGGATAACAAGCTTCATACAGTATTCGTCGACTGTATGCAATGTACCGCCCCGCTCGTTCCGACCCTACGAAGGGAGAGGGCTTCGCCATGTCCGACGGCTTCAACCGGCAGCTCGTCCCCGGTGGGCGCGTGATCGCCAGGGCGCTCGGGGCGCAGGGTGTCGAGGTCGTCCACACCTCACGCGGCAGCCGCATCGGCGGCCTCCACGAAGGCTGCGTGGACGAGGGCATCGAGGTCGTGCACCTGCACAACGAGCAGGCCGCGACCCACGCGGCGGACGCACATGCGCGCATCACCGGCACCCCCGGTTGTGCCGCCGTCACCGCGGGACCCGGTACGGCCGCCGCACTCCCCGGTGTGGCCACCGCCTCGCGTGCACAGTCACCGCTGCTGCTGATCGGCGTCCAGGGCGCACTCCCCGGGGACGGCAGGGGAACACGGCAGGATCTGGCGCGCATCGGCATGCCGGCGTCCTTCACCAAGTACGCGGCGAGCGTGGTGGACACGGCGCATGCGGTGCAGGAGGTGTCGACGGCGCTGCGCGCGTGTCACCACGGCGAGCCCGGACCCTCCTACCTGGAGATACCGCTCCATGTCCTTGACGCCGGGGCGGCGTCGGCGGCGCCGCACGTCTCGCAGGACGAGCTCCACCGCGCCCCGACGCGCCCGGCCGCCGACCCCGGGACCGTCCAGCGACTCGCCGACCTGCTCGTGCACGCCGAGAGGCCGGCGATCCTGCTGGGCCGTCAGGTGTGGACGACACGGGCCACCGATGCCGCGGTCACGCTCGTCCGCTCGCTGAACATCCCCGCCTACACGGACGGCGCGGCCCGCGGCACCCTGCCGCCGGGCGATCCGCACCACTTCCGGCTGTCGCGGCTCTACGCCCTCGCCAACGCCGACGTCATCGTCGTCGTGGGGGACGCACCCTTCGACGTCCCGCGGGGACGAGGAGAGCGACCGGGCCCGCAGGCGACCGTCGTGCGGATCGACCACGCCCCCCGGAACGTCGGCGCGCACCAGGACCTCGGCCCCGCGATCGTCGGGGACGCCGGAGAGGTCCTTGCGTCCGTGGCACAGGCCGCCTCGGGGCGTACCGGCGACGGGGCGTACCGGCGCAAGGAATGGCTCGACGAACTGCGCGCCGCGGAACGAACGGCGTACGAGAGGCGGTTGCCGCAGTTGCGGTCGGACGCCCGGCCCATCCACCCGTACCGGCTGCTGCACGAGATCGACGACTTCCTCACCGAGGACTCCCTCTGCATCACCGACGGCGGGGGCATCGCCCTGTGCTCCGAGCAGATCGTGCAGCCACGGTCACCCGGCCACTGGCTGGATCCAGGCCCGTCGGGCACGCCCGGCGTGGGCATCCCCTTCGTCCTCGCGGCCAAGCGCGCCCGGCTCGACAAGGAGGTCGTCGCCCTCTTCGGCGACGGAGCCCTGTCCGTCACCGGCTGGGACTTCGAGACCCTCGTCCGCCTCGACCTCCCCTTCATAGGCGTCGTCGCCGACAACTCCGCGGCCAACCCGCCCCCTCGGGCCGAACGGGCCGGACGCGACGGGGAGCCCGCCGGGGCAGGCGCCCCGCTCACCGGCCTCCCCTACGACACCTTCGCGCGGATGCTGGGCGGCTACGGCGAAGCGGTCCGCGACCCGGCCGACATCGCCCCCGCCCTGCGGCGCGCCCGCGCGTCCGGGAAGCCCTCGTTGCTCGACGTACGGATCGACCCGCACGCGTACGCCCCCGGAATCCCGAACCAGACCGTGGACAAGTGAGGAGCGCTTGACATGACAAAGGCTCTCGAAGGCATCCGTGTCCTGGACATGACCCACGTTCAGTCCGGGCCCTCCGCAACCCAGTTGCTCGCCTGGCTCGGCGCCGACGTCGTCAAGCTGGAGGCGCCGACCGGTGACATCACCCGCAAGCAGCTGCGTGACCTGCCGGACGTCGACTCCCTCTACTTCACGATGCTCAACTGCAACAAGCGGAGCATCACGCTCAACACCAAGACCGAGCGCGGCAAGCAGCTCCTCACCGAGCTGATCCGGCGCTCCGACGTCATGGTCGAGAACTTCGGACCGGGCGCGGTCGACCGCATGGGCTTCTCCTGGGACCGCATCCGGGAGATCAACCCGCGCATCGTCTACGCCTCCATCAAGGGGTTCGGCGAGGGCCCGTACACCAACTTCAAGGCCTATGAGGTCGTCGCACAGGCCATGGGCGGCTCGATGGCCACCACGGGGTTCGAGGACGGGCCACCGCTCGCGACGGGGGCCCAGATCGGGGACTCCGGTACGGGCGTGCACGCCGTGGCGGGGATTCTGGCCGCTCTGCTCCAGCGGGAGCACACCGGGCGTGGGCAGCGGGTCAACGTGGCCATGCAGCACGCCGTGCTGAATCTGTGCCGGGTCAAACTGCGGGATCAGCAGCGTCTGGCGCACGGACCGCTCGCCGAGTATCCCAACGAGGACTTCGGCGACGAGGTGCCGCGCTCGGGCAACGCGTCCGGGGGCGGTCAGCCCGGCTGGGCGGTCAAGTGCGCGCCGGGCGGGCCGAATGACTACGTGTACGTCATCGTCCAGCCCGTCGGCTGGCAGCCGCTCAGCCGGCTCATCGGCCGCCCCGAACTGGCGGACGACCCCGAGTGGGCGACGCCGGAGGCGCGGCTCCCCAAGCTCGGCAAGATGTTCCAGCTGATCGAGGAGTGGTCCTCGACGCTGCCCAAGTGGGAGGTGCTGGAGCGGCTCAATGCCCACAACATCCCGTGCGGGCCCATCCTGTCGACCAAGGAGATCATCGAGGACGCCTCGCTGGTCGCCAACGAGATGGTCGTCACCGTGCCGCACCCGGAGCGGGGCGAGTTCAAGACCGTGGGCAGCCCGCTGAAGCTCTCCGACTCCCCTGTCGAGGTGACCGGTTCACCCCTGCTCGGCGAGCACAACGAAGAGATCTACATCGGCGAACTTGGCCTGGGGGACGAGGAGTTGCGTCTGCTGAAGTCGAACGGAGTGATCTGACGTGATGGCCGAGGACCGGGTGCTGAGGGTGCGATCGCTCCTCGACACCGTGGGGGCACAGGGACGGACCGCGCTCACCGCGCCCGAGGGCAAGGTGATCGCGAACGCCTATGGCATCGCCGTACCGGGTGAGGAACTCGCCACGGACGTCGAGGAGGCGGTGGCGCACGCGGCGAGGTTCGGCGGGCCCGTCGTCATGAAGATCGTCTCGCCCGAAATCCTGCACAAGACGGACGCCGGCGGGGTCAGGGTCGGTGTCGAGGGCGCCGCGGACGTGCGCGCCGCCTTCCACGAGATCGTCGCCAACGCCAAGGCCTACGACGCCGGTGCCCGTATCGAGGGCGTCCAGGTGCAGGAACTGCTGCCGCAGGGCCAGGAGGTCATCGTCGGCGCGGTGACCGACCCCACCTTCGGCAAGGTCGTGGCCTTCGGCCTCGGCGGCGTGCTCGTCGAGGTGCTCAGGGACGTCACCTTCCGGCTCGCTCCGCTCGACGCCGACGAGGCGCTGTCCATGCTGGACTCGATCCGCTCGGCGGAGATCCTGCGCGGGGTGCGCGGCCTGCCGGCCGTGGACCGGTGGGCGATCGCGGAACAGATCCGCCGGGTCTCCCGACTCGTCGCGGACTTCCCCGAGATCGCCGAGGTGGACCTCAACCCGGTGATCGCCACCCCCGAAGGCGCGATGGCGGCCGACATCCGTGTGATCCTCTCCGACGCACCGGCGCGGCAACGCCGCCGCTACACACGCGCCGAGATCCTCACATCCATGCGCCGGTTGATGCAGCCGTCCTCCGTGGCCGTGATCGGTGCCTCCAACGAGCCGGGCAAGATCGGCAATTCGGTCATGCGCAATCTCATCGACGGCGGCTTCTCCGGGGAGATCCATCCGGTGAACCCCAAGGCCGATGACATTCTCGGCCGCAAGGCGTACAAGAGTGTCACGGACGTTCCCGGTGAGGTGGATGTGGCGGTCTTCACCATCCCCGCCCAGCGCGTGGCCGCCGCGCTGGAAGAGGTGGGACGCAAGAAGATCCCCAATGCCGTTCTCATTCCCTCCGGGTTCGCGGAGACCGGCGAGCACGAACTGCAGGCCGAGATCGTGGCGATCGCCGAACGTCACGGCACCCGACTGCTCGGGCCGAACATCTACGGCTACTACTCGACCTGGAACGATCTGTGCGCCACGTTCTGCACGCCCTACGACGTGAAGGGCGGAGTGGCGCTGACCTCGCAGTCCGGTGGCATCGGGATGGCCATCCTCGGCTTCGCCCGCACCACCAGGACAGGTGTGTCGGCGATCGTGGGGCTCGGCAACAAGTCGGACCTGGACGAGGACGACCTGCTGACGTGGTTCGGCGAGGACCCGCACACCGAGTGCATCGCGATGCACCTGGAGGACCTCAAGGACGGGCGCGCCTTTGTGGACGCCGCACGCGCGACCGTGCCGAAGAAGCCGGTCGTGGTGCTGAAGGCAGGCCGCACGGCCGCGGGCGCGAGGGCCGCCGGCTCGCACACCGGGGCGCTCGCGGGCGACGACGCCGTGTACGACGACATCCTCCGCCAGGCCGGCGTCATCAGGGCTCCCGGGCTGAACGACATGCTGGAGTACGCGCGCGCGTTGCCGGTGCTGCCGGCCCCGAAGGGCGACAACGTCGTGATCATCACCGGTGCCGGCGGCAGCGGTGTCCTGCTCTCCGACGCGGTCACCGACAACGGCCTGTCCCTGATGGAGATCCCGCCCGACCTCGACGCCTCCTTCAGGAGGTTCATCCCGCCCTTCGGCGCCGCCGGCAACCCGGTGGACATCACCGGTGGCGAGCCGCCGTCGACGTACGAGGCCACGATCCGGCTGGGCCTGGAGGACCCGCGCATCCACGCGCTCGTCCTCGGCTACTGGCACACCATCGTGACCCCGCCCATGGTGTTCGCCGAACTCACGGCACGCGTGGTGGCCGAGTTCCGTGAGCGGGGCGTCGAGAAGCCGGTGGTCGCGTCGCTCGCGGGTGACGTCGAGGTCGAGGAGGCCTGCCAGTACCTCTACGAGCGAGGGGTCGTGGCCTACCCCTACACGACCGAGAAGCCGGTGGCCGTACTCGGCGCCAAGTACCGCTGGGCGCGTGCCGCGGAGCGGCTGAGGGCCGCGGGCTCTTCCGCCGTGGCGGGAGACGGGCGGGCGTTGGGGGGCGGGTCATGACGTGACAGATGCGGGGACGGCCGACGGTGCGCGTCGGCCGTGCCCCGGGCCCGTGCGCGCACGAAAGGCATTTGGACAGGGGGCGCTGGCCAGATCTTTCGACGCAAGGGGTACTGAGCAATGGCAACCACGGATTATTCGGCGTCCGTCCCCTACAGGGAGGTGGCGGACCGCAACGGTCGTGTGTACCGGGTCGGCGAGTCGGACATCGACATCATGGGCCGACCACGGAGGTGGATGGTCATCCTGCCCTGGGTGGGCATGATGGGCATCAGTTCCGCCGAGTACGCGTTCACATCGGCCGAGGACACGCTCCACGAGGCTCATCTGTGGAGCAGTGGACACATCTTCTGGCTCATGGGCGTCTGGGTGTTCTTCCAGGCGGCCGTGGCCTTCCCCGCCGGTCAGCTGCGGGAGAGCGGCAAGCTGCCCGCCCGCACGGCCATGCTGATCGGCGCGGTCGGCACGATGCTGGGCTACGTCTCGCTGGCCTATGCACCGAACGTGATCGTGGCCTACCTGGGCTTCGGCATGTGCAGCGGTATCGGCGCCGGTCTCGTCTACGCGACCTGCGTGAACATGGTCGGCAAGTGGTATCCGGAACGCAAGGGCGGCAAGACGGGCTTCGTCAACGGCGGATTCGCCTACGGGTCCGTGCCGTTCGTGTTCCTGTTCACGTCGTACATGAACCTGAGCAACTACCAGACGGTGCTCGCCACGGTGGGTGTCGGGTTGTGCCTCGTGGTGGCCTCCGCGGGCTGGTTCTTCAAGGACCCGCCCAAGAACTGGTGGCCCGCGACCGTCGACCCGCTGAAGGCGACAGACGACCCCCGCATCCGCCGGGCCCTGGAGAAGAACCCGCCGGCGATCAAGCAGTACACGCCGCGGGAGGCCGCACGCACCCCGGTGCTGTGGATGATGTGGTTCTGCCTGCTGTGCACGGCCGGCATCAACATCTTCGGCATCGCCTTCCAGGTCCCGTTCGGCAAGGACATGGGCTTCGCGGGCGGCATCGTTGCCACGGCGATGTCCTTGAAGGCCATCGTCAACGGCACCGGACGCGGTGTCATCGGCTGGATATCGGACCGCTACGGGCGCCGCAACACGCTGATCATCGTGTGCATCGTGCTCGGCACCGCACAGTTCGGCGTGCTGGTCTCCGGCCAGATGGGCAGCATGCCGTTCTTCCTGTTCTGCTCGATGGTTTCCGGCTTCGGCGGCGGAGCGATCTTCCCGCTCTTCGCGGCCATGACCGCGGACTACTTCGGTGAGAACAACAACGCCAGCAACTACGGCATGGTCTACAGCTCCAAGCTGATCTCGGGCCTCGTCGGCTCCGGCATGGGCTCGGTCGTCGTAGGTGCCTGGGACTACCACGGCGCCTTCGTCCTGGCCGGCTGCATCGGCCTGGCCTCCGCGGTTCTGGCGCTCTTCCTCAAGGCCCCGGGCAGGCCCAACGCCCGGCGCATCGTCCCCAATTCGCAGCCGCTCGGCGAGGAGATGGCCTGATCATGACGGCAGACCCCATAGCGACCAACAGCTCGTCGGCCGGACCCGACGCCGCGAACCGTCCCTACCGTGAAGTGACCGACAGCCACGGCCGGCTCTATCGCATCGGCGAGACCGACCGCGACATCCTCGGCCACTCCCGCAAGATCATGGTGTACCTGCCGTGGATCGCCATGATGGCCATCAGCGTCTTCGAGTACGCGTACGGCTCCGCGGAGGACACCCTGTCCCACGCGCACGGCTGGACGCAGAGCAACACGTTCTGGATCCTGAGCGTCTGGGTCTTCTTCCAGGCGGGTATCGCCTTCCCGGCCGGCTGGATGCGGGAGAAGGGCATCCTGACCGCTCGGGCGGCGATGTACATCGGCTCCGTGATGTGTGTCGTGGGCTTCCTGGCCCTGTCCCACATGAACAACGTGTGGCTCGCCATCCTCGGCTTCGGCGTCATCGGCGGTGTCGGCTCCGGCCTGGTCTACGCGACGTGCATCAACATGGTCGGCAAGTGGTTCCCCGAACGACGCGGCGCGCGCACGGGTTTCGTCAACGGCGGATTCGCGTACGGCTCCCTGCCCTTCATCTTCATCTTCAACTACGCCTTCGACACCGCGAACTACCACCGCGTCCTGGACCTCATCGGCTGCTACATCCTGATCGTCGTCTTCGGTTGCGCGATGTTCTTCAAGGACCCGCCGAAGAACTGGTGGCCTGCGGACATCGACCCGCTGACCTACTCCTCGGGGCAGAAGAGCGGGACCGGCCTGTCCAAGAACCCCCCGGCGGTGAAGCAGTTCACCCCGAAGGAGGCCATCAGGACGGGCATGCTGCCCCTGATGTGGCTGTCCATCGTGCTGACCGCAGGCGTGTCCATCTTCGGTATCTCCTTCCAGGTCGACTTCGCCAAGGAAGTGGGCTTCGGCCCGCTGGTGGCGGCGTCCTCCATGGGTGTCATGGCGGTCATCAACGGCATCGGACGCGGTGTCGTCGGCTGGATGTCCGACAAGTGGGGCCGCAAACCGACGCTGGTGATGGTCATCCTCGTCCTGGGCCTCGCCCAGTTCGGTGTGATCTGGGCGGGCGACGTCAAGAGCGAGGCACTGTTCCTGTTCTTCGCCTTCCTCTCCGGCTTCGGCGGCGGCGCCTTCTATCCGCTGTTCGCGGCCCTCACCCCGGACTACTTCGGTGAGAACTACAACGCCACCAACTACGGCCTGGTCTACAGCGGCAAGCTGATCAGCGGCCTGTTCGGCGGTGGCCTCGGCTCGATGGTGGTCGCGGCCTGGGGCTACAACGGCGCCTATGCGCTGGCGGGCGGTGTGTCGATGGTGGCGGCGGCGATCGCACTGCTGCTGCGGCAGCCCGGACGGGACCGGCAGGTGACCGCGGCCCCGCAGGCGCAGCCCGCGAGCTGACGGTTTCCCGGCACGTGAGGAGGCCCCTCCCCCGGTTTTTCGGGGAGGGGCCTCCTGGTGCGTCCGGGGTCCGCCGGAACCGGCGCTACTTCCTGCGCAGAGCGGCCAGGTTGTCGTAGCCGATCCGCGCGTGCTCGAGCGACTGGCCCGGGTCGGTGGAACTGGGCGCGTTGTCCTGCTCCACCATCGGGTTGTGGTAGTTGCGCTCACCGACCCGCGAGAAGAACGTCGTGTAGTCGATGACACCGGTGCCGAACGGGACCATGTCGTAGCCCTGTCCGTTGGTGGTGTTGACCACGCCGTCCTTCGCGTGGAACAGCGGGTAGCGCTTGTTGTGACGGGTGACCAGGCCGGCCGGGTCGAAGACCTTCTCCCGCGTGGAGCCGTCGTGGGCGGTGTAGGTGTGGAACTTGTACTGGGCCACGTGCGCCCAGTAGATGTCCATCTCCAGCCAGATCAGCTTCGGGTCGGTGATGGACAGGAAGTACTCCAGCTTGCGGATGCCGGAGCTGCGGGTCGGGCGGCCCTGCGCGTCGAGCGGCCCGCCGTCGAGCAGGAAGCCGTACGCCGCGTCGTGGTTGTGGGTGTAGAGCTTGAGCCCGGCCCTGCGGGCGATCTCGCCCAACTGGTGCCACTTGTCGGCGGCGACGTCCCAGTCCGCCCGGTAGGAGCTGCCGGTGGGGTCGCCTCCGGTGCCCATGTGGTCCATGCCGAGGATGTTCGCGATCTCGAGGTGCTTCTTGAAGGTGTCCAGGTCCTCCTTCGTCAGGGGCCAGGAGCTCGGGATGAAGCCGTGGTTGCCCTGCGCCCGCAGCCCGTACTCGTTCAGCCAGCGGCGCAGCAGCCGGGCGCCCTCGACGGACTCCAGGTTGGCCCCGCCGGGCGCGTTGGCGTGCTGTCCGTAGCCGGCGAACTCGACCTGCTTGTAGCCGAAGCGGGCGAGCTGCTTGAACACCTCGCGGAACCCGGAGGGCAGGGTGGTGGAGAGCGGGTCACGGCCGGTGGCGTCCCGCACCGTGTAGAGGATGATGCCGCGCTTGTCGGCGGGCACGAGCGCCTGGCCTCTGCCGCCCTTCCCGGCCGGTGCCGTCGGCGCGGCCACAGCGGGCCCCGCACCGAAGGCCGGGGCGGCGATCGCGCCCGCCGCGACGGCGGTGCAGGTGCTCAGGAAGCGGCGCCGGCCGATACCCAGGCTGCGGCGCAGCGATTCATCGGTGTCGTGGGCTGTTTCGTGGATGTCCTTCACGGGTGCCTCTCTCAGGGCTGGTGGTCCGGTTGGTCGGCGCTCGCGGCCCGCGGGCTCTCGTGCGGTGACGGGGCGAGCCCCGCCAGGGCGAGCAGGAGTGACTTCACGTCCGTGGCCGCGACGCGGTCACCGACGGCGCGGGGGGTGGAGCAGAGGATGAGCGGACCGTCGTCGTCGCTCATGGGAAGGCGGCCGTGGCTGCCGCGGATGGGCGCGGGGTCGAGGGGCACGACCGCCATGCGGTAGCGCATGCCGAGCTTCTTGCGGGCCAGGGCGGTCGCCGCCTTGACCTTGACATAGGGGTCGAGCGGATCCATGAACAGCTCGACCGGGTCGTAGCCGGGTTTGCGGTGGATCTCGACCAGTCGCGCGAAGTCGGGGGCACGGGCGTCGTCGAGCCAGTAGTAGTACGTGAACCAGGCGTCCGGCTCCGCGACGGCGACGAGCTCGCCGGAGCGGGGGTGGTCGAGATGATGGGCCTTCTTGCCCTCGTCGTCGAGGAGCCGCTCGATGCCGGGGAGGTCCGCGAGCGCGGCCCGGGTCGCCTCCAGATCCTCCGGGCGACGTACGTAGACATGGGCGATCTGGTGGTCGGCGACCGCGAACGCGCGGGAGGCCATCGGGTCGAGGTACTCCATACCGTCCTGCGTGTGCACCTCGAGCAGTCCGGCGCGGCGCAGGACACGGTTGATGTCGACCGGCCGGTCCACAGGGGTGATGCCGTACTCGGACAGGGCGACGACGGTACGCCCCTCGGCGCGGGCCTCGTCGAGGAGCGGGGCCACGGCTGCGTCCAGGTCGGCCGCCGCCTGCCACGAGCGGGGGTCGTCGGGGCCGAACCGCTGGAGGTCGTAGTCGAGGTGCGGGAGGTAGCACAGGGCCAGGTCGGGGCGGCGGGTGCGCAGGATGTGCCGGGTCGCGTCGATGATCCAGCGGCTGGAGACCAGGTCGGCACCGGGACCCCAGAAGTGGAACAGGGGGAACGTGCCCAGTCTGTCCGTGAGTTCGTCGTGCAGGGCCGGTGGCCTGGTGTAGCAGTCCGGTTCCTTGCGGCCGTCGGAGTAGTAGACCGGGCGGGGTGTGACGGTGATGTCGGTGTCCGCGCCCATGGCGTACCACCAGCAGATGTTGGCGACCGTGTAGCCGGGGTGCACACGACGGGCGGCGTCCCACAACTTGTCGCCGGAGACGAGACCGTTGTGCTGTCGCCACAGGAGTACGTCGCCGAGCTCGCGGAAGTACCAGCCGTTGCCGACGATGCCGTGCTCGGAGGGCATGGCCCCGGTGAGGAAGGTGGACTGGGCGGCGCAGGTGACGGCGGGCAGGACGGTGCCGAGCGGGGCGCGCGAGCCGGACCTGCCCAGCGCCTTCAGGTGCGGCATGTGGTCGAGGAGGCGGGGGGTGAGGCCCACGACGTCCAGGACAAGGAGCGGGGTGGGGTCCTTGTCGGTCCGGTGGGTGCTCATGGCAGCTCCTTCAGGCCGAGGTCGGTCAACAGGTCCCGGGCGAGCATGAGTTCGGCGGCGATGCCGTCGGTGAGCCGGGCGCGGGCCCGGGGGCGCAGCTCGGGCGGGAGGGCCTGCCAGGTATAGGTCTCGACCTCGAGGTGACGGGTGAGGGGGTGCGGGCCCCCGACGAGCCGGGTCAGTGCCGCCTTCAGCACGGGGAGTGTCGAGGTGAGCGGGGCGGCGGGGGCCGCGTGCAGCGGTACGTGGAAGTGGGCGCGCCAGGGCGATCCGTCGGGCAGGACGTCGCCCCGCAGCGCTTCACCGAGGTCGTCGGTGCCCTGCAGGCCGGAGTCGGTCACGGTGCGCGTCTGGTGCAGGAAGCGCGGTTCGTCGAACGCGGCGAGGGCCTCGCGGACCTCGGGGAGGTGGGGGTGCTCGGCGTGCAGGGCCGCCGACAGCTGGGTCTTGACCACCGGTACACCGGCCCGCCGCAGCGCCTCGAGGGCCGGGTGCGGATCCTCGAAGGAGGTGGCGAGGTGGCACGTGTCGACACAGACGCCGATGCGTTCGTGCGCGATCGAGGTCAGCGGGGCGATGGCGTCCGCGGTGGTCTCGACGGTGCATCCGGGTTCCGGCTCCAGTCCGATGCGGATGGATCGTCCGGTCAACTCCGCCAGGGCGTCGAGGCGCTCGCCGAGGGTACGCAGGGCGGTGCGGGCCGCCTGCGCCCGCCGCTCGTCCGCTGCGGTACGCCAGAACAGCGGCAGCGTGGAGATGCTGCCCTCGCTGACGTCGTCGGGGAGCAGCCCGGCGAGGACGCGGGCGAGGGCGGTGGTGTGGTCGAGGCGTTCGGGGTCGGCCCAGTCCGGCCTGTAGACGCGGTACTTGACCTCCTCGGCGCCGAAGCCCTCGTACGGGAATCCGTTGAGGGTGACGACCTCAAGGCCCCGCTGATCGAGTTCGGTGCGCAGTCGGCGCAGCGCGGACGGATCGGTGACCAGCGCCCGGGCGGCGTCCTTGGCGAGCCACAGGCCGATGCCCAGGCGGTCCCTGCCGAGGCGACGGCGCACCGCCTCGCAGTGGTCGCGCAGTTGGAGGAGGACGCCGTCGAGCGTCTCGGCCGGGTGGACGTTGGTGCAGTAGGCGAGATGGACCGTGGAGCCGTCCGGGTGGCGGAAGCGCATGCCTCACTCCCCGCCGCGCAGGATCGAGTTGCCCTCGTGGGTCGCCGCCGTGCCGGCGGGAGCGAGGTCGAGCCGGCCGCTGATCCCGTAGAACGCCACGGGGTTGCGCCACAGCACCCGGTCGACCTCGTCCTCGGTGAAGCCGTCCCCGAGCATCGTGTCGGCGACCTTGCGGGTCTTGAGCGGGTCGCTTCTGCCCCAGTCCGCCGCGGAGTTCACCAGGACCCGTTCGGGCCCGTACTCCCGCAGGATCGCGACCATCCGCCCCTCGTCCATCTTGGTCTCGGGGTAGACGGAGAACCCCAGCCAGCAGCCGCTGTCCTTGGCCTCCTTGACGGTGGTCTCGTTGAGGTGGTCGACCAGTACGTGGTCCGGGGGCAGTGCGGACTCCCGCACGACATCGAGGGTGCGGCGCAGGCCGGCGAGCTTGTCGCGGTGCGGGGTGTGGACCAGCGCGGGCAGCCCGTGATCGGCGGCGAGCTGCAGCTGTGCGGCGAGAGCGGTGTCCTCGGCGGGGGTCATCGAGTCGTAGCCGATCTCGCCGACGGCCACGACCCGGTCCTTGACGAGGTACCGGGGCAGTTCGTCGAGGACCGGTCCACAGCGCGGGTCGCCCGCCTCCTTCGGGTTGAGGGCGAGGGTGCAGTGATGGGCGATGCCGTACTGGGCGGCGCGGAAGGGTTCCCAGCCCAGGAGGGAGTCGAAGTAGTCGAGGAAGGAGGCGGGAGAGGTGCGGGGCTGGCCGAGCCAGAAGGACGGTTCGACCACGGCGCGGACGCCCGCGGCGTACATGGCCTCGTAGTCGTCCGTGGTCCGCGACGTCATGTGGATGTGGGGGTCGAAGATGCGCATCAGGACTCCTTGCCGTGGGGGGCGTCCGCGGGGGGCGGAGTGGGCGCGGACTCGGTAAGGGCGAGGACGCGGTGCAGGTCCTCCGGCACGGGGCGGCCCGCGGCGGTCCGCTCGGCGGCGTAGTCGCGCAGCATGCGGGCGAGTTCGGCGTCACCGCGGGCGCGCCGCGCGAGGTCCGTCACACCGGCGACGGACACGCCGGTGAACAGGCACTTCAGGACGGCGTGCCGCCAGAGGTGGGCGGCGAGATGCCGGGCCGCGTACGGGCCGACGGCGGCGGCCACCAGCCGCGTGTCGTTGGTGCGCAGCGCGTCCTCGACGAGCGGAAGGGCCTCGGGGCCCGGCACGAGGTGGGCCAGGGCGTGCAGGACGGCGCGCCGCTCGTCGGCGGTGCCCTGCCGGTAGACCCGGGTGAGTGCCGTGGTGTCGGCGCGGGCCGCGTGGAGGATGAGGACACGAGCCGCGTCGGCGTGTACGGGACCGCAGCGGCGTCCGGCCTCCGCGAGGCGCAACTCCCAGACGGAGATGGGGCCGTGGGCGCCGGGGTGGGCGGCGGCCTCGTCGAGTGACCGGTCGAGCCAGGCGCGGGCGCCTGCGTCGAGGTGGGTGCCGAGTCGGGCGTGCAGTTCCTCCGGTGGGGTGCGGGCGAGGGCGGCACCGGACGCGGGGGTGCCCGGGGCGGCGTGGGGGTGGGTCATGCGGAGCTCCCATCGGGGGTGGCGGAGGGCGCGCCATGGGTGGGGGTGGCGACCGGCCTGTGGGTGGTGGCGGCCGCCGCCGCTGTGCGGAGGAACGGGAGGGAGAGCTGGGCGTGGTGGGGCCCGGCGTGGGAGTGGCGGGGCAGTTCGACGACGGTCAGCCCCCGGTAGGCGGCGTCCGACAGGGCCGCGAGGACCGGCGGGAAGTCGATGTCGCCCTCTCCGAAGGGGAGGTGCTCGTGCACGCCCCGGCGCATGTCCTCGATCTGGACGTGCCGCAGCCAGGGGGCGGCCGCACGTACGCAGTCCGCGGGAGGCAGCGGCTCCAGGCACTGGCAGTGTCCGATGTCGAGGGTGAGGCCCAGGTGTTCGGGGTCCGCGAGAGCCTCCCTCAGCCGGTGGAAGTCGGCGAGGGTGGCGAGGAGATGGCCCGGTTCGGGTTCGACGGCGAGAGGGACGTCCGCGGTGGCTGCGGCCTCGAGGACGGGGGTGAGCCCCTCAGTGAGCCGCTTCCAGGCCGTGTCCTCGTCGCATCCCTCCGGGACGGTGCCGCTGAAGCAGTGGACCGCGTGGGCGCCGAGCTCGGCGGCGATCCGGACGGCCCGTGACAGCAGGTCGGCGCGGCGGGCACGGTCGTCCGGGGCGGCGTCCAGGAGGGAGGGACCGTGTTTGCGCCGCGGGTCGAGCACATAGCGGGCACCGGTCTCGACGGTGACCTCCAGGCCGAGGGTCTCCAGGCGGCGGGCGAGCCTGCGCGTGCGGGAGGCCAGGTCGGGAGCCAGCGGGTCGAGGTGCATGTGGTCGAGGGTCAGTCCGACGCCGTCGTAGCCGAGGTCGGCGAGCAGCGCGAGGGCGTCCTCGAGACGGAGGTCGGCGAGGCCGTTGGTGCCGTAACCGAAGCGGAGCGCGCCAGGTCCGGGAGTCATGTCACGCTCACCTTCCTCGCGAACTTCGCGGCGAGAGGGGCCAGGGCCGCGGTGAGCAGCGCGCTGACCGGGGCCCCGGAGCGGGCCGCGAGTGCCGCCTGGAGCGGGATCGTGGCGCGGATGCCGGCTCCCACGGCGCGTTGGGTGAGCGGGGGTGACGGATTCAGGGTGGCGTGGAGGTAGGGCCGGGCGGCGGTCGCGGCATAGGCGGCGGCGAGCGCCGCGCCGAGGGTGCCCGTGGGGGGTGCCGGAGTCCCCGCGGCGGTGGCCCCTGCCCCCCGGCGTGGCAGCAGCCGGGTCAGCGCCCCGGTCGTGACCAGTGCGGCCAGAGCGGACAGGGGTGAGCCGCCCCGCGTCTCGTGGCGGGACACGGTGGTGACGGCGAGCGTGTGACTGCCGAGGAGGGCGGCCGGGGCGAGGGCCGGACGGATGTGGCCCCCGGTGGCCGCCGCCCCCAGGAGCACGTCCAGGCCACGTGCCGCCGCCATCGCCGGCGGGCCGCCCGGTGTGCGCTTCAGGCCCAGGTCGTACGCCCATACGGTGGCCGCGAGCGGGACCGCGACCCGGAACGCGGGACGGCCGGCGCAGCGGGCCAGGGCGAGGCCTGCCACGGTGAGGGCGCAGGCGGCGGTGAGGGCGGCGGCGGGGGCGATACGTCCGGAGGGCAGGGGGCGGTGAGGGCGTTCCAGGGCGTCCTCGTCCCGGTCGGCCCAGTCGTTGAGGGCCATGCCCGCTTCGTACAGGCACAGGGAGGAGCCGATGGCCAGGGCGGTGCGGCGACCCGGGGCCGCCGGGACCGCGGCCGCACCGGCCAGTGCGTCTCCGGGCACGGTGAACAGGGCGGGCAGGCGCAGCAGTTCGGCCCAGGCTCCGAGTCCGGTCCGGCCGCCGCCGACCCTGCGAGCGCCGGGTGCGTCGACCGGGTCCGTGGCCGTGTCGCCATGGCTCATCGCGGTCCCTCCGGGCCCTCTTCGGCGCCCGTCTCCCGCAACCGGTCCGCGAAGCCGGCCAGCGCCGCGTACTGCTCCCCGAGCGCCGAAGGTCCGCGCCCCATCGGATCCTTGAAGTAGAAGCCGAGCTCTTCCAGGGGGCCGGACAGACCGGCCTCGTGGGCGCGCAGCGCGAGCCGCGCCAGGTCGAGCACCAGCGGTGCGGCCAGCGCCGAGTCGCAGCCCTGCCAGATGGTCTGGAGCACCATGCGCGCGCCGAGGAAGCCGTCGAAGGCGACGTGGTCCCAGGCGGTCTTCCAGTCGCCGAGGGCGGGGACGTCGTCGATGTGCACCTCGCCCTCGACGGATGTGCCGAGAGTGTCGGCGAGGACCCTCTCCTTGCCGGCGTTCTTGGCGGCGGCCGCGTCCGGGTCGGCCAGCGAGGCGCCGTCGCCGCCGCCCAGCAGGTTGGTCCCGGACCAGGCCCGCACCGCGAGGGCCCGCTGGGCGAACATCGGGCCCAGCACCGACCGCAGCAGTGTCTGCCCGGTCTTGCCGTCGCGGCCCGCGTACGGCAGTCCGCTCGCGGCCGCGGTGCCCTCCAGGGCCGGATGGTGCAGGCCGGTCGAGGGGGTGAAGTTCACGTACGGGCAGCCCGCCCTGAGCGCGGCCGCCGCGTACAGCGAGCTCGGCGGCAGCGCGTCACCGGTGGCGGACGGCTCGGTGGAGGCCACGTTCACCACCACCGCGCGTTCGAGGCCGCGCCGTTGCACGAAGTCGTCGATGTCCCCGGCGAACGCGGCGATCAGCTCCTCCTGGCTCCGCGTGTCGGCCGGGTCGGGACCGCCCGGCCTGATCTCACGGTCGGCGGCGGCGAGTTCGGCCATGACGGCCGAGGGCAGACCGGGCGGCAGCACTCCGCCGGCCGCCAGTGCCTCCGCGCGTTTGGGCAGCGGGCAGTCCACCGTGTCGTGGCCGCCGAAGACGAGGGACGACAGCGCCGGAAGCCCCGAGGCGGCGAACACGGACGTCTCGGTGACCATGCCGGTGGGTGGGTGCAGACCCGCACTGACGGCGGCGCACCCCGCGACGACGGTCGTGGCGACGGAGCCGCGGGCACCGATCAGCCACACACCGGCACGGGCTCGGGAAGGGGACGCGGACATGGGCAGCCTCCTTGCGTTGCGAACCTCGGCAGGTCGGGAGGAAGACGGCGGGCGGGAGTCCGGCGTCTCCCGCCCGCCGCCGCTCATTTGCCCTTGGCGGGCAGTTCCTTGATGCGGATGTCCCGGAAGGACACCTCGTCGCCGGATCCGTGGTTCTGGATGCCGACGTGTCCGTCGCGCAGGCTCCGCGCCGGATCGGTGTTGGTGAAATCGTTGATCTTGACGCCGTTGAGCCACACGCGGAGGTGCTCGCCCTCCACGCGGATCTCGTACGTGTTCCACTCCCCCGGCGGATTCAGCGCTCGGTCGCGCTTCTTCAGATCGGCGGAGCGGAAGCCGTAGACGGACCCCGTGGTCTTCTCGGGTACGTCGGTGGCGTCGATCTGGACCTCGTAGCCGTTGTCCACGGCCGACCACGGGTCGTCCGAGGGCGGGAAGCCCACGAACACACCGGAGTTGTCGTCACCGGCCGTCTTCCAGTCGAGCTTCAGCGAGTACCTGGAGAAGGCCGACGCGGCGTACCAGAGCATGCCCAGACCGCCCGACGACGTCAGGGTGCCGTCGTCGTCGAGAGTGAAGGAGCCCGGACCCGCCTGCTTCCAGCCGGACAGCGACTCGGCCGTACCGTCGAAGAGCGGCCGGTAGCCGTTCTCCGGGCGGCAGTCCGCCTGGGCGTCGCCGATCGCCCAGCCGATCCCGCCCCGCAGGTGCGCGAGGAAGGCGGGGTCGGTGTAGGACTCCTTCGTGTGGCCACCTCCGGTGTAGAAGGCGCGGCCGCCCTGATAGTTCTGGCACCAGGCGATCGGATGGTCGCCGTTCATGGTGCCGCCGGTGTACGACGACTCGTCGAGCGAGGCGAGGACGTGGGCCCTCTCCCGTGGATTGGAGCGGTAGTTGTACCACTCGTCGGTCCGCTCCCAGGTCTGCGCCAGCTCCGAGGTCGCCGGGTGGGCGCGGTCCTCCACGTCCACCTTCGCCTGCTGGATCGCCGGGTGCGACTGGAAGTAGGCGCCGGCGAGGCCGCCGTAGAACTCCCAGTCGTACTCGGTGTCGGCGGCCGCGTGGATACCGACGTATGCGCCGCCGTGCCTGATGTAGCCCTCGAAGGCGCTCTGCTGCGCGGAGTCGAGCACGTCTCCCGTCGTCGACAGGAACACCACCGCGTCGTAGCGCTTGAGGTTCTTCGAGGTGAAGGCGCCCGCGTCCTCCGTGGCGTCGACGGCGAAGCCGCCGGTCCCGCCGAGTTGCCGCACCGCCGCGACACCGTCCGGGATGGAGTCGTGCCGGAAGCCGGCGGTCTTGGAGAAGACCAGTACGCGCTTGCCGTCGGCGGAGTGCGAGGCGGCGGGCCCCGAGACACAGCCGAGCAGCAGGGCCGCTCCCACAACGGCGGTCGTCAGTCTGCCGGTCGCGTGCATGGTTCCCCTCCTCAGCTCGTCGTGAACGTGAAGTCGTCGACGTCGTACAGGGCGCCGGACCCGGTGCTCCCCTTGAAGACCAGGTAGAGCGTGGTCGTGCCCTTCGGGGCGCGGGACAGGTTCGCGCTGACGTCCTGGAAGTTCTCCCAGCCGCCCGTCACCGGTACGGTCGCCTTGCCCAGCAGGGTCCCCTTCGCCGAGCCCGCGCGGACCTCGAGGGTGCCGCCCGCGCCGCCGGAGGAGATACGCGCCGTGATCTTCTTGGCGTTGCTCAGGACATACGGCGTGAAGGAGATCCAGTCGCCGTTGTCGATGTCGCCGACCGTCCTGCCGCCGTGCGCGGTGTCCTTCGTGATCACCGAGATGCCGGAGGAGGTGCCGAAGTGCTCGGCCTGGCGGTGCCGCGGCTGGGCGACGCTCTGGTCGTGCGAGGTGAGCGGGGCCTGTCCGCCGCCTCCACCATCCGTGTACTGCGCGTCGAAGACGCCGAAGATGTTCTCGTCCTCGTCGTGACCGCCGTCGGCGGTGGTCTGGATGGTGCCGGAGCAGCCGTTGGCCGAGGTGATCGGGTGGCCGTGGGTGTCATGGCCGAGGACGAAGTTGACCGTGACCTTCGAGCAGTCGACGCTATTGCCGTCCTCCGGGTCGGTGACCTTCACCTTGAACGGAACGGCGTCACCGAAGCTGAACAGCTGGCCGTCCTGGGGGAGTTCGACGGTCACCTTCGGTGCCGTGTTGCCGACGACGATCTGCACGCTCGCGCCGCCGGTCCGGCCGTCGCCGTCCTTGGCGGTGAGGGTCGCCGTGTAGGTCCCGTTCTTCCGGTACGTGTGGGAGGGGTTGGCGGCGGTCGACGTGCTTCCGTCACCGAAGTCCCAGCTGTAGGTGAGCGCGTCACCGTCCTGGTCGCTGCTTCCCGCGGAGGAGAACGCCACCTTCAGGGGTGCCTGACCTGAGGTCTTGCTCGCCGCCGCCTGCGCCACCGGCGAGTGGCCGTCGGTCGCGTTCTCGATGCGGTACAGACCCGAGTTGTCGTCGCCGCCGAACCAGGCGGTGCCGTAGTCGAGGACGTAGAGCGCGCCGTCGGGCCCGAAGGCCATGTCCATCACCTGAGTGCCGGTCCACGGGAAGGGGTTGATCGACTGCACGTTCCCGTCCGTGTCGCTGACGATCCGCTTGATCCAGCGGCGCCCGAACTCACCCGCGAAGAAGTTGCCGTCGTAGGCCTCGGGGAACTTCACCGGCGAGTCAAGAGCGGGGTCGTAGTGGTAGACCGGGCCGCCCATCGGGGACTCCGAGCCGTCGCCGAACTCGGGCACGGACGCGCCGTCGTAGGGAATCCAGGCGGACTGGGCGGGGGGCAGGTCCGTCAGACCCGTGTTGTGCGGCGAGTTGTTCTTCGGCGCGTTGCAGTCGAAGCTCGCGCCGGACGTCCCGGTGGCGAAGTCGTAGTCGACGTACGCATCGTTGTCGCCGGTGCAGTACGGCCAGCCGAAGTTGCCGGGGCCGGTGACCCGGGCGAACTCGACCTGCCCGCCGGGGCCGCGCTTCGGGTCGGCGGCACCCGCGTCGGGACCGTAGTCGCCCACGTAGACGATGCCGGTCTCCTTGTCCACGCTGAAGCGGAACGGGTTGCGGAAGCCCATCGCGTAGATCTCGGGGCGGGTCTTGTCCGTGCCGGGCGGGAAGAGGTTGCCGTCCGGGATGGAGTACGAGCCGTCGTCGTTCACCTTGATGCGCAGGATCTTTCCGCGCAGGTCGTTGGTGTTGCCGGCCGAACGCTGGGCGTCGAAGGCCGGGTTGCGGTCGGAACGCTCGTCGATCGGGTTGTAGCCGTCCGACTGGAAGGGGTTGGTGTCGTCGCCCGTCGACAGGTACAGGTTGCCGGCCGCGTCGAAGTCGATGTCACCGCCGACGTGGCAGCAGATGCCGCGGGACGTCTTGACCTCGAGGATGTTCTTCTCACTGGCCGGGTCGAGCGTGCCGTCCGTCTTGAGCACGAAACGGGACAGCCGGTTCACACCGTCGAAAGGCGTGAAGTCGGCCGCGGTGCCGTTCTCGGGGGCGTCGCCCGCGGGTGTGCTCAGCGGGGGCGCGTAGTAGAGGTAGATGAAGCGGTTGTCGGTGAAGTGCGGGTCGACGCCGACGCCCTGCAGGCCTTCCTCGTCGTGCGAGTACACGTCGAGCTTGCCGGCGAGGCGTGTGTTGCCCGCCGCGTCGGTCAGGCGGAGTTCACCGTCGCGCGAGGTGTGCAGGACGGAGCGGTCCGGGAGGACGGCGAGCGACATGGGCTCGCCGACCTCCGCCTCGCCCTTGGCGAGGGTGACCTGCTGGAAGTCCTCGGCGGCGACGGCACCCCGGTCGGTGACGGCTGCGCCGGCCTGGGGTGCGGTGAGGGTGAGGGACGCGCCTGCCAGCAGTGCGCCGCCTAGGAGGGCGACTGCCTTGCGCAGGGACGGGCGGCGTCGTCTGTGGGTCTCGATTCTGTCGGTGCCGATGATGCGGTCGTTCCCGTGCACGAGTGCCTCCAGAAAGGGGCCGGTTGTACGGGGCGGGTGCTGACGCCGGGATGCGCCGTCATCCCGGAGATGCGGAAAAGCGGAAAAGCGGTCAGTTGCCGAACGCCGCGTCGAAGGATGCCGACGGCGGCTCGAAGTCGTACGCCTTCAGGCGCGAAAGGGCCTCGGGGGCGCCCTGGAGCCGGTCCATGCCGGCGTCCTCCCATTCGACGGACACGGGGCCCTGGTAGTCGATGGAGCGCAGCATCCGGAAGACGTCCTCCCACGGGACGTCGCCGTGCCCGGCGGACACGAAGTCCCAACCGCGGCGCGGGTCTCCCCACGGCAGATGGGAGCCGAGGCGGCCGTTGCGGCCGTCGAGGCGCTTGCGGGCCTCCTTGCAGTCGACGTGGTAGATCCGCTCACGGAAGTCCCACAGGAAGCCGACCGGGTCCAGGTCCTGCCAGACGAAGTGCGAGGGGTCGAAGTTCAGCCCGAACGCGGGCCGGTGGCCGACCGCCTCGAGCGCCCGCTGTGTCGTCCAGTAGTCGTAGGCGATCTCGCTGGGGTGGACCTCGTGCGCGAACCGCACGCCCTCGGCGTCGAAGACGTCCAGGATCGGGTTCCAGCGCTCGGCGAAGTCCTCGTAACCGCGCTCGATCATCGTCTCGGGGGCGGGCGGGAACATGGCGACCAGGTGCCAGATCGCGGAGCCGGTGAAGCCGATGACGGTGTCGACGCCGAAGGCCGCGGCGGCACGGGCGGTGTCGGCGATCTCGGCTGCGGCCCGTCGCCGTACGCCTTCCCCGTCGCCGTCACCCCAGATGCGCGCCGGAAGGATGGCCTGGTGACGCTCGTCGATGATGGCGTCGCAGACGGCCTGGCCGACCAGGTGGTTGGAGACCGCCCAGCACTTGAGGCCGTACTTGTCGAGCAGTTCGTGGCGCGAGGCGAGGTACGACGGGTCCGCGAGCGCCTTGTCGACCTCGAAGTGGTCGCCCCAGCAGGCGAGTTCGAGTCCGTCGTAGCCGAAGTCGCGGGCCAGCCGGCAGACCTCCTCCAGCGGAAGGTCCGCCCACTGGCCGGTGAAGAGCGTGAAAGTGCGCGGCATGACCAAGGCCTCCTCAGACCGCTGTCGGGGTGTAGACGGAGTTCTTCTGGGCGCTCTCCTCCACCGCCGCGAGGACCCGCTGCACCTGGAGTCCGTCGGCGAAGGACGGCTCGGGGGTGCGGCCCGCGGCGATCGCGTGCACCAGGTCGCGGGCCTGGTGGACGAAGCTGTGCTCGTAGCCGAGGCCGTGGCCCGGCGGCCACCAGGCGTCCAGGTAGGGGTGGTCGGGTTCGGTGACGAGGATGCGGCGGAAGCCGGCGTGTGCGCCCGGCTCGGTGCCGTCGTGGTACGACAGTTCGTTGAGGCGCTCCAGGTCGAAGGCCAACGAACCGCGCTCCCCGTTGAGTTCGATGCGCAGGGCGTTCTTGCGCCCGGTGGCGTAGCGGGTGGCCTCGAAGGAGGCGAGGGCACCGGAGGTGAAGCGTCCTGTGAACAGGGCCGCGTCGTCCACGGTGACGGCTCCGGTGCCGCCGGCCGATACTGCGGAGAGGCCGCTCGTGGGACCCTCGGGCAGCGGACGCTCCCGCACGAAGGTCTCGGTGATCGCGGAGACCCCGGCCAGCCGCTCCCCCGCCAGGTACTGGGCGAGGTCGACGATATGGGCGCCCAGGTCGCCGAGGGCGCCCGAGCCGGCGTGCTCCTTGCTCAACCGCCAGGTCAGCGGAAACCCGGGGTCGACCAGCCAGTCCTGGAGGTAGGTCACGCGTACGTGCCGCAGGGTGCCGAGCCTGCCCTCGGCGACCATGCTCCGGGCGAGGGCGGTGGCGGGCAGGCGCCGGTAGTTGAAGCCGACCATCGCCAACCGGCCGTTGGCGCGCGCCGCTTCAGCCGCCTCCACCATTGCCTCGGCCTCCTCGACCGTGTTGGCGAGGGGCTTCTCGCACAGCACGTGCTTTCCGGCGGCCAGGGCGGCGAGCGCGATCTCCGCGTGGCTGTCGCCGGGCGTGCAGATGTCGACGAGGTCGACGTCGTCCCGGGCGACGAGGTCGCGCCAGTCGGTCTCGGCGGCGGCCCAGCCGTGCCGGTCGGCCGCCGCTCGCACGGCAGCGCCGTCGCGGCCGCAGATCGCGGCCAGGACCGGCCGCAGCGGCAGGTCGAAGACGCGCCCCACAGTGCGCCAGCCTTGGGAATGGGCGGCGCCCATGAAGGCGTAACCGACCATGCCGACGCGAAGTGGCGGCTTCTCTCCCTCTGTCCCGTCCGGCTGCTGCGGCTGTCCCATACGGATGTCCTCCTCGTCCTCGTGGTGAAAGAGCCGTGGGGGGTGCGGGCGGAACCCGTCAGCGGAAGCCGGTGGGCATGTACTGGTCGACGTTGTCCTTGTCGACGACTGCCGAGTAGAGCGTGATCGACGCCGGGATCTCGTACTCGGCGAGGCCGCCGATGCCCTTGCCCTGACCGAGGGCGCGCGCGAGGTCGATCGCGGAGGCGGCCATGGTCGGCGGGTAGAGGACGGTCGCCTTGAGGACGCCGTTGTCCTGCTTGATGGCCTGGAACGCGGACAGCGCCCCGGCCCCGCCGACCATCAGGAAGTCGTCGCGCCCGGCCTGCTCGATGGCCCGCAGCGCGCCCACGCCCTGATCGTCGTCGTGGTTCCACAGCGCATCGAACTTGGGCTGCGCCTGGAGGAGTTGAGCCATCTTCGCCTGACCCGACTCCACCGTGAACTCGGCGGCCTGGCGGGCCACCTTCTTGATGTTCGGGTAGTTCTTCAGGGCGTCGTCGAAGCCCTGGGTGCGCTGCTTGGTCAGCTCGAGGTTGTCGATGCCGGCCAGCTCGATGACCCGGGCGTCCGACTTCCCCTTGAGCTTCTCGCCGATGTAGTGGCCCGCGTTGAGGCCCATGCCGTAGTTGTCGCCGCCGATCCAGCAGCGGTAGGCCTGCGGGGTGTTGAAGATGCGGTCGAGATTGACGACCGGGATCCCGGCCCGCATCGCCTTCAGCCCGACCTGGGTGAGCGCCTTGCCGTCGGCGGGCAGGACCACCAGCACGTCGACCTTCTTGTTGATGAGGGTCTCGATCTGGCCGATCTGCGCGGCGGTGTCGTTGGAGCCCTCGGTGATCTCCAGCGTGACGTCCGAGTACTTCTTGGCACGGTTCTTGGCGTTGTCGTTGATGGCGTTGAGCCAGCCGTGGTCGGCCTGCGGGCCGGCGAATCCGATGGTGACGTGCTTGCCGGGCTTGTCGTCGGCGGCCGGCTGGTCGTTCCCGGCGGGCTTCTCGGACTTGGTCTCATTGCTTGTGCAACCTGCGAGCAGGGCACCGGCGGACACGGCGGCGCTCCCGAAGAGCAGCCCTCTGCGGCTGGTGAGCTGTGACATGGCGGTGAACCCTTTCCTCAGGTCGTGCTTGCGGTACGGCGTTGGACCAGCACGGCGGCGACGATGATCGCGCCCTTGGCGATCTGCTGAACGTCGCTCTGCAGGTTGTTCAGGGCGAAGATGTTGGTGATCGTGGTGAAGATCAGGACACCCAGGACAGAGCCGACGATGGTGCCGCGGCCCCCGCTGAGCAGCGTGCCGCCGATGATCGCGGCCGCGATGGCGTCCAGTTCGTACAGATTGCCGTTGGTGTTCTGGCCCGAGCCGGACAGGATGATCAGGAGGAAGGCCGCGATGCCGCAGCACAGCCCGGACAGCAGGTAGAGGTACAGCCGCTGGCGCCGTACGTCGATACCGGCGAGCCGGGCCGCCTCCGCGTTGCCGCCGACGGCGACCGTACGGCGCCCGAAGGTGGTGCGGTTCAGCACCAGCCAGCCGATGACCGTCACCAGGGCGAAGACCAGCACGAGCGGCGGGATGCCGAGCACGTAGGAGTCGCGCTCGCCCAGTTTGAGTATCCCGTCGACGGTGACGATCTGCGTCCGGCCGTCGGTGATCTGCAGCGCCAGACCGCGCGCGGAGGCCAGCATGGCGAGTGTGGCGATGAACGGGACCATGCCGCCGTATGCGATGAGCAGGCCGTTGACCAGCCCGCAGCCCACTCCGACGACCATCGCCGTGAAGAGGATGCCGGCGAATCCGTACTCCTGAGTCGCGACCGTGGTCGCCCACACGGAGGCGAGAGCGACGATGGCGCCCACCGACAGGTCGATCCCGCCCGAGGTGATGACGAAGGTCATCCCGACGGTGACGACCCCGATCACCGATGCCTGGGTGAGGACGAGTTGGAGGTTGCGGGTGTCGAGGAACTCGTCCGGTTTGGTGATGCCGCCGATGAGGACCAGTGCGGCGAGCACCCCCAGGAGGGACAGGGTACGGACGTCCGCGCGGCCTGCGAGGACGCGCCAGGCGGACGGTTGGCCGATCGACGGCACCTTGTCGGTGCTGTCGCGCGGCGGGGACACGGGCTGCGTCATGACGCCGGGCTCCCTTCCATGACGAGGTCGAGGACACGGTGCTCGTCGAGTTCGCGGGCGGGCGCCGTGTGCACGACGCGTCCCTCGCGCAGTACCAGCACACGGTCGGCCAGGCCGAGCACCTCGGGCACCTCGCTGGAGACCAGCAGCACCGCGAGGCCCTCGTCGGCGAGCCGGCGCACCACCGCGTAGAGCTCGGCGCGGGCGCCGACGTCGACGCCGCGCGTCGGTTCGTCGAGCAGCAGCACGCGGCAGCCGCGCAGCAGCCAGCGGGCCAGGACGGCCTTCTGCTGGTTGCCTCCGGAGAGCGTGCGAACGGGTACGGCGGGGTTGTCGGGGCGCAGGGACAGCTCCCGGGTCGACGCGCGTGCGGCGCCGAGTTCGGCGCGACGGTCGATCCAGCCTCCGCGCGAGAAGCGGGACAGGGAGGAGACCGAGACGTTGCGGGTGACGGACTCCAGCATGAGCAGCGCCTGCGCCTTGCGTTCCTCGGGGGCGAGCCCGAGTCCCGCGCGCACCGCCGCGCGGACGCTCCCCGGGCGCAGCGGGCGCCCGTCGACGAGAACCTGGCCGGTGGTGGGCCTGCGGGCGCCGTAGATCGTCTCGAGCACCTCGGAGCGGCCCGATCCGACGAGACCGGCGAGGCCTACGATCTCACCGGGGCGGATCTCGAGGTCCAGCGGCGCGAACTCGCCGTCCCGCGCCAGCCCCCGCACCTGAAGGACGGGCTCGCCGGTGGGGTCCGAGGAGGGCCGCTCGGGAAAGACGTACTCGACGTTGCGTCCCGTCATCAGCGCCACGACCTCCCGGGTCGGCGTCGACTTCGCCGGCAGTCCGCCCGCCACCGCCCGGCCGTCCTTGAGGACGGTCACCCGGTCGCCGATGCGGCGGATCTCCTCGAGCCGGTGCGAGATGTAGACGACCGCGACGTCGTCGGCGGTCAGGTCGCCCACGATGCGGAACAGGTTGTCGACCTCGTCCGGGTCGAGCGCGGCGGACGGCTCGTCCATCACGATGAGCCGTACGTCGTGGGAGAGCGCCCGCGCCATGGACACGATCTGCTGCTGGGCGGCCGACAACTCCCCGACCAGGCGCCCCGGGTCGATCTCCGGGTGGCCGAGCCGTCGCAGCAGCGCGGCCGTCGACGCCCGCGCCGCCTTGCCCCGTACGACGAAGCCGGCACTGGTGGGTTCGTGGCCGAGGTGGACGTTCTCGGCCACCGACAGATGCTCCACCAGGTCGAGTTCCTGGTAGATGGTGGCGATGCCCAGCCTCATGGCGGCGATCGGCGAGCGGAGCGTGACGGGTTCGCCGCGCCAGTGGATCGCGCCGGTGTCGGGCTGGTGCGCACCGGCCAGGACCTTGATGAGGGTGGACTTGCCGGCCCCGTTCTGGCCGAGCAGACAGTGCACTTCACCGGCCCGTACGTCGAGGTCGACGCCGTCGAGGGCCCGTACTCCGGGGAACGACTTGGTGATGCCGGACATGCTGAGCAGCGGTGTTTCTGGTGCCATGTGGGTTCCCCTCGGCGGGCGTGCGAGCCGGTTTCAGGGCGGAACGCGTGCCGGGCAGGCGTTGTCAGGGCAGGGCAGAGCAGGGCGCTGTGCTGGTGGATCTCTTGCGGGACGAGCCGTTACGCGGGCGAGAACAGATGGTCGCTGATGAGACGGGCCGCGCCGATGACACCGGCGTTCGGGCCCAGTTCACCGAGGACGATGGGCAGGTTGCCGGTCGCGAGAGGCAGCGACTGGCGGTAGACCTGGGTGCGGATCGCGGCGAGCAGGGTGTGGCCGAGACCGGTCACACCGCCGCCGATCACCACGAGACCGGGGTTGAAGAAGCTGACCAGGCCGGCGATGACCTGGCCGGTGCGGGTGCCGCCCTCCCTGATGAGGTCGAGCGAGGTGGCATCACCCGCCGCGGCCGCGGCGGCGACGTCGACGGCGGTGAGCCCGCCGTTCGTCTCCAGCCGGGAGGCGAGTTCCGCCGACAGTCCTTGCTGGGCCGCCTCCAGCGCGTCGCGGGCCAGTGCCGCGCCGCTGAAGTGGGCTTCTAGACAGCCCCGGTTGCCGCAGGCGCAGGGGCGTCCGTCGGGCACGGCCTGGATGTGACCGATGTCGCCCGCGCTGCCCGTCGTACCGCGGTGGACCTCACCACCGACGACGATGCCGCATCCGATGCCGGTACCGATCTTGATGCAGAGGAAGTCGCCCACGGAGCGTGCGACGCCCGCGTGCTGCTCCCCCATGGCCATCAGGTTCACGTCGTTGTCGACCATGACGGGACAGCCGAGCTCCTGGCTGAGCGCCTCCCGTACCGGGAAGCCGTCCCAGCCCGGCATGATCGGCGGCGCCACCGGCACGCCCTCCGGGAAGCGGACCGGGCCCGGGACGCCGATACCGGCGCCGTCGAAGCCTTCGGCCAGTCCCGTGGCCCGCAACTTCGCCGCCATGGCCAGGACTTGCTCGAAGACCGCGACCGGGCCTTCGCGTACGTCCATGGGCTGGTTGAGGTGCCCCAGCACTTCCAGTTCGGCGTTGGTGACCGCGACGTCGACCGAGGTCGCGCCGATGTCGACACCGAGGAAACGCAGGTTCGGGGCGAGCCGGATGTTGTGCGAGCGGCGACCACCGCGCGAGGCGGCGAGCCCGTCCGCGACCACCAGTCCCGTCTCCAGGAGCCGGTCCACCTCCACGGCCAGCTTGGACCGCGAGAGGTCGACCTGATCGCCCAGCTGCGCCCGGGAGTTGGGTCCTCCGTCGCGCAACAGCTTGAGCAGGCGGGCCTGGTGCGCGTTCGCCGGTCGTGCAGTCATGCGTCTCACGCGCCCCTCCCCGCCTCAATTCGGCTACCAGTGTCGGGCTTTCGAGTGGAACGTAGCAGCGACTGCCGGGAGTGGGAAGAAGTCGCGCAGGGATTCCCGCAATCTTTCTCCACTCACAGGACAAAGGCGGGTCCGAGGCCGGGCGTGGTGACACGTTGGTCCCCACGGTCAGTGCATCGCCGCGTCTCGGACGTCGAGCGAGCCTTGATCGATGCCGACCGCCACCCGGCAGCTCGCGTCGAAGTCCGCCTGGCATCCTGGCCGCACGGACGCCGACGCCCTGACTCCGGTCCACCTCGACAAGGTGATGGACGGGTTGGCGATGAATTCAGCCCTGCCGGCTCCCATGGTCCGGCGACTGTTCGCATGGCGGCGGGGCGGGGTGAAGGTCGCGAGGTGTCCGGACCTCACCGAGGACATGCTCGCCGAGATCATTGCGATGGACGACCGCTGGCTCCTGCACAGCCTGGCCCTCAACGACCGGCTGCCGGACCGGTTTCGCATCCGTCTGGCCGCCCATCAAGACAAGGCGGTCCGGTCCGCGCTCGTCGTCCGCGCCGCGACCGCGCCGAGAGAGATGCTGGAGCAGCTCATCGACGATCCCGACCCACGGGTCCGTCAGTACCTGGCCCAGGGTCATCACACGCCGCCCGACCTCCGGGCCCGCCTCGCCGCTGACTCCGACCCCTCGATCCGCGCCGCGCTGGCGAAACACTGGACCCAAGCGCCGGAAGCAGTCCGCCGGATCCTGCTGACCGATCCCGAGGCCGAGGTCCGCGCCGCGGCCTGTTCGACCTACTTCGCCCATCGGCCGCATCCGGTACCGCCCTCGGACCTGCTACCGACGCTGTTGGCGGACCCCGTGACCCGGGCGGGCGCGATGATCCACGCCGTTCTCGACGCGGACACCCTCCAGCAGCTCGCCGGTGATGCGGACAGCGAGGTGCGCGCTGAGCTCGCCCGGCATCCCGACTTACCGCCGTCGGTCCGCGATGCCCTTGCCGTTGATCCGGCCTTGAGCGTCCGGGTGACGGTCTTCGCCCGACCTGACACGCCGGAGCACGTGCGGGCGCAGATCCACACCTCGGTCCACGAGCTTTCACTTTCGATGGCCGACCCGAGTCCCGACGCCGACGACGAAACGGTCCTGCAGTGGTACCAAGACGTCGCCGCGCCCACGGAGCTGCGGATCCTGCGCCTGCAATGGGTTACGGCCGATCCGCTGCCGCACATCGACTCGCCCTATGTCAGCTTCCGACTCTCAGCAGCCGTCAGCAAGGCCCTCCCCGCCGACGCGGTCGCCCGACTGCTCGACGACGAGGAGGAGATCGTCCGCCTCACCTTGCCGCGCACCGCCCCGCACCTGGTCGATCCCGCGACCGCCGAGAACATCGAGCGCCGCTACCGCCGACGGGACAAGTTCACGTTCTGGTGGGACAACGAGGAGGTCTTGACGTTCCCCTCAGAGGCACTGCGCCGCTTCGCCACCGACCCTGAACCCCGGCTCCGCTCCTTCGCCCCCCACGATCCGAATCTGCCGTCGGAACTCGCCGAGAAGCTGGCCTCCGACCCCGAAGACCGCGTCCGCCGTGCGGTCGCTCCCCACCGCAATCTCCCGCTCCCATCCCTGTTCCGACTCCTCTCCGACTCCTCGGAGCACGTCGCGGAGGCCGCCGGTGCCTCGCCGTTCCTTCCCGTCGAGCGCATGGAGTGGCTGCTGACCCGGGCGGGCCTGTAGCCGCCCTGAGTTCGCGGATGAACTCCGCCAGGGCGGCGAAGACATGGAAACGTTCCTGCCCGACTTCTTGTCCGCGAAGACCTTGCGGCACCCGGCACGTCGTAGGCGCGGACCCGGTCGGTGACGAGCGATCCGGCGACGTGGGGCAAGTCCGGCCGATGGGTGGCGATTCGCTTCAGGTCAACCCTGTTGCATGCGACCGCAGCCCGCACTCGGCGACCGGCCTCTCGCCACCGGGCGGATCCGCGCACCCGAACGCTGGTCGGCCAGGTCGTGGAAGCGCGGGGCGAGGCGGAAGCCGCGACGGCAAGGCCGCGTACAACAGCACGGACGGCCGCCCCGGAGGGGCCCCTGCGCCCCGGAAGCGGCCGCCGGTCAGACGCTGTCGGGCGTTACTTGGCCCGTGCGTGATACGACCGTCGTGTGTGCTCGGTGTGCTCGCGCATGAGCTGGGTGGCCCGCTGTTCGTCGCGGTCCGCGATCGCCGCGATCAGTTCGCGGTGCTCGACCCAGGACTGCCTGCCGCGCTGACGGGCGACCGGCGTGTAGTACCAGCGCACCCGGCGGTCGACCTGGCCGGCGAGCTCGGCGAGCACCGCGTTGCCCGCCAGCTCCATCACTTTCGCGTGGAAGCGGGCGTTCGTCGCGACCGCCCCGTCGACGTCGTCGTTCGCCACCGCGCCCTCGCCCTGAGCACACAGTTCCTCCAGGGCCGCGATGCCGGCGCTGCCCGCGTTGGCGGCGGCGAGCCGGGCCGCCTCGGCCTCCAGGAGCGTGCGCACCGTCAGGAGCTGATCGGCCTCCTCCTCCGTCGGCTCGTGCACGAATGCGCCCTGGGCGGGCCGCAGATCGACCCATCCCTCGGTGTTCAGCCGCTGCAACGCCTCACGCACCGGCTGCCGGGAGACCCCGAGGTGCCCGGCGAGCTCGCTCTCCACGAGGTGCTGGCCGGGCTGCAGTGCGCGGGTGGTGATCAGTTCGAGCAGCGCCTCGTAGACCCGGTCGCGCAGCGGACCGGGCCGCTCGAGTTTGGGCACCGCTCCCTGCGGCAGTCCTGTCGACAACATCGCGGTCCCCCTCCAGGGCAACGGCGGCGCGGTGGCCGGAAGGCCAGTGTCTTTCGTCTACAGTCTACGGGGCACCATGGCCAGGGGCACGGCGAGTTGGGCTTGTCACACCCGACCGGTCGGCCCATCACGGACAGCGGACGACCTGTCCGGCGTAGGAGAGGTTTCCGCCGAAGCCGAACAGCAGCACCCGGTCGCCTCTCGAGATCTCCCCGCGCTCCACCAGCTTGGACAACGCGAGCGGGATGCTCGCCGCCGAGGTGTTCCCCGACTCCGCGACATCGCGGGCGACGACCGCGTTCACCGCGCCGAGCTTCTCGGCGAGCGGCTCGATGATGCGCAGGTTCGCCTGGTGCAGCACCACCGCGGCGAGGTCCTCAGGCGCGGTCCCGGCCCGCTCGCAGACCCGCCGCGCGATGGGCGGGAGCTGGGTGGTCGCCCACCGGTACACGCTCTGCCCCTCCTGGGCGAACCGCGGCGGTGTGCCCTCGATGCGCACCGCGTGCCCCATCTCGGGCACCGACCCCCACAGCACGGGCCCGATCCCGGGCTCCTCGCCCGGAGGGCACCCCTCGACGACGGCCGCACCGGCACCGTCCCCGACCAGTACGCAGGTCGCACGGTCGGTCCAGTCCGTCACATCGGACATCTTGTCGGCGCCGACGACCAGCGCCCGAGTGGCGGCGCCCGCGCGCAGGGCGTGCTCCGCGGTGGCGAGGGCATGGGTGAATCCCGCGCAGACGACGTTGATGTCCATCGCCGCCGGGGACGGGACACCGAGCCGGGCGGCGACGCGGGCTGCCGTGTTCGGCGAGCGGTCGATGGCGGTGGAGGTGGCGACCACGACGAGGTCGATGTCGGCGGGCCCCCGGCCGGCCGACGCGAGGGCTTTGGCCGCGGCGTGTGCGGCGAGTTCGTCGACGGGCTCGTCGGCCCCGGCGATGTGGCGCGTCCGGATGCCCACCCGGCTCGTGATCCACTCGTCGCTCGTGTCGACCACGCCCGCCAGGTCCTCGTTGGTGAGGACCTGGGCGGGCTGGTAGTGGCCGACGGCGGCGATACGCGAACCGGTCATGGGCGGATCCCCCTCATTGCCTCGGGTAGCGGGATCCACAGTCTGATCAGTGACTCACCGGTACGACGGCACGTGAACCGACAGGAATGGGACGCCCCTGTTGTCGGCTTCCCGCAGACCCCCGGACGCCCGGGGGTCTCCCGTACGGCCCTTCGGCCTCAACCGGTGAAGAGCTGTTTGGCCTTCAGGACGAGTTCGTAGAGGCCGTAGCACAGGGGCGCACCCACCCACACCCAGGAGAGGGCGATCAGTGCGCGGCGGTCAGGCGGGCTGCTCTCGCCGGCCATCGGCGACCTCCTGTGGTGCGGGGATGTGGTGGCGGGGGTGGACCGGCCGCACGAACTCGTTGGCGACGAACCCGATGACGAGCAGCCCGATCATGATCATGAACGAGAGGCCGTAGAGGGCCGAACCGTGCTTGCCGGCTTCCTTCTGGTGGTCGGCGATCCAGTTCACGATCAGCGGACCGAGAACGCCCGCCGTGGACCAGGCGGTGAGCAGGCGGCCGTGGATCGCGCCGACCTGGTACGTCCCGAACAGGTCCTTCAGATAGGCGGGGATCGTCGCGAAGCCGCCGCCGTAGAAGGAGAGGATCACGAGCGCGCACAGGATGAACAGCGGTTTCGACGAGTCGCCGAACGACGCGATCAGCAGGTACATGACCGCGCCGACGCCCAGGTAGACGCGGTAGATGTTCTTGCGTCCGATCAGGTCCGAGGTGGAGGACCACCCGATACGGCCCGCCATGTTGGCCGCGGACAGCAGGGCCACGAAGCCGGCGGCCGCGGAGACCGACACCGGCGTGGAGGTGTCCGCGAAGAAGTCCGTGATCATCGGGGCGGCCTTCTCGAGGATCCCGATGCCGGCGGTCACGTTCATGCAGAGCACGATCCACAGGCACCAGAACTGCGGGGTGCGCACGGCGCTCGCCGCCGAGACCTGGACCCCTTCGAAGGCGCTCGGCCCGTCCTCCACGGGCTTCTCGGTGCGCGGCACCCGCACCAGCAGGACACCCAGCGCCATGAAGACGGCGTAGGACAGTCCGTGCACGAGGAAGGCGAGCGCGATGCCCGAGTGGTCGGAGCCGAAGGACTCCAGCATCTGCGCCGACCACGGCGAGGCGATGAGCGCGCCGCCGCCGAACCCCATGATGGCGATGCCGGTGGCCATGCCGGGCCGGTCCGGGAACCACTTGATGAGCGTGGAGACGGGGGAGATGTAGCCGATGCCGAGGCCGATACCGCCGACGAAGCCGTAGCCCAGGACGATCAGCCAGTACTGCTCGGTCTGCGCCCCCAGCGCCGCGATCAGGAAACCGGAGGAGAAGCAGATCAGGGCGACGGTCATGGCCCAGCGCGGTCCGTTGCGCTCCACGAGCGTGCCGCCGAACGCGGCCGACAGACCGAGCATCACGATGGCCAGCTGGAACGGCAGCGCACTCTGGGTGCCATTGAGGTCGAGTGCGGACTCCAGCGACGGCTTGAACACGCTCCAGGCGTAGGCCTGTCCGATGGAGAGGTGGACCGAAAGAGCGGCGGGCGGAACCAGCCAACGGCTCCATCCCGGGGGAGCAACAGGAGGACTCATGATCCCGGACGGTACGAATCCCGCGGGTTGTTGAAAACGGTCGCGTCGACCGTATGCGGTGAGCGGTATCCAGGCTGCGCCGAACGGTCGCCGTCTCCGCTCCGGACGCTGCGCGAACCCTTGCCGCGCACTATCTCCATACTGTAGACAATATTTCGTCGACATGATTCGACGCGTCGCGTCACCTCCGCGGTACTCCCTCGACCGAACGGAGTGTTCCTGTGAAAGTCGCAGTCCTCGGCGCCGGAGCCATCGGCGCCTATGTCGGCGCCGCACTCCACCGTGCGGGCGCCGATGTGCATCTCATCGCCCGTGGACCGAATCTGGCGGCCATGAGGCGGGACGGAGTGCGGGTGATCAGCCCACGTGGCGACTTCACCGCGCACACCCACGCCACCGACGACCCGGCCGAGGTCGGCCCCGTCGACTATGTGTTCCTTGGCCTGAAGGCCAACTCGTACGCGGCGTGCGGGCCGCTGATCGAGCCGCTCCTGCACGACACCACGGCGGTCGTGGCCGCCCAGAACGGCATCCCCTGGTGGTACTTCCACCGGCACGGCGGCCCCTACGAGGGCCATCGCATCGAGAGTGTGGACCCCGACGGCGCGGTCAGTGCGGTGCTCGCGCCCGAACGGGCCATCGGATGCGTCGTCTACGCGGCCACCGAGCTGGAGGCCCCGGGAGTCGTCCGCCACCTCGAAGGAACCCGGTTCTCCATCGGGGAACCCGACCGCAGTGTGTCGGACCGCTGTCAGGCACTCAGCGAGGCCATGCAGTCGGGCGGGCTCAAGTGCCCCGTCGAGCCGGACCTGCGCAACGACATCTGGCTCAAGCTGCTGGGCAACATCTCCTTCAACCCCATCAGCGCACTGGCCCGCGCGACCATGCGCCAGATGTGCCTGCACGGCGGCACCCGCAAGGTCATCGAGACCATGATGCAGGAGACGCTCGCGGTCGCCGAGGCCCTCGGATGCACCGTCGGCGTCTCCATCGAGCGGCGGCTCGCGGGCGCGGAACGCGTCGGTGACCACCGCACCTCCACCCTGCAGGACCTGGAGCGCGGCAAACCGCTCGAACTCGACGTCCTGCTGGCGGCCGTCGTCGAACTGGCGGAGATCACCAAGGTCGAGGTGCCCACCCTGCGCACCGTCCACGCCATCTCGGACCTGCTCGCGCTCAGGAGCGCCGCATGAGACGACGCGGTGCGGGGACCCGGCCCGGGTCCCCGCACCGGTCCGCGCCGTCTCCCGTGCACCGCCGGCCCCGGGCGGCGGGCGCGGCGCCGCGCGCGGTCCGGTGCGAGCGGGTACCACCACGGTGTGCGACCACCGTGGAGCGGCTGCCGACCCGCCCCGCGGGTGCAGGACAATGAGATCGTCGAGGTCACCTCGCGGCACGACCACCCGGTGACCGAAGGCGACCTCGGCATCAAGGGCCGTTTCGGCCGCCAGCACGTACAGAACCGGGGCTGATCAGGACATGGGACGAGTCACGGAACGACGCAAGGTGATCCGCATCCGGGACGGCGCGGTCTCGGCCCGGCCCGACACGCTCGTCGCCGAGGAACCACTCGAGATCAGGCTCAACGGCAAACCCCTCGCGATCACCATGCGCACCCCCGGCGACGACTTCGCGCTGGCGGCGGGGTTCCTGGTCAGCGAGGGCGTGCTGGCCGAGCAGAGCGATCTGCAGAACATCGTGTACTGCGCGGGGGCCACGGTCGACGGCTCCAACACCTACAACGTGGTGGACGTGCGGACCGCGCCCGGCGTGGTGATCCCCGACATCACACTGGAGCGCAACGTCTACACCACCTCGTCCTGCGGGCTGTGCGGCAAGGCGAGCCTGGACGCGGTGCGGACGACGGCGCGCTGGCCCATCACCGACACTCCCCCGGTCCGGCTGGACCCCACGCTGCTCGCGAGCCTCCCCGACCGGCTCAGGGCGGCCCAGCGGGTCTTCGACCGGACCGGGGGCCTGCACGCCGCGGCCCTGTTCACCGAGGACGGCGAACTGCTCGACATCCGTGAGGACGTGGGCCGGCACAACGCGGTCGACAAACTGGTCGGCCGCGCCCTGCAGAACGGCGACCTGCCCCTCTCGCGGGCCGTGCTCCTGGTCTCGGGCCGGGCTTCCTTCGAGCTGGCCCAGAAGGCCGTGATGGCGGGCATCCCGGTGCTGGCCGCGGTCTCGGCCCCGTCGTCGCTGGCCGTGGACCTGGCCGCCGAGACCGGCCTGACCCTGGTCGGCTTCCTGCGGGGCAGTTCCATGAACGTGTACGCGGGGGAGGACCGCATCGTGCTGCAGACCGCGGCAGTCCGGGGCTGACCCGCGCTCCGGCTCAGCTTCGTTCCTGAGCGATCCGGGCGAAGTCGGCGATCAGGGCTGAGCGACGGCCGGCCTCCCAGGCGAGGAACACCTGGTCGGGCTCGGCGTCCCGGACGGGTACGTAGGCGATGTCCGGGCGCGAGTACTGCTCGGCCACCGACTCGGGCACGAGAGTGATGCCCGCGCCCGCCGCCACGCTCTCGAATTTCTCTTCGACGGTGCGGATCGGCAGATCGCCCGGCCGGGGATCGGAGTAGCGCAGCCACGGCTCGCCCTCCAGGTCGGCGAGGGCGAGCTCCTGTTTGCCGGCGAGCCGGTGCTCCGTGGGCAGCATCGCCACCCGCGCCTCGCTGAACAGCGCGACGAGCGTCAGGCCCTGCTCGCGGATCGGCCGCCGGACATAAGCGAGGTCCACGGTTCCGTCCAGGATCGACTGTTCCTGGTCGTCCCATTCGACGCGGCGTGCCTTGACCTCGACGTCCGGATGGACCGCCCCGAAGGCGCGCAGGGCGCCGGTGACGACGACACCCGCCCGGAAACCGACGACGAGGCGGCGCGGCCCGTGTGCGGCGCCGAGCACCCGGCGCCGGGTCGCGGCCGCGTTGGCCAGCAGATGCCGGGCATCGTCGAGGAGTTGGCGCCCGGCCGCCGTCAACCTGACGCCATGACTGTCCCGTTCGAAGAGGCGGACGTCCAAGTCCTTCTCCAGCGCCCGGATCTGACGGCTCAGCACCGGCTGCGCGATGTGCAGGGACTCGGCGGCACGCCCAAAGTGCAGCTGTTCCGCGACCGCCGTGAAGTAGCGGACCTTCCGCAGGTCCAGATCCATGGCCGCCCCTTCCGTCGTGCGGTGGCGATGCCTTCAGGGTATCGCCACCGCGAAAAGAGGTCTTGGACTGCGGGGCGGCCGGGGCCACAGGCTGGACGACGTCGGACAAACGTGAGGTCGAGCAGGGAAGGGACATCGACATGAGCCTGCAAGGACAGCGGATCGTCGTGATCGGCGGTACGTCGGGCATCGGTCTCGCCGTCGCGGAGGCCGCCGGGCGGGAGGGGGCGGACATCGTGGTCGCCTCGCGTCGGCAGCAGAGCGTGGACGCGGCGCTGGAGCGGCTGCCGCAGGGCACCAAGGGCCATGTGCTCGACGCGACGGACGAAGCGGCGGTGGGCGCCTTCTTCCAGCGCGTCGGCGCCTTCGACCACCTGGTCTACACGGCCGGTGAGTCGCTGCTGATGGAGGGCTTCCTGGAGTCGGACCTGGACCGGGCCCGGCGCTTCCTCGACACCCGGTTGTGGGGCGCCTACACGGCCGTCAAACAGGGTGCCCCCTTGATGCGCAAGGGCGGCTCCGTGGTGCTCACCACCGGGACGGCGGGGCGCCGGCCGATGCCCGGCACGACCGTGGCGGCGAGCCTGTGCGGGGCGATGGAGTCGCTGACCCGGGCCCTGGCCCTGGAGCTCGCCCCCCTCCGCGTCAACGTGGTCTCCCCCGGCGTGGTGCGCACGGATCTGTGGCGCGATCTGCCGGAGGAGGACCGGAAGGGGCTGTACGAGTCCTCCGCCGGGTCGCTGCCGGTGGGACGGGTGGGCGAGCCCGCCGACATCGCCGAGGCGTACCTCTACCTGATGCGCGGCGGCTACAGCACCGGGTCGGTGGTGGTCGTGGACGGCGGCGGGGTACTGGTCTGAGGTCGGGCGCTGGTCGGGCGCCCGAGGCTCATGCGGTGGTCAGGCGCACGTGGGAGGCGGTCGCGACCGACCCCAGCCGTGGGAAGTCGAACCTGACCGACGCCTCGTGCTCGGCGGCGGTGAACGCCGTCATGGCGTCCTCCACGAAGACGAGTTCGTAGCCGAGGTCCGCCGCCGCGCGGGCGGTGGACTCCACACCCAGGTTGGTGGCGATGCCGCCGAAAACCAGGGTGCGGATGCCCCGCTCGCGCAGGCGCTCGTCCAGGTCGGTGCCCTGGAAGCCGCCGATCGTCCCCTTCACCACCTCCACGTCGCCGTCCCGGAGCAGGCCGGGCACCAGGCCGCTGCCCGGCGGCTGCTCGGCCACGCTGGGACGCTCGACACGGATGAGGACGACGGGGGCGCCGGCCGACCGGAACACGCCGGCCAGTTCCTCCGCCGTGGCGAGGACTTCCGTGCCCTTGCGGGGCTCCAGTGGCAGGGCGACGATGCGCTCCATCAGGTCGACGAGCACAAGGGCGGTGCGCGCTGGGTCGAGCGCGAGGGGTGCGTTCATGACGGAACGTTATCTCCCGTCAGCCGTCCGTACCGGAAATCCCGATCAACATATCCGTGAACCGGTCGCGTTCAGTGATCGACGTCGCGCCGAACGGCTCCGCCGGGGAAGGCGGGCCACGTTCCCGGCGAGGGACGGCTCGCGCGGCTCGGAAGCGGAGGTCGGGAGCCACGCTCGACGCAGGATCGGCACGGAACTCCGACGCCGCCACGCGCACCGACGACGACTCCCACTCCCGGGTGAAGCTGCCCGGGGGCAGGGCCGTGGTTCGGCGCGTCCACGGCGCCTACGGTCACACACACGGCCGGAGCACACCGTGGCCGCAGGCGTCCTCGGCCGGCTCCGGTCCAGGGCACGCTCCGAAATTCACTGGGTGCTACGCACGCCTCGCCCGGGCGAACCTCAGCGGAAACGCGCCCCCGTACCGACCGCCGTGCGTGACGTCGCGGCCGGTGCGATGGCGACCGGCGCGTTCCGGGGGTCGCGGGAGCGGCGCTTGGCGATCACCGCGCACACCATGAGCTGCATCTGGTGGAAGAGCATCAGCGGGAGGACGGCCAGCGAGGCGTGGGCGCCGAAGAGGACGCTGGCCATCGGCAGACCTGAGGCCAGGGACTTCTTGGACCCGGCGAACTGGATCGCGATCCGGTCCTCACGGGCGAAGCCCAGCGCCCGGCTGCCGTACCAGGTCAGGAGCAGCATCACGCCGAGCAGCACCGCCTCGACGACGAGGAGTCCGCCCAGCCTGAGCGGGCTCACCTGGTGCCAGATGCCCTGGACCATGCCCTCGCTGAAGGCGGTGTAGACGACCAGCAGGATCGAGCCGCGGTCGACGACCCCGAGCACCTTCTTGTGCCGGGTGATGAACCCGCCGATCCACGGCCGCAGCACCTGCCCGGCGACGAAGGGCACCAGCAGTTGCAGAACGATCTTGATCAGGGAGTCCGCCGAGAAGCCACCGCCGCTGCCCCCGAGCAGCGCGGCGGCGAGCAGCGGGGTGATCACGATGCCGGCGAGCGAGGAGAAGGAGCCCGCGCAGATCGCGGCGGGCACGTTTCCGCGCGCGATCGAGGTGAAGGCGATCGAGGACTGGATGGTGGACGGGACGAGGGTGAGGAAGAGCAGTCCGGTGAAGAGGCTGTGGGTCAGCAGCACCGGCACCAGTCCACGCGCCGCAAGACCCAGCAACGGGAAGACCACGAACGTACTGGCCAGCACCGTGACGTGCAGTCGCCAGTGCTTGAACCCCTCGATCGCCTCACGCGTGGAGAGCCGGGCCCCGTACAGGAAGAAGAGCAGGGCGATCGCGGCCGTGGAGGCACCGGACGCCACATCGGCGGCCGTGTCCCGGGCCGGGAAGAGAGCCGCCAGCCCCACCGTTCCCAGCAGCAGGACGATGAACGGATCGACGGGCATCCACGACGGCCACTGCAGGCGTTTCACTGTGCTCCATTGCTTCGCTGTACGTTCCGTGCCGGACACGGTCGTGCCCTCCCCATCGTCCTCTTCCGGCCGCCGATCGGGAATCCGGTATACCGCTCTGACTGTTATCGCGCTCCGCGATAACGTGGGGAAGATGTACGACCCTTCCCAGTTGCGCACGTTCCTGGCCGTGGCCCAGACGCTGAGCTTCACTCAGGCCGCCCGGCGGCTCGGGCTGCGCCAGTCGACGGTCAGCCAGCACGTACGACGGCTGGAGGACACAACCGGACGGCAGCTGTTCTCCCGGGACACGCACTCCGTGGAACTGACGGAGGACGGCGAGGCCATGCTCGGCTTCGCACGGCGGATCCTGGAGGTCCACGAGCAGGCGACGGCGTTCTTCACCGGGACCCGGCTGCGCGGCCGGCTGCGGTTCGGCGCTTCGGAGGACTTCGTGCTGACCCGGCTGCCGGAGATCCTGGAGGCGTTCCGGTACGACCATCCCGAGGTCGACCTCGAACTGACGGTCGAGCTGTCCGGCACGCTGCACGAGCGCCTCGCGGCGGGTCGTCTTGATCTGGTGCTCGCCAAACGGCGACCCGAGGACCGGCGCGGCGAACTGGTCTGGCACGACAGACTGGTGTGGATCGGCGCCGAGCGGCTGCGCCTCGACCCCGACCGGCCGGTTCCGCTGATCGTCTACCCACCGCCCGGGATCACCCGCGCCCGCGCCCTGGAGGTCCTCGAGAATCAGGGCCGGGCCTGGCGCATCGCGTGCACCAGCGGCAGCCTCAACGGTCTGATCGCGGCGGCCCGCGCCGGCCTCGGCGTGATGGCGCACGCCCGGGGACTGGTGCCGCCCGGCCTGGTGCGCGTACCCGAGCGTGCCGGGCTGCCGGAGCTCGGCGAGATCGACTTCGTACTGGCGCACGGCCCCCGTCAGGGCCCGGCCCGCACCGCCGCCCAGGCTCTGGCGGGGGCGGTCCTGGCGGCGGGGGACCGACTACACCGGCGCTGAAGAGGGCCGGTACGGACGGAGGTCCGCCACGGAACCTCGCACCCCTCGCCGTGGGCCGCGTCTTGACCGTGACGGAACGTGTCCGGCTCCATACTGGTCGCCATGCGCGTCGAGTTCGACCCCCAGGAGATGAGCACCGACTCCTTCTACAGGTTCCTGACGTCCGTCGTCGTGCCCCGCCCGATCGCCTGGGTGTCCACGGTCACCACGGACGCGGGCACCGAGAACCTCGCCCCGCACTCCTTCTTCAGCATCGCCAGCACCGATCCGCCGATCGTGCAGTTCACCTCGATCGGCCGCAAGGACTCCCTGCGCAATGTCGAGGACACCGGTGAGTTCGTCGTCAACTTCTCCCCCGCCCCGTTGATGGCGGTGATCAACGCCACCGCCATCGACCAGCCCCGGTCGATCAGCGAGTTCGAGACCGCCGGCGTCGAGCGCGAGGACAGCCGACGGGTACGTCCACCGAGGGTCGCCGCCTCCCCCGTGGTACTGGAATGCCGGTCGCACACCACTTTGCGCATGGGCAACTCCACGCTGGTCTTCGGACGCGTGGTCCAAGCGGCCGTGGACGAGGGCTGCCTCGTCGGCGGCCGCCCCGACAGCCGGTCGCTCCAGCCGCTGACCAAGCTCGGCGGCGACGAATGGGGCACGCTGGGCGAGATCCTGCACCTGCGCCGCATCCCGTACGAGGAACCCGGCACGCACTGAGCCCGATCCGCGCCGGGCGGGGATCAGGCGTGCGCAGGGGGCTTCCCGCGGTGCGCGACATGCACGATGCCCGGCGAGGCGGCGATGCGGTCGAGTCCGAAGACGGCTCCGACGCACAGCACGACCCAGCAGGACAGGATCACCACCGCGCTGCCGACACCGTCGTCGTGGAAGTACGCAAGGCCGTTGATGGCCCGCACCCCGACACCCGCGGGCATCACCGAGGCCAGCGGCTGGAGCCAGCCCGGCAGGAAGGAGGGTGGCAGGACTCCGCCGCTGGTGGCATTGCCCATCACCAGCATGAAGATCGAGCCCAGCGGGACACCGACGGGGCCGAAGACACGGATGAGAAGGACCGTTCCGGCCGCCACCGCTCCCGCCATGAGCGTGATGACCCCCACGAGGGAGAGGAAGGAGCCCGGGATCGCATCGAAGATCGTCGACGCGATGAGCGCCGTGGCGAGGCCCCCCGCCACCGCGAAGATCCCGAGGCTGACCACTCGTTGCCTGAACGAGAGCCTCGGCGCGAGTTGGTACGTCATCTGGCCGAACAGGAATCCGGCGAGGACGAGCCCGAAGGAGGCGTAGAAGACGGACAGTCCGCGACTGTCCCCCTTCGACAGCGGAAGGATGTCCCGCACCTGGATCGTGCCGGTGTCCCCGTGGGCGTCGCGGCCGAGCGGAGTGACCATCGCCGTGACCGCGAGGCCGTTGGCGCCCGCGTAGAGCAGGCGCGGGGAGCCGGTGGTGTCCACGTAGGCCGCGTACACCCGGCGGTGCTCGACGGCCGACCTGGCGGTGTCCGCGTCCTGATAGCGCTCCACCTGGAAGGCGTCGGGCGCCACCCGTTGCAGCTTCACGTCGAAGAGTGCCGCCGCCCGGTCCGAGGCGGCGACCGCGATCGGCAGGCGATGGGCCCTCGGCGTATGGAAGGCGGCGAGAAAGACCGAGACGAACACCAGGCCGATGGTCAGCACGGTGACGACCGGCATCAGCACCGCCTTGGTGCCGGTGAGACCGCGCGGCACCGGCGCCGCGTCGGACTGCGGATGCGCCCGGTGCCGGGACCGGTTTCCGCGCTGTTCCGGATCCGTGGACGCCCAGGAAGGCGGGACGACATCGGGGCCCGTCGTCGCGGACGTGAATCCCTCTTGATGCACGGGCACATCTCCTGATGGGTCGCCAAGTCAGCACTTGCTGACATAGCAATGTAGAGAATTCCGGCGCCCGACCGATTCCCCGTACATACGAGGGTGCTTAGTAGATGGCGATCCGCCGACGTCCGCGCTCCCGCCGTTCCGCCCGGCGCGCGACGGGGCAAGGGGGGAAGCGAAGACGCTACTACCTCACCTCGTAGTGGTCCGCGTCGGCGTGACGCGACTCACTCCCCGTGCGCCGGCGATCGGCCCGTCATGGCAGAGTCGCAGGCGGGGGACCGCACGAGGAGGGACCGTCTCCGTCGATGAGCACCGGAAAGCCCGCGCACCGCAGGGACTCCGCACGCAGCAAGGAGCGGTTGCTCCAGGCCGCGCGCGAGTTGCTGGCGGAGCGCGGTTTCGAACGCACCACGGTGCGGGACATCGGCGAGCGCGCGGGAGTGGACCAGGCCTTGATCGCCCGGTACTTCGGGAGCAAGGCCCGGCTCTTCATTGCCGTCCTGCGCGCCGAGGAGGGCGACGGCACGCTGCCGTCCCTGGCCGACCCCGAGCGGGTGCTCGACCTGTTCGAACGAGTCGGGCGGCTCGGTCCGGGCCCCGTGTTCCAGGTCGCCGTCCAGCCGACCCGGGATCCGGCCGTGCAGAAGGCCGCGCACGAAGCGCTGGAGGCCAGGATGATCGCCCCCTTGCAGGAACACTTCACGGCGCGGGGTCTGGACCGGCCGCGGTTGCGTGCCGAGGTGGCGACGGCCGCGTTCATCGGGGTGATCATGGGCCGCGGCGCCGGGGCCTTCGAGGAACTGGCGGCGGCGGACCCGACCGAACTGCTGCCGTTGGTGCGGGGGCTGCTGAGTCTGTGAGCGAGAGCGCCGGCCGCCGCCGACCCGCGAGAGCGGTTGCTTGCGGAGGCCGGGCACCCGCCGGTCAACGCGACGGGCGCTGATAGGTGAGCTGTTTGACCCGGCGCAGGAACGGCGTCGTCTCCACGTGCTGTACGCCCTCGAGCCGGCCGAGAGGTCCACTCAGATAGGCGTACAGCTCCTGGGTGCTCCTGACCACCGCCGTCGCGACGATGTTCGACGGACCGGCCGTGGCGGAGGCATGGGCGATCTCGGGGTGCGTGGCGAGGGCCTCGCCGACGGAGTGCAGGGCGGCGGGCGCGGCGGTGATCCAGAGGACGGCGGCGACGGAGTGGCCGAACAGGTCCGCGTTGTACTCCGTGTCGATGTACACCGCACCGGAGGCCAGCAGCGCGTTCAGCCGGCGTTTGACCACGGACTCGGAGCGGCCGGTGGCGCGCTGGAGTTCGGGGTGGGTGGCGCGTCCGTCCCGCTCGAGCACGGCCAGCAGGGGTTCGTCCTCCGGTTCGATGCCGACCGGGCCCGGTCCCGGGGGCGGACCGGGCCGGAGAGCGGCGATCTGATCGTCCGTGAGCACGCCGAACTTGCGGATCCAGCCGTTCACCCCGCCGTAGTAACGGTGGAGCAGCTGATGGGCGCGGATCTCCACCACACTCGGGGTCCGTGGCAGCTTGGCGAGCAGCAGATCGTCGTGGTCGCCACGGGTGCGCGGCCGGGTCAGGCACAGGACCTCCGTGCCGCCGGAGGCGAGCCCGATCCAGTAGGTGTCGGGGCGCTTGGCGAGGGCGTCCGCGATGGTCAGCGCGGTGTCCGGGGCGCAGCGCACGCGCAGCATCCACTGGTCCTGGCCGAGGCGGTGGGCGTCCCGCAGCGCGACGACGCGAAGCCCTCCTTCGGCGCACAGTCTGCGATACCGGCGTGCCACGGTCTGGTCGGAGACGTCGAGCACCGCCGCGATCCGGCTGAACGAGGCCCGTCCGTCGATCTCCAGCGCCGACAGCAGTTGCAGGTCGAGCTTGTCGAGGGTGAGGGATTCCCTCTCCATCGGACCTTCCTTCGTCGAATTCCGACGCCCAGCGTTGCCTTGCGCTGCGATCGGCCGCTTGCCGCTCATCGTAGGGAGTCACACGCATCCATCGCAGAGGGAGTTGAGACATGCGCACATCGGGGCCGCTCACAGCGGTGTGCCTGAGCACATTCATGTTGCTGTTGGACGCGACGATCGTGGTCGTCGCACTGCCGGACATGGCGCGGTCGTTGCACGCCTCCCTGAACGATCTGCAGTGGGTCGTCGACGGGTACGCGCTCGCACTCGCGGCACTGCTGCTCGGGATCGGGGCCGCGGCCGACATCCTCGGACGGCGCAGGGTGCACATCGCGGGTGTGGCTCTGTTCGCCGCGGCATCGCTGATGTGCGGGCTCGCCTCCGGGCCGGGCACGCTGGTCGCGGCCCGGGCGCTGCAGGGGGTGGGCGGGGCAGCGATGTACGCGACGACACTTCCGCTGCTCGGTTCGGTCTACCGCGGACGGCAGCGGTCCGCCGCGCTCGGCATCTGGGGCGCCGTCAGCGGCTCGGCCGCGGCGGTGGGACCGGTCCTCGGTGGCGCACTCACCGAGGGACCCGGATGGCGGTGGATCTTCTTCGTGAACCTGCCGGTCAGCGTGGCCGCGGTGGTGCTCATGCTGCGGGCGGTACCGGAGTCGCGGGGCCCGCGCGGCATGCGGATCGACTGGGCGGGCACGCTCGCCTTCGCGGGGTTCGCGGGCTGCACCACCTACGGCGTGGTGCGCGCGGGCGTGGACGGATGGTCCTCCGCCACGACGCTCGGTTCGTTCGGGCTCGCGACGCTGGCCCTGGCGCTGTTCGTGATGGTGGAGTGCCGGGTGGCCCATCCCCTGCTCGATCTGACGCTGCTGCGCAAGCCCGCGTTCGTGGGCGTGATGACGGGCGCGCTGGCCTTCAGCGGCGTGGCGTTCGGGATGACTCCGTACTTCTCCATCTGGACGCAGACGCTGCTCGGCATGAGCCCGGTGCACGGGGGGATGACACTGCTGCCACTGACGTTCGCGTCCATGACGGTCGCCATCCTGGTCGGCCGGCTGCTGCACGGGGTGCAGGCCCGGCTGACCATCGGCGCCGGCATCCTCCTGATCGGTGCGGGCACCCTCTGCGAGGCCGTGCTGGACGCCAGCAGCACCTGGACCACTCTGGTGCCCGGGCTCGTCCTGGTGGGCGTCGGCACCGGCCTCGTGTCGCCCACGGTGGCCGGAGCGGCGCTCGCCTCCGTGCCACCCGAGCGCGCGGGCATGGCGGGCGGAGCGGTGAATACGTTCCGTCAGTTGGGGTATGCCCTCGGCGTCGCGGCCTGCGGCACCGTACTGACGTCCCATATGCAGACCACGATGTCGCACGACTCGGCGCACGCTCTTGCGGGCGGCGGGGCCGCGGCCCTGCGGGGTGTCTTCCCCGAGCACACGCTGCGCTCCACGTTCGCCTCGGGGCTCAACGCGGCTCTGGTGGGGGCGGGTCTGACGGGGATTGTGGCAGGTGCCCTGGTGCTGATCCTGTTGCGGCAGCCGCGAGCCGCGGTCGTGCAACCGGCGCCCGAGGTGCTGGAGAAGACGGCGGCGCCGAGCTGAACGGCGCGGGCGGTGGTCTCGACAACCGGCCACCGCCCGGTGATACTCGCGAGTAGGGTGCAGGGAGCAGTAAATGCGTCGCACAGATTCCGTGGAGATTAAGGGTCAACAACCTACGGCGCCGTAGGGAAATGCGCCCGACGCCACCCCATGTGCGGTCATTTTCCTTGGCTGACCTGTGCGTTTGCGGCGAATGCCCCGGAAAACACCCCCCTCCCGCCCGGCCGTGCGTTGGGGTAGCTTTCACGGCGCTGTGCGGAGCGCCACAAGGAGTGGGATTGCGCGAGTTCACCAACCCTCCGTTGGCATCGGCGCCGCCGGTGGGCGGTCTGGCCGATGTCATCTTCGAGTATGCCCAGGAAGATCCGCTCCGTGTCGCCCTCGGCCGCAAGGACGGGGAAGGCCGGTGGCGTGATGTGACCGCCGCGGAGTTCCGCGACGAGGTCCTCGCGCTCGCCAAGGGGCTGCTGGCGCACGGGGTCCGGTTCGGCGACCGCGTCGCCATCATGTGCCGTACGCGCTACGAGTGGACGCTCTTCGACTTCGCCCTCTGGACGATCGGCGCCCAGGTGGTGCCCATCTACCCCACCTCGTCGGCCGAGCAGGTCTTCTGGATGCTGTACGACGCTCAGGTGTCGGCCGCCATGGTGGAGCACGAGGACCACGCGATGACGATCGCCACGGTCATCGACAGGCTGCCCCAGCTGCACCGGCTGTGGCAGCTCGACGTGGGTGCGGTGCAGGAGCTGTACGACGCGGGCGCGCACATCGAGGACGAGGTGGTGCACCGGCACCGGCAGGCGGTCACCCCCGACTCGACGGCGACGGTCATCTACACCTCCGGCACCACCGGCCGCCCGAAGGGCTGTGTCATCTCGCACGGCAACTTCATGTTCGAAGGCGACACGGTCATCGAACGCTGGGAGCCGGTCTTCCACTCCAAGAGGGGCGACGAGGCCTCCACACTGCTGTTCCTGCCGCTGGCCCACGTCTTCGGGCGGATGGTCGAGGTCGCGTGCATCCGCGGCCGGGTCAAGATCGGCCATCAGCCCCAACTGAACGCGGCCGCGCTGCTGCCCGACCTGGCCGCGTTCAAGCCCACGTTCTTCCTCGCCGTGCCCTACATCTTCGAGAAGGTCTTCAACGCGGCCCGCCGCAAGGCCGAGAAGGAGGGCCGCTCCGGCCCCTTCGAGAAGGCGGTCGAGGTCGCCGTCAAGTACGCGGACGCCATGGAGTCCAAGGCGTGGGGCATAGGCCCAGGCCCGTCGGCGAGCCTGCGGATGCAACACGGCTTCTTCGACAAGGTCGTCTACGCCAAGATCCGCGCGGCGATGGGCGGCCGGGTGCGGCACGCGATGTCGGGCGGCTCGGGCATGGACCGCAGACTCGGGCTGTTCTTCGCCGGCGCCGGTGTGCACATATACGAGGGGTACGGGCTGACGGAGTCGACCGCGGCGGCGACCGCGAACCCGCCCGAGCGCACCCGGTACGGCACGGTGGGCCAGGCCATCCCGGGTACGACCGTGCACATCGCGGACGACGGCGAGGTCTGGCTGCACGGCGGCCATGTCTTCCAGGGCTACCTCAACAACCCCAAGGCCACCGACGAGTCCCTGCACGACGGCTGGCTGGCGACGGGTGACCTGGGTTCCCTCGACGAGGACGGCTTCCTCACCATCACGGGGCGCAAGAAGGAGATCCTCGTGACCTCCGGCGGCAAGAGCGTCTCGCCCGGGGTGCTCGAGGAGCGTGTACGGGACCATCCGCTGGTCGCGCAGTGCATCGTCGTCGGCAACGACCGGCCCTACGTCGCGGCCCTCGTCACGCTCGACTCGGAGGCCGTGGAGCACTGGTTGCAGATGCGCGGCAAGCCGAACATGCCCCCGGCCGATCTGGTTCGCGATCCGGATCTGGAGACCGAGGTGCGACGCGCGGTGGTCGCGGCGAACACCCTGGTCTCGCAGGCGGAGTCGATCCGCACGTTCCGTATCCTCGCGCACCAGTTCACCGAGGAGCACGGACTGCTCACACCGTCGCTGAAGCTCAAGCGCAAGGCGATCGAGACCGCGTACTCGACCGAGGTGGAGGCGCTCTACCGGGCCTGAACCGGTCGCCGACCGCGGGTCGCCCGGCGCCGAGGGCCGGTTGCCGCGCCGAGGGTCTCGCCGGGACCGTACGAGGCGACGCCGCCGCTCCACCCGGGGCACCTGAGTCACCATGACCGGGCGTCACATCGCGCTGCCCCCTCGAACGGGAGGAAGTCCCTGCACCGGGCGCGCCCGGCCGCGAGACGGGCGACCCGGCCGTGCAACTCACGTGTTGGTCGTCGTGAACGGGGGCCGCGATCGGGGTGCGATCACCAGGGCGCTTACCTGCTTTCCGCGGTGGGGGTGGGAGGTCCGGGGAACGGCCCGGGCAGCCGGTGTGTTCACATGTATGCACCGGGTTCATCAACGCGTTCGGTCACGCGATACAGGGTCTCGGGACGGCGGGCCCCGGTCAATGATCCGCCGACGGAGTCGGAGCCATTTCCGGCCAATCCACGGCCGTCACCGATGTTCCCCGAGGACACGCCCGGCCAGGAATGCAGGTCCGGTCGTGATCGTCGACCATGGGAATACCACCCCACGACTGAAGGATCGAGAGCTCGTGAGCAGCAAGGTCCCTCCGATCATCCTGAACAACGGCGTCGCGATGCCCCAGCTGGGCTTCGGCGTCTGGCAGGTGCCGGACGACGAGGCGCAGAGCGCCGTCGCCACCGCCCTGGAGGCCGGGTACCGCAGCATCGACACGGCGGCGATCTACGGCAACGAGGAAGGCGTCGGCAGGGCGGTCGCCGCCTCGGGCATCCCGCGCAAGGACCTCTTCGTCACCACCAAGCTCTGGAACGCCGACCACGGGTACGACCCCGCGATGCGCGCGCTCGACGTGTCGCTGGAGAAGCTCGGCCTGGAGTATGTGGACCTCTACCTGATCCACTGGCCGTTGCCGTCCCGGGGCAGGTTCGTCGAGACGTACCAGGCCATGGAGAAGCTCAACGCCGACGGCCGCGCCAAGGCGATCGGCGTCTCCAACTTCCTTCCGGAGCACCTTCGCACGCTGATCGCCCACGCCTCGCTCATCCCGGCGGTCAACCAGATCGAACTGCATCCGCACATGCAGCAGCACGCGGCGCGCGAGTACCACGCACAGGAGGGCATCACCACCGAAGCGTGGTCCCCGCTCGGCCAGGGCAGAGGCCTCCTCGAGGTCCCGGCGATCATCGCCATCGCCCAGAAGCACAACCGCACCCCCGCCCAGATCGTGCTGCGCTGGCACATCCAGCTGGGCAACGTCGTGATCCCGAAGTCCGTGACGCCGGACCGGATCAGGGAGAACATCGAGGTCTTCGACTTCTCGCTGGACACCGAGGACATGGCGGCGATCAGCGCGCTCAACGAGGACCGCCGCCTCGGCCCCGACCCCGCGACCTTCGACGTGGGCTGACGCCGCCGCGCACCCGTTCGTGGAGCCGCCGGGGCCCGGCACCGATCTGTCCCGGCCGGCCCGCGGGTGGCCTCCACACCGGTCCGGCCGAGGCGGAACCCGAGAATCCGGTGGTCAGCGGACTGCGCGCCGACGGTGATCCGGCCCTTCGTGCGCAGGACCGACCGTCGCCGAAATCCCCTTTGCCTCAAGGGGGTTGACGCGGTCATGTAAGTCGGTCCACCTTGTACGGCACCCGGTAAGGAAACTTTCCTAACAGAAGGGTCCCCCACAGTGCGCACTCGAACACTGACCCTCGCCGCGGCCTCCGGCGCCGCACTTCTCGCCACCGCGGTGCTCCCCACGAACGCATCGGGAGCGGCCGCCCCCAAGTCCCCCCAGGAAGGCACCGTCAGCGCGTCCGCCCTGCTCGCCAAGGTGACGTCCTGTTCGCAGATATCGAACGGCAAGTACAAGACCGACGACGAGACCTCGGCCACCATCCCCGTGTGCGGCAAGAACGGCGCGGTGTTCTGGAAGGCCGACATGGACATCGACTGCGACGGCCAGGTCACGGCCAACTGCAACGGCGACACCGACCCCTGGTTCCAGGACGACACCGCCTTCCACCAGTCCGACGGCAGGCCCCTGCGCGCCGACTCGCTGCCGTACGTCGTCGTGCCGAGCTCCAGCAGCATCTGGAAGTACTCCAGCGCCGGCATCAAGGGCGGCGGCGTGGTGGCCGTCATCTACAACAACAAGGTCGAGTACGCGGTCGTCGGTGACACCGGCCCCACGCAGATCATCGGCGAGGCCTCGTACGCCACCGCGAACGCTCTCGGTATCGACCCGGACCCGGAGACCGGCGGTGCGGACTCGGGCGTGACGTACATCCTGTTCAAGAACTCGCAGGTGTCGCCGATCGAGAGTCACAGCGCGGCCGTCTCCCTCGGCCAGTCGCTGGCCCAGCAGTTCATCCAGAACAACTGAAACAAGGCCCGGCCCGCCCGGCGTCGCGGTCCTCCGCGGTACCGGGCGGCCGGCGCCCCTCACTCGGCAGCCCGATCGGACGTACGACCACGGCGTCGGCGTCGACACCCTCGGGCCGCCGTATCGCCCGGACGATCGAGCCGGCGATACGGTCGGCGGCGCTCCCCGCGACCGTCACCAGGCCATCGGGACGACCGAGTTGGACGGTGAAGCCGCGCAACCGCTCCTCACCGCACCAGGTGACGGCCACCCGGTGCCCGGCGTCGAGAAGCCGCCGGGCACCGGCGGCGCCGACCCCGCCGCCACCGCGCTCGACGAGTGCGACCGGGGAGCCGGTCATGATTGCCCCCGTATTTCGGTGAAGCCGGGGGAATTTCACCACCTCGAGCGCTCTCCGAGCCAGGGGCGACCGGTCTCAGGCGGTCCGTACGGCCGTGTACACCGTGTGCACCTTCAGCACGAACACATCGCTCCTGTGGTGCACGCTCGCCTCGTCCTGCGGGTCGAGCAGCCGGTCCAGCGTGGCACGGTCCTCGCGGTCGAGATCCTCCTCCAGTGCCTCGCGGAGCCGGCTCAGGGATGCGACGACATAGGCGCGCGCCCGGTCCGAGACCGGTGCGGGCAGGTCCAGCAGGAAGCTCCGGGTACCGGTGTGCTTCAGACCCGCGGCGGACAGCAGCGCCGGCCAGTCCTCGGCCTCGGTGACCGCGCCGGGCAGCGATGCCCGCATCCGCGCGAACCACTCGGCCTCCACCGCGTCGATCCGCGCCTGCAACCCCGGACGGCCGAAGCCGATGTCCCGCGGCAGGAACCGGGCGGGCAGCCCGCCTTCCAGCAGGGCGAGGGTGCCGCCGGGCGCCAGCCGCCCGGCGAACGCGGCCAGGGCGGCCCGCTGGTCGGCGAGGTGGTGCAGGCTGTTGCTCGCCCACAACAGGTCGGCCGGATAGGGCAGGTCGTCCAGGGCCTCGGGGAGTTCACCCGCGACCGTGCCGAAGCGATCGGCGAGTCCCAGCCGTTCCGCCCGGGCTCGCGCCCGCTCCAGCAGCGGCTCGGAGCCGTCCACCGCGACGATCCGCGCGCTCGGGAACGCCTCGGCGAACAAGCAGGAGACGACACCCGGCCCACTGCCCGAGTCGACGACCAGGCCCGGTCCCGGCACCTCCTGCGCGAGCCAGGCCATGGCACTCTCGTACAGCGGGGTGAACAGCTCGGCCTGCGCCTCGAGCAGGGGAGCCATCACGGCCCAGTCGATGTCGGTGTGGTCGTCGTGATCGTGGTGGTGGTGTGCCATGGTCATGAGCCTCTCGTCCGGAGGTTCCCAGACTGGGCCCACGCACCGGGGCACGGCCAGTTCCGTTGCCGGTCCGGCAAACGCGCCTCCGGAAACGGCACGGTGTGCGGCGGGACCATCCGCACGGGCCTCGCCATGAACGGCATGCGCCCGGCCCCGGAAAAACGGGATGCGCCCGGTCCCGGCCGTCTCCCACGATGTACCTCATGGACGACGAGTCGGTGGAACGCTTCCTGCGGGACGGGTTCGTGAAGATCGAGGGTGCCTTTCCCCCGCGCGTCGCCGAGGGATGCGCGCGGCTGCTGTGGAAGGAGACCGGGTACGACCCCGACGACCCCGGCACCTGGAAGGACCCGGTGCACTGGGTGTCCGCCATGGCGCAGGGCCCGTTTGCCGCCGCGGCCAACTCCCCCGCGCTGCACGAGGCCTTCGACCTGCTGTGCGGTGAGCACCGCTGGCAACCGCGGTACGCGCTCGGCAGCTTTCCGCTGCGTTTCCCGCACGAGGAGGAGCCGGACGACGCGGGCTGGCACATCGAGGGCAGCTATCTGCCGGAGGGCGCCACTCTCTGGCACACGAACCTGTGGTCGAAGGACCGTGCCCTGCTGATGCTCTTCCTGTTCTCCGAGGTCGGTGAGGAGGATGCCCCGACGCGTATCCGCGTGGGCTCGCATCTCGACGTACCGCCGGTCCTGGAGCCGTACGGCGAACGCGGCGCCTCCTTCCTGGAGCTCGGGCCGAAGGTCGACGCCGCCTCCGCGCACCGCCCGATCGACTACGCAACCGGGCGCCCCGGGGACGTCTACCTCTGCCACCCGTTCCTCGTCCACGCCGCCCAGCCCCACCACGGCACGCGCCCCCGCTTCATGGCGCAGCCGCCGCTGTACGCGACGGTGCCGTGCGAGCTGGAGCGGCAGGACGGCGACTACTCGGCCGTGGAGTTCGCGATCCGTGAGGGTCTGGCCCACGGAGGCGGGCCCCGGCCCACCGACGTCGTCTGACGACCGAGGCGGACCGGGACGGCACCCTCCGCTCCGGGCGACGCGACGGGCTCGAGGCGGTGCGCGGTCCTCGGCCGTACCGCCGGAAGCCGTGTTACCGTCCGGACCGGTGACGGCGGCATCGGTCATACGGTCCGGTTCCCGCTCGATCGACACGGCCGGATGACGCGGCGACGTACGGGACGGCCCGGCGGCACACCCACCACGTCGTGCCGCTGCCCGTCACCTCGTCGCACACCGGTCGGCTCAGCGGCACAGCGCGGATACGGCGGGTCGGCGGGCGCCGCGACCTGTCCCGGCGGACCGGGCGGACGTGCCGTACGCCGGGTCCGCGGCGCTCCGAGGACAGCTCACCGCCACGCCGTGCCGGCCGGTCCGTGACGCCCACACCCCGTGGTCATCGGCCAAGAAGCGATACAAAAGGGGTATGCGCGGAGTTTCTGGTCACGGTGGTCGTGGGGCGTCGGACGCGCCCCGGGGCCATCGGACCGGTGGGCCTCCCCGCCCCGTCGATGGGCACCAGGGGCAGGACCGCGGCCGGCCCTCTCGCAGGCGCAGATGGTGGCGACCGTGGCGCCTGCACCCGGTACTGAACATGCGCAGCCTCGCGGGCCAGGTCTTCCTTCTGCAGTTGCTGGTCGTGGCGCTGCTCGTCGCCGCCGCGCTGGTCGCCCTCGTGATCCAGGCCCGGCGCGACAGCATGGCCGATGCCGAGCACAGGACGCTCGCGACCGCACAGACCTTCGCGCACGCGCCCGGGATCGTGGAGGCCCTGAAGAGTCCCGACCCGACCGCGGTGCTGCAACCGGACGCCGAGGCGGCCCGGAAGGCCGCGGGCGTCGACGCCATCATCGTGTACACGCTGGACGGGGTCACCCTCACCCACAGCGACCCGAGCCAGATCGGCAAGCATGTCATCGGCCCCTACGGGCAGGCGGCCGACGGCAGGGCGTTCACCAGCACTTTCCACGGATCCCTGGGGCTTTCCGTGGTCTCGGCGGTGCCCGTGCGGGCACCCGACGGCTCCGTCGTCGCGGTCGTCGCCGTGCCCGTCACGGTCGAGAAGGTCCAACACAGCATGAACCAGCAGCTGCCGTACCTGTTCGGGGGCGCCGCCGGGGCCCTCGTCATCGCCGCGGGCGGCGCGGCACTGGTGAGCAGGCGACTGCGGCGGCAGACCCATGGCCTGGGGCCGGCCGAGATGACCCGGATGTACGAGCACCACGACGCGGTACTGCACGCCGTCCGGGAAGGGGTCCTGATCCTCGACTGCGACGGGCGGCTGGTGCTGGCCAACGACGAGGCACGCCGGCTGCTGGACCTCCCGGCGGACGCCGAGCAGCGTGATGTCGGCGGGCTCGGGCTGGATGCGGACATCGCCGCGCTGCTCGTCTCCGACCGCACGGTCACCGACGAGGTGTACCTGGCGGGCGACCGGCTCCTGGCGATCAACAAGCGGCCCACCGCGCCCCATGGAACGGCGGGATACGTGGTGACCTTGCGCGACACCACCGAGCTGCGCGCCCTCTCCGGCAGGGCGGAGGGCGCGCGGGAACGCCTGAGGCTGCTCTACGACGCCGGCATCCGGGTCGGCACCACGCTGGATGTCACACACACGGCCGAGGAGCTGGCGGAGGTGGCGGTGCCGCGGTTCGCCGACATCGCCACCGTCGAGCTGCTGGACCCCGTACTGCGCGGCGAGGAGTCCTCCGACGAGACCGCGCCGTTGCGGCGTGTCGCGGTCGCGGGCCTGGACAGGTCCCACCTGCTGTACCCCCTCGGCGAGCCGATCCCCTTCGGCGACGCCCATCCCGTCGCCGCAGCGATGGCCACCAACCGGACGCTCCTGGTCAAGGATCTGCGCACGCTGAGGGACTGGCGGGCCCAGGATCCCGAACGCACCCGGCAGCTCATCGACCACGGCATCCACTCCCTGCTCGTGGTCCCGCTGCGGGCCCGCGGAGTGGTACTGGGGATGGCGATGTTCTGGCGGGCCGGCGCCTCCCCGCCCTTCGACGACGAGGACGTGTCCTTCGCCGAGGAACTCGGCACCCGGGCCGCGGTCTGCATCGACAACGCCCGCCGCTACACCCGGGAACACGCCATGGCGGTGACCCTGCAGCACAGGCTGCTGCCGCAGGAGCTGCCCGAGCAGTCCGCCCTCGAGGTGGCCTACCGCTACCTCCCGGCCCAGGCCGGGGTGGGCGGGGACTGGTTCGACGTCATCCCGCTGTCCGGCACCCGGGTGGCGCTGGTCGTCGGCGATGTGGTCGGTCACGGTCTGCATGCCGCCGCGACCATGGGCCGGCTGCGCACCGCCGTGCACAACTTCTCCGGACTGGACATGCCCCCGGAGGAGCTGCTGGCCCGGCTGGACGAGCTGGTCGCCCAGATCGACGCGGACGAAGGGCAAGAGCAGGGGATCACCGGCGCGACCTGTCAGTACGCCGTCTACGACCCCACCTCCGGCCATCTGGTCATCGCCACCGCCGGCCATCCGGGACCGGCCCTCGTCCATCCCGACGGGACCGTGGACTTCCCCCCGGTGCCCGTCTCCACGCCACTCGGACTGGGCGCGGGACTGCCCTTCGAGTGCACCGACCTGACCCTGCCCGAGGGATCCCGGCTGGTGCTCTACACCGACGGCCTCGTCCTGGGCGCGGACCACGATCTGGACGCCGGCCTGGCGGCTCTGCGCGCTGCTCTGACCGGGCCCGATCGCACCCCTGAGGCCACGTGTGCGGCGGTGATGGACGCCATGCTGCCCGCCCGGCCCAAGGACGACATCGCCCTGCTGGTGGCCCGCATCCGCAGGCTCGACCCCGACCGGATCGCCGAGTGGCATGTGCCCTGTGACGCGGCGGCCGTGTCGTCGGTGCGCAGCGCCTGCACCGACCGGCTGGCGCAGTGGGGCCTGGAGGAGATCTCCTTCACCGCCGAGCTCGTGCTCAGCGAGCTGATCACCAACGCCATCCGCTACGGCAGCGACCCCATCACCGTCCGCCTGATCCACGACCGCACCCTGATCTACGAAGTCTGCGACGGCAGCAGCACATCGCCGCGCCTGCGCCGGGCCAACGTCACCGACGAGGGCGGCCGCGGACTTTTCCTGGTCGCCCAGTTGACCGAACGATGGGGCACCCGCTACACCCCCACCGGAAAGGTCATCTGGGCCGAGCAGTCGCTGCGCGGCGGCGCCGCGTCCGAGGCGGAGGACCTCGGCGAGATGCTGCTCGACCAGTTTGACGACACGGCTCTGTGAGGGGCCGCGCGGGGCCGCCGGCCGCCGTGGACGACACGCCGCGCACAGCGGCCGGACGGGGAAGGGCAAACCGCCGGTCCGCCCTGGATACGCGCTGATCGCAGGCGCTCGCACAAGCCGTCGTACCACGAAGGCGCCAGGTACGCTGACCTCGATGACCATGTCGTCGCAGTGGACCCGAGGAGGCCTGCAGACCAGGGGGCCGGGAAGCGCCGCGAAGGACCCGCCGCCCCGCCCCCGCGCGCGAACTCGGCGGCCGATCGAAACGCGTGGCCCGGGGCGTGAAGCGGCCCCGACCCCGACCGCTTCCCCGACTCCGCGACCACGCCGAGGCGCTGTCCGCGGACGCACGGCGGCCCGCACACCGACGGCACCGGTCGTTCGCTCCGGCGGCCCGATGACAAACGTTCTCCGTGACCGCCCTCCTCGCACATCGCACCCTCTGGAGCCGTCGTGACCCCACTCCGGGCCCGAGCAGCGGCCGCGTTCTGCTGTCTCGTCCTCACGGCGCTGGCATCCTGCGAGAGCAGGGCACCCGAGCGGCCCAGGAAACCCTCCGCGGCCACCTCCGCCGCGGACGCGGGCGGTATGGACGCGCTGATCACCGCAGCGAAGAAGGAAGGTACGCTCCGGGCGATCGCCATTCCGCGCGACTGGGCCAACTACGGCGGTCTGATCGACGGCTTCGCGAAGAGGTACGGCATCAGGGTCACGGTCGACCATCCCGACGCCCACAGCGAGGACGAGATCGACGCCCTGGTCAAGAGCGGGAAGCGGCCGACGGCACCCGACGTGATCGACCTGGGCGACACATTCGCGCGGTCGGCGGCGAGCCGGAACCTGCTCGCGCCGTACAAGGTCGCCGCATGGGACTCCATCCCCGCCTTCCAGAAGGACCCGCAGGCCCACTGGTACAACAACTACGGCGGCTACGTCTCGATCGGATGCGACGCCAACCGCGTCAAGCCCTGTCCCGGGACCTTCGCCGAACTGCTCAGACCCGGCTACCAGGGCAGGGTCTCCCTGGAGGGCGACCCCACCCGGGCCAACTCCGCCTTCGCCGCCGTCTTCGCCGCCGCACTGGCCAACGACGGGTCGTTCGACAACATCCGGCCCGGTCTGGACTTCTTCGCCCAGCTGAAGAAGAGCGGCAACTTCAACCCCCTCGAGTCGACCTCCGGGGCCGTCAAGACCGGGCGGACACCCATCAGCATCAACTGGGACTACCTCAACCTCGGCTACGCCGAAGGGCTTCGGGCCAAGGGGGTGGACTGGAACGTGGCGATCCCCCTGGACGGCAGCTTCGCCCAGTACTACGCACAGGCGATCAACAAGAACGCCCCGCACCCCGCCGCAGCGCGCCTGTGGGAGGAATACCTCTTCAGCACCGAGGGCCAGAACCTGCGGCTCGCCGGCTACGCCCGCCCGGTACTCATGGACACCATGAAGCGGGACGGCACGCTGGACGAGGCCGCAGCCGCCCGGCTGCCGACGGTCGAGGGGACGCCGCAGTTCCCGACGGACGCACAGCTGGCGAAGGCGCGGCGGACGGTCGACCAGGACTGGTCGAAGACCGTCTCGGGATGACATGCCCCGGCGCCGGTACGTGGCCGGCGGCCCTCAGCCCTTGCGGAACGCCCGCAGTGTGAACACCGGGTCCGGGCGTGTGCGGTCCTGGTCCGGCAGGGCCGCGAGGCGCGCGGCGATCCGGTCGCCCGTCGGATCACCGGGCCCCGTCGTCGTGAACCAGCCGCGCCGCAGGTCCTCCATGGTCGTGCGGGGGCTGCGTCCCTGCCCGACCCCGGGGAAGCGGGCCTGCCCGGCCGGGACCAGACCGCACACGGCCGCGTACTCCGTGACGGTCTCCGCGGCGTCCAGCGCCGGGCGGCGCGGGCGCACGGCCAGGGCGGCGTCGATGTCGCTGCCCACGTCGTGGGCGGAGGCCTTGTCGACGGTGGTGATGTACACACCGCCCGGGCGCAGAGCCCGGGCGCACTCGGTGACCACGGCTCGTACGTCCTCGGGACCCTGGAGGAGGTGCAGCAGCCAGATGGTCGTGACCGCCTCGAACGCCTGGTCGCGGACGGGCAGCCGGCGGCAGTCGGCGCGGACGACGGCGCCGGGCAGCCGTGCCACGGCCAGCCGGGCCATCGCATGGGTCAGATCGGCGCCGGCCACCACCAGTCCCGGCCGCCCGGCCGCGAGCCGCCGGGTCACGATCCCAGTCCCGCAGGCCACGTCCAGCAGCCGGCCGGCGTCCTTTGGCACCAGCCCGAGCACGGCATCGGCGGCGGCTCCGGCCCGGGGCTCACCGCCGCGCGTGGCGTCGTAGGCGTCGGCCTCGGCCTCGTAGTCGAGCACGGTGACCTCCACTCAGTGGGCGCCGTGCCCGGGGGCCAGTTCCTCGATCCGCCGGGCCAGCCGGAAGTCGAGTTCGGTCACCGCGCCGCCGACGCTGTGGGTGTTCACCGTGACGACGACGGTGTTGTAGCCGAGGGTGAGATCGGAGTGGTGGTCGAGTTCCTCCTGCACCTGGGCGATGTGCACGACCATGCCGGTCGCCGCGAAGTGCGAGCCGAGCCGGTAGGAACGGGCGATCCGGTCGCCGTCCTGCGACCAGCCCGGCAACTCCGCCAGCCGGTCCTCGATCTCCTTCTGCGACAGCGGTTCGACGGCCATCACCGGCTCCTTCCGTGGGACGCGGGATCGCCTCACCCTGACACATCCCCCCTGTGCGACGGCGTACGCGTGTGCGACGCCGTACGCGCGGTCGGTCCCTCAGCGTCGTACGCACTCCGCGGCGAAGTCGTCAGCGCAGACCGCGATCTCGGCACGTCCCTCGACCGGCTCGAGCCACTCCTGCGGCAGCCGGTGGTCACCGTGGTGAGCGCCCAGGAGGTTGCCGCAGATGGCCCCCGTGGAGTCGCTGTCGCCGGAGTGGTTGACGGACAGCAGGAGCGCGTGCCGTGGCTCCGGCTGGACGAGCGCGCAGTACACGGCAATGGCCAACGCCTGCTCGGCGATCCAGCCCTCACCGAGCGACTCGACCTTCTCGGGGGTCGGCGATCCCTCGGCGGCCAGGTCGAGGGCCTCGTGCAGGGCGGCCGTGGTCTCCTCGTGGCCGGGATACCGGGCGAGCAGACGCAGGGCGCGAAGCACGGCGCCCTCCAAGGAGTCCCCCTCGACGAGGTGGGCGACGATCGCGGCGAAGGCGCCCGCGGAGTAGTAGCCCGTGGGATGGCCATGGGTGGTCTGGGCGGAGCGGGCGGCCATGGCGAACGCGGTGTCGCCGGGCACCCGGCTCAGTCCGAAGGGCGCCGAGCGCATGACCGCGCCGCAGCCCTTGGAGTCGGAGTTGACCGGGCCGGGGCGGCCCAGTTCGGCCGTCGGATCGGGGACGAATTCCTGGGCCAGGCCGGAGAGGCAGGCGTTGCCCGGGGCGCGGCGGGCGTACAGCCAGGGTTGCGCGGCAAGGCCCGTCGCCCCTTCGGGCGGGGCCGGAAGGCGCTGGGTGTCGAACCAGCGCCCGTACGCCTCGCGCACCAGCCGAGACCAGCCGCCGCCGATGCCCTTGAGCCGTTCGCGCTCGTGCGCCTGCCGGAGGCCCTCCAACGTGAACAGCGTCATCTGCGTGTCGTCGGTGACACGGCCCACCACGCCCCCGCCGCCGGGGACGAGACCGGTGACGCCCCGCTCGCCGTGCAGGGCGCGGATGCGGTCCAGGGAGGCGAACTCGATCGGGTACCCGAGGGCGTCGCCCATCGCGCCTGCGAGCAGACAGCCGCGCACGCGTGCGCGGTAGATCGCGGTGGCCTCCCAGGACGGGCCGAGCCGGTCGTACATGCGCCACTCCTCGATTACGGTCGGTCTCATGACCATTCTCGCGTCCGGCACCGCCGCCCCCTCGCCGGCCCCTTCCGAACCGGCCTTCGGAGCGCTGCTGCGCGGCTGGCGGGAGCAACGGCACATCACCCAGCTGGAGTTGGCGCTGCGGGCCGGTTCTTCGGCCCGGCACGTCAGTTTCGTCGAGACGGGCCGCTCGCGGCCCAGCGAGGAGATGGTCCTACGGCTCGCCGAGCATCTGGAGGTACCGGTGCGCGAGCGCAACGCGCTGCTGCTGGCGGCGGGTTACGCACCGCACTACCCGGAGACACCGCTGGACGACCCCTCGATGGAGGCGCTGCGCGAGGGCGTGGAGCGGCTGATCCACGCCTACGAGCCCTACCCAGCGCTGGTGGTGGACGCGCGGTACGACGTGGTGGCGGCGAACCGGGGCATCACGATGCTCCTCGAGGGCGTCCCGGAGCGGTTGCTCGCCTCGCCCCTGAACGCGATGCGCCTCACGCTGCACCCGGAGGGCCTGGCTCCGCGCATCCGCAATCTGCGCGAGTGGCGGGACCATCTGCTGACGCAGATGGAGCGTCAGATCGCCCTGCGGCGCTCGGAGGTGCTGCGGGCGCTGTACGACGAGGTGGCGGCCTATCCGGTCCCGGACCGGATCGGGTCCGAACCGGCCGGGCCCGTACCGCGCTTCGCTCTCCCGATGCGGATCGAGCACGACGGCCGGGTGCTGTCCTTCATCTCGTCGATCTCCACCTTCAACACCCCGATGGACGTCACGGTGGCGGAACTGGCCGTCGAGACGTTTCTGCCCGCCGACCCGGCGACGGCGAAGTACCTGCAAAGCACGGGGAATTGAGGTGGCGTCAAAGTTTTCCCGTCGTCCCGATGAGACGTACGTCCGAACGTGCCACACTGCTCGCGTACAGGGACGCGTAGGGGAGGCGTGGCGTGAGCGAGCGGCGGGCTGCGCCCACCGTGGGGCAGGTGGTCCTCGGACGGCGGCTGCAGGAGTTGCGGGAGGCCGCCGGTCTCAAGCGTGAGGAGGCGGCGCGGATACTGCGCGTCGCTCCCGCGACCGTGCGGCGCATGGAGGCCGCCGAAGTCGCCTTGAAGATCCCCTACCTGCAGGTGCTGTTGTCCACTTACGGCGTGCCGGATCCGGAGGTCACCGCCTTCGTCCGGCTTGCCGAGGAGGCCAACCTGCCCGGCTGGTGGCAGCGTTACCACGACGTGCTGCCCGACTGGTTCAGCCTGCACGTCAGCCTGGAGGGCGCCGCCCGTATCGTGCGCTCCTACGAGCCGCACTTCGTGCCCGGTCTGCTGCAGACCGAGGACTACGCCCGTGCCGTACTGGAGGCCGGAACGGTGGGGCAGGTCCGCCCCCAGGACATCGAGCGGCATGTGGCGCTGCGGATGGCCCGGCAGACGCTGCTCACCGGTGAGAACCCGCCGCACTTCTGGGTGATCATGGACGAGACCGTGCTGCGGCGCCCGGTGAGCGCCGACCCCAAGGTGATGCGCGAGCAACTCGACAGGCTGATCGAGGCCGGCGACAATCCGCGGATCACCCTGCAGGTCGCCGAGTTCGCCGCCGGTCCGCACCCGGGGGCCTGCACTCCGTTCGTCCTCTTCCGCTTCGGGGAGCCGGAGCTGCCCGACATGGTCTACAGCGAGTACCTGACCGGCGCGCTCTATCTCGACTCGCGCCCCGAGGTGTCCATGCATCTGGAGGTGCTGGACCACATGTCCGCGAAGGCGGCCTCCGTCCAGCGGACGAAAAGGCTCTTCCAGGAGTACCGCGACACCTTCTGACCCGGCCGCTCCCCTGCCCCCAGCCTCTTCAGGAGCACGCGTATGACGCCAGGACACGAAGCAGAACCGGGTCGGATCGACACCGGCCGGCCCCATCCCGCGCGCGTGTACGACTGGTGGCTGGGCGGCAAGGACAACTATCCGGTCGACGAGGAACTGGGCCGGAAGATCCTCGCCGCCGACCCGACCGTACGGCGCGGGGCGCGCGCCAACCGCCGGTTCATGCAACGGGCCACGAGGACGCTCGCGCGGGCGGGGGTGCGCCAGTTCCTCGACATCGGCACGGGCATCCCCACCGAGCCCAATCTCCACCAGGTCGCGCAGGAGATCGCCCTCGACGCCCGGGTGGTGTACGCCGACCACGACCCGATCGTGCTGCGGCACGCCCAGGCGCTGCTGCACGGCTCGGCGGAGGGCACGACGGACTACGTCCACGCGGACGTCCACGATCCCGACACCGTCCTCGGCCGCGCGGCCGAGTCCCTCGACTTCGGGAAGCCGGTCGCACTCTCGCTGATCGCACTGACGCACTATCTCGGCGACGAGGCGCACGACCTGCTGAAGCGCTACGTCGAGGCGCTCGCCCCGGGCAGCCACCTGGTCGTCTCCCAGGTCACGCCCGACCTGAACCCCGAGGCCGTCGAGCGGGCCGCCGGACTGTTCCGGCACAGCGGCACCCCCTTCTTCCCTCGCCCGCTCGCCGAGTTCTCGCGCTTCTTCGACGGACTGGAACTGCTGGGACCCGGGGTGATCCCCGTCTTCGGGTGGCGGCCGGAGCCGGACGACGTGACGGCCCAGGCGGAGGGCATCGTGCCGGTGTACGCGGGGGTCGCCCGCAAGTCCTGAGCGCGTCCCGGCCCCGGCCGACCGGCCGCCACGCCTCGTGTCCTCATCACCGCCTCAGGCCGCGCCGCCCTTCGTGTCCCTGTCGTCGTCGACGATCTCGGCGTCCACCACCGACTCGTCGTCGGAGGGGTTCCGTTCGTCGCCGGAACCTCCGGCACCGCCGGATTCGGACGGCCCGGCCTGGGCCCTGTCGTACATCGCCTGCCCCATCCTCTGGCTCACCGTGGCCAGTTCCTCGATCCCGGCGCGCAGCGCCGCCGTATCGGCCTCGTCCTTCAGCAGACCCTTCAGCTCGGCCGCCACGGCCGTGACCTGGTCCCTGGTGTCCGCCGGAACGCCTTCCTCGTTGTCCCGCAGGAACTTCTCGGTCCGGTACACGAGTTGCTCGGCCTGGTTGCGTGTCTCCGCGGTCTCCCGGAGCCTGCGGTCCTCCTCCGCGTACTGCTCCGCGTCCCGCATCATCCGGTCGATCTCGTCCTTGGGGAGCGCGGAGCCGCCGGTCACCGTCATCTTCTGTTCCCGGCCCGTCGCCAGGTCCTTGGCAAAGACGTGCATGATCCCGTCGGCGTCGATGTCGAAGGCCACCTCGATCTGCGGTACCCCGCGCGGTGCGGGCGGCAGTCCGGTCAGGTCGAAGACGCCGAGCTTCTTGTTGTGGGCGGCCATCTCGCGCTCGCCCTGGTAGACCTGGACACCGACCGACGGCTGGTTGTCGTCGGCGGTGGTGAAGATCTCCGAACGCCGGGTGGGAATGGTCGTGTTGCGTTCGATCAGCTTGGTCATGATGCCGCCCTTGGTCTCGATGCCGAGGGACAGCGGGGTGACGTCGAGCAGCAGGACGTCCTTGACGTCGCCGCGGATGACACCGGCCTGCAGGGCCGCGCCCACGGCCACGACCTCGTCGGGGTTGACACCCTTGTGCGGCTCCTTGCCGGTAAGATCCTTCACCAGGTCGGTGACGGCGGGCATGCGGGTCGAACCGCCGACCAGAATGACGTGGTCGATCGCGGACAGTTGCACACCGGCGTCCTCGACCGCCTGGCGGAACGGGGTCCGGCAGCGGTCCAGCAGATCGGCGGTGAGCTCCTGGAAGCGGGCGCGGGTCAGCTTCTCCTCAAGATGCAGCGGCCCCTCCGCGGAAGCGGTGATGTAGGGCAGGTTGACGGTCGTCTCGGTGGAACCGGACAGCTCGATCTTGGCCTTCTCGGCGCCCTCGCACAGCCGTTGAAGCGCCATCTTGTCGGCGCCGAGGTCGACGCCGTACTGCCCCTTGAACCGCTTGACCAGATGGTCGACGATCCGCTGGTCCCAGTCGTCGCCGCCGAGACGGGTGTCGCCGTTGGTGGCCTTCACCTCGATGACTCCGTCGCCGATCTCCAGAAGGGAGACGTCGAACGTGCCGCCGCCGAGGTCGAAGACGAGGACCGTCTGCTCCTCCGCGCGGTCGAGACCGTACGCGAGGGCCGCGGCCGTCGGCTCGTTGACGATCCGCAGGACCTTCAGCCCCGCGATCCCGCCGGCCTCCTTGGTGGCCTGCCGCTGGGCGTCGTCGAAGTAGGCGGGCACGGTGATCACGGCGTCGGTGACCTCCTCGCCCAGATATGCCTCGGCGTCCCGTTTCAGCTTCTGCAGGACCCGGGCGGACAGTTCCTGGGCCCGGTAACGGGTGCCGTCCACGGTGCCCTTGTCCGGGAAGCGCCACTGTGTGTCACCCATGCGCCGCTTCACCGAGCGCGCGGTGCGCTCGACGTTCGTCACGGCCTGCCGCTTGGCGACCTCGCCGACGAGCACCTCGCCGTTCTTGGCGAAGGCGACCACCGACGGGGTAGTGCGGGCGCCTTCGGCGTTGGCGACGACGGTGGGCTCACCACCTTCCAGGACGGCCACCACCGAGTTCGTCGTTCCGAGGTCGATCCCCACCGCACGTGCCATCGCTGTCCCCTTCCGCCAGGGCGGTCCCGCCCTCCATCGGAAAACTTGAGTGGCCCCTTGTCAATGACGTCGGGTCATGGCTGACGCCTTCGGCCCCCTGGCCCATACCCCGGAAACGGCGGTGCCGCGCCCCCCTCCCGGCGGGCGCGGCACCTCGTATGTGTGTACGTCAGGCGAGCTTGGCTTCCAGGGTGATCGTCGTACCGGCCAGCGCCTGACTGACCGGGCAGTTCTTCTTGGCGTCCTCGGCGGCTGCGACGAACGCGTCGTTGTCGATGCCGGGGACCGTGCCCTCGACGGTGAGGTGGATGCCCGTGATGCCCTCACCCGGCTGGAAGGTCACGTCGGCCTTCGTCTCGAGCTTGGTGGGCGGGGTGCCGGCGCCGGCCAGGCCGTGCGACAGCGCCATGGAGAAGCAGCTGGAGTGGGCGGCGGCGATCAGCTCCTCCGGGCTGGTCTTGCCGTTGGCCTTCTCGGCGCGCGACGGCCACGACACCGGCTGCTGGCCGATGCCGGAGGAGTCGAAGGTCACGACGCCGTTGCCCTCGAGCAGATTGCCTTCCCAGACGGTGTGTGCGGTGCGCGTGGTTGCCACAATTCTTCCTTTCACGTGTGGGCCCGTTGCCGGGTTCCGTAGGCACCATCCGATCACATCGGCACACGGCGCACGCACCGGACATGGCGGTGAAGCCGTCCCCGGCCCGCGGGTTCACCGCACCCGGAAGACCGGCCCCTGGGCTGTGAACGGCAGCCGCGCGCCCTGCGGTATCAGATACGCGTGTTCCCGCCGTACCCGCAGCACGTCGCACCAGCCGTCCGTGATCACCAGGACCGGGGCACCGGGCGGGAAGTCCCGTGCCCGGTGCAGCAGATCGATCCCCGGCTGCAGGACCGTACCGCCGCGGCCGTGCACCCGTACCCGGCCGGCGATGTCGGTGACCGGCAGATAGCCGGCGTCGTGCGGCGCCGCGTCGCAGAAGACGACCCGGGCCGCGGGTACGTCGCGGGCCCCGGCGTACGAGGCGATCGCCCCGAGCGCCTTGCCGAGCAGGACGCGGTCCATGGAGCCCGAGGTGTCGAGGACGACGCCGAAGGTGCAGCGGGCCACCTCCTCGGGCGGGAAGTAGCGCCCGGCGCGCGGGATGTCGGGCGTGGAGCTCTGGCGGCGGGAGGGGCGCGCAAAGGAGCGTACGGGTTCGGGGCGGGGGACGAACTCGTCGAACCAGCGGGCGAGTCGGGCGTCCCACGGCAGTGGCGGATGGCTGAGCGCGCGGATCTCCTCCACCAGACCGCCGGGCAGGAAACCGCGCTCCTGCTGCTGGTGCAGGTCCAGGCCGTGTGCGAGGCCCCGGCGGTAGAACTCGTCGAGGTCTACGTGGTCGCCGGGCGGACGCAGCGGCGCGCCGAGCACGTCGCCGACACCCCGGCCGCGCGGCGTGGCCAGCCGCCGCATCCTGCGCAGATCGCCGGCGATGCGGTCGTAGACCTGCTCCGCGGACAGGCCCGCGAGGTCCGCGTCGTACAGCAGCCCCTCGGGCATCGTGCCGATCTGCATCTCGCGCAGCCAGCCGTTGATGACGTAGTCGCAGGCGATGTTGAACAGGTACGGGTCGCGGGTGCCGCAGCGGTCGCCGTGGCGCAGGGCGGCGTGCAGCATCTCGTGCGCCAGGACGAAACGCCACTCCTCGTCCTCGAACTGCCGCAGCGGGTTGATGTAGATCTCGCCCGCCTCGGCGTTGACCGCGGCCACGGAGATGCCGTGGGCGTGGGCGAGTTCGGCGTCGGCGACGAGCTTGATCCCGGCCGCCACGCCACCGAGCAGCGGGTAGGAGGAGACGAACCAGCTCAGCGCGTGCTCCCAAGGGCGCGGCCGGGCCGCCTCGCCGTCCAGGGAGTCACGGCGGCCGCCCGCCATGTCCATCGCCGCGGACACGGTCCGGGTCAGGGCGGTGGCGAAGGCCAGCTGCCAGTCAGGGGCCTGCCCCCACCATCCCTTCCCGTCCACGAGCAGCTGGTCGGGCTCCCCGCCCGCCGTACCGCAGCGCTCGTACACGGCGGGCAGACCGTCCCGGCGCCAGCGCGCGGCGAGCTGCTCCTCGTCACCGTCGGGGTAGGAGGCCGGCAGGTCCTCGGGGGACCTGCCGACGGGGAAGCCGAGCAGGAACCGGTTGACGACCACGCAGCGCGCGGCGACGTCGTGGCGGTCGGGCTGGACACGCGTGCCCTTGATCGCGGGGACGTGCCCGAAGCCGAGATGCAGCACGGCGTGCGCCAGCGCCCAGGCCCAGTCGGCGGGGTCGGCGAGCCGGTCCGGATGGGCGTGCAACACGCCGTCGGAGTCGACGCGGACCAACCCGTCGCGCGGGGCGGTGGCGCATTCCTCCGCGCGGCAGACGCTGAACTCGACGGCGGCCAGCGCCGGGTTGGCCCGCATCAGCCGCATGCCCTCGGCGAAGGCCTCCGCCGCGAGGTCCCGCTTCTTCCCGGGGCGGGTGCGGCTCATCGCCGCGCCTCCACCAGCCGCGGCATGTCCCGGGCCGCCTCCACCAGGAACCAGGACGGCAGGACGGGGTTGCCGTCGGCGTCGGATGCGATGACGCTCTGGGCTATCTCGACGGAGATCTCCGCGAGCTGCACGAGCAGGGACTTGGCGCGGTACGCGGTCTGCCGTCCGTTCGTCGACATGTGCTCCCTGCTCGCGGGCAGCTCCTTGACGAGCCGGCCCCGGAAGGACTCGGCGAGGTAGTACAGCAGGTCCCGGTCCTGTATGCGGTTCGGCCAGTGCGCGTCGCCCTTGATGATGGCCTCGATGCCGTACCGGCTGCGCACGATCTTGACGTATCCGCAGAAGGCGGTGGCGTGTGCCGGGGTCAGGGTGCCGTGGGCGAGCACCTTCAGCGTCTCCTCGTCGAGTTCTCGGCCGAAGGAATGCAGCGCGTCGGAGAGCATGTGCCACGAGCGGGGCGTGGAGAACGGCTCCTCGGTCTTGGGCGGCTTGGACCACAGGTGGTCGGGCCGGTCGGTGAGGTGATCGAGGATCCACGGGTGGATGGCGTTCGCCGCCGCCCAGACGAGCCAGTCCTTCGCGGAGGCCTCCAGGTGGACGTGGGCGAGACGGTTGACCAGCGCCGAGGCGATCGGCCGGGCGAGGGCGTTGTCGGTGGCGCGGTTGCCCGCGCCGATGACGATGGAACCCTTCGGCAGCTCATAGGTTCCGATGCGGCGGTCGAGGATCAGCGAGTAGAACGCCTTCTGCACGTCCGGGGTCGCCGCGTTCAGCTCGTCCAGGAAAAGGCAGTAAGGCTCGTCTCGGGCGATGGCCTCCGGCGGGCAGAACACCGAGCGGCCGTCCCGGATCTGCGGGACGCCGATCAGGTCTTCGGGGGCGAGCTGCGTGCCCAGCAGACTCACGCACTCCAGCCCCAGCGACTCGGCGAACGCGCGCACCAGGGAGGACTTTCCGATACCGGGGGCACCCCAGATGAACACGGGCCGCACGGTCGCGAGACCGAGCAGCAGTTCCGGAATGCGGGCGGGGGTGACGGTGACGGCTGCCTGCACGCAGCGGCTCTCCTCTTCGGGCCTGAACGGGTGCCGCTCTCGCGGCCGTGGTTGCTCGCCGTCGAGGTTCTCAACGACCGGCAGCGGCCGTCATGTCATTTTCGTGCGCGTGCCGCCGCCGGGTTCCTGCCGGCTCAGGCGGCGCGTTCGTCCTCGATCGCGGACAACGGCACCTGGGGGCCGTCGCACTCGCGCAGCCAGCGGCGGAAGAGCCCGTGGAGCCGCTCGGCTCCGGCGAGTTCGGCGCCCGCCTCGACGGGGGCCGACAGGGCCACGGGGGACAGCAGGAAGGGGCGCGTCTGGGCACCTCCGAGCCCGCCGTGCGAGCCGATCTGCTCCTCGAACGCGAGGACCTCGCCCTCGTCCGGGTCGTACCAGGAGTTGACCATGATGTCGGCGGTGTGCGGGAAGGAGTGCGTACGGCGTATGGCGTCGGCGGCGCCGGCGCCGAAGCCGGTGAGCGGACCGGTCTCGTCGGCGAGCAGGTCGACCGGGACCTCGGCGCCGTGCGCGGCGAGCACCACCCCGCCGTGCTGCTCGCTCCGTACGAGGAGGAAGCCGATGCCGGGGTGGTGGGCGAGCGTGGACAGCAGCGCGGGGTGGCGGCGGTCGATCTCCTCCTTGGTCATCCGGTGCGGCACGTCCGGGAAGGAGACGAGTCCGAGGTTGCCGGAGGCGAGCACGATGGGCTCGTTGCGGCGGCGGGCGGGCCGGTGCTCCGCGCCGCCCTCCTCCACCGGCCGGCGCAGCGCGGCCCGGACCGCCGCACGCGCCTCCGTCCCGCTGTGGGTGCGCTCCACCCTGCGCGGCACGGGCAGTCCGCAGCCGGCCCGCACCAGATTGGCGAGGCTCAGCCCGTAGCGGGTCCGGAAGGTCTCGCCGGGGCTCTGGCCGTGGTCGGAGAGCACCACGATCCGGTACGGACGCGGGGCGTGTTCGGCGACCTGCGCGAGCAGCGCCAGCGACCGGTCCAGCCGCGCAAGGACCTGCTCGGCGTCCCGGCTGTGCGGACCGGAGTGATGGGCCACCTCGTCATAGGCCACCAGGTCCGCGTAGATGGCGTTGCGCCCGGCGAGCATGTCGCCGATGACCGCGGCGACGACGACGTCCCGCTCGACGACGGTGGCGAAGGCGCGCACGAAGGGGTAGAGGCCGCCGCGCTTGACCCGCGGTCGCCGCCGGGTGAGACGGGCCCGGACGGACTGAGAGGCCTCACGGCCGACCTCTGCCAGGAAGGACAGAGCGGTGCGGACGGCGTTGGCCGGATCGCTGAAGTAGGCGAAGTACCCCGCACGGGACCGGTTCTCCCGACCTCGCCTGACGGCGATGGACAGCACGAGGGCGACCTCGTCGGCGCCACCGCTGAAGAGATTGCCTCGGCTCGCGCCGTCGACGGTGAGGAGTCCGCCGTCACCGGTCCGTTCGATGGCCCGGCGCTGGAGTTCGGCGGCGCTCGACGGCCGGTTGCACACCACGACCTCGCGGTGTTCCTTCTCGTACCACCGGAAGGCCGGCACGTCGTGGTTGCTGCCGTGCAGGATGCCGAGCTGGCTGGCGCCGGTCTGGCTGGACCAGTCGGTGCGCCATGCGCCGAGCCGGTGCGTGGGTCCACGGCCGTCGCGGGGACCGAGCCAGGAGGCGACGGTCGGCATGAGCCCCTTGTCGACGGCCGCCCTGAGCACGTCGTGCCCGACCCCGTCGAGCTGGATGAACAGTGCCGCCGGGCTGCCGGGCCCGGCACGCCCGTCGCCCCGCCTGCGCCGGCGGGCCGCCAGCCGGTACAGCCGCCTGCGGTACGCGTCGTCGTCCCGTACGGCGAGGGCACCGCCTGTCGCCGAGGCGACCGCGGACATCATGGCGGCGACCAGGACCGCCGTCTCGGGCGCCGCCTCGCCCCGTCCGGAGGGGTTGAGGCGCAGGGCGAGCAGCAGCAGGGACCCGTTGAGGAAGAAGACCAGCAGCCCCAGCACGAGGGCCGGCACGAGCAGCAGCAACCGGACGAGCAGGGGCCACACGAGAGACGAGAGCAGACCGAAGACACCGGCGCCGGCCGCTGCGGTGAGGGCGACGCGGGTGACGCTGTCACCGGCCGCGGACTCCAGCCGGAAGTCGGGGAGGACACCGGCGAGAACGAGCAGAGTCGCGGTGGACGCGGCCCACACCGCGACGCTCCGCCCCGCTCCGCTGATCAGTCTCCGCCAGCGCTCCTGCCCCACGCCCCGCTCACCTCACGTCCCGGCCGCCGCGATCCCCTGGGGACCCGCCCCACCTTGTCACATCGCCCGGGATCACCCGAAACGCACCGGGCGCGGGCGGCCACGCCCCGGTGGTCAACGACCGTCGTACCCCGCGGTCGGCATCGACAGACGGCGGTGGATGCGCGCCTTCATCTGGGCGTCGTACAACGGTTCCGCGCAGCCGACCGTCTCGACGCGCACGCCCCGCCGCGCGCACTCCGCGGCGAACTCGTCCACGGAGGACAGGGCCCGCTCCAGGACCCGCCGGCTCGGGGCCACGAACAGATCGACGAGGCCCGCCTCCACGTCCGACCACAGCGCGCTGTGGTCGGGGCGCAGACTGCGCACGAGCAGCTCCCTCGTCACCACGTATCCCCGCTCAGCCGCCCAGCGCGCACACATCGCGTGCTGGCTGCGGGAGTCGACGAGGAAGGGGTCCGCGTCCAGCTCCTCCAGCGGCGTCAGACTCGCGATGGCCGCCACCCGTACCGCTCCGGGCCGGTCACAGCCGTCGGGCGGGCCGGAGGTACCGTACGCATCTCCCATGGGGTCCCCTCACCTCAGGGTTTCGCCGCCGACCCTACTCCTGCCCGTAGGCTCGAGGGGAGTCGCACGAAGGAGGCAATGGAGTGCCGGTGGAGATCACGTGGTGGGGTCACGCCACCTGCACGGTCGAGGACTCCGGTACGCGGGTGCTGACCGATCCGCTGTTCGCGCGCCGTCTCGCACATCTGCGCAGACGCCGCGGGGCGCCGCCGCCGCCCGAAGCCTGCGTCGCGGACGTCGTGCTGGTCTCGCATCTGCACGCCGACCATCTGCATGTGCCCTCGCTGGCCCGCCTGGCCCCGGGCACCCGCCTGTTGGTGCCGCGCGGTGCCCTGGCCCAGGTGCCGGGGCTGCGCCGACTGGGCCGTCTGCGGCTCACCGAGGTCGTGCCCGGGGACGTCGTGCGCGTCGACGACCTGGTCGTCCGGGTGGTGCCGGCCCGTCACGACGGGCGCCGGCTGCCCGTCGGGCCGCACCGGTCCCCCGCTCTCGGCTTTGTGCTCGAGGGCGGCGCACGGACGTACTTCGCCGGGGACACCGGCCTGTTCGAGTCGATGGCCGAGGAGGTCGGACCGGTCGACGTGGCGATCCTGCCGGTCGGCGGCTGGGGTCCCTACCTCGGTCCCGGGCATCTGGACGCGGGGCGCGCGGCGGAGGCCCTGGCCCGGCTGATGCCGCGCAGCGCGGTGCCGGTGCACTACGGCACGTACTGGCCGATCGGGATGGATGCCGTGCGACCCCATGAGTTCCACACGCCGGGCGAGGAGTTCGTACGTCTGGCCGCGCACCGTGCGCCGGAGGTGTCGGTGCACCTCCTGGCCCACGGGGAGAGTGTCCGGCCGGAGGTCGCCCGGTGATGTTCCTCGGCACCGCCGGTACCGGCGTGCCCCCGGAGTCGACGCAGCAGGCACTCGGATATCCATCGCTGTTCCTGCTGGTGCTGATCGGTGCGCTGGTCCCGGTGGTGCCGACGGGCGCTCTGGTGAGTTCGGCGGCGGTCGTGGCCTTCCACCAGACCGCACCCTTCTCGCTCGCCCTGGTGTTCGTCGTCTCGGCGTTCGCGGCCTTCCTCGGGGATGTCGCGCTGTATTGGCTCGGACGCCGCGGAATGCGGTCGAAGAACGGTTCCCGCTGGCTGGAGACGATCCGCGACCGGGCCCCCGAGGAGCGGCTGGCCCAGGCGCAGCAGAAGCTGAACGACCACGGCATCGCGGTGCTGACCCTCTCCCGACTCGTTCCCGCGGGCCGCATACCGGTCATGCTCGCCTGCCTGCTGGCCCGGATGCCGCTGCGGGACTTCGCCCGCGGCGACGCCCCGGCCTGCCTCGCCTGGGCCGCGACCTACCAGTTGATCGGGATCCTCGGCGGCTCCCTGTTCCCGGAGCCGTGGGAGGGCGTGGCGGCGGCGGTCGTGCTGACGCTGGCCGTCGGCGCCGCGCCCGGCATATGGCGCCGGATACGCAGGACCGCCGCCTCGTGAGCGCCGGTCGCACTCAGTCCAGCACCCGCGACGCCCCCACCGGCAGATCCCACAGGTCCTCCCGGGCCAGGCCCGCCTTCTCCCAGGCCGCCCGCACCCGCGCCAGGGGTTCCATCACCGGCTCCGCCGACAGTACGAACGTGCCCCAGTGCATGGGCGCCATCCGCCGTGCGCCGAGCTCCCGGGTGGCGCGCACCGCGTCCTCCGGGTCGCAGTGCACGTCACTGAGCCACCACCGCGGGTCGTACGCGCCGATCGGCATCAGCGCCAGGTCGATCCCGGGATAGCGGCGGCCGATCCGCTCGAACCAGTGGCCGTGTCCGGTGTCGCCCGCGAAGTACACACGCTGTCCGTCGGGTGCGGTCATGATCCAGCCGCCCCACAGCGAACGGCAGGTGTCGGTCAGGGTGCGCTTGGACCAGTGGTGGGCGGGGACGAAGTCGAAGCGCACGCCGCCCAGTTCGGCGCCCTCCCACCAGTCCAGCTCGGTGACGCAGGTGAACCGGCGGCGCCGGAACCACAGTGCGAGGCCCGCGGGCGCGAACACCGGTGTGTCGTACGGGAGTCGGCGCAGGGTGGGTAGGTCCAGATGGTCGTAGTGGTTGTGACTGATGACGACCGCGTCGATGCGCGGCAGGGCGCTCCAGACGATGCCTACGGGGGTGATCCGGGCAGGGGTGCCGAGGATCCGGCGGGACCAGACCGGATCGGTCAGAACGGTCAGCCCGCCGATCCGCACCACCCAACTGGCGTGCCCCGCCCAGGAGACGGCGATCGTGCCAGCGCCGACCCGGGGCAGCGGCGCCGGCTCGTACGGCAGCAGGGGGATGTCCCGAAGGCCATCGGGACCCGGCCTCACCGCGCCCTCGCGGGCGAAGCGGGCGAAGGCCTTGAGCCCCGGCAGCGGCGCGGTCAGCCGGTCCACGAAGGAACGCGGCCAGATGCGGTGTTCGCCGAGTGGTCTCGGTTCGGTGATCGGCGGAAACGGGGTCCGCGGACCGGCGTCCGGACTCAGCAGGGAGGCGGACACGGGCTCACCGGCGTCCGATCGGGTCGAAACGGTGCTCGTGGTCGGCTCGGACTGCTGCGTCATCGGGGAGGCTCCCATCGCTGAGCGTCGTCGCGTAGATCGTCGAAGACCGATCCCAGGAGGTTCAACGCGCGTTGCACGTGCGGCAGTTCCAGCGGCGTGGGCGAGACGAGGCTCTGGTGGCGTTCGTCGGTGGTGCCCCCGAGGAACGGCCAGGTGGACAGACGGACACGCAATGCGGCCAGGTCGTCCCCGAAACGGTGACCGCCCGGCGCGGGCATGCCCAGCCGGGCCGTGAGGAAGTCCTCCAGCTCCTGCGAGTCGCCGACGTCCCGGGCGTCGAGCGCGGAGCGCAAGGGGCCGAGGTCCGCGTAGAGGTGGCGGCCCGCCTGCGGGGGCCGGACGAGGGCGCCCGCCGCGACGAGGGACCGGTGCGCGGCGGCGGCCACCTGCGCGTGCAGCGCGATGCCGGTGGCGAGGCGCTCGGTGACGTCGTCGGGTTCGTCGAGGGCGTAGGCGGCCGCGGCTGCGACCGGATCGGCGACGCGGGCGCCGAGAGCGGTGAGCACATCGAGGACGCGGGCGCGCAGCCCGGCGCCGTCGGTGGTGGCCGGGAAGCGGGCGACGGCCGCGGGCCAGCCGGCCGGAAGGAACGGACCGGCGAGATCGGTGACCACCGTGATCCGGTCCGGGAGCATCTCGGCGGGGCTGAGCAGCACGGTCTCGTGCGGCCGGTGCACGCAGTCGCGCCAGGTCTCGTCGCTCACCAGATGGAGTCCTTGGCCGGCGGCGGCCTCGACGGTCTCGTGCACCACCTCGGGCGGGGCCACGGTCGCGGTCGGGTCGTCGGCGACCGCGAGCACGAGCAGGCGCGGGTCACCGCCCTCCGCACGGATCCTGCGGACGGTCTCCAGAAGTGCGTACGGATCCGGGACCCCACCGCACTCCGCGGGCGTCGGCACATGGAACACGGAGCGGCCGAGCGCCCGTATCTGGGGCGCCCACCAGGCGGGACACGGCCGCGGTACCAGTACGTCGCCGCCGAGCGCGGCGGTGACCGCCGCGAACAGGATGGGCGCGCCGGGAGCCGCGGCCACGGTGTCCGGGTCGGCCGGCAGTCCACGCCGGGCGAAGTAGCCGCAGGCGGCGTCCAGGAGGGCGTCGGTACGCCCGGCGGGGAAGGCGCCGTCGTGGTCGGCGGCTTCGGCGAGCGCGGCGGACAGGCCGGGCAGCAGGGGCAGCCCTTGACCGGGAAGGGGCGGACCGTAACGGACGGGACCGTGCCCTTCCGGATCCGTGCGCCGCATATGTGCCTCCACGCCGTCCCTGGTGCGGTAGCCGGTCCCCCGGGGCTCCGGCTCGCTCAGGGCCATCGACCGTGACCGTGGTCCGCGCTCATACTCCTGTTCCTCCCCGGTGCGGGGGACGCCCTCGGGGTCTGAGTACCCAGGGATCCGGAAGGTCATGGCCGTGCCTGCGAGGCGCACGGGACACGGGTCAGCGGTCGACGCTCGGGCCGTGGCGGCGCAGCCGGTGCGCCGCGGCCCCGAGCACGGCCGCGCTGAGCGGGCCGCCTGCGACCAGTGACGGTACGGAACCGCAGAAGGCACCGCCCATACCGGCCTGCGACCCGTGCTGGACTCCGGGGGGCGACTGTCCTTGCCCACGATCGTCGGAACCCTCCTGGCCCTGGCCTCGGGCTTGGCCGCGGTACTGCCCCGGGACCTGGGCCTGGTCCGGAGTCCGGCTCTGAGTCTGCCGCTGACCCGGGATCCGGCTCCGGAACTTGCCGCCGACCGGGATCCGGGCCGTACCGCTGTACACGACGGCGCCCGGGCTCCTGGCCTGCATGCCGCCTCCGTCGGCATAGTCGTGGCCGCCGACCCGGTCCAGCCGGCCCCTGCCCTCGTCGAAGGCGTATGAGGCGGCGTCGATGAATTCGGGCAGGGCGCCGCCGACGGCATCGCAGGACACCGAGACGGTGTCCAGTCCGCCTTGTGCGACCGTCCGCGGTGTGATGCGCGCGGCTGGGCCGGCGGACGCGGGTGCGGCTACGGCACCCGGAGCGGCACCGGCCACGGCGGCGAACGGGACATGGTCACTGCGGCGCATGCGGCGGGCTCCTTCGGCCGGGTTCCTCCGGGCACGGTGAGCGTGCCCTCGCAAGCCCATGACAGCCCGCCCGGCCGCGGCCCGCGCGCGGCCGGACCCCATTCGCGCTACCGGGGCAGCCGGGCGGGTGACGGAGGAGGACGCAGGGGATCCGGTCGGGTGCCCCTCGGCGGCGAGGGGCACCCGACCGGATCAACGGCCCCGAAGAGCCACGGGGCCCTCAGCGGCGACACGAGCGCGAGGACGACGTGATGTCCCGTCACCTTCGCGCTCGCTCCCGGTCCACGGACGTCAGGCGGCGTCCCTCATGACCTGTTCCCGGAGCTGGTTGCAGCAGCGGCTGATCAGCCGGGACACGTGCATCTGGGAGATGCCGAGGCGCTCGGCGATGACGCTCTGGGTCATGTCGTCGAAGAAGCGCATGTAGAGGATGGCGCGTTCGCGTTCGGGCAGGGCCTGCAGCCGGGGCTTGACGGCCTCGCGGTCGACGACGGTGTCCAGCGCGGGGTCGGGCGAACCGAGGGAGTCGCCGAGCGAGTAGCCGTCCTCGCTGCCCGGCAGTTCGGCGTCCAACGAGAGCGCCGTGAAACTCTCCAGGGCCTCCAGTCCGACCAGCACGTCCTCCTCGCTCATGTTCGCGTGCTCGGCGATCTCGGCGACGGTGGGCCTTCGGCCGGAGATGGTCTGTGACAGGTCCTGATTCGCGAACCTCACTCGATTGCGCAGGTCCTGAACGCGGCGCGGCACGTGCAGGGTCCACATGTGGTCGCGGAAGTGACGCTTGATCTCACCGGTCACGGTGGGCACGGCATAGCTCTCGAAGGCATGACCGCGCTCGGGGTCGTAGCGGTCGACGGCCTTGACCAGGCCGAGCGCCGCGACCTGGCGCAGGTCCTCGTAGCTCTCGCCGCGACTGCGGAAGCGTCCCGCGAGCCGTTCGGCCATGGGGAGCCAGGCCTCGACGATCTGGTCGCGGAGCACGTCGCGCTCCGGGCCCGGGGAGAGCGTGGCGAGCCTGCGGAAGGCCTCAGCAGTGTCCGGGGCGTCGTCATGGGGATGGTGCTTCACGCTCGCGCGGTTCGGCATGGTGGGTCGCAACTCCCTTTACTGGTGCCTGGGGTGGACAGTCACCGTGGGAGGGGCACCCGGGCCGGACGGGCACACCCGTGGCGGGTCTCGATCACTCCCACGGACGTGCCTCCTGTCCGAAGCACTGAACTCCGCCTGCCCTGACCCCTGGACGGCAAACACCCGAATGCGGGAGAGGACGACCGAGCCCCTGTGAAGGGCGCGACCGGACGGCGCCCGACGTCCCCGTTCGCACGGCAGGCGCCTCGTCGAGTCGCAGAAGTCACCGCTCAGGTCGCGCCGACGGTCTGCTGCGCCCAGACGGTCTTCTCGTCCGCGTAGTAGCGGGTCCCCCAGTTGTCGGCGAGGTTGGCGATGATGAACAGCCCCCGGCCGTTCTCGTCGATCGTGCGGGCGTGCTTGAGGTGCGGGGCGCTGGACGCGGTGTCGCTGACCTCGCAGGTCAGCTGACGGTCCAGAATGAGGCGCAGCCGGATGGGCGGGGCGCCGTAGCGGACCGCGTTGCCGACGAGTTCGCTGGCGATGAGCTCGGTGGTGAAGGAGGTCTCTTCGTCGATCTTCCAGGTCTCCAGCTGGCGGCGGACGGCCGCACGCGCGAGCGGTGCCGCTCTGGGTTCGGCCGGCAGGGGGCAGGTGAGCACCTGGTCCGCGGGCAGCGCTTCGATGCGCGCCAGCAGGACCATCTTCTCCTTGTCGTTCGCGTCCCGGAGCGCATAGGCGAGTGCGTCGCACAGGTCGCCCAGGGGCCGGCGCGCGCCCGTCTCGAGGAGTGGGCCCAGGGGCACGGGAAGGTCCTCGTTGATCATCGCGAGGGTGCTGCCCGGGGGGAGGGAGACCGCGGTGGCCGGGAACGGCGCGCTGCCCTTGCCGGCGAGCACAGGGCCTGCCGGTACGCACATCGTGGCCGCGCTGCCGTCCGGAAGCACCGCGAAGGGCTTCGGGTGCCCCGCACGCACGATGGCGCACTTTTGTTCGACCGAGTCATAGACCACGATCAGGCAACCCGCGGCGAGCGGCACACGGTGCAGGGGGTCGCCGCTGGGCAGTGCCTCCCGCTCCTCGGCCAGACGGGCGGCGGTGTCGCTCAGCCGTGCCATCAGTTCGTCCGGTTCGAGGTCCAGGGCGGCCAGGGAGTGGAGAGCGGTCCTCAGCTGCCCCATGGTGGTCGCGGTGTCCATTCCGCGTCCGGACACATCGCCGAGGATGAGTGCCGTCCGCGCCCCCGCGAGTTCGATCACGTCGAACCAAGCGCCCCCGCCCCCCGGCCCGGGAATGTGCAGATGGGAGATCGCCACCGTGGACGGTGTCGCCGGCTGCTGCGGGAGCAGTCTGCGCTTGACAGTGGCGGCGATGGTCCGCTCCCGGGTGTAGCGGCGGGCGTTCTCGATGCACAGCGCGGCATGCGCACAGATGTCGGACGCCAGTGCGACGTCCGCTTCGTCGAACGGGTCCTCGTCCCGGTAGCGGTAGAAGCTCACCGCCCCGAGCGCCTCGCCCCGCACGGACAGCGGAGCGACGATCAAGGAGTGGGCGCAGGAACGCTGGATGGACTCCGCTCGGGCCGGGTCCGCCTCGAGCCAAATGCTGTCCGGCTCCACGGGCACGAGCCGCGGCCGCAGATCGGTCAGGACCCGCGAGAAGGGGGTGCCGTACGGCAGCTTCCGCACCTCGCCCACCGGATACGCCGACCGCAGCCCCCGGAAGGCGGCCCGGCGCAGGGGTATGTCCCGGTCGACCGGAGCCAGCGGCGGCTCCTCGCCGCGCACCACGTCCTCGATCACCTCGACCACCACGATCCCGGAGAACGCCGGTACGACCGCGTCGGCCAGTTCCTCGCAGACGGCCACGACCTCCAACCGCTCCCCCACGCATCCGCGCACATGCTCCAGCGTTTCCAGGCGTTGCAGGGCCCGCTCACGTTCGGTGACGTCCACGGTGGACACGATCAGCCCCAGAACCTCCCCGCACTCGCTCTCCAGCCGGGCGTAGGACACCGAGTAGACCCGGGGCCTGCGGCCGACGGCCCCCATCAGGGAGCGCACCAGCCGATCGAGCGCCGGCCTGCCGCTCGCCAGGACCTCTCGGGCCGTCTCCTCCTCCTTCTCGGGTGCCATGAGCCGGAACGCCTCGCCGAACACCCGGCCCACCAGTGATTCGGCAGGGACGTCACGCAGTCCGCGTGTCGCCGTGTTGACGCGCACGATGCGCAGCCGGTCGTCCAGGACATGCAGGCCCACGGGCGACTGGGTGAACATCGCCCGCAGGATCGCCAGATCCTGCTTGGAGACGGCGCCGGCGGCCGCACGAACCTCCCACACCTTCGAGGAGCCGGCCGGCACCGACCTCACCAGCATCGAGTCCGCGCCCCCGCAGCCGGGCCGGTGTCGTTCGCCCTCGGCGACGGCCCCGTCCAAGAGGGCACCGACGGAACGGCCGGCCACGTCCGCCGCGTCCCATCCGAACAGCTCACAGGCCAGCGGAGAGCACTCGATCACCCGCCCGGCGTCATCGATTCGCATGAGCATGTCACTGCCTGTCATGGCACCACACACCTCCGTCCCACCGGCACGTGGACCGCAGGGCCGCTCAGCCGCGATCGGCCGTCGAACGACGCAACGCACCCACCTCCCCATAGTGGGATCCGCACGCGGGCCACCGCCAGCAGAAGCGGGCGTCCGCCGGCGCCCGGCCGCCTCGGGGGCGGCGAGGGCCGCGGCTCCCTCCGTCAGGCCGCGGACGGCTCGTCGATGGACAGGGCGACGTCCCGCCAGGCGGCCAGCACGTCCCCCGTCGCGGCCAGCTTGGCCTCGACGTCGTGGACGGTGGCGGCGCCGAGAGGGAGGCGGATCGGCAGCGACGGGCCCCGAACCGCGGTGATCACCGCCCGGGCGGCCTTGACCGGGTCGCCCGCCTGGGCGTGGTTGGTGTCGTCGGCCCAGGTCCTCGAGGCACCGGAGCTCGCCGCGTAGTCGCCGATGACGCCGGCGGCGCGATGCAGCGAGGAGCCGTCCAGGAAGTCCGTACGCAGCGGTCCGGGCTCGACGGCACTGACCTTGATGCCCAGGGGAGCGAGCTCCAGAGCCATCGCCTCGGTGAGGCCTTCGACCGCGAACTTGGTGGCGCAGTACAGACCCCAGCCGGCCCAGCCCACGAAGCCGCCGACGGAGCTGATGTTCAGGACCGTTCCACTGCGGCCGGCGCGCATGACCGGCAGTACGGCGCGGGTGACGGTCAGCAGGCCGAAGACATTGGTGTCGAAGACACTGCGCGCCTCGGCGTCGGAGGTCTCCTCCACGGCTCCGACCAGCCCCCGTCCGGCATTGTTGACCAGCACGTCGATCCGGTCGAAGCGGTGCAGCGCGGCGGCCACCGCCGCCTCGGCCTGCTCGGGGTCGTTCACGTCGAGAGGCACGGCCAGCAACCGCTCCGGGTGCCCCGGCAGGGCGTCGGTCACGGCCCGCGGGTTGCGGGCGGCGGCCACGACGTTGTCACCGTCCGCCAGGACCTGGCGGACGATCTCCAGTCCGAAGCCGCGGGAGGCGCCGGTGATGAACCACGTACGCATGAAAGAGACTCCATGAGGGGGGTGAGGATCCGGTCGCTGCCACGACCGGAGCGGACCCTCCCCATACGACCGGAGACCGGGGCGGTGTCCCAGCGGTTGTCGGGCTCCGGTGTTCCTGGTTCCGGCAGACCCCCCTTCGCCCTGGCAGGCCGATCACCGGCTGCCGATACTTGAGGACATGGCCGAGCACACCGAGTTGCGCGAGTTCCTCAGGTCCCGCAGGGCTCGCCTGACGCCTCCGGACGTAGGGCTTCCCTGGCACATGGACGGGCGCCGGGTGGCCGGGCTGCGCAGGGAGGAGATCGCCGTACTGGCCGGGGTGAGCGTGGACTACTACACGCGGCTCGAACAGGGTCGGGCGCGTAACGTCTCCGACCAGGTCCTCGCCGCGGTGGCCGCCGCGCTCCGGCTCGACGGGCTGGAGCGGCAGCACCTGTTCGACCTGGTCAGGGCCGACGCGGGCCGCCCCGACCGGACCGCCGCCGCGCCGCCCGCACGGGCGCCCAGGGCCCGTTCCGGGCTGCACGAGCTGCTGCGGTCCCTGGATCCGACACCCGCCGTGCTGCACGGACCGCGCCTGGAGGTCGTCGGCATCAACCGGATGGGCAAGGCCCTCCTCGACGACTTCGAGGCCATGCCGGCGGCCGAGCGCAACATGGCCCGCTGGATGTTCCTCGACCCCAGGGCCCGGGAGGTCTATCCCGACTGGGGGGAGATCGCCGAGCAGACCGTGGCCATCCTCCGCGTGGCCGCGGGCCGCAGCACCTCGGACCCGGCCCTGGCCTCCCTGGTCGGAGAACTGAGCACCCGATCGGAGGAGTTCGCTCGCTACTGGGCCAACTACCGCGTCTTCCAGCACACGCACGGCACAAAGCGTTTCCGTCATCCGGCCGTCGGTGACATGACACTCAGGTACGAGACACTGCACACCCCCACCGAGGCGGATCTGTATCTCACCCTCTACCTCGCGGCCGCGGGTTCACCGTCCGAGGAGAAGCTCCACATCCTCTCCAGCTGGGCGGCGGCGCCCGCCACCCGGAGCGCCACCGCGGGCGGGGACACCCCGGCGGGGGACGCGGCGTCCCGTGGCCCCTCGTTCCGTTCCGGCCCGCCCGAGGCGCGCTGATCAGCTCTTCCCCCGCGATCGCGGGCCGTGCGCGTCCCTTCCCACCACCCGGTTCGGCCATCCGGCTTTCCTCCGTGTCGATCGCGGCCCACCGGGTACGCGAGGGTCCACCCCGAAGATCTGGAGGGAGTCATGCAGCGAGGCAGTGACCGCCTGAGCGTCCACCGTGACGACGAGATGAAGCACGAATTGCAGGGCCTGCTGCGGTCCGGTCACCCGACCAGGACCGAGGAGTGGTACGACCCCGAACCGGTCGCCGACGACGACCCGGCGGTCTGGCGCGGAGCGGTGGTGCCCGGCGACTCACGGACGGCCCTGGAGGCCGCCCGCCTGGAGTTGGCCCGGTATCTCGGACGCGGCAACTTCCCGGCGACGCCGAGCCATCTGGCCCGCGTCCTGCGGAGCAAGAACGCGCCCGACCCCCTGCTCGAGGCGGTGGAGCGGCTCCCCCGCCCGGCCCGCTACGCCAACGCCGAGGCGCTCGCGGAAGCCGTCGCGCGCAGCTAGCCGGCCGTGCGGGAGGCATGGACGTCCGGCCCAGGGGTACTGCGGGCGTCGCTGCGCCGCAGCAGTACCCCTGCCGGCCGGCGCCGGCCGCCGCGACGGGCCGCCCGAGGGCCGCGCGCGACGGCGCCACCCGGCACGCGCAAGCAGAGAAAGGACGAGTGACCGTCATGCGTATCGCGTTCCTGACCGCGCCCGAAGGCGTCGAGCAGGTGGAACTCACCGATCCCTGGCAGGCCCTGACCGAAGCCGGCCACGAACCGGTTCTGGTGTCGACGAGGACGGGCCACATCCAGGCGTTCGATCACCTGGACAAGGCGGACACATTCCCGGTGGACGCGGTGGTCGGCCAGGTGCAGGCCGAGTCCTTCGACGGGCTGGTACTGCCCGGAGGCGTGGCCAACCCCGACTTCCTGCGGACGGACGAACGGGCCGTGGAGTTCGTGCGCTCCTTCTTCGCCCAGGGGCGTCCGGTGGCGGCGATCTGCCATGCGCCGTGGACGCTGGTCGAGGCCGATGTCGTGGGGGGCCGCACCCTGACGTCATGGCCCAGCCTGCGCACCGACATCACCAACGCGGGCGGCACCTGGGTGGACGAGCAGGTGAGGGTCGACCAGGGCGTCAACAAGCTCATCACCAGCCGCAAGCCGGCCGATCTCAAGGCGTTCGACGAGGCCATACTGACCGAGTTCGCTGCGTAACGGAACGCCACCGCCGAAAGCAGGTTTCCCCGGACGCAGGCATCCCGGCACCGACGGTGAGGGACGGCGGCCGGTCGGCGCTGACCTCCCCGATCAGGGGGATGCGCCCGACACGCGCTCCCCCGGCGGGCGCGGTGCCGGTCGGCCCCGCCGCTCCGAGGACCACGGCACGCCCGTGTCAGCGGGCGGGGTTCACCCGTTCGGGTTCCGCGCTTCCGAGTTCCGTCAGACTCGTCCCCCGGTCGCGTTCCCGGGCGCCGTCGCGCGTCCGGCTCGCGGCGATCACACGGCGGGGATGGCGGAGCAGGTACTCGCCTTCCAGCTTCGCCATGCGGTCGTTGTGGGCCCGCAGCGCGTCGTTCGATCCGTACAGCAGCGTGTCGTGCCGCGTGCGGTGGATCGTCTCCAGCTCCTTCATGAGCTGCTGGTCGGTCAGCCGGCCCGGGTCGACTCCGGTCATCGTGGTACCCCGCTCGTCGTGTTCCTCGGTGCGGTCCGGGTACCCGCCCGGACGAAGCACTACCCCGAGCGGCATCCGGGAGGGAGCCATGGATCTCGCCTTTCTCCATCCACTGTACGAACATCCCGGACCCTGGGCCTCCGTGTACGTGGACACCTCCCGGCACACCGAGTCCACCCCCCACGAGTGCGCCCTGACCGCTCAGGCGCTCGCCCGTGATCTGGACTGGCAGGGCGCGGACGAGCCCACCTGCCGGGCCGTGCGGACCGCCGTCGAGGAACTGGCCCACTCCCCCGAACCGCACGGCAGGGCACTGTTCGCGCGGGCCGGCGAGGTGGTCCTGGATCCGCCGCTGGCCGCCGTCCCGGGCGAGTCCTCGGCGTCCTGGGCCGCTCTGCCGCACACGGCTCCACTGCTCGACCTGGCCAACGAGGAGCCGGTGTGCGTGGTGGCGTACATCGAGCGCAAGGGCGCCGAATTCGAGCTGCGCGGGGCGCTGGGCAGCAGGGACGCCGGGAGGGTGACCGGACAGGAGCGGCCGCTGCACCGCACGACCACCGGTGACTGGTCCGTGCGCCACTTCCAGCTGCGGGTGGAGAACATCTGGGAGCACAACGCGGCCGAGATCGCGGACGCGCTCGCCGTCTGCCAGGAGGAGACGGGCGCCGACCTGGTCATCCTGGTCGGCGAGCGGCGTGAGCGGCACTCCGTGCACGAGCGGCTGCCGAACCGGCTCCGCGGCCAGGTCGCCGAGGCGCCGCACGGCCCGGGCAGCCGGCTGCTGGACGAGGACGTGGAACGGATCCGCGCCCAGCATGGGCGTGCCCGGGCGGCGGAGGAGCTGGAGCGCTTCCTCGCGGCCCGCGCACCGGACGCAACGGGTCGGTCACGGGCGGCCGAGGGCGTGCAGGCGGTGGCCGAGGCGGCTCGCGAGCACCGTATCGACGAACTTCTGATCCACCCGTCCGGCTCCGAGACGCACCGGGAGGTGTGGATCGGAGAGGATGCCGACCAGGTCGCGGTGCGCCGCGGGGACCTCACGGCGCTCGGCGAGCGGTACCCCGAGCAGGCCCGGGCGGACGACGCGCTCCTGCGCGCCGTGGTGGAGACGGGGGCCGCGGCGATCTCGGTGCCGGCCGTACAGCCGGGCGAGGCGCCGATGGGCGGCGTGGGGGCGCTGCTGCGCTGGGCATAGCGCAGCAGGCCTCCCGGCACCCCTCAGCGCGCCCGCTCCACTCTTCGCTCGTCCCAGACAGGTTCCGGGGTCTCGCGGATCCGGCCGTCGCTGCCGAAGACCAGGTAGCGGTCGAAGGAGCGGGCGAACCAGCGGTCGTGGGTGACCGCGAGGACCGTGCCGTCGAACGCCTCGAGGCCGGTCTGGAGCGCCTCCGCGGACTCCAGGTCCAGGTTGTCCGTCGGCTCGTCGAGCAGCAGGGCCGTGGCACCCTCCAGCTCCAGCAGAAGGATCTGGAAGCGGGCCTGCTGCCCTCCGGACAGCCGCTCGAAGTTCTGCTCGGCCTGCCCGGTCAGCTCGTAGCGGCGCAGCCGGGACATGGCCGCGCCGCGGTCCTGGGAGTGCTCGAGCCACAGGATGTCCAGGAGGGTACGGCCCTCCAGCTCGGGGTGGGCGTGGGTCTGGGCGAAGTGCCCCGGCACGACACGCGCCCCCAGCCGCCATTCCCCGGTGTGCGCCACGTCGCCGCCCGCCAGCAGCCGCAGGAAGTGCGACTTGCCCGAGCCGTTGGATCCGAGGACCGCGACGCGCTCGCCGTAGAAGACCTCCAGGTCGAAGGGCTTCATCAGGCCCGTGAGCTCCAGTCCCGCGCAGGTGACCGCCCGGACGCCGGTGCGGCCACCCTTGAGACGCATCCTGATGTCCTGCTCACGCGGCGGCTCGGGCGGCGGCCCGGCTTCCTCGAACTTCCGCAACCGGGTCTGCGCGGCCTGGTAGCGGGACGCCATCTCATGGCTGACGCTCGCGGCCTGCCGCAGATTGAGCACGAGCTTCTTGAGCTGCGCATGCTTCTCGTCCCAGCGCCGGCGCAGTTCCTCGAAACGTGCGAAGCGCTCCCGCCGGGCCTCGTCGTAGGTGGCGAAACCACCGCCGTGCACCCAGGCGTCGGCGCCGGTGGGGCTCGGCTCCAGCGAGACGATCCGCTGCGCGGCGCGGGCCAGCAGCTCCCGGTCGTGGGAGACGAACAACACGGTCTTGCGGGTCTCCTCCAGCCGCTCCTCGAGCCAGCGCTTGCCGGGCACGTCGAGGTAGTTGTCGGGCTCGTCCAGGAGCAGGACCTCATCGGTTCCGCGCAGCAGCGCCTCGAGGACGAGCCGCTTCTGCTCGCCGCCGGAGAGGGTGCGGACCTGGCGCCACTGGGCCTTCTCGTACGGGACGCCGAGGGCCGCCATGGTGCACATGTCCCAGAGGGTCTCGGACTCGTAGCCGCGGACCTCGGCCCAGTCGGACAGGGCCTGCGCGTACCGGAGCTGGGCGGACTCGTCGTCGACCGTCATCACGGCGACCTCGGCGGCGTCCACGGCGCGGGCGGCCTCGCGGATACGGGGCGGGGCGACCGAGGCGAGCAGGTCCCGCACGGTCGTCTCGTCCCGTACGGAGCCGACGAACTGCCGCATGACCCCGAGCCCGCCGCTCGTGGTGACACCGCCGCCGTGCGGCTTCAGCTCGCCCGAGAGCAGCCGCAGCAAGGTGGTCTTCCCGGCGCCGTTGGGCCCGACGAGCGCGACGACCGCCCCGTCGCCGACCCGGAAGGACACGTCGCCGAGCAACGCCCTCCCGTCCGGGAGGTAGTACTCGAGGTGCGCGGCTTCCAGGTGTCCCATGTGGCGCATTGTGTGCGGGCACGGGGGTGCCGGGCAATCGTTTATCGCTCCGGCGGCGGTCCGGGCAGGGTTCGTCCTTCTCGGGGTATCCGCGTTCCATGACCCCAGATGTCGACCTCACCATGCGTCCGCCGGGCCCGCATCCGTTCCGCGATCGCCTGCTCGCCTCCGACTGCCGCCTGTTCGAGGCCGTCGCCTCCCGGCACTGGCCCGGCGCCGACCATGTGCTCCCCCGGCTCAGCCGGGCGGCCAACCACGGTGTCCTGTGGTTCGCCACGGCCGCCGCCATCGCCGCCGCCCGGACCCCGCGCGCCCGCCGGGCCGCCGCTCGCGGCGTCGCCTCGCTGACCCTCGCGTCCGCCGCCATCAACACCCTGGGCAAACGGACGGTGCGCCGCCCCCGTCCGGTCCTCGACCCGGTCCCCGCCGCCCGCAGGCTCAAGCGCCAGCCGATCACCACGTCGTTCCCGTCCGGGCACTCCGCCTCGGCCGCCGCCTTCGCCGCGGGCGTGGCGCTGGAGTCGAGCGGCTGGGGCGCGGCGGTCGTCCCGCTCGCGGCCGCCGTCGCGGTCTCCCGCGTGTACACCGGCGTCCACTTCCCGAGCGACGTCCTGGCCGGCGCGGCCCTCGGTGTGGGCGCCGCCCTGGCCGTACGCGGCCTGGTCCCGACCCGCTACCCGGCGCCGCCGCCCGGCCGCCCGCACGCGGACGCACCCGCGCTGCCGGACGGGACCGGTCTCGTGGTGGTGGCGAACAGGGCCTCGGGGACCGCCGACCGGATACACGCCCTGCAGGACGCCCTTCCCGGTGCGGAGATCGTGGAAAGCGAACCGGCCGACGTGGAAACCGAGTTGGAGAAGGCGGCCGCCCGCGCCCGGGTCCTCGGCGTCTGCGGGGGCGACGGCACGGTGAACGCGGCCGCCAAGGTGGCCATGCGGCACACCCTGCCGCTCGCCGTGGTCCCGGGCGGCACCCTCAACCACTTCGCCCTGGACGTCGGCGTCGAGGACGTACGCGACGTGGTGCGCGCCGTCCAGCAAGGTGACGCGGTCCGCGTCGACGTGGGGCGTTTCGTCTCGGGCGCGAAGCGCGGCTGTTTCCTCAACACCTTCAGTCTGGGCGTGTACCCGGAGCTGGTGCGCGAGCGGGAGCGCTGGTCACCGCGGATCGGCGGCTGGCCGGCCGGGGTCCTCGCCGCCCTGCGCGTCCTGGGCGCCGACCGCCACCCCCTCCGCGTGGACCTCGGCGGCGGCACCCGCCCGCTGTGGCTGCTCTTCGCCGGTAACGGCACGTACCACCGGATGGGCCTCGCCCCCGCTCGCCGCCACGATCTTTCGGACGGCAAGCTCGACGTGCGGGTGGTGCACGGCGGGCGCCGCCCGGCCGCGCGGCTGCTGGCCGCCGCCTTCGCGGGTCCGCTGTCCCGCTCTCCGGCCCATGCGGCCGTGCGGGTGCGGCGTCTGCGCCTGGACGGGGTGGCCCCGGGCACTCCGCTCGCCTACGACGGGGAGGTCACGGAGGTCGACGGCGACGTGACGCTCGAGAAGCTGCCCGAGGCGCTGACCGTCTACCGGCCCCTGCCGCTCGGCTGACCGTCCCCCTTTGCGGGCACGTCCATATAACAAGACGCGGGTCTCATTATTCGGCATGAGCGCCTACCGTGATGCGTATCGCCCGGCGGTTCGGCCGCCGGTCCGTACGATGGGAAGAGGAAGGTCATGTCGAAGGAGACGGCCGTCTACACGCACGGCCACCATGAGTCCGTGCTGCGCTCGCACACCTGGCGGACCGCCGCCAACTCCGCGGCGTACCTCCTCGAATCGCTCAAACCGCACATGAAGATTCTGGACATCGGCTGCGGCCCGGGCACCATCACCGCCGACCTTGCGGAACTGGTCCCCGACGGCCATGTCACCGGCGTGGACCGGGCCGAGGGCGTCCTGGAGCAGGCCCGGGCGACGGCCGCGGCGCGCGGCCTGGGCAACGTCGACTTCGCGGTCGCCGACGTGCACGCACTGGAGTATCCGGACGACACGTTCTGTGTGGTCCACGCCCATCAGGTGCTCCAGCACGTGGGCGACCCGGTGCAGGCGCTGCGCGAGATGCACCGGGTGACCAAGCCGGGCGGATACATCGCCGTCCGCGACGCCGACTACGCGGCGATGACCTGGTACCCGGCATCCGAGGGCCTGGACGACTGGCTGGACCTCTACAGGCGGGTCGCACGGGCCAACGGCGGCGAACCCGACGCCGGACGGCACCTGAAGTCGTGGGCACTGAGCGCGGGCATCCGCGACATCACCACCACGTCCGGCACCTGGACTTTCGCCACCGAGGAGGAGCGGGCCTGGTGGAGCGGGCTGTGGGCGGACCGCACCCTCGCCTCGGCATACGCGGACCGCGCCGCCGAAGGAGGCCATGCGACACCCGGGGGGCTGCGCGCGGTTTCGGAGGCCTGGCGGGACTGGGGACGGCACGAGGACGGCTGGTTCGCGGTACTTCACGGAGAAATTCTCTGCCAAAAGCAAGTCTGAACGGCGCGGTTCGGGAAACACGGTCGGCAGGAGGTCAACAAAATGGTTCCCATTCTGCTGGTTCTGCTTCTCGCCCTGATTCTCTTCGGCGTTGGATTTGCGGTGAAGGTGCTGTGGTGGATCGCTCTCGCGGTTCTTGTGATCTGGCTCCTCGGGTTCCTCGTGCGCGGGACGACCGCCGCCGGTGGAAGGGGCCGCTGGTACCGATGGTGACCCTGACGCGCGTCCGGTGATCCGTCCGTCACCGGCATTTCGAGAAGCGTCGGCCACGGCCGAGCCGGCCCGCGGGTACCGCCCGCGGGCCGGCTCGGCCGTTCCGGTGAATTCACGCGGCTGTTCCACGCCGTAGGGAATGGAATCCGGCCGTGCTCAGGAATTCAGCGATTCGATACGTCTTATTTTCTCGGCACTGTCTCCCGTTCCGCCCCTCCTCGTCCCGGTACGGAGATACCGGCCCGGAGTCGTGCCCAGAATCCGCTTGAAGTGCCGGGTGAAGTGGGACTGGTCGTAGAAGCCCACGGCGGTCGCCACCTCCGCCGGCGGTCGCCCGTCGAGCAGCAGGCGGCGGGCGAGATCGACGCGGCGGGACGTCACGTACTGGTGGGGCGCGATGCCGAACGCGGCGCTGAAGGCACGTACGAGATGTGCGGGGTGGGCGTGGAGCACGCTCGCGGCCTCGTCCAGCGTGGTCCCTTCGCGGAGTTGCTCGTCGAGGAGGTCGCGCAGGTCCCGGGCCACACCGCGGTCGCTCACCGCGGGATCGGCGGGGAGGCCGGGCGACAGATGTGCGCGCAGGCGTCCGCTGATCAGGGCCAGACGGCTCTCCGCCTCCAGTTCGTCTCCCCGGTGGGCGAGGGCCGCGTGGAGCTGTCCGATACGTCGGCGCAGGAGGGGATCGGCGAGGTCGGGGCCGTCGACCGCCGGGCCGATGAAGCTCTCGTCGAGCTGCGTCATGTCGAGGTACAGGACACGCTTGCGGAAGCCGTGCGCGGTGGCGGGGGATCCGTTGTGCGGCACTTGGGGCGGCAGCAGACTGACGGTGTCGTGCGGGGTGCCCCGCTCGTGGTGGTCCAGGTCGTAGCGGACCGCGCCGTCGTCGACGATCAGGAGCGTCCAGGCGTCGTGGACGTGCATGGGATAGGCGTGCTCGACGAAATGGGCGTGGAAGACCTCGACGACGCCCTGGACCGGCGGGCGCCAAGCAGAGATCTCCTGCCGGGATGCCACGCAAGAAACGTACAAGACGCCGGGGGCGTCCACACCGCAGTCTCACTCCATGAGAACGATGGATCAGACGGTGGCCGGGGGCGGGGCCCGGACCGATGAGGCGACCGAGAGGACACCCGTCCGCTTCGATACGAAGATCGCCGTACTGCTGCGGGACGATCTGGAGCCCTGGCAGCGGCTCAATGTGACCGCCTTTGTGGTCAGCGGGCTCGGCACGGCGGCGCCCGAGGTGATCGGCGAGCCGTACGCCGACGCCGACGGCACCGCGTATCTGCCGATGTTCCGCCAGCCCGTGCTGGTCTTCGAGGGGACGAAGGAGACGCTGTCGCTCGCGCACGCCCGTGCCCTGTCGCGTTCGCTGGCGACAGCCGTCTTCACCTCGGATCTGTTCGGCACGGGCAACGACCGGGACAACCGGGCGGCGGTGCGGGCCGTCCGAAGTGAGCAGCTCGATCTGGTGGGCATGGCGGTCCACGGACCGCGCAACGCGGTCGACAAGGTCCTCAAGGGCGCGCGTATGCACCCCTAGTCACGCGGCAGCAGCGGGCCCAGTGGCCCGAGGTCCAGATTGAGGTCCTCGGGCCGCAGCCCGTAGCGGTCACGCAGCTCGGCCATACGGTCCTCCAGGAGCATCAGCGTCAGCCCGATCCGCTCCTCCTGGTCCTCGGTCAGCTCCCCGGTGTCGAACCGGCGCACCGCCTGGCGCTCCATCAGCTGGCGGAGCAGTTCGACAACCGTCAGCACCAGCTTGACCAGGTCCCGTTCGACGGTGTCGGGCTCCAGGTCCAGCCGGTTGCGCGGCTTGCGGGGCGTCCTGTCGGTCATGGGGCTTCGGCCTCCGGCCAGGGCGAGGGGACTTGGGCGTTCACCGAACTGATCAGGGCGTTCAGATCGATGCGGACGAGATCGACGTCCGCTATGCGCAAAGTGATGTCACCGGTGATGACGACCCCGCCCGCGAGCAGCCGGTCGAGCAGGTCGACCAGGGCGATCTCGCGGTGTTCGACGGCGATCATGCCACTCCCTGCGTCAGTCCGGTGAAGGAGTAGGCCGCCCAGGGACCGGTGAGTTCGACCCGGACGCCCGGGGTGTCGTCCTCGGCACGGTCCACCAGCTCCACGAACTCCTCGGAACGTGATCGCGGGACAAGGTAGGAGGCGTTGAGCACATTGCGTCCGGTGGCCCCTGAGAGCGTCGCGTTCTGCGGGGCGTGCAACCGGGCGTCCTCCGCGTACCCGGAGAGCACTTCGTGCAGCCGGGCCGCGAATTCCTCGGCCTTCTGCCCCCGCTCCTCGTGTGCGGCGGTACGCCTGCGGCGCTGCCGCAGATAGTCCCGTCCGGAGGCCGGCCTCGCCGCGGGGCGTTCCCCCACGGCCTCCTTCTCCTCCTCCTGCTCGACGTACACCTTCACGCCCCATTCCACCCGGCCCTCCAGCCGGTCCAAGGCGCGCCGGAAATCCTCCTCGCGCTCCTCGATCATCACGCGTACGCCGCTGTCGTCACGGAACACGGTGCCGAGCCGCAGGGGCAGTGGAGTGGTGACGCCCGTGAGCGCGTCGACGACGTTCTGGTGGGCGCGGGCCGTGGCGGTGAGCCACTCCAGGTCCTCCAGATGCTCCTTGAGCGGCTCCTCCGCGAAGTCCTCCTCGGGAACGAGACTGAGGACCGCGATGAGGCCGTGGTGCTCCAACTGCCGTGCGGGAATGCCGGCCACCCCTGTCAGCTGGGCCTGCAGGGGCGCGCTAAGGGGGCGGCAGACGGCATAGACGTACCGCAGCGCCGTCACGGTGACTCCTTCTTCCTGCGTCGCGGGGCCTGTCGCGGGGCGGCTTCGAGCTCGTCAGCCTCCCGACTGGCCTCGAGGCGTTCGAGACGGGCGCGCAACTCGGTGTTCTCCCGCGTGAGTTCGTCGCGTCGGGCGCGGGAGGACAGGGCGGGGTCGGACTCCCACCAGTCGATGCCCATCTCCTTCGCCTTGTCCACGGAGGCGACGATCAACCGGAGCTTGACGGTGAGGAGTTCGATGTCGAGCAGGTTGATCCGGATGTCACCGGCGATCACGATGCCCTTGTCGAGGACCCGTTCAAGGATGTCGGCGAGGTTGGCGCCGCTGCTGGGCCCCCCATAGGGGTCGGGAAGCCGGTGGGGCGTCGTCATCGCCTGCTCCCGGCGGCCGACGGCTCGGCCTCACGTTCGTCCTCCTCCTCGTACTCCTCTTCCTCCTCGCCGTCGCCCTCGTACTCCTCCTCCGGCTCCTCCTCGTCCTCGTACTCGTCCTCGGCCTCCTCGTCGTACTCGCCCTCGGGCTCCTCCTCGGCGCCTTCCTGGTCCTCGTCGTCCTCGTACTCGTCCTCGGCGCCCTCTTCCTCGGCGCCCTCCTCCTCAACGCCCTCTTCCTCGCGCTCCTCCTCGGCGACCGCGTCCTCATGGGTGCGGACGACCTCGCCGTCGCGGATCTCGCCGCGCCAGCCGTCCTCCGCCTCTCCCTTGAGACTGATGAAGCGTGCGAAGTGCTTGAAGTCGAGGCGCGCCCGGCGGCCCTGGGCCCGCCAGATGTTGCCGGTCTTCTCGAAGAACCCGCTGGGGTAGTACTCCATCACCAGCAGCAGTCGCGTGAGGTTCTCACCGAGCGGGTGGAAGGTGATGACGCCCTTGGTGGAGCCCTTGGCGCCCTCCGAACTCCACTGGATGCGGTAGTCGGGCACCTGCTCGATCGTGTGCGCCTTCCAGCTGCGGCTCGACCAGAACACCTTGGCCTGCCAGTCGGAGGTGGTGTCGTCGGCGCGGTTGGCGCTCTTGACGCCCTTGGCGAAGGTGCTGAAGTCCTGGTACTGGGTCCACTGGTCGTACGCGGTCCGCACGGGCACGCCGACGTCGATGGACTCGATGATCACCGTGGGCTTGTTGCCCCCACCGCGCTTGCGCTTGCTCTTGCCTCCGGTGAGGCCCTTGACGGCCTCGCCCAGCTTCTCCTTGGCCTGGCCGGCACCCGTCTCCAGGACGGCGCGCAGCGGGCCCTTGCCCTCGGCGAGCTTGCGTCCGCCTTCCAGAGCGAGCTTGGCGAAGCCGGGGCTGTTGCCCTCGGCGATGTCGTTCAGCTTGACTGTCGTCGAGCCCAGTTTGCGGCCCACGCCCACGAGCATCCGCTCGGCCTGCGCGGCCAGATAACCCTGCATCTCCTGCTTGAGGTGGTCGAACGCCTCGCTCTGGGCGACCTTGGACAGTCCGCCGTTCGTCCTGTCCGCCGCGGAACCCGCTGTGTCGGACATCGTCATCGCCTCCCTTCACCACGGGATCCGCGTGCGGCGCTCCGCGCGCCGCTCTTGGCCGCCGCGGTCTTCTTCGCGGGGGCCTTCTTGCCCGGGGTCTTCTTGGCGGCCGCCTTGGAACCGGGTGCCTGCTTGGCGGGCGGCTTCTTCGCAGGCCTCTGCCTGCCCGCGGCCTTCTTCTCCGGCTCGGCACGCGACGGGGCATCCCTTTCCGCGCGCTCACCGGACTCGCGGGACTCGTCCTGCGACCGGTCCTTCTCGTCCTCGTCCCCGAGGCCGGGCAGGTCGGGTTTCTCCGGCACCACTCCGGACAGTCCGTCCCGCACCTGCGAGGTGCGGTCGTGCAGCCGGTCGGCGATGCCCTCCATCTGCCGTTCCAGGAGCGCGCCGGAGGCGGCCTTGCCCACCCCGCGCAGATCCTGGCGCAGCTGGTCGCCGATCTCCTTGAACTGCGGATTGTTGAGCAGCTGCTGGTTGAGCAGATCGGCGATCGCCCGGGGGCTCAGCTGCATGCGCTTTCCGGCGACCAGTGAGGCCACGGCGAACGCCAGTTTCATCTTCTTGGTACGCCCGAGGACGTATCCCGCCCCAACGGCGAGGCCCAGTGCGGTTCGATTCATCATGTCGTCCCGTCGCCAGTTCCCGATGTACGACCCATACCGACCTCCAGCCGGGCGAGGAGCGCGTCCTCCTCGCGGTCGAACTCCTCCTCTGTCATCTCGCCCTCCTCGAGCCGACGCTCGAGAAGGGCGAGTTCGGCCCGGACCGTCGCCGGGTCGTAGTACTGTCGCTCGGCCTCGGCGATCACCTGTCTGATCACCCAGAGGCTGCTGCGCGCCGGTGCGAACGGCAGCAGCAGGGCCTCCGTGAGCAGTCCCATCAGTCACTCCTCGTGCGTTGCCGTGCTCGTCGTGCTCGCCGCGGGTTCGGCAGGGCCCGGCTCGACGAAGCTGTAAGGCGGCAGAGGCCCGTTGACTCGCACTTCGAGGTGCGGGTGGCTCTTGCGGATCTCTTCCACGGCAGCCACGAACTCCTCGGCCGCGTCCCTGGACACCAGCAAGGAGAGATTGGCCAGCCAGCCGGTGGACTCGGGACCCACGCTGACGGCCTCGGCCGTCGGCTCCAGCAGGTTCCTCAGCTCCGCGGCGTCCTCCTCCTCGAGGCTCTGCACCGCCCCGGCGGCCATCTCACCGAGCCGCAGCCGGTCGTCGTAACTGCCGCCGCCCGCCTGCCGTCCGGCCTCGATCAAGGCGCGCAGCTCCGGGTTGCCGGCCACCACCCGCTGGAGCACCGCCTCCTGGTCGTGACTGGCCTTGACGTTGTACTCGACCCTGCCGGCCAGAGCGGTCAGCCGCTCCCGGTAGTGCTCGGCGCGCTCGGCGAGCACCTCGGTGACGGCGCTGTCGTCCGGGGCGACGCTGCCGAAGCGCATGGGCAGCACCGAACCGCCGCCGGCCGCCTCACTGAGGACGCTCTGGTGGGCGAGCAGATCCCTGCGCTTGGGCCGCAGTCCTTCCGGGGCGTCGCTGACGATCGCCGCCAGCTCGCCCGCCTTCAGGATCCGGATCGGGCACGGCGGGTCACCCACGCCGCCCATGTCCTCGGGGAGCGAGGGGTGCGAACTCGCGGCGATGCCGTAGACGTACGTGCTCACTCCTACTCCTCCCTCTTCCGGGCGGACGTGCTCCTGCGCGGCCGCGGCCTCTCCTCGCCCTGACCCTCCTCACGGGCCTGCTTGAAGGCATCGGAGATCGTTTCCGCCGCTCCTGACAGGGCGCCCTTCGACTTGCCCCGCGCACCCGACTCGGTGATCTCGCCGACCAGGTCCGGGAGTCCGGGGGACTTGCGCGGGCCCGCCTCGAGGTCGAGCCGGTTGCAGGCCTCGGCGAAGCGCAGATAGGTGTCGACGCTCGCGACCACGACCCGCACGTCGATCTTCAGAATCTCGATGCCGACGAGGGAGACGCGGACGAACGCGTCGATGACGAGTCCTCGGTCGAGGACAAGCTCCAGGACGTCGTACAGCCCACTGGAGCCGCCACCTCCGCCGGTCTGTGCCGGGACAACCGTCATACCAACCGATCCTCCTTGTCCGTGTGGTGTTCGGGAATGCGGGCCGGACGGCGGTCTAGTGCTGACCGCCCGGCCGATGTGCGTCGGCCCTGCCGCGTTCGTAGCGGCGAACGCGCCGATAGCCGGCGAGCTCACCCTCGGAGGTGAGCTCCACCTCGTAGCTCGCGAGCAGGCTCATCGTGTCGGGGACCCGGGCGAGCTCCAGGACCTCGATCTGCAGTTGCCAGCCGCCCTCCGTACGCTCGAAGGACGACACGGATTCGGGGGTCATGCCGGTCAGCTCCGCGAACTCGTCGCGGCCCCGACGCAGCACCTCCATCGGCTTCAACCGGGCCCTTCCCGCGCCGTCCCCGGACTTCTTGGGCGAGTCCTGTGAATTCGATGCGCTTGATGTATTTGACATGGCGACCTCGTAAGCCGAGTGCCCACTGTGTTCTCCACAAACATGCGGAGCCGGTATTCGGACGGGAGAATGCGGGCTCGCGCGGGACCACCCTCAGGCGCACTGAGGGTGGTCCCGCGCGCTCACCCACGGCGACGCGTCGAATCCGCCTTGTCGTCAGCGCAGCGCTGCCAGTCGCCTGCGCGCGGGATCCGGCGCATGGGGCCTCAGCCCCGCCCAGGGCTCGGTACGGGCCTGGTCCACCGCGTCGGCGATGGTCCAACGACGGGCGTGCAGCTCCGGGTCGTCCAACTGGTCCCAGGACAGAGGCGTGGCGACGGGAGCGCCCGGCAGGGCCCGCACGCTGTAGGGGGCGACTGCGGTCTGTGCGTAGGCGTTGCGCTGTACGTCGAGGTAGAGCCGGTCCCCTCGGTCCTTCTTGCGGGCGGCTGTGGTGAGCAGCTCGGGGTGGGCCTCGGCGAGGGTCTCCGCGACGTCCGCCGCGAACTCCCGTATGTCGTCCACGTCGTGGTCTCCGCTGATCGGGACGATGACGTGCAGCCCGCGTGATCCGGTTGTCATCAGACCGGACGGCAGCCGGAGTTCACCGAGAAGATCGCCCACCAACCGTGCGGCACGCCGCACTTGGCCGAAATCGTCGTCCGCGGGATCGAGGTCGAAGACGATCCGGTCGGGCCGGCGGAGCCGGTCGGCGCGGGACAGCCAGCGGTGCAGGGTCACACACGCCTGGTCGGCCAGGTACACAAGGGTGGCCGTGTCGTCGCAGACCGTGTGGCAGACGGTGCCGCCCTCCTTGTCCACCTCGACACGGTGGATCCAGTCCGGGTAGTGCTCCGGGGTGTTCTTCTGCATGAATCGGGGGCCCGCAAAACCGTCCGGATGCCGCTCCAGCATCAGCGGCCGGCCCCTCAGCCGGGGCAGCATGAAACGGGCCACGGAGCGGTAATAGGCGACGAGGTCGGCCTTCGTGTACGCCTTCGCCGCACCCTCTCCCGGGAACAGCACCTTGTCCGGCCGGTGGACCGCCACCGTGCGGTGGCCCACGCGCATGGTCCGCGCGCTGGTCATCGTGCTCCCTCCGGTCAGCGCACGACGGCTTCCTCCACCAGCAGCCGGGCCGCGGCCGCGATCGACTCGGCGTCGATGCCGGCGGCGTGCAGCTGCTCGGCGGGGGTCGCCGAGCCGGGCATCGTACGGACGGCGAGCCGCACCAGGCGGGGCACGGGGCGCCCGTCCGTGAAGGCGTCCAGGACCGCGTCGCCGAGGCCGCCCTCCTCGCGGTGGTCCTCGACGGTGAGCAGGCAGCCGGTGCGCTCGGCGGCCTCGCGCAGGGTGGCGCGGTCGACGGGCTTGACCGAGTACAGGTCGATCACCCGCACGCTGATGCCCTGCCCGGCGAGGGCGTCGGCCGCCTTCAGCGCCTCGTGCAGGGTGACTCCGGCCGCCACGAGGGTGAGCCGGTCCTCCGCCGAGGCGCGCAGCACCTTGCTGCCGCCGATCGGGAACTCCTCGGTGGGGCCGTAGATGACCGGCATCTTGCCGCGCGAGGTGCGCAGATACCGGACGCCCTCCAGACCGGCCGTCGCGGCGACCAGCCGCGCGGTCTGGTTGGCGTCGCACGGGTACAGCACGGTCGAGTCGTACACCGTACGCATCATGGCGAGATCCTCGAGGCCCATCTGGGAGGGGCCGTCCTCGCCGATCGCACAGCCCGCGTGCGAACCGACGAGGTTGATGCCTGCGCCACTGATCGAGGCCATGCGGATGAAGTCGTGGGCGCGGGTGAGGAAGGCGGCGAACGTCGAGGCGTAGGGCACCCAGCCGCGCGCCGCCATGCCCACCGCGACCCCGACCATCAGCTGCTCGGCGATGTAGCACTCGAAGTAGCGCTCGGGGTGCTCCTTGTGGAAGAACTCGGCGCGCGTGGAGTCGCCGACCTCACCGTCGATGGCGACGACGTCGCCGCGGGCATGGCCGAGCGCGGCGAGCGCCTGGCCGTAGGCGTCGCGGGTGGGTACCTCGTCGCCGATGTCGTAGCGCGGCAGGTCGAGATGCCCGCCCTGCACGGCGTGCAGCATCCGGGCCGCGGGCGGCGACTGCACCTCGACACGCAGGTCACGTACGCCGCCGAGCTCGGTGACGGCCTCCTCGGCGTCCGGCAGGGGCTTGCCGTGCATGCCCTCCCGGTCCTGGACGGCGGCGACGCCCTTGCCCTTGAGGGTGCGGGCGAGGACGACGGTGGGCTGTCCCGTGGTGGACTCGGCCTCGGCGAAGGCGCGCTCCACGGCGTCGACGTCGTGGCCGTCGACCTCCACGGTGTGCCAGCCGAAGGCCTTGAAGCGGCGCGCGTACGCGTCCAGGTCGTGGCCGTGGCGGGTGGGTCCGCGCTGGCCCAGCCGGTTGATGTCGGCGATCACGATCAGGTTGTCCAGATGCTCGTACCCGGCGTGCTCCGCGGCCTCCCAGATGGAGCCCTCAGCCAGCTCGCTGTCACCGCACAGCACCCAGACCCGGTACCCGGTGTGGTCGAGCCGCTTGCCGGCCAGGGCGATACCGACGCCGACGGGCAGCCCCTGGCCGAGCGAGCCGGTCGCCGTCTCCACCCAGGGAAGCCGGCGGGGGGTGGGGTGCCCCTCCAGACGGCTGCCGAGTTTGCGGAAGGTCAGCAGCTCGGTCTCGTTGATGGCTCCCGCCGCCTTGTACGCTGCGTACAGGAGCGGGGAGGCGTGCCCCTTGGAGAGGACGAACCTGTCGTTGGCGGGGTGGGCGGGGCGCTCGAAGTCGTAGCGCAGGTGGTTCGCCAGCAGTACGGCCATCAGGTCCGCGGCGGACATCGACGAGGTGGGGTGTCCGGATTCGGCCGCGGCGGCGGCGCGGACGCTGTCGACACGCAACTGCTGGGCCAGTTCGTGGAGCTGACGGGTGTTCATGACTTCTCCTTCGTCCCGTGGGGAAGGTCGGGGCCTCCGGGTACACGGGCAAGTTCGGGCGAGGACGACTCCAGTGGCACGGACCAGGAGCGGACCAGCCCCAACTGGACCCCCTGGCGGGGCAGTAGGGCTTCCAGGAGCCAGTCGGCTGCGACCCGGACCCGGTTTCCGGGCATGGCCGCGAGGTGGTATCCGCGGGTGACGGCCCCGGCGAGCAGTCCGGACATCGGGATGCCGAGGGGGTTGGCGGCGGCCTGCACCCCGCCGAGGTCCACGACGAAGCCCAGGTCGCGGTGGCGATACACGCGCCGGGAACCGAACCCGAGGGACGCGGCGACGTTGTGGGCGCAGACCTTGCCGTGCCGCCAGGCGTGCTGCGCGGTCATCGGGGTGTACTGGCCCGGCTTCTCCAGATCGGGCACGGCGGCCGCGTCCCCGCAGGCGAACACCTCGGGATGGCCCGGTACCTGGAGATACGGATCGACGAGCAGCCGTCCGCGCTCCAGAGGGCGGTCGATGCTCTCGACGAGTGGATCGGGGCGTACGCCGACGCACCACACCAGCGTGCGGGTCGCGACGAACTCCCCGTCGGTCAGCAGGACTCCGTCGTGCGTCGCCTCCTTCACGGAGGTGCCCATCCGCACGTCGACACCGCGCCGCCGCAGCACACGGTCCGCGGTGCGGGAGAGCCGCTCGTCCATCTCCGGCATCACACGCGGCGCGACGTCGAGCAGCAGCCAGCGCGGCCTCATGCCCTGGCGCAGCGGTTGATCGCGCACGAGCGCGTCGGTGAGCAGTTGGCCCTGCGCGGCGACCTCGGTACCGGTGTAGCCGGCGCCGACCACCACGAAGGTGCAGCGTTCGGAGCAGCTCTCGGGGTCCTCGGCCGCGGCTGCCAGTTCGATCTGGCGGGTCACATGGTCCCGCAGATACAGCGCTTCGGGCAGTCCGCGGAAGCCGTGCGCATACTCGGAGACGCCGGGGATGGGCAGCAGCTTGTTGACGCTGCCGACGGCCAGCACCAGCCGGTCGTAGCCGAGTGTGCCGCCCTGGCCCTCGGGGCCGGTGTAGTGCACGGTGCGCGCGTCGAGATCGATGCCGTCGGCCTCGCCCAGCACCAGCCGCACATGGCGCAGGGTGCCCGAGAGGGAGACCGTGACGCGCCGGGGTTCCAGGATGCCCGCGGCGACCTGGGGCAGCAGCGGGAGATACAGAAAGTAGTCGGTCGGGTTGAGCAGGGTGATGTCGGCTCTGCCCCGGGTCAGCCGCGACAGGGTGCGGGCCGTCTGGTAGCCGGCGAATCCGGCACCGACGATCAGGATGCGGGGTCGACTCACGATTCGCCTCCGGCGTGGTCGCGCGTACGTCGTCTGCGTATGGCTGGCGGGCGCACGGATGCCGCCCTTGCGAGACCTTCCGCGTCCCCCTGGTCCGGGCGCCCAAACGCCGTGGAACGGGCGATTCGCACCCGCCGCCGTCATGGTCCGGCCGGGTACCGGCGCGATGCCCGTGCGCAGGACCCCGTGGCGGGGTCCGGCTGTTCTCCGTGGTGGTGCTTCCTCACCGGTGCCGTCCGGTCCCGTGGATCGGACGGCACCGGGCGAGGGCGGCCCGGACGGGCCGGTTCCGGCCTCCGTGGACCCCCGGGCGCCGGAGCACGCCTCCCAGGGTCGGATCCCCTTCGCGCCCCGGTCACCGAGGGCGACGGGGACGGGGGCGGCGTGGTCCGGGCCGCCCGGCGGCCGGTCACCGCGAGCGCCCCGCGATCCCCGGCAGGGCGTCCGACGGGGCTGCCGCCGTCGCTCACCGGGCTCGGTGATGCGGCGCCTCGGGATCCGGTCCGGGACCCCCGGTTCCCGGCTCGGGGGCACCCGCGCCCGGAACGCCGGGGACGGTGGGGGGCGTCGGCGGGTAGGGCATCCCTCGCCGGCTCGGCGGCGCGGAGGGCGCCGTACCGCCGATGACCGCGCCGTCGCCCGGCGAGGCCATCGTGTCGTGGCCGCTGCCGGAACGGGCCGCCCCACGCAGCAGATAGGCCGCGACACCGAGCACCGCCGCCATGATCAGCGCGGCGGCCCAGCCGGGCAGACCCAGCGCGAGCACCAGGCCGAGGGCGAGCGCCAGCGCGGCACCCGCGTACAGGCCGACGGCGCCGGAGGCGGCGTACAGCGCGGCCGTACGGCGCTGCTTGCGCGTCTGCTCGCGCAGTTCGTCGCGTACGGCCTCACGGGCCACCTGCGCCAGCTCGTCGACCAGGTCCTTGTCCAGATGTTCCAGATGATCCAATCGATTCATGCCCGCCGGGTACCCGGACCCGGCGCCGGGTAACGCCGCGCACCCGGCCTCGCACCGCCCGTGCCCGCCGGCCCGCAAGCTCGCGATCAGTCCGAAACGATCTCCTCCCCGCCCGGGCCCAACTAGGCTCGTGCACATGGAGATTCTGGGAGCCACGCTGCGGATCTGCGTCGACGACCTGGAGGCTTCGGTCCCGTTCTACGAGAGACTGGCGGGCGGTCCCGCCCTCCGTTTCGAGCGCGGCGGAGTCTCGGTGGCCGCGATCGGCTGCTTCCTGCTGATGAGCGGACCCGAGTCCGAACTCGCGATCCTGCGCAAGGTCTCGGCGACGATCGCGGTGCAGGACGTCGACGAGGCGCACCGGGTCCTGACCGGCTCGGGCGCCCGCGTCCTGGCGGGACCGGTGGCCACGCCGGTCGGCCGCAACCTGATCGCCGTGCACCCGGACGGTTCGGTGTACGAGTACGCGGACCGCCGGCCGGCCGACTGACGGCCGGCGGCACCCCACGTCACTGCCGGCCTGCGGCTCCGGGGTCGCCGGGTCGCATCCGGAAGTCGTACCGGGCGGGCAGCGGCTCGTCGGTGAGTTCGGCCCACAGCTCACCGATGGTCTCGGCGCCCTCCCGGAGGTCCGCGACCTCGAACCCGGCGTCGAAGACGGACCGGGCGCCCGCCCGGTCGCCCTCCGCGAGCAGCAGCCGGGCACCGAGCAGCCGGAACCGCCCGCGCTCGCGCGTCGCGGGATGCAGACGGTTCCACACCGCGCGTGCCTCGGCCACACGGTGCACGGCCAGCAGTGTCTCGAGCGCCTCGCGGCCGAGCGCAGCCGTGGCGGCCGTCCAGCTCTCCCCGTCGTCGCGGCGCTCCCGGCACAGATCGTCGAAGGCTTCGGCGTACCGGTCGGCCGCGCGTTCCCGGTTACCGGCCTCCTGGTCGGCAACGGCGAGACAGCGCAGCAACGGCCACAGGGACGGGGCCAGTTCGAGAGCACGCTCCCAACTGCGCACCGCCTGGGCCCGATCGCCCGCATGCCACTGGGCCACTCCCAGGTGATACTCGGTCAGCGGCCGGGCCGGCGCGGTCTCCAGCATGTCCCGCCAGTGCGGTGCCACCAGAGTCTCACCGGGCGGCGCCACCCGCCGCGACTCGGGAAGGGAGCCGGTGAGCAGCAACTCCCGCCACGGCGCCTGCGCTTCGCCGAGCGTCGTCTCCTCGAACGGCGTGCCCGGCAGTTTGCCGCCGGACCGCAGCAGTTCGAGCGCGCCCCAGCCGGAGCCGACGGCGAGCGTCTCGCCGGGGTCCGCGTCCGCGTACGGCAGCCACGCCTCGTACGCGGCGTCGACCACCGGACGCGGCAGGGCCCCGTCGAGCCGGGCCTCGGCCCCGCTTACCACGGTGGTCCACTCCCCCTCCCGCTCCGCCTCGAGCGGCCCGTACGCCTCCAGCCACGACACCTCGCTCGCCGGCTCCAGCCGTACATGCTCCAACTGGGTGCGGGCGAGGCCGGCCTGGATCTCGCAGTAGCCGCCCGTGCCCGGTTGGGTGAGCCACGCCTGCCAGCGGCGCCCGCCGGTGCCCGTGCCCCACACGAAGAGCTTTCTGCCGCGCAGCACATCGGTCGACGTCTGCACCAGTCCGCGCCCGTCCTCGTCGAGCGCCGCGATCCAGCGGCGCCGCCCGTCGGGCACCTCGTAGAAGTAGTCGGCGGGATGGGTGCCGTTCATGGGGTAGGTGCGGTCGGCACCGTCGTACGTCGGCACCGGCACCCGGTGCAGCCGGCGTTCGTAGCCGAAGCGATAGGCCTCCTCGGCGGGGGCGAGCACCCGGCACTCCTCGGGCACCGCGATGTTGGACCACCAGTAGGTCGGCGCCGGCCTCTCGTGCGGATTGCGGATCCGGACGCCGACGTACAGGAAGTCGGAGCCCTCCGGCAGCCAGAGGTCCACCTGGAACGGCAGGTCGCGCAGGCGCTCCCACTCCCAAAGGCGCAGCATCTCCCCGCCGTCGGGCGCGGTGACCCGGGCCGCGTGCAGAGGAGAGCAGGAAAGGGTGGTGTGGCCCGTGGCACCGATGTTCCACTCGATGCCACCGGAGAACCAGGCACCGTTGAGCGCGAAACAGGCGGGCTGGAACACCGGGTTGCGGTAGAGGAGTTCGCGGCCCGTCGGCTTGTGGAACAGCGAGGCGATCCGTCCACCGAGGCCGGGCAGGACGGTGGCGCGCAGCCTGTCGTTCTCGATCACGACGGTGTCGATGTCCATGGGTGCGCGCGCTCTGCCGTAACCGTCCCTCACCCGCACGGGCAGCAGACTGTGCAGCGGCTCCCAGCCGATCTGCCGGGCCATGTCGCGCGGCAGGTCCTCCCTGTCGCGGTCCTCGATACGGTGCACCTCGTCGAGCGGCCGCAGCGGGGGCAGCGGGTTGTCCGGTCCCAGCGCCGCGGCGGGCACTGTCATTGTGTCCCGTCGTATCGTCGTCACGATCTCCATGGAACCCGCCCTCCGGCGAGCCGACCAGAGGCCCTGCCGGTCAGGATTCCGCAAAGGCGGACACAACGGCGCCCGCCAGGCGCAGGGGGCTCATCCGGCGTCGCGCGCCGAACGGCGGGAAGCGACCATCTCGGCCGTGATCGCCCAGCGTTCGTGGTCGCGCCACGCCCCGTCGATGTAGAGCATGTCGGGTGAGAAGCCCTCGAGACGGAACCCGCTGCGCCGGGCCAGGGCGATCGAGGCGGCGTTGCCGGGCTGGACGTTGATCTCGAGTCGGTGCAGCCCCATGGGTCCGAAGGCGTGGCCCACCACGAGGTCCAGGGCCTCCGTCATCAGCCCGCGTCCTGCGGCGTGCGCGAAGACGCCGTACCCGAGGGCCCCGCTCAGGAAGCCGCCTTCGACGATGTTGTTGATGTTGATGAACCCGGCGATGCTCCCGTTGTCCTTCTCACAGACCAGGAACCCCGCTCTTGTCGGGTCCTCGATCAGCCGCCCCGCGTAGGCGGCGTACGCCTGGGCGCTGGTCGGCAGGAACAGCCACGGATGGTGGTGGTCCTTGCTCTCCCTGGCTCGGGCGGTGAACTCGGCGGCGTCCTCCTGGGCGAAGTGACGTATGCCCACGCGGGGGCCTTCGGCGAGATATCCAGGGGTGTCAGGCACCTTGACACCCTATGCGAAGCGGGGTCGGCCGCGGCGGGCTCCGGTACACGGCAGGGCCGGACCGGCGCCGGCGAAGGCCTTCGGTGCCGGACGAGCGGGGCGGACGGCGGCGCCCGGCCGATGGGTCCGGACGGGTGACCGTTCCCGGAGCGCGCGCTGCGGTCGCGCCCCCGCTATGCCAGGGCCGGCACGTCCAGGGTCAGCGTGCCCGCCTCCGCGTCCAGCTCGGCGCCGACGCCGAACGGAATCGTCAGCGCGCCCTCACCATGACCGAACCCGAAGTCCTCCACGACCGGCACCCCGAGTCCGCCGAGCCGGTCGAGCAGTACCGTGCGCAGCAGTTCGTACGGCCCGCAGCGCTCCCACGACCCGAGTGCGATCCCGGCGACCCCGTCCAGCCAGCCGGAGCGCAGCAGCTGGGTGAGGATCCGGTCGATGCGGTACGCCTCCTCGCCCACGTCCTCGATCAGCAGCAGCCCGCCCCGGGCCCCGGACCGGGCGCCGGGGGTCCCCAGTTCCGAGGCGAGCATGCTCAGACAGCCGCCCAGGGTGACGCCGCGGGCGCGGCCGGGCACAAGCGCGGAGCCCGGCGACGCGATGGTCCGCACGCTCTCCGGCTCGAACAGCGTCGCACGCAGGTGGTCCTGCGCCCGTGTGTTCTTGATGAAGTCCACGGCGGACGCCATCGGCCCGTGCAGGGTCACCAGGCCGAGCCGGGACGCGCACGCCTCGTGCAGTGCGGTGATGTCGCTGAAGCCGACCAGCACCTTGGGGCCGGCGGCGCGCAGCGCGTCCCAGTCGAGCAGCTCGACCATCCGCTGCGCCCCGTACCCGCCGCGGGCGCACAGCACCGCGGACACGTCCGGATCGCACCATGCGGCCTGGAAGTCGGCGGCCCGGTCGGCGTCCGTGCCCGCGAGATAGGGGAAGTCGGGGTGCCGGTCGAGCACGTGCGGTGCCACGACGGGGTCCAGTTCCCAGGCGCGCAGGATGTCCAGCCCGGCGGCGAGCCGCTCCTCGCGCACGGGCCCGCTCGGTGCGACGACGGCCACGCGGGCACCGGGGCCGAGTCTGGGCGGTCGTACGAGAGGGGTCACGTGGTGAGCTCCAGAAGGGGAATGCCGGGTGGGTTCAGCCCGAAGACCTGTGCGTACAGCGACAGCTCGGCCTCCAGGGCGCGCACCATGGTCTCGGCCCGCCGGAAGCCGTGCCCCTCGCCCTCGAAGGCGATGTAGGCGTGCGGGACCGACCGCCCCGCGAGCCGGTCCAGGAACCGCTCGCACTGCACGGGCGGGCAGATGGCGTCGTCCAGTCCCTGAAGCAGCAGGAAGGGCGCGGTGATCCGGTCGGCGTGCTCGAGCGGCGACCGTTCGGCGTAGCGGGCGGGTACCTGCGCGTACGGTCCGACGAGCGAGTCCAGATACCGCGACTCGAAGTCGTGGGTCCCCCCGCTGCCCCAGTTCACCAGGTCGAGGACCGGGTAGATGATCGTGCCGCAGGCGTAGACGTCCGTCGTCGTCAGGGAGACGGCCGTGGTCCAGCCGCCCGCGCTGCCACCGCGCACGGCGAGCCGGTCACGGTCCGCTGTGCCCTCGTCGGCGAGGGCGAGCGCGACGGCGGCGCAGTCCTCGACGTCGACGACGCCCCACTGTTCGCGCAGGCGGTTGCGGTACTCCCGGCCGTATCCGGTGGAGCCGCCGTAGTTGACCTCGGCGACGCCGATGCCGCGCGAGGTGAAGTAGGCGATCTCCAGATCGAGGACGAGCGACGCACGACCGGTCGGACCGCCGTGTGCCCACACCACGTACGGCGGCAGCTCGTCGGCGGGCGCGATGTGGCCGGGGTGGTGGGGCGGATAGATGTGTGCGTGGATCTCGCGGCCGCCCGGGCCGGTGAAGGTGCGGATCTGCGGTTCCGGGTAGTGGGCGGGATCCACCGGGTCCCGGTGGGCCGCGCCGATGACACGGGGAGGACCGGTGGGGGCACCCGGACGCGCGTCCGTACGGTCCTGCGCCGGCAGGTCCAGCTCGACGACCTCGGGGAAGCTGCGCGGACTGGCACCGACGGCGACGACGCGGCTGCCGTGCACGGCGAGCGTGGCGGCGAACTCGGTCCACGGCCCGGCCGCGTCGACCACTTCGCCGCTCTCCGGGTCGAGGATGCCCAGCCGGCCGGCGCCGCGGCCGTGCACGACGGCGATCAGCCCGTTCTCCAGCGGGGCGAACCAGCGTTGCCCGACCTTCCACAACGGCCCTGCGAACTCCTCCTCGCGGGGGCACAGGGGCTCGCCGTCGCGGTACAGATTCCACCAGCCGGTGCGGTCACTGGCGTACAGCAGGGAGCCGTCGGGCGCCCACTCGGCCTGGGCGATCGACTCCTCGGGGCCTCCGGCGACGGTGTGCGGCTTGCCCAGGGTCCCGTCCTCGGCCACCTCGGCGACGATCAGCTCGGTGCCGTCCCACGGCATGCGCGGATGGTCCCAGGCGAGCCAGGCCGCGCGCCGGCCGTCCGGCGAGAGCCGGGGTCCGGTGACGAAACGGTGGTGCGCGTCGGTGAGTTCACGCACGGCGTCCCGGTCCTGCGCCGCCGAACCGTCCAGCGGCACCGCGACGGCCACCCGCCGTACATCCGTCGGCCCGTCGCCGGTGAACTCCTCGAGGACGCACCAGACTTCACCGCGTTCCGGATGCAGCCGCGGGTCGACCCACCGCAGTCCGCCGCCCACCGGTGACAGGGGGCTGAGCGGGCGCGGCTCGGCGCCGCCCGCCGTGGGCTCGTACGCGTACAGCCGCTGGTCCGCGAAGTTCACGAACACCACCAGTGGCCCGCCTGGACCCGATGCCCCGGCCCAGGGCCGGCCGCCGTACTCCATGACCCGGCTGCGCACGTTCCACGGAGGGGGGAGCACCGACTCCTGCGTGCCGTCCGCCGTGCGGCGCACGAGTGTGCGGCGTCCGCCCTCGGCCGGGCGCGGCTCGGTCCACCACGCCTCCTCGCCCACGAAGTCCACCGACTCGGGCTGTCCGTCGTGCGCGGCGGCGAGCGCCGCGTCGATGGCCGAGGGCCAGGCCCCGTACGGCAGTGTCCGCATCGTCGTCTCCCCCGGTTCGCTCATCGTCTTCTCCCCCACGTCCCTCATGCCGTGCGCAGAAAGCGGTCCAGGACCCGGACGCCGAACCGCAGCGCCTCGACCGGCACGCGCTCGTCGACTCCGTGGAACAACGCCTGGTAGTCGAAGCCCTCGGGGAGCTTCAGCGGCGCGAACCCGTAGCCGGTGATGCCGAGGCGCGAGAACTGCTTGGCGTCCGTGCCGCCGGACATGCAGTACGGCACCACGTGCCCCTCGGGCGCGAACTCCTCCACCGCGGCGCGCATCCGGGCGTACGTCGGTGAGTCCACCGGTGCCTGGAGTGCCACCTCGCGATGGTGGAACTCCCAGTCCACGTCAGGGCCGGTGAGCTCGTCGAGGGTCGTGCGGAACTCGTCCTCGCCGCCCGGGAGATAGCGTCCGTCGACATGGGCAACGGCCTCTCCCGGGATCACATTGACCTTGTATCCGGCGTCGAGCATGGTCGGGTTGGCGCTGTTGCGGACGGTCGGCGCCACCAGAGCGGCGGCCGGCCCGAGCTTGTCCAGCAGGCCGTCCACATCGTCCAGGTCGGCGTCGAGGCCGTACAGGGCGGCGAGTTCGACGAGCGCCGCGCGTGCCGTCGGTGTCAGTCTGAGGGGCCACTCGTGCGCGCCGATGCGCGCGACGGCCGCGGAGAGCCGGGTGACCGCGTTGTCACGGTTGATCTTGGAGCCATGGCCCGCGCGGCCGCGGGCGGTGAGCTTGAGCCAGCCGGTGCCCCGCTCACCAGCGGCGATCGGATAGATCTGCCGCCCACCGCCGTCGTGGAAGGTGAACGCGCCCGACTCGCTGATGCCCTCGGTGCATCCTTCGAAGAGGTCGGCGTGCCGGTCCGCGAGGAAGCCGGAGCCGTCCTGCGCGCTCGCCTCCTCGTCGGCGGTGAAGGCGATGACGAGGTCGCGGCGCGGGCGTACGCCCGAACGCGCCCAGGAGCGCACGACCGCCAGGATCATCGCGTCCATGTTCTTCATGTCGACCGCGCCCCGGCCCCAGACGACGCCGTCGCGGACCTCGCCGGAGAACGGGTGCACGCTCCAGTCGGCGGCCTCCGCCGGCACCACGTCGAGATGGCCGTGCACGAGCAGGGCGTCTGCCAAGGGATCGGTGCCCTCGATACGGGCGACGACGTTCGTCCGGCCCTCGGTGCGCTCCAGCAAAGTGGGTTCCAGGCCCGCCTCGGCCAGCAACGCCGCCGCGTACTCGGCGGCGGGCCGCTCCCGGCAGTCACCGCCACCGCGGTTCGTGGTGTCGACGCGGATGAGGTCGGACGTGAAGCGCACGACCTCCTCGAGTGCCTGCTCGTCAGCCATACTGCTCCTCCACCGCGGCCGAGACGATCGTGGTGACCGCCTTGAAGGTCCGGATCCCCTCGTACATGGTCTCGCTCGTGTACGCCACCTTCCGCTCGCCGACGCGGTCCACGCCCGGCACGACGGTGGCGGCCATGGCCAGATGCTCCGCGTCGAACTCCAGCGTCACGGTGAACGGCCCGCCTCTCACCGGATCGTGACGCACGGCCAGCACGGACGCCTCCTTGGCGGCCGCGCGGATGTCGGCGGCGGTCCTGGCCGGGGTGCGGCACACGGCCGCGTACCGCGAGACATGGTCCTTCACGGCGACCTTGAGCGCCTCCGGCGCGTATCCGAGTGCGTCCTCGCAGGCGACGTCGTCGCCGGTGACGAGGACGACGGGCACGCCGTACTCGGCGACCACGTGCGCGTTCAGCAGGCCCTCGCTGGCGCGGACGCCGTTCAGCCAGACCCCGGTGATCGAGTTCGCGAGGTAGGTGTGCGCCAGTACACCCTCCGTGCCGGCGCCCGCGTGGTAGCCGATGAACGCGACGCCGTCCACGTCCCCGTGCTGCACGCCCTCCACCATGGACAGGGACTTGTGCCGACCGGTGAGCATCTGCGCCCGCTCGTCCAGCCGCTCGAGGAGCAGATTGCGCATGCTCCAGTGGGCCTCGTTGATCAGCACCTCGTCGGCGCCGCCGTCGAGGAAGCCGAGCACGGCGGCGTTCACGTCCGAGGTGAACATCGACCGGCATCGCTCCCACTGCGGCGTCCCGGGCAGCACGTCGGCCGGCCAGGTCACACCGGTGGCGCCCTCCATGTCGGCGCTGATGAGGATCTTCATGCCAGGCAACTTACGCGCTCGTGACGATGCGCGCCCAGCCCTGTGGAAAAGTGTCCCGCCACCGCCGCCCGTCTGCCCCGATGCCTCGGGGGACGTCGTGCGCGGCCGGTCCGCGACCGGCCGCGCGCGACGCACGTCTCAGCGGTACAGCGCGGGGCGCTCTATCAGTTCGACCTCCGTGCGGCGCCCCTCCGTCTGGGCGCGCACCCCCGCCTCGCAGACCGCCGCCGCGGCGTAACCGTCCCAGATGCTCGGCCCGGTCACCTCACCGCGCCGGGTGGCGTCGACCCAGGCCTGCACCTCGCGGTCGTACGCCTCCTCGAAGCGCTCCACGAAGTCCTGGGCGATGGTCCCGCCCCAGCGCCCCGCCGCGTTGGTGACCATGGCGTGCCCGTCCCCGATCCGGGCGGTGCCGCGCTCGCAGACCGCCTCGGCCTGCACCTGGTAGCCGAAGCCGCAGTTGACGAAGATCTCGACGTCGACGAGGGCGCCGCCGTCGGTCTCCAGGACGACGAACTGCGGGTCGGCGAGGCCCTCCGGCGCGACGTCCGAGGGTGTCGGGCGCAGCACCGTCACCGCCGTGATCTCCTGCCCGAGCAGCCAGCGCGTGACGTCCATCTCGTGCACGACCGAGTCGTTGATGAGCATCGCGTCGGTGAAGCCGGGCGGGCTCGACGCGTTGCGGTGCCGGTTGTGCAGCATGAGCGGGCGGCCCAGCTGTCCGCTGTCCAGCAGCGCCTTGAGCTTCACGTACTCGGCGTCGTAGCGCCGCATGAAGCCCACCTGGACCCGGCGGTGGCCAAGCCGCTGCTCGGCCTCGAGGACTCTGAGCGCGGAGGCCGCGTCGGGGGTGAGCGGCTTCTCGCACAGGAGGGGCAGGTCGCGTTCGAAGGCGGCGAGCAGCGCCGACTCGTGCGCGGGGCCGGGAGAGGCGATCAGTACCGCGTCGACGTCGGCGGCGGCCATCGCCGCGTCCGGTTCGGTGTAGGCCGTGCAGCCCTCGACGCCTGACGCGACGTTCTTGGCGCGTTCCGCGTCCACGTCCACGACGGCGGCCACCCGGGCCCCGCTGATCACCTCGCTGATGCGGCGCACATGGTCGGCGCCCATCCGCCCGGTACCGATGACGGCGACTCCGAGCGTTCCACGCTGGGTCATGGTGGTCGTTCGTCCCTTCGGGGGTGATCAGGCGCCGCAGGAGCGGAGGAACGCGCGGGTGCGTACGGCGATGGGCAGCGGCTTGTCCGGCGCGCAGGGGTACATGTCCTGCTCGACGATGGCGAAGAGGTCGACGCCGAGTCCCTGTGCGGCGGCGAGGACGGGCTCGAGCGCCGGAACGCCCGCGGGGGGCTCGCACATCACTCCGCGCTGGACGGCGGGGCCGAAGGGCACCCCGTTCGAGACGACGTCGGCGAGGATCTCCGGGTCCACCTGCTTGAGGTGCAGATAGCCGATGCGCTCGCCGTAGGTCTCGATGAGCTTGACGCTGTCGCCGCCGCAGTAGGCGTAGTGCCCGGTGTCCAGGCAGAGGTTGACGAGGTCGGAGTCGGTCGAGTCGAGGAAGCGCTCGACGTGGGCCTCGGTGTCGATGTGGGTGTCGGCGTGCGGGTGCACGACGATGTCCAGGCCGAAGGTCTCCTTGACCTCGTGACCGAGCCGTTCCATGCCCTTGGTGAGGTGTGCCCACTGCTCGGTGGTGAGCTCCGACGGCTCGATGATCTCGGCGGTCTTGTCGTCCCGCCAGAAGGAGGGGATGACCACGAGGTGCTTCGCGCCCATCGCCTGGGTGAGCGCGGCGACCTGGCCGACGTGCTCCCAGGTGGACTCCCACACGGACGGTCCGCGGTGCAGGGAGGTGAAGACCGTGCCGGCCGACACCTTCAGGTCCCGCTTGGCCACCTCGTCCGTCAGACGTGCCGGGTCGGTCGGCAGGTAGCCGTACGGGCCGAGCTCGATCCAGGAGTAGCCGGCGTCGGCGACCTCGTCCAGGAAGCGTTCCCACGGCACCTGCTGCGGGTCGTCGGGGAACCAGACGCCCCAGGAGTCGGGTGCCGAGCCGACCCGGATGCGGTCCAGGGCTTGCGTCATGTCAGGAATTCCCTTCGGAGGATGCCGCCATGGGTGCCTGGAGGTCCTTCGCTTCGGGGAGCTCCTCGACGTCGACGCCGCGGACCTGCGCCAACTCGTGCTTGAGGGCGGCGAGTTCGGCGCCGCCTGCCATGTGGTTGGTCAGCTCCTCGAGGCTGACCTCGCTGCGGTCGGCGCTGAGTTCCAGGGTGCCGAGGCGCAGTACGTTGAAGTGGTCGCCGACCATGTAGGCGTGGTGGGGGTTGTGGGTGATGAAGATGACGCCGAGGCCGCGGTCGCGGGCGGCGGCGATGTACTTCAGGACGACACCGGACTGCTTGACCCCGAGCGCGGCCGTGGGCTCGTCGAGGATCAGGACACGAGCGCCGAAGTAGACGGCGCGCGCGATGGCGACGCACTGGCGCTGGCCGCCGGACAGCGTCCCGATGGGCTGTTCGAGGTCGTCCAGCACGATGCCCATGTTCCGCAGCTCTTCGTCCGCGGTCTTTTTCATCCGGGCGATGTCGAGACGGCGGACCGGCCAGGGGCCCTTCGTCATCTCGGAGCCGAGGAAGAAGTTCCGCCAGACCGGCATGAGCGGCACGGTGGCCAGGTCCTGGTAGACCGTGGCGATGCCCCGGTCCAGGGCTTCGCGCGGGGTGCTGAAGCGCACCGCCTCTCCGTCGACCAGGAACTCGCCCTCGGTGTGCTGGTGCAGACCGGAAATGATCTTGATCAGGGTGGACTTGCCGGCGCCGTTGTCGCCGAGGACGCAGGTGACCTTGCCGGGGTGGACGGCGAGGTCGACTCCGTGCAGGGCGCGGATGTTGCCGTACGACTTGCCCGTGCCGCGCAGTTCGACGACGGGAGTCCGGTCGGCCGCGGCGGCCTGGTCGTTGTTCTTGCCGGTGTCGGCGGTCGTCATGGGGGTCACCTCCGGGTCGCAGACTTCTGGACCCACAGATTGATGAGCGTGGCGCCGAGGAGCATCACGCCGAGGAAGGCCTTGAACCAGTCGGGATTCCAGCCGGCGTAGACGATGCCCTGGCTCACCATGCCGAACATGAAGGCGCCGAACACCGGGCCGATCGCGGAGCCGTAACCACCGGTCAGCAGACAGCCGCCGATCACTGCGGCGGCGATGTAGATCAGCTCCTGGCCGACGCCCTCACCCGACTGCACGGTGTTGAAGGAGAACAGCTGGTGCATGCCCACGAACCAGGCGCCGAAGCCGACCAGCATGAACAGCGAGATCTTGGTGAACTTCACGGGCACGCCGACGGCCCGCGCACTGTCCTTGTTGCCGCCCACCGCGAAGATCCAGTTGCCGTACTTGGTGCGCAGCAGCACCCAGGTCGCCAGCGCCGCGAAGAACAGCCACCACAGGACGGTGACCTTGAACTGGACGCCACCGACGGTGAACGACGACGAGAAGACCGCCTTGGCCTGGCCGAAGCCGTCCATGTCGCTGATGTCGTCGGTCGCCACATTGCCCGTGATCAGCTTGGTGACCGCGAGGTTGATGCCCTGCAGACCCAGGAAGGTGCCGAGGGTGACCAGGAAGCTGGGCAGCCCGGTGCGCACCATCATCCACCCGTTGAACGCTCCGACGGCGAGCGAGACGACGAGCGCGACGATCACGCCCACCCAGACGTTCATGGTGAGTTGGAAGCTCACCATGCTGGCGGTCAGCGCGGAGGTGATCACCGCGACACCGGCCGACAGGTCGAACTCGCCGCCGATCATCAGCAGGGCCACGGGCAGCGCCATGATCCCGATGGTGGACGACTGGTAGAGGACGGTGGCCATGGCGCTGCCCGAGCGGAACGTGGGTGCCATGGCGAAGAAGAAGACGAACACCGCGACGGCGCCGAGGAAGACGCCGACCTCGGGCCGGGCCAGCAGCCGCAACACGAGGGAGCGCTGCGCGGTCCGGCCGTCACGCTCCTTGGGGCCGGAGGCCGGCGGTGAGGTCACCGCCGGCGCAGCCTGCTGGGACATGGTCATCACCTGGTGCCCTTCGCGGCGAAGGTGGCGATGGTGTCGACGTTCGACTTGTCGACGAAGGCCGGGCCGGTCAGCACCGGCTGCTCACCGCCGCCGCTGTAGTTGCCGTTGTTCTTGTACAGCCACAGGGAGTCGACCGCGAGGTAACCCTGGAGGTAGGGCTGCTGGTCGACGGCGAACTGGATGTCACCCTTCTTGATGGCGCTGGTCAGGTCCTTGTTGAGGTCGAACGTGGCGACCTTCGCCTTGCTGCCCGCGTCGGCCAGCGACTGCACCGCCGTCAGCGCGAACGGCGCACCGAGCGTGACGACGTAGTCGACCGAGCTGTCCTGCTTGAGCTTTGCGGTGATCGTCGACTTCACCGACGGCATGTCGGTGCCGTTGACGTAGAGGATCTGGGTCTTGCCGCTGAACGTCTTCTTCACACCGTCGCAGCGCTGGGAGAGCCCGATGTTGCCCTGCTCCTGGATCACGCAGACGGTGCTTTTCGCGCCGACCTCGTTCAGCTTCTTGCCGAGCGCCTCGCCCGCCACGCTCTCGTCCTGCCCGAAGAACTCCATCAGGCCGAGCTTCTGCCAGTCGCTCACACCCGAGTTGAGGCCCACCACCGGGATGCCCGCGGACTTGGCCTTGCTCACGACGTCCTTCATCGCGTCCGGCTTGGCGAGGGTGATCGCGATGCCGTCGACCTTCTGGTCGACCGCGTTCTGGACCAGGTTGGCCTGGGTGCCGGCGTTCGGGTCGGCGGAGTAGACGAGCTTGATGTTGTCCTTGGCCGCGGCCGCCTCGGCGCCCTTGCGGACGATGTCCCAGAAGGTGTCGCCCGGCGCCTGGTGGGTGACCAGCGCGACCGTCATACGGGGTGTGTCCGCCTTGCCCGCGGCGGCGCCGGAGCTGCTTTCCTCCGCCTTTTTTCCACCCGAGCTGCTGGAGCAGCCGGCGACGAGCAGCGCCGACGCCGCCGCTATCGCAACGAGCGGGGCGACCCTGAGGGAACGGCGGGGGTGAAACGTGCGATCCATCTTTCCTGCACCTCACTGTGCGACCGGGGGGAAAGGGGACGGGAGGGACGACGCCGGACGGGATGTCCCGCCCGGGTCCGGACGGGATGTCCGGGTAGGTACCGGGTGAACCGGCGGATTCGCTGGGACGGGATACAAACCCCTGCGACACCCGCCTGTCAATACTTTGTTAAGACATCATTTCAGAAGCAGGTCCGAATGTAAGAACAAAGTCTTGACAGGGACAACCCGTGCGGCCTACACCTGTGAGGCATCCGGGCCCCGATGTCCCCCTTGCGGACATCCGACCCCGCATCCCCGTACGAGGAGCGACGCTCATGCCTGAGCCTGCCGAACATTTCGATCTCATCACCATGGGACGCATAGGTGTGGATCTCTACCCGCTGCAGACCGGTGTGCCGCTCCCCCAGGTCGAATCCTTCGGAAAGTTCCTCGGCGGCTCCGCGGCCAACGTGGCGGTGGCGGCGGCGCGGCTCGGCCGTAGCACGGCGGTGATCACCCGGACCGGCGACGACCCCTTCGGGACCTATCTGCACCAGCAGCTGGGGGAGTTCGGCGTGGACGACCGGTTCGTCACACCCGTGGCGGCCCATCCGACCCCGATCACGTTCTGCGAGATCTTCCCGCCGGACGACTTCCCCCTGTACTTCTACCGCCGGCCCAAGGCACCCGACCTCGAGATCCACGCCGACGAACTGGACTTCGACGCCATCCGTTCGACCCGCATCTTCTGGATGACCGGCACCGGTCTGAGCGAGGAGCCGAGCCGTTCGGCCACGCTCGCCGCCCTCGCGGCCCGGGACAAGGCCGGCATCACGGTCTTCGACCTCGACTGGCGCCCCATGTTCTGGAGCGACCCCGCCTCGGCGCGGCCCTACTACGCGCAGGCGCTGCGCCACGCCACCGTGGCCGTCGGCAACCTCGACGAGTGCGAGATCGCGACCGGCGTACGCGAACCGCAGGCCTGTGCCCGGGCGCTGCTGGACGCCGGCGTGGAACTGGCGGTCGTCAAGCAGGGACCCAAGGGGGTGCTCGCCGTGCACCGCGACGGCACGACGGCCGAGGTGCCGCCCGTACCCGTCGAGGTGGTCAACGGACTCGGCGCCGGTGACGCGTTCGGCGGCTCGCTCTGCCACGGACTGCTCTCCGGCTGGCCGTTGGAGAAGACCATGCGCCATGCCAACGCGGCCGGGGCGCTGGTCGCCTCCCGTCTCGCCTGCTCCTCCGCGATGCCGACCGAACCGGAGGTCGCCGGCCTCCTCGCACGCGACTGACCGTCCCGCCGAGGCCTCTCGCACGCGGCCGACCGCCGCCACCCCTGAACGGAGCCTGTCTTGACCATCAGCATCCCCGACCTCGCCACGGTGCGCGCCCGTCACCCGGAGGCCATCGCCGAGGCCGCGGCACGCCGGCTGCGCCGACCGCTGATCGGCGACAGCGGCCGGATCATGATCGTGGCCGCCGACCATCCGGCCCGCGGGGCTCTCGGCGTCGGCGACCACCGGCTGGCCATGGCCAACCGGGCCGATCTGCTGGAACGCCTGTGCGTCGCACTGGCCCGGCCCGGCGTGGACGGGGTGCTGGCCACCGCCGACATCCTGGAGGACCTCCTGCTCCTCGGCGTTCTGGACGACAAGGTCGTCATGGGTTCCATGAACCGCGGCGGACTCGCGGGCGCCGCATTCGAGATGGACGACCGCTTCACCGGCCACCGCCCCGAGGACATCGAGCGGCTGCGCTTCGACGCCGGAAAACTGCTGCTGCGCATCGACTACGAGGACCCCGGCTCCCTGCGCACCCTGGAGTCCGCCGCCCGCGCCGTCGACGACATGGCCGCGCGGAGGCTGCCGCTCTTCGTCGAGCCGTTCCGGTCCCGCAGGATCGACGGCAGGGTGCGCAACGACCTGAGCGCCGAGGCCGTGGCCCGCTCCATAGCCATCGCCTCGGGGCTCGGCGGCACCTCCGCCTACACCTGGCTCAAGCTGCCGGTCACCGACGACCCCGACGAGGCCGCCGAGGCTCTGGAGACGTCCACCCTGCCCGCCGTGCTGCTCGGCGGCGAGGTCGGCAAGGACCAGGAGGGCGCGTACGAGAAGTGGCGCAAGGCGCTGCGCCTGCCCACCGTGCAGGGCATGGTCGTCGGCCGGTCCCTGCTGTATCCCGCCGAGGGCAGTGTGGAGACCGCGGTCGACACCGCGGTCGGCCTGCTGTGACACCGCAACGACGAAGGGCATCATGACCACCACGCACCACCTTCCCGCGGGCAGGGCCGCCACCGGCGACCACACCGTCGACGTCTCCCCCGAATCCGCCGGATGGGGCTACTCCAGCCTGCGGGTGCTCGAACTGCCGCCGGAGGGCCGGCGCTCCTTCGACACCGGCGACAGCGAGTGGATCGTGCTCCCCCTGTCGGGCTCCTGCACCGTGGCCGTCGGTGACGACACCTTCCGGCTGCACGGCCGCGCGAGCGTGTTCAGCGGCGTCAGCGACTTCGCCTATGTGCCGCGCGACGCGCAGGCGGCGATCACGACCCGCGAGGGCGGCCGGTTCGCGCTCGCCGGCGCCCGCTGCGAGCGCCGGCTGCCCGCGCGCTACGGACCCGCCTCCTCCGTCCCGGTCGAACTGCGCGGCACCGGCAACTGCTCGCGCCAGGTCAACAACTTCGGTGCCGCCGGGGTGTTCGAGTGCGACAGGCTGATCGCCGTCGAGGTGATCACACCGGGCGGCAACTGGTCCTCCTTCCCGCCGCACAAGCACGACGAGCGCAGGCCCGGGGAGGAGTCCGAGCTGGAGGAGATCTACTACTTCGAGTTCGCCGCCCACGACGGCACGCCCGGGCTCGGCTACCAGCGGGTCTCCCCCTCCGGTCACGCCGGGGGGACGGACGTGCTGGCGGAGGTGCGCGACGGTGACGTCGTCCTCATCCCGGACGGCTGGCACGGCCCGTCGATGGCCGTGCCCGGCCACGACATGTACTACCTGAACGTCATGGCCGGACCCGACCCCGACCGCGCCTGGCTGATCTGCGACCACCCCGACCACGCATGGATCCGCGACACCTGGCCCGAGCATCCCGTCGACCCCCGCCTCCCGCTCTACGCCGCCCCCGCCCAGTGAAGTCCTTCGCGTACGAAGCCGTCCGAATGAGGTCCCGATGAGCCACCCGAACCAGTCAGTGCGCCGCCTGACCGTCGCCCAGGCACTGGTGCAGTTCCTGTCCGCGCAGTACAGCGAGCGCGACGGCGTACGGCACCGGCTGATCGCCGGCACCTGGGGCATCTTCGGCCACGGGAACGTCGCCGGGATCGGCCAGGCGCTGCTCGAGGCCGGCGAGGAGGCCATGCCCTTCCACCAGGGCCGCAACGAACAGGCGATGGTGCACGCCGCCGTCGGCTACGCCCGCCAGCGGGGCCGGCTCTCCACGCAGGCCGTCACCACCTCCATCGGCCCCGGCGCCACCAACCTGGTCACCGGAGCCGCGCTCGCCACCATCAACCGTCTCCCGGTCCTGCTGCTGCCCGGCGACTACTTCGCCGCGCGCCCGGCCGACCCGCTGCTCCAGCAACTGGAACACCCCGTCGAGGCAGACGTGTCCGTCAACGACACGCTCCGCCCCGTCTCCCGCTGCTTCGACCGGATCACGCGCCCCGAGATGCTGATCCCGTCCGCGCTGAACGCCATGCGGGTGCTGACCGACCCGGCCGAGACCGGCGCGGTCACCCTCGCCCTGCCGCAGGACGTGCAGGCGGAGGCGTACGACTGGCCGGAGGAGTTCTTCGCCGAGCGCGTCTGGCACGTGCGCCGTCCCGCACCGGACCGCACGGAGCTGACGGAGGCCGTCCGCGCGATCCGCGCGGCCGAACGGCCGTTGATCGTGGCAGGCGGCGGCGTCCACCACAGCGAGGCCGAGGAGGCGCTGAAGTCGCTGGTGGACGCCACCGGCATCCCGGTCGCCTCCACCCAGGCGGGCAAGGGTTCGCTGCGCCACGACCACCCCGCCGACCTCGGCGGCATCGGGCACACCGGCACCGCCGTCTGCGACGACCTCGCGCGCACCGCCGACCTGGTCATCGGGGTCGGCACCCGCTACAGCGACTTCACCACCGCGTCCCGCACGCTGTTCCAGAACCCCGGCGTCCGGTTCGTCAACCTCAACATCACCGCCTTCGACGCCCACAAGCTCGCCGGCCGCACCCTGGTGGCCGACGCGCGGTCGGGTCTGGAGGCACTGTCCGAGGGCCTTGCCGGCCATCACGTGAGCGACGCGTACGTGGCCGAGTACCGTGCGGGCAAGGAGCGCTGGGAGGAGGTCGTTCAGGCCGCCTTCCGCGCGGACGACGACAACGCCGTACCGACCCAGACCCAGGTCCTCGGCGCCCTGGACTCGGTCGTGGGCGACGACGACGTGGTGATCAACGCGGCCGGCTCGCTCCCCGGCGACCTGCACAAGCTGTGGCGGGCCCGCTCGCCCCGCCAGTACCACCTCGAGTACGGCTACTCCTGCATGGGTTACGAGATCCCGGCCGGGATCGGTGTCCAGCAGGCCGCGCCGGGTACGCCGGTGTGGTCGCTGGTCGGCGACGGCACCTATCTGATGATGCCCACCGAGATCGTCACCGCCGTCCAGGAGGGCCTGCCGGTCAATCTGGTCCTCATCCAGAACCACGGCTACGCCTCCATCGGGGGCCTGTCCGAGGAGACAGGCGGCGAACGCTTCGGAACCGCCTATCGCCACCGCGCCGCCGACGGGACCTTCACCGGGACCCCGCTGCGGGTGGACCTCGCCGCCAACGCCGGAAGCCTCGGCATGGACGTGCTGCGCGCCAAGACCGTGCGGGAGCTGCGTGACGCGCTGGCCACGGCGCGCGCATCCGACCGGCCCACCTGTGTCTACGTCGAGACCGACCCGGCGCCCACCGCCCCCGGTGCCGAGGCCTGGTGGGACGTGCCCGTCGCCGAGGTCGCCTCCCGCCCGGCCGCCCTGGCCGCCCGCGAGCGGTACGACCGGCACACCGCCGACCGCCGGCACCACCTCTGACCCCCGCTCACGAAAGGCCCCCGCACCATGAAGACCATCAGCCACTGGATCGGCGGCAAGCCCGTCGAGGCCACCTCGGACCGCTTCGGTCCCGTCTACAACCCGGCCACCGGCGCCCAGGAGAAGCAGATCGCCTTCGCCACCGTGGACGAGGTCGACGCCGCCGTCGCCGCCGCGCGGGCCGCCTTCGAGAGCTGGGGACAGTCCTCGCTCGCCAAGCGCACGGCGATCCTGTTCAAGTTCCGCGAACTGCTCGACGCGCACCGCGACGAGATCGCCGAGCTGATCACGGCCGAGCACGGCAAGGTGCACTCGGACGCTCTCGGCGAGGTCGCGCGAGGCCTGGAGATCGTGGAACTGGCCTGCGGGATCTCCGAGAAGCTGAAGGGCGAGCTGTCCACCCAGGTCTCCACCCGTGTGGACGTCGCCTCGATCCGCCAGCCGCTCGGCGTGGTCGCGGGCATCACGCCGTTCAACTTCCCCGCCATGGTGCCGATGTGGATGTTCCCGCTGGCCATCGCGACGGGCAACACCTTCGTGCTGAAGCCCAGCGAGAAGGACCCGTCCGCCTCCTTCCGGCTCGCCGAGCTGCTGGCCGAGGCGGGCCTGCCGGAGGGCGTCTTCAACATCGTGCAGGGCGACAAGGTGGCCGTCGACCGGCTCCTCGAGCACCCGGACGTGGCCGCGGTCTCCTTCGTCGGCTCCACCCCGATCGCCAAGTACATCCAGCTCAAGGCGGTCGAGCACGACAAGCGCGTGCAGGCCCTCGGCGGTGCCAAGAACCACATGCTGGTCCTGCCGGACGCCGACCTGGACTTCGCGGCCGACCAGGCCATCAACGCGGCCTACGGTTCGGCCGGCGAGCGCTGCATGGCCGTCTCGGTCGTGGTGGCGGTCGGGGACACCGGCGACGAACTGGTCGGCAGGATCGCCGAGCGGGCGAAGAGCCTGCGCATCGGCCCCGGAGACGACCCGGCGTCGGAGATGGGCCCTCTGATCACGCGTGAGCACCGCGACAAGGTGGCCTCGTACGTGGCGAGCGCGGCCGATCAGGGGGCCGAGGTCGTGGTCGACGGCACGGGCTACTCGGTTCAGGGTCACGAGGACGGCTTCTTCATCGGCGTCTCGCTGCTGGACAGGGTGCCGGTGACGGCGGACGCGTACCGGGACGAGATCTTCGGCCCGGTGCTGTGCGTGGTGCGCGCCGAGACCTACGACGACGCCGTCGAGCTGATCAACGCCTCCCGCTGGGGCAACGGCACCGCGATCTTCACCAGGGACGGCGGCGCCGCGCGCCGCTTCCAGCTGGAGGTCCAGGCGGGCATGGTCGGCGTGAACGTGCCGATCCCGGTGCCCGTCGGCTACCACTCCTTCGGCGGCTGGAAGAACTCGCTCTTCGGCGATCTGCACGTCTACGGCAACGACGGCATCGCCTTCTACACCCAGGGCAAGGTGATCACCACACGGTGGCCCGACCCGGCCGACGGCGGTATCAACCTCGGCTTCCCGAGCAACTCCTGAGAAACGCGGTGGCCGGTGCGGGAAGGGCGGTACACCCTCCCGCACCGGCCACCTCCGGATCTATTGTCAGGACAATGTGATGACAAGGGTTCCTGTCAACCAGTCCCCCGCCTATCCTCTCCCCGTGAGCACTTCCAGCCCCGCGACCCTCGACTTCACCCTCGACCGCAGCAGTCCGGTCCCGCTCTACTACCAGCTGGCCCAGCAGCTCGAGGCGGCGATCGAGCACGGCGCGCTGGGCCCGGGCAGCCTGCTGGGCAACGAGATCGAGCTCGCAGGGCGGCTGGGGCTCTCCCGCCCCACGGTCCGCCAGGCCATCCAGTCGCTGGTGGACAAGGGGCTGCTGGTCCGCCGCCGGGGCGTGGGCACCCAGGTCGTGCACAGCCAGGTCAAGCGCCCGCTGGAACTCAGCAGCCTCTACGACGACCTCGAGTCCGCCGGGCAGAAGCCCGCGACACAGGTGGTGCGCAACGAGGTGGTGCAGGCGTCGGCGGAGGTCGCCGCCGCTCTGGGCATCGCCGAGGGCAACGACGTACGCCATATCGAGCGGCTTCGGCTGGCCCACGGCCAGCCGATGGCCTATCTGTCCAACTACGTGCCGGTGGCCCTTCTGGACCTCGACACGGAGAGGCTGGAGGCGACGGGCCTGTACCGCATGATGCGCGGCGTCGGTATCACCCTGCACAGCGCCCGGCAGTCCGTCGGCGCCCGCTGCGCCACCCCCGAGGAGGCAGAGCGACTGGGCGAACCGGAGGGCGCCGCCCTGCTCACCATGCAGCGCACGGCCTACGACGACACGGGCCGGGCCGTCGAGTACGGCACCCACATCTACCGCGCCTCGCGCTACGCCTTCGACTTCCAGCTCCTCGTACGGCCTTGACAACGTGCGCGCCGGGCGGGAGGACGCCCGGCGCACGGGGGCTCCCGCCACCGCGGCAGCGCCCGGCGGGTCATCGTCCCGCCGGGCCGGCTCTCGGAGCGGGCGCACACACCCGTTCACACCACCGGACTGACCCACCCGCGCCGCTCGGCCGAACCGCTCATGGCGTCCAGCGCCGCGGCGCTGTGCACGGCGTCGTCGAGGGTCGGACCGTACGCGGTACCGTCCTCGATCGACCGCAGGAAGTGGTACGCCTCGATGACCTTCAGGTCGTCGTAGCCCATCGCATTCGCGGCGCCGGGCTGGAAAGCGGCGTACTCACCGTGGCCCGGCCCGACGTGGAGGGTGCTGACGGGCTGGTCCTGATAGGTGGTGCCGCGGCTGATGCGGAGTTCCCCCATGCGGCGGAAGTCCCAGAACACCGCGCCGCGGGTGCCGTGGACCTCGAAGCCGTAGTTGTTCTGTTCGCCGACCGAGACCCGGCAGGCCTCCAGTACACCGCGGGCGCCGGAGGCGAAGCGCAGCAGGCAGTTGACGTAGTCCTCGTTCTCCACCGGTCCCGGGACCCCACCGGTGGCGCGGGTGTGGCCCGCGGTGGCACTCGTGGGGCGGGCGCGTTCGGGAATGAAGACGGCGGTGTCCGCGGCCAGCGACTCGATCTCGCCGACCAGGAACCGGGCCAGGTCCACCCCGTGCGAAGCGAGGTCGCCGAGGACCCCGCCACCGCCGCGCTCGCGCTCGTAACGCCAGGTCAGGGCGCCCTCGGGGTGCGCGGCGTAGTCGCTGAGGAGACGGATGCGCACATGGGCGACGGTGCCGATGTCACCGGAGGCGATCAGCTCGCGGGCGGCGGCGACGGCCGGCGCATTGCGGTAGTTGAAGCCCACCGTGCCCCGGACACCGGCCTTCGTCACGGCGCCGGAGACGGCGCGGGCGTCCTCGACGGTGAGGCCGACGGGCTTCTCGATCCAGATGTGCTTGCCGGCCTCGGCCATGGCGACGCCGATCTCGCGGTGCAGGAAGTTCGGCGCGGCGATGCTCACCGCATGCACCCGCGGGTCGACGGCGATCTCGCGCCAGTCCCGGACGGCCGTCGCGAAGCCGTAGCGGCCGGCGGCCTCCTCGGCGCGACCGGGCACGTCGTCGGCGACGGCGACCAGTTCGGGCCGCAGGGACAGCTGCGGGAAGTGGTGCGGCACACGGACGTAGGCCTGGGTGTGCACCCGTCCCATCCAGCCGAATCCCACGACGGCGACGCCGAGCCTGCTCACCATGACTGCCCTTCTTTGGACCGGTCCAGGAACCTTTTCCCTCACACTGGTGGCCGTCTCTGCACTTGTCAACGCCTTTGACAAGCACGGAAGCCATATGGAACGGTCCAGACATGAGACCGCCGACCATCCGCGATGTGGCCGAACGGGCCGGGGTGTCCAAGTCGCTGGTCTCCCTGGTGCTGCGCGGCTCCGACCAGGTACGCCCGGAGAAGCGGCGGGCCGTGCTGGCCGCCGTCGAGGAACTGGGCTACCGCCCCAACGCCGCCGCGCGCAGCCTCAGCGAGCGGCGCACCCGCACCGTCGGCGTCCTGCTGAACGACATGCGCAACCCCTGGTTCGTGGAACTGCTCGACGGCCTCAACTCCCTGCTGCACGACAACGGTCTGCACACTCTGCTGGCCGACGGACATCTCAACCGGCGTCTCGGCGAGGACCTCACCCGCACCTTCACCGACCTACGGGTCGACGGACTGATCGCCGTCGGCACACTCCCGCCCTCCGAGGCACTGCGCACGGCGGCGGCCCGTGTCCCCACCGTCGTCGCGGGCGCCCGGGAGCCGGAGCTGCCGTCGGTCGACATCGTCGCGGGCGACGACGAGCGGGGCGCCCGTCTCGCGACAGAGCACCTCATCGGCCTCGGACACCACCGGATCGCGCACATCGCCGGGCAGGGGGTGGTCGGCGCACTGCGGCGGCGCGGCTTCGAGGGTGTCATGCGTGAACACGGTCTCGCGGACACGGCCGTGGTCGAGCAGGGCGATCTGACGGAGGAGGGCGGCTACCGGGCCGCGGTGCGCCTCCTCAGCGGCCGTGAACGCCCCACCGCCGTCCTCGCGTTCAACGACATAGCGTGTGTCGGCGCCCTGTCCGCGGCCGAGGAGCTCGGACTCCGGGTACCGCGCGACCTCTCCCTCGTCGGGTACGACAACACCTATCTCTCCCGCCTGCGCCACCTGTGGCTCACCACGGTGGACAACGGCAGTCACGACGTCGGGCGCCGCGCCGCCCAGTGCCTGCTCGACCGCATCACCGACCCCGCCCGCCCGGCCGAACTGCTGCTCAGGCCCCCCTCCTTGGAGATCAGGGGCACCACGGCGGCACCGGGGACGGGGGCCTGACGAAGCCCGTGGGCGGGGCGGGCGCTGTGGTATCAACTCCGCCCCGTCTCGGACGCCGTGTCCGGTCGGCTGCTCCCCGGCTCAGGCCTGCCGCCCCGCGACGATCCACTTCGACGGCAGCTCGGTGCGTGTGCCGTCCGCCGAGCGCTCCGTGGTGAGCAGCGGAAGGTCACCGCTCGCCAGAACATCGAGACCGGCCGAACGCAGGTACTCCGGCACCGCCGCATCGGCCACCTCTCCGGGCGCGATGCCGTGCCGGAAGACGGCGGCGAGCTTGGCGGGCGGCCCCTCGGCGCTCCGGGCCAGACCCTTGAGCACATGTCCGGCCGCTTCGGCGAGTTCGACGAGGAAGAGCCGGCCGCGCTCCCCCACCAGGGTCGCGATACCGTCGACGAGCGACTGCCGGTCGTCGGGCTCGCACTGGTGGAGCACACCACGCATATAGACGTTGGTGTCGCCCAGTTCGGCGTGCAACGTCTCCGCCTCGCTCTTCTCGGCGGCGTCCATGGTGGTCGTGTCCGGCACTCCCTCGGCGAACCCCTCACCGGCCACGACCTGTTCTCTCAGATACGTGCCCGCCACATCGGTGAAGCGGGGCACCACGGCCCTGCTGACCTCGATGATCGTCTGCGCCAGATCGAGCGAGGTGCCTATTCTCCCGCTGACCTCGTTGAGGAACTCAAGGCGCTCACGCACCGCGACGTACTCGAGGTCCTCGCCGTCGTGCAGAAGATCCTCCGGCACCGGACGCGCGGACGCCGCGACGCGGGCGGCCTCCGCGCGGCGCGCCCTGCGCCCCGCGCGCCGGGGCACACCCCAGTCGGGGGTGACGGGCACCCGGTCGTACCTGCTGAACTCCAGTACCGGGTAACCCAGTTCGAGGACCTGGGCGACGATGCGGGCGCTCTCGCCGACGCTCATGCTGGGCATGATCTCGGGCAGTCTGCGGGCGAGTTCCTCGGCTCCGGGGAAATCGGTGTGCAGGGCGAATCCGGGGGCGACGGACTCGACCGCCGCTCCGCCTTCCTGGTGCAGCGCGTCCGCGTCTGCGGCCAGCACCAGGAGCCGTTCGGGTCCTGGCCCCACCAACGGGTAGGCCCACCACAGCACATCCGCTCGGTCCCACCCCACGCCGGGACGGGTCCCCGTGGCGCTTCGCCCGCCCTCGGGCACGAAGAGGCGGGCCCGTCCCGCGGCCGGGTAGGACAGCCGCCCGTCGAGCGAGGCCTCGAGGTCTGGGCCGAGTCCGTCGTGCGCCACGTACGCGTCTCTCCCGCCACTCTCGGGCAGGGCGCCGGAGACGGGGAGCAGATCGACGGCGGGCCGCCCGACCGCGTCCTGCCGGGCCGTGTCGAACAACCGCCGGGCACCACGGCTCCAGTGCGAGACGAGGCCTTCGCGGTCCACCACGACCACGGCCAGGGGTATTCGGCCGGGTGCGGCGTGCTCCGCCGCCTCGTCGCCGGCCGGCGGGACGGGAACCGCATCCGTGTCGGCGCCGTGGTCCATGGCCCGCGACCTCTCTCCCACCGCGTCCGCAAGATCTGTACCGCCCGACCACGGTACGGCGCAGTCCGGTTGCGATGTGTGGCATTGCGCGAATTGAAACCGGGGGCGCCGTCGGTGCGTTCGAGGGGGCGCGGGACCGGGGCGCGCTCGGCGACACCGGGCGGCGGGACCGGCCGCCGTCGCCGGGTCCCGCCGCCCGCGCCCCTCGGTCCTCGCGCCCCTCGGTCCTCGTGGCCCTCAGTCCTCGTGGCCCAGCTGCAGGTCCCGCTCGGTGCGACCGCCCCCGGCGACCTGCAACACCGTGGCCACCGGCGGGTACCCCGCGGCGATCACCGTGTACTCACCGGACGACAGATCGACAAAACGGAACGTACCGTCGGCTCCGGTCGTCATCGTGTCGACGACGTTGCCCGCCGCGTCCAGCAGGGTCACCCGGGCGTCCTCCACCGGCCGCCCGTCTCCCGCCCGTACCGTGCCGCGCAGCACGGCGCCGCCCGCGAGTTCCACGTCCTGCCGGGTCTCACGCGAGGCCTGCACGGTGACGGGCAGCGCGGCCGGGCGGAACGCGGGCGCGCTGGCGGCGAGGGTGTACTCGCCGGCCACCAGCTCACTGATGACGTACCCGCCCTCACGCCCGCTGCGGGTGCTCGCGACCACCTCTCCGTGCACGTTGGTGAGCGTGACCGCGGCATCACGCACGGGCGAGCCGTCGGCCGTGAGCACACTGCCCGCGAGCCGTCCCGCGCCACCGAGCACGACGTCCAGTTCGACCGGGCGCTCCCCGACGGTCACGGAGACCGCCTGCGGCTGGTGGCCGCCCGCGGCCGCGATCAGGACGTACGAGCCCGCTCCGGGCGTGGACAGCGCGTACCGGCCGTCCTCGCCGCTCGCGCCGCGTCCGATCTGCACTCCCGCGACATCGATGAGGGTGAGCGCGGCGCGCGGCACGACGGTGCCGTCGGGGTGCTGGACCGTGCCGCACACGGGCACTCCGGCGGCGTACGGCGAACGTGCCTGCGGGACCTGGGCCGCGGGCTGCTGGTCGGCGGGGGCGTTGTGGGACACCAGTGGTTTCTCCTTGAGGAAAAAGGCGATGAGCAGGCCGAGGACGATCACCGGCACGAGGTAGAGGAAGATCCTCGGCATGGCGTCGGCGTATGCGGCGATGTACACGTCGCGCACTGCCGGCGGGAGTGCGCGGACGAGCTGCGGGGTGATGGAGTCGGGATCGGGCAGTCCCGCCCCGGCCCGCGGAGTGAGGCGGTCCTCCAGCGCGTCGGAGAGCCGGCCCGCGAACAGGGTGCCGAAGACGGCGGCACCGACACTGCCGCCGATCTGCCGGAAGTAGTTGTTGGCGCTGGTCGCGGTGCCGAGGTCGGCGGGGCGCACGGAGTTCTGCACGGCCAGGATCAGCACCGGCATCACCATGCCGATGCCGGTGCCGAGGACCGCCATCCAGATGCTGTACTGCCAGCGCGGTGTGCCGATCTCCAGCAGGGACAGCAGCCACATGCCGACGGCGGCCAGGGCGCTGCCGAGGAGCGGGAACACCTTGTAGCGGCCGGTGCGGCTGATGAGTTGGCCGCAGACGATCGAAGCCCCGACGATCCCGGCCATCATCGGCAGCATCAGCAGCCCGGACTCGGTGGCGCTCGCCCCGTCGACCATCTGCAGGAAGGTGGGCAGATAACTGGCCGCGCCGAACAGCGCGACGCCGACGACCAGCCCCACCAGGGCGGTGATGTTGAAGACGGAGTCCCGGAACAGCCGCAGCGGGATGAGGGGTTCGACGGCGAACCTCTCGGTGATCAGGAAGAGCACGCTCGCGAGGGCCGCACCGGCGCCCAGGCACAGGATGACCCGGGACCCCCAGGCGTACTCGGTTCCGCCCCAGCTGCTCAGCAGCACCAGACAGGTCGAGGCGGCGGCCAGCAGCAGTGTGCCGATGACGTCGAGACGGGCCTTCGTGGTGGGTTTCGGCAGTCTCAGCACGACGGCGACCACGGCCAGGGTGACAAGGCCGAAGGGCACGTTGACGTAGAAGCACCAGCGCCATGAGAGGTGGTCGGTGAAGTAGCCGCCGAGAAGGGGCCCGGCAACGGACGCGAGACCGAAGGCCGCACCGATGATGCCCATGTAGCGGCCGCGTTCGCGGGGCGGCACGATGTCGGCCATGATCGCCTGCACACCGATCATCAGTCCGCCCGCGCCGACACCCTGGACGGCGCGGAAGGCGATCAGCTGGTCCATGCTCTGCGCCCGTCCCGCGAGTGCCGAGCCGATGACGAAGACGCCGATCGCGAACTGGAAGACCCCCTTGCGGCCGAAGAGGTCGCCGCACTTGCCGTAGACCGGCAGCCCCACGGTGGAGGTCAGCAGGTACGCGGTGATCGCCCAGGACATCCGGTCGAGGCCGTGCAGCTCACCGACGATCTTCGGGAGCGCGGTGGCCACGATCATCTGGTCGAGGGCGGCCAGCAGCAGTGCGAGCATGAGCCCGACGAAGATCAGCCGCACCCGGCGAGGGCTGAGCGCCTCCACGGGTCCCACGGGTGCCTCGACCGGAGCACGGGGCGCGTCCGGGACCACGGGCGGTACGACCCGCTCGCTGTCCACGTGCACCGCAGTCGTCCCGCCCACCTAACCGCTCCCCTCGTCGCGCCTGCGCCGCCCATTTCTCGCATTGCGCAACAACTGGGATCAAGCGCGACGAGTCACCCGTGAGGTGCGTCGGGAACGGGTATCCGCCGGTCGGAAGCCCTACGGCGTACAACCGCGTCACACGAAAAACCACCCGAAACGGTGAGCGCGGACGTCACCCCGGCGACCGCGGAAACGCGCCCCGGAGGCTCGGAAGGCGAGTTCCGCGCCCCGGAGCGCGCAGGGAGTCATGACGGCGCCCACGGCTCCGTGCCGTGAGCGGCCGGCGCGCTCCCGGGTGTCACTTCTCCACTTCGGTGGCGAGCCTGGCGAGCACCGCGTCGTAGATCCGGCCGAGGCCCTTGGGCGCGAAGGTCTTCTCGAAGAAGCCGCCGATGCCGCCCGCGCCCTTCCAGGTGCTGGTCGCGACGACACGGGACCGGCCCTCGCCGGCCGGGGTGACCCGCCAGGTGGTGACCATGGAGGAGTTGCGGTCCTTCTCGACGAGTTCGCCCTCGGTCGGCTCGGTCACCTCCAGAAGGCAGTCACGGACGCGCTTGCTGGTGGCCTGGAGCTTCCAGTGGACGAGGGTGCCCTCGCCGTCGCCGCCCTCGCGCACCTCGTACTCGCTGAACTGCTCGGGGAGCAGCTTCGAGCGGGTGCCGCTGTAGTCGGCGAGTGCGTCGAACACCGTCTCGGCGTCCGCCGCGATGATCCGCTCCGTCGTGGCCTCGACCTGCGCCATGACTTTCCTCTTCCTGTACGTGTGATGGGGGGCGTGCGCCATCCCATCACACCCGGCACACGGCTTCTGACGGGACATCCGCTCCGGGAGGCGCACTCCCCGGCCGGTACCGCTCACCGCCTGGGAGAACCCGCCTGAAGGGCGAGCCGTTCCTCGAAGAAGGCGAGGGCGCGCAGGTGGTAGGCACGCGCCGTCCGGCCCAGGCTGATGTTGTGGCCCGCGTCCGGTTGACGCTCGACGCGGACGACGGGGGCCTCCGTCAGACGTGCGGTGAGATCGGCGATGTTGCTCTCGTCGTGCCGCCACCACGCCTCGTGCTCGGCGAAGGTCAGCCGGACCGGGACCCGCACCCGCGGCGCGAGTTCGTCGAACGTCCCCGGCCAGCGGGCGACTTCGGCCGCCTCACGTTCCGGCATGGGTACCACCGTCGAGCCGATCGAACGGAAGGTGTCCGGCGGATACAGCCGCAGCGGCCCCCAGTTGCGCTGCCGGTCGGCGCTGGTCGGCATCCGCAGCAGTCCGGCCACCCCCGGGTCGTAGCGGTGCCCGCAGCCGGACACGTCCAGGGCGAGCGGACCGGCCCCGCGTGCGGCCGTCACCAGGGCAAGCTTGCCCCCGTAGGAGTGCGCCAGCAGGAAGAATCCGGCTCCAGTGGCGTGCTGCTCGGCGAACCGCTCCATGGCCGACTCCAGCACGTCGGCCTGTTCGGCGAGGGTCTGCCCGCCGGGCAGCTGCTCCGCGGACAGTCCGTAGCCGGGGCGGTCCACGGCGAGCACCGTGAATCCCAGGCGCGCCCCCAGCGTGAGCAGGGACAGGTCGGGATGGGCCTGACCGTCGAAGTACCCGGCCGACATGCCGCCACCGTGCAGGGCGACCACGGTGGCGCGCGGCCGCCCGTCCGGCGGCTCGGCGAGCAGACAGGACAGGGTCACGCCCCCGGCCTGAAGGGTCAGTCGGCGCACCCCCGCGGACAGGGGCTGCGGCGGTTTCGGTTGCTCCACCACTCTGCTGGGTCGCATTCATCCTTTATGTCCCACTGACCGACGTGACGGCGCCGGACGCGCCGACCCCCCGACCCCTGAACACACCGCTCGGAGCACAGACCGGACGGACGAGGAGACGCAGGTCAGGAGCGACCCTCCACAAAATCGAACGAGTAACCGAATCCACATCGCGATCAAGGGAACAGGTGTTCTATTCTGAGTCCAGTGCTACCGAGGAGGCGCCCCATGCGCTGGGACCATCTGGCCGAGAACCCCGCCGCGGCCCGCAACGCCGCACTGTTCGACGCGGACGCGGTGACGACCCGCACCTTCGACACGCCGGAGTTCCGCGGCATCACCTTCCACGAGGTCAGAGCCCGCTCGATCGTGAACCGGGTACCGGGTGCCTCGCGTATGCCGTTCGAATGGACGGTCAACCCCTATCGGGGCTGCACGCACGCGTGCGTGTACTGCTTCGCACGCAAGACGCACAGCTACCTGGACCTCGACACGGGACTCGGCTTCGACTCCCAGATCGTGGTGAAGGTCAACGCACCGGAGTTGCTGCGTTCCCACCTCGGCTCCCGGCGCTGGCACGGAGAGCACATCGCGATGGGCACCAACGTCGACTGCTACCAGCGGGCCGAGGGCCGCTACCGGCTGATGCCCGGCATCATCTCGGCCCTGCGCGACCACGCGAATCCGTTCTCCATCCTCACCAAGGGCACGCTGATCCTGCGCGACCTCGACCTGCTGAAGCAGGCCTCACAGGTCACGGACGTCGGCATCTCCGTCTCCGTCGGCTTCGTCGACCACGAGTTGTGGCGCACCGTCGAACCGGGCACCCCGGCACCGGAGCGCCGACTGGACGTCGTGCGCGCGCTGGCCGATCAGGGCATCGGCTGCGGTGTCCTGATGGCCCCGGTGATTCCGTTCCTCGGCGACGAGCCGGCCCAACTGCGCGCCACGGTACGGGCGATCGCCGCCGCCGGCGCGACCTCGGTGACGCCGCTGGTGCTGCATCTGCGCCCGGGAGCACGCGAGTGGTTCATGGCCTGGCTCGAACAGCACCACCCCTACCTCGTGCGCCGCTACGAACGGCTGTACGCGGAGGGCGCCTACGCGCCGAAGTGGTACCAGCGCCGCGTCACCCGCCAGGTGCACGAACTGGCCCAGGAGTACGGCATCGGACCGACGCGCCCCGGGATGCCGCGCAGGATCAGCCGGCCCGAGCCCGAACCCCTCGCGCCGGAAGCGGTGATGCAGACAGGGCCCACCCAGCTGTCGCTCATCTGACGTCCGACCCACCCGTCCGCGGCGGGCGCCCGGACGCGTCCGTACGCTCGCGCAGCCGCACGGCTCCTGACGGTGCTTCAGGGGCATGCGAGCGCATCACGCGGCCCAATCGGGTCAAGTCTTGCCCGATCATGTTCTTTCTGCCGGGCAATCCGGGACGATGCGGCAGGGACCAGGCATTCGTGGTCCTATCCCCTCCGTCCTGGGAGGCCTGACATGAGACAACGCGCAGCCGTGCTGTGCGGCGCCGCCGTCGTGGTGGCCGGGATGCTCACCGCCGTCCCGGCCGACGCCAGCGCATCGCACACCGCACAAGGGGCGCAGCCCACCTGGAAGAAATGCGGCACCACCAAGTACCCGACGCTCCAGTGCGCGTCCGTGACGGTGCCGCTCGACTACGCGAACCCGCGCGGACAGCAGATCACACTGGCGCTGTCCCGGGTCCCCCACACCGCGCAGACCTATCAGGGGCCGCTGCTGGTCAACCCGGGCGGGCCCGGCGGCAGCGGTCTGACGCTCGCCGGATACGTCGCCTCCGCGCTGCCCAAGGCGGTGGCGTCGCAGTACGACGTGATCGGCTTCGATCCGCGGGGCGTGGGCAAGAGCAAGCCCGCCCTGAACTGCAAGTCCGGGTACTTCGACCCGGTCCGCCCGGACACGGTGCCCCGCCTGCCGTCCCTGGAGAGGGCCAACCTCTCCCGCGTCGCCTCGTTCGCCAAGGCGTGCGCCGCCAAGTACGCGGGCGTGCTGCCGTTCATCGACACGGTCAGCGCCGTGCGCGACATGGACGCGATCCGTCAGGCGCTCGGTGCCCAGCAGCTCAACTACTACAGCTACTCGTACGGCACCTACCTCGGCGCCGTCTACGCCAAGCTGTTCCCGCAGCGGGTGCGCCGTCTGGTGCTCGACTCCATGGTCGACCCCACGGGTGTCTGGTACGAGGACAACATCCAGCAGGACTACGCCTTCAACGACCGGCACCGGGCGTTCCTCGCCTGGGTCGCCGAACACGACGCGACGTACCGGCTCGGCACCGACCCGGCCCTGGTCGAGGCCAAGTGGTACGCGATGCGGTCGGCGCTGGCCAAGCGGCCGGCCCAGAAGACGGTGGGCGCCTCCGAACTGGAGGACACCTACATCCCCGGCGGCTACTACAACGGCCGCTGGCCCCGGCTCGCGGAGGCGTTCGCCGCGTATGCGAACAACGGGAACTCCGGCCCTCTCGTGGCGGCGTACAAGGCCCTCGGCGCGGTCGACGCCTCCGGAGACAACGGCTACAGCATCTACGCCGCGGTGCAGTGCCGTGACGCCTCCTGGCCACGCGACTGGGCCCAGTGGCGCAAGGACAACTGGGCGGCCTACGCGAAGGCACCGTTCATGGTCTGGAGCAACGCCTGGTACAACGCACCGTGCGCCTTCTGGCCCACGTCCTCCCTGCGGCCGGTCGACGTGTCGAACGACGCGCTGCCCCCGGCCCTGCTGTTCCAGGCGACCGACGACGCCGCCACCCCGTACCAGGGCGGAGTGACGGTCCATCATCTGCTGCGCGGCTCGAGCCTGGTGGTGGAGGACGGCGGAGGCAATCACGGCATCTCGCTGAGCGGCAACGCCTGCCTGGACAAGTACCTGGTGGCCTATCTGGACAAGGGCACCGTGCCGCACGGCACCGGCGACATCGACGCGGTGTGCCCGAAACTGCCCGACCCCACACCGGCGAAGACCAAGTCGGCGTCGGTCGAGGACCGCGGCGCGACGCTGCACGGTCTGCTCGGCTCCCGCGGCTGAGCGACCCCTCCGGCCCGTCGGGGGCGCTGTCACACCCGTGGTCCACCATGGACCCATGAGTGAGCCGACCAGGATTCCCGCCCCCGACGGGGTCGCCCCCGCCACCGCCTACACCCACGTCGTCATGGGCACGGGCCGCTTCGTCGCGATCTCCGGCCAGCTCGCGCTGGACGAGGACGGACGTCTCGTCGGCGCGGGCGACCCGGCGGCACAGGCCCGGCAGGTCTTCGAGAATCTCCGCCGCTGTCTGGCCGCCGCCGGGGCGACCTTCGACCACGTCGTCAAACTGACCTTCTTCGTCACGGACATGGCGCACATGCCGGCGATCCGCGCGGCCCGCGCCGAGCACATACCGGACGACCGACTGCCGGCCGCCTCGGCGGTGCAGGTGGCGGCGCTCGTGCGCCCGGAGTTCCTCGTGGAGATCGAGGCGTACGCGGTCGTGGGCGGATAATCCGGAAGTCATCCCCGCCCACTCCTGCCTAAGGTTCCGCCATGGACCACCGATCACCCCACATACGCCTGATGACCCTGGCCGACTGCGGCCGTGTCTCGGAGATCCGCATCCGGGGCTGGCAGAGCGCCTACCGCGGACTCATGCCGCAGCCCTACCTCGACGCACTCAGCGTCGCCGAGGACGCCGAGCGACGTCGCGCCCGTTTCCACGGCGGTGACGCCCGCGTGGTGAACCTGGTGGCCGAGTGGGACGGCGAGATCGTCGGCTGGGCGGCACACGGCCCGTACCGCGACGGCGAAGTGCGCACCTCCGACTCCGAGTTGTACGCGATCTACATCGATCCCGCGCACGTCGGCAGCGGGATCGGACGGGCGCTGCTGGAGGAAGCGGTGCAGCAGCGCGCACCGATGCACGCACGCATGTTCCTCTGGGTCCTGGAGGAGAACGTCCGCGCCCGGCGGTTCTACGAGCGTGCGGGGTTCCGCGCGGACGGCGCGGAGGAGCCCTTCGACGTGGACGGTGTCGCCGTGCCCGAGGTGCGGTACGTGAAGGACCTGACCTCCTGAGAGCTCAACGGGGCCCGGGAAGGCGCGCCAGCGCATGTACAGCCGCCTCCGCGAGCGCCGGGTGCGCGAGAGCCTCGTTGAGCACGGGCCCGGCTCGTTTGTCACCGAGCGCCCCGAGCCCCTCCACGCAGGCGAGCGCCACTCTGCGGTAGGGATCGTGCGGCCGCAGTCTGCGCTGCAACGTGGTGATCAGCGCGGGTACAGCCTCGGGGGCGCGCAGCTCGACGAGCAGGCGGACGGGGTGGAGGGCGTAGGCGACTCGGAGTTCGTTCGTGGCGAGGGCGGCCGCGGCCCGGGCGGTGCGCGGGTCACCGAGCCGGGCCAGGGCGTGGGCGGCGGAAGCACAGCGTTGCGGATCGCGGTGGTTGAGCAGCAGCACAAGCGCCTCGAACGCCCGCCGGTCCCCCGCCGTCCCCAGCCGGAAGGCCGCCGCCTCCCGCGCCCACAGGGGCCGGCCGGGCTCCGCCAGCACACCGGCCAGCTCGTCGAAATCGTCGGTCGTCAGCAGCCGCTCGCACTCCGGGGAGCCTCCGGATTCGTCCCGTAAACGCTCCGTGAGCAATCGCAACGCTTCGTTCATGGCGCCGAGACTAAGGGCCCGTGCGGGACCCGGGGACCTACATCACAAACCAGGGGACTGGCGCGCTCGTTACCGGCCGGTTAAGCTCAATCGAGCGAGTTACCCACTCGCACGCTTGCGGCGGCCTGGTGACGCAGCCGTCGCAAGGAGCTCCCACCCCGTAGGGCAGTGGGGCGCCGGTCGGTTCGGTACATCGAGTACCTCAGTACGACCCGGCTCCGGGACAGGGCCGGTCGGATCACCGTTCGGCGGACGTATGCACGTCCGCGGACGGCACCGGGCGTGTGCGCTCGTCAGCCCGGCAGACACCCGCAACCTCCGCGCCGTGTGCGCCCGTCGGCGTATCCCGGCCCGCCCCTCAGTCGTCACCTCATTTCTGGAGTCCGCGATGGCCGCTCCCCTCTCCGACACCACTCTGTCCCCGCTCAAGACCATTGCCGTCGTCGGCCTCGGCACCATGGGCACCGGCATCGCCGAAGTGCTGGCGCGGGCCGGCCGCGAGGTCGTCGGCATCGACATCGACGAAGCCGCGGCCTCCAAGGCCGTCGCCGCCCTGGACGCCGCCACCGCCCGCGCGGTGGACCGGGGACGCCTGACCGAGCAGGAGCGCGACGACGCCCTGGCCCGTTTCCGCACCTTCACCGACCTGCAGGCCGCGGCCGACGCCGATCTCGTCATCGAGGTGGTGCCGGAGTCGTACGACATCAAACAGCAGGTCCTCCAGGCCCTCGACGGCATAGTGCGCCCGGACACCGTCCTCGCCACCGGCACCAACGCCCTCTCCGTCACCCGGCTCGCGGCCGACTCGGCCCGCCCCGAACGGGTCCTCGGACTGCACTTCTTCAACCCGGCACCGGCCATGAAGCTGGTCGAGGTGGTCTCGTCCGTGCTGACCGCCCCCGCCGCCGTCACCGCCGTCACCAACCTCGCCCTCGACCTGGGCAAGGAGCCCGTCGCCGTGGGCGACCGCCCCGGCTTCGTCGCCGACGGGCTGCTGTTCGGCTACCTCAACCAGGCCGCCGCCATGTACGAGGCGAAGTACGCCTCGCGCGAGGACATCGACGCCGCGATGAGACTGGGCTGCGGGCTGCCCATGGGGCCGCTCGCCCTGCTGGACCTGATCGGCATCGACACCGCCCGCACGGTCCTGGAGGCCATGTACGCCGCCTCCCACGACCGGCTGCACGCGCCCGCACCGATCCTCAAGCAGCTCAGCGAGGCGGGCCTGACCGGCCGCAAGTCGGGGCGCGGCTTCTACACCTACGAGGCGCCGGGCAGCCCGGTCGTCGTGCGGGACGCGGCCACGCCGCTGAAGGACGCCGGCCTGGTCTCCGGCCGGCCCGTCCGCTCGGTCGGCGTCGCAGGATCGGGCACCATGGCGTCCGGTATCGCCGAGGTCTTCGCCAAGGCCGGGTACGAGGTCGTCATCGCCGCCCGCACCGAGGAGAAGGCCCAGGGCGCGAAGGCCCGGATCGGCAAGTCGCTCGCGCGCTCGGTCGACAAGGGCCGCATGACGACGGAGGCGGCCGCCCAGGCGCTGGACCGGATCCGCCCGACGGGCTCCTACGACGACTTCGCCGACGTCGACCTGGCGCTGGAGGCCGTGGCCGAGGAGCTGGAGATCAAGCAGCAGCTGTTCGCCACGTTCGACAAGGTCTGCAAGCCCGGTGCCATCCTCGCCACCACCACCTCCTCGCTGCCGGTCGTCGCCTGCGCCCGGGCCACCACGCGCCCGCAGGACGTTGTCGGCATGCACTTCTTCAACCCGGCACCGGCCATGAAGCTGGTCGAGGTCGTGCGCACGGTGCTGACCGGGGACGATGTGCACGCGACGGTCCGTGAGCTGTGCGCGTCGGTCGGGAAGCACCCCGTCGACTGCGGCGACCGCGCCGGGTTCATCGTGAACGCCCTGCTGTTCCCGTACCTCAACAACGCGGTCAAGATGGTGCAGGAGCACTACGCGTCCCTCGACGACATCGACGCGGCGATGAAGCTGGGCGGCGGCTACCCGATGGGGCCGTTCGAACTGCTCGACGTCGTCGGCCTGGACGTCTCCCTGGCCATCGAGAAGGTGCTGCACCGGGAGTTCCGCGACCCGGGCCTGGCCCCCGCACCGCTCCTGGAACACCTGGTGGCCGCGGGCTGCCTCGGCCGTAAGACCGGCCGCGGCTTCCGCGAATATGCCAAGCGCTGACCGACGCGGCGGCCGGCTTCCCGGCGGCGCCGGCTGGGGCGGACTGCTCGATCCGACCGGCGACCCCCCGCCCTCCCGGGGCGGGGGTGATCCGGGACATGCGCATCATCCTGCGGACATGCAGTACGTTCGGGTCATGTCCCAGCCCGCCAAGTCCTCACGTACACCAGCCGCGACCGACCCGCCCGAGAGCGCCGCGGGCAGTCGCGCCGCCGCCCAGCGGCTCAAGATGCGCCGGGAACTGGCGGCCGCGGCGATGGAGCTGTTCGCCGCGAAAGGCTACGAAGCGACCACGGTCGACGAGATCGCGGCGGCCGCCGGGGTCGCCCGGCGCACGTTCTTCCGCCACTTCCGCTCCAAGGAAGAGGCGATCTTCCCGGACCACGACGACACCCTCGTACGGGCCGAGGCGGTGCTCAACGCAGCTCCCGCACACGAGCATCCACTGGACACCGTGTGCCGCGGCATCAAGGAAGTCATGCGGATGTACGCGGCCCAGCCGGAGATCTCGGTCCAGCGCTACAAGCTGACGCGCGAGGTGCCGACGCTGCGCGAGGCGGAGATCGCCTCGGTCGCCCGCTACGAGCGGCTCTTCACCCGCTATCTGCTCGGCCACTTCGACGAGCACGCGCACGACGACGACGCGAACGACGATCCGCTGCTCGCCGAGGTCGCCGCCTCCGCGGTCGTCACCGCGCACAACCACGTCCTGCGGCGCTGGCTCAGGGCCGGGGGACAGGGAGACGTCGAGACCCAGCTCGACCACGCCTTCGCGATCGTACGGAGGACCTTCGGCACGGGTATCGGGGCCGGGCGCGGGGCCGCGCCCCGGACCGCGCCGGCCGCCGTGACCACCCAGGGCGAGGTGCTGGTGACGGTCGCCAGGACCGACATGCCCCTCGACGAGGTCATGCGCACCATCGAACAGGCGCTCAAGGAGCGCTCCTAGCCGTTCACCCGATCGGACCCATCATCGCGGGCCGGCGGCGGCACTCAGTGCCGCCGCCGGCCCGCTTCCGTTTGCGGCCGTTCCATCGGCAACTTTGATCGATCATCGCTCATTTGTTACGTAAAGATTTCATCTGAGAGCAATATCTGGCACCCAGTGCCTTGCGGGGTGACACGCCGTGCCATACGTTGTTCATGTCCGGGCGGCCGGCGTGCAGAAACCAACGCGCACGTCGGCTGTCCCCGCAAGCCCTTCTCGGACGAGCGCGCCCGGACGCCTGCGTCACAGGCACCCTCCCGCGCCACAAAGCGCTGCCAGAGCACCACTGAGCCGAACCGACGGCACCCCTCACACCAGCAGCACACCGACGTGACCCTCAGCGTCTCCCCTCAAGACGCCATTCGCCGGAGGCAACACCGTGAAGGACATCCTGGACGCGATTCAGTCGGGGACGGCCACGTCCGCCGATTTCGCCGCTCTTCCGCTCCCCGAGTCGTACCGCGCGGTCACCGTGCACAAGGACGAGACGGAGATATTCGCCGGGCTCACCACCCGCGACAAGGACCCCCGCAAGTCCCTGCACGTCGACGACGTGCCACTGCCCGAACTCGGCCCGGGCGAGGCCCTCGTGGCCGTCATGGCCTCCTCGGTCAACTACAACTCGGTGTGGACCTCGATCTTCGAGCCGCTGTCGACCTTCGGGTTCCTCGAGCGCTACGGCAAGCTCTCCGAGCTCACCAGGCGCCACGACCTGCCGTACCACATCATCGGCTCCGACCTCGCCGGTGTGGTCCTGCGCACCGGCCCCGGCGTCAACGCCTGGAGGCCGGGCGACGAGGTCGTCGCCCACTGCCTCTCGGTGGAGCTGGAGTCCTCCGACGGCCACAACGACACCATGCTCGACCCCGAGCAGCGCATCTGGGGCTTCGAGACCAACTTCGGCGGCCTGGCGGAGATCGCGCTCGTCAAGTCCAACCAGCTGATGCCCAAGCCGGGCCACCTCAGCTGGGAGGAGGCCGCCGCCCCCGGCCTGGTCAACTCCACCGCCTACCGGCAGCTCGTGTCCCGCAACGGCGCCCAGATGAAGCAGGGCGACAACGTGCTGATCTGGGGCGCGAGCGGCGGACTCGGCTCGTACGCCACCCAGTTCGCGCTCGCCGGCGGCGCCAACCCCATCTGTGTCGTCTCCTCGCCCGCCAAGGCGGAGATCTGCCGCGCGATGGGCGCCGAGGCGATCATCGACCGCACCGCCGAGGACTACAAGTTCTGGAAGGACGAGCACACCCAGGATCCGAAGGAGTGGAAGCGCTTCGGCAAGCGCATCCGCGAACTGACCGACGGCGAGGACGTGGACATCGTCTTCGAACACCCGGGCCGCGAGACCTTCGGCGCCTCCGTGTACGTCACGCGCAAGGGCGGCACCATCGTCACCTGCGCCTCGACCTCCGGCTACAACCACGAGTACGACAACCGCTACCTGTGGATGTCGCTGAAGCGGATCATCGGCTCGCACTTCGCCAACTACCGCGAGGCCTGGGAGGCCAACCGGCTCATCGCGAAGGGCAAGATCCACCCGACGCTGTCGAAGGTCTACCCGCTGGAGGAGACCGGCCAGGCCGCCTACGACGTCCATCGCAACCTCCACCAGGGCAAGGTCGGTGTGCTGTGCCTCGCCCCCCAGGAGGGCCTGGGTGTGCGCGACAAGGAGAAGCGCGCCGAGCACGTCGACGCCATCAACCGGTTCCGGAACATCTGAGGCACCGGAGGTCATAGATGACTGAGCGTCAGCCCTCCGGTGACCGGAGGCAGAAGGACCGGCCGTGGCTCATGCGCACGTACGCCGGTCACTCCACGGCCGAGGCGTCCAACGAGCTGTACCGGCGCAATCTCGCCAAGGGCCAGACGGGCCTGTCGGTGGCGTTCGACCTGCCGACGCAGACCGGGTACGACTCCGACCACGTCCTCGCCCGCGGCGAGGTCGGCCGGGTCGGTGTGCCGGTCGCGCACCTCGGTGACATGCGCCGGCTGTTCCAGGACATACCCCTGGAGCAGATGAACACCTCGATGACCATCAACGCCACCGCCATGTGGCTGCTGGCGCTCTACCAGGTCGTCGCGGAGGAGCAGGGCGCCGACATCACCAAGCTCCAGGGCACCACCCAGAACGACATCGTCAAGGAGTACCTGTCGCGCGGCACGCACGTCTTCCCGCCGGGACCCTCGCTCCGGCTGACGACGGACATGATCGCGTACACGGTGTCCCACCTCCCCAAGTGGAACCCCATCAACATCTGCAGCTACCACCTGCAGGAGGCGGGCGCCACACCGGTGCAGGAGATCGCCTACGCGATGTCCACGGCGATCGCCGTCCTCGACGCGGTCCGCGCCGGCGGCCAGGTGCCGCAGGAGCGCATGGGTGATGTCGTCGGCCGTATCTCCTTCTTCGTGAACGCGGGCGTCCGCTTCGTCGAGGAGATGTGCAAGATGCGGGCGTTCGGCCGGATCTGGGACCGGATCACCCGCGAGCGGTACGGCATCGAGAACCCCAAGCACCGCCGCTTCCGCTACGGCGTCCAGGTCAACTCTCTCGGGCTGACGGAGGCCCAGCCGGAGAACAACGTCCAGCGCATCGTGCTCGAGATGCTGGCCGTGACCCTCTCCAAGGACGCACGCGCGCGTGCCGTGCAGCTCCCGGCCTGGAACGAGGCGCTGGGCCTGCCCCGGCCCTGGGACCAGCAGTGGTCACTGCGCATCCAGCAGGTGCTCGCACACGAGAGCGACCTGCTCGAGTACGACGACATCTTCGAGGGCTCGAAGGTCGTCGAGGCCGAGGTGGGCCGTCTGGTCGACGAGTCGCTCGCCGAGATCGAGCGGATCCAGGAGATGGGCGGCGCCATGGCGGCCGTCGAGTCCGGCTACCTGAAGTCGCAGCTCGTCGCGTCCCACGCCAAGCGCCGGGCGCGCATCGAGTCCGGCGAGGAGAAGATCGTCGGCGTCAACATCTTCGAGACGACCGAGCCCAACCCGCTCACCGCCGACCTGGACACCGCGATCCAGACGGTCGACCCGGAGGTCGAGGCGCGCGTCGTCGCCTCACTGCGGAACTGGCGCGACACCCGCTACCAGCCGCCGTTCAACCACCCGCGTCCCTGCAAGGCGCTGGAGCGGCTGAAGGAGGCCGCCAAGGGCACCGGCAACCTCATGGAGGCCACGCTGGAGTGCGCCCGCGCCGGGGTCACCACCGGCGAGTGGGCCGGGGCCCTGCGCGAGGTGTTCGGCGAGTTCCGTGCGCCCACGGGCGTGTCGTCCGCGCCCGTCGCGGTGACCGCCGAGGAGGGCACGGCGCTGGCTCAGGTGCGCCGCAAGGTGGATCTGACGGCCCGCGACCTCGGCGTCGGCAAGCTCCGCTTCCTCGTGGGCAAGCCGGGCCTCGACGGGCACTCCAACGGCGCCGAGCAGATCGCCGTACGAGCCCGGGACGCCGGCTTCGAGGTGGTCTACCAGGGCATCAGGCTGACGCCCGAACAGATCGTGGACGCGGCCCTCGCGGAGGACGTGCACGCGGTCGGTCTGTCCATCCTGTCCGGTTCGCACGCGCAGCTGGTGCCGGACGTGCTGGAGCGGCTGCGCGAGGCCGGCGCCACCGACATCCCGGTGATCGCCGGCGGCATCATCCCGAGCGGCGACGCCGAGCAGCTCAGGGCCGCTGGAGTGGCCGCCGTCTTCACCCCGAAGGACTTCGACATCACCGGGATCATCGGCCGTATCGTCGACGAGATCCGCACAGCGAACAAGCTCGACCCTCTGGAGGTCCCCGCATGACCGCCCATCCGTCGCCCGCCGCCACCCTCGCAGCGAGCGGCTCCGCCGCGCCCCTTCCTGCTGTCGACCGCCTTCGTCCGCGGCGCTCCTGCCTCGCGGTCCCCGGGAGCAACCCCCGCTTCCTGGAGAAGGCACAGGGCCTCCCCGCGGACCAGGTCTTCCTGGACCTGGAGGACGCGTGTGCGCCGCTGGCCAAGCCCGAGGCGCGGCACACCATCGTCAAGTTCCTGAACGAGGGCGACTGGACGGGCAAGACGCGGGTCGTGCGCGTCAACGACTGGACGACCGAGTGGACGTACCGCGACGTCGTGACGGTGGTCGAGGGCGCGGGTCCGAACCTCGACTGCATCATGCTGCCCAAGGTGCAGGACGCCCAGCAGATCGTGGCGCTGGACCTGCTCCTGACCCAGATCGAGAAGACCATGGGCTTCGAGGTCGGGCGTATCGGCATCGAGGCGCAGATCGAGAACGCCCAGGGGCTCAACAACGTCAACGAGATCGCTCAGGCCTCCCCGCGCATCGAGACGATCATCTTCGGCCCGGCCGACTTCATGGCCTCCATCAACATGAAGTCGCTGGTCGTGGGCGAGCAGCCGCCCGGCTATCCGGCGGACGCCTACCACTACATCCTGATGAAGATCCTGATGGCCGCCCGCGCCAACAACCTCCAGGCGATCGACGGGCCCTACCTGCAGATCCGCAACGTCGACGGCTTCCGCGAGGTGGCGGGCCGGGCCGCCGCGCTGGGCTTCGACGGCAAGTGGGTGCTGCACCCGGGTCAGGTGGACGCCGCGAACGAGGTGTTCTCCCCCTCCCAGGAGGACTACGACCACGCGGAGCTGATCCTGGACGCGTACGAGTACTGCACGTCCGAGGCGGGCGGCAAGAAGGGCTCCGCGATGCTCGGCGACGAGATGATCGACGAGGCCAGCCGCAAGATGGCCCTGGTCATCGCGGGCAAGGGCCGGGCCGCCGGCATGCAGCGCACCAGCTCGTTCGAGATCCCGGAGGCCTGAGCGCCATGCAGTTCGGACGCACCTACGAGGAGTTCGAGGTCGGGGCGACGTACAAGCACTGGCCCGGAAAGACGGTCACGGAGTACGACGACCACCTGTTCTGCCTCCTCACCATGAACCACCACCCGCTCCACATGGACACGAACTATGCGGAGAGCACGACGGACTTCGGCAGGAACGTCGTCGTGGGCAACTACATCTACTCACTGCTGCTCGGCATGTCCGTGCCGGACGTCTCCGGCAAGGCGATCGCCAACCTGGAGATCGAGTCGCTCAAGCACGTGGCGCCGACGTTCCACGGGGACACGATCTACGGCGAGACGACCGTGCTCGACAAGTGGCCCTCGAAGTCGAAGAACGACCGCGGCATCGTCCATGTCGAGACCAGGGGCTACAAGCAGGACGGCACGCTGGTGTGCACCTTCCGCCGCAAGGTGATGGTCCCCACCGAGACGTACATCAAGGAGCGCGGCGGCGAGCAGCCCGGCCGCCCGGAGCTCAGGACCCAGGAGAAGTGATGAGCCGCCTCGCCCAGACCCACGGTCTGACAGACGTCCAGCAGGAGATCCTCTCCACCGTCCGCGACTTCGTGGACAAGGAGATCATCCCGGTCGCGACCGAACTCGAGCACCGCGACGAGTACCCGCAGAGAATCGTGGACGGCCTCAAAGAACTGGGTCTGTTCGGTCTGATGATCCCCGAGGAGTACGGGGGTCTGGGCGAGTCGCTGCTGACCTACGCGCTGTGCGTGGAGGAGATCGCGCGCGGCTGGATGTCGGTGTCCGGCATCATCAACACGCACTTCATCGTGGCGTACATGCTCAAGCAGCACGGCACGCAGGAGCAGAAGGACTACTTCCTGCCGAAGATGGCGCTGGGCGAGATCCGGGGCGCCTTCTCGATGTCGGAGCCGGGTCTCGGCTCCGACGTGTCGGCGATCACGTCGAAGGCGGTCAGGGACGGGGACGAGTACGTCCTGAACGGCCAGAAGATGTGGCTGACCAACGGCGGCACGTCCACACTCGTCGCGGTGCTCGTCCGCAGTGACGAAGGCCACCCCGAGGGCACGGCGCCCCACAAGTCGATGACGACCTTCCTGGTCGAGAAGGAGCCCGGCTTCGGCGAGGTGCGCCCCGGGCTCACCATCCCCGGGAAGATCGACAAGATGGGCTACAAGGGGGTCGACACCACCGAGCTCATCATGGACGGACTGCGCATTCCGGCCGATCGGGTGCTCGGCGGGGCCACCGGCCGAGGGTTTTACCAAATGATGGACGGAGTCGAGGTGGGCCGCGTGAACGTCGCGGCACGTGGCTGCGGCGTCGCTCAGCGTGCCTTCGAGCTGGGCGTCTCCTACGCCCAGCAGCGGCACACCTTCGGCAAGCCGATCGCCCAGCATCAGGCCATCCAGTTCAAACTGGCCGAAATGGCCACCAAGGTCGAGGCCGCACACGCCATGATGGTGAACGCGGCACGCAAAAAGGACTCCGGCCAGCGAAACGACCTCGAGGCCGGAATGGCGAAGTACCTCGCCTCCGAGTACTGCAAGGAGGTCGTGGAGGACGCCTTCCGCATCCACGGCGGCTACGGCTTCTCCAAGGAGTACGAGATCGAGCGCCTGTACCGAGAGGCCCCGATGCTGCTGATCGGCGAGGGAACCGCCGAGATCCAGAAAATGATCATCGGTCGCCGGCTGCTCGAAGAGTATCGATTCCAAGGCTAGATATCCTGATACGGGGTGTTTTCATCGCGAAGAAGATCACACCCCGTCAACGCTCCGGGGCCGCCGACTCGGCTTCCTGGCTTGCCCAGTTGCGGCCCCCGACCGGTACGATCGCCGGAAAGCCGCCGTCCCCCGTTGAAGCGCGGCATCATCCGCTACGAAGGTCATCCATGCCCCACAGCCAAACCTCTGCACCACGCGGCCGGGTCCGCCTCGCGCGCGGAGCATCGCCGTGGCTACTCCCGACCGTTGCCACCGCAGCCCTCAGCCTCGCCCGCGCGCGCCGCTCCGGCGCCGCCAAGGCCGTGGCCGTGCCCGCCACCGCGCTCGCGGCGGGCATGCTGTGGTTCTTCCGCGACCCCGAGCGCGAGGTCGCTCAGGGCCGGGTCATCTCGCCCGCCGACGGTGTGGTGCAGAGCATCATGCCGTGGAAGGACGGACGCACCCGCGTCGCGATCTTCATGAGCCCGCTCAATGTCCATGTGAACCGGGCGCCGCTGTCCGGCACGGTCACGTCGGTCGAGCACATCCCGGGCGGCTTTGTTCCCGCGTTCAACAAGGAGAGCGAGAACAACGAGCGCGTAGTCTGGCATTTCGACACCGAACTCGGCGACATCGAGATGATCCAGATCGCCGGCGCGGTGGCCCGCCGCATCGTCCCCTACATCCCGCAGGGCACGAAGGTCGAGCAGGGTGACCGCATCGGGCTGATCCGCTTCGGCTCGCGTGTCGACCTCTATCTGCCGGAGGGCGTGGAGGTCGCGGTCGAGGTCGGCCAGAAGACCGTGGCTGGGGTGACTCGTCTTGACCGTGATTGATCCCGATACCAAGTCCGGCTGGGTGCCGGAGGACGAGGTGGACGACGAGGAGGAGATGCCCCTCTCGCTCCGCCTCTCAATAGCGGACACGCTCACCCTCGGCAACGCCACGTGCGGCTTCATGGCGGTGTACTTCACCACCACGGGCATTCTGATCCCGCACCTGACGGGCAACGACGAGTCGGCGGGCATGGCCCGGCACAGCGCGGCCACGGCCGTGATCCTGATGCTGTGTGCGGCGGTCTTCGACCTGTTCGACGGTCTGGTCGCCAGGAAACTGCGCTCCTCCCCCATGGGTGCGGAACTGGACAACCTCTCCGACCTGATCAGCTTCGGCCTGGCACCGGCGTACTTCGTCCTGGTCTACGGCATGGTGGCGGACGACGCGCACCAGAGAGTGGCCGCGGTCGGAGCGATCGTGGTGCTGCTGGCGGTCGTCCTCCGCCTTGCGCGCTTCTCGTGCGTGACGCCGACGAACGGCATGTTCCAGGGCATGCCCTCGCCGTTCGGTGCGCTCACGGTCGTCTCGATCGTGCTGCTCGAGCTGCCGTTCTTCGCCACGCTGCTGGCGATCCTGGGCACGGCGTGGCTGATGGTGAGCCGCGTGGAGTACCCGAAGCCGCGGGGCCGTCTGGCGGCGGCCATGCTGTCGTGGATCGTCCTGTCGATGGGCCTTCTCGCAGCCTGGGCCTTCGACGCCCCGAGCGGTCAGCTCCTTCTCCAGACGGGCTGCGCCCTTCAGCTGGTGATGGGCGCCGTGATCCCGCTGTTCGCCACGGCCCGCCGGGTGAACAACTTCCGCGACAACCGCCGCGAGGCACGCACCGCGCAGCTGCCGTAGGCAGCACACTCACGAAGGGCCCCGGACCGGATCGGTCCGGGGCCCTTCGCTCGTGATGCGGGGGCGCGGGCGCTTCGGTAGTGGTGCAAGGGCGCGGGCCTTCTGTTTGTGGTGCCGCAGGCAAGAGGCGACGCCCCGGCGGTCGGGCCGGGACGGGTCAGACCAGGAAGTCCCGCGCGATGTTCTCCGCCACCCGTTCCAGGATCGGTCCCGCGTCCGCGATGCACTTCGCGACGTCCGGCTCGAGCTCCGTCAGCGGGTACGCCCTGCGGATCCCCGCGCGGCCCAGTGTCTCGGGCGGCAGCGCCAGTCGGCCGCAGACCGCGACGACCTCCTTGCCGGCCGCCCTCGCCGCCGCGGCGACCCCCGCCGGAGCCTTGCCGTGCAGCGTCTGCATGTCCAGCGAACCCTCACCGGTGATCACCAGCGAGACCCGCTCCAGAGCCGGCGCGAAGCCCAGGACGTCCAGCATGACCTCGATACCGGGCCGGAAACGGGCTCCCAGGACGAGGGCGCCGTATCCGATGCCGCCCGCCGCGCCCGCGCCCGGGGAGGCGGCGTGCTCCTCCGCCCGTGCGCCGATCGCCTGCTCCAGCACCTTCGCGTAGTGCGCGAGGGCCGCGTCCAGCGCCGTCACGTCGTCCGGCGAGGCGCCCTTCTGCGGCCCGTACACCGCCGGTGCGCCCTTGGGCCCGGTCAGCGGGTTGTCGACGTCGCTCGCGAGCACCAGGTCCACCGCGGGCAGACGCGGGTCCAGTCCAGAGAGATCGGCACGGGCGAGTTCCGCGAGGCCCCCGCCGCCCGGCGGTACAGGATTCCCCGCCCCGTCGAGGAACCGCGCCCCGAGCGCGGACAGCATCCCCGCGCCCCCGTCCGTCGTCGCGCTTCCACCGACACCGAACACGATCGTCCGCGCCCCCGCGTCCAGCGCGGCGCGCAGCAGCTCACCCGAGCCGTACGTGGACGCCGTCAGCGGCGCGAGGACCCCGTCCGGCAGCCGCTGGAGCCCGCTCGCCTCCGCCATCTCCACGACCGCTGTGTCACCGCGCAAGGCGAACGCGGCCGTCACCTCGTTCCCGAGAGGACCCGCGACCCGCACCTCGCGCCGTTCGAAACCGGCGGCGACGGCCGCGTCCACGGTCCCGTCGCCGCCGTCGGCCACGGGCAGCGATTCGACGTCGAGATCCGGCACGACCCGCCGCAACCCCGCCGTCACCCGCTCCGCGACCTGCACGGCCGTGAGCGACCCCTTGAACTTGTCCGCGGCGACGAGAACCCGCCCTACCGTTCGAAGGTCGTTCCCTGCTGCGTCCGCCACCTGCATACCCCTTGCTCTTGATGCCTTGCGCACGGCAAGGCGGTCGCGCCGCTGTGACCATAACCAAGGGGTGCATCCGCCGCCATGCCCTGTCCGGCACCCGGAAGGCCGCGCACGCACGTCCGGCACCGACCACGCCTTCGGCCACGGCCCCTGCAGGACGGGGCTCGCCCACCGTCTCCTGGGCGCCGGATCGCGGACACCACGCGGGACATCGGCGTGGCGCAGCCGCCGTGGTACCTGCCGCCGCGGCACGTGCGAGGGCCCGATCCGATTCCGGATCAGGCCCTCGGACCTGGGCGGGCCGTCGCGCCGGTCTCCCGGCCTCCTCAAGCTTGAGGCGTGTAGGCCTCCGCTTCCTTCGAGACGGCCGCCTCCTGTACGACCTTCATACCGCCGGTCGCGTTCTTGTCCGGCTGGAGGATCACGCTCTCCCGGGAGGACGGGGCAGCGGGGTCGGTGAAGTTCTGGACGGTGCCGAAGCCGATGTCGAAGGAGTCGATCGTCAGCAGGGCCTTGTCGACCCCTTCCCGGGTGAGGTCCTTGTTCGCGCAGGCCTTCTTCAGGGCCTCGCCGAAGGCCGACGCGGCGGTCCAGCCCGCGACGATGCCGTTGTCGAGGGCGTCCGAGGGATAGGCCGCCTTGTAGTCGGCGACGAGCTTCTTCGCCTCCGGGGTGTCCGCACCGATCGGCAGCGAGGGCGAGGCGACGTAGTAGTTCTTCATCAGGGCGGGGCCCGCCTGGGTGGCCAGCAGCTGGGGCGCGAAGGCCGAGTTGTTGCCGATGACCGGCACGTCGAAGCCGCCGGCCGCCGCGACGCCGACCAGCGAGGCGGCCTGGCGCGGGCCGGCGCTGATGACGATCGCCTTGACACCGGCCTGCTTGAGGGCGGCGACCTGGGCCGTCATGTCGTTGTCGGTCGGTTTGATCTTCTGCTCGACGACCGTCAGACCAGCTTCCTGCGCGATGTGCTTCGAGCCGACAAGGGCGCTCTCGCCGTAGTCGCCCTCGAAGTAGACATGGCCGATCTTGTCTCCCTTCTTCAGACCCTTCTTGTTGATCAGGAAGTCGACGGCGTTGATCGTCTCGATGTCGTAGGTGGATCCGATGACGCGGATGTACGAACTGCCCAGGAGCGCCGACGACCAGGCCTGCGGCAGGACGAGGTCCTTGTCCTGCCCGTCGATTCGATTCTTGACCGCGGCGACGAACGGGGAGCCGATGAACTGGGCGAAGCCCAGCACCTTCGGCTCCAGCTCGGTGTACCCGGCGACGGCCTTCTGCGGGTCGTAGCCGTGGTCGCGGACCGTGAGGGCCACCTTGTAGCCGCAGACCCCGCCGGCCGCGTTCAGCTGCTTCACGTACAACTGCTGGGCCTGGGTGACGCTCTTGCCGAGAGTGGCGTACACGCCGGTCAGGTCGGTGAGCGCGCCCAGCGTGATCGTCTTTCCGGAGATGCCCTCCCCGGTCTTCACACCACCGGCCGCCTTGTCGCCGCCGCCGTCGTCCTTGGCCTTGGAACTGCATCCGGCCAGCACGAGCAGTGCCGCGAGTGCACCCGCCGCCGCCCTGGCCCCATACGTCCTGTTCATCATTGCTCCCCTGGTTCGGTTCTGACGCGACGCCGGGCGGCCACCCTGGCCAGGCCGCCGGGCAGGAACAGCACCACCAGCACGACGGCGGCGCCGTAGAGGAACCGGGCCGCCTCGCCCGGTGCGATCCCGCCCGTGCCCGGGGCGGAGATGAAAGGCAGCGCATCGCTGTAGCGGGTCAGCAGCTGTGGCAGCAGGGAGACGAACACGGCGCCCGCCACCGCGCCGGAGACCGAACCGAGCCCGCCGATGACGATCATGGCGAGGTAGTCCAGGGACAGCGTGATGCCGAAGTAGTCGGGCACCGTCCGCTGGAAGACCAGCGCGAGCAGAACGCCCGCGAGGCCCGCGTACATCGAGGACAACACGAACACGGCGGCGCGGTGCCGGGCGACGGGTACGCCGAGCACGCCCGCCGCGATGCGGTGGTCGCGGATCGCGTTCATGGCCCGGCCCGGGCGTCCGCGCAGCACCCCGCGGGCGAACTGGGCGCCGACGAGCAGGGCGAGCAGACCTGCGTACCAGAGCTTCTCGGCCGAGCCGAACGGAACGTCCGCTACGACGAGTTCACGGTCGTCGAAGGTGAGGCCGAACAGGTTCAGCGGCGGGACGTCACGTCCGTTGGCGCCACCGGTCAGGTCATGGGCGTTGAACATGACGTGCTGACCGATGAAGACCAGCGCGAGGGTGGCGATGCCCAGGTAGGCACCGCTGAGCCGGCCCGAGATGGGGCTGAACAGGCCGCCCGCGACACCCGCGACGAGCACCGCGAGCACGGCCGCGAGCCAGGTCGGCAGGCCCAGCCCGGTCAGCCCGTCGCCGCCGTCCGCCGCGAACACGCAGTAGCCGTAGGCGCCGACGGCGAGGAAGAAGGCGTGCCCCATGGAGAGCTGGCCGGTCGCACCGGTGAGGAGGTTGATGCCGATCGCGCCGATCGCGGCGGCCATCGCGAACAGACCTGCCTGGAGCCAGAATCGGTCCAGGTAGAACGGGAACGCGAGCGGCAGCACGACCCCGACGGCCCGGACGTAGGTGCGGGGGTCGGTGAGCCGGGCGCGGCGCCGGCCGGGAGGGGCGGGCACGCCGCGCCTCCCGCCGGGTGCCCGGGTCCCGGACGGGGGTCGGAGGCCGGCGGGGGCGGGCTCGTCGGACTCGGGCCGCAAGGGGCCGCCCGGCGCGGTCGGCCGCTGCGGCACGGCCGGGTTCTCAGACACGTGCGAGCTCCTTCGTGCCGAACAGCCCCGCGGGGCGGATGAGCAGGATCGCGACCATGACGAGGTAGGGGGCGAGATCGCCGAGCCCGCGGCCGAGGAACGTCAGATCGCTCTGGTAGCCGGTGGCCAGCGACTCGGTGACGCCGACCAGCAGGCCTCCCACCAGCGCGCCCGTCGTGGAGTCGAGTCCGCCGAGGATCGCCGCCGGGAACGCCTTGAGCGCGGCCAGCGAGGTGGCCCGTTCCAGGCCCGGCGTCGGGAAGACGGTGAGGAACAGCGCGGCCACGGCCGCCAGGCCCCCCGCCACGGCCCAGGCGCTCAGCGAGACCCGCCCGAGCCGTACCCCCATCAGCGCCGCGGTCTCCGAGCTCTCCGCCGCCGCGCGCATCGCCACCCCCCACGACGTGTACCGGAATGCGAGCAGGAAGGCGCCGATGAGCAGCACGGCGGCCACAAAGGCGGCGATCCGCGTGTGCGCGAGGGAGACCGGCCCGAGCCTGAGCACGGCGTCGCCCCACGGATCGCCCAGCGGGATCACGTCCGTGCCGATGCGACGGGTCAGTTCGGTGGTGAGCAGTATGTCGACCCCGATGGTGACGATGGCGAGGACGCTGTGGTCGCTGCCCCGGTACCGCCGCATCACCAGGAACTCCACGGCCGCCCCGACCAGCGCTGCGCCCGCGATCCCGGCGAGCAGCGCGGGCCAGAAACCGATGTCGTCGTGAAGGGTCGCGGTGATGTAGCCACCGGCGAGCAGCAGCGAGGCGTGGGCGAAGTTGACGACCTCGGTGGCCCGGAAGATGACCACGAAGCCGAGCGCGATGAGTGCGTAGACGGACCCCAACGAGAGTCCGTTGAGGAGGATTTCGGCGAGGGTGCTCATGAACCGGCTCCCAGGTAGGCGCGCACGACGGCCGGATCGTTCTGTACGTCGGCGGGGGCGCCGTCCGCGATCCGGCGCCCGAAGTCCAGTACGGTCACCGCGTCCGCGAGCCGCATCACCACCCCCATGTCGTGTTCCACCAGCACGATCGAGATACCGAGCCCGTCCCGGACGCCTGCGATCACGGCGGCGGTGCGGCGCCGTTCGTCGGCGGTCATGCCCGCGACCGGCTCGTCGAGAAGCAGCAGACGCGGCTCCATGCACAGGGCGCGGGCGAGCTCGGCGAGTTTCTGCTGCCCGTACGGGAGCGAACCCACCGGGCGGCCGAGGCATTCGGCGATACCGACGAACTCCGCGATCTCCCGCACCCGTTCACGGTGCCGCCGTTCCTCGCGGCCCGCGGAGGGCAGGCCGAGCCCCGCGGCCAGGAAGCCCGTCCGGGTCAGCCGGTGCCGGCCGAGCAGCAGGCAGTCCTCGACCGAGGCGCGCGGTGGCAGCGCGAGGTTCTGGAAGATGCGGGCGACGCCGAGGCCGGCGATGCGGTGCGCGGACATCCCGGTCAGCTCGTGCGTGCCGAAGCGGACACTGCCCGCGGCCGCCCGGTAGACCCCGGACAGCACGTTGAAACAGGTGGACTTGCCCGCGCCGTTGGGCCCGATGAGGGCGTGCACCGTGCCGGGGCGGACGGTGAAGCCGACACCGTCAAGCGCGGTGAGTCCGGCGAACCGCACGGTGAGATCACACACTTCGAGGGCGTCGTCGCCCGCTGCGAGGCCGTTCACGCGTCTCCTCCCTGCCACCGCGTCAGCGTCCGCCGGGCACCACCGGCCTGTTCGCCGTCAGCGACCGCGTCCTCGTCGACCACACCCAGGTAGCGCCGGCGCACCTCGTCGGAGGCGGCCAGCTCGTCGGCCGGGCCGGACAGGGTGACCTCGCCGACCTCGAGGACGTACGCGCGCGTGGCGAGCCGCAGGGCGAGGGCGGCGTTCTGCTCGACGAGCAGCACCGAGGTTCCCTGCGCGTTGATCTCCCGTACGGTGTCGGCGATCCGCCGGGCCATGAGGGGGGCGAGGCCGAGGGACGGCTCGTCGAGGAGCAGCACCTTCGGACCCGCCATCAGGGCGCGGGCGACGGCGAGCATCTGCTGTTCGCCACCGGAGAGCAGGCCGGCCCGCTGCCCCGCGCGCTCGGCGAGCACGGGGAACAGCTCGTGGACGCGCTCCAGGGCCGCGGCCCGGCCCGGCCGGGTGCCGCCGAGGGCGCCCGCGCGCAGATTGTCGGCGACCGTCATCCGCGCGAACACCCTCCGTCCTTCGGGCACTTGGGACACCCCCGCGGCAACCACCCGGTCCGGGGGCAGCGCGTCGAGACGGCGGTCGCCGAGGCGCACACCGCCCTCGGTCACCGCGCCGCCGTGGAAGGACAGCGTCCGGCTGATCGCCCTGAGCAGCGTGGACTTGCCGGCGCCGTTGCCGCCGAGCACCGTCACCACCGCCCCCTCGGGCACCTCGAGGGACACCCGGCGCAGTGCCCGCACAGGTCCGTATCCGACTGACAGGTCGTGGACGACCAGTCCGGATCCGCCCATGAACGACCCCCTGTTCCGACTCGGTGTGGCGCTCACCCCAGCACCGACGGTCGCGCCCGTCCACGGCCCTCGGCGGAATCGCTGCGGGTGCCCAGCGGGCCGGGCCGGGCGTTGTGCGCGTGCACAAGACCGCGTGTCAGGGGCCTGTGCGGGACCCCTTTGCGATGGCATCCTCCGGCCATGGGAGGGCGAAGGCCGCGGACCGGTCATGACTGGAAGCTGCTCGCGGAGTCCTGCAAGGCTCTGCTGGAACGGCTGCCGCTGCTCGTCGACGAGCATCTGCGGCAACTCACCGAGTACTCCTCCGTCTACGGGCAGGTGCTCCCGCAGGACCAGCAGTGGCGGGAGGCGGAGGAGGCGATGCGGATCGGCATCGAGACCCTCTACGCTCCCCGGGACTCGCCGCGCCGCGACCTGGAGCACGCCGAGGACACCGGGCGGCGCCGAGCCCGGCAGGGGCTGCCGCTCGACCTGCTGGTGCACGCCTACCGGAACGCCGGTTATCTGCTGTGGGACGCGCTCGTCGACGGGGCCGCGGGCCAGGAGCCCGAGCGGCTCGCGGCGTTGATGCGTTCGACGACGATGGTGTGGTCTGCGGTGGACGCGCAGACCCAGACGGCGTCCGAGGCCTACCGTGCCACCGAGGCGGAACTTCGACGGCGCACCGACGAGCAGCTGCAGGCGCTGCTCGATGCGCTGCTGGAGGGGCAGGCCACGCCCGGGCTGGCGGCCCGCGCGGCCGCGGGTCTCGATCTGCCGGAGCACGGGCCGTACGCGGTGGTGGTCCTGCGGGCCGAGCGGCGGGAGGCGGCCGAACGGCCGGTGCGCGGCGCCGGGTTCCGGTTCATCTGGCGGATGCGCGCCGACGGTGAGGTGGGGGTGGTGGCGCTCACCCCCGATCAGGACCTGGACGGCGTCGCGCGTGTGCTGGACGGGTGGTGCTCGGGTCCGGGTGGCATCAGCCCGGTCGTGCCCGGGCTCGCCGAACTGGGGCGGGCGCGGCGGCTGGCCGAGTTGGCGCTGCGCACCTGCCCGCCGGACGCGACCGCGGTCGTGCGGCTGGACCAGCGGATGCCGACGGCGCTGGTGGTGAGTCAGCCGGAGCTCGCCGACCGGCTGGTGGCGGACGTGTTCGGCGCGCTCCTCGAACTGGAGCCCGCCGACCGGGCCGTGCTCCTGGAGACCCTCGACGTATGGCTGTCCTGCGAGGGCTCGGCCGGCCGGGCCGCGAGCCGGCTGTACTGCCACCGCAACACGGTCTTCAACCGGCTGCGGCGGCTGGAACAGCTCACCTTCCGCTCGCTGGCCCGCCCCCGCGACCTGATCGAGATGACCCTGGCCCTGGACGCTTACCGCTTGTCCGGGGCGCGCAGATGAGCGGAGGCTCGTTGGGGGCGCGCGGCTGATGGACCTGCCGTCGCCCCGGCGCTCCGGGAACTCGGGCCGGTAGGCCCCGGCCGATCCGCTCCGCGACGCGTACCAGGACCGGGCGGGCGTCCGGGACGCAACGGGGCGACGCCCGGCCCGACGCCGGTCAGCGGGTACTGCCGGGGCATTCCGGCCCGGCATCCCGGCGGCCGGCCTGCCGCGCACCGTGACGGTGTCCCTCCCGGCCGAACGCGTGGCGGTGACCGGCGGCGCCCCGACGTTCCGTCGGCCCTCGCCGGTGATCACGCGGCCGCCCGCCCGGCGCCGGCCCGCAGCCGAGCGCGTGGAGCATGGCCTCGGTGCCGGACCGGGAACCCATCGTGGTCTTCCCGTCCGGTCCCCGGGAACGGGGCGGGAACAACGTACGACCGGGATGGGAAACCACGGTGTGCAGGGTCGAATACGGCACATCGCGGCCGGAATCGGGTAGACCGGAGCTATGACCCCTGTGGGCACTGAGCCAGAGCTCGCGGACCGAATCCTCGGGGGCTGGCTCGGCCGGATCGCGGGCAACATGCTCGGCAAGCCGGTCGAGCAGGGCGACCTGTGGACGCGCGAGCGTATCGACCGCTATCTGCGGCAGGCCTCGGCCCTGCCGCTGACCGACTACCTGCCGGAACCCGCCACCGAGACGGACGGCTTCGAACTGCGGCCCGAGTGGCGCCAGTGCGTGCGCGGACGCATCCACGGCAGTTGCCGGGACGACGACGTCGACTACGCGATCCTGGGCCTGGACCTGCTCGAGACGCACGGCTTCGACTTCAGCACCGAACAGGTCGGCGACCTGTGGCTGCTGCGGCTGCCGTACCTTCAGACGTTCACGGCCGAGCGGGTCGCGTACCGCAACCTCGCCAACGGCCTCAAGCCACCGGTCACAGCCACGTACGACAACCCCTACCAGGAGTGGATCGGCGCCCTGATCCGCGCCGACGTCTACGGCTGGACCTGCCCGGGCCTGCCCCACCAGGCGGCCGCACTGGCCCGCAGGGACGCGGTCCTGTCCCACACCGGCAACGGGGTGTACGGGGCCATGTGGGCGGCGGCGCTGATCTCCGCGGCGTTCACCGCGCCCACGGTCCGGCAGGCAATCGACACCGCTCTGACCGTGATCCCCGCGAGCAGCCGCCTCGCCCGGACCGTACGCCGGGTGATCTCACTGCACGAGACCCGGTTGAGCTGGGAGGAGACGCTCGACACGGCCACCGGGGAGACGACGGGGCTCGGCTGGATCCACACCGTCCCCAACGCGGCGGTGCTCACCGCCGGGCTCCTGTACGGCGACGGCGACTTCACCCGCACGATCGCGCTCACCGTCCGCGGCGGACTGGACACCGACTCCAACGGCGCCACGGCGGGGTCGGTCGCCGGCGTCCTCACAGGTGCCCGGGCCATCCCGGCGCAGTGGAAGGACCCCTTGGAGGACACGGTCCGCAGTGCCGTCTTCGGCTTCGACTGCGTCAGCATCGGCGAGCTGGCGGACCGGACGCTGCGTCTCGCGCACACCGACAGCCGGTGATCCGCGGGCCCGACCATCCGTCCGCGGCAGCAGGACCGGTGTGGTTACTCTTCCTGGGTGACCACACCGGACTTCGCCACGTACATCGCGTCCCTGCCGCGCGTCCTCGCCGGCGCGGCCGCACTCTTCCGCGACGCCGAGGGGCACGTGCTGCTCGTCGAGCCCAACTACCGCGACGGATGGGCACTGCCCGGCGGGACGATCGAGTCGGACACGGGTGAGACACCCCGGCAGGGCGCCCGGCGCGAGACCGAGGAGGAGATCGGGCTCGACGTCGAGCTCGGGCGGCTCCTCGCGGTGGACTGGGTGCACGGGACGGCGCGGCCGCCACTGGTGGCGTATCTGTACGACGGCGGGGTACTCGCCGAGAACGACCTCAAGGCGATCCGGCTGCAGGAGGAGGAACTGCTGTCCTGGCGGCTGGTCCCGCAGGAGGAGCTCACCGCCTACCTTCCGGGCGAACCGGGCCGCCGGGTCCTGGCCGCCCTCGAGGTGCTGGCGGAGGGCGCGGGCACGGCGGAACTCGAGAACGGCCACCGCGTGGGCTGACCGAGCTTCTCTCGGGCTCCGCTGAGAGAGCGGTGGACGAGGCAGTAGCCGCACAGTTGCGGGCCAACGGAAGTGCTGACGCCACATCTGGGACCAAGGCCGTCACTGTGAAGGCGGTCGACCAAGATGGGACGGATCGTCCCGGAAGGCCTGCGGGAAACCGCCAGGCCGTTCTTGCCGCCGGCCCGGTGATGTTGCCGCCCATATCCGTTCGCCCCGAGCAGGAAGGCGTCCTACGCTCGGCGCATGGACAGGCCCCTCGTAGCCATTCTCAGCGGCGCCGGTATCTCCACCGACTCCGGGATCCCCGACTACCGCGGGCCCAACGGGCTGTGGCGGAAGGATCCCGAGGCCGAGAAGCTCGTGACGTACGAGTACTACATGGGCGATCCCGAGATCCGGCGGCGCTCCTGGCAGATGCGGCGCAAGAACCGGACCCTGAAGGCCGAGCCCAACGCCGCACACCGGGCCGTGGCCGAGCTCGAGCGGTCCGGGGTCCCCGTACGGGTCATCACACAGAACGTGGACGGGCTGCACCAGCTCGCCGGCATGCCCGCCCGCAAGGTGCTGGAGCTGCACGGCACGGCCCGCAGCTTCGTCTGCACCCGCTGTCACACCCGCGGCCGCATGGAGGACGCCCTCGCCCGCGTCGAGGCCGGCGAGGACGACCCGCCCTGCCTGAACTGCGGCGGCATCCTCAAATCCGCCACCGTCATGTTCGGCGAACGACTCGACCCCGTCGTCCTCGGCGAAGCCCTCGCCATCACCAAGGCCTGCCAGATCTTCGTCGCCGTCGGCAGCAGCCTCCAGGTCCAGCCAGCCGCCGGACTCGCCGGAGTCGCCGCCGACCACGGCGCACGCCTGGTCATCGTCAACGCCGAACCCACCCCGTACGACGACCGCGCCGACGACGTCGTACGCGAACCCATCGGCACCGCCCTGCCCGCGCTGCTGCGCGCCCTCGTCCCCGCGGACGGCCAGGCCTGACAGCACCCTGACCACCGCACCCCATCCGGCAGTCGCGGCACCGGCCCGCGAACCGCGGCGGTCCGGCATGCGCCGCTCACGCACCCGCCATGGCCTCGCGGCCGGCCCCCTGCTTGCGATACGCACCGGGGGACATGCCCGTGACCCGCTTGAAGGCCACGCTGAGTGCGCTTTCCGAGCCGTATCCGACGGAGCGGGCGATGAGGGCGACCGTGTCGGTGCTCTCCCGCAGCTGCCGGGAGGCGAGTTCGATCCGCCAGCGGGTCAGATACTCCAGGGGCCCCTGGCCGACCGTCTCCTTGAAGCGCGCCGCCAGGGTGGACCGCGACACCGCCCCTGCCTGCGCCAGTTCGGCCACCGTCCAGGATTGCGCGGGAGCTTCGTGCATCGATGCCAGGGCCGTGGCCACCACAGGGTCGGCGAGGCCTGACAGCCAGCCCGACACCGCGTGCGGCCGGCGGGCAAGGTGCAGCCGCAGAACGTGGATGAGCATGACGACGGCGAGGTGCTCGGCGACCAGGCGCGAGGCCGGCGGTCCGTGCTGCAGTTCCTGTTCGATGGCGGTCAGCGCCCACTCCACGGCATCCGCCTGCTCGGTCCCCGCGGGCACGTGGACGACCGGGGGCAACCCGTCGAGCAGCAGCTCCTGGGCACGCTCGCCGAAGGAGAAGCGGCCGCCGATCATGTACACCTCGTCAGCGGTACCGACCCGGGCGACACCGTCCACCGCCGCCTCGAAGACGGGGCCCGCGTCCACCGCGGTGGCCTCGGGATCACTGCGCAGAGTGAAGCGCAGCGGCCGGGTGAGCAGGTAGCAGTCGCCGGCCGCCAGATCGACCGGTGCCGGGAGCCCGTCGACCTCGAGCCGGCACCGTCCACGCCTGACGGCGTTGAACTTCACGCCGGAGGGTGCGTCGAACCGCAGGGCCCATCGCCCTCCCGCCGCCAGGCCCGTCGACAGATGGCTCTGCGTCTGAAGCAGGCCCAGCACATCCTCCAGCGGATCCATGAGCACCTCCTCTGGACGATGACTGAAGAACCCTGGACGACAAGTTATACATCGTCCAGCGCTGCGGACCTACGGTGAATGGCGTACGTGATTTCGCACCTCAGGAAAGACTGCCCGTGAACGCCGAATCCCGACTCACCACCCCCTTCCACTCCCACGCCACGGCCACCGAAGTGATCAACGGCGTCGACCTCACCGGACGCCGCGCGGTGGTCACCGGCGGCGCCTCCGGCATCGGCACCGAGACGGTCCGGGCCCTGGCCCTCGCCGGCGCCGAGGTCGTCGTCGCCACCCGTCGTCCGGAGACCGCCGAGCCGCTGGTCCGCGAACTCGCCGCCGCCCCCGGTGCCGGATCGGTGCGGGCCGAGGCGCTCGACCTGTCGGACATCGACTCCGCCCTTGCCTTCGCACAGGCGTGGCGCGGCCCTCTGGACATCCTGGTGGCCAACGCCGGGATCATGGCGCTTCCCACGCGGCAGGTCAGCGCGGAGGGCTGGGAGCTGCAGCTCGCCACCAACTTCCTCGGTCACTTCGCCCTGGCCGACGCCCTCCACCCCGCTCTGCGCGAGTCGGGCTCGGCCCGCGTCGTGGTCGTCAGCTCGGGTGCCCACCTGAACTCGCCCTTCGACTTCGACGACCCGCACTTCGAGCGGCGTCCCTACGACTCCTGGGAGGCCTACGGGCAGTCCAAGACGGCCGATGTGCTCCTTGCCGTGGGGGCCCGCCGCTGGGCCGACGACGGCATCACGGCCAACGCGGTCGCTCCCGGCGCCATCCTCACCAACCTCCAGCGCCATCTCGACGACGACGCCATGCGTTCGTTCGGCGTGATGGACGACGAAGGCAACCTGACCCCGCTGCCGCACTACAAGAACCCGGCCCAGGGCGCCGCGACCTCCGTGCTGCTGGCCGCATCGCCGCTGGTCAAGGGGGTGACCGGCCGCTACTTCGAAGACAACCAGGAAGCATCGGTCGTATCGGAAGACTCCGATCGGTCCGGCCGGGTGGCCGCTCACGCCCTCGATCAGCACGCGGCGGACCGCCTGTGGGACTACGCAGCCGAAGCCGTACGCCACTGACGTCCGCCTGCCGGGGGACGGTGCCCGCGAGGCGCAGGTGCGGGGCGCGCAGGCCCGGACCGCCGCGCTCAGAACAGGCCCGCCCCCCGTTCGAAGTCCAGCAGGCGCCGCTTGCGGGCGAGGCCGCCGCCGTAGCCCGTCAGATCACCGTTCGCGCCGACGACCCGATGGCACGGCACGATGATGCCGACGGGGTTCTTGCCGTTGGCCAGTCCGACCGCGCGTGAGGCACCCGGATTGCCGAGGGCGTCGGCCAGTTCGCCGTACGAGCGCGTCTCGCCGTAGGGGATCTTCCGCAACTGCTCCCACACACTGAGCTGGAACGGGGTTCCCCGCAGGCGCATGTCGAGGGTGAAGTCCTTCGACTCGCCCGCGAAGTAGGCCCGCAGTTGTGCGGTCGCCTCACCGAAGGGCGTGTCGTCGCGCTCCCCGAAGGCCTTCTCCGGCGGGCGGTGGCGCTGTCCGTCCATGTACAGACCGCACAGGACACCGTCGTCGGCGACAAGGGTGAGCGGGCCGTAGGGGCTGTCGATGACGTTGTGCTGTTTCATGGAACGTCCTTACACCGGGAGGAAGTTGATCGGGTGGCTGTCGGTCGCCCACAGGTACTGGACCGCGTAGGCCCGCCACGGCCGCCATGCGGCCGCGCGTGCGGTGAGCGCGGCCGGAGTGGAGGGCAGGCCCAATTCCCGGGCAGCGCGCCGGATACCGAGATCGGTCGGCAGGAAGGCGTCCGGGTCGCCGAGGGCGCGCATCGCGATCACGTCGACGGTCCAGGGGCCGAAGCCGGGCAGTGTCCCCAGCCGGGCCCGGCTCTCCTCCCAATCGCTCTCCACGCCCAGATGGAGGGCTCCTTCGGCGAGTTGACGGACGAGGGTGGTGAACGTGGTGCGCCGGGTGCGCGGCATCGCCAGGGACTCGGGATCGAGCGCGGCGAGCGCCTCGGGAGCCGGGAAGAGATGGGTGAGGCCGCCCTCGGCGTCCTCGACCTGCTCGCCGTGCGCGGTGACCAGTCGGGCCGCGTGGGTGCGAGCGGCGGCCGTGGAGACCTGCTGGCCGAGGACGGCCCGTACGGCGAACTCGGCCTCGTCGACCGTGCGCGGGACCCGGCGGCCGGGGGCCTTGTCGACCAGGGGCGCCAGCACCGGGTCTGCCCTCAACTGGTCGTCGACCGCGACCGGGTCCGCGTCGAGGTCGAGCATGCGGCGGCAGCGACTGATGGCGACAGGCAGATCGCGCATGTCGCTGAGGGTCAGACGGCAGGCGATGTGGTCGGCCTTGGGGGTCAGTGCCACGATCCCGTGCCCGTAGGGCAACCGGAGTGTGCGACGGTAGGCGCCCTCGCGCCACTCCTCCACGCCGGGTACGGCGGTCGCGGCGAGGTGGCCGAAGAGGTTGTCGGGGTTCAGCGGGGCCCGGAACGGCAGGCGCAGACTCAGGACGCCGGGGGCCACCACCGTCTTCTTCGGCAGGCGGCTGCGCAGTTCGCTCGGGGCGAGCGCGAAGACCTCCCGGACGGTGTCGTTGAAGGTGCGGATCGAGGAGAAGCCCGCCGCGAAGGCGATCTCGGCCATCGGCAGTGTGGTCGTCTCGATGAGGACCCTGGCGGTCTGGGCGCGCTGGGCCCGGGCGAGCGCCAGGGGTCCCGCGCCCAGTTCGGCGACGAGCTGGCGCTCGATCTGGCGGGTGCTGTAACCGAGGCGGACGGCGAGGCCGGGCACGCCCTCCCGGTCGACGACTCCGTCGGCGATCAGTCGCATGGCGCGGGCGACCAGGTCGGCGCGCTGGTTCCACGCGGGCGAGCCGGGGCTCGTGTCGGGCCGGCACCGCTTGCAGGCCCGGAATCCGGCCTGCTGACATGCGGCGGCGCTCGGGTAGAAGGTCATGTTCTCCGGCTTCGGAGGTACGACCGGGCAGCTGGGGCGGCAGTAGATCCTCGTGGTCAGGACGGCGGTGAAGAACCAGCCGTCGAAACGCGCGTCCTTCGACTGGACGGCGCGCACGCAGCGATCCCAGTCGGTGTGCATCCCGTTCCGCATGCCTCCAGCATCGGCCATGGACCGGGAGCGGGCTGGCGGAAATCCGACATGACGGTGGGCCTACCAGGAATTCCCTTCGCCTCCGACCTGGGGTCCTGTCTCCGCCGCGCAACACGGCAGCGACCCCGCCGGGGGCTGCGGTTCGGTGTGCGGCGCGGGGTCAGCCTGCCTGCGCGGCGAACGCCTCGTAGGCCCGCTCGTCGAACAGGACGAACCTGATCTCCTCGACGGCCGTGTCCGTCGAGCGCACCGTCTCCACCGCGATGCGTGCCGCGTCCTGAATCGGCCAGCGATAGACACCGGTGGAGACGGCGGGGAACGCGACGGTACGGGCGCCGAGTCCGTCGGCGACCCGCAGTGCTTCCCGGTAGCAGGAGGCGAGCAGCTCCGAGCGGTCCTCCGAGTCGGCGAAGACCGGGCCCACCGTGTGGATCACCCAGCGGGCGTCCAGTTCGCCCGCGGTCGTGGCGACCGCCTGGCCGGTGGGCAGGCCCCTGCCGTAGCGGGAGGCTCGCAGTGCGCGGCACTCCTCGAGGATCGCGGGGCCGCCCCGGCGGTGGATCGCACCGTCCACGCCTCCGCCGCCGAGCAGCGAGGAATTGGCGGCGTTGACGATCGCGTCGACGCTCTGCCGGGTGATGTCGCCCTGGACCAGGGTGATGGTGGTCATGCCTGTCTCAGCCTCCTCCACACGGCCTTCGCCGCGTTGTGGCCCGACATGCCGTGCACACCAGGCCCGGGCGGCGTGGCCGACGAGCAGATGAAGACGGCCGGGTGCGGCGTGCTGTACGGGAACAGGGACAGTTTGGGGCGCAGCAGCACCTGCAATCCGGACACCGCGCCGGAGGCGATGTCACCGCCGACGTAGTTGGCGTTGCGGGCGGCCAGTTCGGGCGGGCCCGCGGTGGCACGGGCGAGCACGCGGTCGCGGAAGCCCGGTGCGAAGCGCTCCAGTTGGCGTTCCAGCGCGTCGGTGAGGTCGCCCCGCCAGCCGTTCGGCACATGGCCGTACGCCCAGAAGACCTGTTTGCCCTCGGGCGCCCTAGTGGGGTCCGCGACCCCGGGCTGCACGGTGATGAGGAACGGTGTGTCGGGCGCCCGGCCCTCGCGGGACGCGGCGCGCAGGGCGGTGCCGATCTCCGCCTGGTCGGCGCCGACTTGAACGGTACCGGCGACCCGCGCCTCCTTCGCGGTCCACGGCACGGGGCCGTCCAGGGCGTAGTCCACCTTGAACACCCCGGCGCCGTAGCGGTAGCCGTCGTAGTACCTGCCGAGGCCCGCGATCCGGGCCAGCGCGGTGGGCGAGGTGTCGAAGATGTACGCGCGCGCCGGGGGCAGGTCGTCGAGGCGTTTGACCTCGTAGTCGGTGTGGATACTCCCGCCCAGGTCCTTGAGGTGGGCCGCGAGCGCGTCCGAGATGGACTGGGAGCCGCCGCGGGCCACCGGCCAGCCGCGGGCGTGCGCCGCGAGGGCGAAGATCAGACCGACGCCGCCCGTGGCCAGGCCGCCGAGCGGGGCGATCACATGGGCGACGAGCCCGGCGAACAGCGCCTTGGCCCGTTCGTCGCGGAAGCGGCGCATCAGCCATGTCGACGGAGGCAGGCCTACGAGTCCGAACCGCGCCAGGGTGAGCGGGTCCCGTGGGAGGGAGGTGAGCGGCAGCGACATGAAGTCCCTGGCCAGGGTGTCCCAGCGGCTCAGGAACGGCTCGACCAGCCGGCGGTACGTCCCCGCGTCGCGCGGCCCGAAGGAGGCGGCCGTCTCGGCCACCGACCTGGACAGCACCGCCGCGGTGCCGTCCAGGAAGGGATGCGCCATCGGAAGCTCGGCGTGCAGCCATTCGAGGCCGTAGCGCTCCAGAGGCAACGCCCGGAACGCGGGTGAGTTGACGCCGAGCGGGTGCGCCGCGGAGCACGGGTCGTGCCGGAAACCGGGGAGCGTGAGCTCTTCCGTGCGGGCGCCCCCGCCGATGGTGTCGCGGGCTTCGAACACGGCGACGGAGAATCCGCGCCGGGCCAGCTCCACGGCGGCCGTCAGTCCGTTGGGCCCCGCTCCCACCACGACCGCATCGAGCATCGACGGCACCTTCGGACTCCTTCGTCAGCCCACGCCCAGTGCCCCTCAGGATATGCCGCGGGACTGACACCTCATCGGGGCGGGGGGCAGCCCTCGGCTGAGGCGGCGGTTCCGCTTTCGGCGCGGCACCGCGGGGTCAGGCACCGCCGGACAGCAGGCCCAGCACCCGGCGGGCCGTGGCCTCGTCCCTGGCCGCGGTGAAGGGCAGGGCGTTGCCGCCGGTGATGCGGAACGGCTCGCCCGCGAGGGTGAGGTGGGCACCGCCCGCCTCCTCGACCAGCAGAAGGCCGGCCGCGTGGTCCCAGGCCGCTTCCCAGGAGAAGGCGGTCGCGTCCAGCAGGCCCTGCGCGATCTGGAGGTACTCCAGTCCGGCGGAACCGCACGACCGCGGACGGATCCCCTCGGTCTGCAGGCCGAGAAGTGCGCGCTTCTGGTCGTCCGTCGTGTAGTACGGGTGTGAGGTGGCGACCTCGAGATCGCGGTCGGGCGCCGGGGAGCCGGAGTGCAGGCGCACTCCGTCGAGGAAGGCGCCCTTGCCCCTGACGGCCGTGGCCAGCCGGTCGTGGACCGGTGCGTATGTCCACGAGGCATACAGGACGCCGCCCTGGGCGAGCGCGACCAGCGTGCAGAAGCCGGGGTCGCCGTGGACGAACTGCCGGGTGCCGTCGACGGGGTCGACGATCCAGACGGGGGCGTCGCCGCGCACGGCGTCGTAGGTCGCCGGGTTGGCGTGGACGGCCTCCTCGCCCACCACCACCGAACCGGGCAGCAGCTTGACGAGCGCCTCGGTGAGGTAGGCCTCGGCCTTGCGGTCGGCGTCCGTGACCAGGTCGTGGGGGCCGCTCTTCTCGTCGATCTCGTGTTCGGCGAGCCGGCGGAAGCGGGGCATGATCTCGGCGGCGGCGGCCTGGCGCACGGCCTCGGCCACCTCGGATGAGCGGTGAGTCAGAAACTCGTCGATGGTTTCGATGTCGTCGATCATGTCTCCATGAGAGCACGCATGACTGACAATCCGACCCCACACGGTGCACTCCGGGTGGATTCGGCGTGAATACGGGGCTTCGGGCGCCCTTCCGGCCGAGCCGGGCCGGAGCGGCCGTCACCGTCCGACCGCGTACCCCTGCATCCCGCGCGGATTCGCCGCCGCGGACAGCACACCCGTCCGCGGGTCCCGGGCGACCGCGCACAGCCGCCCCTCCGACCAGGCCTCACCGACCGTGACGTCGTGACCGCGCCGGCGCAGTTCCTCGACCACCTTGGGATCCGTACGGGACTCCACGGTGACGCTGCCGGGGCGCATGCCGCGCGGGAAGAAGGAGCCGGGGAAGCTGTCGTTGTGCCAGTTCGGGGCGTCGATGGCGCCCTGGAGGTCGAGGCCGCCGCGGATCGCGGGCCGCAGGGCCGCCGCCAGGAAGAAGTGCAGCTGCCACTGGTCCTGCTGGTCGCCGCCGGGGGTGCCGAACGCGAGTACCGGCACCCCGTCGCGCAGCGCGATCGAGGGGGTGAGGGTGGTGCGGGGGCGCCGGCCCGGGGTGAGGGAGTTCGGCAGCCCTTCGTCGAGCCAGGTCATCTGGAGCCGGGTGCCGAGCGGGAAGCCCAGCTCGGGCACGACCGGGTTGGACTGGAGCCAGCCGCCGCTGGGCGTGGCGGCGACCATGTTGCCCCAGCGGTCGACGACGTCCAGATGGCAGGTGTCGCCACGGGTGGTCCCGTCGGCGGCGACGTCCGGTTCCCCGGGCACCGGGGAGGTGGGGCTCTTGGCGACCGTCGGCTCACCGACTCCCATGGGATCGAATCCGGGCTCGTCGGCGGCCACCGCGCTGGCGCGCACGCTCAGCCGCGGAGGACGCCCGCCGGGCGCGCCCGGGCGCAGTTCGTACGACGCCTTGCCGTCGACGAGGGCGCGCCGCTCGGCGTTGTACGTGTCCGAGAGCAGGTCGTCGAGCGGCACCTCGGCCGCGTCGCCGTACCAGGCCTCACGGTCGGCCATGGCGAGCTTGCAGCCCTCGATCAGCAGATGGACGTACTCCGCGGAGCCGTAGGCCGGCAGCTCGGGCGGGAGCAGGGCGAGCTGCTGGAGCAGGACCGGGCCCTGGCTCCAGGGGCCCGCCTTGCAGACGGTCCAGCCGTTCCAGTCGTAGGTGGCCGGGGTCTCGTAGCCGGCGGACCAGCCGGCGAGGTCGGCGGCCGTCAGGGTCCCGCTGTGGCGTTCGCCGCTGGTGTCCATGGTGGGCCGCGCCGACTGGCACACCAGCGCTTCGGCGATGAACCCCGACCGCCACACCTGTCGTGCCGCCTCGATCTGCGCCTCCCGGTCACCTGCCCCGGACACCTCCGTGAGCAGCCGCTTCCAGGTCGCGGCCAGGGCCGGATTGCGCAGCAGCTCACCGGCGACCGGCGCCTTGCCGTTCGGCAGATACACCTCGGCCGACGAGGTCCACTCCGTCTCGAACAGCCGGCGCACGCTCTCGACGGTCTCGCCGACCCGGTTCACGGGCGCGTGCCCGTGCTCGGCGTACCCGATGGCGTACTTCAGGATGTCCGCGAGGCTCTTCGTCCCGTGATCGCGCAGCAGCAGCATCCATGCGTCGAAGGCGCCCGGAACGGCCGCCGCGAGAGGTCCCGTGCCGGGCACGAGTTCCAGACCGAGTCCCTGGTAGTGGGCGATGGTGGCTCCCGCGGGGGCGACGCCCTGCCCGCACAGGACCCGGACCTCGCCGCCGGCCGGGGCGAGGAGGATCGGCACCTCACCTGCGGGTCCGTTCAGGTGCGGCTCCACCACGTGCAGGACGAACGCCCCGGCGACGGCCGCGTCGAAGGCGTTGCCGCCGTCCTCCAGCACGGCCATCGCCGACTGCGAGGCCAGCCAGTGGGTGGAGGACACCATGCCGAAGGTGCCTTGAAGCGTGGGCCGGGTGGTGAACTGCATCTCTCACCTCGCTGAGTGCACGGGAACCGTCCTGGCGATCGGTCGGGAGGCCGCGGCAGGGACATGCGTTCGCTTGATCACCGAGCAGGCTATCGACCGCGCCACGCTCCGTCTGCCCCGCCGTCGGCCCGGAACCCGTGCCACCGCATCATGAAGCTGTCCATTTTATAGCGCTATGTCCGCTTGGCCGTCGATGGTGCGGGTATTCGGACAACATGAACCAGATGCACGGGAGGAGCGGGGCGGGCGGCACTTGGGACCACCGCTACGGGGCACCCGGCGCCGCGCCGTCATGGAGGCCCAGGGTCGAGCCGGGCGGCGTTCCGCCGGGCGAGACGCCGCCGGGCGAGAGCAGCGTAGAGGAGGCCGTTCCGCAGCAGGAGTACATGAGGAGCCGGGGCTGGGCCGCGGCGCCGCTGACCGTGATCATGATCCTCGTGGTCCTGGTGGCCGGGTTCTTCCTGGCCTACGCGATCGCGCTGATGGTGTGAGCGCCGGTGTCGCCGCGACCGGCGGCTCCGCGCGCGGGCCTCACGTCTCGCGCGCCCTGACCAGACCCGACTCATAGGCGAAGACGACGAGCTGGGCGCGGTCCCTTGCGCCCAGTTTGGTCATCGCCCGGCTGATGTGCGTCTTGGCCGTGAACGGGCTGATGACCATGTGGGCGGCGATCTCCTCGTTGGTCAGGCCGCGGGCCGCCAGCGCCGTCACCTCGCGTTCGCGGCGGGTCAGACACTCCAGGCCCGGGGCGGTGGAGCGGTCCGGCGGCCGCGAGACGAACTCGCCGATGAGGGTGCGCGTGACCGACGGCGACAGCAGGGCGTCACCGCGTGCCACCACCTCAAGGCCCTGGAGCAGGTCCTCCGGTTCGGTGTCCTTCAGCAGGAAGCCGCTCGCACCGGCCCGCAGCGCCTCGAAGACGTATTCGTCCAGGCCGTAGTTGGTCAGGATGACCACGCGGACGGAGGCGAGCACGGGATCCGCCGCGATCAGGCGGGTCGCCTCGATGCCCGTCATCACCGGCATCTGCACGTCGATCAGTGCGATGTCGGGTACCGCGGCACGCACCAGCGCGAGGCCCTGCTCACCGTCGGCCGCCTCGCCGACCACCTCGATCCCCTCCTCGGCGTCCAGCAGCGCCCGGAAGCCGGCCCGCATCAGCGCCTGGTCGTCGACGAGCGCCACGGTGATCATCCCGGTCCTCCGCTCGGCAGCCGCGCCAGCACCGAGAAGCCGCCCTGCGCGCGCGGCGCGGCGTGCAGGGTGCCGCCGAGTGCCGTGACGCGCTCCCGCATACCGGTGAGGCCGGTTCCGGGCACCGGCGGACGGGCCGGGTCGGCGGTGCCGTCGTCGTCCACCCGTACCGTCAACTCCCGCTCGCCGTAGTCGAGTCCCACGCTCACCCGCGCGGCTCCCGCGTGCCGCACGGCGTTGGTGAGTGCCTCCTGGACGATGCGGTACACGGCGCGGTCCACCGCCACGCTCAGGGGCCGCGCCTCTCCGGTCACCGTGAGCTCGGCGGCCAGGCCCGCCGCACACGCCCGCTCCACGAGCAGGGCGGGCGAGCCGGCCCGTTCGTCGGAACGCAACACCTCGAGGGTGGAGCGCAGTTCACGCATCGCCTCGCCGCTCGCCTCCTGGATGGCCAGCAGAGCGGGCGGCACCTCCTCGCCCCGTTTGCGGGCGAGATGGGCCGCGACTCCCGCCTGGAGCTTGACGATCGAGATGCTGTGGGTGAGGGAGTCGTGCAACTCCCGGGCGATCCGCAGGCGTTCCTCACCGGCACGGCGCCGCGCGGCCTCCTCCCGGGTGCGCTCGGCCTCCAGTGCGCGCTGTTCGGTCTGCCGCAGATAGGCCTGCCAGTTGCGGTCGGCCAGACCCGTGACGACCGCGCAGAGGAACCAGCCCGCGAGCAGCGCGGTCCGCTCCACCACGTCCTGGGTGGCGGGCCCCGTCGCCACGTACGCGGCGAGGAACACACCGCTCGCCACCGCCGCGAGGCCGCGGTGACCCGCACGGGCCGCGGTGTGCACGGCGCCCAGGACCGGAAGGGCGGCGAGCGGCCCCGGGTGGGCGTGCAGCACATAGGCCGACCCGGTCGACGTCGCCACGGCCAGCACCGCGAGCGGCGCCTCGCGGTAGCACGCCAGGGCGGCCGAGCCCAGCGCGATCAGTGCGTAGTCGGCGGCCGTGGTGTCCGCGCGGAAGGCGGCCGCGGTCACGACGAGAGCGCCGACCACGACCGCCAGGGCCGCGTCGGCGAGGCGCCTGCGTGTCACCGGGTGCCCGCCCATGCCCGCACAGTAGACCGCGCCGACGGCCCGGGCGTCCGCCCTGCGGACGGCTCCGCCGCTACTCCCGGTGCAGTAGTGCCCCGGACGACCGGGCCGGGCGTCCCACCCACGGTTGCCTTCGACCGTACGACGACCGCGGGCACCTCGGGGGCGCAGGCTGCTGCCCATGTCCACACCCTTCCGCTACACCGAACCCACGCCGCCCAGGTCGGCCACCGGACGCGTCGCCGAGGTCTACGAGCAGATCTCCCGGGACTTCGGCATCGAACGCCCACCCACCTTCGTGGTCCTCTCCTCCGCGCCCGAGATCCTCGTCCCGGCCTGGGCGCTGCTGCGCGAGTCGCTGATCGCGGGCGCCGGCAGCCGCACCGGCAAGGAACTGGCCGCTCTCGGAGTCTCGCTCGCCAACAAGTGCCCGTTCTGCGTGGACGCGCACACCATGCTGCTGCACGCCACGGGCGACCACGCGCTCGCCGAGCGACTGGCGCGCGGGGAGCGGCCGAAGCACGAGGAGCACGCGCGTGTGCTCGACTGGGGGCGGGCGACCCGCGTCCCGGGCACCGATCCGATGCCGTACCCGTTCCCCCGGGAGCACGCCCCCGCCTACCTGGGCACCGCGCTCGCCTTCCACTTCATCAACCGGATCGTCTCCGCGCTGCTGACCGAACAGCTTCTGCCGTGGAACGCCCAGCGGCTGCGGGCGGTGCGGAGCGTCGCCGGGCGCGCGGTCGGCAGGACCGTGCGCAGGCGGGCCGTGCCCGGCGCGGCGTTGTCCCTGCTGGACGATCCCGGGCCGGCTCCGGCCTGGACGGCCGGTGCCTGTGTCGGCCCCGCCTACGCGGCACTGCGCTCGGCCGCCGGGGGGTCGCACCGGGCGCAGGGCGGGGACGCCGACCTCCTCGACGCCGAGGACCGGGACCTCGTGCGGGAGGCCCTGCGGACCTGGGACGGATCGCACCCGCCGCTCGCCCTGGACGGGGTGCCGGACCGCCGGGAGCGGCCCGCGGCGCGCCTCGCGATCCTGGCGGCCCTCGCGCCGTACCGCATCACGGACGAGGACGTCGCCGCCTGGCGGCGGCCGGAGCACACCGACCGCTGTCTTGTCCACGTCGTCGCCTACGGGGCCTTCGCCGCCGTCGACCGGATCGAGAGCGCACTGCCCCTGCCGGCGACGGGGGAAGCGGCGCACGCATAAAGGGCACACCGTGGCAAGGGGCCCCAGGAACTCACAGCCCGTCAACAGCCAACGCTGTCACCGCACGAGCACGGAGCGAGTTCGCCCTTCCGCACCACAGTCAGTCATGTGACACTGGCGTCCCGTCCGCAGTGTGGACCCCACTCCGCACCGTCCCCACGAGAGCGCCCGTGCAGTCTCTTCCTCTGCCGCTCGCCCTGACCGCGCGCCTGCTGCCGGTCGCCGTGCTCGCCTCGGCGGGCTGGGCCCTGTCGTCCGGGCCCCTGGCGGCCGCCCCGGCCACCGACCAGAAGTCCGCGCAGGGGGGTCAGAGCACGCACGACACCCAGAGCAGCGGGAGCGGCGACGCCTCCGCGCCCGCGACGGAGGCCGCCGCCAAGACGTACACGTCTGCGCCCACGCCGTGCGGCGGTGTGTCCGTCAAGACGATCCAGTCGCTGGTCCCGGGCGCCAAGACGGCCGGGAAGGAGATCCCTTCGACGGACAAGTCCATCAGACGCACCTGCTCCTGGAACGCGCTCAAGGGCTACGACTACCGCTGGCTCGATGTGTCCTTCGAGATCACGGACTCGCAGGAGCAGGCGAAGAAGTCCTACACCCAGCGCACCACCGAGAAGAGCGGTGGCGGGGCGGTCCCCGGTCTCGGGGACGCCGCCTACTCGGTGGTCAACCTCACCACCGAGGACAAGCAGCAGACCCGCGAGGGTGTGGTGCTGGTCCGTATGGCCAACGCGCTGGTGTCCATCACGTACAACGGCAGCGACTTCGAGTCGAAGAAGGCGCCCAGCACGGACGAGATCAACAAGGGCGCCATCAAGGCCGCGAAGGACGCGGTGGCCGCGCTGCAGGGCGGTCAGAAGCAGGGCTGACCGCCCTCCGCGCGTCGGCCCTGCGTGTCAGGCCTCGGCCCGCTCCCGGCCACGCAGCAGCATCAGCAGCAGGTACAGCGTCATCGAGGTGCCAAGGCCCACCGCCCAGCCGTAGTCGGCGAGGGGCGACAGGGCCGGGATCGGACGGCCGTCGACCAGCGGATGGAAGTCCGCGCCGCCGATGGCCAGCACGCCGCCGACCACGAAGGCGACGACGGCCCGCCAGTTCCAGCCGCCGCTGTACCAGTACCGGCCACCCCGTCGGTAGAGATCGGCGAGGTCGAGGGAGCCGCGGCGCAGGATCCAGTAGTCGGCGATGAGAATGCCCGCCACCGTGCCGAGCAGGCCCCCGACGAGACCGAGCCAGGTGAAGATGTAGCCCTGCGGATCGGAGTACAGCTTCCAGGGGAAGATCAGCACGGCGAGCACGGAGGTGACGAGGGCACCGGTGCGGAAACTGATCTTCCGGGGGGCGACGTTGGAGAAGTCGAACGCGGGCGAGACGAGGTTCGCCGCGATGTTCACCGAAAGGGTCGCCACCAGCACGGTCACCAGCGCGTAGAGCAGACCGACCACGTTGTCCGTCTTGGCGGCCAGTTGCACCGGGTCCCAGACCGGCTGGCCGTACACCGCCTGCGAACCCGAGGTGACCAGCACCGACAGGAACGCGAACAGCGTCATCGTGGTCGGCAGGCCGAGCGCCTGGCCCCACGTCTGGGCCTTCTGGCTCTTGCCGTAGCGCGTGAAGTCCGGGATGTTCAGCGACAGTGTGGACCAGAAGCCGATCATGCCCATGAGCGAGGGCCAGAACAGTTTCCAGAAGTCGCCGCCCCAGCCGAGCTTGGAGGGCTGGTCGAAGAGCGGGCCGAGGCCGCCCGCCTTGTTGCTCATCCACACCAGCATCACGAGGGCGCCGACGAGCACGAAGGGCGCCGCCCAGTTCTCGAAGCGGCGGATGGTCTCCATGCCCCGGTAGATGATGGCGACCTGGATCACCCAGAAGATCGCGAACGACAGCCACATGGTCCAGGCGTAGCCGCCGACCTTCGAGGCGTTGGCCCAGCTGTCGCCGATGAGCTTCCCGGCGAGGAAGTAGATCGCCTCGCCGCCGATCCAGGTCTGGATGCCGAACCAGCCGCAGGCGACCAACGCCCGTACCACGGCCGGCAGGTTGGCGCCGCGCACCCCGAAGGAGGAGCGGGCGAAGACCGGGAAGGGGATGCCGTACTTGGGTCCCGCATGGCCGGTGAGCAGCATGGGGATCAGCACGATCACATTGGCCAGGGCGATGGTGAACACCGCCTGTTTCCAGTCCATGCCGACGGCCATCAGACCGGAAGCCAGGGTCCAGGAGGCCGTGTTGTGGGCCATGCCGACCCACAGCGCGGAGAAGTTGTACGTGTTCCACGTCCGTCTGCCGACGGGGACCGGCAGCAGGTCCTCGTTGGCGTACGGACCGCTCGGCGGCGGGGAGCCCGGAGCGAACTCCACACGCCCGTCGGCGAGGGTGACTTGATCGGACATCGGTGGGGCCGGAGGAACGGTGTCGGTCATGGGCAGGCCAATCGTGAGTCGGGACGGGAAAGGCCGTGCGGGCGGCGGCGCCGATGGGGGGTGCGCCCCGGAACCACGGGGAACGGAGCGCCCTGGGCCCCCTTCCCGGGGAGCGGGAAGGGGGCGAGCGGAGAGGAACGAACGGAGGGGAGCCTGCTCCCTCAAGCGTTGACGGCCGGGATGACCCGGCTGCCGTAGGCGTCGATGACGGCTTCCTGGGCGTCGTGCATGTCGTACAGGGCGAACTGGTCGACGCCCAGCTCTCGCAGTGCCGTCAGCTTCTCGACGTGACGCTCGGCGGGGCCGATGACACAGAACCGGTCGACGATCTCGTCGGGCACGAACTGGGTGTCGGGATTGCCGCTGCGCCCGTGGTGGGCGTAGTCGTAGCCCTCACGGGCCTTGATGTACGCGGTGAGTTCATCGGGTACGGCACCCGAGTGCTCGCCGTACTTGGCGACGAGATCGGCGACGTGGTTGCCGACCATGCCGCCGAACCAGCGGCACTGCTCACGGGCGTGGGCGAGCGCCTTCGGCGAGTCGTCCTCGGTGACGTATGCCGGGGCGGCGACGCAGATCTTGACCTCGGACGGGTCGCGCCCGGCGGCCGAGGCCGCGTCCTTCACCGTCTTGACCATGTACTCGGTCAGATACAGGTCCGCGAGCTGGAGGATGAAACCGTCCGCCTCCTCGCCGGCCATCTTCAGGGCCTTGGGACCGTACGCGGCCATCCAGACCGGGAGTTCGGCGCCCGGCTTGATCCAGGGGAACCTGATCACCGTGCCGCCGAGATCGGCCTCCTCGCCACGGCCCAGCGCCCGGATCACCTTCATGGCCTCGCTGATACGGGCCAGCGTGTTCGGCTTTCGGCCCGCGACGCGCATCGCCGAGTCGCCGCGTCCGATGCCGCAGATCGTGCGGTTGCCGAACATGTCGTTGAGCGTGGCGAACGTGGAGGCGGTGACCTCCCAGGTACGCGTGCCGGGGTTCGTCACCATCGGCCCGACCGTCAGCTTCCGGGTGTTCGCCAGGATCTGGCTGTAGATGACGAACGGTTCCTGCCACAGCACGGCCGAGTCGAAGGTCCAGCCGTGGCGGAACCCGTTGCGCTCGGCGCGCTTCATGAGGCTGACGACTCTCGAGGCCGGCGGATCGGTCTGCAGGACGAGTCCGAAGTCCATGTGCGCCACTCCTAGTTGAGGTACTGACAGGTGGAGCGGGGGGTGTAGACGCCGTGTCCGGCACGCCCGGTGAACTCCCGCTCGGTGATGACGGGTTCGCCACGCGAGAGGACGGTCTCGACCCGGCCGGTCGTGCGCCTGCCCTCGTACGCCGAGTAGTCGACGTTCATGTGGTGCGTCTCGGCGGACATGATCTGTTCGGCGTGCGGGTCGTAGATGACGACGTCCGCATCCGCGCCCGGGGCGAGGGTGCCCTTCTTCGGGTACAGGCCGAACATCCGCGCCGGGGTGGCACAGGCGATCTCGATCCAGCGGCGGCGGGAGATGTGCCCGTCGACGACGGCCTGGTGGAGCAGGTCCATGCGGTTCTCGACGCCCGGCATTCCGTTGGGGATCTTGGAGAAGTCGCCCCGGCCCAGCTCCTTCTGGCCCACGAAGCAGAAGGGGCAGTGATCGGTGGAGACCACCTGGAGGTCGTTGGTGCGCAGCCCCTTCCACAGGGCCGCCTGGTGCTCCTTGGGCCGCAGCGGGGTCGAGCACACGTACTTCGCGCCCTCGAAGTCCGGCTCGGCCAGGTTGTCCGTGGACAGGAAGAGGTACTGGGGGCAGGTCTCGCCGAAGACGTCGAGCCCTTCGTCGCGTGCCCGGATCAGCTCGGCGACGGCCTCCTGCGCCGATACGTGCACGATGTACAGCGGCGCGCCCGCGACTTGGGCGAGCCTGATGGCGCGGTGGGTCGCCTCGGCCTCCAGGAGGGCCTTGCGGACCTCGCCGTGGTAGCGGGGGTCGGTCTCGCCGCGGGCGAGCGCCTGCTCGACCAGCACGTCGATCGCGATGCCGTTCTCGGCGTGCATCATGATCAGGCCGCCGTTCTCGGCGGAGCGCTGCATGGCACGCAGGATCTGGCCGTCGTCGCTGTAGAAGACGCCCGGGTAGGCCATGAACTGCTTGAAGGAGGTGACACCCTCCTCGACCAGCAGGTCCATCTCCTTGAGCGTCTCCTGGTTCACATCGGAGACGATCATGTGGAACCCGTAGTCGACGGCGCAGTTGCCCTCCGCCTTGGCGTGCCAGGCGTCCAGGCCCTCGCGCAGCGAGTGGCCCACGCTCTGCACGGCGAAGTCGATGATCGTGGTCGTCCCGCCCCAGGCGGCCGCCCGGGTGCCGGTCTCGAAGGTGTCGGAGGCGAAGGTGCCGCCGAACGGCAGCTCCATGTGGGTGTGGGCGTCGACGCCGCCCGGGATCACGTACTTGCCGGTGGCGTCGATGGTCCGCTCGGCCGTGAATGCCTCGGCGGCCGGGGTGCCGGTCGCGGCGAGGGCGGCGATGCGGCCCTCCTCGATCAGGACGTCGGCGTGCATCTCGTCGGACGCGGTGATGACGAGGCCACCGCGGATGACGGTACGGCTGCTCATGCTCCCTGTGCTCCCTTACCTGCGTGGACGCTCCGCTGGGATGCGGTCGGTTTCTGCGGGTTGTCTGTGGCTGGTCGCGCGCACGCGGCGGAGCCGCATGGTGGTGCGGCCCCGCGCCCCCGGCAGGGGCGCGGGAGTCCCCTCCGTCACGGAGCGATCAGCGGCCCGTACGCCCCCGGCGCCCGGTCCCGGTAGAACTGCCAGCGGTCGCGTACCTCCCGCAGCTTCGCCAGATCGAGGTCGCGGACGACGAGTTCGCTCTCCTTGTCGCTCGCCACCTCGCCGACGAACTGCGCCTCGGGGTCCACGAAGTACGAGGTCCCGTAGAAGTCGTTGTCGCCGAGCTCCTCGACGCCCACCCGGTTGATCGCGCCCACGAAGTACTCGTTGGCCACGGCCGCCGCCGGCTGCTCCAGCTGCCACAGATAGCCGGACAGGCCGCGCGAGGTCGCCGACGGATTGAACACGACCTCGGCGCCCGCGAGCCCCAGCGCCCGCCAGCCCTCCGGGAAGTGGCGGTCGTAGCAGATGTACACGCCGACCTTGCCGACCTTGGTGTCGAAGATCGGCCAGCCCGAGTTGCCGGGCCGGAAGTAGAACTTCTCCCAGAAGCCCTTCACCTGCGGGATGTGGGTCTTGCGGTACTTGCCGAGGTACGAGCCGTCGGCGTCGATCACCGCGGCGGTGTTGTAGAGGACCCCGGGCTGCTCCTCCTCGTACATGGGCAGGACCAGCACGATGCCCAGTTCCTTCGCCAGCGCCTGGAAGCGCCTGACGATCGGGCCGTCCGGAATCCGCTCGGCGTAGGCGTAGAACGCCGGGTCCTGGACCTGGCAGAAGTACGGCCCGTAGAACAGCTCCTGGAAACACAGCACCTGAGCACCCTGCGCCGCCGCGTCGCGCGCCGCCTGCTCGTGGACCTGGATCATCGATTCCTTGTCGCCCGTCCAGGCGGTCTGGAAGAGGGCGGCACGGATCACTCTGCTCATCGGGACCTCCGGTCGCTCGGTGTGCGGTGAGCCTAGGAAGTCCGGGAAGCCGGTTTGAGTTGCACCGTGTCACGTCTGCGGACGTCGGGCGTTCCACCGTGTCACCCCGGCGCGTGCGCACTGGTTTCCCCCACTTTTCCACGGCGTTTCACCTCTGCTGGGCGTCGTGCGCGAGCAGTGCGATGTGCACGGACGCCGCCTGCTCGAAGTCGTCCAGGTCGACTCCGAGGCACGCCTGGATGGCCTCCAGCCTGCGGTAGAGGGCAGGTCGGCTGACGTGGTGGAGCTGGGCGGTACGGGACTTGTTGCGGCCGGTGGCGAGATACGTCCGCAGCACGGGCAGCAGCTCCTGTTCGGTTTCGCGTCCGCGCAGCAGCCCGTCCAGTTCCCGCTCGGCGAAGGACTGGACGTGGGGGTCGTCGCGCAGCAGCCGGACCAGACCGCGCAGATGGACGTCCCTGAGTCGCACCACGGGTGGCAGGTCGAGTGCGGCGGAGTGGTCGGCGACCGCGTCGGCGACGTGCCGGGCCTCGCGCAGCCCTTCGGGCACCTCCTCCCAGGCGGCTCGTGCGTCGGCCGCGGCGACGACCGTACCGCCCGCCTGGTGCTCCGTCCGCAGCCGGGCGGCGAAGTGCGCGGTCAGCGACTCGGCGTCCTGGTCGCGGGCGAGACTCAGCAGCACGGCGGCGGCTCCGTCGGCCAGTTCCGCGACGAGTCCGGACAGGCCCAGCAGCCGCAGGACGCGGTCGAGGTGGACCGGGTCGCCGTCGCGGACGACGAGGGGGACGAAGGTGCGGCGGTTGACCGGCAGTCCGGCCGCGCGGGCGCGCGGCAGAAGCTGGCGGGCCGGTACGGCCCCGGAGACGAGGTCTGTCAGCAGACCCCGTGCGGACTGCTCCTCCCAGGAGTGCGCGGAGCCGTGGAGCATCCGGTGCAGGACCAGGGCCTCGGCCCCGCGCTCGGCGAGGAGGCGTCCGATGGGGTGGTCACCGCGGTAGCCGCACAGCACGATGCGGCCCCAGCGCTCGCCGCCGCCGCTCAGCTCGGCGCGGACCCAGCCGTCGCCCTCGCTGCCGCCGGCCTGCCGTGCGATGCGCTCCCAGTCGCGCAGCACGTCGTCGACGGCGGACCGCTCCCCCGCCGTGGCGAGCACCCGGTGGGCGAGATTGGTGAGGATCACGGGGCAGCCGGCATGCACCGCGATCTCGTCGAGCAGCCCCTGGAGCGGGGCACACGCGGTGATCAGGCCGGTCAGCGCCGTGCGTACGGACTCCGACAGGCTCACCGCAGCGAACTTCCGCCGCACCAGCCGGGACTGGACCTCCTCGGTCAGTTCGGCGAAGGGGAAGGGGCGGTGCAGGACCACCATGGGCAGCCCGCAGCGCTCGGCGGCCCGGCGCATCACGTCCGGGGGGACGGGGAAGGCGCGGCCGAGCCCGAGGACCACGGCCGCGGCCTCCGCGCGGTGCAGGGACCGGATGTACTCGGTCTGCTTGTGCTCGTCACCGGCGAGCAGCACCCCGGTGGTGAGGACCATCTCCCCGCCACTGAGCATCACCCCGACATCGGGTGCCTCCGCGACGTGCACCCAGCGCACCGGCCGGTCGAGGTGTCCGGCGCCGGCCACCACCTCGGGCTCTCCGGCGAGCACCCGGTCCAGCGTGAGGACCTGGCGTACCGACAGGGCGGGTTCCAGGGCGGTGGCCATGGCTGTCTTCCCTTGCTCTGGATCTACCGAAGACACCTCGCGACGGCGCTGTCGAGGAGACGGGTCGTCAGTGGACGCTCCCGAGGGCGCGTTCGAGGATCGCGGCGCCCTCCTCGGCCTCCGAGACGGTGAGCGTGAGCGGCGGGGCGATGCGCAGCACACTGGTGTTGTGCCCACCGCCCTTGCCGATCAGCAGGCCCTCCGCGCGGGCCGCCTCGAGCACGGCCGCCGCCGCGTCCGGGTGGGCCTCGTCGGTGCCGGGGCGCACCAGTTCGATGCCGATCATCAGGCCGCGGCCGCGCACCTCCCGTACGACGGGCAGTTGTGCGGCGACGGCCCGCAGCCGCTCGATGAGCAGTCCGCCGACACGCCGGGCATTGCCCTGGAGGTCGTGCTCGAGCAGGTACGAGAGATTGGCGAGCCCCGCCGCCATGGTGATCTGGGTGCCGCCGAACGTCGAGATGGAGTTGGCGTCAAGGCAGTTCATGATGTCGGCGCGGGCCACGACACCGCCGATGGACATGCCGTTGCCGATGCCCTTGGCGAAGGTGAGGATGTCCGGCGGCCCGCTGTGGCCATGTGCCTGCCAGCCCCAGAAGTTGTCGCCGGTGCGGCCCCAGCCGGTCTGCACCTCGTCCGCGATCCACAGGATGCCGTGCTCGTCGAGGACCTCGCGGAAGGCCGCGTAGAGCCCGTCGGGCGGCGAGGTGAAGCCGCCGACACCCTGGATCGGCTCGGCGATCAGCGCCGCGGGCGACCGCGTGTGCCCGAGCAGGTCCTTCAGGTCCGCGACACAGGCCGCGATGAAGTCGGCGTCGCTCAGTCGGGCGAACGGACCGCGGGTGCGGACGCCTCCGTGGACGTACAGGGTCTGCAGCGGTGACAGCGAGGTGGGCGACCAGCCGCGGTTGCCGGTGATGCCGACCGCGCTGAAGGAGCGGCCGTGGTAGCTGTTGCGCATCGCCAGGATCTGGTTGCTGCGCCGGTAGGTGGTCGCCAGCAGCAGCGCGGTGTCGTTGGCCTCGGTGCCGGACGTGGTGAAGAACACTCGGGCGTCCGGGATGCCCGACAACTGGGCGATGCGCTCGGCGAGTTCGACCATCGGCCGGTTGAGGTAGAGGGTCGAGGAGTGCAGGATCCGCCCGGCCTGCTCGGTCACCGCCTTGGTGACCTCGGGCAGGGCGTGCGCGGTCATCGTGGTGAGGATGCCGCCGAAGAAGTCGAGGTACTTCCTCCCGTCGTCGCCCCAGACATGGCGGCCCTCGCCGTGGGTGATCTCCAGCGGGTCCTTGTAGTAGAGGGCGAGCCAGTCGGGCAGGACGGCCTTGTGGCGGGCGTACAGGTCACTCACGGCTTCACCAGTCCTTCGTACGCGTCGGGGCGGCGGTCGCGGTAGAACGCCCACTGCTGCCGCACCTCTTCGATAAGGTCGAAGTCGAGATCTCTCACGACGAGTTCCTCCTCCTTGTCGTCGGCGACCTCCCCCACGAACTGCCCACGGGGATCGACGAAGTAGCTCGTGCCGTAGAAGTCGTTGTCGCCGTACTCCTCCCGGCCCACGCGGTTGATGGCGGCGACGAAGTACTCGTTGGCGACGGCTGCCGCGGGCTGCTCCAGCTGCCAGAGGTAGGCGGACAGACCGCGGGAGGTGGCGGAGGGGTTGTAGACCAACTGGGCGCCGTTCAGACCGAGTTGCCGCCAGCCCTCCGGGAAGTGGCGGTCGTAGCAGATGTACACGCCGACCTTGCCGACCTTGGTGTCGAAGACGGGCCAGCCGAGGTTGCCCGGCTTGAAGTAGTACTTCTCCCAGAAGCCCTTGACCTGGGGGATGTGGTGCTTGCGGTACTTGCCGAGGTAGGTGCCGTCCGCGTCGATCACGGCGGCGGCGTTGTAGTAGAAGCCGGACTGCTCGACCTCGAAGACGGGGACCACGATCACCATGCCGGTCTCCCGCGCCAGCTCCCGCATACGGGTGACCGTGGGGCCGTCGGGCACGGGCTCGGCCCAGCGGTAGTGCTCGGGTTCCTGGACCTGGCAGAAGTAGGGGGCGTTGAAGACTTCCTGGAAGCCGATGATCTCCGCACCCGTGCGGGCCGCCTCGCGGGCGTGCTCCACATGTTTGGCGATCATGGATTCGGTGTCACCGGTCCAGGTCGCCTGGACCAGTGCGGCGCGTACGACGTGGGCCATGATGCCGCTCCTTTGCCTGTTGTCCTCGCGGGGACGTCAGAGCCTCTACGCCCGTAGACACAGGTGGTAGAGGGTCGAACGTAAGCCCCTGCGACGGCCTTGCCAAGACCATCGTCGCCAACCCGCTGAGTCGATCACGTTTCGCACTCCTTGCGGGTGAGTGGTCGGATTGTCGGCGGGCCGCTCAGCCGCTGAATCCGGCGACCCTGAGGGCGTGCACGAGATCGCGGTGCCGGGCGTCGGAGACGCCCCGGGCCGCGTCGAGGAGCAGCGGCACGAGCCGCTGCGGGTCGGCCGACGCGCAGCGGACCGCCTCCTCCGGAACACGGATACGCACGTATGTATCCAGAAGAGCGCGGACCTCGCGGTGCCGGCCCTCGGTGCTCAGTGCGAGGACGGCTTCGCCGATCTCGGCCGGGGGGCGTACGACCCCTTGGCGCAGCACCTGTTCGGCGTCCGCGGTGCGGCCCGCGACGGTGAGGGTGTCGGCCACGGAGACCAGGTCGGCGGCCGGCAGGGAGGCGGCCTCCCACAGCAGGGTGGTCCAGTCGGCGCCGAGGCCCGCGCGGTGCAGCGCGGCGGCGAGTGCCGGGTAGCGGCCGACGGGCCAGTGGGCGGCCTCGACGAGCAGGGCGTGCGCCTCACCGCTGCGGCCCTCGGCACGCAACCGGGTGAGCGTCGCGACGGCCTCCGCGATGATCCGCCGCTCGGACTCGTCGGCGGGCTGCCGGGGCGGCTCGGTCACCTCCGCGCTCTCGACGTCTGCGGCCCCGGCGAAACGGGCGCCACGGGGGCCGCGGCGGCTCGTGGCGGGCGCTTGCGGGGCGGGCACGGCGTCCCCGGAAGCCTCCTGGACACCGAGCACCCCGGCGAAACGGGCGCTGCCACGCGGGCGGCGCCCGGCCCACCGCCCGCCGCCGGGTTCGGGGGCCCGAGCGGGCTCCTCGGGTTCACGGGTGTGTTCCGCGTCGCGCTCCACCGACGGCCGAAGGATGCCGTGCGGAGCGCTCGGGCCGCCGTCACCACCGCTGTCCGGCCCGGCCGGACCGCCGCCCTCCCTCCGCTCACGGTCGCCGCCCGTCGGCCCCGGTGCGCTCGCGCCGGCCGGTCCGCCGAAACCGTGGCCGGGCCCTTCGTCCCGGTGAGCGGCCGCTTCCCGGGCCCGCGGCGCTCCCAGGCCGTCCCGCTCGGGGTCCGGGCGGACATCCGGTTCGCCCCGCTCCCGGGGGCCCGGGACGCGTGCCTCGAGGGCTTCCATCCGCCGGCGGAGCTCCGCGCACCGGGCCGTGGCACGTTCGTGGTCGTCCTCGGCCCAGGCGAGATCGAGGCGGAGCGACTCGGCCTCCTCGCGGGTGCCGGCCGACTCCAGCAGGCGTCGCAGCTCCGCCTGGCGCCCGGCCGCGTAACGCTGTTCGCGCAGCCGCCCGTCGAGTCGGCCGGTGAGTTCCTCCCGGCCGCCGGGCCGGGCGTCGTGCGCGGCGAGCGAAGCGCCGTGCAGCGCCTGCGCCCGCTTCGCCTCCAGCGCGGCGGCCTGGGTTCCCCAGACCCCGGCGAGGTCGTGCAGGAGCGACTCCACGACGTCCCACGGCGGCACCTCCCGGCCCTCGAGACAGGACCGCATCCCCTCGGGATCACGCCGCCAGAACACCCCGCACCAGCCGCCACCCTGGTCGAGCCTGGACACGAGCTCCTGCAGGTAGCCCGCGAACTCCCGAACTCGAACAGGGAGTTGATCCACCGCCATCGTCCAGCTCCCGCCCGAGTGGAGTACCCCGATGCGGTAGGGAACACCAGCCGTGTTACGACGGCGCTACAGAGAGTTTTCCGGACCGGGGCAGAGCCCTCCGGGAGCGCGTTCCCCGGCCGTGCACACCCGCGCCGACCGGCTCCCCGCCTCCCCGCCCCTCCCCGGCGTCGATCGCGCGCCCGAGGACGCCTTTCCGGCTCAGGCCGCCACGATCAGCGCGCACTGCCCGACGATGTCGTCCAGGGACAGCCCGAGTACGCGGGCGAGAGCGGCGACGGTGAAGAACGCCGGGGTCGGCGCACGTCCCGTCTCGATCTTGCGGAGCGTCTCGGCGGAGATCCCGGCACCCGCGGCCACCTCCGCCATGCTGCGGGACCCGCGGGCCTCGCGCAGCAACAGCCCGAGACGCTCGCCGCGTTCGTGCTCTTCGGGGGTCAACGGATTGCGAACCATGCGCCCATTCTAATACCGGTCCCCCATGGTGCGACCGGTATAGTAATTGGGATTCTGCGGTATAGTAATTGGCATGGTGGAACTCAAGACAGACCCGTCGATCGATGCCATGCACGCGGCCGGGCAGGTCGTCGGCCGGGCCCTCACGGCGGTGCGGAACGCCGCCGGCGTGGGCGTCTCCCTGCTGGAACTGGACGAGGTGGCCCACGGGGTGCTGCGCGACGCGGGTGCGAGCTCGCCGTTCCTCGGCTACCGCCCCTCCTTCGCGCCGACCCCCTTCCCTGCGGTCATCTGCGCGTCCGTCAACGACGCGATCGTGCACGGGATCCCGGACGGCTACCGGCTGCGCGACGGCGACCTGGTCTCCGTCGACTGCGGTGCCGAACTGGACGGCTGGGTGGGCGACTCGGCGATCAGCTTTGTCGTGGGCAGGCCCCGGCCGGAGGACCTGCGGCTGGTCGAAACCGCGGAGCGGGCACTCGCGGCCGGCATCGAGGCGGCCGTCGTCGGCAACCGCATCGGGGACATCGCGCACGCGATCGGCTCGGTGTGCCGGGCGGCAGGGTACGGCATCATGGACGACTTCGGCGGGCACGGCGTGGGCCGCAGGATGCACGAGGATCCCCCGGTCCCGAACGAGGGCCGCCCGGGCCGCGGGCTCCGGCTGCGCCACGGCATGGTCCTGGCCATCGAGCCCATGCTCATCGGCGGCGGCACGGACACCTACCACGCGGCCCCCGACGGCTGGACCCTCCGCACGGACGACGGCTCCCGCGCGGCCCACACCGAACACACGGTGGCGATCACGGACGCGGGGCCGCGCATCCTGACGGCCCGCGAGGTGCGGGCCCCGGCCGGGTGAGACGCCCGGGGGCCGGGTACCGGCCGCGGGCCGTGCCTTCCCGCCGCGTGACGCGACCGGCCCCGACGGCCGACGGCCCCGCCCCGCGGCCGGTACCCGGACCGCGCGCGTCCTGCTGGACATGCCGCCCGAGTGCGTTCGTGTAATCGTGGTACGTGCGCCGGGCGCGCCCACAGGTGTAACCGGGCCCCGCCCGGGCACCCGGCACCGGCACGTCGATCAACGAGCGTGTCCCGGGCCCCCGCCGGGACGCCGGAACGGATGGCCATGACCAGCGGGTTCAACGGTCCGCAGGGCTACGGCTCGGACCCCTTCGCAGAGTTCTTCTCACGAATCTTCGGCGGACAGCGTCCCGGTCCCCGGCAGATCGACCTCGGCCGGCTGCTGAGCGAGCCGGCCCGGCAGCTCGTGGTGGGAGCGGCGCAGTACGCCGCCCAGCACGGCAGCCGCGACCTGGACACCCAGCATCTGTTGCGCGCCGCGCTCTCCGCCGAACCGACCAGGAGTCTGCTCACCCGCGCCGGAGCGGATCCCGACTCGCTGGCGACGGAGATCGACCAGCGCTCAGGTCCGGCCCAGGGCCCGGGCGACGTGCCTCCGCCCACCTCTCTGTCACTGACGCCCGCCGTCAAGCGCGCCCTGCTGGACGCCCACGAGCTGGCCCGGGCGAGCGGCACCGGCTACATCGGCCCCGAGCACGTGCTCAGCGCCCTTGCGGCGAACCCGGACTCGGCCGCCGGGCACATCCTGCACTCCGCGCACTTCGCTCCGCCCGGACCGGCCCCCGAAACGGGGGAAACCGCGCAGGCGCGCCCGGAGCGGCCGCGCCCCAGCCCCACGCCGACCCTGGACAAGTACAGCCGCGACCTCACCGGCCTCGCCCATCAGGGGCGTATCGACCCGGTGATCGGACGGGACGACGAGATCGAGCAGACCATCGAGGTGCTGTCCCGGCGCGGCAAGAACAACCCCGTCCTCATCGGTGACGCGGGGGTGGGCAAGACCGCGATCGTCGAGGGACTCGCCCAGCACATCGCCGACGGCGACGTGCCCGACATCCTGTGCGGCCGCCGGGTCGTCGCCCTGGACCTGACCGGCGTCGTCGCCGGCACCCGCTACCGCGGTGACTTCGAGGAGCGGCTGAACAACATCGTCGGCGAGATCCGGTCGCACTCCGACGAACTGATCGTCTTCATCGACGAGTTGCACACCGTCGTCGGCGCCGGTGGCGGCGGCACGGAAGGCGCGTCCATGGACGCGGGCAACATCCTCAAGCCCGCCCTGGCCCGCGGTGAGCTGCACGTCGTGGGCGCCACCACGCTGGAGGAGTACCGCCGTATCGAGAAGGACGCGGCGCTGGCCCGCCGCTTCCAGCCGATCCTGGTGCCCGAGCCGTCCGTCACCGACGCCATCGAGATCCTGCGTGGACTGCGCGACCGCTACGAGGCCCATCACCAGGTCCGCTACACCGACGAGGCGCTGGTGGCGGCCGTGGAGCTGTCCGACCGATATCTCACCGACCGCCATCTGCCGGACAAGGCGATCGACCTGATCGACCAAGCCGGCGCCCGGGTGCGGCTGCGCGCCCGTACGAAGGGCACCGACGTACGGACCATGGAGCGCGAGGTCGAGCAGCTGACCCGGGACAAGAACCAGGCGGTGGCCGACGAGCAGTACGAGCAGGCCACCCAGCTGCGCGACCGCATCACCGGGCTCAAGGAGCGGATCGGGCAGGCCTCCGGCGACACCGAGGCCGACGAGGGGCAGCACCTGGAGGTGACCGCCGAGGCCATCGCCGAGGTCGTCTCGCGGCTCACCGGTGTCCCGGTCAGCCGGCTCACCGAGGAGGAGAAGGAACGGCTGCTCGGGCTTGAGCAGCATCTGCACCAGCGGGTCATCGGGCAGGACGAGGCGGTCGGCGCGGTCGCCGACGCCGTGCTGCGCTCGCGCGCCGGTCTGTCCAGCGCCGAGCGGCCGATCGGCAGCTTCCTCTTCCTCGGCCCTACCGGCGTCGGCAAGACCGAGCTGGCCCGCGCGCTCGCCGAGGTGCTCTTCGGCAGCGACGAGCGCATGGTGCGGCTGGACATGAGCGAGTACCAGGAACGGCACACCGTGAGTCGCCTCGTGGGCGCCCCGCCCGGGTACGTCGGCCACGAGGAGGCGGGCCAGCTCACCGAGGTCGTACGACGCCACCCGTACTCCCTGCTGCTGCTGGACGAGGTGGAGAAGGCCCACCCGGACGTCTTCAACATCCTGCTGCAGGTCCTCGACGACGGCCGGCTCACCGACTCCCAGGGCCGCACGGTGGACTTCACCAACACCGTCATCGTGATGACCAGCAACCTCGGTTCCGAGGCGATCACCCGCCGCGGCGCGGGCATCGGATTCGGGCCGGGCGGTGCCGACGCGGACGAGGAGGCGCGCCGTGAGCAGATCCTGCGGCCGCTGCGTGAGCACTTCAGGCCGGAGTTCCTCAACCGCATCGACGAGATCGTGATCTTCCGGCAGCTGACCGCCGAGCAACTGCGGCGCATCACCGATCTGATGCTCGACAAGACGCGGCGCATGCTTCAGGCCCAGGACATCGACGTCTCCTTCACCGACGGGGCCGTCGACTGGCTGGCGCAGCGCGGCTTCCAGCCGGAGTACGGCGCCCGGCCACTGCGCCGCACCATCCAGCGGGAGGTCGACAACCAGCTGTCCCGGTTGCTGCTGGACGGCCGGATCGAGCGGGGCGGCAGGGTCGTGGTGGACACCGACGAGGGACGGCTCACCTTCCGGGCTGAGCCGCCCGCCCACCCGGAACCGGCCGTCGCCCCCGTGGAACGGGGTGCACAGGCCGGCCCCATGGAGCCCGGCGGCGGCATCACCCCTCCCACGGTGCAGGGCGGTGAGACGGCCCGCCCCGAAGGGGACGGGACCGGCCGTCCCGAGTGAGAGCCGCGCGAGGGCCGCTCACGGCGCCGGGGACACGACCATCGCCGACCCGCCGCCGCGCCGCACCTTCTCGGCGGCTGCCAGCCACTTGCCGCCCGGCAGCCGCTGCACACCGGTCGTGGCACCGATCTCCGGGTTCAGCGTGAAGGAGTGCCCGATCGCCTCCAGCTGCGCCCGTAGATCGCTGTTGTAGAGGGCGGGTTCGAGTTCCGTCTTCGCCGCGTTGCGCTGGCTGGCACGTGGCGCGGCGATGGCGTCCACCAGCGGCAGATGCCGGTCGAGGAACCCGGTCAGGGTCTGGAGCACCGTCGTGATGATCGTCGCGCCGCCGGGCGAGCCGAGCGCCACGACCGGCTTGCCGTCCTTGTCGAGCACGATCGTCGGCGAGATCGAGGAGCGCGGCCGCTTCCCGGGACCGGGCAGGTTCGGGTCGTGGACGGCCGGGTCGGCGGGTGCGAAGGAGAAGTCCGTCAGCTCGTTGTTCAGCAGGAAGCCCCGGCCCGGGACGGTGATGCCGCTGCCGCCGGTCTGCTCGATGGTGAGCGTGTAGGAGACGACGTTGCCCCACTTGTCGGCGACGGTCAGATGCGTGGTGTTCTCGCCCTCGTACGTCGTCGGGGCCGCCTTGCCCGCAGTGCCGCAGGCCGCCGGGTGGCGCGGGTCACCGGGTGCGAGCGGGCTGGTGAGCACCGCGTCGTCCTTGATCAGACACGCCCGCGAATCGGCGTACTTCTGCGACAGCAGCCCGTCCGTCGGCACGTTCTCGAAGTCGGGGTCACCGACCCAGCGCCCGCGGTCGGCGAAGGCGATACGGCTCGACTCGATGAAGTGGTGCAGGTACTGCACCTGGCTCGCCTTCGACAGGTCCGTCCGCTCCAGGATGTTCAGGGCCTCGCCCACCGTCGTGCCGCCGGAGGAGGACGGCGCTATGGAGTAGACGCCGAGACCGCGGTACGAGGTCTTCGTGGGTGCCTGGAGCTTGGCCCGGTAGGCCGCGAGGTCCCGTGCGGACAGCTCGCCCGGGCGGGCGTTCCAGCCGGAGGCCGGATCCACCGGGGGCTTGTTCACGGTGGCGACGATGTCCTCGCCGAGGTCGCCGTGGTAGATCGTGCCTATGCCCTTGCGGCCCAGTTCCTCGTAGGTGCGCGCGAGCTCGGGGTTCTTGAACGAGGAGCCGACGACGGGGAGCTGCCCGCCCGGCAGGAACAGCTTGGCCGTGTCCGGGAAGTACCGGAAACGGGTCTCGTTGGACGCGGTCTGCGAGCGGAAGGTGTCGTCGACCGTGAACCCCCGGCGTGCGATCCGCTCGCCCGGCTCGAGGACCTTGCCGAGCCGCTCGGTGCCCCACTCGTCCAGCGCCTTCTGCCAGGTGGCGGGTGTGCCGGGAGTACCGACGCTCAGGCCGCTGCTGACGGCGTCGGCGAAGGCGAGCGCCTTGCCGTTCTCCACGAAGAGCCGGGAGTTCGCGGTCAGCGGGGCCGTCTCACGGCCGTCGATGGTGTGCACCGACCTGGTCCTGGCGTCGTAGTAGACGAAGTAGCCGCCTCCGCCGATGCCCGCCGAGTACGGCTCGGTGACGCCGAGTGCGGCGGCGGTGGCCACGGCCGCGTCGACCGCGTTGCCGCCCTTTCTGAGGACCTCGACACCGGCGGCGGTGGCGTCCGCGTCGACACTCGCGACGGCGCCGCCGTAGCCCACGGCCACGGGCACCTTCGCGGGGGCCGGGCGGGCGGTCCCCGGCGGCCCCGCCGCTCCCACCGACACCACAGCGGCCGAGACCGCCAACACCGCCAGTTTCCGTGCGACAGGGCGACGCATTCGCACCTCCAGTGGACGACCGTCCACGCAGCGTAATCGTATTGCCATGGTCCCGTCAGTCCCATCGAACACCGCTCGCCGCGGGTGCGCCACCATGCGTACCCGTGGACGAGACAGTGCACGGCCGGGCCAACACCCTCCGGACGGCGCGCGATCGGCGCGAACGACGAGGTGGGCGCACGGATGCGCGAGGCCCCCGCGGTTACGACCGCTGGGGTGAACGGCCCGGGGTGAAACATGGCCGAGAGCGGCTGACGGCTTGGTCGAGGTCCGGTACGTACTCCTCTCCCGGGTCTGTGACGACCCGTTGGCGGACTGTTCAACTCCCGGCGGTACCAAGGCTGTAGCCGGGTTCGGCGCGGGGCGAACCCGCGCCGTGGGGCTCAACCTGACGGGGGACCGCATGAGGGGGAATCGCAGGACCGCACTCGCCGGGTCGGCGGTCGTGGGCATGGTGGTACTCGCGGGCTGCGCCGACCGCAGCGAGGTCGTCACCTGGACCGACGAGCACGGCAGGGTCTGCACGGGTGTCGCCGTGGTCGACTCGGACGACGGCGACCGCGAGGTCACCAGCATCGACTGCGACTATCCCCCCGAGGGCCGGACCCCGGGTCCGACGACGTGGAAGCCGCTGCCGGGCTGAACCGCGTGACACACGTTTCCCGCCCCACCCCCGCCCAGGGCCGCTCACGGACCCGCCGCCGTGCGCGGCAGTCCCGCGCCTCAGGACCCCGATGTCATCGGCCTGTTGACGTCCGTGTCCTTCGGCGGGTGACTCCGTCCGACGCGGCTCCGGCTCGGTTCGCCGGGCCATGGGGTGCGGTCGGCCTCGAGGAAGTCACACCTGCACGCAAGGTGTTGGGGGCGATGGACGGACTCCAAGGAGTCGGCGATCACGGCGACTCACGGACGGCCTCCACCGCCTCCCGGACGTCCGGGTGCGGGTCGTGGGCGAGTCCGTCCAGCAGCTCGGCCACCCCGGGGGTGGACCAGCGGGCGACCGCCCACACGAGTTCCTCCCGCACGCCGGGGTCGGGGTGCGCGGCAAGGCGGGCGAGTTGGGGAAGCGGGCCCCGTCGACGCATACCGAACCAATGCAGCGCCTCCCGCAGCACGGCTGGGTCTCCGGGGGCGCCGGCCGCCGCGATCCTGGCGAGCAGCACTTCGGCCGGCGGCGGCGGCCCGTCCAGCGGATGCGGCAACCGCTCACGCAGGCGCCGCGCCCCGTACCCTCCCCTCACCCGGCATCCGAAGCAGGTGCAGGGGCGGACGCCGTGCGCACCCGGCCGGTACCGCCAGCCCACGACCTGTGGCGCGGTGCGGACCCGGTGCACTTCGGAAGGCCGGATCGCCCGGGGTACGAACACCTCCCACCCTCGCGGGTCGTCCAGTGCGGCGATCCGCCCCACCGCCTCGGCCGCGGGAACGGCGGACCGGGCGTCCCGTGTCCGGTCCGCATAGTGCCGGACCAGTACGTGCTGCTCGTCGTCCAGCCGTACGTGGACGGCCGCAAGCCCGCCTCGGGTGCCGAAGCGGGCCAGTTCGCGCAGCCATTGATGGGTGAGTGTGTACGACGGCAGCACCGGAAAGCAGTACACCCCTCGCGCACCGTCTTGTCCCCGGCCGACCGCCCGGATACCCGACCGCCGGACGCGCCGTACGTTCGCCGCCGACGTCAAGTGCACGAACATCGCCATGACCGGGCATGTTAACCGCCCTGTTCCACGGGACCCTCGGGGTGCGAAAGGAAGAGCCCGACGTCCTTGGGCACACCGAGTCGGACACTCCTGCGCCGCCCTGTACGTCCAGGCCGGCGATCCGCTGAAGTCGCCGGATCTGCCGTGGCCCGGCACCGGCCAGGGCACCGGTCAGCGCCCGTGCCTCCATCGCCTCAACCGGCGCGCGAGCCCTCGCACGGATCGACGGCCACGGCGTACCCGGTGCGGCCGATCGCCGTCACTCGGACGGTTCGTCCCGTCCAGGAGGAGTCGGCCGTGGCCGGCGGGCGACAGGGCCGGCGCCTTGCGCTCCGTTTGCGCCCGGATCTCGTAGTGGGCCTGGTGAGCGGTCGCGCGGAAGACCTCCTCGTACGAGGCCAGGGCAGCGCTTGCGGCTCCGCCCGCCAGGTCGCGGCGACGCATACGCGCTGCCAGCCACACGAAACAGCCGAGGACCACGGCGAGGGCGCCCAGCAGGATCAAGATCGGCAGCAACGCATGCACACAACTGAGCGTAGGCCGTCGGCGCGCGCCGGCGGCGACGGCTGTCCGTGAGGTGTGTGGACTTCAGCCGACGCAGCCGGGTACAGCGCCTGTCGGGGCGCAGTTGTTCGGCACGTTGCCGGCGACCCGTGTGCGGTTCACCGTCACCGTGCCTGCGTCGGCATTGATGCCGCCGCCGGCGGTTCCCGCGAAGTTGTTGCGCACCTGTGAATGGTTCAGCGTCGCCACGGCCGTTGCGCCGACACTGACGCCGCCGCCGACGCCTGCCGCCCTGTTGTCACGCACCAGCGTGCCGTTCAGGGTCAGCCTGCCGTTGGCGCCTGTGTCGCGGATGCCGCCTCCACTGCCGACGGGCGCCCTGTTGTCACTGACCACGGAGAAGTCCACCGTCGCCGTGCCGTCGTTGAAGATGCCTCCACCGTCGACCTCGTTGGAGGTGTTGTGGTGCACCGTCGATCGGATGACCACCAGCCTGCCGCTCGGCCCTACGTTGTCGAGGCCGCCGCCGAGTGTCCGGGCTGTGTTGTGGTGCACCGAGGAGAATTGCACCCTCACCGTGCCTTCGTTGCGGATGCCGCCCCCGGTGCTGCTGGAGGCGTTCCCGGTCACCGTGGAATGGGCCACCGTCAGCGTGCCACCGGCGTTGAGGATGCCTCCGCCCCTGCTCCCCTGTCCCCCGGTGACGGTCAGGCGGGTCAGCCGCACATGCACGGCTCCGCTGATCGTCACAGTGGTGCCCGCGTGATTGCCGTCGAGTACTGCCTGTCCCCGGCCGACGAGGGTCAGAGACTTGCCGATGGTGAAGGGGCCGATACACCTCCCTCGCACGCTGAGCGTCGCTCCCTGGGCGGCAGCCGCGATCGCGGTCTGCAGTGCCGAAGGGTTGCCGCGGCAGTCCACCGGGGTGTATCCCTCCGCCACAGTGGCGTTCACCCCCGTCAGCGTGACGGCTCCCACCGTCGCCGCCACCGTGGTCCACCGCGGCCCCGCGGCCCGGTCCGCTCGCCTGAACATCCCACTCCTCCTGTCACAGCGCAGGGCGTGCTCGACGGCCCGGCACCACTGTCGTCGTCAAGAGCCACGTGAGCGCCCGTGATCGGCAGAAGGGATCCCCGACCGGGTGACCGTCCCCCGGCGCCGGTCCGTGGATTCCCCCGTACGGCCGAGGACAATGACCGCTACGGCCCACGGTCACAGGAGTCGTCTCTCCGCGCACCGGGGCGACCCCGCGCTGCGGCCTCCGCCAGGGACGTCGCCCACGGACTCTCCGAACGGGCCAACACGTCCTGCCGGCACCGGAACTGACGGCGTGACCGAGGGCATGTGCACCTGATCGTGATCGTGCGTGCGCGGAGCGCCGTACCGACAAGGCGGCGCCGGTCTCGTGTACACGTCTCACCGCTCGCGTCGGCCCTTCCCATCGGCCTCTTCGATGCGGCAAGGACTTCAGGCGGCCTCGACGGAGCCCTGGCCCGTGGTGAGAAATGGTGAGATGGGTCGCAACGGGGAACCGGCTCTCCCACAAGGCAGGGTCGGCTTTGCCTTCCTTGAGTACCGTGACTCCCCATGATCGAATCCGAGATTGAGATCAGCGAAGATCTGGTCCGCGCTCTACTGCGAGAGCAGCATCCGGACCTGGCCGAGCTGCCCGTCCGCGAGGTGGCAGGCGGCTGGGGCAACCAGATGTGGCGGCTCGGGGACGATTTGGCCGTCCGGATGCAACGGATGGACACCTCCCCCGAGCTCCAGCTCAAGGAGCGCCGCTGGCTGCCGCTGCTGGCCTCGCGCCTGCCGCTTGCGATTCCGACTCCGGTACGGGACGGTGCGCCGTCCGAGCGGTTCCCCAAGGTCTGGACCGTCATGACATGGGTCGAAGGCACACCGCTGGACCACGGCTCGATCACCCGCGGCGACCACGCGGCCGACACGCTGGCGGCCTTCCTCAAGGCGCTGCATGTGGAGGCTCCCACCGATGCGCCGGACGCCTCGGACTTCGGCGCTCATCCCAGGGAATGCACGGACGGCTTCGAGCATTTCCTGCAGGCCGTGGACCTCGGCCGCTTCGCCGAGGTCGACATCCGGGCCGTGTGGGACGACGCGGTCGCAGCTCCCGAATGGGAGGGCCCGCGAGTGTGGGTGCACGGCGACCTGCACCCCGCGAACGTCGTCGTCACGGACGGCACCCTGGCGGGTGTCGTCGACTTCGGCGCCCTCTTCGCCGGCGACCCGGCATGGGACCTCGCGGCCGCCTGGGTGCTGCTCCCCATGGGCGGCGCCTCACGGTTCTTCGGCAGCTACGCACAGGCGGATGAGGCGACCGTCCGACGGGCGCGCGGGCTGGCCGTGATGAAGAGCCTGTTCTTGATGCTGATGGGTCAGAACGGCGACCGCGGCCTACCTGGCGGCAAGGGGGAGTGGGGGCCGGCAGGACGGTCGTCACTCGATCGTGTTTTGCAGGGCCTTTGACCTCGAGGTAGGCCGGCGGCCGGCATGGGTTCGGTCTTCAGCCTGATCATCTCTCCTGCTCACCGCGAGCCGTGCGGTCGGGACGCCCAGGTCGACCGTTGGGGACACTCGAGCCAAGCGCACTGCTTCGGCGTGCTTTCGCCGAAGCAGCATGAGCGTTCAGCCGCCTTCAATGCCATCCCGTCGCCTCGAGCCTCGCCAACTCGTGACCTTCAGCGGCCTCACCGCCTGCGCTTCGCCGCCCGACCACGCCCCACGCGAGCGCCCCGCACCGCCGCCCGCGGACCTCACCGCCCGCGATGATGCGGCGATCGAACGAGCAACAGGTCAACGTTGGGAGACGGCCCGCTCCCAACGTCCGCTCCCGGCGTTCCAGGTCACAGTCACGGCCCGACCCTTGGGATCTGCCTTGGCAAGCCGCTCCAACCCCTGATCGCCGAGGGCGACGAGCGCTTCCAACGCCGCGTCAGGGATACCACTCGGCACACGGAACTCCACACGGCCATCCCGCTCCTCAATCACCAGGTACGGCCCGGAGACTCGAGCCTCCCCCCGGCCGAGACGCTCCCGAAACGCGGCACGAGCCGCATCGAAAGTCCGCTGCGCCGCCTGCGTGGCAATCGTCTGCAAGAACGGAACGAGCCCAACGGTCACCGCGAACGCGAGCACCTCAAGGGCCGGACCGGGAGTGGCGGGCTGAGGACAGCCGTACCCGGGCTGGACACTCACGGGAGGCCCGGGCTCGAGCGGCACCGGCTGACGCAGCTCTGGAGTCGTTATCACGGGCCACACGAACACCCGATGCGAGAGCAGATGGTTCCACGGCTGCCCCGTGCCACTCGCAAGCAAAACAAGCTGCCTTGCCACCTGCCCGAGAGAGAGGGCGAACGACTCCTCGGCAGATCGGTGGGAGCGCGGCCGATGCGCATGGGCCGCGTCCAACCACACCCGAAGGACCTCGGGCGTCACCCCCTGCGCTCGACCTCGATCGTCGGACGACACGCGATCTGGAACCAGAAGTGATTCCAACAGATCACCGATTACCCCGATGTCCCCCTGAGCGGCACGCGCATGTAGGTCCTCCACCACACCCCCTCGCATCTCGTCGGCATCATCCTGCCCAGCCGACGGGGGGAACAAGGGGCTTTCACAATCGCCGTACGTAGAAACGCGCGCAGCCGCGCGCGGACCTCACCGCCCGCTCCTGCCCGCACGGGACCTATCACCCCCCGTAGAGGGCCGCACGGTTGTCGAGCCGCAGACTTACGGCAGAAGGATGCCCCGGCCCAAATGATTTCCAACAGAACTCAGGCTTCCGCGACCGCCGACTCGAGCAGGGACAGCGTCCGGTTGTCCGCGTCCACGTCTGCGCGGACGCCGACAGGCAGCGGCAGATTCGGCGAGGTGTGGCCGAAGTCGACCTGAGCCAGGACCGGGATGTCACGCCGGCCCAGGACATCGAGCACCACATCGCGTAGAACTGCGCGGTCTCCGCCGTCGTCGTGAGGCGTGACCTCGGTCGGGATGCCGACCACCCTGCCCGCGATCCGGTCCAGCACACCGGACAGCCGCAAGGTATGCAGGTCGTTCCAGATCCGCGAGACCGGCCGCTGCAGCTCCTCCCAGAACAACACGGCCCCGTCGAATCGTTCGGCGGCCGGCGCGAACGGTGTCGCCTGCAGTAGGACCAGGCGGTTCAGCAAACCGCCGAACAGTGGCCCCTGCGCACGGCCCGGCCGCCAGGCTTCCCAAGCCCCTCCCGCCGGCAGCACGCCCGGCGCCTCGGCCTTGGTGAGCACGCGGGTGTAGAGGTCGACCAGCTCGGAGCGACGGGCGGCGTCGCCCAGCGTGTACCAGTCGCTGCCGAAACCGTGGGTGGCGATGTCGGCGTGGAAGCCGACGAGGCCGGTCTTGGCGTGCAACGCCATGTGCAGCAGCGAGATATCGCTGTAGCCGATGATCGGTTTCGGGTCGGCCCGGATCGCGTCCAGATCGATCAGATCGAGATAGCCGAGCGTCGCCTGTCCTCCGGTATATCTGCCCCTCGTAGCAGTCCCCGCACGGCGCTCATGCCGCCGTACGCAGGCCTCACCGTCCGTCCCTGCCCGTACGGGACCTGTCACCCGTACGAGCTGCGAGGGCAGCGAGCGGCGGGAGCCGTGACGGGCGGATCCGCCGGGAGAAATGAGCGGCGGCGTCCCCTTGGTATGCGCTACGGTGCGCCGGTGTCAGCGATCAAGAAGTTCCAAGTCACCTTTGACTGCGCAGAACCTGAGCGCCTCGCTCGCTTCTGGTGTGAAGTGTTGGGGTACGTCATGCCGCCGCCACCGGAGGGGTTCACCACTTGGGACGAATTCAATCGCACCCTCCCCCCCGAGAAGCAGGGATCATGGTTCGCTTGCAGTGATCCCTCGGGCGTCGGACCGCGCCTGTACTTCCAGCGCGTCCCCGAAGGAAAGATCGTCAAGAATCGGGTGCATCTCGACGTCCGGGTCGGCACCGGGCTCGTGGGCGACGAGCGTCTCGCCACACTCGAAGCCGAGTGCGCACGGCTGGTCGCGCTCGGCGCGACCCACGTGCAGACTCTGTACGCCGATGAGGAAAACGAGTCGTGCATCCCGATGCTGGACATCGAGGGCAATGAGTTCTGTATCGACTGACCGTTCTCCGAGCCGGGGAGGGCGGGAGTCACCCCACGAGGGCGGGGTGTGCAGCCGGGCAATGCCGAGCTCGGCCTGTGAACGCCGTCAGGGCGTGTATCGAGGCCGCGGCGGGGCTACCGCCGGCGGACCGGAGCCGAAGCCTGTCCGCCGCCCTCGCGCTGCGACTCGTGCCAGTGGCGACGTTCTCGGCGAAGACGGCGGCGCAGCCGGTATCTGCTGATGCGCTTGCCGCATTCGGTTCCTGCACCCAGGCTCAGCATCAACGTGAGCAGTGCAGCCAAGGCCGCTTGAGACGCGCAGGCCACCGGCAGGTCGGCCCAAGAGAGGCCGTAGCCGATCAACGCCAGGGAGGTCGGTCCCACGCTCATCACCAGGAAGAGCCGCCTCGTCGCACCAGGAACCGGCCCTCCCTTGACGGCCCACTTCTTCATGGCTTCGGCAAACCAAAAGGCAGCTGACGCCGCCACCTCGAGCCCTGACAACAGGACCGCCAGGCCGACGTCCAGGACCCACTGCAACATGCCCACCATCCTGAGGCGGACGGTAGCCGCACACCTGAGTACGGCTACTCAAGTGCGCAGGCCTGCGCCTGAAGCAGCTTTTGACGAGGCCACCGGATCTGTAGCGGAATGGGTAAATACGTCCTGGTTACGTGAGAATTGCCGCCATGACGGGTGACTTTCGTCACTATGCTGTGATCGCCGGCACGCAAGGCGTGTGACCGCGCCGGCTTTCGCGTCCGCGTCTCGCCGCTCTCGCCGAGCACTGCCCCTCCCACCGGCTGCCGATCAGCAACGGATGCGGCGAGGGCCTCGGCGGGATCCCGAACGGGCGGATGCAGGACCTGCTCGGCAGCACTCCGGCCGGCGCTGAGCGCCTGATCGTCGTCCGGAGCCGCTAGCATGCGCGCCCATGAACGACGACGTGCGCAACATCGTCCTCGGGGTAGTCGCGGCGGGCATCAGCGCTGCCCTCGGCTGGCTGGCTCGTACCTACATATGGAGGCGGAAACTCCGGCGGAAGCAGGCGTTCTTCGGGCTCCCCGACAATTCGGAGTCGCTGCTCGTGGTCAACCGCGAGGCGGGCGGCGCGGAGTTGACGGTCATGCGCCACGACGTGTTCGCCCTGCTGGAGCTTTCCGCGCTCATCAAGGACTGCGGCGCCAACGCCCAGGTGGTCGCACATGACGCGGCTCAGCAGGGCTTCGGTGAGCGCACCGAGTTCTGCGTCGGCGGACCCTCCTCGAACCGCCGCATGGCGGCGCACCTCAACTCCCTCCTGCCCGGCGTCCAGGTCAACACCGATCCCGAACCGGGCCCGGAACGCGGTGCGTTCCGGATCGGCGGGGAGAAGTACCAACTCGAGTCCGGCAAGGCGGAGTACGTCGTCCTCGCGCGGCTCACCGCGGACCTGGGCCGCGGATCGAGACCCGTCTTCCTCTTCTGCGGCCAGCGCGCGATCACCAACCAGGCGGCGACCCGCTACCTCGCGCGCCATCACGAACGCCTGGCGCGCAAGTACGGCTCGGGCTCCTTCGTCCTGCTGCTGAAGGTCGTCAACTCCCAGGCGTACGGACCGGATGTGGTCGAGCTGGTGGGCGATGTCACGAGGGTCGCGCAGGCTCCCGCACCCGTGCCCGCCGCTCGCACGTCCCATCGCGCCTCCTAGGTTCCTCCAGGCGTCAACAATCGTTACTCGTGCGTAACTTACCGACGGGTTACCTCTGGTAAACGGCGAAGGTTACCGTCGGGTCACTTTGCACTGACACGAGTGAGGAGTGACCCATGACGCATGGGGGCGGGAAGCGCCGTCGAGCAGAGCGGCGGAAGACGGGCGGGGCCGCCCGCAAGGCGCTGCGCACCACCACCGTGGGCGCCGTCTCGGCGACGCTGGTCGCCGGCAGCGTCCTCGGCCTCGCCCCCTCCGCACAGGCCGTCGGCGGCGTTCGGTTCGTCGACATCACAGGCGACGGCGGCACGGTGCTCAAGGCGAACGTCGTCACGCCCGCGGACGCCGACGGCACACGGCGCTATCCGCTCGTCGTGCTCCCCACGAGCTGGGGCCTGCCGCAGGTCGAGTACCTGGCCCAGGCCCGGGAGCTCGCCGACTCCGGCTATGTCGTGGTCACCTACAACGTGCGTGGTTTCTGGCAGTCCGGCGGACGAATAGAGGTGGCGGGCCCACCCGACACGGCCGACGCCTCCAAGGTCATCGACTGGGCCCTCGCCAACACCCCGGCGGACGCGGGGCACATCGGCATGGCGGGCGTCTCCTACGGCGCCGGCATCAGCCTGCTGGCGGCAGCTCACGACAGACGCATCAAGGCGGTCGCCTCCCTCAGCGGCTGGTCGGACCTGATCGGTTCGATCTACTCAGGCCGCACCCAGCACATCCAGGCGGCCGCCCTGCTGGACGGCGCCGCAACGCTCACCGGCCGTGAAAGCCCTGAGGTGAGGCAGGTGTTCAACGACTTCTACGCCTCCGACCTCTCCAAGGAACCGGAGCTGATCGCCTGGGGCGAGAAGCGCTCACCCGCGACCTACGTCGACCGGATCAACCGCAACGGCGCGGCCGTCATGCTCGCCAACGCCTGGGGCGACACGATCTTCCCGGCGAACGGGTACGCCGACTTCTACGAGAAGCTGACGGGCCCGAAGAGGCTGGAGCTACGTCCGGGCGACCATGCCACGGCCGAACTGACCGGCCTGTTCGGACTGCCCAACGACGTGTGGACGGACACCCGGCGGTGGCTCGACCACTACCTCAAGGGCGTGGACAACGGCATCGACCGCGAGCAGCCGGTACAGCTCAAGTCCCGCTCCGCGGGCGGTTACGAGGGCTATCCGGACTGGAAGTCGGTGGCCGCGACCAGCAGGAAGATCGACCTCGCCGGGACGCACGGAATCCACGCGAACGTCGACTCCGGCGCGGACGGCGGAATCATCTTCCTCTCCAGCATCCTCGACCAGGTCGCCCAGGCGCCCCCCGCCGCGTGGATCCCGCTCCTGCCGCGCCGCTGGGCCGCGGTGTGGCAGTCGGGGAAGTACGCGACCGCCCAGCGGATCCGCGGCACCGTGAAGATGCACACCACGGTCACCGGCACCAAGGCGAGCGGCACCCTCGTCGCCTATCTCTACGACGTGGGTCCGCTCGGCCTCGGCAAGCTGGTCAGCAACGCGCCGTACACCTGGTACGGGCGGACGCCCGGCAAGCCGTTCGGCGTCGACCTGGATCTGTTCTCCACGGCCTACGACGTACCGGCCGGGCACCGGCTCGCCCTGGTCGTCGACACGGTCGACCCGCTCTATATCGAGCACAACCCGTCCGGCGCACAGCTGACCTTCTCCTCGCCTGCGGACGATCCTTCCTATGTGTCCGTTCCGCTGCGCGAGCAGTGATCTCCGGCTGCCGCCGGCCGGGCCCGGCCCTATGGCTGCTGCCCCCCTCCCCCTACGGTCCCGGGGCCGTGGGGGGAACCCCACCCGGCAGCAGCGTCCCCGCCCCGGCCGTCTCGACGTCCACGGCCTCGGTCTTGGGACTGCGCCGCTCCCACCGGGACACCCACTGCGCGACCCAGGAGAGCAGCATGCACATCCCGATGTAGATCGGTGAGATCACCATCACCACGGGGATGAACGGCAAATCGTAGTCGAGGTTCGACGCGATGAGCTTGCCGGCGTGGAGGAATTCCTCGTAGGTGATAAGGAAGCCCAGGGACGTGTCCTTCAGCGCCACCACCAACTGGCTGATGATGGCGGGCAGCATGGCCCGTACGGCCTGCGGCACCAGGACGTACGACATGACCTGTGTCTTGCGCATGCCCAGCGCGTACGCGGCCTCCTTCTGGCCCCGGTCCACGGAGTTGATGCCCGAACGGAAGACCTCGGCGAGCACCGAGCCGTTGTAGAGGGTCAGACCCGCGACCAGCGCGGGCAGGGGCTGCACCTTCAGCGCCACGAAGATGAAGAAGATCATCACCAGCAGCGGCATGGCCCGGAAGAACTCGACGACGAGCGTGGACAACCAGCGCACCGGGGCGTGTTCGGAGAGTCGCCCAACGGCGAGGAGCCCGCCCAGGGCCAGGGAGAGCACGGCCGCGATCGCGAAGGCCTTGAGCGTGTTGCCGAGGCCGCGCAGCAGAAGTTCCTGGATTCCCTTGTACTCGAAGGGCATCCACTTCGTGTACGTGAACTGGCCGGTGGAGAAGAGGAGATGGATGATCCAGCCGAGCAGGGCGAGGAGGACGACGGTGGCGAGGACCCCGAAGAGGCGGTGCCGCCTGCGGGCCCTCGGTCCCGGAATGTCGTAAAGGGCAGTGGCCGCCGCGGCTTTGACGATCATCGGGCGATTCCCCAGCGGCGTTCCAGGACGTTGAAGACCGCGCTGATGACGCCTGTGACGACCAGATAGCCGACGGCGATCCAGAGGAACGTCCAGACGATGTTGTAGCCGAGCTCGCTCAGGGTCCGGTAGGTGCCGAGCAGTTCGGTGACGCTGAACGCCCCGGCGATCGCCGAGTTCTTGGCGAGCGCGATCAGGATGGAGCCGACCGGCGGGATGACCGTCCGGAAGGCCTGCGGCAGAACGACGTGCGACAGCGTCTGCCCGAAGGACATGCCGAGACTGCGGGCCGCCTCTCCCTGGCCCGTGGGAACGGTGTTGATGCCCGAACGCAGTGCCTCGCAGATGAACGCCGAGGTGTAGCAGCCGAGCGCGAGGACGGCGAACACCGTGAAGGGCAGCACGAGCCCGAAGCGCGGCAGCCCGAGCAGGACCGCGAAGAACAGCAGGGTGAGCGGCGTATTGCGCAGGACCGCCACCCACGCGGTGCCGAACACCCTCAGGGAGCGCACGGGAGCGACCCGGAAGGAGGCCATCACAAAGCCGAGGGCGAGGGCCAGCAGGGAGGAGTAGACGGTGAGTTCGACGGTACCGAGGAAGCCCTCGGCGAAGACGGAGATGTTGTCGGTCAGTACGTTCACGCGTGCCTCGCTCAGGTCGCGGGGTAGCGGTCGATGGCCGGCGGGGCGGGCGCGGGCACCCCGGACAGGCCGAGGGTCGCCTCGAACGCCTTCTTCCAGTCGCCGTCCTTCATACGGGCCTCCAGTGCGTCGTCGAGTGCGAATCTGAGGGCGTTGTCCTTGCGCGGAACCCCGATGCCGTAGGGCTCCTCGGAGAAAGGCCTGCCGACGACCCGGAGTTCGTCCGGTGCCTTCGCCGCGAAGCCGATGAGAATGGCGTCGTCGGTGGTCACGGCGGCGACCTGATAGGTGAGCAGATTGTCGACGCAGACGGAGTAGGTGTCGTACGCGACCAGGACCACCTTCGGGTAGTCCTTCTTCATGCGCTGGTACGGGGTCGAACCGGCGACCGAGCACACGCGCTTGCCGCCGAGGTCCTGCGGGCCGTCGATGCCGTGCTCGTCCTGGCGAACCAGAAGGTCCTGGCCGGCCATGAAGTACGGTCCGGCAAAACCCACGAGCTTCTTGCGCAGGGCGTTGATGGTGTAGGTGCCGACGTAGTAGTCGATCTGCCCGTTCTGCAGGGCGGTTTCGCGGTTGGCCGAGGCGATGGTCCGGAAACGGATCGTCTCCGGAGCCAGGCCGAGCGAGGCCGACATCATCCTCGCGATCTCGATGTCGAAGCCGGAGAAGGTGCCGGTGGCGGGGTCCCGCTCCCCGAGGTAGGGCTGGTCCTCCTTGGCGCCGACGACGAAGTAGCCGCGCTTCTTCGCCCGATTCCAGGTGGGCGACTCGGGGAGCCGGAACCCCCGGGCCACTTGGTAGTGCGGCAGCCTGTCGGTGGCGGGCCCCTTGGTGGGGGGACTGCCCTCCTTGCCGCAGGCTGCGGCCGCCAGCGCCATGAGCAGTGCCAGTGCGGCCCACACACGTCGGGTACGGATCACGGTCGGACTCCCCCGGTCAGTGCTTGAGGATCTTGGACAGGAAGTCCTTGGCGCGGTCGCTGCGCGGGTTGGTGAAGAACTCCTCGGGGGTGCGGTCCTCGACCAGGCGGCCGTCGGCCATGAAGACGACGCGATTGGCGGAGGCCCGCGCGAAGCCCATCTCGTGGGTGACCACGACCATCGTCATGCCGTCGCGCGCGAGCCGGCGCATCACCTCCAGGACCTCGTTGATCATTTCGGGGTCGAGTGCGGAGGTCGGCTCGTCGAACAGGAGCGCCTTGGGGTCCATGGCCAGGGCCCGGGCGATCGCGACCCGCTGCTGTTGACCGCCGGAGAGCTGGGCCGGGTACTTGGACACGTGTGAGGCGAGGCCGACACGGTCCAGGAGTTCCATCGAGCGTGTGTCGGCCTGGTCCCTCCTGCGCCCGCGGACCTTCACCGGGGCGAGTGAGACGTTCTGCAGCACCGTCTTGTGGGCGAAGAGGTTGAAGGACTGGAACACCATGCCCACGTCGGCGCGGAGGCGAGCGAGGGCCCTGCCCTCCTCGGGGAGCGGCCGGCCGTCGAGCCTGATGGCGCCGGACTGGATGGTCTCGAGCCGGTTGATCGTCCTGCAGAGCGTGGACTTGCCGGACCCCGAGGGCCCGACGACCACAACCACCTCACCCTTGCCGACCGTGAGATCGATGTTCTGCAGGACGTGCAGGTCGCCGTACCACTTGTTCACGCCGTGAAGCTCGATCAGCGGATCGACCGCCATGCCCTGCCCGCCCTAGTCGCTCAGCCGTGTCGCAGGTCCCGCAAGCTATCCAGAGGCGGGCGCGCTCGACACCCGACACGCACCGTTCGGGCATTAGCCGTATTTACAGGGTGCCGATCGGGGTGGGGCTACGCCTCGGCCGCCTCGGCATACACATACGACAGTTCCGGAGCGCCCGTGGAGGCCCAGGTCAGGCCGTCGGCCACCACATCGAGCTCACGCCCGGAGGACAGCCGTACGACGGGACGGCCGTTCGGCCGGATCTCCCAGGCGGCACCGGGGACCGTGCGCACGATGACCGTGCCCAGGTAGAGTCCCGCGTCGTTCCCGAGCCAGGGCAGGGTCTCCTCGTCGTCACGCCAGCGCGGGACGAGCTGGTCGAGCGCCTCCAGGGACGCCGCGGAGTCGTCGAGTTCTACGCCGGCGTCCTCGGCCTGGGAGCGCAGCAACTCGCACTCGGAGAGCAGCTGGGCGACGGAGATCGTATCGATGTCGCCCTCGGAGAACACCACGACGCCACGGGCGGGGCCGCGCTTCTTGCGCCAGGTGCCCAGGAAGGGGATGTTCATGGCCCCAGCGTGTCACCGGTACGACGGGTCGCACCAGAGTGACACCGGGGGGAACTCCCTAGACCTCCAGGTCCACCACCACCGGCGCGTGGTCCGACGCGCCCTTGCCCTTGCGCTCCTCACGGTCCACGTACGCGTCCTTGACCGCGGCCGCGAACGAGGTGTTGCCGTAGACCAGGTCGATGCGCATGCCGCGGTTCTTCGGGAAGCAGAGCTGGCGGTAGTCCCAGTAGGTGTACGGGTGGTCGTACTTCAGCGGGCGCGGGACGACGTCCGTGAGACCCGTCTCCCGCAGCTCGGCCAGGGCGGCCCGCTCGGCCGGGGTGACATGGGTCGCGCCCTCGAAGGCCGCCACGTCGTAGACGTCGTCGTCCGTCGGGGCCACGTTGTAGTCGCCCAGCACGGCGAACGGGCGGCCGCCCGCGGCGTCGCCCGCCACGGCCGCCTTCAGGGCCTCGAACCACTGGATCTTGTACGCGTAGTGGGGATGGTCCACCTCGCGGCCGTTCGGCACGTACACCGACCAGACGCGGACCGGGCCGCAGGTCGCGGATACGGCGCGGGGCTCCTCGACGCCCTCGTAGCCCGGGTCGCCGGGCAGGCCCTTGACCACGTCCTCGATGCCGACTCGGGAGAGCACCGCGACGCCGTTCCACCGGCCGGTGGCGTGCACAGCGGCCTCGTAGCCCAGCTCGCGCAGCGGCTCGTACGGGAACTGCTGCTCGGCGACCTTGGCTTCCTGGAGACACAACACATCCGTGCCGCTGCTCTCCAGCCAGGCCAGGAGCCTCGGGAGGCGGGCGGTGATCGAGTTCACGTTCCAGGTGGCGATGCGCATGTCCCACAACCTACCTGGCGGGTACGACAACGGTCCCCCGCGTCCCCGCGGAGCCCGCTCCGGCCCGACCTCCCGGCTGCCGCGGCGCTCAGACCTCCGCCGACGCCCCCGGCGTCAGCCTCAAGTGCTCGGCGCCGCCCAGCGCGCCGACCTGGTTGTCGTAGATCGGCCGGGCCAGGTCCGTCAGCAGGGCGTCGTGGATGTCGTAGGCACGCTGCGGCTGGACCTCGCGGACGTAGTCGATGACCTCGGAGATCTTGTTCCAGGGAGCCATCACGGGGAGCATCAGCGTCTCCACCGCCCGGCCGGGGACGGTGAGCGCGTCGCCCGGGTGGAAGACCTTCCCGCCGTCGATCAGGAAACCGACGTTGGTGATGCGCGGAATGTCCGGGTGGATCACGGCGTGCAGCTCGCCGTGCACCTGGACGTCGAAGCCCGCGGCGGTGAAGGTGTCGCCGTGGCCGACGGTGTGCACACGGCCCGGGAAGGCCGCCGAGATCTGCTCCGCGACGGAGGCGAGCGTCCAGATCTCGGCGCCGGGGTTGGCCTCCATCCCGGCCCGCAGCCGGTCCTCGCTGAAGTGGTCCATGTGCTCGTGGGTCACGAGGATGGCGTCGGCGCCGACCGCCGCGTCCTCCTCGCTGAAGGCGCCGGGGTCGATGACGAGCGTGCGCCCGTCCTTCTCGAGCCGGATGCAGGCGTGCGACTTCTTCGTGAGCTTCATGACCCCATCCTGCCCCGGCCCGGTCTGCCGGGTCCCGCCGAGCATGGTGCTCCCACCACCCGGCAGAACGTCACTCCAGAGGGGTCGTCTCCTCCCGGATGACCCGCTGCGCCACCTTGAACGCGCTGTTCGCGGCCGGTACGCCGCAGTAGACCGCCGCCTGGAGCAGCACTTCCTTGATCTCTTCCGGAGTGAGTCCGTTGCGCAGGGCCGCCCGGGTGTGGAACGCGAGTTCGTCCAGATGGCCGCCCGCGACGAGCGCGGTGAGGGTGACACAGCTGCGCGAGCGCCGGTCCAGACCCGGCCGGTCCCAGATCTCGCCCCACGCGTACCGGGTGATGAACTCCTGGAAGTCCCCGGAGAAGTCGTCCGCCGAGGCAAGAGCCCGGTCCACGTGCGCGTCACCGAGGACCTCGCGGCGGATCTTGATCCCCGTGTCGTACGTGTCCGCCCTGCCCGACGGCACCGGAGGCCGGACGGCCGGGGCGATCTCGGCCACGGGCGCCGTCGGCACGGGGCCGGACAGCACCGGCTTCACGGGAGGCGCCGCGATGGCGGCCATCTGGCCGGTCGCTGCGTCGTACCCGGGGTGCCACGCGGTCGCGAAGTGGTGGGCGAGCAGATCCGTGACCGCCGCGGGCTGCTCGACGGGCACCAGGTGGGAGGCGCCGGGGACGACCGCGAGGCGTGCGTCCGGTATCCCGGCGACGAGGGTGCGCGCCTCGGCCGGTCCGGTCACCTGGTCGTCCGCGCCGACCAGGACCAGGGTCGGCACACCGATACGGCCCAGTTCAGCCCGTACGTCGAAGGCGGCGAGCGCCTCGCAGGCCGCGATGTAGCAACCGGGGTCGGTGGTGCGCACCATCTGCACCGCCCACTCGGTGATCGCGGGCTGGGCCGCCGCGAACCCACCGGTGAACCAGCGCTCCGGGGCGGTCCGGGCGATCGGGTCGAGGCCGTTCGTCCGCACGATCACGCCGCGCTGACGGAACTCGTCGGCGGTGCCGAAGCGAGGCGAGGCGGCGATCAGGGCGAGCGAGGCGAGGCGCTCGGGGTGACGCAGTGCGAGCTCCACCCCGATGGCACCGCCGAGCGCACAGCCCGCGTAGCCGAAACGCTGCACACCGAGCGCGTCCAGCGTGGCGAGCAGCCGGACGGTGAGATCACCGACGGAACCCGCCGGGTACGCGGGCGCTCCGCCGTGCCCGGGCAGGTCGAACCGGAAGACCCTCCACTGCTCGGCGAGCTCGGGGACCTGGCGGTCCCACATGTGCCATGTTGTACCGAGGGACGGACCCAGGATCAGGACTGGAGCGTCTTCTGGCCCGTCAAAGCGGTATTGCAGGGGTGTGGGGGGTGTCTGACTCACGCCGCTCACGCTCTCATATCTCACAACTTCTCACGACCGCCCGGTATGTACGCCCGGGGACCCATGCAGACCCTCCCAAGTCGTGACGGCCGTGCGAAGATCCTCCACATCCGGCTTCACGTACCGGTTCTCCGTGGTCCTCACGTCGCAGTGCCCTGCCGGCCCGGCCCGGGTGCGGTCCGGGACGCCGTTGTCCGCGAGGTGCGTGAAGCCCGACGCGCGGGCATCGTACAGACGCCCTGCGCGCAGCACAGGTTTCGCCATGTGGCGGTACGCCCCACCTTGCGTTGCTCGCGGACACGCTCGCCCGGCCGCCCCCGTCCACGGCCCGCACCTGGAGTCCATGCGGTCGCCGCCCAGACCCTCTTCGACTTCGACGAGGCGTTGCCCTCAGCGGCGCGGAGAGCGCCGGGCCCCGATCACCGGCCGCGGATTCGAGCACCCCCTCTCAGGCTGTCACGAATCCGTCACGATGCGTACATGTGCCGGTTACGGCCCGCATGCTGACTGGATGTCACGAAATGCAGTAGTAGCGGGCGCGTCGCTCGCCGTGCTCGTCCTCAGCGGATGCGCAGCCGCCGGGGGCGCCGACACGCCTGACACCTCAACGCCGAGCAGTCGTGTGGAGATCAACTCGACCGTGTCGACGGCGACGACCTCGTCGGCCGACTCGGGCACCGACGACGGCGCCGAGGTACCGGGCGTGTCCGGGCCCGACGGCCCGCACCGCAGGGCCTACCTGCAGACTCTCGAAACAGCGGACCAGCGGTTGACCGCCGACCCGGACGAGGCCGTCGACAATGGGCGCAACGGCTGTCTCGACATCCTGCGGCACAAGCCCGGGCCCACACAGATCGGCAACATGCAGCGGCGGTTCTCCACCCAGGTGCCGGACTTGAACCCGGCAGCGGCACAGACCGTGTTGGCGGCGGCGAGGGCGTACATCTGCCCCGATGCCTGACGGGGCAGGGACGGCGCTCTCGACGCCGGGACGGCGGTCTCAGGCGAAGTCAGGCCGGTCCCGCCGGGCGAGCCCGCGGCGCATGTGCGTGCACACCCGGCAGCGAACTGTGACGCAGCGCACATTCGCCGACCGATGATCCACGCGCCACCCATCAGTCGAATGAGCGACAACACTGCTACGCGGCCCGGTGGACGTGCGGCGCGGCCGGCAGTCCTCAACAACCAGCATCCAGAGATGGGGTATTGCCGACATGACCGACGCCGTCAAGGGCCCTGCCAGCTACTTTCCTTCCATCGAGAAGAAGTACGGTCGCCCGGTTTCGGAGTGGAAGGAGCTCATCCTGTCCTCGCCCCTGACGAAGCACATGGAGCTCGTGAACTGGCTCAAGGCCGAGCACGGTCTCGGGCACGGCCACGCCAACGCCCTCGTCGCGCACACCCTCGCAGAGGGCCACGACAAGTAGCGGCGCACAACCGGCCCCGGCCTTGTCATGACGGGCTGGAAGCCGGGCGGGCTGCGACCCGGCCGCCACCCACGGCTGTGGGGTGGCGGCCGGGTGCTCACGGCAGGCCGACAGGGGTGGTCGGCCGTGTCAGCTCACGGTGTGGCGCTCTTGTCGGCCTGGCCGAAGAACTTCATGGCCATGAACCCGTGTGCGTAACTGCCGCCCGCACGCAGGGCCGCGGCGGTCATGACGGTCTCCGCGAGTTCCTGCTGGGTCGCGCCCGCGGAGTGCGCTGCCTTGGTGTGTGCCTCGATGCAGTAGGCGCACTGGGTGGTCAACGCCACGGCCACGGCCATGAGTTCGGTGTACTTGGCCGGGATGACGTTGTTGCTGCCACGCAGGACCTCGGCGTCCCAGGCCATGAAGGCCTTGAAGGCTGCAGGTGCGCCGGCGCGGATGTGCCGGGCGTACTGGTGGTCGGTGTGCTCGTGGTAGGACACGATGCGCTCCTGTGCTTCCGGTCGAGGGGTGGGCGGGTGACGGCCGGTCAGTAGAGGTTGCGTCCGGCCCGGACGCCGCCGTCGACGTCCCAGGTGGCGCCGGTGACCCAGTCGGTCTGATCGGACAGGAGGAAGGCGACGGTGGGGGCGACGTCGTCGGGGGTTCCGACGCGACCGAGGGGGTGAAAGCTGTTGAACCCGTCGAGCGTGGAGTCGATCTCGTCCTTGGGGAGGAAGGCCTCGTAGATGGGGGTGCGCACCACGGCGGGGGCGACGGTGTTGACGCGGATGCCGTGCGGGGCGAGTTCCATGGCCAGGTGCTGGGTGAGGGAGTGCAGGCCGGCCTTGGCCACGGAGTACGCCGAGGAAGGCGTTGCCGCCATGGCCTGGTGCGCCAGCATGCCACCGATGTTGACGATCGAGCCCCTGCTGCCACGGGCGATCATGTTGCCGGCGACGGTCTGGGTCACGAAGTAGAAGGCCCGGGTGATGGCCTGGTAGCGGTCGTAGTCGTCCTGGGTGTGTTCCAGGAAGGACTTGGGCTCGAAGATTCCGGCGGAGTTGACGAGCAGGGTGGCGTCGGCGTGCTGCTCCGTCAGCTGTTCGCTCAGACGGTCCACCGCCGCGCGGTCGGACAGGTCGGCGCCGAGGCCGACGGCGTTTCCGGATGCGGCCAGCTCGTCCGCGGCCTTGGCTGCGCCGGCCTGGCTCCGGCCGGTGACGACGGCACTGCCGCCGCCCTCGAGGACGCGGCGGGCGGTGGCCAGCCCCATACCGCTGGTGCCGCCGATGACGACGACCTTCCGCCCGGTGAAGTCGAGGGTGCTGCTGGACATGCTGTTCTCCTGATCTTGCTTTTCCGCGCGTTGACGACTTGGCACGAGACACGGCCGCCGGCGGTCGGGTCCGATGCACGGGGCGTGTCCGTCTCACGCCGAGCCAGGGCAGCCGAAGGACTGAGAAAACCCGGAAGCCCAGGCATGCCTCCACATCGCTGACGATCCGGCGACGGTGAAGAGATATGCATGTGTCCGTCACTGATCGCGAGGATCAATAGAATTCTCTCCGTATGCCCCGGTATAACCCGACGTCATTGACCATAGGGCGCCCCTCGCAGCAGCGGTAGAGGATCATGGGAAATGGGGGTATAGCGGGCCGTTATGGCGCAGAGGAGAGAGTCGTGAACATCGAGGCCTTGCGTTATGCCCAGGCCGTCTCCGGTCTGAAGTCCTTCAGCGCCGCCGCACGGGCCTACGGGGTGACGCAGCCGGCCCTGTCGAACGGCGTTGCCCGGCTGGAGGAGGAACTGGGTGTCAGGCTCTTCGACCGGTCACCGCGGGGGGTGAAGCCCACCGCGCACGGCGCCCTGGTCCTCCCCCTGATCGACCATGTCCTCGGCGCCCTCGACACCCTGGTCGCGGAGAGCCGGCGGCTGGCCCGTCCGGCCGTCGACATGATCCGCATGGGGGTGTCGCCCCTGATCGGGTCCGACCTCGTGGCCCATGCGTTCCAGGTCGCTCGCACCCTGGACCGTCCACGCGATCTGGTACTGCGGGAGGCGGACCTCGAGCCTCTGCGCGGCGACCTGGAGGCGGGACGCCTGGACATCGTCCTCGTCCCCGCCGTTCCCGGAATGCCCGCCTTCCGCCACCGCGTCATCGCTAGTGAACCGGTGGTCGTGATCGATCCCGCCGGACCCGGGGACGACTCCCCCGTCGAACTGCGTGCCGTGGCGCACGCCTCCTACATCCTCGGACCCGCCACCTGCGGACTGACCACCTTCACCACCGAGCTCTTCCACGGCAACGACCTGGTCCTGCACCCCTACCCGGGCGAGGCCGCCAGCTTCCGCGCGGTCGACGAGTGGGCGGCGATAGGCCTCGGTGCGGCACTCCTGCCCCGCTCCAAGATCACACTCGACCACACCAGCTGCCGCCCCCTTCACCAGGGCGGAGAGCCCGTCGAGATCGCCTACGAGGCCGTCTGGGACTGCGACACCCCCCTCGGAGCCGATCTGGACGAGTTCGTCGTCGCACTCACGGAAGCGGCGCAAGCCTCCTCGGCTCCGCACGGCGCCCCGAACGGCGAGCGCTGAACAGCGTCCACCGGCTGTCGCCACGCGTGTATGGATGTGCCGGGCGGACGGCAGACGGCAGACGGCAGACGGCAGCGATCGTGCTGCACGACCTCGGCGCCCGGCGGGGGACCCCCGGCTGGTTCTCGACCGCCGCAGCGGCCGCCTGGCACCCGGATCGGGGAAGCAGCTCGAAGGACGGCGAGGGCGGCAAGGCCCGCGGGTCGACCGACCCGCGGGCCTTGCCGTCAGCCGCGCCCGCGGATCCGCCGACGTTCGGCCTCTGTCGATTTGTCGGTCTGTCGCCTGCGTGGCCGCCGCCGTCAGTGGTCGTCCCCACCGCCGTGCGAGCCGCGCCCGTGGTGGTCGTCGCCGGCGGGGTCGTCAGCACCGTGACCCCTTACACCGCCGTGGTCGTCGCCGGCCGGGTCGTCGGCGTGGTGCCGGGCCTCGGGGCTCCGGTCGCCGGAGCGGCTGTGATGCGCGGTCGGATGGTCGTCGGCGTGCGGCCTGTCCTCCACGGCGCCGCCCGGCACAGCCCGGGTCGCCGGTGCGGTGCGGGAGTCGTCCGAACCGGTGCGCGAGTCGTCGTCCGTTCCCGAGTGGCGGCCGTGGTCGTCCACGCCCCGGTCGTCCGCACCGTGCCGCTGGTGGTGTGTCGATGAGGCGGCCGGACCGGGAGCCGGCTGACCGCTGCTCGGTGAGGTGACGGCCGTGGCGGTGACGGCGCCTGCGCCGATCACCGCCGCAGCGACGAACACGGCTGCGAGGGTGCGGCGGCGGCCGGTGAACCGGGAACTGTTCATGACGTGTCCCTTCCTTCGCCCCGCGGCCGGTCCACGGGGTCCGTCCGGTGTGTTCGACCGGACGGGAACCACCGTGCGCCGCGCACCCTGAAGCCAGGCTGAAGCAACCTGAACCCGTCTTCAGGAAGGTTCTGCCACCCTGACGGCATGCGCCTGCTGATAGTCGAGGACGAGCGACGTCTCGCCACCGCCCTCGCACGCGGACTGGCCGCCGAGGGCTTCGCCGTGGATGTGGCCCATGACGGCGTCGACGGACTGCACTTGGCCCGTGAGCAGGAGTACGACCTGATCGTGCTCGACATCATGCTGCCCGGTCTGAACGGCTACCGGGTCTGTGCCTCGCTCCGCGACGACGGGGACGACACGCCCATCCTGATGCTGACCGCCAAGGACGGTGAATACGACGAGGCGGAGGGTCTGGACACCGGCGCCGACGACTACCTGACAAAACCCTTCTCCTACGTCGTCCTCCAGGCCCGTATCCGTGCTCTGCTGCGCCGCCGTGCCCGCACCGGCTCGCCCGTCCTGCGCGTCGGCAGCCTGAGTCTCGATCCGGGAGCCCGTCGCGTGACCCGTGACGGGGAGGAAGTCGTCCTCACCACCAAGGAGTTCGCGGTACTGGAGCAGCTCGCACGACATGCCGGCGAGGTGGTGTCGAAGGCCGACATCCTCGCGCACGTCTGGGACTTCGCCTACGCCGGTGACCCGAACATCGTCGAGGTCTATGTGAGCGCGCTCCGCCGCAAGATCGACGTGCCCTTCGGACGCCGCTCCATCAGGACGGTGCGCGGCGCGGGGTACCGCCTGGAGGCCGATGGGGGACGCGATGCCTAGGCCGCCGGCGTCGGTCCGGGCGCGCGCGGCGCTCGCGGCCACCGTGGTGGTCTGCCTCGCACTGGTCGTCGCGGGCTTCGGCGTGGTCACGGTGCTGCGGCACAACCTCACCGGTCGGGCCGGCCTGGAGGCCGAGGTCACCGCCCGTACGGTGGCCGGTTCCCAGGACGCGCTGAACGGCCGGTTCGACCGGCTCGACCTACCCGAGGACGGGCGCGTGGTCCAGGTCGTCGACTCGGCCGGGCGGGTACTGGGCGCCGGTGCCGCACTCGCGGGCCGTGCGCCTGTCGCCGACTACGCCCCGGCCGCGGACAGCACCGTCGCACCCGGGTCCGCAGTGTCCTCGACCCCCACGGCAGCCGCGTCCGCTGTGCCGTCACCCTCCCGGTCGGGTGCTGCGTTCGTACCGTCTTCGCCATCGGCGTCCGGGACGGCGGACGCGACCGGTACGACCGCGCACGCGAACGGCCGTACGGGCGCCTCCGGTGGCGTGCTCGCCGCGGTCCACGTCCCTGTGCCCAACGGGATCGGTCGCATCGCGGCTCCGGTGGACGACCACGGGCGGGGCCGCGGTTCCGACGACCACGGCGGCAGCGGCGGGAGCGACGACGGCAGGAGCGGGGATCCGACCGGCGACGACCACGGCGGCGGGGACGACCACTCCGGGAACGGCGGCGGCGAGGACAGCGGGACGGGAGCCACCAGCAGTCCCCCGCGCGGAAAGGTCGGCACCGACGTCCAGCGGCGCACGATCCGGGCCACCGTGGCCGGCAGGACCCACGACTACAGCTTCGCCGCCGTTCAGGGCACCACCTACGACGGCCGCACCTACACCGTCTACGCGGGGATCTCCCTGGAGGAGGAGCAGGCCACCCTGGACCAGGTCACGAAGTCGCTGCTGACCGGCCTGCCGTTCCTGCTCGCCGTCGTGGCGGCGGTGACATGGCTGGTCACCCGGCGCGCGCTGAGGCCGGTGGAGGGCATCCGTGCCGAGATGGCGGAGATCACCGGAAGCGGCGATCTGTCCCGCAGAGTGCCGGAGCCCCGGTCGGGGGACGAGATCGCCCGGCTGGCCCGCACCACCAACCAGACACTGGCCGCCCTGGAGGGTTCGATCGAGCGGCAGCACCGTTTCATCGCCGACGCCTCCCACGAACTGCGCAGTCCCATAGCCAACTTGCGCACCCAACTGGAGGTCGCCGAGGCGCATCCGGAGCTGCTGGACACCCACGGCCTCGTCCAGGACGTCGTACGCCTCCAGCATCTCGCGATCGACCTGCTCCTCCTCGCCCGGCTGGACGCCGGGGAGAGTCCGGCGGACGCACGCGTCGACCTCGCGGACCTGGTCCTGGAGGAGGTGGCCGCGCGCGCCGCGACCGACCGGTTCGCCCCCGCCGTGGCGCTGGAGGGCGAGTCGCTCGCGGTGACCGGCAGCAGGACGCAACTGGCCCGGGTCCTTGCCAACCTCCTGGACAACGCCCAACGGCACGCGGCGGGCGCGGTGGAGGTGAGCGTGGCCGTCGAGGGCAACGTCGTCGTCCTCACGGTGGGCGACGACGGTCCCGGGGTCGCCCCCGAGGACCGGGAGCGGGTCTTCGAGCGGTTCGTCCGCCTGGACGAGGCCCGAAGCCGCGATGCGGGCGGCGCCGGACTCGGCCTGGCCATCGCCCGGGACGTGGTGCTGCGGCACGGCGGTTCACTCACCGTAGGGGGCGACCCGGGCCGGGGAGCGGTCTTCCGCGCCCGGCTTCCACGGGTGAAGTGACGAGCGAGGTGCGCGTCCCCGCGGGGTGTTCGGCGCGGTACGGCACGTGCACGGTCGGCACCGGTGTGCTTGTGTCGCCCCGGTGCCCCTCGTCACGAGGCGGCGCGCAACCCGGCATGCTGCTCGACGAGTTCGTACGACCTCAGGCGGTCCGCCGCCGAGTACACGGGTGTTGTCAACATCAGTTCGTCGGCAGCGGTCGCGTCCGCGATGCTCGCCAGCTGCCGTACGACGGTCTCCGGGGAGCCGTGCGCCTGACTGGCGTTGAAGGCCGCCAGTGCCCGCGCCTCCTCCGCGGTGAACACGTGGTCGGCCGCCTCTTCCGGTGTGGGGACGGGCATGTCGCCCCGTCCGGCGAGAAGTCCGGCCTTGATGACGGCCATCGGGCCCGCCAGCCGGGCCGCCTCACCTTGAGTCTCGGCGCATATCGTCTCCACGCAGACCAGCACACGGGGACGTTCGCACCAGCGGGAGGGGGAGAAGCGCTCGCGGTAGTGACGGAGTGCGGTGAGGGTGTTATCCGGGCGGATGTGATGGGCGACGGCGATCGGCAGTCCGAGTTCCGCAGCGAGGCCGGCGCCCGCCGTGCTCGAGGCCAGCAGCCACGGCTCCGGGAGCGGGCCGAGATCCATCTCCTCCACCACAAGACGCAGGATCGCTGACACATCGGTTCGGTACTCGTCGTCCGACGCCGGGCCCGCTCCACGCCGCAGGGCGCGTGCCGTCCGCTCGTCGAACGTGCCCGGGCCACGGCCGATGCCCAGGTCGATCCGGTCCGGGTGCAGTGCCGCCAGCGTGCCGAACTGCTCCGCCAGCATGATCGGCGCGTGGTTCGGAGCGAGGACGCCCCCGGACCCGAGGCGGATGGACGAGGTCGACGCGGCGGCGTGGGCGGTCAGCACGACCGGCGGGAACGCCCCGATCGCCGGGGAGTGGTGGTGCTCGGCGTACCAGAGCCGCCGGTACCCGAGGTCCTCGATGCGCCGGGCGAACCCGGCGGTGTCGTGCAGCGTGTCCACGGCTCGGGCGCCGCTCTGGACCAGGGCGACTTCGAGCGCACCGAGCGGAGTTGTGAGCATTCCGCGATCCTACTCAGGCCGTTTCGAGGGGCCGATGGGTTTCGGACGCGCGGCAGGACCGACAGGCGTCGTCCTTCGCGGTCTGCCCTGCCGCGTCGTCCGCCGCGGCCTAGCCCGCCCCCAGTCCGGTCAGGGCGCCGACCGGGTCCAGATCCGGGGTGCCGCGGGGCCACCACTCCTCGCGGCCCGGTTCCGACTCGTAGACGTACCAGAGACCGTCCTGGCCGAGCCGGAGCTGAACATGGCCGTCCGGGTGCGTGAGGCGGTTGCGCCACGGGCGGAACGCCGGGAGATCCGCGGCCAGCAGCAGGGGGCGGGCACGGTCGAAGCGTCCCGCCGGCGGGTCCCAGGGCTCCTCCAGTACGGCGAGTGCCGCCTGTCCGCCCTGCCGCCATGCGGCGACCGCCCGCGCCAGATCGGCCGGAGTGCGTCCGGTGGCGGCGGCCAGGGAGGCGTACAGCGCCCGGGTGCCCGCGGTGAGTCCCGAACCCGGTCGGGCGGAGGCGAGCCGTACGGCGTCCTGCCACAATGTCAGCTCGGCGACCGGGTCGTGTCCCGTGGTCAGCAGGGCGTGTGCACGGGCGGCCGCGTCCGTGGCCAGCTGGTCCAGCGCGAACGGGTCCGGGCCGCCCGGCGCCCCGGGATAGACCGGCGGCTGCTCCGGGTGGGCGGGCGGCGGCAACGGCAACGGCAGCGCCGGCAGTGCGTTCCGCGCAAGGGCGTCCCGGGCGCGTACGCCGGGCAGGGGTGCTGGTTCCCGGTCCTGGACGGCCCGGGCCGCGCGCGCCGCGTTACGCCGGGACAGCGCGTCGAGCAGCTGCCGTTCGCCCCGGCCGCGCAGCAGAAGCAGCACAAAGGGGTCCCGGTCGAGCAGACGCGCGGTCTGGTAGCAGACGGCGGCCGCGTGCTTGCAGGGACGGCCGGAGTCGGGGCAGCTGCAGTGCGGTTCGAGGTCTCCGGGCACGGGCAGCAGCCGGACCCCGCAGTCCGCGAGGGACTGCGGCACCTGCTTGTCCAGCAGTGCGGCAATGTGCCCGGGACGCTCGGCGGCCGCGTCCAGGAAGCGGTCCCACTCGTCGTCGGAGAACGTCCGCAGCCGTACCTGTACGCGGTACGGCCGTGGACGGCTGCCCTGGACGTAGGCCAGCACGAGACCGGGGGTGACGGTGATGGCGTCCACGTTCCCCCGGCCGGCATACGTCCTGCCGCGCGCCAGCCGGGCCGCGTCGAGTGCCCCTTCCTCCAGTGCGGTGACCCAGGCGTTGCCCCACCAGGTCTCGGCGAACCTCTCGGATGCCTGAGCCGGTCGCGCGGGGAGCGCCGCGAACGTGCGCCGCAGCTCGCCGTCGCGATCGGGGGCCGCCATGGAACGGGGATAGCGGGCCGCGGCGGGAGGCGGACCGCCGGGTCCCGGTGGTGGATCCGGCTGCTCCCACCGGGGTCGCGAGGAGATCTCCGGCGCTTCCTGCCGCTGATGCGCGGGCGCCTCGCCCGGCTCACCGCCGGCGTCGGCCGCGACGGTCGTGGCTCCGCGCTGCGCGGTGGCGGCCGGCGGCAACACGAAGGCGTCAGCGAGGAGTTCCCGGACGTTCTGTGCCCGGGCGTCCATGGCACGGGTGTCTTCGGCATGCGTACGGGTGCGCTTCCCCCGCCGCTCCCGGGTGCCGGCAGTGGCGGACCGGTCGGGGGGCCGCACCCCCCGCGGACGCGGCTCGGCCGGCTGCCGCTCCGCCTCGGTCCGCGCGGCACGCAACGCCTGTCGCGCCGCGTCGCCGGGACGCTCGGCCGGTGCGGGTTCCCGGGGCGTGGCGGCCTCGCCCACAACCGCTCGGCTTCCCTCGCCCGGCACCGGCAGTGACACGGCGTCCTCGTCCGCTTCCCGGCCGGTGCGGCGTTCCGCGGCCGCCCGGCGCAGAGCCGCCCGCGCCGCATCGCCGGGACGGGCCTCCGGTTGCGTGCCTTCCTCCGGCGCCGAGGCCGCCGTGTGCGCGGCGGGCGGCTGCACCGGCGGCGCCGAGGACTCCGCGCCCCCGCCGCGCTCCCGCGCGGCCCACAGCGCACGGCGCACCGCGTCGGCGGGACGCGGACGGTCGCTTGGGGCCGCCCCGGTGCCCTCACGCGACTCGTCGCCCGCCGCAAGCCCTTCCTCACCTGCCCCGCTCACGCCGAACTCCTCAGCGAGACCAGATCCGACAGCTCCCGGTCGGTCAGCTCGGTCAGGGCCGACTCGCCGGAGCCCAGGATCGCGTCGGCCAGCGCCCGCTTGGCCTCCAGCATCTCGGCGATGCGGTCCTCGACGGTGCCTTCGGTGATCAGCCGGTGGACCTGCACCGGCTGGGTCTGGCCGATGCGGTACGCCCGGTCCGTGGCCTGCTCCTCCACGGCCGGATTCCACCAGCGGTCCACATGGACGACATGGCCGGCGCGGGTGAGGTTCAAGCCCGTGCCCGCCGCCTTGAGGGACAGGACCAGGACGGGTGTCGCGCCGCTCTGGAACCGGTCGACCATCCGCTCCCGTTCGGGTACCGGCGTCCCCCCGTGCAGCAGATCGACGGGCACCGCGCGGGAGGCCAGATGCGCGGTGATCAGGCGGGCCATGCCGACGTACTGCGTGAAGACCAGCGCCGAGCCGTCCTCCGCCAGGAGCGTGTCCAACAGCTCGTCCAGCAGGGCGAGTTTGCCGGATCGCGTGGCGAGGCCAGCGGCTGCCCGCGGGTCCTCCTTCAGATACAGCGCGGGATGGTCGCAGATCTGCTTGAGCGAACCGAGGAGCTTGAGGACCATGCCGCGCCGGGCGATGCCCTCCGCCGTCTCGATCGCGAGCATCGACTCCCGCACCACGGCCTCGTACAGCGCGGCCTGCTCGCGGGTGAGGGGCACCGGATGGTCCGTCTCCGTCTTGGGCGGCAGTTCGGGGACGATGCCCGGGTCCGACTTCTTGCGGCGCAGCAGGAACGGCCGGACCAGCCGGGCCAGACGCTCCACCGCCTGCGCGTCCTCGCCGTTCTCCACCGCGCGTGCGTGCCGGGCGCGGAAGGACTTCAGCGGGCCGAGCAGTCCCGGTGTCGTCCAGTCCAGGAGCGCCCACAGCTCCGAGAGGTTGTTCTCCACGGGGGTGCCGGTGAGGGCCACGCGGGCGGGCGACGGGATGGTGCGCAGCGCCTTCGCCGTCGCCGAGTAGGGGTTCTTGACGTGCTGCGCCTCGTCCGCGACGACCAGTCCCCAGCTCTGTCCGGCCAGTCGTGGCGCGGCCGCTCGCATCGTCCCGTACGTGGTGAGCACGAAGCCGCCGTCCAGACCGTCCAGACTCCGCTCGGCGCCGTGGAAGCGGCGGACCGGGACGCCGGGTGCGAACCGGCCGATCTCCCGCTGCCAGTTGCCGAGCAGCGACGCCGGGCAGACCACCAGGGTCGGTTCACGGCGCGCCCGGCGCAGATGGAGCGCGATGACGGTGACGGTCTTGCCCAGCCCCATGTCGTCGGCGAGGCAGCCGCCGAGGCCGAGCGACGTCATCAGGTCCAGCCAGGCCAGTCCCCGCAGTTGGTAGTCCCGCAGGCGGGCGGCGAGACCAGGGGGCGGCTCCACGGGGACGATGCCCGCCGTCAGCCGGTCCCGCAGCTCGGCCAGCGCCCCGGCCGGCACCGCCTCCACCGTCTCGCCGTCGACCTCGGCGCTGCCGCTGAGCGCCACGGACAGCGCGTCGACCGGATCGAGCAGGCCGAGCTCGCGCTTGCGGGCCTTGCGGACGAGCGCCGGGTCCACGAGCACCCACCGGTCGCGCAACCGGACGACCGGGCGGTGGGCCTCCGCCAGGGTGTCCATCTCGGCCTCGGTGAGCGCATCGCCGCCGAGGGCCAGCTGCCAGCGGAACTGGAGGAGGTCCTCGCTCTCGAAGAAGCCCGTGCCGTCGGTGGCCGAGCCCGGCGCGGGCCGTACGATCGCCGCCGCGGTCAGGTCCTGCGCCAGGTCGCGTGGCCAGTGCACGGCGACTCCCGCCGCTCCCAGCCGCGTGGCGGCGACGCCCAGAAGATCGGTCAGCTCGTCCTCGGACAGGGCCAGCACGTCTGGCGTCTCCTGCTCGGAGAGCCGGTCCAGCGGTGACCAGACCCGGGCCGCGCGGCGGACGGCGAGGGCGGCGTCCACCCGCGCGCGGGGGCCGAAGGCGGCGTCGGCCTCACCGGCCCACAGCGCCGCCGCGTCGACGACGAGGGTCGGGTCGGCGAGGCTGTGCACCTGTACGACCGCGGCCCCGGCACGGCGGGCTCCCCCGCCGTCGTCGAAGAGGTCGTACGCGGACAGGTCGAGGCGCAGCGAGATCCGCACACCGGCGTCCATGCCGGCCGCGACCTCCGCGGCCCAGTCCTGCGCCAGCGGCAGACGCTGCGGCTCGCGCGCCGCGAACGGCCCGCCCACGGTGTGGGCGGCCGCCGGAGTGCGCGGAAGGGCGTCCGCGACCGCGTCCAGGAAGGATCTGACGAGGGCCTCGGGCTCGGGCAGCAGGAGCGGGCCCTTGTCCGGGAGCGGGACGGCGTGGCCTTCGTACGGCAGGGCGGCGGCGACCGCTCTGAGGTGGGCGATGTCGTCCGGCTCCAGCGGTCCGGCCCGCCAGGCGTCGTATCCCTCGGGGGACAGCCCCGGCAGCAGCCTGCCGCGCGCGACGAGCCGCAGGGCGTGCAGCGCGGCCGCGCCCCAGCACGCGGTGGCCGGGTGGGCGGCGGCATCGCGCCGGGCCCGGGTGAGCAGGGGCAGTGCCTCGGCGACCGGGACGGACACGGCAGGCACGGTGGCCCTGCGCACCGCGGACCCGTGCCGGCGGACGACCGTCAGCTCCTCCGTGGGGCCCGCGGGCGGGGAATCGCCCTCCGGGTCCCAGAAGACGACCCGGCCCCGGCGGGGCACCGGCGCGGGCACGAAGACGGCGGCCAGCCTCACGGGCACGCCGCCCTGCGCCGTCTGCTCGGCCATGCGTCCGGTCACCTCCCGCCATCGACGTCGAGTCGTCTTCGACTCTACGGGCGGGGTCCGACAATCGGCTCCGGCGGCCGCGGGAGCGCCGGGCGCGGGACCGTCAGGGGATCGTGCGCGACACCACGTACACCGTGGGCTGCAGGGGATGCTCCTTGTTCACCACGATGTCCAGGGTGGGAGCCGGGTTCTTCTGCTTGTGGACGAGGCCGTACCAGGAGCCCGGTGCCGTGAAGGACCAGCCGACGATCTTCTGGTCGCGCTCGTTGATGGCGATGTCGTCCTTCTTCAGGGCGGCCTGTGACGTCTTGAGGTGGCCGAGGAACCGGGTCAGACCGGCGTCGTCCGTGTCGAACTGCACGTACAGCCGGCTGGTCTTCCAGTTGTTCGTCTCGTAGTACGCGACGTTCGTGGCGCCCTTCGGAATCGTCACCTGGTACAGGCGGCGCTGCACGCGCGAGGGCCACCCCGCGGTCAGTCCGGTCGCCGAGTACTTCGCCTCCTTGTCCTTGCCGCTGTTGCGGCTCTGGTTCGCGGAGATCACCAGATAGCCGGCGGGCACGCCGATGAGCAGCACGATGATCAGCAGCGTCAGCGCCCGGCGGCGGAACTTGTGCCACCCGCCCTCCGGAGGCCCCGGGGGCTCGTCAGGCGGCGAGGACTGGCGCGGTATCGACACGGCGGCCGTCACAGCGTCCCCTTGGCGCTGCGGCGGCCCTCCGCGAACCGCTCGTAGCGCTCGTACCGCTCGACCCGGCGACGGTTGGCGCGCCGGAACCGGCGGGCGACGAGCCGGGCCAGGTCCGCGGCTCCGACCATGCCGGCCTCGGGACCGAGCTGGGCACGCGTGATGCGGGCCTCGGGGCGGTAACCGCGGCCCGTCAGATGGCGTCTGAAGGCGTCCCGGGCGGGTCCGATCAGCAGGTCGTCCGCCGCGCTCACCCCGCCGCCGATCACGAAGCAGGAGGGGTCCAGGGCCGCCGCGAGGTTGGCGATCCCGACGCCGAGCCACTGGCCGATGTCCTGGAGCAGCTCGATGCACATCGCGTCGCCCTCGCGGGCGAGCTCGGTGATCATCGGGCCGCTGATGTCGGAGATGTTGCCCTTGACGTGCTCGATGATCCCGTACGCGACCGGGGAGTCCGCCGCGGCGAGCTCCCTGGCCTCGCGGACCAGGGCGTTGCCGGAGCTGTACTGCTCCCAGCAGCCGCGGTTCCCGCACGGGCAGCGGTGCCCGCCCGGCACGACCTGCATATGGCCGAACTCGCCGGCCACTCCGAACTTGCCGCGCTTGACCTGGCCGTCCTCCAGGATGGCGCCGCCGATGCCGGTACCGAGGGTGATCATGACGAGATGGTCCTCGTCACGGCCGGCGCCGAAGCGCCACTCGGCCCAGGCTGCGGAGTTGGCGTCGTTGTCGACCAGGACGGGCACGGCGAGCCGCCCGGCGAGGCGGTCGCGCAGCGGTTCGTTGCGCCAGGACAGGTGCGGGGCGAACAGCACGCGGTTGCGGTCCGCGTCCACCCAGCCGGCCGCTCCGATGCCGACGGCGTGCACGTCGTGCCGGTCGGAGAGGTCCAGGACCAGCTCGACGATGGTGTCCTCGACGACCTTCGGGCTCTTGGACTTGTCCGGCGTCTCGGTGCGGAGCTTCTCCAGGATCTTGCCGTCGGCGTCGACGACGCCCGCCATCACCTTCGTGCCGCCGATGTCGATGCCGACCGTGGGGACGCGGGGCGCGGTCAGGTGGGAACGGCGCTCGCGCGTGCCGACGGTCCGCAGGACGGTGGCCCGGGCGGAGCCGCGGTGGGTGAAGTCGCGGTAGGTGCTCATCGCGCCCGATTCTGCCTTACGCCCCCACCGGCTTGCATCGCGGAGCCCTCGCACCCGGCACCGGGCCGTGGCGACCCGGCACCGGGCCGTGGCGACGCGGCCCCGCGCCGCATCCGCACGTCCGTCGTGGCCGGACCCGCGGATGCGGCGGGACGACGCGGCGTCACCGCCCCGCGTCCTGACGTTCGCCCCCGTGCGGTGTGCGCTCGAGTTCATGGCGCAGATCATCCAGTTCGTTGCCGCCCGCCATCTGGCGCGCCAGCTCATCCACGGTGATCTCCTCGCGGGTGTGGCTCCCCACCATGGTGCCGCGCTTGAGCAGCACAAAACGGTCGCCCACGAGGTACGCGTGGTGGGGGTTGTGAGTGATGAACACAACGCCCAGGCCCTCGTCCCGTGCGGCGGCCACATATTTCAGGACCATGCCGGACTGCTTCACTCCGAGGGCCGCCGTGGGCTCGTCGAGGATCAGCACCTTGGCCCCGAAATACACCGCCCGTGCGATGGCCACGCACTGGCGTTCACCACCCGACAGGGTGCCGATGGGCTGGTCGACGTCGCGCAGGTCGATGCCCATGCGCAAGAGCTGCTCACGCGTCGTGCGCCGCATGAGGTCGACGTCCAGGCGCTTGAAGGGGCCGAAGCCCTTGCGCGGCTCCGAACCGAGGAAGAAGTTGCGCCAGACCGGCATGAGCGGGACCACCGCCAGATCCTGGTGGACGGTGGCGATGCCCCGGTCCAGGGCCTCGCGCGGGGAGGACAGGCCGCTCTCCTCCCCCTCGATGCGGAAGGTCCCGGCGTCGTGCCGGTGAAGCCCTGCGACGATCTTGATGAGGGTCGACTTGCCCGCGCCGTTGTCGCCGAGTACGCAGGTGATCTCGCCCGCGTGGACCTCCAGGGACACCCCGTCGAGGGCGCGGACGTTGCCGTAGTGCTTGCCGACGTCCTCGAGGTGGACGAGCGCGGTGCGCTCCGTGACGTCCGTCATGTCGTGGCCTCCGCGCGCTTGCGGACCCAGGCGTTGAGCAGGGTCGCGAGGAGCAGCATCGCTCCGAGGAAGAACTTGAACCAGTCGGGGTTCCACTGGGCGAAGACGATGCCCTTGCTGGTCATGCCGAAGATCAGGGCGCCGACCGCCGAGCCGACGGCGGATCCGTAGCCGCCGGTGATCAGGCAGCCGCCGATGACGGCCGCGATGATGTAGATCAGCTCGTTGCCGACACCCTCACCGGACTGCACGACGTCGTATGAGAAGAGCAGGTGCTGACCGGAGATCCAGGCCCCGAGGGCGACACCCATGTAGAGGCCGGTCCTGGTCCTGCCGACCGGGACGCCGACCGCGCGGGCCGCGTCCTTGTTGCCGCCGACCGCGAAGATCCAGTTGCCGGCGCGGGTGCGCAGCAGGACCCAGGAGGCCAGGGCGACCAGGACGATCCACCACAGGATGGTGATCTTGAAGGCGACACCGCCGATCGTGACCGTGGACGCGAACACCGCCCTGGCCGAGGAGAAGCCGTCCATGTCCGAGATCGACTTGGTGGAGACCGTCTCGCTGAACAGCTTGGTGCATCCGAGGTTCAGGCCGGCCAGCATCAGGAACGTCCCGAGCGTGACGATGAAGCTCGGCAGTTTCGTGCGGGCGAGCACAAGCCCGTTGAAGGCGCCGATCGCGAGCGTGAACAGCAGGGACACGCCGACGCCGACCCAGACGTTCGCGGTCATCCGGTAGCTGAAGATCGACGAGGCCAGCGCGGACGTCGTCACGAGGACTCCGGCGGAGAGGTCGAACTCCCCGCCGATCATCAGCAGCGCCACCGGGACGGCCATGATGCCGATCGTCGAGGCCGCGTACAGGACGGTGCTCAGGCTCGAGGCCCGCAGAAAGCTTTCTGCGACGAGCGCGAAGAAGCCGAAGACGGCGAGCGCTCCCACGACCGAGCCCAGTTCCGGCCGGCTGAGGAGCCTCTTGAGCGGTGAGGTCCCGAGGAGCCGCTCGTCGGACGCCGGCCCCTGGTGCGTGTCCGGCGCGGATGCCGGTGACGTGACGGTCATCGCGTGCCCCGCTTCGTGTACTGCTCGAGGGCCGAGGCCTGGTCCCCGGTGACGATCTGCGGTCCGGTCAGCACGGGCTTGCCACCGCCGAGAGCGTTGGCGTTGTACTTGTAGAGCCAGAGCTGGTCGACCGCCTCGTAGCCCTGGAGGTAGGGCTGCTGGTCGACGGCGAAGCCGAGGGTGCCGTCCTTCAGCTCACCCGCCACCTTGGCGTTCAGGTCGAAGGTGTCGATCTCCGCCCGGTTTCCGGCATCGGCCTTGGCCTTGGCCGCCGTGTCGGCGTAGGGAGCGCCGAGCGTGACGACCGCGTCCACGGACTTGTCCGACTGGAGCCTCGCCTCGACGGCGGACTGCACGTCCGGCATGTTGGTGCCGTTGACGTAGAGGTTCTCCACGGTGCCGTGGAAGGTCTTGCGCACACCCGCGCAGCGCTGCTCGTGGCCCACGTTGCCCTGCTCGTGCAGGACGCACAGGGCCTTGGTCCTGCCCCGCTTGTTGAGCTCGTCGCCGACGGCCTCGCCCGCGATCGTCTCGTCCTGGCCTATGTGGACGAGCGCTCCGAAGGCCTTGGACTCCGCGGAGCCGGAGTTCACCGTGACGACCGGGATGCCGGCCTTCTCGGCGCGGGCGACGGCGGCCTTCATCGCGTCGGGCTTCGCCAGCGTGACGATGATGCCGTCGACCTTCTGGTCGATCGCGGCGTCCACGAGCTGGGCCTGCTGCTGGGCGTTGGCGTCGTGCGAGTACAGGAAGTCGATGTTGTCCTTGACGGCGGCCTGCCGGGCGCCGCTCTGCACGATGTCCCAGAAGGTGTCACCATCACCCGAATGAGTGATCATCGCGAAGGTCCAGCGGGGGGTGTCCACTGCGGCCCGGCCCTGCGCGGTGGCGGCCTTGCGGGCGTCCTCGGCGCGCTGCCCTCCATGGCTGCTGCACCCCGCGAGGGATAGGCCGAGCGCCCCTGTCAGCGCGATGGTTGCCCAGGTCCGAGTCCGTGCCACGAGGCCGTGCCCTTCTTGCGTAGTGTCGCTTGGAACTACCAAGTATCACGGACTGCGCATCGACGTCGCAGGTCAGGGCCCTGATGAGGCAATGGCGACACGGTGACGTACGCCACCGTCGGGTCAGGAGCGCACGAGGAGCTGGAACTCGAACGAGTAGCGCGAGGCCCGGTAGACATGGGTGCCGAACTCGACCGCACGCCCGGTGTCGTCGAAAGTGGTGCGCTGCATGGTGAGCAGCGGGGCGCCCTCCGGCTCGCCGAGTCGCTCGCCCTCGGCCTCGGTGGCGACCCGGGCCCCGATGGACTGCCTGGCGCTGTGCAGGGTGATGCCCGCGGAGCGCATGAGCCGGTACAGGCCGGTGGACTCGAGCTGTCCGGTCTCGAGAGAGAGCAGGTCCTTCGGCAGGAAGTTGCACAGGTGGGCCATCGGCTCACCGTGCGCGAGCCGCAACCGCTCGATCCGGTGGACCTCCGTGCCCTCGGGCACCCCGAGCGCGGCGGCGACCTCGGTGGAGGCCGACTCCAGGGTGTTGACGAGGACGCGGGTCGCGGGGCGCTGCCCCGCCGCCTCCAGGTCGTCGTACAGGCTGCTCAGCTCCAGCGGGCGCTTGACCTGGCTGTGCACGACCTGCGTGCCGACACCGCGGCGGCGCACCAGCAGGCCCTTGTCGACGAGCGACTGGATGGCCTGGCGGACGGTGGGCCGTGACAGGCCGAGCCGCGCGGCCAGTTCGATCTCGTTGCCCAGCAGACTGCCCGGAGTGAGCTTCCCGTGCTCGATCGCGGCCTCCAGTTGCTGGGAGAGCTGGAAGTAGAGCGGAACCGGACTGTTCCGGTCGACGCTGAGCTGGAGCGAGGCGGTCGGATCCACATCTGGTTTCGGCACGGCCCGAGCGTAGCTCCGGTGCCTGTTGACGGGAAGTTGTGTAGTCAGATTGTCCGGACAAAGCATTGACACGGTGGGGGACGCGCCTCCACGTTGTTCCCATGCGCATCGGACTCATCGGAGCGGGCCGCATCGGCACGTTCCACGCGACCTCGCTCAGTCGCCACCGTGACGTCGGTTCACTCATCATCACCGACGTGGACCGGGACCGGGCCCATACGCTCGCGGACCGTCTCGGGGAGACAGCGGCGCCGGGGGTGAACGAGATCTTCGTCTGGGGCGTGGACGCCGTCGTCATCACCGCGGCGACCGCGGCGCACGGCGAACTGATCGGTCGGGCAGCGCGGTCCGGCCTCCCCGTGTTCTGCGAGAAGCCCATCGCCGTCGACCTGCCGGGGACGCTGGAAGCGCTGGCCGAGGTCGACGCCGCCGGAACGGTCCTGCAGATGGGCTTCCAGCGCCGCTTCGACGAGGGTTACGCGACCGCGCGCGAGGTCGTGCGCGCCGGCAGCCTCGGACGGCTGCACACGGTCCGGGCGATGACGGCCGACCAGGCGCCGCCGTCCGCCTTATACCTTCCGGTCTCCGGCGGCATCTACCGCGACTGCCTCGTCCACGACTTCGACATGACGCGCTGGGTGACCGGCCGCGAGGTCGTCGAGGTCTACGCGACCGGGACCGACGCCGGCGGGCCGATGTACCGCGAGGCGAACGACGTCGACACGGCCGCGGCCGTGCTCACCCTGGACGACGGCACCCTGGCCACGGCGACGGCGACCCGCACCAACGGCGCCGGCTACGACGTCCGCATGGAGTTGGCGGGCGAGCTGGACACGGTCGCGGTCGGACTGGACGACCGGACCCCGATCACGTCGACCGAGCCGGAGGGGCCGCCGCCCGCGGTCAAACCGTGGACCGGCTTCCTGGAGCGCTTCGCGCCCGCGTACGAGGCCGAACTCGCCGCGTTCGTGCAGGTGGTGCGCGGTGAGCGGGCCAACCCGTGCGACGGCCACGAGGCACTGCGGGCCCTGCGCATCGCGGAGGCCTGCGAGCTCTCCCGTCACGAGCGCCGCCCGGTGAGCCTCGCCGAGATCGCGGGCGCCCACGAGTGACGGGCCGGGCATGACGGCCGAACCGCCGCGCCCTCCCGCCGGTCCGGACCGGACCGGCCACCGCGCCGCGCCGCGCCGTCCCGCCCGTCGCCGGCTACCAGCGCACCGGCAGGCTCCGCACCCCACGCATGAGCATCCCCGGCAGCCACGGACCGGGCGGACCGTCCAGGGCCAGATCCGGACAGCGCTCGAGCAGGGTACCCAGCGCGACACGCGCCTCGAGACGGGCCAGGGGCGACCCCAGGCAGTAGTGGATGCCGTGCCCGAAGGCGAGGTGGCCCTGCGGGGCCCGGTGGATGTCGAAGCGGTCGGGGTCGGGGAAGCGCACCGCGTCACGCCCCGCGGCGTCGAGCCCGACGATGACCGTGTCGCCCTCGCCGATGGCCGTACCGGCGATCTCCATCGACTCCGAGGCGTAGCGGTACGTCGCCGTCTCCACCGGTCCCTCGAAGCGCAGCAGCTCCTCGACGGCGCCGTCGAGAAGGGTCATGTCGGCGCGCAGGGCGGACAGTTGGTCAGGGTGCGTGAGCAGGGTGTGCACACCGTTGGTGATCAGGTTGACCGTGGTCTCGTGGCCCGCGATCAGCAGGATGAAGGCCATCGCGCGCAGTTCGCTGCCGGAGAGCCGGTCGCCGTCCTCGGCCCGGGTGCGCAGAAGGTCGCTGAGCAGGTCGTCGGCGGGGGCCGCGCACCGCTTGTCCTCGATCAGTTCGTCCAGGTACGAGGCGAGTCGCCGCACCGCGGCGAGTTCGGCCTCCCAACTGGTCGGGGTCACGATCTCGTTCGACAGGGAGCGGAAGGCAACCCGGTCGATGTCCGGGACGCCGAGCAGTTCGCAGATGACGGTGATGGGGAGCGGATAGGCGAGGGCCTCGACCAGATCGGCCCGGCCCTTCGGCAGCATCTGCGCGAGCAGTTCGTCGGTGATCTGCTGGACGCGCGGGCGCAGCGCCTCAACGCGGCGCATGGTGAAGGACCGGGCGACGAGGGACCGCAGCCGGGTGTGCTCCGGCGGGTCGACGATCAGCACATGCCGGCCCATCAGCCCGTCCTCGCGGCTGACCAGCCCTCTCTTGGTGCTGTCCTTGGACAGTCTGGGATCGGTCAGCGCCGCCCGCGCCTCGTCGTGTCCCACGATCAGCCAGCCCTCGTACGCCTCGGGCGGCGGCGTCCGCACCCGGTGCACCGGCCCGCGCGCCCGCAGCTCGGCGTAGACCGGATACGGATCCCGCGTGAAGCCCGGCCCGTAGGCCCCCAGATCGATCACGGCCATGCCCGCTCTCCCCGCCCGTTCGTCGGCAACCGGTCCGTCAACGCGCCCCCCGGAGAACGGACGGCGTGCGCGATCAGTGCCCGGGTTCGTCGAGCAGTCCCGCGTCGTACGTCAGCAGGGCGATCTGCACGCGGTTGTTGAGACCCAGTTTGGCGAGGACGCGCGAGACGTGTGTCTTGACCGTGGCGACGCTCATGAACAACTGGGTGGCGATCTCGGCGTTCGACGCGCCGCGGCCGACCGCGACCGCGACCTCCCGTTCGCGCTCCCCGAGCGCCGCGATCCGCTCTCGGGCCGTATGACGCCGGGTGTCGGCCCCGGTTCCGACGGCGTGCGCCATCAGCTGACGGGTGACCGCGGGTGACAGGACCGGGTCGCCCGCCGCGACCCGCCGTACCGCGTCCAGTATCTCGGCGGGCGGGGTGTCCTTGAGGACGAACCCGGCCGCGCCGGCACGCAGCGCCCGCAGCACCTGCTCGTCGGCGTGGAAGGTGGTGAGGACCACGACCTGAGGCGCGTCCGGGCGGCTGCGCAGCAGCTCTGTCGCGGCGAGTCCGTCGACGGTCGGCATCCGGATGTCCATGAGGACGACGTCGGGCCGGGTGCGCGCGACGAGTTGCCCGACCTCACTGCCGTCGGCAGCCTCGCCGACGATCTCGATGTCGTCGGCACCACCCATCATGAAGGACAGGCCGGCCCGCACGAGGGGGTCGTCGTCGACGAGGAGCAGTCGGATCGCGGTCATGCTCCCTACCGTATGCACCGGCCGCCTCGTGCATGACAGGGATCGCCGCTCCGGCGGGCCGCGACGGGCGCCGCGATGCGGCCGGGGACCGGCCCGAACCGCCGTGTGACGCCGTGGATTTCGATTGACTCGGGCCGAGCGCACCCGGTTTCCTGCTGCGATGCCGACCCTTCACTTCGAACAACCGCACGACGACAGCAAACTCGAGGACTGGCGGTACGTCCACAACAAGATCATCCCCGCGGACCCGCTCTCCCCGGATGACGTTCGCGAGCGCATGGCGCGCCATCAGCTGGAGGTGGCGTATCTGGGCGAGGTCCTCGTGGGCTGCTCGACCGTGCGCCCTCCGCGGGACGGCACTGCCACGGTCATCGCCCGGGTCCTGCCCGGCCACCGGAGGCGGGGGTTCGGCGGGCAGCTCTACGACCGCGGCGCCGAGCTGGCACGACGGCTGGGTGCCGAGGTGATCGAGACGATCGTGCTCGGCACCAACGAGGACGGACTGCGGTTCGCCCACCGGCGCGGCTTCGTCGAGGTGGACCGCTACGTGGCCGGCGTCGACGAGGTGTGGCACACCCTCCGGCTGCCCTGAGCCGCACCCTGCGGCCCGGCCGCCGTGCTCACGCAGGCCAGGGAAGCCACGCGTGCACCCGGAAGCCGCCGTCGGTCCCGGCGCCGTGCTCCAGTCGTCCGCCGGCCAGAGTGGCGCGTTCGGCCAGGCCGATCAGTCCCTGGCCGGAACCGGGGACGTGCGGGACCGCGCCGGGCGGCTCCGGGTTGCGCACCGTCACGGTGAGGCTGTCTCCGGGCGTGCCCGCGACCGTCACGGTGACCTCGGCGCCGGGGGCGTGTTTGCGCGCGTTGGTCAGGCCCTCCTGGGCGATGCGGTAGGCGGTGCGGCCCACCGAGGCGGGCACTGCGGAAGCGTCGGAGACCCGATGGTCGAGGACGACCTTCATGCCGGCCTCGCGGGACTCGGCGACCAGGGCGTCGAGCGCGGCGAGCGTCGGCTGCGGGCGTCCGGCGTCGTCGGAGTCACCGGCCCGCAGCACCCCGATGATCTCCCGCAGGTCCTGCAGCGCGTCGTGCGCGCTCTCCCGGATCACCCCGGCCGCCCGGGCGATCTCCTCCTGGGGCGCGTCCGGGCGGAACTCCAGTGCGCCCGCGTGCACGCTCAGCAACGTCAGCCGGTGCGCCAGGACGTCGTGCATCTCACGCGCGATCGCCTCCCGGGCGAGCCGCTGGGCCTGCTCGGCCCGCAGAGCCGCCTCCGTCTCGGCCCGCCGGGCCCGGTCCCGCAGGCTCAGCATGAGCTGCCGCTTGGAGCGCACGAACAGGCCCCAGCCGACGACCCCGGTCGTGATCAGAGTTGCGACGGCCACGGTGACCAGGTACGGAATGTCATGGTCCGGGCGTATCCAGTAGAACAACGGGATGATCGCGAGCTGGGCGGCGCCGATCCAGGCGGAGTACTTGAAGGGCCGGTGCACGGCGACGGTGAACAGGGCGATCATGCTCGCACCACCCGCGCTGTCGGAGAGCAGACCCAGCGGAAGCATCGCCACCGCGAGCCCGAGCGGCCATCGGCGGCGCAGCCAGAGGGCCAGGCAGGCCAGGGCGCCAAGACCCACGTCCATCGCCACGACCTGGTGCGAGGTGTGGGGGCTCTGCTCCACCGAGACCCCGGCGGCGAAGGCGAGGAGCACCGCGAGGAAGAAGGCCCCGAGGTCGACGGCCCAGTCCCGTACGGTACGGCGGGGGCGGCCCCGCCGGCCGCCGGCCTCGGGATCCAGTTCCGCGATCACGGCGGAGGGCAGGAACCAGCGGTGCCGGGGCAGCCCGTTCGCGGTCGTCCCCTCCAGAGGCACGGGCACGGGCAGCGCCGTGGGGGCCGCGGGTGCCTCCCGCCGCCGCAGATGCCGCGACCAGCCCGTCAGCAGGGGGCCGAGGCCCTCCCTGACACCCTCCACCGCCGCCGCGAGGCGGGGCGCGGTGGGCCCCGGGCGTCGTGCCGACTCGTCTCCGTTCACGGTCGACAAATCTATGTGGGGACGGCCGGGGAATCCTCTCCCGCGCCCCGATCCGAGACCAAAGTCGCAGTGCCGCAGACTTTTGGGCCTCCCCTGCCGGCCCTGGGGGTACTTCCGGCCGATGCCGTGCTCGGCGGGGAGGACAGGGGCCGGAGGGGTCCGACCCGGCACGGGGCCGACCGGAGACGGGACGGGCGGAGGACGACGGGCCCGGGCGGAGACGGGGCCGACCCGGGGCGCCCGACGACGGGCCCGGGCAGAGACACGGCCGACCGGAGACAGGTCGGGCGCCCGACGACGGGCCCGAGCCGATACAGGGGCGGGCGCCGAAGGGCGGATCCGCTCGGGCACGGGGTGGGCGTCGCGGCCCGTAACGGGGCGAGGACGCCAACCGCCCCGCAGCGGATACGAGAGCTGCGGGGCGGTATGTACGCGGCGCACGACCCTTCCGGTGCCGGGTCGCGCCGGACCGGCTCAAGCCGCACGGCCGCCGATCGTCCGCCGGTCGTCAGCAGCCGAAGTCGATCAGATCGAACGTCTCGTAGTGGTCCGAGGTGTAGTAGTCCTCCTCGAACTGCCTGCCGGTGACGATGCGGCGGGCTCCACGGGTGGAGGATCCGGGGGTCTTGACGGTGTATTCGTGGTAGTACCCGCTCGACTGCTTGGGCAGGACGCCTTCACGGTTCTGGAAGACGATCCCGTCCTGCGGGTACGGGAAGGGGCCGCCCGAGTCGATCAGGTCCAGGGTGTCGTGCGCCTGGGAGGGCAGGGAGCCATAGCAGATGCTCCCGACGGACGCGGCAGCGGCGTCTGCGGTCGTGGCGGTGACGGTGGCGCCCATGAGGAGTGCGGACGCAAGAGCGGCCGCGGCGCCGATTCGTGTTGCGCGTGGGGGGAATCGCATGCCGTCATGATGACGCGCGTAGACCATGGCATGTCAATGACAACTCCACAGAGTTTCACGACAAGTCCCAGGAATTTTCAGGGAGTTAACCTCGGTTACGGCAGGGCGTGCGCCCGGCGTGGCGTGCGGGGCCCAGGCCGCCCGGCGGAGCGAACGAGGACCGGGGCTCGTTCGCTCCGCCGGATACGGGCGGACGCCCGTCACCCCCCTCGGCGGTCCGGCGGCGGGCGGGCCGCAGCTCCTCACAGGCTTGGGCAGCGCGGCCCGGGCCGCCGCACGGGCGGAAATATCGCCGTACGGGTGCGGACGATCTGCGCCTAAGCGTCCTGCGGAAGCTCGTACGACCCGTACTGGGGACGGCCCTCTGGCTCGTAGGTGTGGATGGCGACACCTGTGCCCGTGGTGCGCGCACCGGTGTGTCGGAACGCGGTGGGGACGGCGCCCTCGGCAAAGAAGCGGCGCCCGGCGCCGAGCACGACCGGGAACGTCACCAGGTGCAGGGTGTCGACGAGGTCGAGCGCGAGCAGCGACCGGACGAGGGCACCGCTGCCGTGCACCTGAAGCTCGCCCTCGGTCCGCTCCCTGACGGCGGTCACCTCCTTTGCGAGATCGCCGCCGAGCACGGTGGTGCCGGCCCAGGAAGGGGCACCGAGGGTCTGCGACACCACGTACTTGGGCAGCGAGTTGAGCCGCGAGGCGACGGCATCGGCCGGGTCGGTCACTCGGGGCCAGTGCGCGGCGAAGATGTCGTACGTACGGCGGCCGAGGAGGAAGGCGCCGGAGCGGTCGAAGACCTCGGCCACGAACGTGCCGAAGTCGCCGTCCCCGTAAGGGACGCTCCAGCCGCCCTGCTCGAATCCGCCCCCGCGGTCCTCCCGCGGGCCGCCGGGCGCCTGGTACACGCCGTCCAGGGTGATGAACGCGGTGACGACGAGCTTGCCCATGTCGGGTGCCTGCTTTCTCGTGTCCGGGTGGGGTCCGTTGTCATCGACTGGGACCCCGGCGGCACCCGGAACTCATCGCCTCACCCGGCGTGCGTCGAGAACAGTCCTCCGGTCGGCCCCTGCTTGTCCCCGCCCTGCGCCTTCTTGAGGGCGTTGGCGAGGCTCTCGATGGTGAGGGACTGCAGGATCACACGGCCGTTGCCCTCCAGGGTGGCCAGGGACAGGCCCTCCCCGCCGAAGACCATGTTCATGATCCCCTGGCGGTTGAGGCCGCCGACGCGCTGGACGCCGTACTGGATCCCCTCCTCGAAGGCGACGACACAACCGGTGTCGACCTCGATCCGGCCGCCGAAGTCCGCGGGGTTGAGGTCGATGAAATTGCCCGCACCGGCGATGATCACCGTCCCGTGCCCGGTGAACTTCTCCAGGACGAAACCCTCGCCGCCGCTCATACCGGTCCGTCCGCCCTGGAAGGCGATGCCGAAGTTCACGGTCGACTCGGCCGCCACGAAGGCGTCCTTCTCCGCGAACCAGGCGCGTGTCCCGTCGAGCTCCAGCGCGCGCATCTCGCCGGGCAGCACGCCCGCGAAACCGACCGTGCCCTCGCCGCCCTGCGAGGTGAAGTACTGGAACGCCAGCGACTCGCCCGCGAGCACACGCTGGCCGACCTGCGCGGCCGTCCCCATGGCCTGGCGCAGGAAACCGCCCATGCCGCCGGCGCCGCCGCCCTGCTGTTGTCCGCCGTTCGACGGGCCGGACAGGCGGGTCTCCATGGTGACGTTCGTGGTCTTGAAGAGGAACTTGCCCGCCTCGCAGTACACGGTCTGGCCCGGGTGCAGGTTGACGACCGCCATCTGCATGGCGTTGCCGACGATTTCTTGCTGAAGAGTCACGCGACAAAGAACGTGACGGGCGGGTCGAAGAGTTCCACAAAGTGACGAGTTCCACTGAGCGCCCCGGAGCCGTCCCGTCGAGGCCGGTCGCCGTTCACCGTCGGCCGCCTGCCGGCCCACGGGTGGGTCGGGCCCGCCACCTCACGGGGAACCGCGCCGCCCCGGTCCGCGACGGGCAGCCGCGGCAGGGGTACGGCGACGGCGCCCCACCGGTACCTCGACGGCGCAGGACCTCGCCGCCACCCGTACCGACGGCAAGGACACCGGAGGACCCGCGCACCCCGGATCGCCCCCTCGCGTCCCGGCAGGTCGCTCGGCGCAGGGCCGGGACGGGCACGGCGGTGTCAGCCGCCCAGCTCCTGGTGGCGCGCCGCCAGCCGGGCCGCCCCCTCCGCGGTCAGGGAGCCGAAGAGGCGCAGCCGTGAGATGCCGCCGTCCGGAAAGATGTCCACGCGCGCGTGCGTACCGACGGCGGCCGACGGCAGGACGAACCGGTGGTTCGTGTCGGGCTGGAGGCGGGTGCGCGGCAGGATCTCGCGCCACTGGCCGTCCTCGCCGTCCCTGACCGAGACCGACGCCCAGCCCGCGGCGTTGCCCTTCAGACAGGCCGTGTCGATCTCGACCGCACGGATCAAGGACTGCGCCGCCAGCCGGTAGCGGATCCAGTCGTTGCCCCGGTCGCGGCGGCGCCGTGTCTCCCAGCCGTCGTCCATCTTGTGGGAGCGGCCCGGCCGAATGGTGTTGGACGCGGGCGAGTAGAAGAGGTCGGACGCGTCCTCCACCCCGCCCCCGTTCTCCAGTGCCACGACGTCGAACGTGCCGAGCACGTCGAGCCACGCCGGATCCGGTACCACCTCGCCGTACACGCGCAGACGGGCGATGCCGCCGTCGGGGTGCTGGTTGACACGCAGGTGCGTGAAGCGCTGTTCGACGGTGACCTCGAAGCCGTTGGCCGCGTGGCCGCCGACGGGAGTGCGCGGGACCAGTGTCGTCCACTTCATGTCGTCGCCGAGCAGTTCCTCCGGGGACGGGGAGCCGGGCACGCACGTGCCCTCGACGGACACCGCCTGCGGGTGGTTGCCCCGGAAGTGGGCCGTGTCGATCACGATGCCGCGGACGACGCCGGGGGCGCCGAGGCGTACCAGCGCCCAGTCATGGTCCTGCTCCGCGGGCCACGGATGCCCGGCCGAGGTGCCGCGCCGGCGCCGTGTCTCCCAGCCGTCCATCGCCTTGCCCTTGTGCCCGAAGTGCCCGGGGTCGAACTCGGCCCGCTCCGGCACCAGCAGATTCTCGCGCTGGGCGAAGAACTCGTCGTTGGCAGCGATGACACCGGCACCGAGCCGCCGGTCGGCGAGGTCGGCGTGGCGGGTGAAGGGGTAGTGGGCGGTGCGGTAGTCCGCGTAGGGGTCACCGCCTCCGTACGGGTCGGCGTCTCCGGTGAAGCGGGCCGTCTGGGGTCGATGCTGCGCGGTCACGGTGATCAGGTCGTCCTTTCGGGAGTCGGCGGCTGCGGGCGGGGACGCGGGTCAGTCGTCCCTGCCGAGCAGTCGGCCCTTCGGCTCGGTGAACTCGCCTTCCTTCACGATGCGTTCGCCCCGCAGCCAGGTGGCCCTGACGACGCCGTGCAGGGTCCTGCCCGCGTACGCCGTCACCCGGTTGCGGTGCTGGAGGGCCGCCGGATCCACGGTGAAGGTCTCGTCGGGGGCGAACACCACGAGATCGGCGTCCCGGCCGGCCTCGATGGCTCCCTTGCGCGTGTCGAGCCCCACCAGCCGTGCCGTGTGTGCGGACATCCAGCGGACCACGTCCTCGAGGCCGTGTCCGCGCCGGTGCGCCTCGGTCCACACCGCGGACAGGCTCAGCTGCAGTCCGGAGATGCCACCCCAGGAGGTGGCGAAGTCGTCGGTCTTCAGGTCGGCCGTCGACGGGGAGTGGTCGGTGACCACGCAGTCGATCGTGCCGTCCGCCAGCGCCCGCCACAGCAGGTCCTGGTTGGCCGCCTCACGGATCGGCGGGCAGCATTTGAACTCGGCTGCCCCGTCCGGGACTTCCTCGGCCGTGAGGGTCAGATAGTGCGGGCACGTCTCCACGGTGATCCGGACGCCCTCGGTCCGGGCCTCGGCGATCAGCGGCAGCGCGTCGCCGGAGGACAGGTGGAGCACATGTACCCGCGCGTCCAGGCGTTTCGCGTGCGCGATCAGGTGTGCCACGGCCGTGTCCTCGGCGGCGCGCGGCCGGGAGGCCAGGAAGTCGGCGTACCTGGGGCCGCCCTGCTGCGGGGCGGCGGCGAGGTGGTGCGGGTCCTCGGCGTGCACGACGAGCAGTCCGCCGAATCCGGCGATCTCGGCCATGGAGCGGCCGAGTCGCTCCTGGTCGAGGTGGGGGAACTCGTCCACGCCCGACGGTGCCAGAAAGGCCTTGAAGCCGAAGACTCCGGCGTCGTGCAGCGGCCGCAGGTCCTTGACGTTGTCCGGCAGGGCGCCACCCCAGAAGCCGACGTCGACATGCGCCTTGCCGGCCGCGACCTGCTGTTTGACGCGCAGGTGGCCGACCGTGGTGGTCGGCGGGATCGAGTTGAGCGGCATGTCGATCAGGGTGGTGATCCCGCCGGCCGCCGCCGCGCGGGTGGCCGTCCAGAAGCCCTCCCACTCCGTGCGGCCCGGGTCGTTGACGTGCACGTGGGTGTCGACCAGGCCGGGCAGCAGGACGTCGTCGCCGACGTCCTGCACGAGGGCCCCTGCCGGAACCTCCGCGTCGTACGGCAGAACCGCCGTGATCGTCCCCCCGGCGACCACGACCGTCGCGGCGCGCGTCCCCTCGGGTGTGATGACACGCCTCGAGCGCAGCACCAGTTCAGCGTCAGACACTCCGGCCCCTCTCTGCCGCCGTCCTGCTTCCGGGAAAGGGATGCACATCCATGGGATTTCAACGTTCTGTTGAAGGAGTCTTCACTCCCGCCCCCACGCCGTCAAGGGCACACTTCCTTCCATCACCTCCGAGGCGCCCGCTATGGACTTTTCCGCTTAGCGGAATTAGAATTCCGCCCAACAGACCCCAGGGTGGCACCAGGACCAGGGAGCCGACCGCCCGCCGGGTAGGCTTTGGCCCTTCCTGCCGGCCCCGAAAGGAACGCGCCGTGTCGACGTCCAGCGCCAGCGACGCCCCCGCCAAGTCCGCCGCGGGCGGTGTCCAGTCCCTCGAGCGCGCCTTCGACCTGCTGGAGCGGATGGCCGACGCGGGCGGCGAGGTCGGCCTGAGCGAACTGTCCGCGAGCAGCGGGCTGCCGCTGCCCACGATCCACCGCCTGATGCGCACGCTGGTGGCCTGCGGCTACGTACGCCAGCAGCCCAACCGCCGCTATGCACTCGGCCCCCGGCTGATCCGGCTCGGCGAATCGGCGTCCCGGCTGCTCGGCACCTGGGCCCGCCCCTATCTGGCGCGACTGGTCGAGGAGACCGGCGAGACCGCCAACATGGCGCTGCTCGACGGGGACGAGATCGTCTATGTGGCGCAGGTCCCCTCCAAGCACTCGATGCGCATGTTCACCGAGGTGGGCCGGCGGGTGCTGCCGCACTCCACGGGCGTGGGCAAGGCACTGCTCGCCACCACCTCGGACGACGAGGTGCGCGCCCTGCTGTCCCGCACCGGCATGCCCGCGGCGACCGAGAAGACGATCACCAGTCCCGAGGCGTTCCTGGCCGCGCTGCAGGAGGTGCGCACGCACGGGTACGCCGTCGACGACAACGAGCAGGAACTGGGGGTCCGCTGCCTCGCCGTGTCCGTGCCCGACTCACCGACGGCCGCGGCGATCTCCATCTCAGGACCGGCGGGCCGTGTCACCGACGCGGCGACCGAGAAGATCGTGCCGGTGCTCCAGCAGGTGGCCGCGGAACTGTCGCAGGCGCTGGCGACTTCGGGCACCCCGACGGCCTGACCCCCGATGCGCACACGGTGTCCGGCCGTGCGGCCGAAGGCCGCTGCCGTGGCATGCCGGTCATGGGCGGTGCGGGTCAGTCCCGCCGCGACTCCCCGAACAGTTCCACCGCGCTGCGCACATCCGACAGACCCCGGGCCAGCGCGCTGACCGAGCCGATCGCGCCGGCGATCAGGAGCAGGGAGCGGCGCAGCCGTGGGATCTCGGGGACACCGCTGAGGGCCATCGCGGCCAGCGCGGCGAGTTCGTCCTCCGCTATGGCACGGTCGGGGAACTCGGAAGGGAGGGTGGCGAGTTCACGGCGCAGCCGGGACACGGCGGTCCGCAGTTCCGCCACCCTCGGGTCCTCTTCACTGCCGGTCACTGGCCTCTGCCCCAAGCTCCGCAACACAGCTCTCCCCCCTCGCACCCCGTCGTGCGCACTTCTCGACACACCGTCCGCGCCCCCATGGCGCTGGTCGGGCGCCGGGGACGCGGGTCAGTAAACGCCACCCGGTGGTCCGGGCGCCACCGTGCGGACCGAAATTCAGTCCCTGGAACGGCGCGGTGGGCACAGGGTCGGGTATGCAGGACGTATGACACCGAAAGAGGACCGGATCGCCGGACTGCTCCTCGCGGCCGGCGGCGGTCGGCGGCTCGGCGGACGGCCCAAGGCGCTGCTGGAGCAACGGGGGCGGACCCTCGTGGAACATGCGGTGGCGAGCCTGCGCACGGCGGGGTGCGAGCGGGTCCATGTGGTGCTCGGAGCGTCCGCCGCGGCCGTACGGGAGCGGGCGGATCTGTCCGGCTGCGTACTGGTGGACAACCCGGACTGGGCCGGCGGCATGGGCTCCTCCCTGCGGGCCGGCCTCGGCTCCCTCGCCGGGACGGGCGCCCCGGCGGCTCTTGTCCTGCTCGTCGATCAGCCCGGTATCGGTCCCGAGGCGGTCGCCAGGGTGCTCGCCGCCTACGAGGACGAGGCGACGCTGGTCTCCGCCGCGTACGACGGGGTACGCGGACATCCGGTGCTGTTCGGCGCCGGCCACTGGGCGGGCGTCGCGGCGGCGGCGACGGGCGATCGCGGGGCGCGCGACTACCTCAAGGCCCACGAGAACGCGATCGCGCTGGTGGAGTGCGGCGATGTGGCACAGCCCTACGACATCGACACACAGGCCGACTTGGCCCGTCTCGAGTGAGGAGGGTGGCACCCGGAGCCGACCTCCCTCGAGACGGAGAGTCTCGACATCAACAGATCATTGAACTTCCACCATGAGGAAACTAGTATCCACAGGTCAGAAGCGCAGGACCACTCACGGGGCACCGTCAGCCGCATCCGGGCTCCCTGGCACCCGGTGTCGCGGTGTCCCCGCATCAGCTCGCTGAAGGAAGTGACCGCTCATGTCCGCACCAGCGCCGTCGCCGATCGTGGTCGACGCCGAGCCCCTGCCCCGGCAGGACGAGGTCCTCTCGGATGCGGCCCTCGCCTTCGTGGCCGAGCTGCACCGCAGGTTCACGCCCCGGCGCGACGAGTTGCTCGCCCGCCGTGCTGAGCGCCGCGCCGAGATCGCCCGCACCTCGACGCTCGACTTCCTCCCCGAGACCGCCGCGATCCGCGCGGACGACTCCTGGAAGGTGGCGCCCGCGCCGCAGGCCCTGAACGACCGCCGTGTCGAGATCACCGGCCCCACCGACCGCAAGATGACCATCAACGCCCTCAACTCGGGCGCCCGGGTGTGGCTCGCGGACTTCGAGGACGCCTCGGCCCCCACCTGGGAGAACGTCGTCGTCGGCCAGCTCAACCTGATCGACGCGTACACCCGGAGCATCGATTTCACCGACCCGGCCTCCGGGAAGTCCTACGCCCTGCGCCCGGACGCGGAGCTGGCGACCGTCGTCGTGCGCCCCCGCGGCTGGCATCTGAACGAGCGTCATCTCCTCGTCGACGGACAGCAGGTGCCGGGCGCCTTCGTCGACTTCGGCCTGTACTTCTTCCACAACGCCCGCCGTCTGCTCGACCTCGGCAAGGGCCCCTACTTCTACCTCCCCAAGACGGAGTCCCATCTGGAGGCCCGCCTCTGGAACGACGTCTTCGTCTTCGCCCAGGACCACCTCGGCGTCCCGCAGGGCACCGTCCGCGCCACGGTCCTGATCGAGACGATCACCGCGGCGTACGAGATGGAGGAGATCCTCTACGAACTCCGCGACCACGCCTCGGGGTTGAACGCGGGCCGGTGGGACTACCTGTTCTCCATCGTGAAGAACTTCCGCGACGGCGGGCCGAAGTTCGTCCTGCCCGACCGCAACGCGGTCACGATGACGGCCCCGTTCATGCGCGCGTACACCGAACTCCTCGTCCGCACCTGCCACAAGCGCGGTGCGCACGCGATCGGCGGCATGGCGGCGTTCATTCCGTCACGGCGCGACGAGGAGGTCAACCGGGTCGCCTTCGAGAAGGTCAAGGCCGACAAGGACCGCGAGGCGGACGACGGCTTCGACGGCTCCTGGGTCGCCCACCCCGACCTGGTGCCCATCGCCATGGAGTCCTTCGACCGGGTCCTCGGCGACAAGCCCCACCAGAAGGACCGGCTGCGCGAGGACGTGGACGTCAAGGCGGCCGATCTGATCGCCGTGGACTCCCTGGACGCGAAGCCGACCTACCCGGGACTGGTCAACGCCGTCCAGGTCGGTGTCCGCTACATCGAGGCCTGGTTGCGTGGCCTCGGCGCGGTCGCCATCTTCAATCTGATGGAGGACGCGGCCACCGCGGAGATCTCCCGCTCGCAGATCTGGCAGTGGATCAACGCGGGCGTCGAGTTCGAGAACGGCGAGAAGGCGACCCCGGAGCTGGCCCGCAGGGTCGCGGCCGAGGAACTGACGAACATCCGGGCCGAGATCGGCGAGGACGCCTACGCGGCCGGTCACTGGCAGCAGGCCCACGACCTGCTTCTGAAGGTCGCCCTGGACGAGGACTACGCGGACTTCCTGACCTTGCCCGCCTACGAGCAGCTGGGCGGCTGACCTACTCGGCCTGCCTCTCCGAGTGGCCCAGGGGCTTGCCCGGGGCCACTCGGTCGCGGACCAGCCTCTTCACCGCCGTGGGCTCGGGGAAACCCTGCTCACGGCGGTCCCAGACGACCTCGTCGTCCACCCTGACGACGAAGACACCTCCCGTGCCCGGTGTGAGCGCGAGTTCCGTCAGCTCGGTCTCGAACGTCGTCAGCAGTTCCTGCGCCAGCCATGCCGCGCGGGGCAGCCAGCGGCACTGGGTGCAGTACTCGATCCGGACGCGGTGCGCCTCCCGCGAGGGGGCGCCGGTCGTCCCGGGGGTGTCCGTCATCCGAGGTGCACCGACCAATCCTGTCGCGCCGCCGGTTTGCCGTGCAGGTCCGGGACCCGCTTGAGCCATGCCGGACGGCCTTCCTGTGTCCGCTCCGCGCGCCGGGCCTCCTCGGCGGCGAGCTCCTCCCGGGTGGGGAAGTCGGTGGGCAGCCAGGCCTCGGACGCCTTGACCCGGGCCGTGAGGTAGTCCACGTAGGCGTCCCTGACCTCTCCGGGCGTCGCGAAGCCCGGCTCACGGGCCAGCCACGCGTCCGGCACCTCCTCGGCGACCTCGCGCAGCAGCGCCTCGGTCACCCTGGGCGCGAGCTCGGCCTCGGCTGCCCGCGTGTCGGGGGTGAAGTGGCCCAGGGCGTGGTGCCGGAAGTCGTACGCCTTGTCCGGTGCGGAGGCGTTCCATCGGTGATGGAAGACCAGGGCCGCACCGTGGTCGATCAGCCACAGCTTCGGCGGAGCGATGCCGAACGTCGGCCAGACCATGAGGTTGGAACTGTGGACCGTGCGATCGACGTTCACGGTCAGCGCGTCGAGCCAGATGATCCTGCCGGCCTCCAGCGGGTCGACCGTGCAGGCCCGGGCGACCTCGGGGGTGAAGTCCCGGGCGCCCGGCAGAAAGTCCATGCCGAGGTTGACGCCGGGGCTCGCGTTCAGCAGGTCGCGCACCTCCTGGTGCGGTTCGTGCGCGGCGATCGCCGGGTCGAAGTGGGTGAGGACCAGCTCGGGCACGCGCAGTCCGAGCCGGCGCGCCAGTTCCCCGACGATCACCTCGGCGACCAGCGCCTTGACGCCCTGGGCTGAGCCGGTGAACTTCACGACGTACGTCCCCAGGTCGTCGGCCTCGACGACGCCCGGCACGGAACCGCCGGAGCGCAGGGGCTCGACATAGCGAGCAGCGGTGACCTCTCTCAGCATGTCCTCAGGCCACCAACCTCTTCACCCGTGCCGTCCGCGCTCGACCTCGAAGGCGTGTCACAACGGAGCCGGCCGTCCTGTTTCCGGCCCTCCGGCATGAAGTGACCATAGTAACCGGGGGTGACCGGAGCACGGAGTGCCCGAGCGACCGGGCACTACGCGGTCCACGGCTCCGAGTCGCCCGTCGACGACGTCCCCGACCGGCTCGGTGCCCGGTTCGCCTCCGGGTCCACATCGGGACGCGATGGGCGTCGTCGGCGGTGTCGGGCCGGCGCTGCGCGGGCGGTCCGGCCGACCCGTCGTGCCCCCGGCCCCCGCACGGCGCCGACGCCGAGCACCTCGGCTCCGTGCCCGTGTGCGCCATGGGCCCGGTGGGGGCCGCTCACCGGCAGGCCAGCGGGTTGGGCAGGGGCAGATAGCGCGCGTCCGCGCCGTCCGCGCCCGTCCAGCGCAGCAGGAGGTTCGTCTTGCCGGGGAGGGTGGGCGAGGCCAGCAGGCCCGGGATCTCGGGCACCGGATGGCGGGCCAGTTCGGCGCGGGCGGCGGGCCAGGGGTTCCAGCCGGGACGACGCTCCGCCAGCACGGCGGCCACTTCGGTGAGGTTGTTGACGACCAGGCAGTAGACGAGCCGCTCCCAGCCAGCCGCACGGGACACCTCCGCGAGGAGTTTCACGCCCTCCGCGTCCCGGAACAGCGCCTGGACGGGCAGGCCCGCCGGGTCCACGGCGACCACCGTGTTCTGCAGATGCGCCTCGAGGACCACGCCGTGCCGCTCGAACGCCTCCAGAGCCGGCGGGACGACCTGGCGCAGATAGGCCGTCCACCAGGCCGCAGGGTCGCGGAGCGCGTTGAGCGGACTGCCCTCGAAGCCCTCCACGAGGGCCGCGGCGAGGAGCGGCGTGGTGCCGGGCAGCAGATGCGGGCGCAGGCCGTCGCGGACCAGCACGGCCAGTTCCTCGAAGGCGAAGGCGGCCGTACGGTAGCCGCGGTCGCTCAGCCAGGCGGCCGGGCCAGGACCCGCGGCGAACGCGGAGACGGCGGCCTCGTCGGTGCTGCGCAGCCTGAGCAGGTCGTGGCGCCACAGCCGGCGGATGTCGTTGGTGATCCGCACGTCCAGGCTGAACTTGAGGAAGAGGTCGTCGTCCGGGGCGTAGACGGTGCGGATCGCAGCCGTGGGGGCGACGGGCAGCGCGGTCTCGCCGAGCCGGACGAGGCGGCCGTCGTCGAACGCCTCCCGGATCTCCGGGCGGGCGGCCACCAGAGCGAGCTGCCAGGGATGCGCGGGCAGCAGCCGGTACCCCGCCGGGGCGGAACCGAGCTCGTCGAGCGCCGTCGTGTCGCCCTCCTCGGCCACCGCGTCCTCGCGTACGCCCAGGAGGGCGAGCGGGAAACGGGCGTACGCTTCCGGCGCGTACGGCAGCCAGTTCGCGACGGGGCCGCCGCCGCGCGCCTTCGGGGCGGGATGGTGGGGGTGACCGGTGATCAGCGACTGCTCGGAGCGCACATACGGGTCCTCGGGCGCGGTCGCCCGGGCACGCGCGGCCAGGATCGCGGCCACCGCGTCCCGGCTGTCGATCATCTCCACGGGGAGTTCCGGGCTGTCGAGGCCGGTGGCGCGGCGCAGTTCGTCGGCGGTGAGCTTGACCAGTTCCGCATGGGTGAGCGGCTGCCAGGAGCCGCCGGCGTACACCTCCGGATCCCGTGGCCGGCGTCCGCCGCGTATCCGAATCAGCCGGCCGCCGGCCCGCAGCCGGTGGACGCCCGGTTCGCCGGTGGGTTCCGCCGCCTCGCGGATCAGGCAGTTCAGCAGCGGCGCCAGCGCGTAGGCGTCGGCGCGCTCGGGGACGTCGTCCCTGGGGTGCATGCGGTCCACGTGATCCATTCGTTCCGTACGGTGCACTGACGCTCAGTATGTCGGTGGTGGTCCGCCTCCAGGATCCGCCGCCCCCGTCCCCCGAGGAGCCCGACCGTGCCCCCTTCCCCCTCCACCGAGACCGAGTTCGCACACGAGCTCGATCTCGTACGGCCCGGCCTGTCGGCGGCGTACGCGGCCGCGCTCCCCGGCGCCCGCGCCGCCGTCCTGTCGCGCCTGTGGCGGGCACTGGCCCATGAGCCGCTGCCGTGGATCGCGCGCCGGGAGCCGACGGTCGACGGGCTCCTGCTCCACCTGACCGACGGGCGCCGGCTGCACGGGCCGCCCGCCGACCCGTACGCGACCGACGCGTATGCGACCGAGGTGCTCCTGGAGGGACGGGCGCACGGCCGTCCGGGCGCGCTGATGACGGCGCTCGGTGTCCCCCACGGCGACCCGTTCGCCGCCGAACTCGACCACAGCACGGCGTCGTTGGCGCTGTCCCGCGCAGACCAGCCGGAGGGCCTGCCGGAACCGGCGAGCGCTTGGGAATGGGAGCAGCGGGTGGTCGACGGGCACCCGTTCCATCCGAACTGCCGGTCCCGGCCGGGCTTCTCGGTGGCCGAGCAGCTCGCCTACGGGCCCGAGCACCGGCCGCTGGTACGCCTCGGCCTGATGCCCCTGGACGACGGCGGCATCGTACGGGGCGAGTGGCCGAAGTGGCTGCGGTACGGCGGGAGCCCCCTGGTCCCGGTCCATCCCTGGCAGACGGCTCACGTACTCGGGGCGCCTGCGCAGGAGGGGCCGGCCGCGCATCCGCTGATGTCCCTGCGGACCCTGGCCCTGCCCGACGGCGGCCCGCATGTGAAGACGGCGCTCAGCGCACGGCTGACGTCCTCGGTGCGGGACATCTCGGTGCAGTCCGTCGAGACGTCGCTCGCCGTCTCCGACTTCGTGGCGTCGACGGCCGCGCGCACCGACGGCCTGCTGCACGTCACCCGCACTCTCGGGGCGGTCAGCGCGCACTCCCCCGATCTCGCGGCGGTGGTGCGCGAGTCGCCCGAGACGCGGGCCGACACCGCGGCCGGCGAGCGGGTGGTGCCCGTCGCCGCTCTGCCGCTCACTGGCCTGCCCTCGTCCGCCACGTGGTTCGCGGCGTTCACCCGGCTCGTCCTCACCGTGGGACTGCGGCTGCTGGACCTGGGGGTCGCCCTGGAGGCGCACGGCCAGAACCTGCTGGTCGTGCTCTCGCCCACGGGCGCCCCGCGACGGCTGGTCTATCGCGATCTCGCCGACATCCGGGTGAGCCCGGCCCGGCTGGCCCGGCACGGCATCAAGTCCCCGGACCTGGCGGGCCGGATGGTCACGGACGACGAGACGACCTTGCGCCGCAAACTGTTCGGCTCCCTGGTGGCGGGCGCGCTGGCCTCGACCGCGGGGTCGGCGGCGGCGCTGCGGGACGCACTGGAGCCGGCCGTGCGGGATCTGCCGCGCACAGCGGATCTGGCCGTGCTGTCCGCGGAGCCCCTGCCCACCAAGGCCCTGACTCTGATGCGGCTGTCGCCGGGGCGGTCCGGCGATCTGTGGACGCTGCTGCCGAACCCGCTGACCGGGGCGGGTCCGTGACGCGGCGCAGCGGCCGGACTCCCGTCGGCCGCCCAGCAGTCGGACCCGCCGGCGTCGAACGCGGCCCGGGCGTCCGCAGCTTCACCATGCTTCCACCTGCCGGTGCGGCAGGGTTGTTCGACTGGACCGCCAGGGTTCCACGGCTCGTTTTGAAGCACGCACCGTCTGATCAATAAGATCCGCCGATGATCACAAGAAAACGGCTGGCGACGGGTGTCTGCACCCTGCTCGCCGCCCTGGCGGCCGGGATGGCCGTCCCGGCCGGCGCCGTCGCCGACGAGACGACAGCCCAGGACGCGCCCAAGGTCGATCTCGTCCTCGACGTCAGTGGTTCCATGCGGGCGCGGGACATCGACGGCGGCTCACGGATGGCCGCGGCGAAGCAGGCCTTCAACGAGGTGCTCGACGCGACTCCGGAGGAGGTGCAGCTGGGCATCCGGACGCTGGGCGCCAACTACCCGGGCAACGACCAGAAGACCGGTTGCAAGGACACCGCGCAGCTCTATCCGGTGGGGCCGCTGGACCGGACCGAGGCCAAGACGGCCGTGGCCACGCTCCAGCCCACCGGCTGGACCCCGATCGGCCCGGCGCTGCTGAAGGCCGCGGACGACCTCGACGGCGGCAACGGCTCCCGGCGCATCGTCCTCATCAGCGACGGTGAGGACACCTGCGCCCCGCTCGACCCCTGTGAGGTGGCCCGTGAGATCGCGGCCAAGGGAATCGGGCTGACCATCGACACCCTGGGCCTCGTACCGAACGCCAAGCTCAGCAAGCAGCTCAGCTGCATCGCCGAGGCCACCGGCGGCACCTACACCTCGGTGCAGCACAAGGAGCAGCTCTCCGACAAGGTCAATCAGCTGGTGGACCGTACGGCGGACAAGGTGGTCACGCCGGTGGCCGTGGACGGCACCGGGCAGTGCACGTCGGCGCCCACGCTGAAGTCCGGCCTGTACACGGACCGCGAGGAGTTCGGTCAGCACCGCTTCTACCGCGTGGACGTGGCGCCCGGTCAGGAGCTGCGCGCCTCCGTGAGTGTCTCCGACGACCGGCAGGTGAACCCCGACTACGGGGTGACACTGCGGGCGATCACCGTGCACGGGCGTGAGATCGTGCGCGGCGAGGCGACCGGTTCCGGCCGTACGGACGTGATGTCGACGGGCCTTCGCTATCCGAAGGCGAAGAGCGACGAGGAGGACGCCCCCGCCGAGACGGTGTGCCTGCAGGTGGCCAACTCCTTCTCGCCCGCGGCCGGGGTCAAGACGACGCCCGGGTTCCCGCTGGAGTTGACCGTCGACGTGGTCGACGGTCCCGACCAGGCGGGCGACGTCGCCTCCTTCGGTCTCGGCCGCGGCTGGTGGCTGCTCGGCGCCCTGGTCCTGACCGGCTTCCTCGCGGGTGTCCTGTGGGGTTGGATTTCGCGCTGGCGGTTCGCGGTCTGGAGGACCAACTGATGCGTATCGGAAAGATGCTGACCGCGGCGGCCCTGCTGCTGGGCGCCTCCGTCACCCCGGCCGTCGCCGACTCCTCGCCCTCCGCGAGCCCGTCCGGCGACAGCGCCGCGCCCACCTCGGCGGGCACGTCGTTCCGTACGGCGACGGAGATCGAGCAGGGACAGCAGGCCACGGCGAGCGCCTCCACCGGTGACTACCTGTACTGGTCTTTCCCCGCGGACGCGGGGCAGCGCCCCACGGTGAAGGCGACGGTGAAGCTGCCCTCGACGTCCCGCAGCGGGGCGCAGAGCTGGCAGTTGGACGTCTACGACGGGCTGCGGCGCCGGCAGGCGTGCCAGTACGGCACTCAGACGCGCACCGCGGCTCAGGGTGCGTCCTCCGTGGACCTGGCCTGCACGCTGCGCACGGTCCGCGCCTGGTCCGAGCCGTGGGCCGACGACCCGCTGCCGGGCACGTACTACGTCCGGCTGACGGCCGTGGGCCTCGGTGCCGCGGACCTCGGCCTGCCGGTGAACACCGAACTCCGGGTCGACTCCAAGGAGATCGGCGGCTCGGCGGCCGTGGACGGATCGCTCGCGCAGCCGCTGGTGCCGGGGATCGCGACCACCTCGCAGGAGGAGACCTCGTCCGAGTCGGACGCGGCCGTGCTGTCCTCGCTGAAGCCCGACGACGGCTGGACGTCCGGCTGGTGGTCCGACCGCTGGGTGTGGACCGCGATCGGCGGCATCCTCGCGGCGCTCGCGGGCATCGGGGGCTACGCGCTGACGCGTGGTTCGGGACGGCCGTCCCGGGTGCCGCAGGGCTACTGACACACCGCCGTCGAAGGCCCGCCGTGTCTCCGGCACGGCGGGCCTTTGCGTCGCCGCCCGCGCCCCTCGGGCGCGCGGGAGGAGCGCCCCGTGGGCGGCTCAGTCCCCGCGCAGCGACTTGGCGAGCCTCCCCTCGCCCGAGACCGCCACGCGTCCATCACGCACAGCCTGATGCAGCGTCAAGAAGCCCCGGCTCAGGGCCGTGCACGTGTCCCCGTCGAGCGCCAGCCGGGCGTCGGGCTCGCCGGGGGCGGCGCCGTCGCCGTAGACCGGGCCTTCCCCGGCGCCGCCCAGCCACAGATGGAACTCGCCCTCGTCCAGCCGGACTTCGACCAGGCCCTCGCCCTCCAGCGAGCGCAGCAGCGGCAGCGCGAACCAGTGTGCGCGCACCGCGTCCGTCGGCCGGCGCTCGGCCAGTGCGGGCGCGCCCCAGTCGCCGAGCGCCTGGAGCACCGGGAGCAGACCTCTTCCGTGGGCGGTGAGTTCGTACACGAACGCGGCTCCGGGCGGCGGCAGCCGCCGCCGTGTGGTCAGCCCGTCGCGCTCCATGTCCTTCAGCCGGGACGCCAGGACGTCGGTGCTCACACCCGGCAGGTCCGCGTGCAGATCGGTGTAGCGGCGCGGTCCCGCAAGCAGCTCACGGACGATCAGAAGAGTCCAGCGGTCGCCGACGGCGTCGAGGGCCCGGGCCGTGGAGCAGTACTGGTCGTAGCTTCGGCGAGGTGACATGCGACGCAGTCTAGACACGTTGTTGGACTTACCAAGCTTCCACTTGGTAAAACCAAGCAACACCAGTCGGCGGAGGGGAAGCGGCACATGGAGTTCCGGCAGTCGAGCAAGCTCAGCGAGGTCTGCTACGAGATCCGCGGCCCGGTGATCGAGCACGCGAACGCGCTGGAGGAGGCGGGCCACAGCGTGCTGCGCCTGAACACCGGCAACCCCGCCCTCTTCGGCTTCGAGGCGCCGGAGGAGATCCTCCAGGACATGATCCGGATGCTGCCGCAGGCGCACGGCTACACGGACTCGCGCGGCGTCCTCTCCGCCCGCCGCGCCGTGGCCCAGCGCTACCAGGAGCGGGGCCTGGACGTGGACGTCGACGACGTGTTCCTCGGCAACGGCGTCTCCGAGCTCGTGTCGATGGCCGTACAGGCGCTGCTGGAGGACGGCGACGAGGTCCTCATCCCCGCACCGGACTTCCCCCTGTGGACGGCCGTGACGACCCTTGCCGGCGGCAAAGCGATCCACTACCTGTGCGACGAACAGGCCGACTGGTACCCCGACCTGGACGACATGGCCGCCAAGATCACCGACCGCACCAGGGCCGTCGTCATCATCAACCCCAACAACCCCACGGGCGCGGTCTACCCGAAGGAGGTCATCGAGGGCATCCTCGACCTCGCGCGCCGGCACGGCCTGATGGTCCTCGCCGACGAGATCTACGACCAGATCCTGTACGACGGCGCCGTGCACCACTCGGCCGCCGCGCTCGCCCCCGACCTGGTGGTCCTCACCTTCTGCGGGCTGTCGAAGACGTACCGGGTGGCGGGCTTCCGCTCCGGATGGCTGGTGGTGACCGGTCCGAAGCAGCACGCGCGCAACTACCTCGAGGGCCTGACGATGCTGGCCTCCATGCGGCTGTGCGCCAACGCCCCCGCCCAGTACGCGATCCAGGCCGCGCTCGGCGGCCGGCAGTCCATCCACGAGCTGACCGCACCGGGCGGCCGTCTGCGCGAGCAGCGCGACCGCGCCTGGGAGAGGCTCAACGAGATCCCCGGCGTGTCCTGTGTGAAGCCGAAGGGCGCGCTGTACGCCTTCCCTCGCCTGGATCCGAAGGTGCACCCGATCCACGACGACGAGAAGTTCGTCCTGGACCTGCTGTTGCGGGAGAAGATCCAGGTGGTCCAGGGCACCGGCTTCAACTGGCCCGCTCCCGACCACTTCCGCATCCTCACGCTTCCGCACGCGGACGACCTGGAGGCGGCGATCGGGCGGATCGGCCGGTTCCTCGGCGGATACCGCCAGTAGGGGGCGGCCGTCTGGCTCAATCCGCCCTGCCGGCACGGCATGCCTGTGGCACGGTGCCGTTAGACGGATACAGGAAGGGCACGGCGTGGGCGACCTCATTCTCGTCCGGCACGGGGAGACCGAGTGGTCGTTGTCCGGGCGGCACACCGGCCGGACCGACGTCCCGCTGACCGACAACGGCCGGGAGCAGGCGCGTCGGCTGGCGCCGCTGATCGCACGGCACCACATCGCGGCGGCGTTCGTCAGCCCGATGCAGCGGGCCCTCGAGACCGCCCGGCTGGCCGGTATCGGCGGAGCGCGCGTCGACGCGGACCTGTCCGAATGGGACTACGGCGGGTACGAGGGGGTCACGACCTTCGAGATCCACCGGACGCGGCCGGACTGGTTCCTGTTCACCGACGGGGTCGCACCCGGACCGCCCGAGCATCCCGGGGAGAGCCCCGACGAGGTCGGGACGCGTGCGGACCGCGTGCTCGCCAAGATCGACGCGGCGCTGGGCGATGCCGAGGGCAGCGTGGTCGTGGTCTCCCACGGCCATTTCCTGCGGGTGCTGACCGCGCGGCGCCTCGGCCTGTCCGCCTCGGCCGGCGCGCTGTTCCTGCTCTCCACCGGAACGATGAGCCGACTGGGCCTCGAGCACCGCCGCCATGTCGTGGCCGGCTGGAATGTCAGACCCGACGCGTACTGTTCGCACGGGTCCCTCTCCGCGGGAGAGGCGGGACTCCCGGAGCACTGACCCGGACTCCGGGCGCCGGTCCGGTCCGCCCGCGCGGGAGGGAGCACGCCGTGACCCGGCCGCCGACCGCCGCGCAGCTGCGTGTCATCAACACCGCCGACCCCGTGACCGGGCGCCTGAGGGGCACGGACGCCCAGCTCTCCGCCCTGGTGAAGCGGGGCCTCGCCTTCCGGCATCCGCGTCCGCCGCACGACCACTTCCTGACCCCCGCGGGCCATCGGATCCGGGAGGCGCCGTCCGTCGAGGAACCGGTTGTTTCGCCCGCGCCGCCGGAGGACACCGGTGTGTTCGCCGCGCGTGTGGGCGGCGAGGAGGCCGCGGACGCGACCCCCGCGCGGCGGCGGGAGGTGCACAGCGCCTGGCAGGGGCTGCTGGAACTGCGGCGGATGACAAATCCGGGCGACGCCGTGGACCGCCCGTGCGCGTGGGAGCGCGCCAATCTGGTGCGGTCCGCCGCGCTCGCGCTGGAGGCGGCGGGACATCGTCCCGCGCCGGGCGACGGCGAGGGCTATCGGGTACGGGCGACGGCGCAGCCGGAGGCGATCGCCGTCCACCACGAGGACCTCACGGCGCTGCGCGCCTGCGCAGCCACGCTGGAGGAGGCGGGCTGGCAGGTGAGCGAGCACTCGGAGCCGAGGACCCGGGCGCGGTATCTCCTGGCGTCGCCGCGGCGCAGATGAGCCGCCCACGGCGTGAACGGCCCGCCGCCGGAGGGCCGTTGTCCTCGACCGGATGATCGGGACGCTGAGCCCTGACGTAGATTTCCTACGTCTGATGCCGTCACCTTGGAGGAAGCTCATGGCCGACACCGCCGCAGCCCCGTTCTCCGTCGGGGTCACCGTCCGCGGGTACGAGACCGACGCCCTGGGACACCTCAACCAGAGTGTCTATCTGCAGTACGCCGAGCACGCGCGCTGGAGCATTCTCCAGGCCGCCGGGGTGGGTCCGTCCGAGCTGCTCGCCAAGGGCATCGGACCGGTCGTCCTCGAAACGAAGATCCGCTATCTGCGCGAACTGCGCGCAGGCGACGAGGTCGAGGTGACGTGCGCCTTCGAGTGGGGCGAGGGCAAGACCTTCCGGGTGGTGCAGACGATCCTCAAGGCGGACGGCACGGTCTCCGCGGAGATCGCGTCGGTCGGCGGGCTGATGGACCTCAAGGAGCGCAGGCTGGTGGCCGACCCGCAGGGGTACTTCCGGTCACTGACACTCGAGCCGAAGGCGTTCGGTCTGTGAGGTCCCCGGCCTACTCGCCCAGCTGCTCCGGACGGTGCTCCACGTCGTAGGCGGCGCGCGCCTCGGCGATGTGGACGCGGTTGCGCTCGGCCCAGTCGGTCAGCCGTTGCAGGGTCTCGTGCAGTTCCTGGGCCATGGGCGTGAGTGCGTACTCCACCTTCGGCGGTACCGTCGGATGGACGGTACGGGTGACCAGTCCGTCGCGTTCCAGATTGCGCAGCGTCAGCGTGAGCATGCGACGGCTGATGCCCTCGATGCCGCGCTCCAGCTCCGTGAAGCGGATCGGCCCGTGCGCGGCCGCCACCAGGATCTGCACGCTCCACTTGCCTGCGACCCTGTCAAGAACCTCGCGGACCGGGCACGCGTACGCGTTCACGACCTGCGCCGTAACACCGGTGTTCCTCTGGGACATCGAACTGCCTCCTTACGCCGCCCTCCATGGTCACTGACGATTAACCCCGTTACAAGTCGTGCACCTTTGGTGACCATGGAGATGACGGAGGCCACGAGGTCATGTCGACCACGACCGGGGCATCGGCGCGGGTGGCGTCGCCGCACCGCACGTACTCCCGCTGGGCGTCCCTCGCCGTTCTGTGCGCGGGAACGCTGATGACGATCCTGGACGGCAACATCGTCACCGTGGCGACGCCGGCCATCCAGAGCGACCTCGGGTTCAGCGGGCCTGGACTCGCCTGGGTCGTCAACGCGTATCTGATCCCCTTCGGCGGGCTGCTCCTGCTGGCGGGACGGCTCGGGGACCTGGTGGGCCGCAAACGGATGTTCGCGGCAGGGCTCGCCGTGTTCACCGCGGCCTCCGTGCTGTGCGGGGTGGCCACCGGGCAGGGCGTGCTGGTAGCGGCGCGGGCCGCGCAGGGCGTCGGCGGCGCCATGGCGTCCGCGGTGGTGCTCGGCATGCTGGTCGCGCTGTTCCCCGAGCCGCGGGAACAGGCCCGCGCCATCGCCGTGTTCAGCGCCGTCGGAGCGGCGGGTGGAGCACTCGGCACCTTCCTCGGCGGGGCACTGACGCAGATTCTGGGCTGGCACTGGATCTTCCTGATCAATCTGCCCATCGGGGTGGCCGCCCTGATCGCCGCGGTCCGTGTGGTGTCACCGGAGGACGGCGCCGGGCTCGGCAGGGGCGCCGACTATCCGGGGGCGGCCCTCGTCACCGGCGCGCTGATGCTCACGGTGTACGTCATCGTCGGCGCCGGTGACCGCGGACCGACCGCCACGCTGCTGTCGGCCGTGCTCGCCGCCGCCCTCTTCGCGGCCTTCGCCCTCCGTCAGGCGCGGGCCGCACGGCCTCTGCTGCGGCTGCGGCTGTTCCGCTCCCGCCTGGTGACCGGCGCGAACGCCGTGCAGATCCTGATGATCGGGACGATGTACGGCTTCCAGTTCATCGGCGCGCTGTATCTGCAACAGGTCCTCGGATACAGCGAGTTGGCGACAGGCACGGCCTTCCTGCCGGCACCCGTCGCGATCGGGGTGCTGATGCTCGGCCTGTCCGCGCGGACCATCGGCCGGTTCGGCGCGTACCGGGTCCTGATCGCCGGACTGGTGCTGATCACCGCGGGAATGGCACTGCTGAGCCGCGCGCCGGCCGACGGCTCCTACCTTCCCGACGTCCTGCCACCGCTGCTCCTGCTGGCCGCCGGCTTCGCGGCCGCGATGCCCGCACTGACCGGGCTCGCCATGTCGGGGGCGCGGGGGGAGGACGCGGGTGCGGCCTCGGGACTGTTCAACACCACGCAGGTGGTGGGCGGTTCACTGGGCCTCGCGGCCCTGTCGACACTCGCGGCGAGCCGCACCGAAGGGCTGCTCCGACGGGGTGCGGGGCTGCTGCCGGCCACCGCGGACGGCTATCGGCTCGCGTTCATGGTGGCGACGGGGTTCGCGCTGGCGGCACTCGTACTGGCGGCGGGGGTGCTGCGGCGACGGACGTGACCGGCGGCGGGGTGGCGATGCGACGAGCCGCGCGGCCGCCCGGCGGAGCTCACGGCGGCCGGGTCCGTCCGGCACCGCGTGAGGCGGATATCGGGTGCGGGCGTCGTCCCGAGGTGCGATGCTGCACGTCCACGGCACCCCGAACGATCAAGCCGAGTCTGTACATCTCCGTGGACACCTCTCTACCTATGGTCCCCTTGAGAGGGCACCTCAGGAGGAGAGGACATGACCACAACGGCCAGGGAGTACCTACGCGTCTCGAAGGGCAAAGGGCGCGTCGCCCGGTCCATCGCGGACCAGCAGCGGGACAACGTCAACGCAGGGAAAGTGCACGGCCCATGGGAATGGGGAGAGGCGTACGCCGACACGGGTAGCGCCTCCAAATTCGCGCGGAAGACGCGCGATGACTTCGATCGGCTCATGGCAGATCTGGAGTCGAAGGACTTCGGAGAACCGGGGACGGTTCTCGTGTTGTGGGAGATCTCCCGCCTAGCGAGGGAAACCGGTAAGGGCGTAGCCCTGGTGGACGCTGCCGAGTTGGGCGGATACCTGATTCACATCACGTCCCACGAGCGCACCTACAACCCCGCCAACTATCAGGACAGGCACAGTCTCATCTCCGGGATCAATGACGCCGAGAAAGAGGCGCGTCTGTTGTCCGTCCGCGTGTTGCGTGGAACGGACTCCGCTCTCGCAGAGGGAAAGCCACACGGGAAACGACCGTTCGGGTACGCACGCCGCTACGAGGTAATCGACGGGCGCTCACGGCCGGTTGAGCAGTACCCGGACCCCGAAGAGGCGCCATTGGTTCAGGAGCTGTTCCGGCGAGTCCTTGGCGGTCCTGAGAAGGCCCCGGAGTCCATGGGCTCCATTGCTCGGGACTGGGAGCGGCGCGGCATTGTGAGCCGGGAGAACGGCGTTCCTTTCGCGGCTGCCAATCTGCGCCCCATGCTCACGCGGAAGACGTACATCGGTATCCGTACGCACGGTGGCAGTGAGCGTCCGGGGAACTGGGAACCGCTCATCGATCGGGAGACGTTCGATGCGGTTCAGCGATTGCTGGCCGACCCCACCCGAAAGACCCACACGACAAACTCTGTTCGCCACGTGCTCACAGGGACGCTGCGGTGCGACGTGTGCGGCGGGCCAATGACGCTCACTCCGGGGACCCGTCCGAAGAAACAGGGCGGCGGTCACCATGGCCACGCCGCCTACATCTGCCGGACGCGTGCATGCACTCGGCTCGATAAAGCCAGGGTGGATGAGTTCCTGATCGGGGATGCAGAGCACCCCGGCGTGATCCTGGCCTATCTCTCACGGCCGGACGTGGCAGCGGCCCTTACCGCCCCTGGCGACAGTGCAGAACTGTCCGCCGTGCGCTCAGAACTCACACAGGCACAGGCGAGCCTGGAGGCATTCGAGGCAGAGGACCCGGAGACCCCGGCAGAGGCGCGCATCATCGCGCGGAAGATCTCCACCTTGGAGGCGAGCATCAGGGAGATGCAGGAGCGGGAGCGTGCCCTCACGGCGCCCAATCCCCTGGCGTCCCTGTTCGAGGTGGGCCCCGGTGCTGTGGAGCGCTGGGAACGCACGGAGATCACGGCACAGCGGGCCATTGCTTCGCTGCTCTTGAGCCCTGAACTTCTAGGGCAGGTAAGGGTTAGGCGAGTGGTAGATAGCGACTCGGACTCTGTCGCAGATAGGTGCAGGTGGGTGCGCGTGGAGCGGTAACAACCCGGAGGCACAGACAAAGAAACCAATAGGTAAAGCAATAACTACAGGGTCCCGGTGGGAGTTTGGATATCCCGTCGGGACCTTGTACGTTCCTAAATGCCTCAAGGAGAGGGGGCCATACCGGCGGGGTGCCGGTATGTGCGCACGCCCTTGAGGAGAGGACTCATGGCCGTTGAACCCGGCCCTACATGGCGCCAGGTGCGTTCACGTATCGCGAATACGCGGCGACATCACCCCGACGCAGATGTCAGTGAAGACCAGCGCGACCTACGCGTAGCGCTGCTCGAAGAAGAGATACAGCGCGTTGCGAATGAGGCACCCGCGCCGACACCCGAGCAGCTTGAAAGGCTGCGCTCATTGCTGGCACCTGCGGCGCCCGCAGCGTCCGATAAGGCGGCGTGAGCCATGCCCGACTGGTTCGACAACCCCGCAGTCCGGCACCACTTCGGCACGGCCGGACTGGACTGGAAAGTCATCCTCACCGAGCAGACGGAAGACGGAGAGACCGAAGAGACCTCCGACACTCCGGAAACGGACGTGGAGGACGACACCTGAAACACCCTCGATGAAAGGCAGAACCATGTCTGAAACAACTGCGCAGTCCATGCGTGACCTTGTAGAGCAGATCGCCGCTAGTCAGCGGTCGAACAAGGAACAAATGACGCGCATGGAAGCGAAGCTCGACAAGATCCTCGACAGGCTCAAGAGCAACGCTGCCTGACCAAAAGAGAACCGCCTCGGGTGCAGGCCCGGGGCGGTCTCAGTACCTCGATGAAAGGCACGCCCAGGATGACATAGCGCCTTAGGACCCGTCCGGAGGAGAGGAACCGCCTTAGGCGGACTGACTGCCGGGTCCCTAAAAGACGATCGCCCCGGGGAGGGAGAGGAATCCCACCGGGGCGACCTAAACGAGTTAGGTCAAGCATGCCAGATCAGGGCTCCCTTCTTCAGGTGGCAGTGGCCTATGCCCAAATGGGCTGGTCAGTCTTTCCGCTGCGTCCCCTGTCGAAGGTTCCTGCCACTCGCAACGGTTTCAAAGACGCCACCACCGACCCGCGCGTCATTACTGCGTGGTGGACCGAGACGCCGAACGCCAACATCGGCATCGCCACCGGCGCCTCGAATCTCTTCGTGATCGATGTGGACACGAAGAACGGGAAGAAAGGCGCGGAGACCCTGGCCGCGCTGGAGACCGAGCACGGCGCCTTGCCGAAGACCTACACGGTTCGGACGTGGTCCGGCGGATGGCAGCACTACTTCCAGATGCCAGAACCTCGCCTAAGGAACTCCACGGGGACTGAAAAGGCCGGACTGGGGCCGGACGTTGACACCCGGGGCGATGGTGGATACGTGGTGGCCGCCCCGTCGATGGTGGAGGAGGACGGAAAGCGCGGGCAGTACTGGGGCACGGTCAAAGTCCGGCCCGCCGAGTTGCCCGCGTGGGTCCCGGAGAAACTGGACCGAAAGCCGTACGTGCCCCCAGGACGGCCCAGCACGCCTCCGGTCACCCAGAGGGGCGCAGAGCCCATCAACGGCTCCCAGGGCGCGCCAGAGGGACTGCGCCGGTACATCGAGCAGAGGTGCGCAGAGGTCCGTGCGATGCCACCGGCCAGTGCCGGTAAGGGATCTCCAGCCACGCAGCCGCTCAACGACATCGCATTCGAGCTGGCGCAGTTCGCCCCGCATCAGATCTCCGTGGAGGAATTGCGCACGGCGCTGCGCGCTGCTGTCGACTCATGGGAGGACGGCCACGAGAAGGGTTACGCCGGAATCGAGCAGGGGTTGAAGGACGCAGGCAAAGAGCCCCGAGTTTGGGAGGAACGGCGTACGCGTCGCACTGCACCACGGACTAGTGATCAGTTCGCAGATTCATTCCTGGCGGAGTCCGTGGTGGCCGACGTGCTGGCCGGTACATACCGCTTCGTTCCAGGGCTTGAGTGGAAATGCTGGACCGGCAAAGTCTGGCGCCAGTGCGATGAGTTGGAGGTGGCCGAACAGGTCCGGCAATGGGCTGTCCGGCAATACCAGGGCGCTCTGGACCAGGAGCGCCAGGAGCCGGGCAGTGTTCCCGGGGAAATCATGAACGGATGGCGCCGGACGCTGAGAGGCGACAAGCAGGCCACCGTGCTGAAGATGACCCGGGGCTTTGAAGGTGTGTTCACCCTGGCGGAAGAACTCGACCGAAACCCTGATCTGCTCAACGCTCAGAACTGTGTGGTGAACCTGATCACGGGTGAACCGCTGCCCCACGACCCGGACTTGCTCATGACAAAGATGGCGGGTGCGGAATACCGCCCCGGCTATCGGCACCCGGACTGGGACAAGGTGTTGGAAGCGGTGCCGGATGACACGCGCGAATGGCTCCAGATACGCCAGGGGCAGGCAACCACCGGGCACACCCCACCTGATGACCTTTTGGTTGTCACCCAGGGTTCGGGCGAGAACGGAAAGACGACCGAAAACGCAACCGTTGCACGGGCCTTGGGTGACTACTTCACCTTGCTTTCGGACCGCGTCCTGATGGCCGACCCGTCGGCCCATCCCACGGAACTGATGGATTTGATGGGCGTTCGTTTCGCGGTGCTGGAGGAAACCCCGGAAGCGCGCAGGCTGGACACGCAGCGCCTCAAGCGCACGGTAGGTACGCCGCAGATCACGGCCAGGCGGATGCGTCAGGACCCTGTGACGTACACGGCCACTCACGCCATGTTCATCTCGACCAACTTCCGGCCGGAAATCACGGAGACCGACCACGGTTCATGGCGGCGCCTGGCGCTACTCACGTTCCCCTATCGATTCCGTAAGCCCGGGGAAGAGCTGGTCAGTCCGGACGACCGACACGGAGATCCGGGACTTCGGGCCCGATGTGAGAACAACCCGGATGTGCACACCGCCACCCTCACGTGGCTGGTTGAAGGCGCGCAGCGCTGGTATGCGGCGGAGCGAGTCATGCCGCCGCTTCCCGGGCGAGTTGAGACCGACACCCTGGAATGGCGCAAGGAGTCGGACATGGCTCTCGCGTTCATCACGGAGCAGTTGGTGTTCGATCCGGACCGCCACGTACGCGCCTCCGATCTCCTGGAGGAGCTGAACCGGTGGTTGGCCGAAAAGCGGATGAATCCGTGGAACGCCAAGACTTTGGCCACCCGGATCGGGGGACACGACGAGTTCCGTAGCCGTGGTGTCGTCAACAAGCCCGTGAAGGCGAGCGCAAGGCTCTCCGAACCGGTCCGGGAGCCAGGGTCATTCGAGCCGTACAAGCCCCGGACGACGACCTACAAAGCGTGGGTCGGTGTCCGCTTCCGTACAACCACGGACGACGTAGAAGAAGCCATTCAGGACACCGGAGAAGAGCCCCCGGTTACCGCAGTTACCGCAGCGCTTGTTCCTCCCATACGAGAGCCGTTTGCCCAGAGGAACAACCCTTCCGGTAACTCCGGTAACCGCCCTGGTCAGAGTGATCCGACCCGCACCCCTGGCCGTCCGTTCGTACCGCCGAAGAGGGAGGACCGATGACCACGTCCATACCGATGCCCATGCCGATGGACTTCGCTTGCCCGGCGTGCGCCGCGCCCGTTGGCGCGCCCTGCGCAATGAAGAACGGCCGTCCTGCGCCGCACGCGCAGAGGACGGCCCTACAGATCCGAGCCGCCATCAAATGGGCGGTCAGCAACAACACTGAGGAGAGGGAATGAAGTCACGGTTCAGCCCTGAAGAGCACGCCGAGATGGGAGCCATGCTCGCCGCGATACATGGCGAGTTGATCCGCAGCGCCGTGCGTACGGCGAATGCCTATCCACGCACCATGATCGCGCCCAAGAAACTCGACGATGCGGTGCGAGCCCTGACACTGGCCCGCGCCGCACTTGAGGCTGCGTTTGCGGTCGAGCGCCCCGACCTTGCCAGGGACCGGGCGTATTTCCCGAACACGGAGGATCGGCGAAAGCTGACGCTTGCTCCCGAGGAGAAGCAGTGACGGCCCCCGTCCGGATACTCGCATAAGACGAGTGGCCCGCCCCCGGGACATGTAGGGGCGGGCCACCGATCCTCATCCCCGCGTGAGAAGACGAAGGAGACCATCATGCGATTCGACCGCGCAGTAGTCCAGCACGTGCGCGAGTGCCCTTGGGGCGGACTGAAAGCCGCCTGTCCTCAGTGCGTATCCCTGACCGTGGCCGAGGCCACGAGAAGGGCGCACAGCCGTACCGGGGAAGAGCCTGTCATTCGGCTCGCCTGGTTCATAGGCGTGATTGAACGCGACCCCGGACTAGAGCACGCTGCCCGACGAGTTCTGCACGCCAGTAGGTCAAGGAAAAGGGCAATCCCTCTGCCGTAGACGTGCACCGATGACTGCAACTCCTAAAGCGAGTAACCAAATTCATGACCAAGTCGCCGGCTGGGGGTCCCTATTTTCCCCGGTAATGTGCGTACACCGTCGGATCGCCCGGCACCGACGGATCTAAGTCCGGAGTGGAGCCTCTTTCCTGTCCCGGGATCGAGTGGCCTACGAAAGGGGACCTGTCGTGTCCTACGGCATGGGGTACTACGGCGGTGGCGGCGCCTATGGCGGCTTTGACCCCGACGAGTACGAAGAGCAGCAAATCGAAGAGCAGCCCCAGCAGCGCCAGCGTGGCGGACAGGGACTGCGCGCTTATGCGCAGAGGGTTCAGGCGGAGAACGCCGAACTCAAGGCAAGGCTGCAAGAGGCCGAGGAAGCGAACCGGGATCTCTTGGGCCAGGGCCCGCAGGGAACGGGTTACGCACCTCAGAACATCCTGACGCAGCAGAACGGGAATCCGCGCTCTCCGATCCTCACGCAGGAGGAGATGATGCAGATGCAGCGGTTGCAAGAAATGGGCGTGCAGGCCGCGCCTCCCCTCGGCAGCGACCGAGAGATGGCCAATCGCATTCAGAACGCTGCCAGCCCTGAAGAACTTATGGACATCCTCCGGAGCCAGGGCAACACGAACGGCACCCAGAGCTACAACGGACAGGGGTGGCAGTGATGGACAACTACGCCCGAGCAGTTCCGGGTACCGACCTTTCCGGCGACCCGGGCCACGGTGGCATTCAGCCCATGAAGGCCCTCAAAGGCGGATGTGCGGCACCGAATGTCGCCGCACCCGTCGGTGCCGACGGTGCAGTGATGAACGCTCAGTTCGGCGGTGGCGGCGAAGAGACGGGACAGTGATGACTTCCCAGCAGAATTCAGGCTCTGAGTTTGCCGAGACCTGGCCCGGCCATGAAGGCGGGGCCGTGTGGTCGGACATCCTGGCAAAGCAGGGCACCTGCGCCGACCCGGCGGCGGTATCGACGCAGCAGCCCGTGATGGGCACCAATCACGGCGCACAGCGCCCCGGACCCAATGCCATGCACACGGAGTCCCCGGACTCCGGATTCCTGGGCGGGTCCATGCAGACCTACACCGGTCCGACCGCCTGAGACTGCGCAGTTGCCTGTGAGGCGTGCATTCACGCTGAGGGACCCTCAAGGCCATGACCTACCGGCGTGAAAAAAAGCCTCTGACAGGCGCAGAGAAAACCCCCGGGCTACCACCTCCCGGGGGTTTCTCTATTTCTGCGCTGCAAATGCCATGTATTTCGCTGAAAAAGGCCGCAGATACTGTCTGTTTCCTGGCGCTGCGCGCGGGAGGGGGAGGACTCCCGTCACACGGCCCTCCCCCTCCCTGTCTTCAATCCTGCGCCTTCACTCCGTCAGGTTCTCCCAGTGGTCGCACAGGGCATTGACGGAGCGGGCCAGTTTCCTGGCCACGGACAGGCGTACGGCTTCGGAATCCTCGGGCCAGCCGATCCGCAGCCGCATGCGCGCCTCTCCGACACAGGCCAGGGCGCAGGCGCGGGGAATGTCTTCCATGGGCAGTGCAGTGGCCATGCTTTCCACTTCGGGGATGAGCAGTTGGATGTGCCCGCGCATCAGCGCGTTCAGCGTCTGAAGTTCTTCCGGCGCGGGGGCCGGGGATTCCGGGTCCATGAGCGGCACCGCGCGGCGGCGCATTTCGGCCACGTCCGGCGGACGGGGGTCCGCCTGTTGGGCCCGGCGTGGGGTGGCGGTAGCTTTCGCCATGTCGACCTGCTTTCTCAGGTTGACCATGCCCCGGGAGTCCTGACCGACTCGCCGGGGTCCTTCAGCTCCCACGCTATCTGGGTGTACTACCCCTGACTACCCCCGGGGGTGGCTATGGGCGGACGGGGTTAGTCGCCTAACGTCCGGATCATGAGCGCTATCGACCGGGACAGTCCCGTACCGCCGTACCGGCAGATCGCCGGACACATCAGGGAACTGATCGAGGACGGCACGATCCCGGTTGGCCGACGCATTCCGAGCTTCGTCGAAATGGAAGCCACCTACGGGGTGGCCCGCGACACGCTGCGCAAGGCCGTCCAGGTGCTCAAGGACGAAGGACTCGTGGAAACCGTCACCGGCATGGGGATCTTCGTCCGGGAGCAGCCGCCGAAGGCGTGAGCCTGAGGGGTCTGGAGCGAATGTGAGTGCGTGCTCCAGCCCAGCTCAGCAGCCACGGTTTAACACCCCCGGGTCAGACGGGAGGCTCTGCCCCTCTGACCTGCGATGATGCGCGCCAGCGGCGCGGCGGAGCGTTCGCTCCAGCTTTGCTCACCCACGGGCGCAGGCTCAGCGCAGGCCGCTGGCCTGCGTGGTCGTGTACTGGTACAGCCTTGCCCCTGGTTGCACAGCAAACATGGCAATGGATTGGCCGTGCTCAGGTCATGGACTGGCAAAGCGTGCATGGCTGCACGGTGCATGGATGGCCAGTGCAACGGCGTGCAGTGGTGGCCATGGCGTGAGCCCTTGCATCTCCACGCGGATGGAGATGACAGCGGAGATCATCGGCCATTGCTGGCCGTGCTGGCAGACGGGAGCGGCGCTCCCCTGGCCGTCCCTGGCAGCGTCCGGCACACCGGCCGGACGGGTGGACCGGGGGCAGTGCTGGCACCCGCTCAGGGGCGCTCAGAGCGCCGGATGTTTGCAGTTGGCAAATCCACCATGATCCGCATGGTTATGCAGCGCTCTGACCTGCGGTTACTTCCAGACCTTGATCACGGATCATGGTCGCTCAGAGTGTCACCTCAGGTAGAGACTTGTCCGTGGACATCGAGGCCGACGGCCCGATTCCGGGCCCGTACTCCATGCTCGGCCTGGGTGCGGCGGTGGCCGGGTTCCATGACGCCCAGGGCTTCACCGCAGCCGATCCGCAGCAGCAGACCTTCTACCGCGAACTGCGCCCCATCAGCGAGGAGTTCGACCCGCAGGCGCTGGCGGTGAGCGGGCTCGACCGGGAGCGGCTGAAGGCCGAGGGAAGTGAACCCGGGGTCGCGCTCGCGGAGTTCGGGGACTGGGTGCGTGAAGTGAGCGCCGGCAGGCAGCCCGTGATGTGCGGCTACCCGGCCTCGTACGACTGGACGTTCCTGTACTGGTATCTGATCCGCTTCACGGGGGCGAGCCCGTTCGGCCACTCCGGCTGCCTGGACATGAAGACCCTCTACGCGACGAAGGCGGGGCTCCCCCTGCGCGCGGTCGCCAAGCGCACGATGCCGCCCCATCTGCTCTCGGAGCGCCCTCACTCGCACCACGCCCTGGACGACGCTGTGGAGCAGGCCGAGCTCCTCGCCAACCTCATGGCATGGCCGGGTCCCGCGTAGGCACCGGCTCAGTGCGCCGCCGCGATCTCCTCGCCCGCATCCATGGGACGGCTCGTGTCCTCGGCCGCTCGGCGCCGGCCCAGGTGGTGGAAGACGAGATTGAGCAGGACGGCGGCCACACAGCCGGCCGAGATGCCGGAGTCCAGCACGATCCGGGCCGTCTGCGGGAAGGCGTGGTAGAAGTGCGGGGCCGTGATGGGGATGATGCCCACGGCCAATGAGACGGCCACGATCAGCACGTTGTCGTCCTTGTCCAGTCCGGCCCGCACGAGGGTCTGGATGCCGCTCGCGGCCACCGAGCCGAACAGGACCACCCCCGCCCCGCCCAGGACCGGGCGCGGTACGACGGCGATGAGCGAGGCGGCCATCGGGCACAGCCCCAACAGGACGAGGAAACCACCGCCGGTGGCGACGACGAAGCGGCTGCGGATCCGCGTCATGGCGACGAGGCCGATGTTCTGCGCGAAGGCGCTGCACATGAAGCCGTTGAACAGCGGACTCAGCGCGGAGCCGAGGGTGTCGGCGCGCAGGCCGGCCGCGATGGTCCGCTCGTCGGCCGGACGCTCCACGATCTCGCCGAGGGCGAGCATGTCGGCTGTCGACTCGGTCATCGAGACCACCATCACCACGCACAGGGACAGGATCGCGGCCAGGTGGAACTGCAGTGCCCCGAAGTGGAACGGGGCCGGGAAGCCGAACACGTCCGCGGCCAGGACGGGCGTGAGGTCGATGACCCCGAAGGGGATCGCGACGAGCGTGCCGGCGATGAGCCCGAGCAGGACCGCGATCTGCTTGACGAAGCCGCGGGTGAAGCGGCGCAGCAGCAGGACGACGACGAGAGTGACCCCCGCCAGGGAGAGTTGTGTCGCGGACCCGTAGTCGTCCGCGGCGGGGTCGGGCCCCTGCGCCCAGCCGAAGGCGACCGGCAGGAGCGAGACCCCGATGAGGGTGATGACCGTTCCCGTCACGACCGGCGGGAAGAAGCGGACGGCCTTGCTGAAGAAGGGGGCCGCCAGGAAGCCCAGCAGCCCGGCCACGACGACCGCGCCGAAGATGACCGGCAGGGCGGCGGACGGGTCGTCGGTGGACGCGGCGATCGCGGTCATGGGCGCGACTCCGGCGAAGGTGACGCCGTTGACGAACGGCAACCGGGCGCCGATCTTCCAGAGACCGAGGGTCTGCAGAAGGGTGGCGATGCCCGCGGTGAACAGACAGGCACCGGTGAGGAAGGTCAGGTCGGTGCCGGTCAGGCCCACGGCGGCGCCGACGATCAGAGGTGGGGCGACGACTCCGGCGTACATGGCGGCCACATGTTGCAGGCCACTGGCCGCCATCTTGAGGGCGGGGAGCTTCTCGTCGACTGGGTGGGCGGCCACGGTGGTTCCTCCGGTCGGTTGCACGTCGGCTCCGACGTGGGTTTCAAGGAGGTGGTGCATGTGGTCGGGTGCGTTCGGGGACGGAAGTCCGTTCCGGGGCACGCACGTCCCTGCGTGCCCCGGAGACGGGTGCCGTGGATCCCGCTCGGATCCACGGCCGCCGGCCGGGAGCCGTCCCTCCCCGCCGGAGTCCTCGGCTGCTCAGTCGCGCCCGGCGATCCGCGCCAGGCGCCGGGCCTCGTCCCGTGTGGAGCGGGCGACGGCTTCCTCGTCGACGTGCAGCAGACGGCCGTTCTCGACGACCGGTTCGCCGTTGACCAGCGAGAGCGTGACCGGGGCCGCCGCACCGAGGACCAGCGCGGTCACCGGGTCGGCGATCGAGGCGTGGGCCAGGGTGTCGAGCCTCCAGAGCACGAGGTCGGCGAGCTTGCCCGGCTCCAGGGAACCGATCTCCGCGGAGCGGCCCAGGACCTGAGCGCCCCCGTACGTGCCCAGGCGCAATGCCTGACGGGCGTTGAGGGCGGCCTCCCGATGGGCGCCCAGCCGGTTGATCAGCACCGCGTTGCGCAGCTCGGTGTGGAGTTCGCCGGACTCGTTGGAGGCCGTGCCGTCGACTCCGAGCCCGACCGGTACGCCGGCGGCGAGCATGTCGGGGACCCGGGCGATACCCGCCGCCAGACGGGCGTTGGACGAGGGGCAGTGCGCAACCCCCGTCCGTGTGCGGGCGAAGGCGGCGATGTCGGAGTCGTTCATGTGGACGCAGTGCGCCATCCACACGTCCTCGCCGAGCCAGCCGCTGGACTCGAAGTAGTCCGTCGGGCCCATGCCGAACAGCTCGTGGCAGAACTTCTCCTCCTCCACCGTCTCGGACCCGTGGGTGTGCAGCCGCACGCCCTTCCGCCGTGCCAGCTCCGCGCCTTGGCGCAGCAGTTCGGTGCTGACGGAGAACGGGGAGCAGGGCGCGACCGCCACCTGGACCATGGCGTCGAACGAGGCGTCGTGGTGTTCGTCGACGGTCGCCTCGGTCGCGGCCAGCGCACCTTCCAGGGTCTCGACCGCGAAGTCCGGCGGCAGACCGCCGTCCTTCTCACTGCGGTCCATCGAGCCACGGGCCAGGGTGAACCGGACGCCCGTCTCCCGGGCGGCGCGGATGACGGCGCCGGACAGGTCGCCGGCGCCCTCGGGGTGGACGTAGTGATGGTCCATGGCGGTGGTCACGCCGCCGCGGGCCATCATGGCCAGTGAACCCTGTGCGGCCGCGTAGACCATGGGCTCGTCGATGCGCGCCCAGATCGGGTACAGCGCCACGAGCCAGTCGAACAGGTTGTGGTCCGTCGCCAGGCCCCGGGTGATCCACTGGTAGAAGTGGTGGTGGGTGTTGACCAAGCCGGGGGTGACCAGGTGGCCGGAGGCGTCGACGCGCCGCACGACGTTCTCCAGGTTCTCCGGCGCCCTGCCCGCGCCGACCGCTTCGATCCGGTTCCCGGCGACGACGACATGTCCCGAGGCGTACTCGGTGTCGTCGGCGTCCACGGTCGCGATCGCACAGTTCTCGATGACGATGCGCCGGTCTGCTGCCACGGTTCGTCCTTTTCGCTCTGTGGAGAGGGCACGGCAGGACCCCGGAGGTTTGAGTGCCGCGGCCCGGGGGCCTCGGGTGCCGAAGGATGAGGGTGCCCCCGGGGGACCGGGGGCACCCGGTGCGTCAGAGGTTGGTGAGGTCCACCGGGATCCTCGCCTCGCAGCCGTCCCGCAGCACGGTGGCCTCGATCAGGCCGTACGGGCGGTCGGCGGCGAGGTACACCTCGTTGTCGTTCTTCAGTCCGAACGGCTCCAGGTCCACCGGAAAGTGGTGCTTGTTCGGCAGCGAGAAGCGGACCTCGTCGATCTCGTCGCGGTGCTCGATGATGCGTGCCCCCATCTTGTACAGCGTCTGCTGCAGCGACAGGGAGTAGGTGTCGGCGAAGGCCTGGAGCAGGTGCTTCCTGATCTGCTCGTAGGACTTCTCCCAGTCGGGCATCTCCCGCGCTTCCTCGGTCCAGTTGAACCGCCAGCGGCCGGAGACCTCGGTGGCCAGGATGCGGTCGTAGGCCTCGGGGAGAGTCGTGTACTTGTCCTTGACGTAACCCCAGAACTCGGAATCGGTCGAGTTCATCACGACGAGGTCCTTCAGACCCGAGACGACCTCCCATGTCCCACCGTCGTACGTGATCTGCGCAAGCCGTGTCTCGCGGCCTTCGCGGACGAAGGAGTGCGCGCCTTCACCGGAGGTCGCGATCCGCTGCCAGGCGTACTCCTCGATGCGGATGCGTGCCCGCCGGATGGGCTCCTGCGAGGTCACGAAGTGCCGGGCCAGATGGATGCCGAACTGCTCGGCGGACTCGATGCCGTACTCCTTGGCGAACGCGTACACCGTGTTCTTGGTGGTGTCGGTCGGCAGGACGTGGGCGTTCGAGCCGGAGTAGTGGACCTCCTCCATGTCGCCGGAGAGCGACACCGAGACATTGAGGTCCTTGACGTGGTGGGTGGCGCCGTCCCTCGTGATCTTGACGACGCGGTTCTCCGCCTTGCCGTACTGGTTCTGTCCCAGGACCGCCGGGCGGGCCGGGTGGGAATGGTCTGCCATGGTGTCTGCTAGCTCCCTCGGTATACGGAGTAGCCGAACGGGTTGAGCAGCAGCGGTACGTGGTAGTGCTCGCCCGGTACGACCGCGAACGTGATCGCCACTTCCGGGAAGAACACTCCTGCCGCACCACTGTCCCGATTCGCGGGGGCGTCCTGCTGCGCATCGGCTTGCTTCTTCTCGAAGTACGCCTCGACGGCGAAGTCGAGCCGTACGTGGGTCGTTCCCTCCGGCGGGGCCGGGAGGTCCTTGCACCGGCCGTCCGCGTCGGTCGCGCCGCCGCCGAGCGCGCGCCAGTCCGCGCCCCGGCCCGATCGGGCAAAGAGGCGGACGGCGACTCCCCCGGCGGGGCGGCCGGCGCTGGTGTCCAGGATGTGCGTGGACACGGAGGCGGTGGTCTCGGTGCTCATGCGGTTTCCTCTTCAGGCGGTGTCGAGCAGTCGGGCGAGCCGAACACGGTTGATCATGCCCAGTTCGGTGCGGACGATCTCCCGTTCCTGCTCCGGCCCGTTGCCGATCCGTTCCTTGGCCGCGTCACGCATCTGCTCCCCGGTCTTCCCGCTCGCGCAGATCAGGAAGACATGGCCGAACTTCTCCTGGTACGCCAGATTGAGTTCGAGCATCTCCGCCTTGAGTTCCTCGGCGGCCCCGGCCATACCGCGCTGCTCACGGGCCGAGGCCGGGTCCCCGGCCCGGGGACGGCCGATCGGGGGGTGTCCCGCCATGGCCTCGTCCAGGTCTTCCGCGGTCAGTCCGGCCACGGCGGCGTCGCTCGCGGCGTACAGGTCCTCGGCCGCCGTGTAGGGGCGCGCGGCGAGGAGCCGCCCGGCCCATGTCGTGGAGGCGCACACCTCCAGGAGCACGGCCCGGGCCGTGGGCTCCGCCAGGGAGTTGAACCGGGTGAGACCCGGCGGCGTGGAAGTCGAAGTCACGGGAGCCTCCGTGGCCTGGGGGCTGAACGGCTTGCGAACAGCTAACGCCCACCCGCGACGCAACGTCAACACTTTGTTGAAAATTCAGGGCCGCGAGGGCCGGAACACGGAAACCGCCACTCGGACACCGGGCGGCGGTTCGCGGCGGGCTCAGAAAAGGAACTCCGGGGCCGGTCAGGCCCCCTTCTCACGATTCAGGTAGTTGTAGACGGTGAAGCGGCTCACGCCGAGAGCCCCGGCGACGGTCTCCACCCCATGGCGCACGGAGAAGGCACCGCGCGCCTCCAGTATCCGGACGACCTCCTGCTTGGCCTTGCGGTCCAGCTCGGCCAGCGGCTTGCCGCACCGGCGCTCCATCGCGGCCAGGATGTGATCGAGCGAGTCGGCGAGTTGGGGCAGGCGCACGGCGACCACGTCCGCGCCCTCCCAGGCCAGTACGACATCGTCGGGGCCGGCCTGGTCCGGGGGCAGCATCTCGCCGCCCATGGCGTCGACGAGCGGCTTCACGGCCGCGATGAACGGCTCGTCGCCGAGGCCCGTCACTCCCCCTCCCCGATCACGTTGACCTGCAGGGAGATCCGGGTGGCACCGGCCTCGAGGGACTTGCGCAGCACAGCGCCGACGGCATCGAGCACTACGTCGGCGGCCCCCTCCGCGGTGTTGCCGAACGGGCCCACGTCCACGGCGTCCAGTTCGGCCGAGCCGAGGACCTCCCGGGCGACCAGCGCATGCGCCGGCGCCTCGTCGAGATCGAAGGGCTCGGTCGTGAACTCCACCCTCAGTCGCACCTGTGCCCCCATGGCATCTCCTCCGACCCGCGCGTACCGCCGGGTCCACCGTCGGGGTCGGACCGCCCCGGCCGCCTGCAGAGACCTTAACGGACCACCTCGCCGGACCCCGCCCCGAAAAGAGGGCGGCAGCAGCACCCGGCTCGCACCCGCCGGCTGCGGGCCCGGTTTTCGGCGCACGCCCTTGACAGCCTCCGCACCCGGCGGCAGGCTTTCCATAAGGCAGAAAGATAGTTCCGCAATACGGAAAAGGAGCGGCACCCTGATGGGATTCGCGGACCAGCGCTTCAACGTCAACCTGTCGATCCTCTTCACGGAGCTGCCCCTCCTGGAACGTCCCGCGGCCGCTTCCGCGGCGGGCTTCACCGCGGTCGAACTGTGGTGGCCCTGGGCCGACTCCCCCGCCCCGGAGCGGTCCCGGCTCGACGCCCTGAGAAAGGCGATCGAGGACGCGGGAGTCCGGCTCACCGGGCTGAACTTCTACGCAGGACGGCTTCCGGGGCCGGACCGCGGGGCGCTGTCGGTCCCGGGCGAGGAGTCGGAGAGGTTCCGCGCCAACGTCGACGTCGCGGCGGACTTCGCGCAGTCGCTCGGCTGCAAGGCGCTCAACGCCCTGTACGGCAACCGCGTCGACGGTGTGGACCCCGCAGCTCAGGACGCGCTCGCCCTGGAGAACCTGGTGCTCGCGGCGCGGGCCGCGGAGCGCATCGGGGCCGTGTTGCTGGTCGAGGCCCTCAACAGGCCGGAGTCACCGCGGTACCCGCTGGTGAGCGCTCCCTCCGCGATGGAGGTCGTGGACGCGGTCGACGCCGCGACCGGCCTCGGCAACGCGAGGTTCCTGATGGACCTGTACCACCTGTCGATGAACGGCGAGGACCTGCCGTCGGTGATCGAGCGGTACGCGTCCAGGACCGGCCACGTCCAGATCGCCGACAACCCCGGCCGCGGCGCACCGGGCACGGGGTCCCTCCCCCTGGAGGACCTCCTCGACCAGCTGGCCAAGGCGGGCTACGACGGCTGGGTCGGCCTGGAGTACAAGCCGGGGGACGCACCGAGCGCCGAGGCCTTCGGCTGGCTGCCGGCCCACGCACGCGCCGCCCGCTGAGCAGCAACCCAACGACGTATCGCAGTAGTCAGAGAGGCGCCCCATGACCACCACGCTCCCCAAGATCGCCTGGATAGGCCTCGGCATCATGGGCTCCCCCATGTCGGAGCACCTGATCAAGGCGGGATACGACGTCACCGGCTACACCCTGGAGCAGGAGAAGCTGGAGCGGCTGAGCGCCGCGGGCGGCACCGCGGCCGGTTCCGTCGCCGAGGCCGTCCGGGGCGCCGATGTCGTGATCACGATGGTGCCCGCGTCCCCGCAGGTCGAGGCCGTCGCATACGGTCCGGAGGGCATCCTGGAGAACGCCCGGCCCGGCACCCTCCTGATCGACATGTCCTCGATCACCCCGCGGACATCCGTCGATCTCGCGGCGGCCGCCGGGAAGAAGGGCATCCGGGTGCTCGACGCCCCGGTCTCCGGCGGTGAGGCCGGCGCGGTCGAGGCCGTGCTGTCGATCATGGTCGGCGGTGAGCAGACCGACTTCGACGCGGCGCGACCGATCTTCGAGGCGCTCGGCAGGACCGTCGTCCTGTGCGGTCCGCACGGATCGGGCCAGACGGTGAAGGCCGCCAACCAGCTGATCGTCGCGGTGAACATCCAGGCGTGCGCCGAGGCCGTGGTGTTCCTGGAGAGGTCGGGCGTGGATCTCGGAGCGGCCCTCGACGTCCTGGGCGGCGGACTCGCCGGCTCCACGGTGCTGGCGCGCAAGAAGGACAACTTCCTGACCCGCGACTTCAAGCCGGGCTTCCGCATCGACCTGCACCACAAGGACATGGGCATCGTCACGGACGCGGCCCGCACCGTGGGGGCCGCCATCCCGGTGGGTGCCGTGGTCGCCCAACTGGTCGCCAGTCTGCGGGCGCAGGGCGACGGTGGACTGGACCACTCGGCCCTGCTGCGCGGTGTGGAACGCCTCTCCGGCGAGCAGGTCTGACACCTCCGAGACTCCGGGCCGCGGCGGCGCCGACAACTGTCCTGTCGCGCCCAAGGCGCCGCCACGGCCCGGAAACCACCTTCGACGAGCCCGAGACCGCGTCCGGACCCTGACGGAAGGTCGGGAAGCGGACGCATGACCCGCCGCCGACGGCGACCCGGATGAGGGGTGGTCGCCCGACCCGGCGGCGGGTTGGGGGGAGGGCCGCGGCGGCGTGCGAGCCAGTGCGGTGGTGAAGGCCCGGGGCCTGCTTCTCGACCCGAGAGAGGCCCGCCCCGGACCGTCGCACCCGTCGCGGTCCCCCCTCATGTACGCACCGGGAGCGCCGGACACGGAACGACGTGTCCGGCGCTCTCGGTGTGCCCGGGTGCGGATCGGCCCCGACGGCAGGAGCCTGAAGACATGCAGAACTCAACGGAACATCCGCACATCGTGGTGCACTCCCCGGCCCTGGACGGCTCGCGCCGGGTCACCGAGGGCCCGGTGACCCTCGGGATCGCCAGTCACCTGGACGATGTCGTCGAGATCCTGCGGCTGGCCGACCTGGACCGGATCGAGGTCGAGGAGAGCGACCTCATCGAGTGGCAGGGCGGCGGGCCCGACGACTGGCCGGGCCTGTCCGAGCACGACACCGAATGAGCCCGCCTACGCCCGCGGGCGTACACCGGGTACGCAACCCTCAAATCAACCTCTGAACACCGCTCGGGAGGCTTCAACTCCCCCTCGGCCGGGGCAGATTCGAGGCACGCGGGACCCGCCGACACGGGGGCGGCGGGCCCCGCCCCGTTCGGAGGATTCCATGGGCGACACCGAGACGAATCGGCCGGAGCCGCACGAGATCGCGTTTCTGCGGGGCGGTCCGCGCGCCGCCGTCACGGTCGCCGTGCTCGACCTGCATCTGCGAGGCGCCGTCGAGGCGGGCCGAGCGGGCACGATGCGGACAGCACGGGCGCTCGGCGCCGCGGGCCGGCCCGTGCCCGCGCTCGCCAAGGCCGTGCATTCCGCGCTCTACCGGCCCGCGGGACTACGGCAGTTGATGGACCGGCGGGGCGTGCGCGAAGCTCTGACCGAACTGCGCCGGGAGCTCGTGGCGGCCGGACTGCTGCGCGGTTTCCTGCCCGGCCCCACGGTGTCCGGGCGGCGCCTGCGCGGGCACCTTCGGGACGGCGCCCCTCTCCCCGCGTCGAGGTCGGGCCTGTCCGACGACGAACTGCTGCTCGCCGTCGCGCTGTACGGCGACCGGGCGCTGACCGCGCTCGTACCGCGCTTCGCAGGCGAGGCGGGGCTCGTCGGGCGGAGCGGGACCACGGAGCTCGAGCTGCGGCAGTCCTGGGGCGGGGGCGACGGCTCGGGTCTCTCCTGCGGCACGACATGAGGTCGCTCGGGTCCTGCGGAGCGGCGGTCCGTGCCGCGGGACGAGGTCCCGGGTGCGCGTCGTTCGGCGCGTGGAGCGTGGGTCGCCGGACGTCCGTCGTGGGGGTGGGCAGGGACCCGGCAACGGCCGGCCGGGCCGCACACGGACGGCCCGCGCGGGAGAGGTGAGGGCCTCGCCGCACCGGCGGGGCCCTCACGTTGTGTCAGACCTTCAGCGTCCTGATGGACGTGGGCGCGTGCCCGGGCTCGGTGGCGATCTCCTCGAACTCGACCACCTGGGAGATGTCGTTGGTCGTCGACATCGAGATGTTGGTGACGCGCTCCAGGATCGCCTCGACGACGACCGGGACCCGGTACTCGGCGGCGAGCTTCCTGGCCTGCTCGAAGGCGGCGCCCAGTTCGTTCGGGTCGGTCACCCGGATCGCCTTGCAGCCCAGGCCCTCGGCGACCTTCACATGGTCGACGCCGTAGACGCCGAGCTCGGGCGAGTTGATGTTCTCGAACTCCAGGTTGACCTGGAAGTCGATCTCGAACGCCCGCTGCGCCTGGCGGATCAGGCCCAGATAGGCGTTGTTCACCAGCACATGGATGTACGGGATCCGGTGCTGGGCCCCGACGGCCAGCTCCTCGATCAGGAACTGGAAGTCGTAGTCCCCGGACAGGGCGACCACGGGCGCCTCCGGGTCGGCCTTGGCGACGCCGAGCGCGGCGGGGACGGTCCAGCCGAGCGGTCCGGCCTGGCCGCAGTTGATCCAGTGGCGCGGCTTGAAGACGTGCAGCATCTGGGCGCCGGCGATCTGTGAGAGGCCGATGGTGGAGACGTACCGCGTCTCGGGACCGAAGACCTTGTTCATCTCCTCGTAGACGCGCTGCGGTTTGATCGGGATGTCGTCGAAGTGTGTCCGGCGCTGGAGGCGGGCCCTCTTCTCCTGGGCAGCGGCGGCCCATTCGGAGCGGTCGGGCAGCCGGCCCGCCGCCTTCAGCTCGCGTGCCGCCGCGACGAACAGCTCGAGGGCCGCCTTGGCGTCGGAGGTGATGCCGTAGTCCGGGGCGAAGATCTTGCCGATCTGCGTGGGCTCGATATCCACGTGCACGAACGTGCGTCCCGCCGTGTAGACGTCGAGCCGGCCGGTGTGGCGGTTGGCCCAGCGGTTACCGATGCCGAGGACGAAGTCGGACTCCAGGAACGTCGCGTTGCCGTGGCGGTGCGAGGTCTGCAGGCCCACCATTCCGGCGTTCAGCTCGTGGTCGTCGGGCAGGACACCCCAGCCCATCAGCGTGGGAACCACCGGAGTGCCCGTCAGTTCCGCGAATTCCACGAGGAGTTCGGCGGAGTCGGCGTTGATGACACCGCCGCCGGCCACGATGAGCGGACGTTCGGAGGCGTTGAGCAGTCCGATCGCCTTGTCGATCTGGGCGCGGGTCGCCGCCGGTTTGTAGACCGGCAGCGGCTCGTACGTCTCCGGGTCGAACTCGATCTCGGTGAGCTGGACGTCGACCGGCAGGTCGACGAGGACCGGGCCCGGACGGCCGGAGCGCATCAGATGGAAGGCCTGCTGGAAGACGCCCGGGACCTGTGCCGCCTCCAGGACGGTGACGGCCATCTTCGTGACCGGCCTCGCGATCGACGCGATGTCGACGGCCTGGAAGTCCTCCTTGTGGATGACCGCGGTCGGCGCCTGACCGGTGATGCACAGAATCGGGATCGAGTCGCCGATGGCGGAGTACAACCCGGTGATCATGTCGGTCCCGGCCGGGCCGGACGTGCCGATGCAGACGCCGATGTTGCCGGGGCGCGTACGGGTGTAGCCCTCCGCCATGTGGGAGGCGCCCTCGACATGGCGGGCCAGGGTGTGGTGGATGCCGCCGGCGGCCCTCAGGGCCGCGTAGAAGGGGTTGATCGCCGCACCCGGGACCCCGAACGCGTCGCTGACGCCTTCGCGCTTGAGGATCTCGACTGCCGCGCGGGCAGCGGTCATACGAGCCATTGAGTACTCCTGCCTCGGCTGTCGGACTCGCGCTCCCGTCGCGCCCCGCGGTGAGCACTTTCGTATTGTGGAATTTGTTTTCTACTATCTGGAATCAATCTAGGTGGGCGGGCCGGAGGCGTCAAGGGCCGCTGACGCCCGGCTTCCCGGTTGACGAAGCGAAGGACAAGCGGGGGATCGCGGGAGCACCATGGGAGCGCCGTCCTGAACCGACGCCTTGGAGTGGGCCATGCCCGAGACCGTGCCGGTGCGCTGCCCGGCCTGTGGGCGCGAGCACCTCTACACCGCGCCGGCCTATCCGTGCCCGTGCGGCACGCCCGTCACCCCGCCGCTGGACCGCCTCGCGGCACCGCGCGTCGTCACCCGTCCCACCTGGGACGACGCATGGGTAACGGTCCGCTGCGGGTCCTGCGACCGGGTGGGCGAGTGGCCGCAGCCGGAGCTGGGCTGTTCGTGCGGAACGATGCTCAGGTTCCCCCTGCGCCGCGAACCGCGACCGGCACCCGCCGCACCGGCGGGCCCGGACACCGTCGGCGCGGGCCCGGGGGCAACGCACGGAGGTGGCACGGCGGCCCCGTTGCGCGGCGGGAACGGTGAGCCTCCCCGAGGCGTCTTCCGGCCCGTCGCCATCCGCACCACCCGGGACGCCGTCACCGCCGCCGCGCAGTATCTGCGCTGGCTCGGCTACCGCCACGTCCGGCGCGCGGACCAGCGGCAGCCGAACGGGATCGGGCTCGCGGCGCGCGGGATCCTCGCGCAGGTGGACCCGACGCTGCGCCCGGCCGAACTGCGGGACGTGGAGTGCCTCTGGCTGACCGCCATGTCCGCGTCCGCCCGCTGCGTCTACTTCTCACTCGCGGGCTACGACGACGACGCGCGTTCCATGGCCGACCGTCTCGACGTCCCGCTCTTCGTCCTCGACCTCACCGGCACGCCGCAGCCGGTGAACAACCCGGCCGACGAACTGGCCGCCGGCCGGGCCCGGTGACGCCCGTTCCCAGGATCTGTCGTTCGGATCAGGTCGGCCGGGAGAGACCGCGCCGTTCGGCGCCCCGCGACGCCGACATGATCCACACGACAGGCCCTAGTCCCGCGCGTAGGTCTCGCGCAGCTCGATCTTGCGCACCTTCCCCGAGACGGTCATCGGGAAGGAGCCGAGGATCTGCAGTCTGCTCGGGACCTTGTAGTGGGCGAGCCGTCCCTCACAGAAGGCCCGCACCTCCTGAAGCGTCGGCGGATCGGCCGCATCGCGCGGGATGACGCAGGCGAGGACCTCCTCGCCGTACCGCTCGTGGGGAACCCCGACCACCTGGACGTCGGCGATCTTCGGATGCGTGTACAGGAACTCCTCGATCTCGCGCGGGTAGACGTTCTCGCCGCCGCGGATGATCATGTCCTTGATTCGGCCGACGATCTCGACGTAGCCGTCCTCGCGCATCATCGCGAGGTCGCCCGTGTGCATCCAGCGGCCGGGGTCGACGGCCTCGGCGGTCTTGTCGTGCTCGTTCCAGTAGCCGAGCATCACGCTGTAGCCGCGGGTGCACAGTTCGCCGGCGGTGCCGCGCGGCACGGTGACCCCGGCCGGGTCGACGACCTTGACCTCGATGTGCGGCAGGACCCGGCCGACGGTCCCGGTGCGGTGCTCCAGGTCGTCGTCCATCCGTGTCTGCAGCGACACCGGCGAGGTCTCCGTCATGCCGTAGCAGATGGAGACCTGCTCCATGTGCATCTCGGCGACCACCCGCTTCATCACCTCGACCGGGCAGGGCGAGCCCGCCATGATGCCCGTCCGAAGGGAGGAGAGGTCGTACGTGGCGAAGTCGGACAGGTTCAGCTCCGCGATGAACATGGTCGGCACGCCGTAGAGCGAGGTACAGCGCTCCTGCTGAACGGCCTGCAGCGTGGCCTTCGGGTCGAAGGACGGGGCCGGGATGACCATGCAGGCGCCGTGCGAGGTCGCCGCGAGGTTGCCCATCACCATGCCGAAGCAGTGGTAGAAGGGCACGGGGATGCAGATCCGGTCCTGCTCGGTGTAGGCGATCAACTCGCCCACGAAGTAGCCGTTGTTGAGGATGTTGTGGTGGGAGAGGGTGGCTCCCTTCGGGAAGCCGGTCGTCCCCGAGGTGTACTGGATGTTGATGGGGTCGTCGCAGGACAGCTCGCTCCTGCGGACGCGGTACTCCTCGCGCAGGTCGGGCGTTGCGCGCCCGAGCAGCGCGTCCCAGCTCGGATCGGCTATGTGGACGACCTCGCGCAACTGCGGGCACCTGCCCCGCACCTGCTCGACCATCGCCCGGTAGTCGCTCGTCCTGTGGCTGACGGAGGCGAAGAGCACCGAGATCCCGGACTGGTTGAGGACGTACTCGACCTCGTGGGTGCGATAGGCCGGATTGATGTTGACCATGATCGCGCCGATGCGTGCGGTGGCGTACTGGACCAGCACCCACTCGGCGCAGTTGACGGCCCAGATCCCCACCCGGTCGCCCTTGGCGACCCCGCTCCCCAGCAGCGCGCAGGCCAGCCGGTCCACATCCTCCGCGAACCGCGCATAGGTCCAGCGCCGCCCGGACGCGACGTCGACGAGTGCCTCACCCTCCGGCCAGGCGGCCACGGCCCGGTCCAGGTTGTCACCGATCGTGTCCCCCAGCAGGGACGTCCCGCTCGTTCCGTGCGTGTACGACGGTTCGGTCACCGGAAGTCCTCCTCGCGGTACTCGTGTTCGGAGCCGGCGGCCGTTGCCTCGCGCAGCTCGATCCTGCGGATCTTGCCGGACACGGTCTTGGGCAGCTCGCCGAACTCCAGTCGGCGGATACGCTTGTAGGGGGCCAGCACCAGGCGGGAGTGCTCGAAGAGGACCTTCGCGGTGTCCGGACCGGGCTCCCAGCCGGCGGCGAGCACGATGTACGCCTTCGGCACCGCGAGGCGCACCTCGTCAGGCGCGGGCACCACGGCCGCCTCGGCCACCGCCTCGTGTTCGAGGAGCGCGCTCTCCAGCTCGAAGGGGGAGATCTTGTAGTCGGACGCCTTGAACACGTCGTCGGAGCGCCCGACATAGGTGATGTATCCGTCCTCGTCGCGTGCACCGATGTCCCCGGTGCGGTAGTAGCCGCCGGACATCGCCTCCGCCGTGCGCTCGGCGTCCGCGTGGTAGCCGGTCATCAGGCCTACGGGCCGCTCGGACAGGTCCAGGGCGATCTCGCCCTCCGTCACGCCGGGCGCCCCGGTCACGGGGTCCAGCAGTTCGACGCGGAATCCCGGGCTGGGACGGCCCATGGACCCCGTCTTCAACGGCTGACCGGGACTGTTGGAGACCTGTACGGCCGTCTCCGTCTGCCCGAAACCGTCCCGCACGGTCACACCCCAGGAGTGCCGCACCTGCTCGATCACCTCGGGGTTGAGCGGTTCGCCGGCGGCGACCGCCTCGCGCGGGGCGGTGCGCAGTTGGCCGAGGTCGGCCTGGATGAGCATGCGCCACACGGTCGGCGGGGCGCAGAAGGTGGTCACGCCCGCGCGGTCCATCTCGGTCATCAGCCGGGTCGCGTCGAAGCGCGTGTAGTTGTAGAGGAAGACGGTCGCCTCCGCGTTCCACGGGGCGAAGAGGTTCGACCAGGCGTGCTTGGCCCAGCCGGGCGAGGAGATGTTGAGATGCACGTCCCCGGGCTTCAGGCCGATCCAGTACATGGTCGCCAGGTGGCCGATCGGATACGAGACATGGGTGTGCTCGACCAGCTTGGGCCGGGCGGTGGTGCCCGAGGTGAAGTACAGCATCAGGGGGTCGTCGGCGTGCGTCGGGTCGTCCGGCCGGAAGTCGGCGTCCGAGGCGTACGCGTCCTCGTACGCCCGCCAGCCCTCGGGCGCGCCGCCGACCGCGATCCTGCCGTAGTCGCCGGGCACCTCGTCGAACTTGGCGGTGTCCCCGGCGCGGACGACGACATGCCGCACCCGGCCGCGCTCGACGCGGTCGCGCAGGTCGGCGGGACCGAGCAGCGGAGTGGCCGGGATGACCACCGCGCGCAGCTTCATCGCGGCCAGCGCGGTCTCCCAGAGCTCGCCCTGGTTGCCCAGCATGACGAGGACACGGTCCTCGGCGCGCACACCCCACTCCCGCAGCCGGTTGGCCACGCGGTTCGAGCGCTCGGCCATCTCCGCGAAGGACAGCCGGGTGACGGTGCCGTCCTCCTCCACGATGTGCAGCGCCGTGCGGTCGTTGCCGTCCGCGATGACGTCGAACCAGTCGAGCGCCCAGTTGAAGTACGCCGGGCGCGGCCACCGGAAGCCCGAGTACGCCGCCTCGTACTCCTCGCGATGTTCCAGCAGGAAGTCCCGCGCGGCCCGGAAGGCCTCCGTCGCGTCCGTGTTCGCCGTCATGTGTCCTCCTCATTGCCGGACAGCCACCTAACATCGTGTAATCCGTGATGCAGGTCTCACCACCCCCGAACGGGGGTACGCCACGATGAAAGGGCGAGCACGTGGCAGCAGACGCAGCCGAGGCGGTGGAGGTGCGCGGCGCACTGGTGCGGCTGCGGCGCACCACGGGGCTGCCGGTCGCCTTCGGGGGACTCGTGGAGTCCGGACGGCCGCAGATCCGCATCAGCGAACTCAGCGGCAATACGACGACGGCGCTCAGCTCGCTGGCCGTCGTCTCCGGCAACGGTCTGGGCGGAAAGGTGGCGGCGCTGGCCCGGCCGTGCGCGGTGACCGATTATTCGGCCTCCCGGCGGATCAGCCACGAGTACGACGCGGCGGTGGCCACGGAGGGTCTGAAATCCGTGCTGGCGGTGCCGGTCGTGGTGCGGCGCCGGGTGCGCGGAGTGCTGTACGGCGCCCTGCGGTCCGCGCAGCCCCTGGGCGACCGCGCGCTGAGCGCGGCGGTGGACGCGGCGCGGGACGTGGAGCAGGCGCTGGTCGCACGGGACGAGGCGCGTGCCCTGCTGACGGCGGTCCGGGAGCCCGCGGGGCCGTCGGGCGCGGCCTGGGAGCAGGTCCGCGAGGCACATGGCACGCTGCGCGCACTGGCCCAGCGGATCGAGGACCCGGCGTTGCGGGCCGAGGTCCTCGAGGTCTGCGGGCGTCTCGCGAGTGCGGTGTCCCCGGAGTCCTCCGCCGCATCCGTGGGTATCTCCCCTCGAGAGGTGGACGTGCTGTCCTGCGTGGCGGTGGGCTCCACCAACGCGGTGGCGGCGGAGCGGCTGGGGCTGCGTCCGGAGACCGTCAAGGGCTATCTACGATCGGCTATGCGGAAGTTGGGGGCGCACACGCGATGGGAAGCGGTGGTCGCGGCGCGGCGGGCGGGGATATTGCCCTAGGCCCCGTTGCGGTCGCCGCGCCCCGGCCCCGGCGGACGCCGGGCGGATTACCACCCACCCGTCCCCTTGGACGCTCCTCCGGATCGCCGGCACTCCATTCATTCGGCAGTCCCCATGAATTCCCCTGCGCCACGCATCTGTTGTTTCCCTCACCACGGCTGTCCGTCCAGAATTCAATGGCAGGTTGCCTAATATTGGCCAGGACACGACACACCTGAGGGGAGCGGTGACCGTGCGAGGGGACTTCAAGGAGCCTGGCAGACCGCGCCCCGACCTGGTCATCGGCCGGGAGGAGCTGTTCGCCGGCGCACGGGGGCAACTCGCCGCCGGAGGAAGTGTGCTGGTGCACGGACCGGCGGGAATTGGAAAGTCGACGGTTCTGCGCTTGCTGGCCGCTGAATACGGCGAAGAGGTACGGACCGTCCTGCGGTGCTCGGCGACCGAGTCCGAATCGCATCTGCCCTTCCTGGCCCTCGCCGATCTGCTCGGCCTTGTCTTGGACGAGGTCGCCCACCGGTTGCCCGCCCCGCAGCGCACCGCGCTGGAGTCGGCGCTCACCGGCCGCGGCGAATCCACCCTGCAACGGGACGGACTCGCACTGCGGCTCGCGGTGCTGTCCACCCTGCGTGCCCTCGCCGCCCGCGGCCCCGTGCTGATCGTCGCCGACGACCTCCAATGGCTCGACCCGGCCAGCGCGGAACTGCTCGGCTTCGCCGCCCGGCGTCTCGGCGGCACACCCGTCCAGATGCTGTGCGCGGTGCGCACCCACACCGAACCGCAGGGCCAGGAGCAGGACCGCTATCTGAGTGCGTCCCCGCCGGACACGCTCGCCGTCAGAATCAACCCGCTCTCCCGCGCCCATGTCGCCGAACTCCTCGACCACCGCGGCTACACCGGCCTGCCCCGCTCGACCGTGCGGGACATCCACCGCACCAGTGGCGGCAATCCGCTGTTCGCGCTGGAACTCGGCCGTGCCCTCTTCGAGAGCACGACGCCGCCGAGCCCCGGTGAACCGCTGCCCGTGCCGACCTCGTTGCGGGCCCTGGTGCTCAACCGGCTGGAGGCGCTGTCCGCGGAGGCGCGCCGCACCCTGCTGGTGGCGAGCGCGGGCGCCCGGCCCACCCTCGCCCTGCTGCACGCGGCGGGCCGGACGAACGCGGAGGCGGACACCGCGCAGGCCGCGGCCCTCGGGCTGCTGGTGACCGAACAGGACGCACCCGGCGTGCGGTTCGCGCACCCGCTGATATCCGCCGCGCTGTACGCGCAGGCCGACGCCCAGGAGCGGCGGGCGGCGCACGCCGCGCTGTCCACGGCCGCCTCCGATCCGATCGAACGGGCCCGTCATCTCGCGCTCGCGAGCACGGGTACGGACCCCCGAGTGGCCGCAGGTCTCGGTGAGGCCGCGGCCGCCGCCCGGGACCGCGGCGCGCCGTCGGTGGCGGCGGAGCTCGGGCTGCTCGCGGCCCGGCACACCCCGGACGACGCCGTACCGGGCCCGGACGAGCGCCGGTTGCAGGCGGCCGCGGACGCGCTGACCGCCGGGGAGACCGACTTCGCCCGCGACATCGCCCACGACGTGCTCGCCCAGGCGACGGAGCCGGCGGACCGGGTGCGGGCCTGGATGGTCGTCATCGACGCCGCCGGGCATGCCATGGCCGAGGTGGACGCGGCCTTCCCGCAGGCGCTGGCCGACGCCGGGGACGACCCGCGGCTGCTGACCCTCGTGCACTACCAGCTCGCCTGGCGCGCGCTGCTCGTGGAGGGTGACTTCGAGCGGGCGCGGGAGGAGGGCGCGCGCGCCGCGGACCTGGCGGCCCGGGCGGGCGACCGGCGCAACGAACTGCTGGCGCTGGCCTTCCAGGCCCAGGCCGAGACGCTGATGGGACATCCGGACGCGCCCCTCACCATCAAACGGGCGCTGAAGGAGCCGCAGGATCCGCGAGTGGCCGCCGACCACAACGGCGCCGGCTCGGTACGGTTCCGTTGGCTGATCATGAGCGATCAGCTGGCCGAGGCCCGCAAGACGGTCAGCGCACTGCTGCGCGAGGCGCGCCGTCGCGGGATGGTCGAGGCCGAGGTGCACTTCCTGCGCGGTCTCGCCGAGACCGAACTGCGGGCGGGCCACTGCGGACGGGCACTGGACCTCGCCCGCGAGAGCCTGCGGCTGGCCCGGGACACCGGGATCGGGGAGGCCGCGAGCGCGATGCTCACCTCGCTCGCCGAGGCCGCCGGGGGCGAGGTGGACCGGGCACTGGCGCTGGCCCGTGAGGCGGTGGCACGCGCCGAGAAGAACGGTGACGTGATCTATCTTTCGCGGGCGCTGGCCGCCCTGGGGCACGCTCAGCTGGTGGCCGGGGACGCACCGGGTGCGGTCCACTCCCTGCGCAGGGCCAGGGAGCTGGAGGAGGGCCTCGGAGTCACCGATCCGGCCCGGGGGCGCTGGCACGGTGACCTCGCGGAGGCGCTGGTGCGCATCGGGGAGCCGGCCGAGGCGCAGGGCGTCGTCGACGCCACCCGCGCCCGGGCGCTGAACCTGGGACGGGAGAGCGTGCTCGCGGTACTGGACCGGGCGGAGGCGCTGACGCGCGCGGCCCGTGGCGAGACGGACGCCGCGGCCCGGCAACTGGTCCAGTGCCGGGCGCGACTGGCCAGGCTCGGTTACGGCCTGGAGGAGGCGCGGGCGGCGTACGCGCTGGCCGCTCTGCCCGGGCGGCAGTCGGCACCGGCCGCCTACGACGAGGCGGCCCGGCTCTTCCGCCGCTGCCGCGCCATGCCGTGGCTGCGCCAGGTGGAGACGGCGGCGGTGGCGGCCCCTGCCCGGGCGTCCCGGGCCGCGGTCTCCCTGGACGCCCTCGCCGCGACGGAGCGTCAGGTGGCCGCGCTGGTCATGGAGGGAGCGACCAACCGGGAGATAGCCGCGCGTCTGTTCATCAGCGTCAAGACGGTGGAGGCGACGCTCACGCGGGTCTACCGCAAGCTGGGGATACGGTCCCGGGTGGACATCGTGCGGCTGGCGGCGGGACGGCCACCGGGCTGAACACCCCTCTCCGGCAGAGCCGTTGCTCGCTTCGCACGCGCGGACCGAGGGTTTTCCCTCCCCGACTCCCTTAGGGCGTTCCCTCATTGGGCCCGGCCTCGGCGCCTTCTAGCGTATGGAACAAGCCGTTCGCCCGGGCAACACGGCCGAGCGACCCCCCACCGGCAACCCCCTGAGGAGACTCGTGTTCGGGATCGACCGCGCCAGACGAACCGTCGCCGCCGCCCCGGTGGCCACCGCGACCGTGCACAGCGCCTCCGACTCCCGCTGCCGCGCCTCCCACGGCTCCGACTTCCTCGGGTACGACACGGTGCTCGCCGGCTCCTTCTCCGGCGGCATGGACACCTGCCAGGGCGACAGCGACGGTCTCCCGCTCACCGGGGGCGTCCTGGCAGGCAGTATTTCCCGGGCGGCGGCCCCGCCGAGGCGGGTGACCCGGGGACGGACGCCCGGGTCACCCTCTCGCGCCCCGCGACCCGGCAGGCCGGGCCGTAGCCGCCCCGAAGACTCCTGAGTACCCCTCAGGTCGATACCAGGGGGCGTTGCGGGCCTCCACGAGCGGCCCGCAACGCCCCCTCTCCAACCGGCCTGCGCCTGGGACGAACGGGCGGTCTCACCGCCCGACGACGGTCCCGAACCGGATGTCGTACGGCTCTCCCGGATGCAGAACGGCGAGCATCCGCTCCCCTTCCCGCGTCACGTCCTCCCGCTGGGCACGGGTGAGCCCGCCGAAGGGCTCGACGACGAGCGTGTCCTCCTCCAGCTTCCACACTCCCGCCAGGAAACCGTCGACGAGGAGCGTGCGGTGTGCCTGGTTGCCGGTCCAGCTGCGGCCCTTGAGGTCCGGCGGCACGACACGGGTGCGGTCGGCGTGGGAGAGCAGCAGGTTGTCGAACTCGGGCAGGAAACGGGGCGGTGCGGGGGTGTCCGGATCGGGCCGCGGCGCGTCGGGAAGGTCGAAGAGCTCCACGCCGTTCGCATCCTGGAAGGCGACGAGCCGCGTGCGGAGCCGTTCGAAGACGTCACGCAGACCGGTGAGTCCGGCCCAGGTCTGCATGTCCTTCACCGAGGCGGGCCCGAACGCGGCCAGATAGCGCAGGACGACGGCGTCCGGGGCTGGGGCCGGCTCGGCGGGGCGCCCGAGCCAGTGCTCGGCGGTGGTGAGCGCGACCCGGCCGCTGCGGCCCCACAGTCCGCGCGGGGTGACCTGGACCAGCGGCAGCCGGCACCGGGCCGCGAGCGCGAGGGCCTGGGGGTCTGCATGCGGCCATTCGACGGCCAGGGCCTCGCGCAACTGCTTCATGGTGCGCGGTTCGGTCTCCACCAGGTCCCGGGCGAGGACGGCGAGCCGGTCCAGGTCGACTCCGGCGAGGCCGTCGCGGAAGAGGCCGAGTTCACGGTCCCGGGCCGGCTGTACCAGGGGCCGCAGGCCGAGGCAGTCGTCGGCGGTGTGGGCGTGGATGGTGGAGCGCATGGTGACGATGCGGACGACCTCGCGGTCGCCGACGAGCCGCGAGAGGTGCCCGGGGGCGAAGCCCTCCAGACGGGCGGCGAGCGCGTAGTACGGGGGTTTGACGTTCTGCGCCTGGAGCCCGAGGAGATGGCCGACGGCGGCCTGCGCGGACAGCGGCGAGCGGTGCAGCAGGAGTTGACGGTCGAGAGTGGCGCGGTTGAGGGCGCGCGGACCGAGAACGGGCAGCGAGGCCGTGCGGGCCGACTTGCGTGTCGCGGAACTCGTCTTCGTCATGCTCCGCACGCTATCGACGCTTGCGGACAGCCGCTGTCCGCTGCTTCCACCGGATACTCGGGCACGCTCACATTTCCCGGCCGTCCGAACGGGACCCGTCCCAGCCGGTGGTCGCGATGACGTCCAGGGCGATGTCCACCACGGACCGGCCGTCCGTCACCACACGGGGCACCTCGGCAGGCACCCGCTCGTCCAGGAGACGTGCCTTGCGGGCGCTGCCCTGCAGTTCCTTCGCCAGCTCCGAACCGAGCTCCCGGCCCTCCAGGCGCGCGCGAGCCGTGGTGTCCGAGGCGGTGAGCAGTACCCGTACGATCCTCACCCCGGTCCCCATGGAGCGCTCGAACATCCCCGTCGCCTCGGGCAATACGCACGAGGTGTTCGTATAGATCAAGCGGCGGTAACCGCGTTGCGCGAAGTTCGCCCACACGGCCCTCAGATTGCTTTCGGTGACCTCGGAGCGGTCCGGGTCCCCCTCCGGCGCCGGGTGCACCTGCCCCATGAAGTCACCGTCGATGACCGCGTGGGCAACGGCCGCGGCGCGCAGCAGCGCCGAAACCTCCCACCCCACCGTCGTCTTGCCGACCCCGGCCCGCCCGCCGATGAGCAGCACCTCGGAACGATCCATGGACGGCAGCGTGCCAGTGGGCAGCCACCCGCGTCACCCGACGTACCTCGGTCGGCCTTCGGACGTGCTCTAAGTTGGCCCGTATGAGCGTTCCGCGGCGGAATTATCGGTATGTGGGACCGGTCGACCTGAGCGCCGGCCTCCGGCCCGGCGGCACCGGCCGACGGATCGGCTCGGCGGCCGACTTCGACGGGTGGGTCGCGGAGCGATCGGCGGCCGATCTGGCCGAGCCGTTCACCTTCGTGGTAGGCACCGACGGCGTGCTGCGGCTGGCGCCACGACGGAGCGAGCATGTGGCGTGTGCCGGCGGCGGGCCCGTGCTGAGCGCCGGCGAGATCGCCTTCAGCCGTGAGGCGGGGGGCCGTTGGGTGACCGACCACGTCAGCAACCATTCGACCGGGTACTGCCCGGACACCAGTTCCTGGCCGGCGGTCGCCCGAGCCCTGGATCAGGTGGGCCTCGAGCACCCGTCCGGCTTCACTCACGAGGCGGTGTTCCGGCGCTGTCCCGGCTGCCGGGAGCACAACGTCGTACGCGAGGACCATTTCGTCTGCGTCTTCTGCGGTGGTGACCTGCCGGAGGTGTGGAACGTGGACCCCTCCGCATGACAACGGCGTACCGGATCCACGTGTACTCAGGCACTGTCGGGACAGACGTGGACCGGTGACCGCGACGTGGGCCCCAACGCTCCCCGAGCGTCCGACACGGCCTCCGGCCCGGTTCTCTACGGAGATGGGCCCTATCCCCCGTATATCCTGCTCGGTGATCACACAGACGTACGTTCGACACGGGAGGCTGCCGCGATGTCCGAGCGTCGTGCCCGTCCGGCCCCGAGGAACGGCAGGAAGTCCGTCTGGCGCCGCGCCCTGACCCAGGCGGCGAGCCCGCCCGCGGGTTCCGCGGCACCCGCCCCCGGGCCGGCGCCCGAGGAACCGGCGGACACGGGCAGCATCGTGCAGGCGGCCCTGTACCGAGATGGCGTCCGCATCTCCTCACCCGCCACCCTTGCCGACACCTTCCGCGAACTGCTGGACGAGCGCGACGGCATGGCGTGGATCGGTCTGGCCCGCCCCACCGAGGCAGAACTGCTGTCCCTGGCCGACGAGTTCGACCTGCACCCGCTCGCGGTGGAGGACGCGATGGAGGCGCACCAGCGGCCGAAGCTGGAGCGGTACGGCGAAACGCTCTTCGTCGTACTGCGCGCCGCCCGTTATCTGGACGCCCCGGAGGAGGTCGACTTCGGCGAGCTCCATGTGTTCGTCGGCCCGGACTTCGTCGTCACGGTCAGGCACGGCGCGGCGCCGGACCTGTCGGCGGTCCGCAAGCGTATGGAGGAGTCACCGGAACTCCTCGGGCTGGGCCCGGAGGCGGTGCTCTACGCGATCCTCGACGCGGTGGTCGATGGTTACGCCCCCGTGGTGGAGGGCGTGCAGATCGACATCGACGAGATCGAGACCGAGGTCTTCCGCGGTGACCCGGAGGTCTCCCGCCGCATCTACGAACTCTCCCGGGAAATGGTGGAGTTCCAACGCGCCACGCGCCCTCTGGTGGGCATGCTGCACGCCCTGATGGCCGGCTTCGCGAAGTACGGCACGGACGAGGAACTCCAGCGCTATCTGCGGGACGTGGCCGACCATGTCACCCACACCAGCGAGCGCGTCGACGGATTCCGCCAGGCGCTGGCGGACATCCTGACGGTCAACGCCACGCTCGTCACCCAGCAGCAGAACGCGGAGATGCGGGCACTGGCGGAGGCGGGCTTCGAGCAGAACGAGGAGATCAAGAAGATCTCCAGCTGGGCCGCGATTCTCTTCGCTCCCACACTCGTCGGCACGATCTACGGCATGAACTTCTCCCACATGCCTGAACTGCATTGGGGGTTCGGATACCCCTTCGCGATCGGCTTGATGGGCGTTGTATGCGCCAGTTTGTACGTGATCTTCAAACGACGGGACTGGCTCTAGACACCAGCGGGCGCGCGCTCGGGCGCCCAAAGGATTCGCATGGTGGCATGTTCTTGTCAAACCTGTCACGCTCTTGGCGGCCGCCGGCCTGCCCGCAGGGCGGACACGGCGGACGTCTCTTCCCAGCGATCACGCAACCCGGTACGCGCAGACCCGCGGCCGACCTCCGGCGCACCACACCGGCCGTCGGCCACCGAGCAGGCCGGAACCCCGGCCGCCGCAAAGGAGTTTCGTGTGAGACCAACCCCCCACAAGGCCCTCGCCGCAGGCGCGCTCGCCGCCGCGACGATGGCCGCACTGTCGCTCCCCGTCACCTCGGCGTCCGCGGCGCCCGCCGCCTGCTCCCCGGCCCAGGTGGTCGCCGACAGCGGCTTCGAGAGCGGCACATCGCCCTGGACCCAGTCCCCGACCACCGTGATCACCAGCCGTGCCGGTCAGACCGCTCACGGCGGAACCAGCTTCGCCTGGCTGGACGGTACCGGCCGGACCCGGACCGACAGCCTCTCGCAGTCCGTCTCGATCCCGGCCGGATGCGGCAGCGCCCGCCTCACGTTCTGGCTGCACATCGACACCGCCGAGACGACGTCCTCCGTCGCCTACGACAAGCTGACGGCGAAGATCGGCAGCACGACGCTGGCGACGTACTCGAATCTCGACAGGAACACCGGGTACGTCCAGAAGTCGTTCGACGTCTCGGCGTTCGCGGGCCAGACCGTGTCCCTCGCCTTCTCCGGCTCCGAGGACTCCAGCCTCCAGACGAGCTTCGTCCTCGACGACGTCGCCCTCGACACCTCGGACGGCGGTACGACCCCGCCGGCGGACTCCACGCGCACCCCCGCCGCCCCCTCGTACACCGTCAGTCTGAGCAGCGACTCGAGCGGCACCGTCTGGACCGGCCACGAGAGCGCGACCTTCACCAACGCCTCCTCCACCGCGCTCACCGAGGTGTATCTGAGGCTGTGGGACAACTACCACGGCACCTGCTCCGCCCCGCCGATCACCGTCCGCAACCTCACCGGCGGCACCGCGGGCCCCCTGTCGGTCGGCTGCACCGCCCTGCGGGTCGACCTGCCCGCGCCGCTGCCCCAGGGGCGGACCGCCACGATCGGCTTCGACCTGGGCATCACCGTCCCCAGCGGCGCCGACCGGTTCGGCCACGACGGGGCGTTCAGCTTCGTCGGCAACGCCCTGCCCGTCCTCGCGGTCCGGGACGGCACGGGGTGGCACCTGGACCCGTACACGAACAACGGCGAGTCCTTCTACTCCCTGGCCGCGGATTTCAAGGTGACCCTGGACCACCCGGGCAGCCTGCTGGTGCCCGCCACCGGCACATCGACCGACACCCCGGGCACGGGCGGCCGCACGATCACCACCGCCACCGCCTCCAAGGTCCGTGACTTCGCCTGGGCCGCCGGCCCCTTCACCAAGGTCTCCGGCTCCTCCAGCGCCGGCGTCCCGGTCAACATCTACTCCGTCTCCGGGATCAGCTCCTCCAGCGCGCAGTCGATGCTCACCACCGCGAAGTCCGCCGTGGACGCGCACGCCGCACGCTTCGGCGCCTACCCGTACGGCGAGTTGGACGCGGTGATCGACAACAACTTCTGGTTCGGGGGCATGGAGTACCCGGGCTTCGTCCTCGATCTGGTCAGCACCACGGCGCTCACCCATGAGATCGGCCACCAGTGGTGGTACGGGATCGTCGGCGACGACGAGTACAACAGCCCCTGGCTCGACGAGGCGTTCACCGACTACGCCACCGACCTGGCGCTGAACAAGACGGGCGCCAACTGCTGGAACAGCGTCTCCTGGGCCTCGTCGGCGGAGAAGATCACCAACTCGATGGCCTACTGGGACGCCCACTCCTCCCGGTACTCCACCGTCGTCTACGGCTACGGCAAGTGCGCGCTGCACGATCTGCGGCGCGTCCTCGGCGACACCGCCATGGCCAAGCTGCTGAAGGACTACGCCACCGCTCACTGGTACGGCGTCTCGACCACGGCCGAGTTCAAGGCGGCCGCCCAGGCGGCCACGACCACGGACCTGACCTCGTTCTGGACCACGCACCGCATCGAGGGCTGACGCACCACCGGTGCGTCGCGGTGAACGCCCTGCGGCGCCACCGCGGCGCACCGGTGACACGGACGAAGACCGCCGGCGACCGCGTGAGGGGCCCCGGCCCCTCACGTGGTCGACCCCGTCCCGGTCTCGGCTCGACGCGGCCTCGGGCCAACATGTCACCATGAAAGCCTCACAAATCAACGAAGCATGACAAAAACGACCCGGCCTGCCGTCAAACTTGGGTCATTCGTTTTCTTGAATCCCTCGTGTTTGGAGCGGTAGGTTCAGCGCCGTGACCGCATCCCAGATCCCGAACACCGCCGAGGAGCTCCGCGGTGCCGGCCTGCGGGTGACGGCCGCCCGCGTCGCACTGCTCGAGACCGTCCGGGAGGGTGACCACCTCGGCGTCGAGGCGATCGCCTCCGCAGTCCGCGATCGCGTGGGCCACATCTCCCTCCAAGCCGTGTACGAGGCCCTCCACGCACTCACCGGGGTGGGACTCATACGCCGCATCGAACCGGCCGGCAGTCCGGCCCGGTTCGAGGGACGCGTGGGGGACAACCACCATCACATCGTGTGCCGCTCGTGCGGTGCCGTCGCCGACGTCGCCTGTGCGGTCGGTGAGGCCCCCTGCCTGACCGCGTCCGACGACCACGGCTTCTCGGTCGACGAGGCCGAGGTCATCTACTGGGGCCTGTGCCCCGACTGTTCCATCGCCCGCAGTTCGTGAGCACCGTGATCCACCGAGTCCGGAAGGATTCCCATGTCCGAGAACCATGAGGCAATCGTCACCGATCCCAAGACCGAGGGCGCCGGCGGCTGCCCGGTCGCGCACGGGCGCGCCGCGCACCCGACGCAGGGTGGCGGAAACCGCCAGTGGTGGCCGGAGCGGCTCAACCTGAAGATCCTTGCCAAGAACCCCGCCGTGGCCAACCCCCTCGGCGAGGACTTCGACTACGCCGAGGCGTTCAAGAGCCTCGACCTCGCGGCCGTGAAGCAGGACATCGCCGAGGTGCTGACCACCTCGCAGGACTGGTGGCCCGCCGACTTCGGCCACTACGGCCCGTTCATGATCCGCATGGCGTGGCACAGCGCCGGCACGTACCGCATCAGCGACGGCCGCGGTGGCGCGGGCGCCGGTCAGCAGCGGTTCGCGCCGCTCAACAGCTGGCCCGACAACGGCAACCTCGACAAGGCCCGCCGCCTGCTGTGGCCGGTCAAGAAGAAGTACGGCAAGAGCCTGTCCTGGGCCGACCTCATGATCCTCACCGGCAACGTGGCGCTGGAGTCGATGGGCTTCGAGACCTTCGGCTTCGGCGGCGGTCGTGCGGACGTCTGGGAGTCGGAGGAGGACGTCTACTGGGGTCCCGAGACCACCTGGCTCGGCGACGAGCGCTACACCGGCGACCGTGAGCTGGAGAACCCCCTCGGCGCCGTCCAGATGGGCCTCATCTACGTCAACCCGGAGGGCCCGAACGGCAACCCGGACCCGATCGCCGCGGCGCGCGACATCCGCGAGACGTTCCGCCGGATGGCGATGAACGACGAGGAGACGGTCGCCCTGATCGCGGGTGGCCACTCCTTCGGCAAGACCCACGGCGCCGGCCCGGCGGACCACGTCGGCCCCGACCCCGAGGCCGCCTCGATGGAGGAGCAGGGCCTCGGCTGGCGGAACACCTTCGGCACCGGCAAGGGCGCGGACGCCATCACGTCCGGCCTCGAGGTCACCTGGACCACCACGCCGACCCGGTGGAGCAACGACTTCTTCGAGAACCTCTTCGGCTACGAGTGGGAGCTGACCGAGTCCCCGGCCGGCGCCAAGCAGTGGAAGCCGAAGGACGGCGCGGGCGAGGGCACGGTGCCCGCCGCCCACGACCCGTCGAAGAAGATCGCCCCGGCGATGCTCACCACCGACCTGTCGCTGCGCTTCGACCCGATCTACGAGCAGATCTCCCGCCGCTTCTACGAGAACCCGGCGGAGTTCGCGGACGCGTTCGCCCGGGCCTGGTTCAAGCTGACCCACCGCGACATGGGCCCGAAGTCGCAGTACCTCGGCCCGGAGGTCCCGGAGGAGACCCTGCTGTGGCAGGACCCGCTGCCTGAGGCCGAGGGCGAGGCCATCGACGCCGCGGACGTCGCGGCCCTCAAGGCCAGGCTGCTCGACTCGGATCTGACCGTCTCGCAGCTCGTCGCCACCGCATGGGCGTCGGCCTCGACGTTCCGCGGCAGTGACAAGCGCGGCGGCGCCAACGGCGCGCGCATCCGGCTCGAGCCGCAGCGCGGCTGGGAGGTCAACGGCCCCGACCAGCTGGCCTCGGTCCTGCGTGTCCTCGAAGGTGTCCAGCAGGAGTTCAACTCCGGCGCCAAGAAGGTCTCCCTGGCCGACCTGATCGTGCTCGGCGGCTCCGCGGCCGTGGAGAAGGCCGCCAAGGACGCCGGCTACGACATCGAGGTGCCCTTCACCCCGGGCCGTGTCGATGCGACCGACGAGCACACGGACGTGGAGTCCTTCGTCGCGCTCGAGCCCACCTCCGACGGGTTCCGCAACTACCTCGGCAAGGGCAACCGCCTGCCGGCCGAGTACCTGCTGCTCGACCGCGCGAACCTGCTGACCCTGAGCGCCCCGGAGATGACGGTGCTCGTCGGCGGTCTGCGGGTCCTCGGCGCGAACCACCAGCAGTCCTCGCTGGGTGTGTTCACCGAGACCCCCGGCGTCCTGACGAACGACTTCTTCGTCAACCTGCTCGACCTGGGCACGACGTGGAAGTCGACGTCCGAGGACCAGACCACGTTCGAGGGCCGCGACGCTGCCACGGGCGAGGTCAAGTGGACCGGCACCCGTGCCGACCTGGTCTTCGGATCGAACTCCGAGCTGCGCGCGCTGGCGGAGGTCTACGCGAGCGACGACGCCCGCGAGAAGTTCGCGAAGGACTTCGTCGCCGCCTGGACCAAGGTGATGGACCTGGACCGGTTCGACCTGGCCTGATCTGATCCGACGCCCCGTCCGGCCGGTCTGCACCGGCCGGACGGGACCCGGCTCGCCCCACGGTCCCGGCAGATTTTCCTGCCGGGACCGTCGCCGTGTCGGGGAGCGTGGCCCTCGGCCGGCCCTTCCCCCACCGGGCGGTCGTCCCGATCCGGCGCAGGTCCGGGTAACTATACATGCCGTGTATACACTGCATGTATAGTCGTCGAATGCTCTCAACAGGGAAGATGAACAGACGTGCGCGCCGGTTGTCCGCTGTGGCCGCCCTCTTCGTGATGGTTGTCACGATTTCGGGATGCACCGCGCTGCACACCACGGCGCCATCGGCCGTCCGCGCACACGTCGCGGTGGGCGCACCCGCCCGGTTCGGCGCGGTGGACTGCCGCGAGGCCAAGTGCATCGCACTGACCTTCGACGCGGGGCCGAGCGAGCACTCGGCGCGGTTGCTCGACATCCTCAGGGAGAAGAAGGTCCCGGCGACCTTCTTCCTGCTCGGCAAGGGTCACATCGAGAAGTACCCGGACCTCGTCCGGCGGATGGCCGCGGAGGGCCATGAGGTCGCCAGCCACACCTGGGACCACAAGATACTGACCGAGATCTCGCCGCAGCTGATACGCGAGGAACTTCAGAAACCGAACGACGCGATAGAGAAGCTCACCGGCCACCGGCCCACGCTGATGCGCCCGCCCCAGGGCCGTACGAACGACACCGTGAACCGCATCAGCCGTGAGCAGGGACTCGCCGAGGTGCTGTGGAGCGTGACCGCCAAGGACTACCTGACCGACGACTCGGACCTGATCCGCAAGCGGGTCCTGGAGCAGGCGGGCCGGGACGGGATCATCCTCCTCCACGACATCTACCCGGGCACCGTGCCCGCGGTTCCCGGGATCATCGACGCGCTCAAGGAACGCGGGTACGTCTTCGTGACGGTGCCCCAGCTGCTCGCCCCCGGGAAGGCAGAGCCGGGCACCGTCTACCGTCCCTGAACCCCCGATGTGCGCGCCGGGGGCCTCAGAACACGACCGACCAGCCCTCCTGCGCCGCCTGCTCCGCGGTGTAGGAGACGCCGTGCACCTTCAGGCCGTCGGCGTCCAGCAGGGTGATCTCGCCACCGTGATTGCCGAGTTGTGCGCCGTCCGTCACGGGCAGCGCCAGACAGGCGCCGGCGGCCAGGGTGCCCGGAGGAATCGTGCAGGCGTGGCCGAGACGGTCCACGAGGCGCCAGCCCACCAGGTCGACCGGGTCCGGCGAGACGTTGATGAGGGTCACGGTCTCCGCCTCGGGACTCCGGCCCCGCGGGTTGACCAGGGCGGCCACGATCCGCACGGCGCCGCCGCCCGGTGCGGGGAGTGTGCCGCCCGGGACCAGGGCATGCCCCGTAACGTCGTCGGTGTGCCATGTCTGGCTCTGGAAGGCGAGAAAGACCGCGACCCACCGGGACTGCCCGGGGAAGTGGATCAGGAGGCCGCCGTCCTGCCAGACGCCGTCGTCCTTGGCGAACCGCGCACTGTTGCCCTGGTTCATATGGATGTCGTGGACGCCGTTCCCGGGCAGGAAGCCGAAGACCTTGTCGCGGACGTTCGTCTCGGGGCCCCAGCGCTCGCCGAAGACGTACAGCCGGGCGGAGGCGTCGTCCACCGCGCGGCGCACATAGTGGTCGAGGAGGTCCGCGAGGTCGTTGTCCGGGCCGGACACCTCCGGCGGGAGCAGACGCATACGCGCCGGGTCGAGGAGGTTGCCGCGGACGAAGTCGAGGTTGGGCCCGCCGGGGCCGGACGGCAGGGTGTTCCAGCCGCCGGTCAGCCCCTCCAGCCGGGCGGTGACCGGATGGCGGAAGTCCTCGCTGACGAGGTAGAGCAGATCCGAGGGCTTCTCCTGGGACTGCACGTTGACGGACGCGCGGTAGTGGGTGCCCTGGTCGTCGGCCAGATGGATCTGGTAGTGCGGCGTGTCGGCCGCACCCTCGCGGCGGGTGTCTACGGCGCGCCCGATCAGTACGCCATAGGTCTTCAGCGGCATGGTGATCAACTCCCCATGAAGGCAGGCGCGTTATCCACCCGATGCGGCGCATGCTAGCGACAGCACGCCCCCTGTCACCCCTCCTGCCCTGAATTCACGCTCTGTCCATGTGTGCGTGCCTGACGGAGGAATCGCCGGGCCCCGCCTACGATCCACCGGTGGTCCTCATCCTCGTCGAACGCGTCACCCGGCTCACCGTCGAACAGGCCTGGCGCCGTCTCACGGACTGGCCGCGCCACGGCGCCGTGGTGCCGCTGACCCGGGTCTCGGTGCTCACCCCGCAGCCCACGGCCGAGGGCACGGTCTTCGTGGCCCGCACCGGTCTCGGTCCCCTCACCTTCGACGATCCGATGCGGGTGGCCCGGTGGCGCCCGCCGACGCTGTGCCGCCTGGTCAAGCAGGGAAGGCTCGTCACCGGCTGGGCGGAGATCGAGGTGCACCCCTTGGGCACGGAGGGCTCGCGCGTGGTGTGGCGGGAGGATCTGGCCGTCCGACTGTTGCCCGCGCTCTTCGACGGGCTGCTCGGGTGGGCGGGACGAAGGATGTTCGGACGTGCGGTGGACGGGTTGCTCGCCCGGGATCCGGGCCCCGGTGTCGGTGGCGACGTCTACAGTCCACCAGCATGACGGAGACCGAGCACCATCTGACGACCCGGGCCTCGTACGACAGGGTGGCCGAGGACTACGACAGGTTGCTCCGGGACGAACTGGCGAACATGCCCTTCGACCGTGCCATGTTGGGGGTGTTCGCGGAGCGGGTGCTGGACGGCGGAGGCGGACTCGTCGGAGACCTCGGATGCGGTACCGGGCGGATCACGACCTATCTGGAGAAGCTGGGGCTGGACGCCTTCGGGATCGATCTGTCACCGCGGATGGTGGCCGTCGCCCGGCAGGCCTACCCCGCCCTCAGCTTCGAGGTGGGGTCGATGACCGGCCTCGACCTGAGGGACGGCGAGCTGTCCGGGGCTCTCGCCTGGTACTCCACCGTGCACACCCCGCCCGGGGAACTGCCCGTGGTCTTCGCAGAGTTCCACCGGGTGCTCGCTCCCGGCGGACATCTCCTCATGGCCTTCAAGGTCGGCGACGAGTGTGTGCACCTCGACCACGCCTACGGGCACGAGCTCGCGCTGGACGTCTACCGCCATCCGCCGGAGCGGATCTCCGAACTGCTGGTCCGCGCAGGCTTCGAGGAGGTCGCCCGACTCGTGCGGGCGGCCGACGGCCTTGGGGAGAGGACCCCGCAGGCCTACCTCCTCGCCCGCAGACCGGTCTGATCCCCCATCAGGCAGGTGACACGATCCGCCCCGGAGAGAGGGGCGTCGTATCGCGGTGGATCGGGGTGTGGGCGCCGGTGAGGGAGACGCCGCTGCCGCCGTGCCGGGCCGCGACGATCTCCGCGGCGATGGACAGCGCGGTCTCCTCCGGTGTGCGGGCGCCGAGGTCGAGACCGATCGGTGAGCGCAGGCGGGCCAGCTCCAGGTCGGTGACACCGACGTCGCGCAGGCGCGCGGTGCGGTCCAGATGCGTACGGCGCGAGCCCATCGCGCCGACGTAGGCGACCGGGAGGCCGAGCGCCAGCCGCAGCAACGGCACGTCGAACTTGGAATCGTGCGTCAGCACGCACAGGACGGTGCGGCCGTCGACATGCGTGCGCTCCAGATACCGGTGCGGCCACTCGACGACGATCTCGTCGGCCTCGGGGAAGCGGGTGCGGGTGGCGAAGACCGGGCGCGCGTCGCACACCGTGACGCGGTAGCCGAGGAACGCGCCGACACGGACGAGCGCGGAGGCGAAGTCGATCGCGCCGAACACGATCATCCGCGGCGGGGGAACGGAGGACTCCACCAGGACCGTGAGCGGTGCACCGCAACGCGAGCCCTGTTCCCCGATCTCCAGGGTGCCCGTCCGGCCGACCTCAAGGAAGGCGGCCGCCTCGGCCGCCACCGTGCGGTCCAGTTCCGGATGGGCGCCGAATCCTCCCTCGTACCCACCGTCGGGGCGTACCAGCTGCGCCCCGCCGAGCATGTCGGCCGGACCGCCCACGATTTGCGCGACCGCCGCGGCCTCGCCGCGGGCGGCGGCGGCAAGCGCTGCGGCGAGCACCGGGCGGGCGGCATCGGCCGCCCGCACCGGCGTGACGAGGATGTCGATGACGCCGCCGCAGGTCAGCCCGACGGCGAAGGCGTCCTCGTCGCTGTAGCCGAAACGCTCCAGGACCACCTCGCCGTCCTCCAGCGCCTGCAGGCACAGGTCGTAGACCGCGCCCTCCACACAGCCGCCGGAAACCGAGCCGATCGCCGTGCCGTCGGCGTCCACCGCGAGGGCGGCGCCTGGCCCGCGAGGACCGCTGCCGCCGACCGCTACCACCGTGGCGACGGCGAAGTCGCGCCCCTGCTCGACCCACCGGTGCAGATCTTCGGCGATGTCCAGCATCTCTCGGTCTCCTTGACGACGTGAGCGGAAGGGCGGTCGGGGCGTCTAGTGGACGCCGAGCCAACTCTCGATCGGGTTGAGGGCGAAATAGATCAGGAAGACGGCCGTCAGCCCCCACATGAAGGCGCCGATCTCTCGCGCCTTGCCCTGCGCGGCCTTGATGGCGACGTACGAGACGACACCCGCGGCGACGCCGGTGGTGATCGTGTAGGTGAACGGCATCAGGACCACGGTCAGGAAGACCGGTATCGCGGTGGCGCGGTCGGACCAGTCCACATGACGGGCGTTCATCAGCATCATGGCCCCGATGACCACCAGGGCCGCCGAGGCCACCTCCTGGGGGACGATCGCCGTCAGCGGGGTGAAGAACAGACAGGCCGCGAAGAACAGCCCGATGACGACGGAGGCGAGTCCCGTGCGGGCACCCTCGCCGACGCCCGTGGCCGACTCGATGAACACCGTCTGCCCGGAGCCGCCCGCGACACCGCCGATCACGCCGCCGGCGCCGTCGATGAACAACGCCTTGGACAGACCCGGCATACGGCCCTTGTCGTCGGCGAGTCCGGCCTCCGTGCCGACGCCGATGATGGTGGCCATCGCGTCGAAGAAACCGGCGAGGACCAGCGTGAAGACGATCAGGCCGACGGTCATCGCGCCGACGTCGCCCCAACCGCCGAAGTCGACGTGTCCGAGGAGCGAGAAGTCCGGCATCGACATCGCGCTGCCGTGCAGTTCGGGTGCGCCGCTCGCCCAGGAGTTCGCGTCGACGACACCCAGTGCGTTGAGGCCCGAGGCGACGACCGTGCCGCTGACGATGCCGATGAGGATGGCGCCGGGCACGTTGCGGGCCTGGAGCATGAAGATCAGCAACAGGGTTCCGGCGAAGAGCAGGACGGGCCATCCGGTCAGCTGTCCGGCGGGCCCGAGAGTGACGGGGGTGGCCTTGCCCTGGTGCACGAAACCGGACTTGTAGAAGCCGATGAGGGCGATGAACAGGCCGATGCCCATGGTGATGCCGTACTTGAGCGCCGGCGGGATCGCGCTCATGACCATCTCACGCAGGCCGGTGACGACCAGAAGCATGATGACCGCGCCGTACACCACGCACATCCCCATCGCCTGAGGCCATGTCATCTGCGGGGCGACCTGCGAGGACAGAACACCGGAGACCGAGAGGCCGGCGGCGAGGGCGAGCGGCGCCTTGCCGGCAAAGCCCATCAGAAGTGTGGTGAAGGCGGCGGCGAACGCGGTCGCGGTGATGAGCGCCTGACGGCCGAGCGTGTCCCCGGCCGCGTCCTTGCCGGACAGGATCAGGGGGTTGAGCAACAGGATGTACGCCATCGCCATGAAGGTGGTGACGCCGCCGCGCACTTCGCGCGCGAGGGTGGAGCCTCGCCGGGATATGTGGAAGTAGCGGTCGAGCCAGGACCGGCCGGCCGGGACGCGGGTTCCCGCGCCCGCGTCCTCGGCCGTGGTCCTGGAGTCCACGGACTGCTGGGTCATGCTGCCGTCTCCCTAGCTCATGGGGCACCCGTGCAACCGCCGTGACGGACACGGGATCAGGGGATCTGCACGACCCGGGGGACGGCCCGAGACGAACATCGGGGGCCGGGGGACACGGTCCCCCGGAGGAGTTCACCTGCCCGGCTGCCGGAGGTTCACGTGCCCGTGAGGTGCTCGGGCCGTACCGGCGTCCGGTTCAGCTCCAGGCCCGTGGCGTCGCGAATGGCCGCCAGGACCGCCGGAGTCGAGGACAGGGTCGGAGCCTCGCCGATACCGCGCAGCCCGTACGGGGCGTTGATGTCGGCGAGTTCGAGCACGTCAACCGGGATGGTCGGCGTGTCGAGGATGGTGGGGATCAGATAGTCGGTGAAGGAGGGGTTCTTCACCTTCGCGGTCCTCGGGTCGACGACGATCTCCTCCATGACCGCGATGCCCAGGCCCTGGGTGGTACCGCCCTGGATCTGGCCGGCGACGGACAGCGGGTTGAGCGCCTTGCCGACGTCCTGGGCGCAGGCCAGTTCGACGACCTTGACCAGCCCCAGCTCGGTGTCGACCTCCACCACGGCGCGGTGCGCGGCGAAGGAGTACTGGACATGGCCGTTGCCCTGTCCGGTGCGCAGGTCGAAGGGCTCGGTGGGGCGGTGGCGCCACTCGCGCTCCAGCTCGACGGCCTCGTCGCCGAGAACGTCCACGAGGTCCGCGAGCACCTCGCCCGCGTCGGTGACCACCTTCCCTCTCTCCAGCAGCAGTTCGGCCGTGGCCCAGGCCGGATGGTACGAACCGAACTTGCGGCGGCCCTTGTCGAGAACCTCCTCGCGGACCAGTTCGCAGGCGTGCTTCACGGCACCACCGGTGAGATACGTCTGGCGGGAGGCGGACGTCGAACCGGCCGACCCGACCTGCGTGTCGGCCGGCTGGATGGTCACCCGGCCGACCCCCAGTTCGGTGCGGGCGATCTGCGCGTGCACGGTGACGCCGCCCTGGCCGACCTCCGCCATGGCGGTGTGCACGGTGGCGACGGGCTCGCCCGCGATCACCTCCATGCGCACCTTGGCGGTGGAGTAGTCGTCGAAGCCCTCGGAGAAACCGACGTTCTTGATGCCGACCGCGTAGCCGACACCGCGGACGACGCCTTCGCCGTGCGTGGTGTTCGACAGGCCACCGGGCAGCTGCCGTACGTCCGGGCCCTCGGAGCTCTCCCACTGGCGCTCCGGCGGCATCGGCATCGCCTTGACACGGCGCAGGAGTTCGGCGACCGGGGCCGGGGAGTCGACCGGCTGTCCGGTCGGCATGAGGGTGCCCTGCTCCATGGCGTTGAGCTGCCTGAACTCGACCGGGTCCATGCCGAGTTCCTTGGCCACCTTGTCCATCTGCGCCTCGTAGGCGAAGCACGCCTGGACCGCGCCGAAACCGCGCATGGCGCCGCAGGGCGGGTTGTTGGTGTAGAGGGCGACGGCCTCGATGTCGACGTCGTCCACGACGTACGGCCCGACGCCCAGCGAGGAGGCGTTGCCGACGACCGCCGGGGACGCGGAGGCGTAGGCGCCGCCGTCGAGCACGATCCGGCACTTGACGTGGGTCAGCTTCCCCTCACGGGTGGCCCCGTGCTCGTAGTACAGCTTCGCGGGATGGCGGTGGACATGGCCGAAGAACGACTCGAACCGGTTGTAGACGATCTTGACCGGCTTGCCGGTGCGCAGTGCGAGCAGACAGGCGTGGATCTGCATCGACAGGTCCTCGCGGCCCCCGAAGGCGCCGCCGACACCGGACAGCGTCATCCGCACCTTCTCCGGCGGCAGGCCGAGGACGGGTGCGATCTGGCGCAGGTCGGAATGGAGCCACTGGGTGGCGACGTACAGGTCCACGCCCCCGTCCTCCGCCGGGACCGCGAGTCCCGACTCGGGGCCCAGGAAGGCCTGGTCCTGCATGCCGAAGTGGTACTCGCCCCGGACGATCACGTCGGCCCGCCCGCGGGCCTCGGCCACGTCCCCGCGGACGATCGGCTGGCGGTGGACGATGTTGGGGTGCGGCACATGGCCGATGTGGTGGTCGGTGCGGTTCTCGTGGACGAGGGGCGCTTCCGGGGCCGTCGCGGACGCCTCGTCCGTGATGACCGGCAGCTCGCGGTACTCCACCCGGATCCTCGCGGCGGCGCGCCGCGCGGTCTCCGGATGGTCGGCGGCGACGATCGCGACCGGCTCGCCGTGGTGGCGGACCTTGCCGTGGGCCAGGACGGGCGTGTCCTGGATCTCCAGGCCGTAGTTCTTCACCTCGGTCGGCAGGTCGTCGTAGGTCATGACGGCGTACACGCCGGGTGTGGCGAGAGCCTCGCCCGTGTCGATCGAGACGATTTCGGCGTGCGCGACCGTGGAGCGCAGGATCTGCCCCCACAGCATGTCCTCGTGCCACATGTCGGAGGAGTAGGCGAACTCCCCGGTGACCTTGAGGATGCCGTCGGGACGCAGCGTGGACTCGCCGATGCCGCCCTTCGTCCGGGAGCCCTGCGTGATCTTTGTGGGAACGCCGTTGGGCATGCTCAGACCCCCTCGGACTGCCGGGCCGCCGCCAGGCGGACGGCGTCCATGATCTTCTCGTATCCGGTGCAGCGGCACAGATTGCCCGACAGCGCCTCACGGATGTCCGCGTCGCTCGGGTCGGGGTTGTGCTCCAGCATCTCGTCGGCCGCCACGAGCAGACCCGGGGTGCAGAAGCCGCACTGGACGGCACCGGCGTCGATGAACGCCTGCTGGATCGGGGAGAGTTCCACGCCCTCACCGGCCTGCGAGTCGGCGCCCTCGGCCTGCCACTGCTTCGCCTCGTCCAGCGAGGTACCGCCCGCGTCCGATCCGCAGGCCCGCTGCCCAGCGTGGTCCGCGAGCCCTTCGACGGTGACGACCTCGCGGCCCTCCACCTGCCCGGCGGCGACCAGACAGGAACACACCGGCAGTCCGTCCAGGCGCACCGTGCAGGAACCGCACTCGCCCTGCTCGCAGGCGTTCTTGGAGCCCGGAAGCCCGAGGCGTTCGCGCAGCACGTAGAGCAGCGACTCGCCCTCCCAGACGTCGTCCGCTTCCTGCGGGCGTCCGTTGACGGTGAAGTTGACCCGCATTACGCGGCTCCTCCCTTCCGGAAAGCGGCGCCTTCGGTGCCGCGGTAGGACTCCCAGGTCCATGTGAGGGTCCGGCGCGCCATGACACCCACCGCATGCCGGCGGTAACTCGCGGTGCCCCGGACGTCGTCGATCGGGTTGCAGGCGGCGGAGCACAGGTCCGCGAACTGCTTGGCGACCGACGGAGCGATGATCCGGCCGTTGTCCCAGAAGCCGCCTTCCTCGAGCGCCGCGTTCAGGAAGTCCTCCGCGGCCTTCGCCCGGACGGGCGTCGGTGCGGCGGAGCCGATGCCGGTGCGCACGGTGCGGGTCGTGGGGTGCAGGGCGAGCCCGAAGGCGCACACCGCGATGACCATCGCGTTGCGGGTGCCGACCTTCGAGTACTGCTGCGGACCGTCGGCCTTCTTGACGTGGACGGCGCGGATCAGTTCGTCGGGCGCCAGCGCATTGCGCTTCACACCGGTGTAGAACGCGTCGATCGGGATGCGGCGACAGCCGCGCACCGACTCGGCCTCGACCTCGGCGCCCGCCGCGAGAAGCGCGGGGTGGGCGTCACCGGCCGGGGACGCGGTGCCCAGGTTGCCGCCGACTCCGCCACGGTTGCGGATCTGTGGGGAGGCGACCGTGTGGGAGGCGAGGGCCAGGCCCGGCAGCTCTGCCCGCAGATGCTCCATGATCCTGGTGTACGGCACCGAGGCCCCGAGCCGCACGCTGTCCTCGCCGACCTCCCACTCGTACAGTTCGCCGATGCGGTTGAGGTCCATCAGGTACTCGGGCCTGCGGTGGTCGAAGTTGATCTCGACCATCACATCGGTGCCGCCCGCGATGGGCACGGCGGTGGGGTGCTCCGCCTTGGCGGCGAGCGCCTCCTCCCAGCTTGCGGGGCGAAGGAAGTCCATGACCGGCTCTCTTCTTCGTCTCGTGGGTCGTACGGATCGAGCCGGGATCGGTGCGGCGGGCCCGGCTCGTCTGCTGCTGTCAACCCGGAATGAGGCCAGTACACCGCTCGTGCCGCGCCGGGGTCAGTCACCGAAACCATGAAGGAGTTGGCTGGCCAGGGAACCCATCTTGTAGATTCATATGAACGGAGGCCATCAGTAACCTCTCCGGTTCCCCCCGGAAACACCGCGCACAGCCGGAGGGACCGCGAGCCCGGCTTCCGGGACCCCGGGGCCGGCGCCCCGGCCGATCGAACGTGGATTCCCGGACAAGAACGGCGGCGACGAGACATGCGGCTGCGCGCACTGCTGAACACCGACGCGCTGGGCCTGCGGCTGCTGGGTGGCGAGGACGAGCTGGAGCGCACCGTGCGTGGTGTGATGACCACGGATCTCAAGGACCCGAGCCGCTATCTCTCCGGTGGCGAGCTGGTCCTCACGGGTCTGGCGTGGCGGCACGATGCCGCCGACTCCGAGCCGTTCGTCCGCATCCTCGCAGGTGCGGGCGTCGCCGGCCTCGCCGCCGGCGAGGCCGAGCTGGGCGACATCCCGGAAGACCTGGTCGTGGCCTGCCGCCGGCACCGGCTGCCGCTGTTCGCCGTCCACGAGTCGGTGGCGTTCGCCACCATCACCGAGCACGTCGTGCGCCAGGTCTCCGGTGAGCGGGCCGGGGACCTGGCGGCCGTGGTGGACCGGCACCGGCGGATGATGACCTCGGGCCCTGCGGGCGGCGGCCCGGACGTCGTGCTTGACTTGCTCGGCTCCGACCTGGACCTGCGCGCCTGGGTGCTCTCCCCCACCGGCCGCCCGGTCGCCGGCCCGACCCCTGGGCTCGCGGCGGACGTGAGAGCCCGGCTGGCGGCCGAGCATCTGGCGGCGGTGCGCACCGGCCGCCGCGGACCGCACCGGGTGACGGTCGGCACGACGACGTACTCGCTCTTCCCGATCCGCAACTGGGGCCACCGCCCCGCGGTGGCCGAAACGGAACGGATCGGCCAGGCGGCACGGGACGTGCGCGAGACGGTGCTCTCCGACTGGCTGCTCGCCGTCGAGGCGGACGCCGCCGAATGGGCCGAGGAACGGCTCGACCTGCTGCAGGGCGTCACCCAGCTGATCGCGGTCGAACGGGACCGGCGGGACGCGGCGCGCACGGTGCGGCGGCGGCTCGCCCAGGAGGTCCTCGAGCTGGTGCAGACGGGGGCCGCGCCCGCCGAGATCGCGGCCAGGCTCCGGGTCGCCGCACCCGTGCTCCTGCCCGGCCTCGGAACGGCCCCGCACTGGCAGGTGGTCGTCGCCCGGGTCGAGTGGAACGAGGGGGACGTCGAGAGCGGCCCGGTCGCTCAGGCGCTGCTCGAGGAGATCCTGGTCGACCTCCCCGCCGGCATTTCGGGCCGGGAGCACCTCCAGGCGAACACTCCCGAGCAGGTCGACCGCATCGCGGTGGCCCACACGGGTGACGAGGCCATCGCGCTCGTCCCCCTGCCGGCGGTCTCCTCCGAGCACGAGGGCGCCGAGCCGGGCATCCTCGCCGACGCCCTCCTGGAGGCCGTACGGGACCCGCTGTCCGCCGGTCTCGACGGTGACGGCCGGCTCACGCTGGGCGTCAGCGCGACCGTGCATTCCGCCGAGGGGCTGCGCGGCGCCCTGGAGGAGGCGAGGCACGCCCGCCGGGTCGCCGCGGCCCGGACGGGCCGGGTCAGCGCCGCAGGGCACCAGGAGCTGGCCTCGCACGTGCTCCTGCTGCCGTTCGTCCCGGACGACGTGCGCCGTGCCTTCACCGCTCGCCTTCTGGACCCGCTGCGCGACTACGACCGCAGGCACCGCGCCGAGCTGATCCCCACCCTGGAGGCGTTCCTGGAGTGCGACGGCTCCTGGACCCGCTGCGCGACCCGGCTGCACCTGCACGTCAACACGCTGCGCTATCGGGTCGGGCGTATCGAGCAGTTGACGAGTCGTGACCTCTCGCGCCTCGAGGACAAGCTCGATTTCTTCCTGGCACTGCGCATGAGTTGAGGTCATCGCGGCGGTGCGGAAGGCGGTCCGGAGTGCCGCTCTGTCCCACGACTTTGTGAAATCCTTCACCCGCCCCCTTGGCCCGGCGCCGCGATTGGTGCTGGAATGCCGCCACCACTCAACAGCTCGATGGCGCGCTCGGGGAGGGCAACGTGGCGCACACCGCCATGTCTGGTACCGGAACGACCGCTGGTGACGATCCACTCCAGACCGCGGTATGGCGGCTGCGCTCACGCGCCTGCTGGGCCGACGCGGCAGCCCTTCTGCAGGCGCAGACGGCACAGGCCTCGCTCCAGCGGGCCTCGTTGCTCGTCGAACGGTGCCTGTACACGGAGCAGGGCTGGGAGGACGCCGAGGACGCGCTGCGCACGGCCGAGGCGCAGGCCCACAGCGACGAGGAACGGGGCGCCGCCGCGTGCGAGCGCGGCCAACTGGCCTACGCGGCCACGCTGCACGGCGTCCGGGACCGGGCGGACGAGGCACGTGCCGCTCTGGGCCGGGCCGCCGCGCTGATCCCGCCGGGCGCCCCGGGCCGGGCGCTGCTGGACTTCCGGCGCGGCCTCATCGCCGAGAACCTCGCCCGCTCCCCGCAGGCGGCACAGGCCGCCTACCGCCGCGCCCATGCGAGCGCCTCGGCGTACGGCGACCCGCTGCTGCTCTCCTTCACCTGGCGTCATCTGGCGGGACTCGCCCTGCGCGACGGCGAGGTGGCCGAGGCCCGGCACGGCTTCGCCGAATCGCTGCGGATCCGCGAGGAGCTGGGCTACCTGGTGGGCACGGCGCCGGCGCTGGCCTCGCTCGCGGACACCGAGAGCGAGCCGGAGGCCTCCCGGCTGCGGGCCGAGGCGGGCCGGCTGTTCCGGCTGCTGGGCGGCGTACCGACCTGGCTCGCCCGGCAGCTGGCGTCGGTGAAGCCGGGAACCGGACCGGACGTCGACTAGGACCCGATGCGAGCGGCGCCGTCCCCGCCCGTGGCCGGCGTCGCGGTCGCCGCTGCGGCGCACCGTCGCGCACGCCGTGCGGGTCAGGGCGTCCCTGTGAAGTGCCCCCGCACCAGGGTCTGCACCACCGTCAGGTCCTGCGCGATCAGCGCGTCCAGCAGCGTCGAGTGCTCGGCGGCGTCGGCGATCAGGTCGGCGCGGCCGCGCGCGGCGGATCCGCCGAGGAGCGGCCACTGCGCGCGGCGGTGCAGGTCCTCCGCGATCCGCAGCAGCTGTTCGTTGCCGGCGAGGGCGAGCACCGCGCGATGGAAGGCCCGGTCGGACTCGGCGTACGTCGCCCGGCACCCGGACGACGCGGCCCGCCCGCTCGCCTCGGCGAGCGGGCGCAGCTCCGCCCAGCGTTCCCCGGGGACCGTGCGGGCGAGCCGCAGCACGACCGGAACCTCGATCAGCGCCCGGATCTCGGCGAGCTCGGCGAGCTCACGGGCACCGCGCACGACGACGCGGAAACCGCGGTTGGGCACGACCTCGACGGCACCCTCGAGGGCGAGTTGCTGCATCGCCTCGCGCACGGGGGTGGCGGACACCCCGAAGCGCTCGCCGAGCACGGGCGCCGAGTAGACCTCTCCGGGTGTCAGCTCCCCCGTCACCAGCGCGGTGCGCAGGGCGTCGAGGATCTGCCGGCGCACCGAGGCCCGCTGCACGACATGCCGCCCGCTCCCGGCCGGCGCATCGCGGAGCGCTTCCTCACCCGCTCGGGACCCCTCGTCGCCGTGCGGGTGGTCGGCCACGCGCGGCCTCGGGATCGGCACCTCACTGTGAGTGTGCTCACCCCGGGCCCGGTCGGCGCTCTCGCACCGCTCACGCACCTCGTCCGCCGACCGGATCCGGGAAGGCATGGGAGTGGCCTGTGCACGGACGTCCGCGGTCCCCGTCTCGGCCGAGCCCTCCGCACGGCGGGAACGGGCCTGTTCCACGGCTCCTCCTCCGGTTCCGGTGGTGCTGGACGGGTGCGGAACTGTCCTCGGGACCGTTCACCGCTCGTAAAGCACCTTAGGCACCTTACGCTCCGGTTCAAGTCCCGACCGCCTCCGCTAAGGTGAGCCTTACCTATCAACGCGTCCGGAACGGCGGTGCCCGCATGCCTCTCTCCGCCTCGCCCGCGTCCGTCGTCACGGCGGCGTACACCCGGCTCACCGAGGTGCTCCCGATGCTGACCGTGACGGAACTCGGACGCGAGGAGCCCGCTCCGGAGGGCGACGGCTGGGCACCCGTCGCCGGGCTCGCGGCGGGCGGTGCCGTGCTGGACGCGTTCCTGGCCTGGGACGAGGACCAGGTAGTGCGCGACTACGGACAGCGGGCCCGCCCCGATGTCGTCGCGAGCTTCGGGCTGCACCGGTACGCATGGCCGGCCTGTCTGCTGATCACCCTCCCCTGGTTCCTCCAGCGGCGCGTGCCGCGCTTCCCCGTGGACCACGTCACGTTCCAGCGCACCCTGGGCCGCATGGCGGTGCGCACCGGCGCTTTCACCTGCCTTCCGGGCGATCCCGCCGCGGATCTGCCCCGTGCCCGGGTCGTGGCGGACGAGGAGGCGTTGCGGGCCGAGGTCCGGGATGCCGTGGCCGAGCACCTGGGCCCGGTGCTCGCCGGATTCGGGCCGCGCATGCGGCGGCGGGGGCGTGCACTGTGGGGCACGGCGACGGACGAGGTCGTCGACGGACTCCTGTACGTGGCCCAACTGCTCGGCGAGGAGCCGCGGGCGCGGCGCGAACTGGAGTTGCTCATGCCGGGCGGCACGATGCCCTACGCGGGCTCGGCCGGGTTCCGCGAACTGACGGGCCCGAACGGTGAGTCGCTGTCCACCAGGGACCGGGTGAGCTGCTGCATGTTCTACACGCTGCGCCCCGAGGACACCTGCGACACCTGCCCGCGCATCTGCGACGCCGAGCGGGTGGTCAAACTGACCGCGGACGCGGCGGGTTGACGTCCGCTCAGGGGAGGCGGCGACGGGGCGCGTAACCCGTGCCGTAAGATCCACACCGAATGGGACCCACCCGGATCACGGTTGTTTCACAACTTCCTCACGCGTCGCGGGAACTTTCCGTGGATCCATCCGTCCGGGTAGTCTTATTCGAACTCAACTCCCGCCCCTCAAGCGGCAGTTCGAGCAGAACGCCGCCCCGGGCATCCCCCTTGCACCTCCTTGGCGGCCTCTTGCCCCGAAACCCCCTGAGGGCCGACGGGATTGGGCCACTATGGCGGGCGATACGCCCTATCCCAATGCAAGGGACCCCTGATGAGACTGACCGACATATCGCTGAACTGGCTGCTTCCGGGCGCCGTACTGCTCCTGGGCGTGCTGGCGGCGGTTGCGGTGCTCGCGCGCGGCAAGCGGTCCAAGGAGAGCACGAGTTCGGACGACTCGTGGGAGCGCAGCGAGGAGCGCCGCAGGCGCAAGGAGACCATGTACGCCACGGCCTCCTACGTCCTTCTCTTCTGCTGTGCGGCGGTCGCCGCGGCGCTTTCCTTCCACGGCCTGGTCGGCTTCGGCCAGCAGAACCTCGGCCTGACCGACGGCTGGGAGTATCTGGTCCCCTTCGGCCTGGACGGCGCCGCCATGTTCTGTTCGGTGCTCGCGGTGCGCGAGGCCAGCCACGGCGACGCGGCGCTCGGTTCCCGAATCCTGGTGTGGACGTTCGCCGGTGCCTCCGCCTGGTTCAACTGGGTGCACGCACCCCGGGGCATCGACCACGCGGGTGCCCCGCAGTTCTTCGCCGGCATGTCGCTGTCGGCGGCGGTGCTCTTCGACCGCGCACTGAAGCAGACCCGCCGCGCCGCCCTGCGCGAGCAGGGACTCGTGCCGCGCCCGCTGCCGCAGATCCGTATCGTCCGCTGGATGCGGGCGCCTATCGAGACGTACAAGGCCTGGTCGCTGATGCTCCTGGAGGGTGTGCGCAGCCTGGACGAGGCCGTCGAGGAGGTCCGCGAGGACCGGCGCCAGAAGGAGCACAACAAGGCGCGGCGACGCGAACAGCAGCGGGTCGAGCGCGCACAGCTCAAGGCGCTCAGCCGCGGCCACCGCGCGCTGACGGGCGGCAACGGCGGACGCCAGGTCGAGATGCCGACCGTCGAGCGGGCGACCGCACCGGCCACTTCGGAGCCTGCCATATCCGGTGAACTGCCCTCCCGCACCCGCCCCTCGCTCGAGCCCGTCCGAAGCTCCTCCGCCGACCCGATCACGGTCGACCTCACCGCCGAGGACGACACCATGGCCCTGCCCCGGCTCGACTCCCTTGAGCGCAAGCTCAAGGACCTCGAGCAGCAGTTCGGCTGAGTCCGGGCGTATCACCCACTGGATGGGGGGCGCGGCACGCTGCCGGGCCCCCCATCAGTGCGTCAGGACGCCTCGCCGTCCAGTTCGAACCACACCGCCTTGCCCACCCCGTGCGCCCGCACTCCCCACGCGTCCGAGAGGGACTGCACGAGGATCAGACCCCGGCCGTGTGTGCCGTCGCCGTCGTCCGGCCGTCGCGGCCTCGGTCTGCGCCCCACGAAGTCCCTTACCTCCACACGGAGTCGGCCCGGAGAAACGGTCGCCGTCAGGACCGCGTCGCGGTCGGTGTGAATGAGCGCGTTGGTCACCAGCTCGCTGGTCAGCAGTTCGGCCGTCTCGGATCGTCCCGGCCTCCCCCAGCGCACCAGCATCTCCCGCAACGCCCTGCGCGCCTCGGGCACCGCCCGAAGGTCGGCCCGTCCCAGACAACGTCTGAGCTGTGGACTCACTGATCGGTCCGTCGTCGTGTCGGTCGCTTCCTCAGCCTGCTTCACCGACGACGACCCGATCACCACGGGACCGCCGTCTCGCGTTCGCCTGTCCATGACCCCCGCCGGTACGTGGATGTCGAATCCCCCGCTCGAACACGTCCACGGGGATCCATGCCCCACCGGCGGGTCGGCAGTCATGTCGAATCGTCAACTACCGTACGCACTGGGTCATATGAGCCCGGCGCGAGTGCGCCCCGAGCGCCCTTGAGCCGGCTCCCACCCACCGTAGGAACCTGGTCCCGTCGCACGACACGCCCGGCTCCTCAGGCACACACGGCTGTGCGCCCGGTCGCCGCCGGTCGCTGTCAGGGCCACGGAACCGCTGCCGCTGAAGCCCTTCAGCCGACTCCGGGCTGCCGATACGGCCGTACGCCGTCAGCGGTCGCCCCCGGTCGGGTCGACATGTAGACAGGGCACGCGGACCGGGGTGACAGGGCGTCAGCGCCCAACTTACTCCAAACGTGTTGTTCTTAATATTGTCCGCATGTCCGACATGACGGATAAGGAGATCATTAGTACGTTCAATCTCGTCGGCGTGAAGCCGGCGTCTCAGAGACAGGAGAAGTGACATGGCAACGCGTTCCACCGCTGTAACGGCCGCAGCCGCGGCCGCCGCGGCCCTGGTGGCCACGGGTATCACGTACGCCTCCGCGGCTTCCGAGCCGCAGGCGGCCCCGATGGCCCAGCGTGCCGCCGCAGCGCCGGCCGCTGCCCCGGCCGCAGTGCCGGACGGCAGCAATGGCGGCAACGGCAACAACAACAACAACAACGGCAACAACAACAACGACAACTCCTACGGCAACGGCGGCGGGGGCGGCGGCGGCGGCGGCAAGAGCTACCGCAAGGTCACCCGGTGCGAGGAGGACGAGGGCTTCGGCAACTTCGACGACGACGACTTCGGCGACGGTGGTGGCGGCGGCCGCCGCTGCGGCCGTGGCGACGACGATGGTCGCCGGTTCGGCCGGATCTCCGTCAACGAGCGCGAGTTCGCCGGAGTGCCCGACGGCTGCATCACCGTGGTCAGTGGCCTCGGCGCCAAGACCATCAACGTCCGCAACGAGAGCAGGAACGTCGTCGAGGTCTTCAACGGCGCTACCTGCGACAACGGTGCTCCTCTCGCCACCGTCGGCCCCCACAGCTCCTCGAACGGGCTGTTCCCCCGCCACTTCAAGGGCGGTGTGAAGGTCAAGCACGGCGTGGTGGCCAGCTTCCGCGTGATCAAGCGCCACGTCGAGCGCTTCGTGGAGGAGAAGGAAGAGCACAGCGGTGGCGGCGGTGGCGGCGGCAACAGCTACGGGAAGGGAGACGAAGGAAACGACAACGGAAACTACGGAGGTAACAACGGGGGCAGGTGATCCTGAGGATCAAAGGTCCCTCTGAAGGTAGAGAACGAGAACCCCGGCCCGCCGGAATCGGGCCGGGGTTCCCGGTCTTTTGCGCGGGGCTCTCTCCCCCCGCTAGGGCCTGGGCACGTTGCGCAGGTTGGAGCGTGCCATCTGGACCATACGGCCGACTCCCCCGTCCAGCACGACCTTCGAGGCGGAGAGCGCGAAGCCCGTCACCATCTCCCGGCTGATCCTGGGTGGGATCGACAGTGCGTTCGGGTCGGTGACGATGTCGACCAGGGCGGGTCCCTTGTGCCGGAAGGCGTCCTTGAGCGCGCCCGGAAGCTGCTTGGGTTTTTCGACCCGTATGCCGTACGCCCCGCACGCACGGGCCACGGCCGCGAAATCGGGATTCTGGTTGGCGGTGCCGTAGGAGGGCAGTCCCGCCACCATCATCTCCAGCTCCACCATGCCCAGGGAGGAGTTGTTGAACAGGACGACCTTCACCGGAAGGTCGAGCTGCACCAGGGTGAGGAAGTCCCCCATCAGCATGGAGAACCCGCCGTCGCCCGAGATCGACACGACCTGGCGGTTCCGGTCGGTGAACTGCGCGCCGATCGCCATCGGCAGCGCGTTCGCCATCGAACCGTGGGAGAAGGAGCCGATGATCCGCCGGCGACCGTTGGGGGATATGTATCGGGCCGCCCAGACGTTGCACATCCCCGTGTCGACGGTGAAGACCGCCTCGGGATGGGCCAGCTCGTCGAGCACCGACGCCACGTACTCGGGGTGGATCGGGACGTGCTTGTCCACCTTGCGGGTGTACGCCTTGACCACGCCCTCGAGCGCGTCCGCGTGCTTCTTCAGCATCTTGTCTAGGAAGCGCCGGTTCTGCTTGGGCCGCAGCCGCGGAGTCAGACACCGCAGGGTCTCCTTGACATCGCCCCACACCGCGAGGTCGAGCTTGGAGCGACGGCCCAGGTTCTCCGGGCGCACGTCGACCTGGGCGATCGTCACATCGTCCGGAAGAAAGGCGTTGTAGGGGAAGTCGGTGCCCAGGAGGATCAGCAGATCGCACTCGTGGGTGGCCTCGTACGCGGCGCCGTAGCCCAGAAGGCCGCTCATGCCTACATCAAACGGGTTGTCGTACTGGATCCATTCCTTGCCCCGCAGGGCGTGGCCCACCGGGGACTTGATCTTCCCGGCGAGCTCCATGACCTCGGCGTGGGCGCCCGCGGTGCCGCTGCCGCAGAAGAGGGTGACCCGCTCCGCCTCGTCGATCATCGCCACGAGCTTGTCGATCTCGGCGTCACTCGGGCGGACCGTGGGCCGGGCGGTGACGAGGGCGGTCTGGACGGGCTTGTCGGGCGCGGGCTGGTCGGCGATGTCGCCGGGAAGTGCGACGACGCTCACACCGCTGCGGCCGATCGCGTTCTGGATGGCCGTCTGGAGCAGCCGTGGCATCTGCTTCGGGTTGGATATCAGTTCGCAGTAGTGCGAGCACTCCTGGAACAACCGGTCCGGATGGGTCTCCTGGAAGTAGCCGAGACCTATCTCGCTGGACGGTATGTGCGAGGCGAGCGCGAGCACGGGGGCCATGGAGCGATGGGCGTCGTAGAGGCCGTTGACGAGGTGGAGGTTGCCGGGACCGCAGGAACCTGCGCAGGCCGCCAGCCTCCCGGTTATCTGGGCCTCGGCGCCCGCCGCGAAGGCCGCGGTCTCTTCGTGCCGCACATGCACCCAGTCGAGGGCTGCATTGCGGCGGACGGCGTCCACGATCGGATTGAGGCTGTCTCCGACCACTCCGTACAGACGTTTGACGCCTGCCCGGGCGAGTATGTCCACGAACTGGTCCGCGACGTTCTGCTTGGCCATGGAACCCACGCACCCTTTCGGTTGCCTAGGGTCCATCAATCCACAGGGACGCCCATCACGCCTCCCAAACGGCCGCAGCCGTACGGTCGTCGGCATAGCCCTTGACCCTGATCAGCGTGTCGGCGAGGAAGGCGGCGAGACCCGGCGGTTCCCCGGCCGCCCAGCGCTCGGTGAGGAGCTCGGCGAGCCGGGGCTCGCCGCGCAGCGGATCGGCGAGACCACCCGTGCACAGCAGCAGAATGTCACCCGGCCGGGCGATCGACGCGCGGAAGCGGAAGGGATCGCGGGGCGGTTCCGGAGCCGGTTCGTACGGGCTCGGCGGCGTCGTGATCCCCAGATCCATGGTGAGCCGGTCACCCTCGGGGGTCTCGGACGGCAGTGAGCCGAACCCGACCACCGCCTCGCCCACCGCCTCGGCGGCACGCGGCTCGATGTCCTGCCACTCACCGTCCCGCAGCCGGAACAGACCGCCCGCGCCGACGCCGAAGAAGACCCGCGTACGGCAGTCGAAGTCGGCCGGCAGCAGCAGACAGCGCAGGGTGGCGGTGTAGTCGTCGGGGTCGACGCCCTGCTCGGCTGCGCCGGCCCGGAGTTTGCCGAGGCTGCGGTCGGTGAGCCGCTGCAGCCCCGACTTGAGGTCGCCGCGGCGTGCGGCCCGGATGTCCTCGCCCAGGCGGAGGTAACTGCGCCCGACGGCGCGGCCGATCCAGTGGCACACCTCGGTGGCGGCCCGGTGCGCCCCAGGAGTGGCCCGCGCGCCGGTCGCCATGGCGACGAGGACGAGCGCCTGGTCGCCGGTGCCGAAACGCGCGGTCAGCAGGGCGTCCCGGCGCGGTTCGCCGCGGAAGCGCGCGGAGTCCCCGCGCGCCGAAACGGCGCGCAGGGCGCAGGTCCCGTACCGCGCCCCGTCCAGCACCGTGTCGGCGACCAGGTCGTCGAGGTCGTCCGGGTCGGCGAGCGGAAGCGCGGTGGGCTCGGCGTCGTAGGTGGGCGGCCCGGAGCCGACGTAGTCGACCGCGGGCGAGGTGCGGGTCCGGGCGGCCGGGGACGCGACATCAACCGTCCCCGGCGGGGGCGGGGGCGCGCCGTCGGACGCAGCGGCCTCGAACGGGGGGACCAAGGGCGGTGGCGCCTCGGTCGGCCGGGCGGGCACGTCGGTGGGCCGACGGGAGCCCGGGACCGCCGCGGGCTCCGCCGGGGCGGCGGCGTCCGGCGGCGGGGCCGGAAATCGCGGTGGCCGGGGCCCGGACGGGAAGGTCACGGGGCCCGTCGGCCGGGTGGATGGAGGATCCCACGGCGCCGGACCGCGGGCCGGAGCCCCGGTACCGCGCTCGCCCCGCCGCATCGGAGTGGAGCCGGCCGGCCAGGTGGCGTCCGCTCCCGGCGCGAAGTCGCCGGGCTCCGGTCCCGCCGGGCGCTGCTCCGGCACCACCGGCGCGGTCGCGGGAGGGAGCTGCGCCCCGGTTCCGTGCCCGTCGTTGCCCTCCCCCACCGTTCCCGCGGCGGAGGCGAAGCGGTCGTCGAGACTGTCGCCCGCGACGGCCGGTCCCGTGTCCCCGGTGGAGTCGTCGTACAACTGCCCCCACCAGTCGTCCTCATGACCGGTGGGCCTCTCCCCCTGCTGGCTCATACCTCCGATTGTCCACCGCACGGGGCCCGGGAAAACGAGGCATCCGGAAATTCCGGCCACACGACCGCGCCCGGTCCACACGGAGGACGACGCCTCGAACGACGGTGCGAGCCGGCCATGGGGGGCGGCCCACCGGACGATCCCACCCCCCACAGGGGGATCGTCCGGTGGCACCGCGGTGACAGGGCCCGGCACGCCTCCGGCACCCCGTCACGACCTTGGGGCCGCCGCCCGCGTCGGCGCAGGCCGAACAACCCGCGGTCGGTATCGCGGGCGGCAGTCGCGACTGCGGTGGCGTCACCTTGGCAGAGAGACCGGGGGTACGGCGATGATGTCCTGAGGCGGGTTTGTGCCGTGGCTGTTTTCCGCCACCGCACACAGCGCGGGACTGCTCTTCGGGAGGACGACGGTTGATGCTGGCTGCGATAGGTCTGGACGAGACGCACGAGTCGGCGTACCGGGCACTGGTGTCCGTAGGCGCCGCCGAGGTGCCCGATCTCGCACGGCGGCTGTCGCTCGGCGAGCACGACACCGAGCACGCCCTGCGCCGGCTGGAACGGCACGGACTCGCGGCCCAGTCGACGGCCCGGCCCGGCCGATGGGTCGCGGCGCCACCGGGGGTCGCGCTCGGCGCGCTGCTGACCCAGCAGCGGCACGAGTTGGACAAGGCGGAGCTGGCGGCCGCGCTGCTCGCCGAGGAGTACCGCGCGGCGGCGGCCGAGCCCGCCGTGCACGACCTCGTCGAGGTGGTGAGCGGCGCGGCCGGGGTCGGACAGCGGTTCCTCCAACTCCAGCTCGGTGCGGCCGAGGAGGTCTGCGCGCTGGTCACCGGAAATCCGGTCGCCGTGTCGGGAATGGAGAACGACGCGGAGGAGCAGGCCGCGGGCCGCGGTGTGCGCTACCGGGTGGTGGTGGAGCGAGCGGTGCTCGACCGGCCCGACGGCATCACCGAGCTGACGGCCGCCCTCGGCCGCGACGAACAGGTGCGTGTCGTCGACACGGTGCCGACCAAGCTGGTGGTCGCCGACCGGTCGCTGGCGATGGTGCCGCTGACCTCGCGGGGCACCGAACCGGCGGCCCTGGTGGTGCATGCGAGCGGGCTGCTGGAGCTCCTGTCGGGCCTGTTCGAGTCGGTGTGGCGGGAGGCGCTTCCGCTGCGGCTCGGACTGTCCGGCGTCATCGAGCAGGGGCCCGACGGCCCCGACAGCACCGACCTCGAGGTCCTGTCCCTGCTCCTCGCGGGGCTGACGGACGCCAGCGTCGCCAAGCAGCTCGACCTGGGCCTGAGGACGGTGCAGCGCCGGGTGAAACGGCTGATGGAGCTGACGGGTGTGACGACCCGGCTCCAGCTGGGCTGGCACGCGTACGAGCGCGGCTGGGTGGCACGGCACTGACCCGGCATTAACCGGACAGGCGACACATCGGATCTATCTCGCCCTATTGACGATCTGAAACCCCATCCATACGTTGCCTCGCGGGATAGCTCCGATGAATACCGAGCCGCCTGGAGGCACCGTGTCCAGTCCGACCAGACGAACCGTCATCGCCACCGGATCCGCCCTCGGCGGTGCGCTGCTCACGGGAGGCCTGCCCGCGCAGGCTTCGGCGGCCGATCGCACCGGCAGCGCCTCCGACCCCTGGCGAGCCGTCCTCGATGACGCCGACCTCGTCTGGCAGCGGATGCCGGCCACTTGGTACGAGGGACCGTACCTGGGCAACGGCTTCCTCGGATCGGGCATCTACGCCGAGCCCGGCCGCGAGCAGGCCGCCGTCCGCTTCAACGTCCAGCACTCCGAGGTGCAGGACCACCGCCCCGAGTACGGATCGTTGTTCGGGCTCGCGCGGCTGCCGATCGGCTACTTCACCCTGGAGCCGGTGGGCACGATCACCGCCGTGGACTGGCGGCTGGGGCTCCACGACGCCGAACTCACCGGCGCCCTCGCCACGGACCGCGGCAGGCTCGCGATACGGGCCCTGGTGCACACCTCCCGCTCGCTGCTCGCCGTGGAGGTCGCACCGTCCGAGGGCGAGCGCGATTTCCGCTGGGTCTTCCACCCGGCCGACGCGATCAGCCCGCGCGCCGACTTCAAACCGCTGCCGGACGGCTACCGCGGCAACCCTCCCGCCGAGGTCGGCGACCACGACGGCGTGTCCGCCTCAGTGCAGCCGCTGCTCTCGGGCGGCCAGCACGTGACGGCCTGGCGGGAGACCGACCGGGGTGGGCGACGCACCCTGTACGTCCACGTCGCGCACTCGTACCCGAAGTCCACGGCACTGCGGCGAGCGCTCTCCACCATCCGCGGCGGGTCCTTGCTGCCGTACGACGCCCTGGCGGCGACCCACCGCGCCTGGTGGCACGCCTACTACCGCAGGAGCTTTCTCTCCCTGCCCGACGCACGCATCCAGCGCTTCTACTGGATCCAGCTCTACAAGGTCGCCTCCGCGGCCCGGCGCGACGCACCCGTGATGGCGACGAGCGGTCCCTGGCTCGAGTCCACGCCGTGGCCCAACACCTGGTGGAACCTCAACGTCCAGCTGGAGTACTGGCTGATCCACGGATCCAACCACCTCGAACTGGACGCTGTGACACGGGCGCTCGGCGAGTTCCGCGACAATCTGTCCAACGAGATGGCGCCCGCGTACCGGGCCGACTCGCTCGGTATCCCGCGCACCACGGACCCGCACCTCATAAACGGTGCGGCGGGCACCCTCACCGGCTACGGCGTCGGCATCCCCGGCCAGGATCCGCCGACCCCCGAGGTCGGCAACCTCACCTGGGCGCTGCACAACGTCTGGCTCAGCTACCGCCACACCATGGACGAGTCGATCCTCCGCGACGTCCTCTATCCGCTGCTCCGCAAGGCCGTCACCTACTACCTGCACTTCCTGGAGCTGGGTCCGGACGGCAAGCTGCACCTGCCGGCCACCTTCTCGCCGGAGTACGGCGGTGACACGCGCGACTGCAACTACGACCTCATGCTGCTCACCTGGGGCTGCCGGACCCTGCTGGAGTCGGCGGACCTGCTCGGGGTGAAAGACGAACTGGCCCCGCGCTGGCGTGAGGTGCTGGCCAAGCGGGTGCCCTACCCCACCGACGAGAACGGCTTCATGATCGGCGCGGACATCCCGTTCGCCAAGTCCCACCGCCACTACTCGCATCTGCTCTCGGTCTATCCGCTGTACGAGCTTACGGGTCGCACCGCTGACGAGCGCGCCCTCATCGAGAAGTCGCTGGCGCACTGGGTCGGCTTCGAGGGCGCCCTCCAGGGATACACGTTCACGGGCGCCGCCTCGATGTCCGCGCTGCTCGGCAAGGGCGAGGACGCGCTGAAGTACCTGGGCGAGCTGATGACCCGATTCATCCAGCCCAACACCATGTACAAGGAGTCCGGGCCGGTCATCGAGACCCCTCTCTCGGCGTCCCAGTCCCTGCACGACATGGTCTGCCAGTCCTGGGGCGGGGTCGTCCGTGTGTTCCCCGCGCTGCCCGCCGCGTGGGCGGACCTGACGGTGCACGACTTCCGCACTCAGGGAGCCTTCCTGCTCTCCGCCGTCCGCCGCGGCGGGGTGACAAGCTGGGTGCGGCTCGTCAGCGAGGCGGGCGCACCGTGCGTCGTACGGCACTCCGTCCCGGGTGCGATCGAGGTGCGGGACGGCCGCGGGCGGAGGCTGCACTACGAGACCGTGGACGAGGGCACCGTTCGCATAGCGCTGCGCAGGGGCGAGTCGGCATTGATCACGGCGAAGGGCGACCGCCCCGACTTCACGATCGCGCCGGTCGCGCCGAACGGGCAGGCCCCCCGCTGGGGTCTGCCCGCCTGACAGGGCATCAGCGCAGCAGGGACGTCAGGTCGATCGCGGCGGCGAGCGCCCGCATGCCCGCGTCGTTGAAGTGAAGGTGGTCGCCGGGGTCGTAGGCCGGTCTGATCCGTTCGGGGCGGGCCGGGTCGCGGACGGCGGCGTCGAAGTCCGCGACCTCGTCGAAGAGGCCGTTCCGGATGAGGGCGTTGATCTCGAGCCGCAGTTCCTCACGGGCCGGCGACCAGCTCGGGTGGCCTCCGAACGGGGTGAGAGTGGCGCCGATGACACGGATGCCGTGGGCGTGCGCACGGTCCACGATCCGGCGGTACGCGCTCGCATAGGCACCCGGATCGGTCTGGGACGGCTTGCCCTTGATGTCGTTGACGCCCTCCAGGACGACCAGCGTGCGGACCGCGGCACGGCTGACGACATCCGCGTCCAGGCGTGCGAGGGCGCTCGGTCCTGCACCGTCGAGAAGGAGGCGGTTGCCGGCGATGCCCGCGTTCAGGACGCCGGGCCTGCGGCTCGCGGGCAGGGTGCGCAGGCGCTCCGACAGCAGGTCGGGCCAGCGGTGGTTGGCGCCGTACGAGGATCCGGTGCCGTCGGTGAGGGAGTCCCCGAAGGCCACCAGACTTGCGGCACCCGCCGGGCGCAGGACGTCGACCCCGGTCACGTAGTACCAACTGGAGACGGTGGAGGTGTACGCGGCGCCGCCGGTGTCGGCGGCCCGGTTGCCCTCCTTGGCCACGTAGTTGGTCTGCAGGGCGGTGTGGTGGAAGGTCGCCGGTCCCGAGTCGGCGGGCGTGTGCACGGTGACGAGGAGGTCGCAGTCCGCCGGGACAGCGAGGGGCACGAGGTCGGTGACGCGGTCCTGGCCCGCGGGCACGGTCACCGAGGTGGCGCCGTCGAAGGTGGCGGCGCGCAGGGATCCCGGTACGGCATCCGCCCCCGTGGGCCCGTCGGGCAGCCGCAACGCGACGGTGACGGCGTCGAGTCGGAGCGGGGCGCTGCCGAGGCGGTTGGACAGCCGGACGCGAGTGGCGACGCCGCCGACGCTGATGTGCACGACGTTGCGGATCGACGCGCCGGGCAGGGATGACGTGGTGCCCGACGGGGCCGCCTCCCAAGTACCGGCCCACTGCGGGGCAGTCTCGGCCCGGTCGGCCGTACCCGGAAGGGTGGCCGCGGTCGAGACAAGCGTGAGGGCCAGAACGGCCAGGCAGCGACTCAGGGTTACCGTCGCACGGGCCAGGTTGATCATATGGACGCGCCCTCTCCTCACCGGCGGTCCCGGGGACACGGAACCGGGAAGCCTTCGATGACTTCCCAGGACACGCCGAGGAGCTAACGCATCGTCACACCTTCGGGCCCATGGCAGTCGGCTCCCGCACGGTGACCGCTCCGCGGTGTTCCGCCGCGGCGGTCGCACTCCCCGGGGCCGACGGCACCACCGAGAAGTGGCGGAGCCGGCGGAGGAATTCCGGAGCGGGGCCGGTCGTGGACGGCCGCGGCTGAACCGCAGCCGGGGTCCGGAGGAACTGCTCTATGGCCGACGGCCCACGCCCTCCAGGGCCAGCAGGCGCGTCTTGCGGTCGAGGCCGCCGGCATAGCCGGTGAGGGAGCCGTCCGCGCCGATCACACGGTGGCAGGGGCGGACGATGAGCAGGGGGTTGGCGCCGATCGCCCCGCCGATGGCGCGGACGGCGGCACGCGACGCGCCGATCCGGGTGGCGATCGCCCCGTACGTCGTGGTCGTTCCGTACGGGACGGAGTCGAGCGCCGCCCACACCCGCTCACGGAACGCGGTTCCGTCCGTACGCAACTCCAGTCTGAACTCGTCGAGTTCGCCCGCGAAGTAGGCGGCGAGCTGCTGCTCGGCCGCGCGGAAGAGCCCGGGCTCGTACCGCCATTCCGGCCCGAGGGTGCGGCCGCCCTTCTGGCCGGGCACGGAGAGGGAGGTCAGGGCGCCGGTCGCGTCGGCGGTGAGCAGGAGCTCGCCGACCGGGCTGTCGAGCGTGGTGTAGTGGACGGCGTCGCGCGAGTTCATGATCGGTGATCTTCCTGTTCGCCCGGAACCGGCTCGCCCGCCGTCCGGAGGTGCTGAAGGGCGTACGAGCGCCATGGGCGCCAGACGTCGGGGACGTCCTGTCCGGGCGGCGCCACGTCGGGGTCGCCCAGGGCGCGGGTGCGGATGACGGCGGCGACGCGCGGCTCCATGCCCGGCAGCGCGAGCAGTGCGTCGTACGCGTCGTCGCGGTCGGCCCCGGCGTCGAGGCGGAGCGTGCCGTCGGCAAGGGCGGTGGCCAGGGCCCCGGGCGTCCCGTGGGGCTCGGCCTCGACGAGCACGGCCGGTTCGGGAAAAACATGGGTGAGCGTGCCGTACGGGGAGTCGAGGACCTTCCCGTAGCGGTGGACCAGTTCCTCGGCACGGCCCCGCCCGACAAGAGCACGCACGGCGAACTCCTCCGGATCGGCCGCACCCGGCGAGCGCAGGCCCGGACGCGCGGCAACCAGTGGGGCGAGCCGGGGATCGGCGGCAAGACGCTCGTCGACGGCGTACGGGTCCGCATCGAGGTCGAACAGCCGTCGCAGCCGCTGGACGGCGCTCGGGAGGTCGCGGGGGTCGGTGAGATGGAGCCGGGCATCCAGCCAGCCGCCCCGATGACCGTGCGTGGACGGCCTCGACGCGGCGCGGCCGGGGCGTTCGTCGACGGCCACGACGGCCGTGCCGTACGGCAGCCGGAGCGTGCGGCGGTAGGTACGGCGTCCGCGCGCGCCCTCCACCTCCTCGACACCCCGGATCGCCTCGCGGGCGAACTGGTCGAAGACGGCGGTGGACTGGTAGGGGCCGCGGTGGGCGAGTCGCAGCGGGATCCCCGCCGAGGGCGCGGCCACGCGGCGGACCGCCGGTACGCCGCGTGGCGCGGCCGCACGCAGTTCGCTCGGGGTCGCGGCGTACACCGCCCTGATCGTGTCGTTGAACTGGCGTACGCTCGCGAATCCGGCCGCGAAGGCGATCTCCGTGACCGGGAGCGTGGTGGTCTGCAGAAGGACGCGGGCGGTGTGGGCGCGCTGGGCCCGGGCGAGCGCGACGGGTCCGGCGCCGACCTCGGCGGTCAGCTGGCGCTGCACCTGGCGGGCGCTGTAGCCGAGCCGCACGGCGAGTCCGTCCACGCCCTCGCGGTCGACGACGCCGTCCTTGATCATGCGCATGGCGCGACCCACGACGTCCGCCCGCACGTTCCACTCCGCGGAGCCGGGCGCGGCGTCCGGACGGCAGCGCCGGCAGGCCCGGAACCCGGCACTCTGCGCGGCGGCGGCCGTCGGATAGAAGCGCACATTCCGGCGCCTGGGCGTCACGGCGGGGCAACTGGGCCGACAGTAGATACCGGTGGTCTCGACGGCGAAGAAGAACTCGCCGTCGAACCGCGCGTCCCGGCTGCGCACCGCCTCGTACCTGGTGTCCTCGTCGATCACGCCTTCCAGTCTCCACCACCGGGCGGGGTGGGACCGGCGGAAATCGGACATGACGGTGCCGCCCCCGCACCGGCGAGGGCGGCATCCGTGGTCCTACCGCAACCGCCCCCGCTTCGCCTCCATCGCCGCCTTGCCCTGGGCCCCCTTGCGCTTCCACTCCCGGCGCAGCTCCGCCCGCACCCGGGCGTCCGTCTTGGCGACGATCCACTGGTTCTCGCGCAGCAACTTGCGGTAGCTCTCCAGCCGCCGCTGCGGCAGTTCGCCGTCCTCCACCGCCGCCCGCACCGCGCACCCCGGTTCCGCGTCGTGCGCGCAGTCCTGGAAGCGGCACTTCGCGGCCAGGTCCTCGATCTCGGAGAACACCTGACCCACGCCGGTCTCGGCGTCCCACAGCCCCACCCCGCGCAGTCCCGGAGTGTCGATGAGGACTCCGCCGCCCGGCAGGGCGAGCAGATTTCGGGTGGTCGTGGTGTGCCGGCCCTTGCCGTCCATGTCCCGCGTGGCCTGCACCTCCATGATCTCCTCTCCCAGCAACGCGTTGGCCAGCGTGGACTTGCCCGCACCGGACTGGCCGAGCAGCACGGAGGTGCCACCGGAGAGGGTCTCGGCGAGGACGTCCAGCCCTTCGCCCCGCTGTGAACTGACGGCGAGCACCTGCACCCCGGGGGCCGTGGTCTCCACGTCCTGGACGAGATGCGACAGCGTCGTCACGTCCGGCACCAGATCGGCCTTGGTCAGCACCACGACGGGCTGGGCACCGGACTCCCAGGCCAGCGCGAGGAAACGCTCGACCCGGCCGAGGTCCAGTTCGAGGGCGAGCGAGACGGCGACGACGGCGTGGTCGACGTTGGCCGCGAGGATCTGTCCCTCGGACCGCTTGGAGGAGGTGGAGCGCACGAAGGCGGTGCGACGCGGCAGATACGCCCGCACATAGCGGGGGCTGCCCGCGGGTTCGACGGCGACCCAGTCGCCGGTGCACACGACCCGCAGGGGGTCGTGCGGGGTGACGAAGGCGGTGTCGGCACGCAGCACGCCGCCGGCGGTGACCACGTCGCACTGACCGCGGTCGACCCGGACGACCCGGCCGGCGACCAGACCTTCGGCGCCGTACGGCGCGAACGCCTCCGCCCACCCGTCGTCCCAGCCGTAGGCGGAGAGAGCGGAGAACGCGGAAGACGGGGAGAAAGCAGAGCTGGAAGTCAAGGGAGACCCTTCACAAGGGTGGTCCCGGCGGGCGCGCGGACACGCGCTTCGATCGGAGTGTCAGCCGGTGACCACGGAGGTGGACTTGATGATCGTCTGAACGCGGGCAGCGCTCGTCGCAAGGACAGTCATCGGTCAACACCTCCCGTTCTCCACTCGTCCGTCGGCGGCCGCCGACGGACGCCGCTCGAAAACACGCTCACCTTAGAGGGTGCCGCTCCCGGGTGCCAGCGAATTTCCGCCCGGACGGTCACCGTGTCGCGACCGCCTCGTCGGCGGGTGTGCCTGCGGGGCCGGCAGGGCGCCGACCCCTTGCGCCGGGGTCAGCCCGCCGTCGAGCAGCGAAGCCCGTTCACCGTGAAGCGGCTCGGCACCGCGTTGCTGTCGTGCCACGACGACAGGAAGCCGAACGCGAACGTGCCGTTCGCGGCGACCTCCTTGTTGTATGCGGCGGCCTTCGCCGTGACCCGCGAGCCGACCTGTGCGAACGTCCCGTCCCACATCTGGGTGATGCGCTGGCCGTTCTCGAACGTCCAGCCGACGCTCCAGCCGTCCAGCGCCCCCGCCGTGGTGACCGTGACAGTGGCCTGGAAGCCGTTCGACCACTCGCTGTCCACGTGGTAGCGGACGCGGCAGGGCGCCGGGGTGGCCTTGTCCGGTTCGGGCGCGCCGGGCGGGTCGGCGACCGGGCTCGTGGACTTCCCCTGCGGTTCCGCGTCGGAGTCCGGACTCTTCGTGACGGCGGCCGAGCGGGACGGACGCGTGGTCGGTGAGGCGCCGACCGTGGTCTCGCCGGTGACCGGGCCGAGGGACGGCACCGCCGGCCTCGGGTCGGCGGCCCGCCGGTTGTCGCCCACGTCGCCGCCCGCGGTCGTCCGGCCGCCCGAGTCCCCCAGCTGCATGAGCGAGACCGTCAGTGCCAGGCCGGACACGATCACCGCGGCCGCCAGGATCCCGGCGCGGCCGATCCGGGGCCGTGCCTCGGTGCCGACCGCGACGCCCCGGTCCGTGCCCGCGTCCGTGCGTCCCCCGCTGAGCCCGGCCTCCGCCGCCCGGCGCCGCCGTTCCAGATAGGCGAGCCCGCCCCAGCCGATCACACCACTCGCCAGCGCCGCGGCCGTCTCCCCGCCGTGCAGCCGCAGACACGCCGCGGCCTCCGCGCACTCCACGCAGGTGGCGAGGTGCCGCGAGAGGTCCTCGGGCGTCTCGGCGCCCGACGAGCGGGTGACCGCGTCGAGGAGCCGCGCATAGCTGCGGCACTCGGCGTCCATGGGTGTGTCGAGGTGGTTGCGCCGGCAGCGGTCCCTGAACAGCCCCCGGACTTCGGTGAGTTCGACGGAGGCGGCCACCGGGTCCAGACCGAGCCTTCGTGCCGCGTCGGGCAGCGGCAGCGCCTCGACCTCCACCAGCCACAGCAGCGCGGCGTCCGCCTCGTGCATGTCCTTGAGCGCCCGCAGCGCCAACGGCCGCTGGAGGGGCGGCCCGGTGTACCGCGCGGCCTGCCCGGAGTGGAGCCACAGCCGCAGTTCGGGGTCGAGCCGATGCCCGGTTCCCTGTGCCTCCCACGCCTCGGCGGTGGTACGCACGGCGGTGAGCAGCAGCGGAATCCCGGGCAGCCGGGCAGTGCGGCGCCCACCCCTCGCCGGGGGCTCATCGGCGCGGGCCTCCCGCACGCCGCGGGAGAACGCCTCCGTGGCCAGTTGTCTGCCCGCGGCCGAGCCGGACGTGCACAGGTCCGCGTACGACAGCACCGCGTCCCAGCTTTCCGAGAACAGCGCGGCCTCGGTGGCGTCCTGAGGGGTCGGCAGGTCGGGCATGGCGTGCTCCTGCTTCCGCTGCTTCCACAAGCAAATTCAACTCACCTGACATACAAGGGAGTTGAGATCGCCTCACGGCAGGCCCAGAGCCTTTCACGGTTCTCACACAACTGACAAGCGGCGTATTCAATTGCCGCCGGGCGGTCCGTGCGCGCTGTTCAGTTGTACGGATCGCGACCCCGCGGCGACTCGGCGTGCGGGGCACACGATCGCGTCGTCACGCGTGGGACGGCTCCTCGGCACCCTCCCGCGCCGGAAGGCTGTCCATGAAGGAACTGACGGAGAACACCGCGCGGCCGGGTCCGGGCGGGCCGTAGCCGGGGGGCGAGGAGAGCCCGAAGTCGTCCATGGTGGCGCGGTAGGCCTCCAGCAGGCGGATGTGGTACTCGAGCGGCGCTCCCTGTGGATTGGCCTTGCCGAGCGGCGTCGTCGGCTCCGGGCACCAGGTGGTGAAACGGGGGGTGATGCCGTGCGACATGAAGAAGCGCAGACCCTCCGTGGTCGAGGCGATCGCCTCGTCGACCGTGGCGAAGCCGAAGGGCTCGGCCATCTCCACACCCGCCACGAAGTTGGGGATCACATTGCGGGCGCCGAAGACGTCCGCCGAGTCGAGGATGCGCCGGTGCCACTCGTCACGGCCGACGTATCGCTCCTTGCCCGGGCAGTACAGCTCGAACAGGCGCCGGTCCCACACCTCGAAGTTGGGGTGGTAGATCTGCACGCCGTAGTCCTTGAACCGCTGCACATCGGCCTTCGGCAGCGCCTGCGCCACGACCTTGCCGATCCAGCGGCCCGGGAAGCGCTCCTCGATGGCCTTGGCGTAGTGCCCGTAGAAGTCCGCCTCGTCCCGGCCGGCGACCGTCTTGGTGATCGCGCCGCCGGTGAGCGTGTAGGCGGTGGAGGCATTCTGGGTGTCGTACCGGTCGATGATCTCCAGCGCCTCGAGCACCTCCTCGACGTCCTTGACGCCGGTGTAGGGCCGCCCGGCCGCCTTGTGCTGGCGCCAGTTGTGGTTGATGTCGCAGTACTGGCACTCCTCCTTGGCGCCGAAGTACTGGCACACACGGAACACGGTGAGGTAGATCAGGTAGCCCCACTGGATCGTCGGGGCCACCTCCATCACGGACTTCCCGTTGGAGAGGGTGTGCCGGTAGTACTCCGGCATCGGCGGCACCCCGACGTCCGCGATCCGTCGCCCGTCGAGGTAGAGGCCGAGCATCCCTTCCTCGTCGGCGGCCACGCGGTACGGCGAGGCCGGATTGACCCTGACCGAGACGACGGTGCGCCGCAGGTCGTACGGGCCGCCGGTGAGGATGATCTCCTCGGGCGGGCGCCGCAGCGCGGCCTCGCCGAGCTCGGGCAGGGTGCCGTGGTCGAAGGAGAAGATGAAGTAGGACTTCGGTTTGACCTCGCCGCCCTCGTTGTCGGACAGGGCGGACGCGTCGAAGGCCACACCCCCGCGGAGCAGGTCTTCCTTGAAGACGGCTTCCCGCGGAACGTGCGGGAATCGCTCCATCAGATCCTCGACCAGTGCGGTGCGGCTGCCCATCCCGTGTCTCCTCCCGGCTCAGGCGTTCGACTCCTCACGGTATGCCCCCGCCCGACCGCCGGCCTTGCCGGGGCCCCGGCCATGACCCGATGGGCCGATTGCTCCTTTTGGAAGTGAATATACGAATCGAGGCGATACATTCCATACCTCCGGCCGGAGTTCTTCGCAGGCCGGACCGGTCCGAGCCGAGGACTAGGAGGCCGCGGAGCCGGGGGTTGCCGATTTCGCGGAAACACGAACCGGATACCTGCCGGACCACTTTCAGACCCGGCTCGATACGACGGAATTCGCAGCACAGGGCGGGGGCGAGGTAGGTTCCGGGTGGATTCGTGGCTCTCCGGGCCACGGGGAGGGACGAGGGCCATGACCGGGACCGTGACCAACTGGGCGGGCAACATCACCTACGCCGCCAAGGAGCTGCACCGCCCGCGCTCGATCGACGCGCTGCGTTCTCTCGTCGCGGACGGCACCCATGTACGGGTGCTGGGCAGCGGGCACTCCTTCAACGAGATCGCCGAGCCCGGCGCCGACGGGGTCCTGCTCTCGCTGGCCGCGCTGCCGGCCGAGGTCGACGTCGACACGGCGGCCCGCACCGTACGCGTCGGCGGCGGCGTCCGCTACGCGGAACTCGCTCGCGTGGTGCACGAACACGGTCTCGCCCTGCACAACATGGCCTCTCTGCCCCACATCTCGGTGGCGGGCTCGGTGGCGACCGGCACGCACGGCTCGGGCGTCGCCAACGGCTCGCTCGCCTCGGCCGTACGCGAGGTGGAGCTGATCACGGCGGACGGGTCGAGCGTACGGATCGGCCGGGGGGACGACCGTTTCGACGGCGCCGTGACCTCGCTCGGCGCACTCGGTGTGGTCACCGCGCTCACCCTGGACCTGGAGCCGGACTACGAGGTCGAGCAGTACGTCTTCACGGAGCTCCCCCTGGAGGGACCGGACTTCGACACCGTGGCGGCGAGCGCGTACAGCGTGAGCCTGTTCACCGACTGGCGGGCGCCCGGCTTCAGGCAGGTGTGGCTGAAGCGGCGGACCGACCGGCCGCTGCCCGACTTCCCCTGGGCCACGCCCGCCACCGAGGCGCTGCACCCGGTGCCCGGCATGCCCGCGGTCAACTGCACCGAGCAGTTCGGCGTCCCCGGGCCGTGGCACGAACGGCTCCCCCACTTCCGCGCGGACTTCACACCGAGCAGCGGCGCCGAACTGCAGTCGGAGTACCTGCTGCCGCGCCCGTACGCCCTGGACGCGCTGCGCGCCCTGGACGCGATCCGCGCGACGGTCGCGCCCGTGCTGCAGACCTGCGAGGTCCGCACGGTCGCCGCGGACGCGCAGTGGCTGAGCCCTGCCTACGGGCGGGACACGGTCGCCGTGCACTTCACCTGGGTCGAGGACACCGCTGCCGTCCTGCCGGTGGTGCGGCGGGTGGAGGAGGTGCTGGAGGCCTTCGACGCGCGCCCGCACTGGGGCAAGGTCTTCACCGTGCCCGCCGCGGCGCTCCGGGGACGTTACCCGCGGATCGGCGACTTCACGGCACTGGCCGCGGAGCTGGACCCGGCGGGCAAGTTCCGCAACGCCTTCGTCCGCGACGCCCTGGGGCTGCGCTGAGGGCGGCCGGGGTGAGCCGGCCGAGGTGAGTCACCGGCGGCCGGCAGACTTCGTACACCCCCTTTCCTAACCCCTTGTAGAAAGCGCTGCCCGGACATAGGCTCGCGCCGCGCCGAGGCACCGGGACCCGGCATGACCCGAGGGGGGACCGAGGGGACGTGTCCGCCAAGTCCACGTCACGCGACATCCGCACCGCGAACCGGTACGAGGTGCTGCGCCAGATCATCGCCCGCTCCCCCACCTCCCGGCAGGAGCTGGCGGCCGCCACCGGACTCAGCCTGGCCACGGTCGCCACCCTCGTCGGCGAGTTGCTCGACCTCGGCATGCTGACCGAGGTCGGCTTCGAGGACTCGGCGGGCGGCAGACCACGCGGACTGATCGCCGTGAACCCCTCGGGCGGCGCGCTGATCGGCGTCGACATCGCGGAGACCTATGTCCGCGTCGAGCTGTTCGATCTGGCGCTCGGCATGCTGGCCCGCGCCGGCGAGGAGATGGAGCCCGGCGGCAAGCGCCCGGAACAGGTCGCCGCCCATGTGGCCGCTGCCGTCGGCACGGTGGTCTCCCGGGCCGGCGTGGGAAGCGACCGGGTCCTGGGCGTGGGCGTCAGCGTGCCGGGCCAGGTCGACCGCGACCGCGGCGTCTGCGTGTACGCCGCCAACTGGGACTGGCACGAGGTACAGCTGCTCGGACTGCTCGCCCGGCACATCGCCCACCCTCTGTACCTGGACAACCCGCTGCGCGCGTGCACGATCGCCGAGCTGTGGTTCGGGGCGGCCCGCGGGCGTGGGGACACGGTGGTCGTCAATCTGGGCACCGGCGTCGGAGCCGGGCTCGCACTGGGCGGCGGACTGCACCGGGGCGTCAGCAACAGCGCCGGGGAGTGGGGCCATACAACACTGGTCCTGGACGGGCGCCCGTGCCACTGCGGCAACCACGGCTGCGTCGAGACCTACGTCGGGGCTCCCGGCATCATGACGAACCTGCGGGAACTCAGCCCGCACAGCCCGCTGCTGCACCCCGAGGACCAGACCGCCACGATCGAGGCGCTCGCCCAAGGTGTCACCGCCGGGGAACCGGTCGCGCTCGAGGTCCTGAGGACCACTGCCCGCTACCTCGGCGCGGGGATCGCCGACCTGGTCAATCTCCTCAACCCCGAGGTGGTCGTGCTCAGCAGCTGGGTCGCGGCCGCACTCGGTACGCCGTTGCTGAACGAGGTGCGCGCCGCCGTCGGCAGGCATGCGCTCAGCCGGCCCTTCGCCGTCACCGAGATCGTCCTTTCCCCCGTCCAAACCGACCCGGTGTGCCTCGGAGCCGCGGCCTTCGCCCTCGAAGGGGCGCTCGGATCGCCGCGCAGAGGACACGTCAAAACCGTCGGACGACCCGCCACGCCAAGGAGCCGCACCGCACCGTCCTCATGACGACGGAAGGGATGCACCGTTGAGACCCGCAGGCACGACCACCCGCAGAGTCCCCACCCGGCCGCCACCGCACGACCGTCACCGGCGCTCCGCGGCCCCCGCCGCCCGCCACGGCGGCGCCGTCGCACCCGCGGCCCTCACCACAGGCCAGGACTCCGGTGCCCGGACGTCCAGGTCGCACCGACCGGCATCACGAGCTGAAGGAGGAGACCGATGTCCATCCGCACCACGACAGCCGTCGACTACGTCGAGGACGTCTCGCCGGGCACCGGTGCCCTGCCACCGCGTGCCTGGTACGCGTCCTCGGACGCCGCGTCCCTCTCCCTGAACGGCAGTTGGCGCTTCCGACTGTCGCGGACCGCCGACGCGGAGGACGACTCCTTCGCCGAGCCCGGGTTCGACGCGGGGCACTGGGCGCAGATCGCGGTCCCCGGCCACTGGGCCCTCCAGGGCCATGGCTCCCCGATCTACACCAACCACCTGTACCCCTTCCCGGTCGACCCGCCGCGGGTACCGACCGAGAACCCGACCGGTGACCATCTGCGCGTCTTCGACCTGCCGTCCGACTGGCCCTCGGACGGCGGCGCCGTGCTGCGCTTCGACGGGGTCGAGTCCTGCGCCCGCGTCTGGCTGAACGGGACGGACCTCGGCGAGTTCAAGGGTTCCCGGCTGCCGCACGAGTTCGCCGTGGGACATCTGCTCCAGCCTGGCGGGAACGTGCTCGCGGTCCGGGTGCACCAGTGGTCCGCGGGCTCCTACCTCGAGGACCAGGACCAGTGGTGGCTGCCCGGTGTCTTCCGGGACGTCACGCTGCTGCACCGCCCCGCGGGCTGCGTCGTCGACTTCTTCGTGCGCGCCTCCTACGACCACACGACGGGCGAGGGCACGCTGAAGGTCGAGTCGGACGTGGACGGCCGGGTCACGGTGCCCGCCCTCGACATCGATGTCGCGACCGGCGAGTCCGTGACCGTCCCCGTGGAGCCGTGGACCGCGGAGACCCCGAGACTGTACGACGGGGTGCTGGCGACCGAGGGCGAACGGGTGCCGCTGCGCATCGGTTTCCGCACGGTCGTCCTCGAGGACGGGCTGATCAAGGTCAACGGAACGCCCCTTCTCTTCAAGGGCGTCAACCGGCACGAATGGCATCCGGAGAAGGGCCGCGCCCTCGACCCGGAGACCATGCGCGAGGACGTGCTCCTGATGAAGCGGCACAACATCAACGCCGTGCGCACCTCGCACTATCCGCCGCACCCCGCCTTCCTGGAGCTGTGCGACACCTACGGACTCTGGGTGATCGACGAGTGCGATCTGGAGACCCACGGCTTCGTGGAGCAGGCCTGGCGGGACAACCCGGTCGACGACGACCGCTGGACCCCGGCGCTGCTCGACCGGGCCGCCCGCATGGTCGAGCGCGACAAGAACCATCCCTCGGTCGTCATCTGGTCCCTGGGCAACGAGGCCGGGACCGGCCGCGGTCTGACGGCGATGGCCGAGTGGATCCACCACCGGGACGCCTCGCGGCTCGTGCACTACGAGGGCGACATCGACTGCCGTGACACCGACATGTACTCGCGGATGTACGCCTTCCACGAGGAGGTCGAGCGGATCGGGCAGGGACTGGACGGCGGCACCGGAAAACGTCGCGAACTTCCCTTGGTCCTGTGCGAGTTCGGGCACGCCATGGGCAACGGCCCCGGTGGCATCGCCGACTACCAGCGGCTCTTCGAGACGTACGACAGGCTCCAGGGCGGCTTCATCTGGGAGTGGATCGACCACGGCATCAAGGACGAGCGGTACGGCTTCGCCTACGGCGGCGACTTCGGTGAGGAGTTGCACGACGGCAACTTCGTCTGCGACGGGCTGCTCTTCCCCGACCGGAAGCCGTCACCGGGGCTGGTCGAGTACAAAAAAGTGATCGAACCGATCCGGTTCGAGGGCGACGCAGCGGACGGAACCGTGCGGGTCCGCAACGCGTACGACTTCGCGGACCTGTCCGCACTCGCTTTCGTCTGGTCCTTCCAGGTCGACGGCTTGGACGTCGAGTCGGGGAGGCTGCCGGTACCCCCACTCGGACCGGGCGAGTCCGCCGATGTGAAGCTGCCCCAGCCGCCCGACGCCGGGGGTGGCGAGACGCAATGGACGGTACGGGCGCTGCTGGCGTCCGACACCGCGTGGGGATCGGCGGGCCACCAGGTGGCATGGGGTCAGTTTCCCGTCTCCGCACGGCCGCCGGTCCGCGTGGTGCCGAGCGGTGCCCCGCGCTCGGGCGACGGCCGGATCACCCTCGGTCCGGCCTCGTTCGACGCCCGCACCGGGGCGCTCATGTCCATCGGGACGGTCGACGTGACCGGCCTGCGCCTGGACGTGTGGCGGGCGACCACGGACAACGACGACGGCGCGCCCTGGCAGTCCGACGTCCGGCACGGTCCGGCCTGGCGCAAGCTCGGTATGCATCGGATGCGGCACCGGCTGGACGCGGTGGAGCCGACCGGCGACGCGCTGACCGTACGGACCCGGGTGGCGCCCGCCGCCCGGGAGGTGGGCCTCGCCACGGTGTACCGCTGGACGTCCGACGGCGACCGGCTGCGGCTGACCGTGTCCGTGGCTCCGGAGGGCGACTGGACGGTGCCGCTGCCACGGCTCGGAGTGCGGTTCGGACTGTCCGGCGCCGCGGACCGTGTGCGGTGGTTCGGCGGCGGACCCGGCGAGGCGTACCCGGACACCAGGGCGGCCTGCGAACTGCGCCGTTGGGAGTCCACGGTCGACGGGTTGCAGACCCCGTACGTCCGCCCCCAGGAGAACGGCGCCCGCGCCGACGTCCGCTGGGCGGAGCTGGGCGGCCTCAGGATCGAGGGCGACCCGGAGTTCTGGTTCAGCGCACGGCGCTGGACGAACGAGCGACTCGACGCCGCCCGTCATCTCACCGATCTCGTGCCCGGCGACACGGTCTGGGTCAACCTCGACCACGGGCAGCACGGCATCGGCTCGCAGTCGTGCGGCCCGGGCCCGTTGCCGCAGTACTTCCTTGCGGCCGAGCCGGCGGAGTTCTCCTTCGTGTTCTCCGAAGCCGGTTGACCGACAGGGTCCGGATGCCGTTCGCGGCCGTCCGGCAGAAGAGCTCCCTCCGGGCACGTTCCGGGGAAGTCTTCGGCCGGCCGGCCGCGGTCACGTCCGGACCGATATCCGCTGATCCGACGGACCAGGAGGCCCGCAGCATGAACCCAGCACCCGCTGTCCCCCGGAGGTTCGTCCAGTGACCCGCAGTGGCGCGAGGCCGGTCGCGCACCACATCGAGGTCCGCGGCCTTTCGCGGACGTTCCGAACCACCGTGCGCCGCCCCGGGTTCGGGGGTGCGCTCCGGTCTCTGGTCAACCCCGAGCGAGTGGCCAAGCACGCCGTCTCGGGCATCACCTTCGATGTCGCCCCGGGTGAGCTCCTCGCCCTGCTCGGACCGAACGGCGCCGGGAAGTCGACCACCATCAAGATGCTCACCGGGATCCTCACCCCCACCTCCGGCGTGGCGCGGGTCGCGGGCGTGGTGCCGTACGAGGACCGGCAGCGCAACGCCCGCAACATCGGCGCGGTGTTCGGCCAGCGCACCCAGCTGTGGTGGGACCTGCCGGTGCGCGAGTCCTTCTCGATCCTGCGCGACATCTACGAGGTGCCGAGAGCCGAACACGCCACGCGGCTCAAGGAGTTCGACGACCTGCTGGAGCTCTCCTCCTTCTGGGACACCCGCGTTCGCCATCTCTCCCTCGGCCAGCGGGTGCGCTGCGACCTGGCCGCGGCGCTGCTCCACGACCCACAGGTGGTCTTCCTCGACGAGCCGACGATCGGCATGGACGTGGTGGTCAAGGAACAGGTGCGCGAGTTCCTGCGGCACCAGGTGGAGGAGCGCGGCCGGACAGTGCTGCTGACGACGCACGACATGACCGAGGTCGAGCGGCTCGCCGAGCGGGTGGTCCTGATCAATCACGGACGGCTGGTCCTGGACGGCACCCTGGACGAGATCCGCCGCACGTTCGGCTCGACGTGGCAGGTGCGGGTGACGCCGGCCGATCCGCACACCGAGGTCGCACCCCTGCCGGGCATCGCGCTGCTGCGGCGAGAGGGGCCCCAGGCCGTCTTCGGCCCCGAGGGTCCCGGGGCCCCGACGGTCCACCAGGCCCTGAAGCAGATCGTGGAGCGGTACGAACTGACGGATCTCGCGATCGACGAGGCCGACCTGGAGGACGTGATGCGCGCGGCGTACGTCCAGGCCGGGCCCGGGGCGGACGAGGTCTGAGATGGCAGTCCTGCACGCCTGGCGCGCCGCCCGCGTCACCCCGCTCGGCGAACTGCACAGCCCACCCCGTGTCACCGCGGCCCTGCTGCGGCTGACCGTACAGGTCGTGCTGGTCGCGTCGCTGTGGCGCGGCCTGTACGCGGCGACCGGCACGACCGGCGGACTCGGCCGCGACCAGACGGTCACCTACGCGGTGCTTGCCGTGCTCGCCTCCCGGCTGCGCGAACTGGACCAGTACACGGGCCGGGACACCGTCATGCAGCACATGCACTACGGCACGATCGTCTACTGGTATCTGCGGCCGCTGCCGCCCCAGCGCTACTACGCCCTGCGTTCACTCGGCGAACGGCTCTACGGTCTGGCCTGGGCGCTGGCCGGGTACGCCGTCTGCCTCCCGGCCGGTGTGGTGGAGCCGCCCGGATCGGCCGCGGTGGCCGGGGTGTTCGCGCTCAGTCTGCTGCTCGGCCAGTGGGTCCTGCACTACGTCATGCTCGTCATCGACCAGTTGTGCTTCTGGACCCTGCGCAACGGCGCCGCGCTGCTGATCCTCGTCTTCGCCCAGAACCTGCTGTCCGGGGTGTACGCGCCCCTGTGGTTCTTCCCCCACTGGTTCGTCACGATGAGCGGTTTCCTGCCGTTCCAGGCGACGTTGAGCGTCCCGCTGTCCCTGTACGTGGGAAGGATCCCGCTGTCCGAGGCGGGCGTCCAACTGGCCGTGCAGGCCGCCTGGGTGGTGGCTCTGGCCCTGTTCACCCGGTTGCTGTGGCGGCGGGCCGCCCGGCGCGTGATCTCGCAGGGGGGCTGAGATGTCGATGAACGCCCTGCGTGTCGTCTGGCGGATCACACGGCTCAACTTCCGTGCCCAGTTGGAGTACCGCGCCGAGTTCCTGATGATGATCGCGATCGGCGCGGTCTGGCAGGTCTCGGTGATCGTGTTCGCGACGGTGCTGCTGACCCGGTTCAGCGGGATGGGCGGCTGGGACAGCTCGGACGTGCTCCTCATCCCCGCCACCAGGATGATGGCGCACGGTCTGTTCGTGCTCCTCCTCGGCCGGGTGCACGGCCTCGGCCGGCACATCCAGGAGGGGAAGATCGACGCGTATCTGCTCCGCCCCCTCCCGGTCCACCGCCAGGTCCAGCTCGACTCCTTCCCCACCAACGCGATCGGTGACCTGGCGGTCGCGGCGGGCCTGCTGGCGGGCGCCCTCGGCCGCAGCCACCTCGACTGGACGGCGGGCAGGGTCACGTACCTGATCGCCGCGATCCTCGGCGGCATGTTGCTGGAGGCCGCGCTGTTCACGGCGGTCGCCAGTGCCTCGCTGCGGTTCCCGGCGGCGGACTACTGGGGCAACTGGCTGGAGGAACTGCTCGGCACCTTCGGCAGCTACCCGCTGAACGTGCTGCCCAAGGCGGTGGGGGGTCTGCTGACGTACGGGCTTCCGCTGGCGTTCGTCGCGTACTTCCCGGCGGCCGTGCTGACCGGCCACGGCACCGGCGCCCCTTACTGGCTGGCGGCGGGATCGCCGCTGGTGGGAGTGCTCGCGTACCTGGGGGCGCGGCTGCTGTGGCGGTGGAGCCTTCGCCACTACACGGGGGTGAACGGCTGACGGCTCCGCGGGCCGGGCTCAGGCGGCCTCGGTGGCCCTCTCCGGCCGGCGCGACCGTACCGGTGTGGGAAGGGCCAGTGCCGCGACGCCCACGCAGCAGGCCCCGGCCACGGCGCCCACCGCCGCCGTGCCGTGGTGCTGGGCCGCCCAGGTGACCACCGCGGCGCCGATCGGCGCCGCCGAGTAGTGGATCGTCCAGAACGCGGAGGTGACCCGGCCGAGCAGATGCTCGGGGGTCACCTGCTGCCGCAGGGACATGGAGCAGGTCCCCGCGACGCCGACACCGCCGAGGAAGACCGCCGTCAGGACGGCGACGGCAGGTACGTCACGGGCCCAGCCGATGCCGGCCAGCGCACAGCCGCAGACGGCGACCGCGCCGATCCAGGTGGGGCCGAAACCGAGCCTGCGCCGGATCCGGGCCACCAGCAGCGCCCCGGTGATCGAACCGAGCGCGCCCACCGCCAGCACCGTGCCCACCGCGCCGTCGCCCTGGCCGAGATCGTGCTTGAGGTGGTAGATGAGCAGATCGTTCAGGCCCAGCTCCAGAAAACTGAAGAGGGCCAGCAGCACGGTCAGCGCCCGCAGTACGGGGTGACGCCGCAGGAAGGACGCGCCGGCCAGCAGGTCCCGCCACAACCCCTGGGGGCCCGGCGCCTGTTCGGGCGGGACGGCCTGCCCGAACCGTACGAAGGCCAGGCAGAGTGCCGACACCCCGAAGCTCGCCGCGTTCACCGCGACGGCCGCCGCAGGTCCCGCCCACGCGGCCACGACGCCCGCGCCCAGCGGGCCGGCCACGCCCGCCGCCGCAGCGGTGGCGTTCAGCCGGCCGTTGGCGGCGGTGATCGCCTCGGTGTCGACCAGACCGCGCACGACGGTGACATAGGCGACCGAGAACACCATGCCGACGGCCTCGCACAGCGGCAGCACCGCGTACAGCAGCCAGACCCTCGGCCCGGCGAGCCACACGAGAGGGACGACCGCGTACAGCAGCATACGGACCACATCGCAGGCGATCAGCAGCTTTCTGCGGTCCACCCGGTCGACCACCACTCCGGCGAAGACCCCGGCCACCACGGACGCCGCACCGCCGACCGCCGTCAGCAGGCCCATCCGCGCCACGGACCCGGTCGCCTCCAGCACGAGCAGCGGCAGGGCGATCAGGGCGAAGGAGTCCCCGAGGACCGAGAGGGTCTGCGCGGCCCAGAAGATCCGGAAGTCCCGGTCCGCCCTTCGCGGTCGCATCCTGCCCACCGGCTGTTCCCCCGCATCCCCGTGTCACCGTGCGGCCCGGGACCCCGGGCCGGATGGACGATCAAGACGTACCACGGTCGGGGTCCCGTGTCTGCGGACTGTTCTCGCCATGATCTGCTTCCTCGCCACGACCGCCCGCACCTCCCGGCGTCACGCCCGGGTGGCGGGGACGCGGGGCTGCCACACCCGCACCTCGGCCCAGACCACCTTGTACGCGCAGCCCGGCCGGGGCTCGACGCCCCACCGCTCGGCGACCGCGGAGACGAGCAGCAGCCCGTGTCCCGCTTCCCCGCCTCCCCGCTCCGGCAGCACCGGCAGCCGCTCCGTGCGCCCGTCGGCCACCTCGACGCGCACGACTCCGTCACGCAGAACCAGCCGCACACGGAAGTCGCGCCCAGGCACCCGTCCATGCCGCACGGCGTTGGCCGCGAGCTCGGCGACGACCAGTTCCACGTTCTCCCCCGCATCCCCGTCGTACGGGAACCCCCACACATCCATGCGGTGGGCGACCAGTCTGCGGGCGAGCCGGGCGCCTCGTGGCGTGCAGCTGAAAAGCTGGGTGAACGTACGTACTGTGACCGGCTCCTGGAGCCGCGGTTCGGCGTGCATGGCTCAACGCTCCCCGAGGTCAGGGGCGTCTAACCAGGTACGGCACTCGTACGGGACGCACCGTACGGGTTCAGGACGTGGACAGTGTGGGTAACGGTGCGTGACCATGGGGGACTTGGCGGGGTTGGCACCAGGGCACTCGGGGGTTCCCGGCATGACCGACAGGACCATCGGCACCACGAACGAGCCGGAGCCGTCCGACAGTCTGAAAGGCTTCGGGGAGGTCCACAAGGCCTTCCGCAAACGTGCGGGACTCACCCAGGAGGAGTACGCGCCGCTGGTGCGGTACCAGCCGTCGACCGTCGCGTCGATCGAGCAGGGGCGGCGCTTCCCGCCCCGCGTGTTCGTCGAACGGGCCGAACACGTCCTGGACGCGTTCGGTGCGCTCAAGGGGGCGTACAAGCACGTGGGGCGGGAGAGGGGACTGGCGTCCTGGTTCCGGCAGTGGGCGGAACTGGAGGAACAGGCCATCGGCCTCTACACGTTCGAGAACCGGTTGGTGCCGGGGTTGTTGCAGACGGAGGCGTATGCGCGCACCCTTTTCGACGAGCAGGTACCGGTGCTCAGCAATGTGCAGATCGAGGCTCAACTCGCCGCCCGCGAGGCACGTCAGTGTCTGCTCGCCGAACGTCCGAACACCGCGTTCAGTTTCATCGTCGAGGAATACGTCGTCCGACGGGAGACCGGCGGGAGGGCGGCAACGCGTGAACTGCTCGATCATCTCCTGGAATTGACGAAATCCCGCAATGTGGAACTGCAGTTGCTGCCCATGACGCTCGGCGCCCATGCCGGGCTGGCCGGTCCCATCCAGTTGCTGGAGACCCCGGAGAACGAATGGTTCGGCTACTGCGAAGGACAACGGAGCGGCCAGTTCCTCACGGACCCGAAATCGATCAGTGTCCTCCACATGCGCTATGCGAAACTGCGCTCACAGGCCCTTTCCCCAGGCGACTCTCGGAGTCTGCTGGAACGGATGCGAGGAGCGCTATGAGCACCACCGAGCCGGCGTGGTTCAAGAGCAGCTACAGCAGCAGCGGTGACGGCGACTGCGTCGAGGTGTCCCTCTGCCCCACCACCGTCCGCGTCCGTGACTCCAAGAACACCCGCGGCCCCCGGCTCACCCTCTCCGCCGCCGCCTGGTCGGAGTTCCTCGGGTTCGCCGCGCGGGGCCGCACCGCCGCCGACGTGCGCTACGTGTACTAGCCTCTTTCCGAGGAGCTCCAGGTTCACGGGGAGGGTGGTCCATGGCCCGTGCCGGTCTGAGCGCGGAGCGTCTGGTCTCGGCGGCAGCCGAACTGGCGGACGAGGTCGGCTACGACAACGTCACCATGTCCGCGCTGGCGCGGCGTTTCGGGGTCAAGGACGCGAGCCTGTACTCGCACATCAGGAACATGCAGGATCTGCGCACCAGGCTCGCCCTGTTCGCCGGTGGAGAGATGATCGACCACATCGCCGTCGCGGTCGCGGGGAGAGCGGGCAGGGACGCGCTGACGGCCTTCGCCGACGCCTACCGCGCCTATGCGCGCCGGCACCCCGGCCGGTACGCGGCCACGCAGATCCGTATCGACCGGTCGCTGGTCCCTGACTCCCCCGCCATGCTCCGCACCGCCGAAATCACCTACGGCATGCTGCGCGCCTACGGACTCGACGAGCCCGACCTCACCGACGCCGTACGCCTGTTGCGCAGCACGTTCCACGGCTTCTGCATGCTCGAGGCCGCCGGCGGCTTCGGCGCGCCCCGCGATGTGGAGGTGTCCTGGGCCAAGGCCGTAGACGCCCTGCACAGGGCGCTGGAGCACTGGCCCCGCGAGAAGGAACGGCAGGACGGCTGACCCGTGCCGCGACGACGGGCCGTCGCTCCTTCAGGCCCCCGCGTCCGGGCGTGCACGGACCAGGGCCTGCACGTCGTCGTACGACGGAGCGAACCCGCCGGGCAGGTGCCCCGAGCGGACGGCCTCGGCGGCCGTCAGTGCCGCGCCGAGGGCCCGGCGGTAGAGCAGGGAGCCCAGGCTGACGCGGCTCACGCCCAGTCCGGCCAGCCGCTCGAGGCTCGGTCCGGCGGGCGAGTACAGGATGTTGAGCGGGACGTCCAAGCGGCGGACGAGGCCGGCGATGCGCTCCGGATCGGTGAGGCCCGGCACGAACACGCCGTCCGCACCCGCCTGTCGGTACGCGTCGAGGCGGCGCAGGGTGTCCCCGGGGTCCCCGTCGCCCAGCCAGTAGGTGTCCGTGCGGGCGTTCACGAAGAGGTCCGGCACGGCGGACTTGACGGCGGCGATCTTCGCGCGGTGCAGTTCGACGGGGCCGAGTCCGTCCTCCAGGTTCACGCCGACCGCTCCGGCCGCGCGCAACGCATGGGCCAGCTGCGCCACCTGCTGCGGATCGTCGCTGAAGCCCGCCTCCGCGTCGACGGAGAGGAGATAGCGTCCGCCGCCCAGGCGACGGGCGAGGTCCAGGGTCGCCTCGCGGGTCGCCGCGGACCCGTCGGGAAACCCGGCGGCAGCGGCCACCCCGAGGCTCGTGGTGCCGATCGCCCCGAACCCCGCCGCGGCGAGGGCCGCCGCACTGGCGTGGTCCCAGGCGTTGGACAGCAGCAGGGGCTCTCCCGCGCGGTGCAGATCCGCGAAGTCGGTGACGGCCTCGGCAGGCCCTTGCGGTGCGGAGTGGGTCATACGGCAGAACGTAACGGGTCGCCGCTTCGGTGCCCGCCGAAGTGTCACGGCGGCCGCCGCGGGCGGCGTGGGCCTGGGGCGCCCCGGTTCCGGTCGGGACGCCCCAGGGACTTTGGGCGGAGGCCGCAGTCCGCACGGTGAGGGCCGCCCTGACGTGAAAGACCCTCCGGTATCAGATCTTGCGGCACCAGCGCGTCGCGCACCAGACCCATGTACACCGTCGCGCCGTTGACGGGGGTACGCGTGGTGTCCCACTTCCCGTCACGCAGGCGCGTCGCGGCCTTCGGGCCGACCGGCCGGGGACGTCCGGCCGGGCAGGGCCGGGTCGGGTGGCCGTGCGACGGTGGGCGCCGGCCTCGGCCCTTCGGCTAGCGTCGGCACATGACCAGCAGCATCCGCCCTCCTCTCGCCGAAGCCCTGGCCTCCGGAACGCTCGTCCTGGACGGTGGCATGTCCAACCAGCTCGAGTCGGCGGGACACGATCTGAGCGACGCGCTGTGGTCGGCGCGGCTGCTCGCGGAGCTGCCGGAAGCCGTCACAACGGCGCACCTCACGTACTTCGAGGCGGGGGCGGACGTGGCGATCACGTCCAGCTACCAGGCGACGTTCGAGGGATTCGCTGCGCGCGGCATCGACCGCGAGCGGGCCGCGGGGCTGCTCGCACTGAGCGTGGATCTGGCCCGTGAGGCGGCGGAGCGGGCGCAAGCGGGGGGCGCCGGGCGACCGCTGTGGGTGGCGGCGTCGGTCGGCCCGTACGGGGCGATGCTCGCCGACGGCTCCGAGTACCGGGGCCGCTACGGCCTCAGCGTCGCCGAGCTGGAGGCCTTCCACCGTCCTCGCCTGGAGGCGCTGGCGGCGGCCGGCCCCGATGTGCTGGCCCTGGAGACCGTCCCCGACGCGGACGAGGCGGCGGCCCTGATGCGGGCGGTGCGCGGGCTCGGTGTGCCCGCCTGGCTTTCGTACACCGTCTCCGGCGACCGTACGCGCGCCGGACAGCCGCTGGAGGACGCCTTCGCACCCGCCGCCGACGCGGACGAGGTGATCGCGGTGGGCGTCAACTGCTGCGCGCCCGAGGACGTGGAGGCCGCGATCGAGACGGCCGCGCGCGTGACGGGCAAGCCGGTGGTGGTCTACCCGAACAGCGGCGAGACCTGGGACGCGCGGGCCCGCGCCTGGGACGGCCGCACCACGTTCACCACGAGCCGGGTGACGGCCTGGCGCGCCGCCGGGGCCCGGCTGATCGGGGGATGCTGCCGGGTGGGTCCCGCGGCGATCGCCTCCGTCGCGCGGACACTGGGAGCGGACCCGGCGGCCGGCTGAGCGCAGCGGCCGGCGCGGGTCGTGCCGCTGTTCACTCCATGTCGCTGCGGCGCACACCCCCGGGTCTGCGCAGCCGCCGTACCGCGGCCAGCGGTACCGCACCCCGCAGCCGCGGCCCGTTCCCCGCGCCGGGGACGGGAGCGGTCTGCGGCGCGGTGGCAGCGGCCCCCCACAGGTCCATCTCGGCGTCGCGGTGGCCGCGTACGAGGGGGTCACCGTCACCACCGAAGATCCGCACCGGGTGGGTGGCGTCCCAGGCGGCCCAGCCCGGCTCGCCGTCCGTCGCGAAGCGCACCCACGCCCTGTGCATCTCGTGGGCGAGTTCACGGGGGGCGTCGGGGCCGGCCAGTTTCTCCGCCTCGGGCACTCCCGCGCTGTTGAAGACGAAGCCCAGTTCGAGGGCGTGACAGGCGCCGAGCCCCGGGAGATTCGACCGCCAGGCGAACTCGTAGACGTGGACGGCGGCGTGGCCGTCGCCCACCCGGGACTCGGCCAGACGGTGCAGCGGGCGGCGGAGCAGATAGTCCGTCACCATCTGGCCCACCAGGTCGGAGACGGGGTCGTCCGGCCGGGCGTTGCGGTAGCCGCGGGGGACGTCGGGGCCGCAGTGGCAGCGGGCCATCGCACCGGCCATGGCGACCGCACCCAGCCGGTCGATGCGCTCGACCAGCCCGGTCGGCGCGAGCCACAGCCGGTGCTCCTCGCTGGTCCAGCCAACGAGCAGCGGAATGTCCCCGGCGACACCGTCGAGCAGCGCCTCCAGCGGGTCACGGGGCACCAGATCACCGTCGACGACGATCCCGAAGGCGGCCCCCCCGAGGATCGGGCTGGCCCGGCGGCCCACCTCCGCCTGGACGTCGGCCAGCAGGGTGCGGTCCACCTCGGCGAAGGCGGCCGCCGTGGCCGGCACCTTCAGTCTTGTGGCCATGCGCCGTACCAGGCGGCGCACTCTGTCGCGGTCCGTGGACTCCGGCGGCCCGCTCTGCAGCACCGCCCGCCGGAACAGCCCCCGGGCGCGCGGAGCCGCCAGCAGGGCGCCGATGCTGATGGCGCCCGCGGACTCGCCGAAGACGGTCACCCGGTCCGGGTCGCCGCCGAACGCGGCGACCGCCTCGTGCACCCACTCCAGCGCGGCCAGCTGGTCGTGCAGCCCGGGATTGGGCGGCGCGTCCGGGAAGAGGCCGTAACCCTCCACGCCCAGCCGGTAGTTGAAGGAGACCAGGACGACTCCGTCGCGGGCGAAGGCGCTGCCGTCATAGACGGGGACGGCGGAGGAGCCGCGGGTCAGTGCGCCGCCGTGGATCCAGACCATCACCGGGAGCCGGGCGCCCGGCCCGGGCTCCGGGGTCCACACGTTGAGGTTGAGGCAGTCGTCGCCGGCGACCACCGGGTCGGACAGATAGCGCGCGAAGGCCTCCGAGTACGGCGGCTTCGGTGGCGTCGGCCCGAACACACCCGCGTCCCGGACGCCGTCCCAGGGCTCGGGCGGGACGGGCGGGCGGAAGCGGTTGGGGCCGAAGGGCGGGGCGGCGAAGGGGATTCCACGGAAGACGGCGATCCCTTGCTCGTACCGGCCCCGCACCGCTCCGTAGGGAGTGCGGACCACGGGATCCGACGGGCTTCGCGGGTTCGCGGCCACTTCGTCCGCACGCTCCATACGGCTCTCTCCTCCCATGCCGGGACTGCCCGGTTCACCGCATCACATCACTTTCCCCGGCCGGCGGACCGCCCAACGGCCGGGCGCCCGCGTGTCCCGGCCTCACGCCCGTGAGCTGCGGCGTCCGTGACGGGCTCGCGCGGACGCCGGGAGGTGTCGCAGACCGGGCCGGCGGCACGTGCGGTGGGACCCCCTACTCCGCCCGGGCCGCCCAGCGGATGCCGCCGAGGAGATGGGCCCGGAAGTCCGGGTCCGCGTACGCCTCGGACGCGTGCCCGAGCGCCGTGTAGAACACGCGTCCGCCACCGTGTTCGTGGCACCACACCAGCGGATGGTCGTCGCCCATACCGCCGCCCGCGTAGGAGGATTCGTCCGCGGAGGCGAGCACACGCACCGAACCACGGGGACTCGCCCGGAAGTCGTACCACTCGTCCGTGAACTCCCAGACGGCGGGCAGGTGCCGGGTCGCCGGATGGCCACGGTCCTCGACGACGGCCTTCCCCGGCTGGTACGCGGGGTGCCGCGCGAACCGGGCGCCCAGCATCCCGCCGTAGTAGGACCAGTCGTACTCGGTGCAGGCCGCCGCGTGCACGCCGACGAAACCACCGCCGGCGCGCAGCCGGGCCTCGAGCCGGGTACGGCCCCGGGGGGTCAGCACCTCGCCGCTGGTGGAAAGGAAGACGACCACCGCGTAGGCGTCCAGGGGCGACTCGAGGACGTCGGGGTCCTCGGTGGCGTCGACCTCGAACCCATGGGCCTCTCCGAGGCCGCGTACGGCCGTGACGGCGTCGGGGATGGAGTCGTGCCGGTAGTCGGCGGTGCGGGTGTACACCAGAACGCGGAAGGTCACCGGCCGAGCGTAGCCCTCCGGCGATGACCGGCCGGAGTGTGCACCGGACCCGGCGGGAGGGCGGGTCAGGACCCCGACAGGTCGAGCAGGTCCGCCGCGTTGGTGTCGAGGATCGCCCTGGCCGCCTCCTCGGTGAGCCCCGAGCCGGCGATGTGGTCGACGGCCCTCAGGAAGACCTCCCCGTCCTCGTACGGGAAGTCCGTGCCGAGTACCAGGCGGTCCGCCCCGAAGGACGCCACCGCGGCGACCAGTGCCGGCGTGTGCGCGTAGCTGACCGTGTCGTACCAGAGTCGGCGGGCGGCCACCGAGGGCGGCTCGGCGGTCCCGGGGGACTCGAAAGTCACATGATCGTCGAGGCGGCACAGCAGCAGGGGCAGCGCACCGCCCAGGTGCGGGGCCAGGACCCGCATCCGCGGAAAGCGCGCGGGAATGCCCGCGAGGATCAGATGCATGACGGCCACCGTGTCCTCGACCGGGGCCCCGACCATCCATGTCATCCCGTACCCGGTGATCAGCGGGCTGGCGCCGCCCTCGCCGGCCGGGTGGATGTACAGGACGGCGCCGCGCCGGTCCAGCTCCTCGTAGACGGGGTGGAAGAGCGGATCGGCGAGCGTGCGGCCCAGTACGGTCGTGGTGACTCCCACACCGACGGCACCGAGTTCGTCGAAGGCACGGGCGAGCTCGCGCAGCGCCGCGTCGACATGCGGCAGGGGCAGCGCGGCAAAGGCACGGAAGCGTCCCGGGAAACGGGCCACCAGCTCCGCGTAGGCGTTGTTCGCCGCCCCGGCCGACGCCGCGGCATCGGACTCCGCCGCCAGATGCGGGGACAGCGGCGCCACGGAGAGCACCTGCAGGTCGACTCCCGCCCGGTCCATCAACGCGAAACGGTGGTCCAGATCGGCCTCGGTCGCCTCGGCACCGATTCCGCGCCTCAAGCCCGTGTCGCTCCTCCCCAGCCGTTCGAGGCGGTCGAGGTACTCCGTGGTCCACAGATGGGCGTGCACGTCGATGCGCAACGGTGTCACTCTTCCAGGGAACGTCCCCGGCGCGGCGCGGGCCAGTCGGCGGCCCGAGCGCCATGACGTGGGGGCCGCGGCCCGCGCGCAGTTGCGAAGGGGCCGGTGGTGCCGCAAGGACGTACTCCATTCGGCCGCATCCAGGTGACGGCCGGGCGCGTCGGCGCGTTGAGGTTGTATGAGCAGGAGTCGCAGGTTGCGAGAACTGTCAGGGGCGGTGGCGTTCGACCAGCTGAGGGCCGAGCTGGCGCGTGCCGCCGGGCTGGTCGCGGGGGACAAACCGCCGCGGCGCAAGGTGGCCGAGGAGGCGCTTCGCCCACCGGGCGCGGAGCCCGACGACGGTCATGGTGAGGCGTCGCGGCTCGGCCCGGGCTGAGGATCCCCGCCTCCCGTCGGACCGGCGGAGGAGGCGGCCGCGCGCGGCGCGCCGGCCGTCGGGTGCGGGCTCCGGCCGGTGAGGGCGCACAGGTCCCGGCGGGCGGTCACCGAGAGGCGGTGCCCGGGGCGGGGACGGCGCGGCCGTCTCTCACTCGCCCTGGTCCTTCCCCTTGTGCGGCGACGGGTGCGGGCCGCCGTGCGGCGACGGGTGCGGACCGCGGGCCTGCGTCCGCAGGCGGGACGTGACGTCTTCCGGCGGCAGGAAGCGCGACCACCGCTCCGGGAACTCCGACGGCATGTCGGGGTCATCGGGGTCCTCCGGATCCTCGGCGCGGGCAGTCGCCCGGGCCACGTATTCCGCGGCCTGCTCCTGACGCAGCCGTTCGTTCGCCGCTCGGGCGGCCGCCGTGGCCGCGGCGGGCCACACCCGGTCGATCGCCGCGTTGACGGCCGCACCCACCAGCACCGCGAAGGCGGACACGCCGATCCACAGCAGCACGGCCACGGGTGCGGCCAGCGAACCGTAGATCGTCGGTCCCTCGATGGTGTTGGTCAGGTAGATACGCAGCAGAAAGGATCCGAGGACCCACATCGCCAGGGCCACCAGGGCCCCGGGCACGTCCTCCACCCAGGGGGACCGGACCGGCACGGACACGTGGTACAGCGTCGTCAGGAACACGACCGACAGGACGATGACCACCGGCCAGTACAGGACCTGCACCACCGTCGTCGACCAGGGAACGACGTTCACCACCGCGTCGGGCCCCGCCACCATCAGGGGCAGGGCGACCGAGCCGATCAGCAGGGCGACGATGAAGAGCACGAAGGCGAGCAGCCGGGTCTTGACGATGCCCCGGGTGCCGTCGAGCCCGTACATCACCGTGATCGTGTCGATGAAGACGTTCACGGCACGGGATCCCGACCACAGGGCGAACAGGAAGCCGATGGAGATGACGTCGGGACGGCCGCCCTTCATCACGTCGTGCAGGATCGGCTGGGCGATCTGCGTGACGCCCTTGTCGGACAGGACCGTGCGCGAGGCCTCCAGCAGGTTGTTCTCCAGACTCTGGATGGTGTCGGCGCCGGTCCAGGCGTCGACGTAGCCCAGCAGTCCGATGAGGCTCAGCAGCAGCGGCGGCACGGACAGCAGCGTGAAGAACGCCGCCTCGGCCGCGAGCCCGAGGATTCGGTACTCCATGCAGGAGTTGACCGTGTCCTTCAGCAACAGCCAGGCCGTCCTGCGCTTGGAGACGTTCCGGTAGAGGACACGCGCCCGGTGGAGACGTCCTGGAGGTCGCTCGGGGTTCTCTCTTGCTGCTGACTGCACGCCTCAACGGTATCCGTCGCCGGTGTCCCCACTCATCTCCTGGTGGGGCGGGCCCCGCAGCATGTGACGCACTCCCCGGCGCGACGGGTGACCGGGAGCGTACCGAAGGGTAGGTTCGGCTCATGGCAGCGACCACGCACACCGTGACCAACCAGGCTCCGCCGCTGGTCGGATACGACGTCTTCACCGCCGACCGTGCCCTTGCGGCGGCCGTGGAGCGGCATCTCGACCCCGCACTCCTCGACGAGGCCCGCGACGAGCTCTCGGGGCTCGGCCGGAGCGCCGGCTCCGCCCAGGTGCAGGAGTGGGGGGCGCAGGCCAACGAGTATCCACCGCGGCTGCGGACCCACGACCGCTATGGGAACCGGATCGACGAGGTCGAGTTCCATCCCTCCTGGCACCGGCTGCTCGGCAAGGGCGTCGCCGCGGGCCTGACCGCGGCGTGGTCGCGGCCGGGCGGTCATGTGCGCAGGGCCGCCGCGTTCGTGCTCTGGACACAGGCCGAGGCGGGCAACGGCTGTCCGCTGTCGATGACGCACGCCGCCGTCCCCGCCCTGCGCACGGACCCGGCGCTGGCCGCCGAGTGGGAGCCGCGACTGACCTCCACGGTCTACGACCGGGCTCTGCGTCCCGCCGCGGAGAAGGCGGGCGTCATCTTCGGCATGGGGATGACCGAGAAGCAGGGCGGCAGCGACGTACGCGCCAACACGACCACGGCACGGCCGCTCGCCGAGGACGGGACCTACGAGCTGACCGGTCACAAATGGTTCTGCTCGGCGCCCATGTCGGACGCGTTCCTGGTGCTGGCGCAGGCGCCGGGCGGGCTCACCTGCTTCCTGCTCCCGCGTGTGCTGGACGACGGCAGCCGCAACGTCTTCCGGATCCAGCGGCTCAAGGACAAGCTGGGCAACCGGTCCAACGCCTCCAGCGAGGTCGAGTTCGACGGCACCTGGGCGCGCCGGGTCGGTGACGAGGGCCGCGGGGTGCGCACCATCATCGAGATGGTGGCGGCCACCCGCCTCGACTGCGTGCTCGGCTCCGCCGCGCTGATGCGGCAGGCGGTGGCCCAGGCGATCCACCACTGCACCTACCGGGAGGCCTTCGGCGGCAAGCTCGTCGACAAGCCCCTGATGCGCAATGTGCTCGCCGACCTGGCCCTGGAGTCGGAGGCAGCGACGACGCTCGCACTGCGGCTCGCGGCGGCGTACGACGAGGGGAGCGAGCAGGAGCGCGCCTTCCTCAGGCTCGCGGTGCCGGCGGCGAAGTACTGGGTGACCAAGCGGTGCACGCCGTTGGTGGTGGAGGCGTCGGAGTGCCTCGGCGGCAACGGGTACGTCGAGGAGTCGGGCATGCCCCGGCTGCTGCGCGAGTCTCCGCTGAACTCCGTCTGGGAGGGGGCGGGCAACGTCCAGGCGCTCGACGTGCTACGCGCGCTCCAGCGCGAGCCTCAGGCACTCGACGCCTACCTCCAGGAGGTGGGCCGGGCGCGCGGCGCGGACCACCGACTGGACGCCGCGACCAAGAACCTGCTCAGCGAACTGGCCGAACGGGAGAACGTCGAGGTGCGGGCACGCCGCGTGGTCGAGCGGATCGCGCTGGTGCTCCAGGGATCGCTCCTCGTGCGCTTCGCGCCGCCGGAGGTGGCCGACGCCTTCTGCGCCTCGCGGCTCGGCGGCGACTGGGGCTCGGCCTTCGGCACTCTGCCGCACGGACTGGATCTGGCCACCGTGGTGCAGCGGGCGAGGCCCGTCGCCTGACGTCTTCCGGTCATGTCCCGCAAGACTGTCGCGGCTGCTCCGGGTCCGTACGTCACGGGCTCCCCCCAGCCCGTGACGTCTCGCGCGTCCCCCCGGTCGCGCATCGCGGGGGTGGTGCTGCGCCGACACGGCACCACCCCCGCTTGTTCTGGCCCCCCTCAAGGAGCACGGACGCCGCCGGAGCGGCGTTGCACAAGTTTCAATGACCCGTGGGCCGTCCGCCAGGGTTGCAAGAGGTTGCAACTTGCTGCTCACTGTTGCCGGAGTGCGCCCCTCCGTGACGGGCAGACGGCAAAATGAGAACAACCGTCAACACCGGTCCGGAGTTTGCGTGTCCGGAAAGGGCTGACGGCACCGAGCCAGATCGGACGACCACGCCTTGGGGGCGGTTCCAGTGGCGCACTCGGACGGCAACGACGTCGCACGGCTCGCCGCTCGGGATGCCGCGCAGGCGGCCCGCGTGCTCAACGACGTACGCAACGCGACGCTCTCGGGACAGCGCGCACCGGTCCCGCCGCGCCCGGTGATCGAGGCCTCGTGGGGCCGAATGCTGCGCAGCGGCGTCGACCCGGAGCACGACGTCCGGGCCGATCCGCTGGGACGCGACGAGATCGAGCGGCGCCGTCAGGACTCGCCCCTGCGGCACGTGCTGCCGGTGCTGCGCGAGGGCCTGTTGTCGGTCGCGGACGTCGCGCAGCACATCATGGTCGTCGCGGACGAGGACGGGCGGGTCCTGTGGCGGGAGGGCTCCTCGCCGGTGCTGCGCAAGGCGGACGGTACGGGCTTCGAGCCCGGCGCGGACTGGGGGGAGGGAGCCGTCGGCACCAACGGCGTGGGCACCGCGGCGGTGACCCGGCGTCCCGTACAGGTCTTCGCCTCCGAGCACTTCGTGCGGGCCCTGGCCCCCTGGACGTGCACGGGCGCACCGATCACGGACCCGCGCGACGGCCGGCTGATCGGGGTCGTGGACATCAGCGGCCCGCTGGAGACCATGCATCCGGCGACGCTCGCCTGGGTGGACGCGGTGGCCAAGCTTGCGGAGGCACGGCTGCGGGAGCTGCATCTGAACTCCCTGGAGCGGCTGCGCGCGGTGGCCGCTCCGGTGCTGGCCAAGCTCGGCGGCCAGGCGCTCGCCGTCGACACGGACGGCTGGACGGCGGCGGTGACCGGGATGCCGTACACCGGACGCATCGCCCTTCCCGCATCGCTCCCGCCCGGCCGGACGCTGCTGCCCGCACTCGGGCCCTGCACGGTGGAGCCGCTGCCGGGCGGCTGGCTGATCCGGATCGCGGACGTGCCCGCACCGGCACGTACCACACGGGTCGTCGTGGACGTCTCGCATCCGCGCCGCTGGTCGGTGACGGTGTCGGGCGACGCGAGCTCCTGGACCCACGAACTCAGCGCCCGGCATGCGGAGTTGCTCTACCTGTTGGCCCTGCACCGCACCGGCCGCACGGCTGCGGAACTGGCCGCCGACATGTTCGGGGACCCGGCCCGGACGGTCACGGTCCGCGCGGAGATGTCCCGGGTGAGGAGATATCTGGGAGCGTTCCTGGAACACCGGCCGTATCGTTTCTGCGATGCGGCGGAGGTGGAGTTGCTGCCCCCGGCCGACCCCTTGGACCTGCTGCCGCACTCGGTGGCGCCCGCGGTGGTACGTGCGCGGGGAGGCGGCGCCCCCGGCGGCGAGCCGCCCCCCGATCCGCCGCGAGCCTCCCGGCTCGCACTCCCGCTCGTGCCCCGCCCCGGCGTTTAGCCCCGTCGGTGGGGATTACCCTGCATTTCCCGGGTCTTGGACCGCCCGCGCGGCCCTCTGCCGTAGCATCCCCTGCACAGGCCACCCCACCCGCTCCTCATGTCAATGTCCGGACCACGAGGCGCAGTTGGCCTACGCCGGGAGGTTTGTATGACACAGCGTGGCAGGCATCGCCGCAAACGCCGAGGTCGCGCCCTGCGGGCCACCCTGGCCGGAGCCGCTCTGGCGCTGACCGCCGCGGCCACGCTGATCAGCACCTCCCAGGCCGCGGGCGGGGACAGCCCGGGCGGCCTGACCCCCGTCACCGCCGCGACGGAGACGGCGAAGCTGAGCCTGCACGAGGAACTCACCGGCCGCACCACGCTCGACAGGCTGAGCCGTGCGACGGGGGGCGGCGTCGGCGTGCACGACGTCCTCGCCTCCGCCGACCGCACCATGCGCGAGCGGAACGCGTGCGATGCCGCCGAGACCTCCGCACTGCCCGTGAAACCGGCCGCCACACGCGCGTACTGCTGGGCCGACGACGACGCCACGGCCGGCGACTGGGTGCCCCGGTCCGTCACCACCTCGGGGGACGCCCAGGACGACGGCCGCTGGGGCGCCGACCGCGTCATCCTGTCGGGCTGGACGCACGACGGCGGTGGCTCGATCGAGCGCGCCGGGGACCGGGGCCTGGCCCGGATCGCCTTCATCGACGCGAACGACCCGGCCCGACTCGCCTACCGGTGGGTACTGCTCGTCACCCCGCGCTCCGACGGCAAGGACTTCTCCGCCGTCCGCACCGGACTGTCCGGCATGGTCTGGTACCAGGACAAACTCTATGTCACCGACCGCGGCTCCCTGCTGGTCTTCGACCTGCACCGCATCCTGAAGGCCGATGTCGACGGCCCCGCGATCGGCCGGGTCCACGGCGGCTACGCCGCGCACGGCTACCGGTACGTGCTGCCCAGCATCGGCTCCTACCGTCTGACCGGCGGCCCCTGCTCGAGGGCCGACGACCGCGGGGTCCCCTGCTTCTCCGCCCTCTCGCTCGATCGCACGTCGACCCCGGACAGCCTGGTGGCGGCCGAGCGGTTCCGCCGCGGGAGCACCGACTCCCCCGCGCGTGTGTGGCGCTACCCGTTCAGCACCGCGCCCGGGCACACCGGCCTGCTCGCCGCGGACGGGCTTCACGACGTCCGGGCGAGCGAGGCGTACCGCACGGACGCGTCCGGTGTGCAGGGCGTGCTCTCGCACCGGCACGGCGGTGCGGCGCGGGCCGACTGGTACATCGACCGCGCGCCCTCCGTCGGCGGCCGGCACGGCACGCTCTGGCGGCAGGACGTCTCCGGCGCCGGGGCCGCCACGTGCTCGGCCGACGAGAGCCGCGCCTGCTGGGGCCGCCATACCGCGTCCCTGTCGTACTGGCCGGAGACCGGCGAGGTGTGGACCCTGACGGCAGGCGCCACGAGCGGCGGTGACGGACCGGTGCCCGGGCCGGCCGGGGGCCGGGTGCTGTACGCGGTGCCGCTGGCCTCCGTGGACGACGCGCTGAAGTAGGACGCGGGCGCCGACCGCGGACCGGAACCCTTTTGTCGTACCGCTCGCCGCCATGATTCCCTGGCCGCATGAGCACCCTCACCGTGACCACCTGGTCCCTGGAGCAGACGTCCCCGGCGGACATGCGGCCCGCGACGGCTCCCGAGGGCGATGTCCGCATCGTCCGCGCGGAGGTGCCGTCACCGGAGTTCAGCCGCTTTCTGTACGCGTCGGTCGGTGGGGACATCCGCTGGATCGACCGGCTCGGCTGGACGTACGCGCAGTGGCGGGACCACCTGACCCGTCGGGGTGTGGAGACCTGGGTCGCCCACGACCGGGGGACGCCCGCCGGGTACGTGGAGCTGGAGGCGCAGGACGAGGGTGTCGTGGAGATCGTCTACTTCGGCCTCCTCCCGGCCTTCCGTGGCCGGCGGATCGGCGGGCACCTGCTGTCCCACGGCGCCGCCCGCGCCTGGGACCTGGCGGACCGGTGGCCGGCGCTGTCGCCGACGAAGCGGGTGTGGCTGCACACCTGCAGCAAGGACGGCGAGCACGCGATGGACAACTACCTGCGCCGGGGCTTCACGCTCTTCGACACCAAGGTCGAGGAAGAGCCGGAGACACCCACGCCGGGACCCTGGCCTCGGGCCTACCCCGCCTGACCTGCGTCGACACACCACATCGCGACGATGTGACCGAACGCACCCTTGTCTCGCATTTCGAGACAAGGGTGTCCGCATGACAGACAAAGCTGGACTGCGTCCAGAGCGCCGTGACACGCTTCCGTCATGTCTGGAACTGGAATCGCCTTGGTGAGTCGACGGCACGTCGATCTCGGCCGCATGTCCAGCGCCATCTGTCCGGCGAGCTGACAGCCTCCAGCCAGTACCGGATCTTCTTTCCCCTCCCTCCTCGCGCAACGACGCGCGCGCTTCTCGCGTACCCGCATGCGCAGGTCAGAGCCGCTCCTCCGTCTGTCCCGAAGGACGTACCCACCATGGCTGCCACCCCGCAGAATCCCGCCACGCCCCGTCGCAAGGTGAGTCGTCACCGTGGCGAGGGCCAGTGGGCCGTGGGTCACTTCACCCCGCTCAACGGCAACGAGCAGTTCAAGAAGGACGACGACGGTCTCAACGTACGGACACGTATTGAGACGATCTACTCCAAGCGGGGCTTCGACTCCATCGACCCCAACGACCTGCGCGGCCGAATGCGCTGGTGGGGCCTGTACACCCAGCGCAAGCCGGGGATCGACGGCGGCAAGACCGCGATCCTCGAGCCGGAGGAGCTGGACGACACCTACTTCATGCTGCGCGTGCGCATCGACGGCGGCCGCCTGACCACGCGCCAGCTGCGCACCGTCGGCGAGATCTCGCAGGAGTTCGCGCGCGGCACGGCCGACATCACCGACCGGCAGAACGTCCAGTACCACTGGATCCGGATCGAGGACGTGCCCGAGATCTGGAACCGTCTGGAAGCCGTCGGGCTGTCGACGACCGAGGCCTGCGGCGACACCCCCCGCGTCATCCTCGGTTCGCCCGTCGCCGGCATCGCCGAGGACGAGATCATCGACGGCACCCCGGCCGTCGACGAGATCCACCGCAGGGTCATCGGCAACCCGGCGTTCTCGAACCTGCCGCGCAAGTTCAAGACCGCGATCTCGGGATCGCCACTGCTCGACGTGGCGCACGAGATCAACGACGTCGCCTTCGTCGGTGTCGTCCACCCCGAGCACGGCCCCGGCTTCGACCTGTGGGTCGGCGGCGGTCTGTCCACCAACCCGAAGATCGGGCAGCGCCTCGGCGCCTGGGTCCCGCTGGACGAGGTCCCGGACGTCTACGAGGGCGTCATCTCGATCTTCCGTGACTACGGCTACCGGCGGCTGCGCACCCGCGCCCGGCTGAAGTTCCTCGTGGCCGACTGGGGCGCGGAGAAGTTCCGCGAGGTGCTGGAGGAGGAGTACCTCCGGCGCAAGCTGATCGACGGACCGGCGCCCGCCCAGCCCGTGGAGCGCTGGCGCGACCACGTCGGAGTGCACCGGCAGAAGGACGGCCGCTTCTACGTCGGCTTCGCCCCGCGGGTCGGCCGCGTCGACGGCGCCACCCTGACGAAGATCGCGGAACTCGCCGAGGCGCACGGTTCCGGCCGAGTCCGCACCACGGTCGAGCAGAAGATGATCGTGCTGGACGTCGAGGAGAACCGGATCGACTCGCTCGTCGAGGGTCTGGAGGCGCTCGACCTCACCGTGCATCCCTCTCCCTTCCGGCGCGGCACCATGGCGTGCACCGGCATCGAGTACTGCAAGCTGGCCATCGTCGAGACCAAGGCGCGCGGCTCCGCGCTGATCGACGAACTGGAGCGCCGCATCCCGGACTTCGACGAGCCGATCACCATCAACATCAACGGCTGCCCGAACGCCTGCGCGCGCATCCAGGTGGCGGACATCGGCCTCAAGGGCCAGCTGGTCCTGAACGACAAGGGCGAGCAGGTCGAGGGCTTCCAGGTGCACTTGGGCGGCGCACTCGGCCTGGAGGCCGGGTTCGGCCGCAAGGTACGCGGCCTGAAGGTCACCTCGGACGAGCTTCCGGACTATGTCGAGCGCGTCCTGAAGCGGTTCCAGGCGGAGCGCGAGGAGGGCGAGCGGTTCGCGACCTGGGCGGCCCGTGCCTCGGAGGAGGCTCTGTCGTGAGCGAACGAGCGGCTCCCTTCTACTGCCCCTACTGCGGGGACGAGGATCTGCGGCCCAGTGAGCAGGGCCACGGTGCGTGGGAGTGCGGGGCGTGCAATCGCGCCTTCCAGCTGAAGTTTCTGGGGCTCCTGGCCCGGGGCCTCGTGCAGACCGATCGGGGAGGGGACGGGACATGACGACAACGCGGGAAGAGCGGAGCACCGACGAACTCGAGGCGCTCGCCGAGCAGGCGGGCCGCGATCTGGAGGACGCCTCGGCGCTGGAGATCCTCGGGTGGGCGGCCGACACCTTCGGCCCCCGCTTCTGCGTGACCTCCTCGATGGAGGACGCGGTGGTCGCCCACCTCGCGTCGCGCGCCAGGCCCGGTGTCGACGTCGTGTTCCTCGACACCGGCTACCACTTCCCGGAGACCATCGGCACCCGTGACGCGGTCGAGGCGGTGATGGACGTCAACGTCATCACCCTCACGCCGCGTCGGACGGTCGCCGAGCAGGACGCCGAGTACGGCCCGAAACTGCACGACCGCGACCCCGACCTGTGCTGCAGGCTGCGCAAGGTGCAGCCGCTGGAGGAGGGGCTGACGAGCTACGACGCCTGGGCGACCGGGCTGCGCCGCGACGAGTCCCCGACCCGGGCGAACACGCCGGTCGTCGGCTGGGACGCGAAGCGGCAGAAGGTCAAGATCTCGCCGATCGCCCGCTGGACCCAGGACGACGTGGACGCCTATGTCGCCGAGCACGGGGTCCTGACCAACCCGCTGCTGATGGACGGCTACGCCTCGGTGGGCTGCGCCCCCTGCACCCGCCGGGTCCTCGCGGGGGAGGACGCGCGGGCCGGGCGCTGGGCGGGCCGCTCCAAGACCGAGTGCGGGCTGCACGGCTGACCATGACGGACATTCAGGAGACATACGTGACGACCGGGGCCACCGTCTGGCTCACGGGTCTGCCGAGCGCCGGCAAGACCACCATCGCCCACGAGCTGGCCGGCCGGCTGCGTGCCGAGGGCCACCGGGTCGAGGTCCTCGACGGCGACGAGATCCGCGAGTTCATCTCGGCGGGCCTGGGCTTCAGCCGTGCGGACCGGCACACGAACGTGCAGCGCATCGGCTTCCTCGCCGATCTGCTCGCCCGCAACGGCGTCAAGACCCTGGTTCCGGTGATCGCGCCCTACGCGGACAGCCGTGAGGCCGTACGCAAGCGGCACCAGGAGAGCGGGGCGCCGTACATCGAGGTGCACGTGGCGACTCCGGTCGAGGTGTGCGCCGTACGCGATGTGAAGGGTCTGTACGCGAAGCAGGCCGCCGGCGAACTCCGGGGGCTGACGGGCGTCGACGACCCGTACGAGGAGCCGGAGACGCCCGATCTGCGGATCGAGTCCCAGGACCAGACCGTGCAGGAGTCGGCGGCGGCGTTGTACACGCTGCTCAGCGAGAGGGGACTGGCATGACCACGGTCGCCAAGGCGGAGGAGGGCACGGACAGCCCGTACGCCCTGAGCCACCTGGATGCGCTGGAGTCGGAGGCGGTGCACATCTTCCGCGAGGTGGCGGGGGAGTTCGAGCGGCCGGTGATCCTGTTCTCCGGTGGCAAGGACTCCATCGTCATGCTGCATCTGGCGGTGAAGGCGTTCGCCCCCGCAGCGGTCCCCTTCACGCTGCTGCACGTGGACACCGGGCACAACTTCCCCGAGGTCCTGGAGTACCGCGACCGTACGGTGGCCCGGCACGGTCTGCGGCTGCACATCGCCTCCGTGCAGGAGTACATCGATCGCGGTCTCCTCAAGGAGCGCCCGGACGGCACCCGCAACCCGCTCCAGACACTGCCGCTGACCGAGAAGATCCAGAAGGAACGGTTCGACGCGGTCTTCGGCGGCGGACGGCGCGACGAGGAGAAGGCCCGCGCCAAGGAGCGGGTGTTCTCGCTGCGCGACGAGTTCTCCCAGTGGGACCCGCGCCGCCAGCGGCCGGAGCTGTGGAACCTGTACAACGGGCGGCACGCGCCGGGCGAGCACGTCCGTGTGTTCCCGCTGTCCAACTGGACCGAGCTCGACGTCTGGCAGTACATCGCGCGCGAGGGCATCGAACTGCCGCAGATCTACTTCGCCCACGAGCGCGAGGTGTTCCGGCGGGCGGGCATGTGGCTGACGGCGGGCGAGTGGGGCGGCCCCAAGGACGGCGAGACCGTCGAGAAGCGCCTTGTCCGGTACCGGACCGTGGGTGACATGTCCTGCACGGGTGCCGTCGACTCCGACGCCACCACGCTGGACGCCGTCATCGCCGAGATCGCCGCGTCCCGGCTGACCGAGCGCGGCGCCACCCGCGCCGACGACAAGCTCTCCGAGGCCGCGATGGAAGACCGCAAGCGCGAGGGGTACTTCTAACCATGAGCACGACGACCGAGGAGCTCTCGGCCACCACCCTGCTGCGGTTCGCCACCGCCGGGTCCGTCGACGACGGCAAGTCCACGCTCGTGGGCCGGCTGCTGCACGACTCCAAGTCGGTCCTCGCCGACCAGCTGGAGGCCGTGGAGCACGCCTCGCGCAACCGCGGCCAGGACACCCCGGACCTCGCGCTGCTGACCGACGGCCTGCGGGCCGAGCGCGAGCAGGGGATCACGATCGACGTGGCGTACCGTTACTTCGCCACGCCCCGGCGCCGGTTCATCCTGGCCGACACCCCCGGCCATGTGCAGTACACCCGCAACATGGTGACGGGGGCCTCCACCGCCGAGCTGACGGTGATCCTCGTCGACGCCCGCAACGGGGTCGTCGAGCAGACCCGGCGGCACGCCGCCATCGCCGCGCTCCTCCGGGTCCCCCACGTGGCGCTCGCGGTCAACAAGATGGACCTGGTCGACTACCGGGAGTCCGTGTTCGCCGCGATCGCCAAGGAGTTCACGGCCTACGCATCCGAGCTGGGCGTCCCCGAGGTCACCGCGATCCCGATCTCCGCGCTGGCCGGGGACAACGTGGTGGAGCCGTCCTCGAACATGGACTGGTACGGCGGCCCGACCGTCCTGGAGCACCTGGAGACGGTCCCCGTCAGCCACGATCTGAGCCACTGCCACGCCCGGCTCCCGGTGCAGTACGTGATCCGGCCGCAGACCGCCGAGCACCCCGACTACCGGGGTTACGCCGGGCAGATCGCCGCCGGTTCGTTCCGCGTCGGAGAGGCCGTCACCGTGCTGCCCGCGGGCCGCACCTCGCGGATCTCCGGCATCGATCTGCTGGGCCGGCCGGTAGACGTCGCCTGGACCACCCAGTCGGTGACGCTCCTGCTGGAGGACGACATCGACATCTCACGTGGCGACCTGATCGTGCCGAGCGAGGACGTGCCCGCGACCACACAGGACATCGAGGCCACGGTCTGCCACGTCGCCGACGAGGCGCTGACCGTCGGGCACCGGGTGCTGATCAAGCACGGCACCCGCACGGTCAAGGCGATCGTCAAGGACATCCCCTCCCGGCTCACACTCGACGACCTGTCCCTGCACCCGCATCCGGGACAGCTCGTCGCCAACGACATCGGCCGTGTGAAGATCCGCACCGCGGAACCGCTGCCGGTCGACGTGTACGCGGACTCCCGCCGCACCGGCTCGTTCATCCTGATCGACCCGGCCGACGGCACCACGCTCACCGCGGGCATGGTCGGCGAGTCCTTCGCCGCGCCCGAGCCGGTGCAGGACGGGGCCGACGACGGGTGGGACTTCTGACCATGTCCAGCACCTGCTTCTACTCGACGTTCGCGAAGGAGGGCGGCCGCGTCGGCAGCGGCGCCCTCGGCAGCGGACAGGGCGGAGTGGCGCGATGTGCGTCCTGACGCGCACCGGGAAGGCGCTGCCGCCCCGGAAGCGACGAAGACCCCCTGCCGAACGCCCGGCCACGGCCTGACGCACCGTGACCGCCGGGCCGACGAGAGGACAACCTCCCGTGCCTGCCACCCGCCTCCTCGCCCGGCTCCGCCGGAACGGGGGTGCCGCTCTCTGCCTCCCGCGCGGTGCTCTGACCGCTCTCGCGGTTGTCCCGCTCCTCGCGCTGACCGCCTGCGGTTACGGGTCCGAGGCCGTGAGCGACTCCTCCGCACAGCAGGTCGCCGCCGGTTCCAGGAAGGTCGACGGCCTCGACTCCGTGAAGATCGGGTACTTCGGCAACCTGACCCACGCGACGGCGCTCGTCGGCGCCCGGAAGGGTTTCTTCCAGAAGTCGCTCGGTGCGACGCGGGCCGAGTACCAGACCTTCAACGCCGGTCCCTCCGAGATCGAGGCCCTCGACTCGGGCTCGATCGACATCGGCTGGATCGGTCCCTCCCCCGCGGTCAACGGCTACACCCGGTCCGGCGGCAGGAGTCTGCGGATCATCGGCGGTTCGGCGTCCGGCGGGGTGAAGCTGGTGGTCGACCCCAAGAAGATCAAGTCCCTGAAGGACATCAGGGGCAAGAGGATCGCCACCCCTCAGCTCGGCAACACCCAGGACGTCGCCTTCCTCAACTGGATCGCGGACCAGGGCTGGAAGGTCGACGCCGAGAGCGGCAAGGGCGAAGGTCCGGCTCGATCGACGGCGCCTGGGTGCCGGAGCCGACCGCCTCCAAACTGGTCGCCGAGGGCGGCAAGGTGCTGCTCGACGAGTCGTCGCTGTGGCCCGGCAAGAAGTTCGTGATCACGAACATCGTCGTGTCGCAGACGTTCCTGAAGGAGCATCCGAACGCCGTCGAGGCGGTACTGAGGGCCTCCGTCGAGACCGACAAGTGGATCAACGCCCATCCGGACCAGGCGAAGGCCGCGGCGAACAAGCAGCTCGAGGCCGACTCCGGCAAAGCCCTGCCCGCCGACGTCCTGGACCCGGCCTGGAAGTCCATCCGGATCACCGACGATCCGCTGGCCTCCACCCTGGACACCGAGGCGCAGCACGCGGTCGAGGCAGGTCTGCTGAAGGAGCCGAAGCTGAAGGGCATCTACGACCTGACGCTGCTGAACAAGGTGCTCGAGTCCGAGGGCGAGAGCACGGTCGACGACGCCGGTCTCGGCGTCGAGTGAGGACAGATCCCGATGAGTCCCCAGGAGGTGACGACCATGGCAACCGCCCTCGCCAAGGCCGCCGAAGGCGCCGCGTCGACGGAGCACGCAGCCCGTATCGAGCATGTCTCCAAGTCCTTCGCCGGGCCGGCCGGGCAGCAGCTCGTCCTCGACGACATCACCCTGGACGTGGCACCGGGGGAGTTCGTCACCCTCCTCGGTGCCTCGGGCTGCGGCAAGTCCACACTGCTCAACCTGGTGGCGGGGCTGGACAAGCCCACCGCCGGCCGCATCACGACCGACGGGCGCCCCGCCCTGATGTTCCAGGAGCACGCCCTGTTCCCGTGGCTCACCGCGGGCAAGAACATCGAACTCGCGCTGAAGCTCAGGGGGGTCCCCAAGAGCGAGCGGCGCGGCAGGACCGAGGAACTGCTCGAACTCGTCCGCCTCCAGGGTTCGTACGGCAAGCGGGTGCACGAGCTGTCCGGCGGCATGCGCCAGCGGGTCGCCCTGGCCCGTGCGCTGGCGCAGGACAGCCAGCTGCTGCTGATGGACGAGCCGTTCGCGGCGCTCGACGCCATCACCCGCGACGTGCTGCACGACGAACTGACGCGCATCTGGGCGGAGACCGGACTGTCCGTGCTGTTCGTCACGCACAACGTGCGCGAGGCGGTACGGCTGGCGCAGCGTGTCGTACTGCTCTCCTCCCGGCCCGGCCGGGTGGCGCGCGAGTGGCGGGTGGAGATACCGCAGCCGCGCCGTATCGAGGACGCTCCGGTGGCGGAGTTGTCCCTCGAGATCACCGAAGTACTGCGTGGGGAGATCCGCCGTCATGGCCAGCACTGAGACCACCGACACGACGGCGAAGGCCACCGCCGGGGACAGTCCGGGACTGAGCGGTCTGGAGGCCGGGCTGGACGCCCTGGAGTCCTCGGCCACGGGTCGCGCCACGTTCCGGCAGACCTTCGTCGGCAAGATCCTGCCACCCGTCCTGGCCGTCGTCGTCGTCCTGGTGATCTGGCAGGCACTGATCACCTTCAAGGTCGTCGACGACCCGACCAAGCTGCCCTCTCCCGGTGATGTGTGGGGCGAGGTCGAGGACGCCTGGCTCGAGGGCAAGCTGCTCGGCTACATCTGGACCAGCGTCTCGCGCGGTCTGCTGGGCTTCCTGCTGGCCCTCGCGATCGGCACCCCGCTGGGGCTTCTGGTGGCCCGTGTGAAGGTCGTCCGCGCGGCGATCGGACCGATCCTGTCCGGACTGCAGTCGCTGCCGTCGGTGGCCTGGGTGCCGCCGGCCGTGATCTGGCTCGGTCTGAACAACTCGATGATGTACGCGGTGATCCTGCTCGGCGCCGTCCCGTCGATCGCCAACGGCCTGGTGTCCGGCATCGATCAGGTACCGCCTCTGTTCCTGCGGGCGGGCCGCACCATGGGGGCGACGGGCCTGAAGGGCACCTGGCACATCGTCATGCCGGCCGCACTCCCCGGCTATCTCGCCGGCCTGAAACAGGGCTGGGCCTTCTCCTGGCGCTCGCTGATGGCCGCGGAGATCATCGCCTCCTCCCCCGACCTGGGCATCGGCCTCGGCGCGCTGCTGGAGAACGGCCGCAACGCCAGCTCCATGGCCATGGTCTTCGAGGCGGTCCTCCTGATCCTGTTCGTCGGTATCGCCATCGACCTGCTGATCTTCAGTCCGCTGGAGCGGTGGGTGCTGCGCAGCCGCGGCCTGTTCGTCAAGGGCTGATCTCCCATGCACAAGCCGGTTCTCCTCGTCATCGCCCACGGCAGCCGTGATCCGCGGCACGCCGCGACCGTGCACGCCCTCGTGCGGCGGGTACGGTCGCTGCGGCCCGGCTTGCGCGTGGAGACCGGCTTCCTGGACTTCAACGTCCCGTCCGTGCAGGGGGTGCTGGAGTCCCTCGCTGCCGAGGGCGTCAGGGACGTCGTGGCGCTGCCCCTCCTGCTGACCCGGGCATTCCACGCGAAGGCCGACATCCCGGCGATGCTGAGCCAGGCACCGCCCCGGCTGCGGATCCGGCAGGCGGACGTGCTCGGCCCCTCCCCCCTGCTGCTGCGCGCCCTCGAACGGCGTCTGCGGGAGGCGGGACTGCGGCCCGCCGACAGGTCCCGCACCGGAGTCGTGCTGGCCTCGGCGGGATCCACCGACCCGGAGGCGATCGCAGTGATCGCAGAAATCGCGCGGGAGTGGCGGCGCACCGGTTGGTGCGCCGTGCGGCCTGCGTTCGCCTCCGCATCCCTTCCGCGCACCGAGGACGCGGTGCGCGAACTGCGGGCGGCGGGCTGTGCGCGGGTGGCCGTGGCCCCGTACGTCCTGGCCCCCGGGTTCCTGCCGGACCGCATCGCCCGCGGCGCCGCAGAGGCGGACGTCCTGGCCGCGGTACTCGGCCCCGCACAGGAGGTGGCCAGGGTCTTGCTGGAGCGGTACGACGAGGCCCGGCTGCCGATGGTGACGGCCCTCGGAGCCTGAGCCCGGGCGCGCCGGGCGCCCGTGCCGCAGGTCGCCCCCGGCCGTGTGCCGGCGGCTCAGCCGAAGCGCAGTCCCCCGGTCCTGGTGCGCTTGAGCTCGAAGAAGTCGGGGTGCACCGCCAGTACCCGGAAGCTGTCGAAGAGTTCGGCCGCTCGCGCGCCTCGCGGAACGGCGCGCAGGACCGGTCCGAACCACACCGCACCGTCGACATGCAGGGTGGGCGTCCCCACATAACCCCCCGAGTCGGGCTCGGCTCCGGCCTCGTGGCTGCGGCGCACGGCCTCGTCGTATGCCGGGTCGTGAGCGGCCGCGGCGAGCTCGGCCGCGAGCCCGAGTTCGGCGAGGGACTCGGTGACCACCGCGTCGAAGTCCTCCGCGCCGCCCTCGTGGATCCGGGTGCCGAAGGCCGTGTAAAGGTCCCGGAGCACCTTCTCGCCGTACCGTTCGGACGCGGCCACGGCGACGCGCACCGGACCGATCGACTTGTCGACCAGCTCCCGGTACCAGGCCGGGAGCTCGTTACCGAGGTTGTGCAGGTGGAGGCTCATCGCGTGGAAGCGGAGGTCGAGCGGCCGCTCGCGCTCGACCTCCAGCAGCCAGCGGGAGGTGATCCAGGCGAAGGGGCAGGCGGAGTCGAACCAGAAGTCGACACGAGGACGCGAGTCGTTCGTCATGCCGTCGACACTAGGCTCCAAGTGGTACAGAATCTCGATCCAATTCGGTGATTTCTCAGTGGTCCACTTTACCCAGGGGCCGCTGCCTCGGATCCCGTCCGCTCGCCGCCAGCGCACGCTCGAACACGGGAGCGTCGTCGGCGACGGCGACCGGGTCCGCGAAGCCGTCGTACCGGCGGTAGAGGTCGCCGTGCGTCTCGACCACGTCCAGCACCAGCCGGCCCGCGCCCTCCGAGACCCGGTACTCCTGACCGGTGGCCGTCGCGACGTCCCAGCCGTGGACCGCCATCTCCTTGACGATCATCGCCGCCAGCCCGGCCGCTTCCATCTTCGCCATACCGAGGTCGATCTCGCCCTCCCACATGGCGGGGTCGTCCCAGGCGGCGACGGCGCGGTCGAGCTGGTCGGCGTACGCCTGCGCCCAGCCCGGATCCGCGGTGAAGTCGCGTGCGGTCAGCTCCTCGGAGAGCGGGGTGCGCAGGGCGCGGTGCTCCAGACCGTGGGAGGTGTAGAGGACCCAGTGGTTCACCAGGGCACGGACGTCCCAGGCGGGGCAGTGGGTGGGCTCGGGCAGCTGCGCCGCCCGGACCTCACGAGCCACACGGGCGGCCTCGGCCGCGCATTCGACCATGTAGGGGTGCACGTTCTTGTACGGATCGCTCATGCCCCCACGCTAGGAACGCGCCCCATGATCCTCTTGAACAAACGCGACACCCCCGTCCCCGGCAGCCGCCACCGCCTCGTCCGCGCGTCGTACCAGCTCCGCCGACGGCAGCGACCCGGCCGGCCGCCGTTCACGTGCGAAGGTGGTGGCGAGCCGTTGCAGCAGTTCGTTCAGCGGGGTCGGCACGCCGTGCAGCCGGCCCAGCAGGACGATCTCGCCGTTGAGGTGGTCAGCCTCGATCGTGCCCGTGCCACGGGCGAGTGACTGCCAGGAGGAGCCGCCGCCCCGCGCGGCCCCCTCCAGCGGTTCCTGACGCACCTTGTCACCGCGCGCCTGCTGTTGTTCCCGCACGCTCGCGTACGGGATCCCGGCAGCCGCGAGCACCGACTCGCCCTCCGCGCGGACCCGTTCGTACAGCCGCCGCGCCTCCTGTCCGTCGATCGGACCGCTCACCGCCTCGACGGCGTTGGCCAGGTTGCCCAGCAGCTTGGCGTACTGCCAACGCGCCACGTCCGCTGCCAACGGGGCCTCGAAGCGGGCGCTCTCCAGATCGGCCGCGATCCGGCGGGCGGTGTCGTCGATACCGTGGGGGTGGCGCCCCAGGTGCAGGATGCCGGTGAGCGGGGCGCCGGCCGCCGAGACCACCCCCGGTTCCACGAAGGTCGACGGCAGCCAGACGCAGACGCCGTACACATGCCGGAAGCGGCGCAGGGCGATCCGCTGGCTCTCGACGCCGTTCTGCGCACAGACCACCGGCAGCCGTTCGGCCGCCGTCCCGCCGCCCGCCACGGGTGCCGCGCCCCAGGTGTCCAGCGCGGCCTCGCTGTCCTGCGTCTTGACGGCCAGCACCAGTACGTCGTCCGTACGCAACTCCCCGAGCGCGTCCGGGCCTTCGACGGCGGGGAGCCGGTGGACGCGTTCGCCGTCCGGGGTGCGGAAGCGCAGCCCGTCCGCCTCGATCGCGGCACGGTGTGCGCCCCGGGCGACCAGGACCACCTCGTGCCCGGCCTCCGCGAGCCGCGCCCCGATCGTTCCGCCGACAGCCCCGGCCCCGATGATGATGTAGCGCATGCCGACGAGCCTCGCACAGGCGGGGACGGCCCCGCGCTCGGGGGCCCGCGGCGGCTCCAGGGCCCGGAGGACCACCGGTATCACGGCCTCCCGTCCGGGGGCCGGATCACCCTGGGACGGCGGTGAGGTCGACCAGCTTGACGACCGTGTTCCAGTTTCGTGTGGTGGCGATCAGCCCCTTGTTCAGCCGGGGCTTGGCCAGGTGTCCCGCGAGCCTGGAGCGGCCGAGTCCGTCCGGCGCGTACAGGTACAGAGCCCTGTCGCCGAGCCGGAACTCCTCGGGATCGTAGGCGGCCGGGTCGATCTCCGCGAAGCGCGCCGCCTCCACCGGCTCCGAGAAGTACGTGATGTGCAACTGCTTGGCCTCCAACTCCGCGGCCGGGAACGGGCAGGCCTCCATGACCGCCTTCAGATAGGCGTGGTCGCGCACGATGACGTCCACGGAAAATCCGAAGCGCTTCCCGATCGCGTCAGCGAGTTCGGCCGCGAGGGATTCCTCGTCACCGTGGTCGGCGGCGAAGACCGCTTGGCCGCTCTGGAGATGGGTACGGACCCCGTCGTGACCGAGCCCTTCCATGACGGTGCGCAGCTCGGCCATCGGCAGCTTCTTGCTGCCGCCCACGTTGATCCCGCGCAGCAGCGCCGCGTACATCGTCGTCATCGCACCACCATAGGCCGGGCGCGCGCGAGCGCGGAGGGGGTCCCCACGACCCCGATCCCGACCCCCGAGAACCCTGACTGCGTGTAAGGGGTCGCGGTCCTCCCTGGTGGTGAGCCGGGGGTGTCCGAGCGGATGAGCCGGACCGATCCCGGTTCGTCGGGGAGCACGACGAGTCGTTCTTATGCCGCGCCTACCTTCGATACGAACGGTGACGGCAGCGGGCCGTCACCCGCACCGAGGGGGGACTGGCCCGTCATGGGGAACGGAGTTACGCGGGTACGGGGCATCGCCGCCCGGGCCGGCGGCTGGAGCGCCCGGCACCGATGGGCTGCCGTCGGCATCTGGCTGCTGTTCGTCGTCCTGGCCATGACCATCGGCTCGGCGGCCGGCCGTGTGGACGTCAAGGACAGCGACGAACTCACGGGCGAGACGCACACCGCCGCCAGGATCATCGAGGAGACCGGCATCGAGGAGCCGGCGGGCGAGTCCGTCCTGATCCAGGCCAAGGGCGGCGGTATCACGGCCACCGACCCCCGGTTCCGCGCCACCGTGACCGCGGTCGTACGGGCGGTCGAGAAGACCGGCCGGGTGACGGACGTGATGTCGCCGTACGACACGAAGTCCATCTCGAAGGACGGCCGAAGCGCGCTCGTGCGGTTCGACATGCGCGGTGACGCCGACACCGCGGGCGACCGGGTCGAGCCGGTGCTCGAGGCCGTCGCGGGGGTCCAGAAGGACCACACGGAGCTGCGGGTCGAGGAGATCGGCGGCGCCAGCATGCAGAAGACGTTCTCCGACGCCTTCGGCGACGACTTCGCGCAGGCCGAGTACTCCGCCGTGCCGGTGGCACTCGGCATCCTGCTGATCGCCTTCGGCGCCGTCGTCGCGGCGCTGTTGCCGGTGGCGCTGGCGATCTCCGCGATCGTCGCGACGATGGGCCTGATGGGCATCGTCAGCCATCTGCAGCCGATGAACGACACCGCCAACTCCGTGATGCTGCTGGTGGGTCTGGCCGTCGGCGTCGACTACTGCCTGTTCTATCTGCGGCGTGAGCGCGAGGAGCGGGCGGCCGGCCGTGATCCTGCCACCGCCCTCCAGATCGCCGCGGCGACCAGCGGACGCGCCATCATCGTCTCCGGTGTCACGGTGTGCGTCGCCATGGCGGGCATGCTGTTCACCGGCATCGCCACGTTCGAGGCGATGGGGCTGGCCTCGCTGATGGTCGTGGCTGTCGCCATGGTCGGTTCGGTGACGGTGCTGCCCGCGCTGCTGTCCCTTCTCGGCCGGCGGGTCGAGAAGGGCCGTATCCCGTTCCTGCACCCCGAGAGGCGCCGTGCGCGCAGCGCCCGGCGCGGCCGGTCCGAGGAGGAGGGGAGCCGGCTGTGGGCGGCCGTGCTCAAGGTCGTGCTCGCCCGGCCCGCCATCTCCCTGGTCGTCGCGGCCGGAGCGCTGCTGGCGATCATGGCGCCCGCCCTGGGCATGAAGACCCAGAACCTGACGCTCGACCAGGAGTTCGGCGACCGGCTGCCCATCGTCGCCACCTACAACCGGGTCAACGAGGCCTTCCCCGGCGGTTCCGAGCCCGCCGAGGTCGTCGTCAAGGCGAACGACATCAACTCCGCCGAGGTGCGGTCCGCGCTGGCCGACTTCCGTGCGGAGGCCATCAGTTCGGGGGCCTCCCGGGGTCCGATCGACATCAGGCTGCACGGCGCCCAGAACGTGGCCCTGATCTCCGTCCCGCTGGTCGGCGGATCCGATCTGGACAAGGCGGGCAGGAGCCTGGACCTGTTGCGTGACCGGGTACGTCCGGACACGCTCGGCAAGGTCGAGGGGGTGCAGGCGCCGATCACGGGTCAGGTCGCCGGCTCCGCGGACTTCAACGACCAGCTCGTCGGCTCGGTGGTTCCGGTCTTCGCGTTCGTCGTGGTCTTCGCCTTCCTGCTGATGCTCGTGTCGTTCCGCTCCCTGACGATCGCGATCACGTCGATCGCGCTCAACCTGCTGTCCGTGGGCGCGGCTTACGGCATCCTGGTCGCCGTCTTCCAGCACGGCTGGGGGGCGTCGCTGGTGGGTGCCGAGGGTGTGGGCGCCATCATCACCTGGCTGCCGCTGTTCCTGTTCGTCATCCTGTTCGGACTGTCGATGGACTACCACGTGTTCGTGGTCTCCCGGATCCGCGAGGCGCACCTGCGGGGCCGGACGACCAAGGAGGCGATCACGCACGGTGTGGTGACCACGGCGGGGGTCGTGACCAGTGCCGCGGTCATCATGGTCGCCGTCTTCGCGATCTTCGGCACGCTGTCCATGCAGTCCATGAAGCAGATGGGCGTCGGCCTGGCCGCCGCCGTGCTCATCGACGCGACGATCATCCGGGGCGTACTCCTCCCCTCGGTGATGGCTCTGCTCGGCGAGCGCAACTGGTATCTGCCGAGGTGGCTGCACCGGCTGCCGGACCTCAGCCACGACGAGTCGTCCCCGGCGGTGTCCCCTCCCCCGCCGCCGGCCGTGGAGGGCGAGAAGGTCGGGGTCTGACGGTCCGCGGATGACGGTGCAGGTGGCCGGGGTGGGGCACCCCGGCCACGCTGCCGGGCCGCGACCGGGCACCGCCCCTTCCCGGCCGGCGCGTCCGCCGGTGCCACCGCCCGCCCGGGCACAGGGTCCGACCAGTGCGAATGCGACACTGGCCGACGATGGCGGGCAGCAGGCGCCATCGGTGGTCGGTACGACGACGGGACACGGAGGCGGCGATGGACGAGGCAAGGGCGCGCGGGGTACTGGCCGCGGCAGCCGTACTGCCGGACCGGGCGACGGACGCGCGGCTCCTCGCCCTGGGTGAGAACGCGGTGTTCGCGGCGGGTGATCTCGTGGTCAAGGTGGGCCGCGACGCCGAACTCCTCGACCGCGCACGGCGGGAACTGGACATCGCCCTCTGGCTCGCCGCGGAGGGCGTCCCCGCGGTGCGTGCCGCCGAACCCGAGGCGCTGCTGGTGGACGGCCACCCGGTGACCGTGTGGCACCGACTGCCCGATCCCGTACGTCCGGCCGAGGCACGCGATCTGGCCGAACTGCTGCGGATCGTGCACGCGCTCCCCGCCCCCTCCTTCCCGCTGCCGCAGCGTGAGCTGCTGGGCGGTGTGGAGCGCTGGCTGCGGCTGGCGGGCGACGCCGTCGACCCGGCGGACGCGGCGTATCTGCGCGAGCGCCGGGACGGCTTCGCGGCGGCCGCCGCCGCGCTGACGCCGCGTCTGGTGCCCGGCCCGATCCACGGCGACGCGCTGCCCCGCAATGTGCACATCGGGCCGGACGGTCCGGTCCTGGTCGATCTGGAGACCTTCTCGGCCGACCTGCGCGAGCACGACCTGGTGGTCATGGCTCTCTCCCGAGACCGCTATGGGCTGCCTGCCGAGGCCTATGACTCCTTCACGAAGTCGTACGGCTGGGATGTGCGCACGTGGGCGGGGTGCTCCGTGCTCCGCGGGGCACGTGAAACCGCCAGTTGCGCCTGGGTCGCCCAGCATGCGCCGAGCAACCCCGCGGCGCTCGCCGAGTTCCGGCGGAGGGTGGCCTCACTGCGGAACGGGGACGAGACGGTCCGCTGGCACGCCTTCTGAGGCCGGTCCCGGTCAGGCCCGCTGACCTGCCGCCTCCCGCAGCGGCCAGGTGCCGTCCACCACCGCCTCCGTGTCGCCCTTGCCGCGCAGAAAGTCCTGGAAGTCCGCCGCCCAGGCCGCGTACCACTCGATCTGCCGGCGGTGCAGCTCCGCCGGTCCGAATGCCGCGACCTTGGGGTGGCGGCCGGCTATCGCCCCCGCGAGCCGGGCGGCGGCCAGGGCGTCCGCCGCGGCATTGTGCGCCGCGTCCAGCGCGACGCCGTACTCCGTGCAGACCGCTTCGAGGTTGCGCTTGCCGCGGCGATAGCGGTCGGCCCACCGGTCGATGGTGTAGGGGTCGATCACGGGTCCCGGTTCCGCGCCGCCCAGACGGTCGCGCAGGGAGGGGAGCCCGTGCCGCCGCAACTCGGCGGAGAGCAGGGTCAGGTCGAAGGCCGCGTTGTAGGCGACGACCGGAACGCCCGTCTTCCAATAGGTCACCAGGACGTCCGCGATGGCGTCGGCGACCTGGTCCGCCGGTCGGCCCTCGGCGGCCGCACGCTCCGTGCTGATCCCGTGCACCGCTACCGCGTCCGCCGGGATCTCCACGCCTGGGTCCGCCAGCCAGTCCCGGCGTCCCAGCGGCTGCCCGTCCCGGACCTCGATCACCGCGCCCGTGACGATACGCGCCTCGTACGGGTCGGTGCCGGTGGTCTCCAGGTCGAAGCCGATCAGCAGCTCTCGGTGCCAGGCCATGGCGGCCCCCCTTCTCGGTGGTGCTTTCCCCCAGTGGTCTCCACCCTCCCACGCGCCACTGACAATCCGAGGACCGCCTTCCGCACGGGACCGTTCACGACACGGGGCGCGAATCCGCCCAAGCCAGCTCGAACTCCTCGCGGTAGGTCGGGAACAGGCCGCCCTCCTCCGCCTGGTCCGACCTGACGACCCGGTTGCCGTTGCGCAGCACGAGCACGGGAGCCTCCATGCCGCGGGTGCGCCGCAGATAGGACTGCACGACCGCGATCCCGTCCGCGCCGTCCCCGTCCACCAGGTACGCCGTGAAGCGGGGGGTCTCGTCGAAGACCTGGATCTCGAAGGCGTCCGGGTCGTGCAGCTTCGAGCGCACCCGGCGCATGTGCAGGATGTTCATCTCGACGGCGCGGCTGAGCTCACCCTTTCTGATGCCCAGCTCCCGCTCACGCCGCTTGACGGCGCTGGACGCGGGGTTGAGGAAGAGCAGCCGCACACGGCAGCCCGACTCGGCGAGGCGCACCAGCCGGCGGCCGGAGAAGTTCTGCACCAGCAGATTGAGGCCGATGCCGATGGCGTCCAGACGGCGGGCGCCGCCGAAGATGTCCTCGGCGGGGAACTGGCGCATCAGCCGCACCCGGTCCGGGTGGACGGCGACCAGGTCCGCGTACCGGTCGCCCACCAGGTCCTCGACCGCGTCGACGGGCAGGCGCCGCGCGGAGGGCACGTCGCCGCCCGCCCCGAGGATCTCGAGCAGCCGCGCGGAGGCACGCTCGGCCTGGGCGAGCACCGCCTCCGACAGGGCCCGGTTGCGGGAGACCACGTTCCGGGTCACTTCCAGCTCGTCCAGCGCGAGTTCGACGTCCCGGCGCTCGTCTATGTAGGGCTCGAAGCACGGCCAGTGCTGCACCATCAGCTCACGCAGTTGGGGAAGCGTCAGGAAGCTGAGCACGTTGTCGTCGGCGGGGTCCAGCAGATAGCCCTTGCGGCGGCTGACCTCGCGCACCGCGACGGCCCGCTGCACCCACTCCTGGCCGGCCGGCCCAGCCGCGGCGACCACCCAGTCGTCCCCGTGGACGGGTTCGTAGATGGGGCGGAGAACAGCGGCCACGACCGCGCGCAGCCGCTGTTCGACCAGGTTCAGCCAGATGTAGGCCCGCCCCGCACGCTGGGCGCGGGTGCGTACCTCGCGCCATGCGTCGGCGTTCCAGTCCAGTTCCGGCCCGATGGATCCCATTTCCATCGGCCGTGCCAGGGACACCGCCCCGGGCGGGACATCCGTGGAGTTCCCCTCGTGACCGTCGTCACCAGGGGGAAGCTCCAGCCCTCCCGAGCCCACCCGCGCACCGCCTTCCGCTCCCCCGAGCCTCCCCAGGGGCCAGGCCCCAGCCAACGATCAAGGAAGAGTACTCCGGGAGCGCTGCGCGGTGCAGCCGGATGCACAGGGTCGTTTCTCAACTACCGTTTTCCACACGCCCGTTCTGGTCCGCCAGCACGGCCGGCGTGAGCGGGTTCATAGCTGTGACGTCGCGCGGAGCAATGGAGAAGCCCTGCCAGTGGACGGGCATGGGCTGCTGGTCCTCGTCGCGCGCTATGTGGTGGAAGCCGATGTTCACCCACACCACGGGGTGAGTGAGCGTCTGCCCGTTGACCCAGCGGTCGACGGATTTACCGGCACCGGTACCGCAGTTGCCGAGATTGTCGCTGGCGAACCGTTCGCACGCCTTGTACTCGGTGAAGTAGATGTCGTGCCTGGTGAAGCCGTGGCCCGGATACTTGGTGCTGGGCCCCGGGACGATCTCGTACGAGCGCGCGTGGCCGTCCTTGTTCCTGCCCGTGGCGCTGACGACCCGCCACCAGCGCATGTTCTTCGCGTCGCCCGCCAGTTCCTTGGTGATCTTCGTGCGGGTGGTCCTGTTGCTCGGGGCCTGGGCACCCCTCGCCGGCGGACTGACCACGGAGTCGTACTGCTCCACCTTGTCCTTCGACGAGCCGTCGAGACCGAAGTCGAGCCGCCAGAAGACGTTGTGACTGTGGCTCGTGGCGTACGCCCTGGCGCCCTTGCCGATCGGCCAGCCGCGGCCGTCGCCCGCGTCGTAGTCGAAGGGCGAGAGGCTGCCCGTGGCGCCCACGTTCATGTTCACCGTGCCGTCGTCCTGGAAGCGCCACTCGGTGATGTACTCGTACCAGCCGACCTTGTTGACGGTGTAGACCAGCAGATCCTTGCCCTGGGCCTGGTAGACCTTGTTTCCCGTGTCGCTCTGCATGCGGTAGGCGTGGCCGCGCGAACGGGTCGTGGTGCACAGGCCGTCGACGTTCGGGTGCTGCGGATCCCAGGCGTTCGGCACCTTGACGGTCCTGATGGTGCCGCCGGGGCACTCGCCCGGCGCCATGGCGGACAGGCCCTGCGCGAAACCGGCGCCCGTCAGATCGCTGTACTCGACCGAGCCGTCGTCGTAGGGGACGTCGATCTGGGCCAGCCGTGCACTGTTGAGAACCTTGATCGGGCGGCTCTCACCCGGGGGCTGGTAGGACACGTGTTCAAGGACGAGGCCGGCGTTGCCGTCGTAGCGCCAGCACATCCGCCAGGTGGTGCCGGTGGAGAGCTTCTGCTCGATCCGGTACGCGGCGCTGCACTCGGCGGCGGCCGGGGCCGCGGCCGTGTGCTCCGCGTAGGCCGGTGCGGCCGCGGTGCCGCCGAGGGCGAGTCCGGCCGCCACGAGGCCGGTCAGGGCCTGCCTGCGGGCATGACTGATTCTGTTCGCGCGCATGACGAAGTGACTCCTCTTGCACAGATGGGAAAGGACAAGCGAAAGGTCGGGACGCCGCGCCGCAGAAGAGGGGAGATGTTTTCCCGGGCGGGCGACGGCGTACGGCTCAGCCGAGCTTGCCGACCTTGCGGGCGCTCAGGTCGACCACGTAGGAACGGCCGTCGATCCACGCGCCGTTCGGGATCTTCGGGAGGAGCCGAACACAGCGGTGCTCGCCGCACTTGCCGAGGACCCCGGGCTGGGCGCCCGGCGTCGCCCGGTAGACGATGCCGGTGAGCATCAGCTGGCCGGGTGAGGTGAGGTCCTTGCCCGTGGCGTCCTTGAAATCGGCCCTCAGGCCCGCGCCGAGCGGGTCCGCGATCAGCAGTTCGGCCGCCTCGGCGTTCTCCTCACGGCCGAGGGGCGGCTGCACGCCGTGCTGGGTCCCGGTCCCCTCGACCTTGCCGGTGTCCAGATCGACCGTCCTCGTGACGAGGGCGTCGTCCCCGTAGTCGTAGAACACCACGTCGGCGCGCCGGGGCGGGTCCTGGTCGTCCAGATGGTCGGCGTCCGGTTCGGCGAGGCCGACGCCGAGCCGCTGTGGTCCCTTCCCACCCGCCACGTTCTCACCGGCGAGGGCCTGCGGCCGGCCGAGCGCGATACGCTCGGCCCGTTCGACCTCGTCGTCGGTCAGCGGGTCGCTCCCGGCGCCCCTGCTCCCTTCCGCGGGCGCCTGCCGGACGACGCCGGGCGCCGGCGTGCCGCCCGGCCCTTCGACCGCCCGGGCGGACCGTCCGCCGTCCTTGCCGCCCGATTCCTCCGCCGACACCGAGCCCGGCAGCGTGATGCCCACCATCACGGCGGTCGCTGCCACCGCGACGGCCGCACCCGCCACCACCTTGCCCAGATGCCTGCGCACTGTCCTGCGCACATTTCCCCCTACTCCCCCTGATTCCCCGGGAGCGGATCAAGCCTTACCGGTTCGGCACGCCTCGGAAGCGCAAGTGGGTGCGCATACCGGGTATGCACTGGTCGGCCGTTAAGAGGGACGGAAGTCATAGGAGGTTCCACCACTTTCGTGGAGACTCGGCGACATGGCGCCCCGCTGGGGCCAGGACAACTGGGAGAGTCGTATCCATGCAGGTCTGGCCTGGAGAGGCGTATCCACTCGGCGCCACGTATGACGGCGCCGGAACCAACTTCGCGGTCTATTCGGAGGCCGCCGACCGGATCGAGCTGTGTCTGCTGCACGACGACGGCTCGGAGACGGCGGTGGAACTGCGGGAGACCGACGCGTTCGTACGGCACGCGTATCTGCCGGGTGTGATGCCCGGGCAGCGGTACGGGTTCCGGGTGCACGGCCCGTACGCACCCGACCGCGGGCTGCGCTGCAACTCGGCGAAGCTGCTGCTCGACCCGTACGCACGCGCCATCAGCGGTGCGGTGAAGTGGGGCGAGGAGGTCTACGGCTACCCCTTCGGGTCGCCGGACAAGCGCAACGACCTGGACTCCGCGCCGCACACCATGACGTCCGTCGTGATCAACCCCTACTTCGACTGGGGCGACGACCGTCCGCCGCGCACCGAGTACCACCGCACGGTGATCTACGAGGCCCATGTGAAGGGCCTGACGATGTCCCACCCCGCGCTGCCCGACGAACTGCGCGGCACCTATGCGGCGCTCGCCCACCCGGCGATCCTCGAGCATCTGACGGAACTGGGTGTCACCGCACTGGAACTGATGCCCGTACACCAGTTCGTCAACGACCACCGCCTGGTGGACATGGGCCTGAACAACTACTGGGGCTACAACACGATCGGCTTCTTCGCCCCGCACAACACGTACGCCTCCTGGGGCGACCGGGGCCAGCAGGTGCTGGAGTTCAAGTCGGCCGTCCGGGCGCTGCACGAGGCGGGCATCGAGGTCATCCTGGACGTCGTCTACAACCACACGGCCGAGGGCAACCACCTCGGCCCGACGCTCTCTTTCAGGGGCCTGGACAACTCCTCGTACTACCGGCTGACCGACGACCCGCGTTACTACATGGACACCACGGGTACCGGGAACTCACTGCTGATGCGTTCGCCCCACGTACTTCAGCTGATCATGGACTCGCTGCGCTACTGGGTCACCGACATGCACGTGGACGGTTTCCGCTTCGACCTGGCGGCGACACTGGCGCGCCAGTTCCACGAGGTGGACCGGCTGTCGTCGTTCTTCGACCTGGTGCAGCAGGACCCGGTGGTCTCCCAGGTGAAGCTGATCGCCGAGCCGTGGGACGTCGGCGAGGGCGGCTACCAGGTGGGCAACTTCCCGCCGCTGTGGACCGAGTGGAACGGAAAGTACCGCGACACCGTCCGGGACCTGTGGCGGGGCGAGCCGCGCACGCTCGCCGAGTTCGCGTCCCGGCTGACCGGCTCCTCGGACCTCTACCAGGACGACGGCCGCCGCCCGCTCGCCTCCATCAACTTCGTGACCTGCCACGACGGCTTCACGCTGCACGACCTCGTCTCGTACAACGACAAGCACAACGAGGACAACGGCGAGGACAACCGGGACGGGGAGAGCTACAACCGGTCCTGGAACAGCGGGGCCGAGGGGGAGACCGACGACCGGGCGGTGCTGGACCTGAGGGCACGGCAGATGCGGAACTTCATCGCCACGCTCATGCTCTCCCAGGGTGTGCCGATGCTCAGCCACGGCGACGAGTTCGCCCGGAGCCAGCGGGGCAACAACAACGCCTACTGCCAGGACAACGAGCTGTCCTGGGTGCAGTGGCCGGAGGAGGACAGCGATCTGCTGGAGTTCACGCGTGCGATGGTGTGGCTGCGCCGCGACCACCCGGTCTTCCGCAGGCGCCGCTTCTTCCACGGACGTCCGGTGCAGGGCACGCACGACGAGCTGTCCGACATCGCCTGGTTCACCCCGCAGGGCGAGGAGATGACACCGCGGGACTGGACGTCGTCGCAGGCGGGCGCGCTGACCGTGTTCCTCAACGGCAACGCCATCTCCGAGCCCGGCCCGCGCGGGGAGCGGATCGCCGACGACTCGTTCCTGCTGATGTTCAACGCCTCGCCCAAACCGCTGGAATTCGTGGTTCCGGTCGACCACGGGCGCCAGTGGCAGGTGGTCGTCGACACCTCGGTCCCGCAAGGGGTGACGGCGGGCACCGGTGCGAAGCTCGAGGCCGGCGGACGGCTGACGCTGATGGACCGGAGCCTGACGGTGCTCCAACGGCCCGCCTAGGGCATCGGCGGCCTCGTCCACCCGCGTGGACGAGGCCGCCGGCCGCCGAGGTCCGGCAAGACGGCCGTCACGAGCGCCACGCGGTCGAATGCGGGATCGACCGCCTCGGGCTGCACGACGGCGCGGTACGACGGACCCAATCGCCCGCCACGAGGCGAGCACGTCGGCCGAGCTCCTCAACGAACGGCCATGACCCCCGCGTTCGGAGCAGGCCCCGGCGTGGCGAGGCATCCGGTCTGCGGGTGGCCGGCGCTCTCGACCGGGCCCGGCACTTCACAAACGGGCCCCGGACAGGCGGAACACAGCCGGACGGCGCGTCTGTGACAGGAAAGGCGGCAGGGCGGGTACGTAGGTTCCCATGACACCTGAGCGTTCCGCCCCCGCGGTGCCCACGGCCACCTACCGGCTCCAGCTCCAGCCGGAGTTCCCGTTCGGCGCGGCGGAGGCGGCCGTGCCGTACCTGGCCGCACTCGGCGTCTCGCACCTGCATCTGTCGCCCGTGCTCGAGGCCGTCCCCGGCTCGGCGCACGGTTACGACGTCGTCGATCACGCACGGGTACGGGGCGAACTGGGCGGCGAGGCGGGGCTGCGCTCCCTGGCGGGCACCGCGCGGGAGCACGGACTCGGCCTGGTCGTGGACATCGTCCCCAACCACATGGCCGCGGCACCGCAGCACAACCGCGCCCTGTGGGAGGTGCTGCGGGAGGGCCCCGAGTCGCCGTACGCGCGCTGGTTCGACATCGACTGGAGCGCGCAGGGCGGGCAGCTGCTGCTGCCCGTGCTGGCACACCGGCTCGGCGAGGAACTCGGGCATCTCAAGGTGGACGGCGACGTCCTGCGCTACCACGACCATGTCTTCCCGCTGCGCGAAGGCACCGGATCGCTGCCGCTGCCGCAGCTGCTCGACGCCCAGTGGTACCGCCCCGTGTGGTGGCGGCTCGCCCGTACCGAGCTGAACTACCGGCGGTTCTTCAGCATTTCCGAGCTCATCGGGGTGCGGGTGGAGGACCCGGAGGTCTTCGCCGCGACCCACGGCACGCTGCTGCGGCTGCTGGGCGAAGGGGTGATCGACGGCCTGCGCGTGGACCATCCGGACGGTCTTGCCGACCCGGACGCCTATCTGAGCCGCCTGCACAAGGCCACCGGCGGCCGCTGGACCGTGGTCGAGAAGATCCTCGCGGCCGACGAGCACCTGCCCGCCGCCTGGTCGGTCGCGGGCACCACGGGATACGACGCGCTGCGGCACGTGGACGGGCTGTTCACGGATCCCTCGGGCGCCGACGAACTGCTCGGCCACTACCGGCGCGCGGCGGGACCGCCGGACGACCGGGGCGGCCGCTGGGCACCGACCCTGCGGCGGGCCGCGTACGAGGTGGTCACGCACGAACTGGCCACCGAGGTGGACCGTCTCACGCGCGTGGCGGGCCGTCTGTGCGCCGAGTCGCCCGACCCCGCGCTGCGCGACCACGCCTCCTGGGCACTGGGCACCGCACTGCGCGAACTCCTCGTGCGCCTGCACGTGTACCGCCCCTACGCCTCCGTCGGCGCCGCCGCGGTGGTCACCGAGGAGGCCGCGGCCGAGGCCCGCGCCGCCTTCACGGTGCCGGAGGAGGCACATGCCGTGGACGTCGTACGGGATCTGCTGCTGGGGCGCTGGGGCGACGGGCCGCTGCACACCGAGTTCCGGACCCGGTTCGCGCAGACCTCGTCGGCGCTGCGGGCCAAGTCCGCCGAGGACAAGGCGTTCTACCGGTACGTCCCGCTGCTGTCGGCGAACGAGGTGGGTGGCGAACCCGGTGACCCGGCGGTCCCGCCGGAGGACTTCCACGCCTACTGTGCGCGTGTGCAGCGCGACTGGCCCGTCACCGGCACGGTGCTGTCGACCCACGACACCAAGCGCAGCGCGGACGTGCGGGCGGCGATCTCGGTGCTCACCCAGTGCCCGGGGCGCTGGGCGGACGTGCTGGCCGAGGTGACCGGCGCGAGCGGCGGCGCGCCTGACCCGCACCTGGTCTGGGCCGCCTGGCAGACGTACTTCGGTCTGGGGCAGGCGGCCGAGGACCGCCTCACGGGAGCGCTGCTCAAGCACGTGCGGGAGGCCGGACTGCACACCACCTGGACCGAACAGGACCCCGAGTACGAGGCGGCGGTGGAGGCCTTCGTCGCGGGTGGGGCGCGCGGCGCCACAGGACGGCTCGTCCAGCACTTCCGGGACGCGACGGCCCCGCACATCCGGGCCAATGTCCTCGGGGCCGCCCTGGTCCATCTGACGATGCCGGGCGTGCCGGACGTCTACCAGGGCACGGAGGGCGAGTACCGGGCCCTGGTCGACCCGGACAACCGGGCACCGTTCACGCCGCAGGAGGGGTCCTCGGACAAGGGGGAACTCACGAGGGCCGCACTGGGGCTGCGCCGGCGGCGTCCGGAGGTCTTCGGCGCGTCGGCGGCCTACACGCCGCTCGTGGCCGGCGGACCCGGCGCCGGGCACTGCGTGGCCTTCGTGCGCTCCGGAGCGGTCCTCACGGCGGTCACCCGGCTGTCGCTGCGGCTGGCGGAGGCGGGCGGCTGGCGCGACACCACGCTCACGCTGCCACCGGGCCCATGGGTCGATGTGCTCGACCGGGAGCGGAAGTTCGAGGGACAGGTACAGGTGGCGGACCTCTTCGGCCGGCTGCCGGTGGCGCTGCTCGAGCACGTCGGCGGGCAGTGAGGGAGAGAGCGGCACACACCTTCGCCCGCCCGGATCTCCGGTTTCAAGGCCTCCTGCGAGCGCGGCCGCCCGCCCCGGGCGCGGGCAGGCGGCACCTGTGCGCGGGCCGGGGGTTCAGCGCGGCAGACCCGGAACCGACGAGTCCCGGTCCACGAGCGCGAACACCTGCCCGGTGCGCGCCTCGAGGTCGCAGGTGTTGGCGAAGGTGTGGCTGTAGTCGATCTGACGACCGTTCCACTCCCCGCGCGCGGACACCTTCACCGGGGCGTAGATCATCGGGCAGAAGACGTCGCCGGGCGGGATGCGGTCGACGTCGCCCTGCACCGCGGCGAGTTGCGAGCACGCCATGGCGGCCCTCGCATGACCCTTGGGCGGATCGCACGTCAGGAGCGTGCCGCGGATGTCCCGGGACCCCACGTCTCCGTCGGTGACGGTCAGGTAGAGCCAGTTGGCGGCAGGGGACGGCAGGGGAAGAGCCGGGGCCGGGGTCGCGGTGAGCAGGGCGGCAGCGGCGATCAGGGTGCCGCTCAGGGCCAAGGTCGTCTTCTTCATTCCGTATGCATCGGCACCGCGGCCCCCGAACCCCAGCCCGACTCACCCGAATGGGAACGCACGGGCGTGTACGCGGCGGCCAGTTCGAACGCGGCCAGCACCACGCGCGCCTGGTACTCGGCCTGGCGGGCGACCGGGATCCAGCGCGCGCCGTACCCCTCACTGTAGTCGGCGCACCACATGTCGATCAGCGCGTCCAGCTCCGGCAGCACGTCGGCCGCCTCGCGCCCCGCGGCCCTGGCGAGCTGGTGCAGCAGCCCGGCGGTGCGCAGCGCGACCCGGCGGCCGGAGATGCCGAGGGCGGTCAGTCGGGCGGAGTCGAGCGGCGGCAGCCGGCGCCCCCCTGCGGGGTGGGTGTCGGGATCCCAGGAGTCGGCGAGGCCGGGGCCGACCAGTAAATAGTCGTCCACCGGTGCCAGCAGCCGGTCGGCGTCCGGAACATGCGTCAGATGGGGGCGGACGCCCGCCAGGAAGCCTTCCATGAGACGTGTGTCGTCCCTCAGTGTCCGGCTGACGGTCCGCAGCACGGCGGGCGCGTCGGCGGCCGGTGAGCCGTCCTCCACGGCCGCCACCCCCCACATGGGCGCCTCCACGACCGCCGTGACGGTGCCGTAGCGGTGCGGATGGAACCAGGTCGACTCCACGGCCGCCTCCGTGATCGCGGCGGCGAGGTCGCCGCGGCGGGGCGGCGGGATGCGGTAGACGGCGGGCCCGAGGACCGGCCAGTACAGGGTGTCGTACGGGCCGAGTTCGCGGGGGATGCCGAGCCGGGCCGCGGTCTGGGCGAGCCGCTGCGCCATGCCGGGCAGATCGTGGGTCAGTTCGACGAAGCCACCGCCGACGTCGACCCCGTGCAGGGAGCACTGGAAGAACGGCCGCAGCTCGTCCTGGAGGTCGAGCAGGGCGCGGGTCTCGGGCAGGGCGGCACGCTCCGCGCCGTCGGGCAGCCACTCGGGCTGCTCGAGGAACCCGGGGCGGAAGAAGTGCCGGAAGTACCGTCCCAGGGTGTAGGGGCCGGACAGCCAGCCCTCGTTGCGCCGGGCGCCGTCGGGGTCGAGGCACAGCAGCAGGTTCCAGGTCGTGTCGGACCCCGCGCCGAGCCGGGGATCGGCCAGCGCCCGTTCGGCCAGGCGCAGGACGGTGGCGCCGCCGACGGGTTCGTTGGCGTGCGGGCCGGCCACGACGAGGGCGTGGCGGCTGCCGTGCCCCACGGAGAGCAGCCACAGGGGTGTGCCGCCCCGGGACGTGCCCACGCGGCGCAGCCGGGCGTCGCGCGGACGGCGGGCGACGAGCGCGGCCGCACGGGCGCCCAGCTCGTCCACGGTCGGGTAGCGGAGGAGGGGCGGCAGGGCACACCTCCACTATGTGGTGCCGTCGGTTCACCTGTTGTACATGGTGTACGCACAGTCAGTCACGGCTCGGGAGGTACGTCAACACCATCGGCGGCAGCGGCGGACGCCCCGGAGGCAGGCACGGCGGTCGCCCTGCGGACCGCGCTCCGGCGCTGCGGGCCGCACACGGGGCCCGCTCCGGCGCGGTACGGGGAAACAGAGCGTCCCCCGCCGGGCGTGGCGACCGTCCGCACCTGGGACCGTGGTCCCGGCACGGGGACGGGCCGGCTACTCCGTCGACAGCCGGAAGGCCATCGTCCCGAAACCGACCTGGTCACCGTCGCGCACCACCGCGGCACCGATCACCCGGCGGCCGTTGACCGTGGTGCCGTTGGTGGAGCCGAGGTCGCGCAGCACCCACATCCCTCCCTGGTGCCTGAGTTCGGCGTGCACCCGGGAGACCGTCTCGTGGCTGAGCCGCAGACCGTTCGCCGGGTCCCGCCCGATCCGCAGCGGGTAGGGGGCTCCCGGGCTCGGCAGCAGCAGCTTGGGCAGCCGTTCCGCCTGCCAGGCGCGCCGGAGCCGCACACCGAACCCGGAGATCGCCTCGACGGTCCCGAACACCAGCCGCGACCAGCGCTTCTCGGCCGGCAGGTCGGCGATGAGCGCGGCCAGCTCGTGCGGCTGACGGGCCACCAGAGCCAGCTCCATGCGCCGGATGAACGTGTCGTGGGACAGACGTCCCAGCGCGACGCCGTCGCGGAGCACCTTCAGCGCCCGGTCGCGGTCGGCGTCCGAGAGCCGCGCGGGGTACGTGTGGAACTCGAAGGACGACGTCACGCACGTGATTGTCGGGCAGTCGGGCCGGGGTGTCCAGAAAAAGCAAATACGACCGCGTCAACACCAGGGGTGTCCCATGTGCCGAAAGGGTGGATCCGCAGGCGAATTGATCTCGATTGGCGCACCATGGACGGGCTACGTCACGATGAGCAGACGAGGGGGAACCGTCCGTGCAGTTCGAGGTGTGGGCACCACAGGCCGGTCGGGTGACGCTGCACTGCGGGGGCGTCACGAGCGCACTGGTGCGCGATCCGCTGCGGGCCGGGTGGTGGACCGGCGAGGCGGAGGCCGACGACGGCACCCGGTACGGATTCGCCGTGGACGACGGACCCGTGCTGCCCGACCCACGCTCCGGACGCCAGCCGGACGGGCCGGACGGGCCGAGCGCCGTGGTCGACCACGACCGTCACGCATGGCGGACGCAGTGGGCCGGCCGCGGGCTGACGGACGCGGTGCTGTACGAGCTGCACGTCGGCACGTACACCCGTGAGGGCACACTGGACGCGGCGGCCGAGCGGCTCGGACACCTCGCCGAACTGGGCGTCACGCACGTCGAGTTGATGCCGCTGTGCCCGTTCCCGGGGCGACACGGCTGGGGGTACGAGGGCGTGTCGCTCTGGGCGGTGCACGAGCCCTACGGAGGTCCGGAGGCGCTGAAACGGTTCGTCGACCGGGCCCACGCGCTCGGGCTCGGCGTCGTGCTGGACGTGGTCCACAACCACCTCGGCCCCTCCGGCAACCACCTGCCCGCGTTCGGACCGTACTTCACCGAGACGCACCACACCCCCTGGGGCGCCGCCGTGAACCTGGACGCGCCGGGCTCGGACGAGGTGCGCGCGTATCTCATCGGCAGCGCGCTGGCGTGGCTGCGGGACTACCGGATCGACGGACTGCGGCTCGACGCCGTGCACGCGCTGTGCGACACGCGCGCGATCCACTTCCTGGAGGAACTGTCGTCGGCAGTGGACGCTCTGGCCGCCGACGTGGGCAGGCCGCTCTTCCTGATCGCCGAGTCGGACCTCGGCGACCCGCGGGTCATCACCCCGCGCGCCGAGCACGGCCTCGGGCTGCACGCCCAGTGGAACGACGACTTCCACCACGCGCTGCACACCGCGCTGACCGGCGAATCGCAGGGCTACTACGAGGACTTCGCGCGCGCCCCCCTGACGGCCCTGGCCAAGACGCTGGCGGGCGGCTTCTTCCACGATGGGACCTACTCGACGTTCCGCGGCCGGCGGCACGGCCGCCCGCTGGACCGCACCCGGGTCTCGGCACACCGCCTGCTCGGTTATGCCCAGACCCACGACCAGGTGGGCAACCGAGCGCTGGGCGACCGGCTGTCGGCATCCCTCTCCCCCGGCCTCCTGGCGTGCGCGGCGACGCTCGTGCTCACCGCCCCGTTCACTCCGATGCTGTTCATGGGCGAGGAGTGGGCCGCGGGCACACCCTGGCAGTTCTTCACCGATCACACCGATCCCGAACTCGCCGACGCCGTACGCCGGGGCAGGCGCCTTGAGTTCGCCGCGCACGGCTGGGCGGAGGAGGACGTGCCCGACCCGCAGGACCCGGCGACCCGCGACCGCTCCTGCCTCGACTGGTCCGAGCCGCAACGCGAGCCCCACGCACGGGTGCTGGCCTGGTACCGCGAGCTGATCGCCCTGCGCCGCGACCAGCCCGATCTCGCCGACCCCGATCTCGATGACGTCAAGGTCGCCCACGACGAGGACGCCCGCTGGCTCGCCTACCGCCGCGGCGACGTCCGGGTGGCGGTCAACTTCGGCAAGGAGCCGGCCCGTGTCCCGCTCGGCATCACGTCCACGCGCGTACTGGCCGCGTGGGAGCCCGTGCCGCCGCCCGACGAGGACGGTGTGCTGAGCCTGCCGGGCGAGTCGTGCGTGGTTCTGACGCAGGAGTGATACCGGTGCCGTCGGGCCCGGGCGTCATCGCACCCGGGCCCGCCGCTACGGTGCCTCCTCGCCGGGCAGTTCCGTCACCCGCTCCAGCATGATCGATTCCCACGCGCGCAGGACCCTGCCGCGCAGGACCGGCAGCGGGGTGTCGTCGCGGCCGTCGAGCGCGTCGGCGAGGCGTACGAGCGTGTCGCAGCGGGCGAGCCACAGGCCGCGCAGACAGGGACGGGCACCGTAGCCGGCGAGGGTCGCGGCGCGGACCGCGGCGGGGGCTCCCACGGCGGCGGAGAGGGAGGCGATGTCCTCGGCCGGGTCGCCGACGATCGCGTCGGTCCAGCCGAGGACGCCCCGCACCCGCCCGTCGCCACTCACCACGAGGTGCGCCCGCCCCAGGTTGTGGTGCACCAGCACCGCCGCGCCGGACTGCACGCCCAGTTGGCGGGCGGCGGGCGCGGCGAGCTGGGCCAGCCGGGCGGGGTCGAACTCGTCCGCCTCCGCGAGCCGTCCCGCGGCGCTCACGGCGGCCGCGCGCAGCGTCTCCAGCGACCGTGGCGCGACACGCGGGACACCGAGCGTCTCGGCCTGACGGACCGGTACCTCACGCAGTGCGGTGAGCAGCGCCGCGAGATCCGCCTCGCCCACCGCCGAGACGCCCGGCTCCTCGCCGGTGGCACCGGGAAGGCGCGTGTCTAGGGTGTAGGAGAGTCCGTCGGCCCACTCTCCGCGGGCCACGCTCGTCGGCACCGCGAGCGCCACGTGCGCGCGTACGAGGGAGCGCAGCCGCAGTTCCCGAAGCTGGCGCAGGGAGGCCTCGCGGTCGGGGGCCAACCGCAGCACATGGCGCGTGCCGACCCACCATGTGGTCCCGCCCTCCTCGACGGGAGTCACAGCCGCCTGCTCGCCCTCGGGGAGCAGGGAACGGGCCAGCCGGCGTACGGTCTCCGCCGTCGGTGTCGGTGCCTGGGTCATGATCGCGCCGTTGTCGTCTCGGATGCGTGCTGGGGGGCTCCTGGGTGCCGGGTCGGCCGGGCGCCGCCGCGCGGTCCTGCCGCGGCCGGCCTGCGCCGTCTCAGTCGACTATCGCCATCTCGCGGGACGTCTCGTTCAGGCGCCGCCCGCCGTCCTGGGTGACCGCCACGATGTCCTCGATACGGACGCCGAAGCGACCGGGCAGATAAACGCCGGGCTCCACGGAGAAGCACATCCCGGGGACGAGAGGCTGTTCCTCGCCCTCGATCATGTAGGGCGGCTCATGGGTGGTGACACCGATGCCGTGCCCCGTGCGGTGGATGAAGTACGCGCCGTACCCGGCGTCGTCGATGACGGCGCGGGCCGCACGGTCCACGTCCTGACACGCCGCGCCCGGCCCGACCGCCCGGAACCCGGCCTCCTGCGCCGCGCGCACGAGGTCGTGCACCTCGCGCTCCTCGTCGTTCGGTTCACCGACGTGGACGGTGCGGGAGGTGTCGGAGCCGTAGCCGTGCTTGAGACCGCCGAAGTCCAGGACGACCATGTCGCCTCGCTGGATGACGCGCTCGCCGGCCTCGTGATGCGGATTGGCGCCGTTGGGTCCCGAGGCCACGATGGTGAAGTCCACCTGCGCGTGCCCGAACCGCCGCAGCAGACCGGCGAGGTCCTCGGCGACCTCCCGTTCCCTGCGGCCGCCGAAGGCGACCTTCAGGATCTCCTCGTACGCCGCGTCCGCCGCCGTGCCCGCGGCCGCGAGCCGGTCCAGCTCCGCCGCGTCCTTGACGGCCCGCAGCATCGGAAGGGCGCGGGTGAGGGCGACATGGTCGACGTCCGGGAGCCGCTCGCGCAGGCCGAGCAGATGCAGGGCCCAGGCGTTGTCGCTGATGCCGTACCGCCCCCGGGCCCCGAGCAGGCCGGCGGCCGCGTCATAGGGGTCCTTGCCGTCGGTCCAGTCGCGCAGTGTCAGTGCGGGCGCGCCGGCCGCCTCCGCCGCGTCGGGCGCCTCCAGGGTGGGGACGACGAGGACGGGGTCGTGCCCGGCCCGCAGCACCAGCAGGGTGAGGCGTTCGGTCTCCACCGGACGGTATCCGGTGAGCCACACCAGATCGGGTCCGGGCGCGATCAGGAGCCCGGCGAGTCCCGCCGCGTCGGCGGCCTCGGCGGCGCGCCGCATCCGCGCCGCGTAGTCCTCCGCGGTGAAGGGCGTGGGGCCGGCCGTGTCGGGCGGCGCGGGCGTGCCGGTCATCCATACCTCCGCAGGTCCGGATCCTCCCAGGGGCTACGGGCAGCATCCTGCCCCTCCGCCGCGACGGATGCGAGCCGATTGCGGCCATGGCGTCCGGTGGGTGCCGTGGCCGGGTCCTGCCCGCCGGTCACGCCGCGGCGCTCCGCACCTGCGCCGGCAGCCGCTCCGCCGGGGCCGCCGCTCCACATGGGGTCCCGGCGTACGCCGGTTCCGTACGGTGGACCACGCGCGGGGCGGCAGCGGCACGGCGACCGCACCGGGTACGCCGACGGCCGCCGGCACCTCGGCACACTGCGCGCGCACGGGCCGTGGTTCGACGGCCACGACGAGGACGGCTGCTGCGCGTCACGGAATGCCCCGGCCACCCCTTCTTCCCGGCCGCCCGCTCGCGCCCGCACCCGGTCGTGCGGGCGCGAGCCGCGGTGGAGCACGCCGCCGAGGCGGCCCGGGATACGGTCAGCGTGTCACCGGCACCCCCCGGAAGCCGACCGAGGACGCCAGGTCCGGCACGAAACCGTGCACACGGCGGGCGAGGTCGTCCGCACCGTAGCGGTGGCAGCCCCGGTGCCAGTGCAGGATGCCGGACATGTAGTTCTGCAGCTCCAGCACATAGCCCCGAAGGGTCGCGCGTGCCTGTTCGGACAGCTCGAAGTCGCCGCACAGCACGGGCAGTTCGTGGTCGGCGACATGCTGGAACTGCTGCATGCGCTGGGTCATCAGGTCGTTGACGATGCGCAGCGCCGTCGGGTAGTCGCAGCCGAAGAAGTTCTGCACGACCAGCAGGGCGTTGTGGAGTTCGCCCTCGTACTGGATCTCCTTCTGGTACGAGAAGACGTCGTTGATCAGCATCGCGTAGTCGATGGCCGCGTTCTCCAGGGACCGGACCGTGCCGCTGCGGTACACCTCCGGCGGGACGTCGGGGTCGTGGCCCAGGCGGCAGAGGTTCTTGGTGAGGTCGGCGCCGAAGGTGGCGCGGCGCATCTCCAGATAGTCGACCGGGTCCGGGATGCGGTTCTGGAGCTGGTTCGACAGCTCCCACAGCCAGCTCTCGGTCATGGTGTCGACGGCGGCCCGCAGGGTGCGCCGCTGCTCCGGGGTCATCTGCGCGGTGGTGCGGGTCCACAGGTCGATCAGACCGCGCTCCATGCCGTTGGCCGGAAGGGGAGGTTCCTCGTCGTCGACGGGCATGCACGAGGACAGCCGCTCGGTGCACAGCCGGGCCGCCGCGAGATCACGGCGGTGGCCGAAGACCAGCGGGTAGTAGTCGTCACCGTACGTGCCCCAGGCGAGCCACCCGGAGCTGAGGTCCAGCGCCTCGGGGGTGGCGTCCGGGTCCAGGCCCGCCGCGCACAGCGGCAGGTCGTACGCCGCCAGCTTGTCCTCGTCCCAGACCCCCTCCTGGAGCATGCCCATCCGGTGCATCCACGGAGTCAGGCGGCCGCGGGCACCGTCCAGATGCGGGCTGAGCTCCACGTCGTAGGGCATGTGGAAGTCGGGGATCAGCGACGGTCCCACCTGCTGGAAGGGGACATGGGTGTAGGCGCGCAGTCGCTTTGCGAGGGGTGCGTCGGGTCCCCCCGCGGCACCGGCCTCGGCGGCGAGCAGACCGCTCACGTCGGCGGCGGACGTGCCGATACCGGAGAGCCCGAGGGACCGCCTAGTGGTGCGGGCCCCCTTGTTCATGTAGCGGCTTGACCTCAAGTGCCATTCGTGGCCCCCGGACTGCCAGTCCTGAAGGCCCCGTGTGTAGGCCGCGACGGCGGCCACTTCGTCGGGTGCGAGGCCCTTCTCCACGGCGAGGGCGGGCACTTCGGTGAGCGCGGTGTGCTCGAACTGGTGAAGCCGCGAGGTGAGGATGTCGTTGACGGTGTCCGCGGCCTGCTGCGTGGTGCAGCCGAAGAAGGTCTCCAGGACGAGGACCCCGTTGCTCAGTTCACCCTCCTCCTCGACCTCACGCTGGTACGAGAAGAGGTCGTTGCGCAGGTGCACCCCGTCGGAGAACGTCTCCATGAGCACCCGCAGCGGCCGTGACGCGGCCACGGATGCGGGCACCTCGGCGGTCGCGAACTCCACGAGGCCCGCGGACCAGGGGGCGCCGCCCACCTTGCGGCGCATCTCGATGTACTCGACGGGGTTGGCGATCCGGCCTTCGTTGATGTTGGACAGTTCCCACAGCGACTCGTTGAGCAGATGCTCCGTGGCGACCGCGAAGCGCCTGCGCCAGTCCAGGGACATGGCGGGCACCGTGCGCGCCCACAGGTCGGCGAGCCCGGCCTCCACCGGATTCTCGGGCTCCGGCACGGGTGTTGCCAGGTCCGGAGGCATGAACAGGGGCAGCCGGTCCAGATGGGCCCTGCCGCCCTCACGGTCCTGGGTGCGTTTGAAGGCCTCCAGGAAGTGGTCGTCGAAGAAGAACACCCACACGTACCAGTCGGTGACCAGCGAGAGGGCCGGCCCGTCGCAGTCGGGGTGCGTGTACGCGCACAGGAGCCCGTAGTCGTGTGCGTCGAGGTCGGACTGTTCCCAGATGCCGGATCCCTCCAGCATGCCCATCGCGCGGGCCCATTGGGTGGAGTGGGCCCGCGCCTCGTCGACATGCGGGTTCAGCCGTGCGGGGTACGGCATGTAGAAGCGGGGGAGCTCGAACGGCTGCGTCATGGCGGTGGCCCTACCCGTGGCCCCTCGACGGCATCCGCGGGGCGGAACAGGCTCACACCAACGCGTGAATCGGGGGCGCAGGGGTGGAACAGGCACGTTCAACCGGCCTCTCGCCCTGCGAGGCAGGTCCGCGGCAGAGCCCCGGAGCCCCGCACGCCCCCTTGCCGACCCACCTGGCCCGGGCCACCGTGGTCGCATGACCTCCTTCGTGCTGCCTCATGAAGTGCACGGCGACGGCCCCCACAAGGTGTTCGCCGTGCACGGCTGGTTCACCGACCGCGCCGCGTACGCGGCGGTGCTGCCCGATCTCGACCGGGCCGCGTTCACCTACGCCCTGGTGGATCTGCGCGGATACGGAGCCGCGAAGGACGCACCCGGCGCCTTCGGCACCGCGGAGGCCGCCGCCGACCTCGTCTGCCTCGCGGACCGGCTGGGCTGGGACAGGTTCTCGGTGATCGGGCATTCCATGGGCGGCGCGGTGGCCCAACGGCTCCTGGTGCGGGCCCCCGAGCGGCTGCGCCGGATCGTCGGGATCTCGCCCGTGCCCGCCGGCGGGATGCAGATGCCCGCCGACCAGTGGGAGCTGTTCGCGGACGCCGCGCACAAGCCCCAGAACCGGCGCATCATCATCGACGTCACCACCGGCGGCCGGGCGCCAGCGGCATGGCTGGACCGGATGGTGGCGCGCTCACTGGCGCACAGCGACGCCAAGGCGTTCCGGACCTGGCTCGACTCCTGGGCCGGAGAGGACTTCCACACCGAGGTCACGGGTTCTCCGGTGCCCGCGCTGGCCGTCGCGGGCGCCCTGGACCCCGCGCTGACGGCCGGGCTCCTGCGGGAGACCTGGATGCGCTGGTATCCGCACGGCTCGCTCCTCGAACTGCCCTCGGCCGGGCACTACGCGATGGACGAGGCCCCGCTGGACCTCATCCGGGCCGTGGAGGACTTCCTGCGCGCGGACGGGCACCCGGCGGCCGCCGAGCGGGAGCCGGCCGCCGCGGAAGGCTCCGGCGCGTGAGCGTCCGCGAGAGCGCCCCACCCGTACCCGACGTCTTCGATCCCCGCAGGTACGCCCTCGGCGTCCCCCACGCGGAGTACCGCACGCTGCGCGACCACCACCCGGTCGCCTGGCAGGAGGAGCCGGAAGTGCTCGGCTGGCCGGCCGGGCCGGGGTTCTGGGCGGTGACCCGGCACGCGGACGTCACGCACGTCCTCAAGGACGCCGCGACGTTCTCCTCCAGCCTCGGCGCCACCCAGATCCGCGACCCCGACCCCGGCGACCTGCCGTTCATCCGGCGCATGATGCTCAATCAGGACCCGCCCGACCACGGCCGGCTGAGACGGCAGGTGAGCCGGGCTTTCACCCCCCGCCGCGTCGACCGCTTCGCGGCAGGGGCCCGCACCCGGGCCCGCTCCCTGCTCGCCGGCGCGCTCGCGCTCGCGCGCGAGGGCGACGGCGTCTGTGACGTGGTCGCCGCCGTCACCGACGACTACGCCGTGCTCAACCTCGCCGACCTGCTCGGTGTGCCCGAGTCGGACCGCGGCCTGCTCCTGCACTGGACGCAGCGAGTGATCGGCTACCAGGACCCGGACGAGGCGGGCGAGTCCGTGCTGGACGCGGACGGCCGGCCCGTCAACCCGCGGTCCCCCGCCGCGCTGCGCGACATGTTCGGCTACGCGCAGCAGCTCGCCGCGTACAAACGGGACCGTCCTGCCGACGACATCATGACCACGCTCGCCACCGACCCCGAACTCACGGAACCCGAGCTGGAGATGTTCTTCTTCCTGCTGACCGTCGCGGGCAACGACACCGTGCGCGGCGCGGCGCCCGGCGGTCTCCTCGCACTGGCCGAGCATCCGGTGGCGTACCGGGAACTACGCGCCGGGACGCACCGACCTCCCTTGGCGGTCGACGAGTTGCTGCGCTGGCACCCGCCCGTCCTCAGCTTCCGGCGGACCGCCGCCCGGGACACCGAGCTGGCCGGCCGGCGCATCCGGGCGGGTGACAAAGTGGTCGTCTTCCACGCGTCCGCCAATCGGGACGAACGCGTCTTCGCCGCGCCGGACAGTCTGGAGCTGTCCCGCACGCCCAATCCTCACGTCTCCTTCGGGGACGGACCTCATGTCTGCCTCGGTGCGCACTTCGCCCGGCTGCAGCTGAACGTCCTCTACGAGGAGGCCCTACGGGTCCTGCCCACCGCTCCCCGCCCCGCCGCACCGCCCACGCGGCTGGTCTCGAACTTCATCAACGGCATCAAGTCCCTTCCCCTGAGGCTCATTTGATCCTCAGGGCCGCACCTGGATCAGCGCGTGTGCGCCACTGGTGCGCCATCGCTGCTCCTCGGCGGCGACCAGGGCCGCCTCGGTGTCCGGCTCCAGCCCCACGATGACATCGGACTTCAGGGTGCGCAGCGCGGCGACCGGCCCGGGGAACCAGGCCGTCACATCCTCGAACGGTGTCGTCGGCTGATACAGACGGTCGCCCACCAGACGGCGGTAGTTGAGATCGCCCTTGAAGATCGTCAGGTCGGCCGCGGCGAACTCCGCGCGCAGGTCCTCCGGCATGTCCGCGTACGGCAGCGGGGCGCAGGAGAAGGGGTGGGTCCGCACCTCCAGCCGGCCCTCGGCCATCGCCGTCCACAGGCGTTCCCCGGCACCGGCCGCCGCGCCCTTGGCACCGGCCAGCCGACGCACCGCGTCGACGACGTCCGCCGTAGTGGCGTCGGAGATGTAGTAGGGGTGGACCTTCACGTGCAGCAGCGCCCGCCGCGCCCGCCCGTGGCGGAGCAGGTGGTCGAGGAGCAGCAGATCCGGGATCAACTCACGCCCGGCGTTGTCCGCGACCAGGCAGAGCGTGTCGACGGGCAGCAGGGACCAGAACACCTCACTGTCGTCCGCGACGAGCCGGGTGACGGCCGTCGGCGCACCGGGCGCGGAGAGGCGGAAGCCCAGATCGGCGCGGTTGCCCCAGAGCGAGCCGTGGAGCAGCGCCTGCGCCTGCTCGTCGAGGGGCTGCTCCCCGAGCCGGTCCAGCGCCGCCAGCTCCTCGTCCGTCTCCGGCGCGTCGAGCTCGGCGAGCTTGAAGGGGCGGAACGGGTCGATGCCCTGCCAGCTCCCTGGCCCGAAGTAGCCGACGGCCTGGAGGAGCCGGCGGTAGAAGTAGCTCTCGGACCAGAGGAAGGGAACCTCGAACCAGGACCGTCCGAGATACTCCCCCGAACCCCAGCGGGCCCACTGCTCGTCGTCCTCGGTGCCGAGCGGTTCGATGAGGCCCTCGGTGGCACCGGTCAGGAGTTCGTCAAGCGCGCGCCGCCGGCCCGGACCGTACGGGAAGGCGTCCTGCACCGCACGGATGAGCGCGGGATGCCGTGCGGAGAGCACGCCGTGCGGGAAGGAGCCGGGCTCGTCGGCGAGGATCACGGGGGCGTCAGGCATGGTCTCGCTCTCCTCCAGGGCCGGTCAGGATCCCGGGAGGCAGGTCCACGTCCTTGAACCGCTCCTCGAGCTGCTTGCCGTAGCCGGCCTCGGTCCACACGAACTTCTTGAACTGCTCCGGCGTCAGCAGACCCTGCCACGGACCGCCGCCCGGGCAGAACACCGACTCGCACGCGGGGCAGTTGTACGCCGATCGCCACAAGGCGTCGGCACGGGGCTCCCCGGCCGCCACGAGAGCCCGATCGCGGCCCTCCCCCCGCACCACGACGACGGTGCCGACGAACAGGAGCACGGCCAGCAGCGAACCACCGATCGTGTACAGCGGCTTGTCGTTGTCGACCCCGCTGTACGCGAGGGCGACGCCGACGGCGACCATCACCATGCCCTCGACGAAGTGCAGACATCCGTCGAACCGCGAGGAGACGCCCGGAGTGCGGGCCAGCCGGTCCGCCAGGCCCGCACGCATACAGGCCTGGTCGTCGCAGACCTCCGGGACAGCTCGCGCCCCGGCCGAGCCGCAGCCCGGACATATCACCTCAACCGCCTTGGGAGCCTTCTCCGTTGCCATGGGCCTACGCTAACGGCCGGCCGGCGAGCGCCACCGCCGGCCGCCGGGCGTCGTGCTGGGCACCTCGCTGAACACCGGTCACCCCGTCCCCGTACTCCTCGATACGCACCTGCCGCACCTGATGTGCCTGGAGACACCGGATGACCGCACACCGCACCGTCGCCGTGGCCGCCGTCGCCGCGGCGGCCACACTGCTGCCGGCGACGCCCGCACTCGCCCATGGAGCCCCCACCGATCCGGTCAGCCGGGTTTTCGCGTGCTCGCCCGAGGGCGCCGCCCGCGCGACCACCGCGTGCCGAGCGGCGATCGCGGCGAACGGCGCCCCGTTCACCGCCTGGGACAACCTGCGGGTGGCCGGCGTGAACGGCAGGGACCGGCAGCTCATCCCCGACGGCAGGCTGTGCAGTGGCGGACTGCCCGCCTACAAGGGACTCGACCTGGCGCGCCCGGACTGGCCGTCGACCCGGCTCACGCCCGGGAGCTCACTGACGATGGCCTACAGCTCGACGATCCCGCACACGGGCACCTTCAAGTTGTTCCTGACGAAGCCGGGTTACGACCCGACCAAGCCGCTGACCTGGTCCGACCTCCCACAGCGGCCTTTCGCCCAGGTGACCGACCCACCGCTGACCGGCGGCGCGTACCGGATCGGGGCGAAGCTGCCCGCGGACCGCTCGGGCCGCCATGTGCTGTTCACGATCTGGCAGAACTCGAGCACGACGGACACCTACTACTCCTGCTCGGACGTGGTGTTCCCGGCGTCCAGGTCCTCCGGCGGTGCCGGCACCCGGGCCGGCTCCCCGGGTGCCTCCACCGCTTCGGGCACGGCCGGGAGGAAGAAGCCGTCGCACTCGCCCGCCCCCGCCCCGTCGCCGAGCCGGCCCGCACCGAGCACCTCACCGGCGCCTGCCGAGCCGGTGACCTCGGTGCCCGGCACCCCCGCGGCGGCCGCCGCACCGGCTTCCGGCAGCGGCCCGTCGCTGCCAGTGCTGGCGGGCGGCGCCGGAGCGTTCCTGGTGGTCGCCGGGGGCACCGCCCTGGCGCTGCGGCGCAGGCGCGGCTGAGACGACCGCCCCCGGGTCCGCCGGGATCGGAGACGGCCGTCGGGTGCGGTCGGCGTCAGTTGACGAAGACCGCGGGGCCGTCCGTCCCGGCGCTGTCGGTGACCGGGGCGTACTTCGCCGTGAAGTAGCCGTTGGCGAAGCACAGCGACGAGCCGGAGGTCTTGCTGAACCGCTGGCCGGTGAAGGTGATGCTGTTGTCGGTGTTGCTCGCCGCGCCGGTCAGGCCCGGGGCCTGGTAGACGCAGGTGATGGTGCCGAGCAGGGTGCGCAGCTTGACGGTGGTCTGGATGGTGGAGCCGGCCGCCGGAGCGACGTCGATCGCGCCGTCGGAGGCAACCGTGGTGGTGTAGGGCAGGTTGTCGACGGTGATGCCGGTGACGCCAAGGACGCCGGTGACGTTGCTGGTGCAGCTGCTGCTGTCGAAGGTGTGGCCGGTGAGCGACTCGGTGGCGGTGCCGGGCGCCGCCGGGTTGTCGGTGACTGCGGCGGTGAACGTCGACGAGGCGCAGGAGACTCCGCTGGTGCCCGTGGCGCTGGAGTAGAGCGTGGCTGCGGTGCCGCTCGCGAGCGACGCGTTGAGGGTGTCACCGACGGCGACGGCGGTTCCGTCCACTCCACCGGTGGTCAGCACGGTGCCGTCCGCCGAGGCGGGGGACGCCGCGGCCACGGCGAGAGCGGCGGCGACGACGGTGACGGCGAGCAGGGATCGGGGCGTACGCATGGGGGTGCCTCTTCTCCGAAGTGGGGGGTGGTGAGGGTGTGCCGGGGTGCCGACGCCTGCCATGACGCCTTCAGGGCGTGTGACCACGGCAGCGGCATCCGGGCCACCGGGGGGTCCGCGGACGGGAGCACGACGGACTCGCCGGTGTCGCGGGGAATTCCGGATCGCGGTCGGATGTGAAGGATCCGTGCATCGCACCGCACCCGGAAAGGGCGGGGACCGGGAGAGTGACGTGCGCGGTGCGACGGATCCGGCGCCACGGATCCGTTGGGGAAACAGTGGACGTTGTAGACCTGATGCCTCGTCAACGTCAAGGCGCTGAGGGCAAGTTGATGCTCGGCGGGCGGGACGGCGCAGGTCGGCGGTCACCGTCGGGCGGGCCGGAGGGGGCCCCGGAGCACAGGCACCGCACAACCGACACCCTTTTCCCACAACTCTCTTGACCCTTGAATGTAACCACCGGTAACTTCCTCGGCGGTAACTGCCGCGTGGAGCAAGCCCCTGCCCTTGCCGGGAGGCGTGAGGGGCGGTCGCGGCAGCCGCTGTCCGCGCCAGGACAACGTGCCAACGAAGCCCTCATCACATTCGACTGTGCCCAGGAGCAGACATGGCCTCGTCCTCGGATGCCACGGCGTCCCCCGGCCCCACCCCTGAACCCCCGAAGAGCGGTTCCACCGCCGACGGGCCGCCCGCCCGACGCGGGCGGGTCCGCCTGCGCCGCGCCGCCGTGATGGCAGTGCCGGCCACCGCGATCGCCGCCGTTCTCGCGATCATGACCGCCCAAGGTGCGCTGGGTGTGCAGTTCGCCATCTCCGGCATGCCCTTCACGGTCACCGCCGACGACCTGAGCGGTACCGGATTCGAGCAGTTCGGCAACCTCGACAACATGGCGGACGACAGCCCGAACGCCGGTGACACCGGCGGGCAGGTGCTGGTCGTCACTTCCGCGATCAAGGACGCGACACTCGTCAAGCTGTGCCAGAGCGTCGACCTGGGCGGCACCAACCTGAAGATCACCGCGGGTGGCGGCAAGGACAAGGTCATCGCCAGCGATCTGACCACCGACTCCACGGACCTGTCCGGTGACGCCGAATTCAACGGCATCGAGATCGGCAACGACGCCAGTACCCTGACCAAGGCCGGGGTGCAGGGCAACAAGGGCGTCTTCGGCCAGCAGGCGGACACCGTGCACATCGCCCGGCTGCGGCAGACCAACTACGCCACCACAGCAGGCGTCTTCAAGCTGCCCGGGCTCAAGCTCGGCTTCAGCGACACGGGTTGCTGATGGCCGGCCGCGCGAGGACCGCGTTCCGCCGATGGCGGTCGGACCGCCCCTTCTGGGGCGGGCTGCTTCTGGCGCTGGGCGGGGCGGAGATCCTCCTGACGGAGAAGGCGTCGCTCAAGGTGGTCATGCACATCGGCATGCAGGGCCTCGCGGGATATCTGCTGCCCTCCGTGATGCTGGTGTGCGGGCTGCTGATCCTCCTCAGCCCGGCCCAGCGGCTGTTCTGCTCGGTCCTCGGCATCCTGCTCTCCCTGGGGACCTGGCTCACGTCCAACCTGGGCGGTTTCCTGGTCGGCCTGCTGCTGGGGGCCGCCGGGAGCTGTCTGACCTTCGGTTGGCTGCCCGACCAGGAGCCGCGCCGCGGTGTCCTGCGCCGCCGTCGCCCGCGCTCCGCCGCCATGGACTCGGCCAGGTCCTGACACCCCGCGCCCCTCGGCGGGCGGCTCCGGCCGCCCCACCCCTGAACCCCCGAAGAGCGGTTCCACCGCCG